>NZ_LMNM01000001.1:0-1982039 GCF_001423365.1 Aeromicrobium sp. Leaf291
GAAATGCAGCGAGGCCGCTCCCTGAAGGGAGCGGCCTCGCGCTAATGATTGTCCGGCGGCGTCCTACTCTCCCACGCAGTCTCCCACGCAGTACCATCGGCGCTGAAGGGCTTGACTTCCGGGTTCGGAATGTCACCGGGTATTTCCCCTTCGCCATGGCCGCCGAAACTCTATGGAGATATCAATCGATCTACCCGAACAAGCCCCGGCGGGGACCTGATCGAGCATGTTCCCGACTCATATCTCGGGAACCTCACAGTGGACGCGCAGTAATCTTGTAAGAAACAAGCCCTCGGCCTATTAGTACCGGTCAGCTCCATGCATTGCTGCACTTCTACTTCCGGCCTATCAACCCAGTGGTCTGCTGGGGGCCTTACCTGGATAAACCAGTGGGAAACCTCATCTTGAAACGTGCTTCCCGCTTAGATGCTTTCAGCGGTTATCACTTCCGAACGTAGCCAACCAGCCGTGCTCTTGGCAGAACAACTGGCACACCAGAGGTTCGTCCATCCCGGTCCTCTCGTACTAGGGACAGCCTTTCTCAAGTTTCCTACGCGCGCGGCGGATAGGGACCGAACTGTCTCACGACGTTCTAAACCCAGCTCGCGTGCCGCTTTAATGGGCGAACAGCCCAACCCTTGGGACCTGCTACGGCCCCAGGATGCGACGAGCCGACATCGAGGTGCCAAACCATCCCGTCGATATGGACTCTTGGGGAAGATCAGCCTGTTATCCCCGGGGTACCTTTTATCCGTTGAGCGACGCCGCTTCCACATGCCAGCGCCGGATCACTAGTCCCGACTTTCGTCCCTGCTCGACTTGTCAGTCTCACAGTCAAGCTCCCTTGTGCACTTACACTCGAAACCTGATTGCCAACCAGGCTGAGGGAACCTTTGGGCGCCTCCGTTACATTTTAGGAGGCAACCGCCCCAGTTAAACTACCCATCAGGCACTGTCCCTGATCCAGATAATGGACCTAGGTTAGATATCTAGTTCAATCAGAGTGGTATTTCAACGATGACTCCACCCGAACTGGCGTCCGGGCTTCACAGTCTCCCACCTATCCTACACAAATTGAACCAAACACCAATACCAAACTATAGTAAAGGTCCCGGGGTCTTTCCGTCCTGCCGCGCGTAACGAGCATCTTTACTCGTAGTGCAATTTCGCCGAGTTCATGGTTGAGACAGCGCCCAAGTCGTTACTCCATTCGTGCAGGTCGGAACTTACCCGACAAGGAATTTCGCTACCTTAGGATGGTTATAGTTACCACCGCCGTTTACTGGGGCTTAAGTTCTGTGCTTCGCTTGCGCTAACACGTCCCCTTAACCTTCCAGCACCGGGCAGGAGTCAGTCCGTATACGGCGTCTTTCGACTTAGCACGGACCTGTGTTTTTAGTAAACAGTCGCTTGGGCCTGGTCTCTGCGGCCTTCAACGCTTCGTGGAGCAAGTCCACTCACGAATCCGGCCCCCCTTCTCCCGAAGTTACGGGGGCATTTTGCCGAGTTCCTTAACCATGATTCACTCGATCACCTTAGTATTCTCTACCTGACCACCTGAGTCGGTTTGGGGTACGGGCGGCTCTGAAACATCGCTAGATGCTTTTCTCGGCAGCATAGGATCACTCACTTCGACTAAATCGTCTCCCCATCAGCTCTCAGGCACATGAACGGCGGATTTGCCTACCGTTCGCCCTACGACCTTGGCCGCGGTCTACCATCGCCGCGGTTGAGCTACCTTCCTGCGTCACACCATTGCTTGCCTAGTACCAGTTCGGGTCATGCGCTCTGCTAGCCAATGCTCCCGAAGGAGCTGGAGGCTAGTTTCGGGCACTTAGCATCACTGGATTCAGCAGGGTCGCTTCAGTGCCGGTACGGGAATATCAGCCCGTTGTCCATCGACTACGCCTGTCGGCCTCGCCTTAGGTCCCGACTTACCCAGGGAAGATTAGCTTGACCCTGGAACCCTTGGTCATTCGGTGGAGGAGTTTCTCACTCCTCATTCGCTACTCATGCCTGCATTCTCACTCGTGTGGCGTCCACGGCTGGGTCACCCCGCCGCTTCGCTCGCCACACGACGCTCCCCTACCCATCCGCACACCTGGACCCCAAAGGGCCGGGTACATGTACGAATGCCATAGCTTCGGTGGATTGCTTGAGCCCCGCTAAATTGTCGGCGCGAAATCACTTGACCAGTGAGCTATTACGCACTCTTTCAAGGGTGGCTGCTTCTAAGCCAACCTCCTGGTTGTCTCTGCGACTTCACATCCTTTTCCACTTAGCAATCTCTTTGGGACCTTAGCTGATGGTCTGGGCTGTTTCCCTCTCGACTACGGAGCTTATCCCCCGCAGTCTCACTGCTGCGCTCTCACTTACCGGCATTCGGAGTTTGGCTGAGTTCAGTAAGCTTGTAGGCCCCCTAGCCCATCCAGTGCTCTACCTCCGGCAAGAAACACGCAACGCTGCACCTAAATGCATTTCGGGGAGAACCAGCTATCACGGAGTTTGATTGGCCTTTCACCCCTATCCACAGGTCATCCCCCCAGTTTTTAACCTAGGTGGGTTCGGTCCTCCACGCGGTCTTACCCGCGCTTCAACCTGCCCATGGATAGATCACTCCGCTTCGGGTCTAGATGGTGCAACTCAAACGCCCTATTCGGACTCGCTTTCGCTACGGCTACGGCCCTCGCCTTAACCTCGCTACACCACGCTAACTCGCAGGCTCATTCTTCAAAAGGCACGCTGTCACCCTTCACAAGGAAGAGCTCCAACGGATTGTATGCACATGGTTTCAGGTACTCTTTCACTCCCCTCCCGGGGTACTTTTCACCTTTCCCTCACGGTACTAGTCCGCTATCGGTCATCGAGGAGTATTTAGGCTTAACGGGTGGTCCCGCTAGATTCACACCGAATTTCAGGGGTTCGGTGTTACTCGGGGTAACGCAAAAGAGCCATGAGCTTACGTGTACGGGGGTCTCACCCTCTACGCCACGACTTTCCAGTCGGTTTCCACTTCACTCATGGTTTGTGACTCTTCGCTGATTCGGCAGAACCAGCATTGCGGCCCCACGACCCCCCAGTGACAACGCCTGCCGGCTATCACATCACTGAGGTTTAGCCTCTTCCGGTTTCGCTCGCCACTACTTCCGGAATCACGGTTGTTTTCTCTTCCTGCGGGTACTGAGATGTTTCACTTCCCCGCGTTCCCTCCAGCTGCCCTATGTGTTCAGGCAGAGGTACCTGGACTTTCCTCCAGGTGGGTTTCCCCATTCGGACATCCCCGGATCACAGGTCGGTTGTCACCTTCCCGGGGCTTTTCGCAGACTCCAACGTCCTTCATCGGCTCTCGATGCCAAGGCATCCACCATGTGCACTTAGTAGCTTGTTGTTGCTACAAGATGCTCGCGTCCACTGTGAAGTTCTCAAGATACGTTCGGTCCCGCACCCGANTGCCAAGGCATCCACCATGTGCACTTAGTAGCTTGTTGTTGCTACAAGATGCTCGCGTCCACTGTGAAGTTCTCAAGATACGTTCGGTCCCGCACCCGATCCGACGCCTACCCGCCCCAAGAGGCGAATGGTTCATCGGGATGTGCGGTCCAAGAGGTCAAGCCGAAGCCTGATCCCTCAGGACCCAACAGTGCGCCAAGCCAAACTGCGTCCTCACGTCGAGGTTCCGTTCTCCCAAGGGAGATGTACTGACGACGATCGATCCACAGCCGGCCAAATAGTCGACGTCCACTAGTGAGCTGCACTGCGCAGAACATTCGCCTGCGAACAGTGCAATGGACTCCCCGGACAAGCCGGACAGCCAAATGCTCCTTAGAAAGGAGGTGATCCAGCCGCACCTTCCGGTACGGCTACCTTGTTACGACTTCGTCCCAATCGCCAGCCCCACCTTCGACGGCTCCCTCCACAAGGGTTGGCCACCGGCTTCGGGTGTTGCCGACTTTCATGACGTGACGGGCGGNTGCTCCTTAGAAAGGAGGTGATCCAGCCGCACCTTCCGGTACGGCTACCTTGTTACGACTTCGTCCCAATCGCCAGCCCCACCTTCGACGGCTCCCTCCACAAGGGTTGGGCCACCGGCTTCGGGTGTTGCCGACTTTCATGACGTGACGGGCGGTGTGTACAAGGCCCGGGAACGTATTCACCGCAGCGTTGCTGATCTGCGATTACTAGCGACTCCGACTTCATGGGGTCGAGTTGCAGACCCCAATCCGAACTGAGACCGGCTTTTTGGGATTCGCTCCACCTTACGGTTTCGCAGCCCTTTGTACCGGCCATTGTAGCATGCTTGAAGCCCTGGACATAAGGGGCATGAAGACTTGACGTCATCCCCACCTTCCTCCGAGTTGACCCCGGCAGTCTCCTATGAGTCCCCACCATRACGTGCTGGCAACATAGGACGAGGGTTGCGCTCGTTGCGGGACTTAACCCAACATCTCACGACACGAGCTGACGACAGCCATGCACCACCTGTATACCGACCACAAGGGGGGCTACATCTCTGCAGCTTTCCGGTATATGTCAAACCCAGGTAAGGTTCTTCGCGTTGCATCGAATTAATCAGCATGCTCCGCCGCTTGTGCGGGCCCCCGTCAATTCCTTTGAGTTTTAGCCTTGCGGCCGTACTCCCCAGGCGGGGCGCTTAATGCGTTAGCTGCGGCACGGAGACCGTGGAAGGTCCCCACACCTAGCGCCCAACGTTTACGGCATGGACTACCAGGGTATCTAATCCTGTTCGCTCCCCATGCTTTCGCTCCTCAGCGTCAGGTAATGCCCAGAGAACCGCCTTCGCCACCGGTGTTCCTCCTGATATCTGCGCATTCCACCGCTACACCAGGAATTCCGTTCTCCCCTGCATACCTCTAGTCTGCCCGTATCGGAAGCACGCTCAGGGTTGAGCCCTGAGTTTTCACTCCCGACGCGACAGACCGCCTACGAGCCCTTTACGCCCAATAATTCCGGACAACGCTCGGACCCTACGTATTACCGCGGCTGCTGGCACGTAGTTGGCCGGTCCTTCTTCTGCGGGTACCGTCACTTTCGCTTCGTCCCCGCTGAAAGAGGTTTACAACCCGAAGGCCGTCATCCCTCACGCGGCGTTGCTGGATCAGGCTTTCGCCCATTGTCCAATATTCCCCACTGCTGCCTCCCGTAGGAGTCTGGGCCGTGTCTCAGTCCCAGTGTGGCCGGTCACCCTCTCAGGCCGGCTACCCGTCGTCGCCTTGGTGGGCCATTACCCACACCAACTAGCTGATAGGCCGCGAGCCCATCCCTCTCCGCCGGAGCTTTCCACTTCCAATCATGCAAAAGGAAGTCATATTCGGCATTAGACGTCGTTTCCAACGCTTATTCCGAAGAGAAGGGCAGGTTGCTCACGTGTTACTCACCCGTTCGCCGCTCGTGTACCACCGAAGTGGCCTTACCGCTCGACTTGCATGTGTTAAGCACGCCGCCAGCGTTCGTCCTGAGCCAGGATCAAACTCTCCGTTGAAAATGCACCCNGTTCGCCGCTCGTGTACCACCGAAGTGGCCTTACCGCTCGACTTGCATGTGTTAAGCACGCCGCCAGCGTTCGTCCTGAGCCAGGATCAAACTCTCCGTTGAAAATGCACCCGTAAGACGGGCTACATCACTACATGGTTTGATTCCTGAGAACTGACTGCTGACAGTCAATTGTCGGAATTTCAAAACTCGCCACAGCATCAAGACCACAAGGGCCCCGACACCACAGACGAGGGTTACTACTGATTATCTCGTCGACTTTTGGCACACTGTTGAGTTCTCAAGGATCAGACGCACATCTGTCACGACACACCGTGAGGTGGGCCNCAAAACTCGCCACAGCATCAAGACCACAAGGGCCCCGACACCACAGACGAGGGTTACTACTGATTATCTCGTCGACTTTTGGCACACTGTTGAGTTCTCAAGGATCAGACGCACATCTGTCACGACCACACCGTGAGGTGGGCCAGCCAGAGGCTTCCTGGTGGACGGAGAAGCGATGCTGCTGCTGTCTCCATCCGACGCCTGCCGTTGTCAGCGGTCCGTCTCCGGGCGAAAGCCCTGGCGTTGACCGTTTCGGTACAAGCTCTGCGCGCTCCGATCACGCGGCCTTTCGGCCTCGTGCTCCGGCGAGCGGCGCAACAAGAAGAACATTACAGACCCCTCCCCGGTCCGGTCAAACCGCCCCCCTCGTGACGTCTCGACCGCGGGCCAGTTCCCTGCAATTGCAGGGCTCGGCACGTCGGGGCATTCGATCCGGCGCCCGTCGGGGGCTTCTCAGAGCTCGCCGACGTCGCGCAACCACACCTCTGTCCGGCGCATCCCCTCGTCCAGGTCGACGGCGGGGTCGTAGCCGAGCATCGACCGAGCCTTGTCGATCGAGTAGGTGCCCGTCCGGCAGAAGTAGCGGACCGCGGTCGTGTTCGTCTCGTCGTCGGCACGACGGACCCGGTTCACCTTGGCCGCGGCCGATGCCAGCGCCAGGGCCGCCGCCGTGGGCATCACGACGGGGCCCCGCCTGCCCAGCATCCGGTAGTAGTGGCCGAAGAACTCCCGGCACTCCACGCCCACGCCACCGCTGAGCGTGAACACCTGGCCGGCCGCCTCCCCACGGTCGGCGGCCAGCACCAGCCCCGAGACCAGGTCGTCGACGAAGACCGGGCTGAAGATCCCTCGCCCCATCGCGGGAAGCAGGAACCGGTTGGCCTTGATCATCCGCACGGGCAGCAGGGTCCACGGGCGCGACCCCGGACCGTACACGTCGCCGGGGCGGACGACCGTCACCTCGATCTCGCCCGCCGCGTGCGCCTGCATCGCCGCCTGCTCCGCGGCGATGCGCGTGTCGACGTAGGGGTTGCCGTCGGGCCTCAGGGGATGGTCCTCGGTGACGCCGTCGGGGAAGCCGAGGTCCGAGAACGCGCGGACCGACGAGAGGTAGACGACGCGCGCGGCCCCACGCGAGACCGCCGCGTCGAGGACCCGCCGCGTGCCGAGCGTGTTGACCCGCCACGCCTCCTCCAGCGTCGGCAGGTTGGACACGAGCGCGGCCGTGTGCACGACCGTCGCCCCCGGGGTGATCACGTCGCTCCACGACTCCGGGTCCGTGACGTCCCCGGCGACCACGTCGTGCGCGGGGTCGGCGTGCAGGTCCATGCCACGCACGGCGTCGCCCCGGGCACGCAGTCGCTCCGTGAGCGAACGGCCGATGAAGCCGGACGCGCCGGTGATGACGTAGTCGGCCATCGGTACGTGCTCCTCCGCGATCGGTGACCCAGGGTGTTCGCACCCTCGCACATCGGGAGGTCGAGCGGCAGCGCTACGCGGACTCCCACGGGTAGGCGTGCGCGAGGAAGGCCTCGCGCACCTGGTCCCGCGGCGCCTCGAGGGTCTCGTCGAACAGCACCCGACCGTGGTCGCCGTCGATCACGAGGCGCTTGCCGTCGCGGTGGACGCCGACGACCTGCTCGCGGCGCAGGATGCGCTGATCGCTGCCGTGCACGACGACGAGCTGGTCGTCGCCCAGGAGGATCCGGTGCTCGTCGGCGATCGCGAACGCCGCCAGCGCCGAGCCGAGCAGACCGCCGACGGCGAGCCGCGCCGCCCACGCCCAGGGCTCGTCGAAGCCGGCCACCCACTCCGCCACCGCTTCGAACGGCACGAGGGGGAACCCGCTGACCAGGTCCAGCAGCCAGGGCAGCACGAGCAGCAGCGCCCCGCCGCCACCCCCGAGCAACACGAACGTCCACACGCGGTCGGTGTCGGTCATGCGCAGCTCGGTGACGGACGGATCAGTCATGACTGCACGCTAGGCGCGGGCAGAGGCTGCCACGTCGGCCGAAAGGCTCGACCCCTCGGCCGAAGGTCGCGGCTCAGCCGGGCTGTCGGGCGCTCCTCACCGCGACCACCGACTCGTGGCTGACGAGCAGCTCGCACCGCCCGGAGCAGGCCAGCTGGTGATCGAGACGCCCGGTGGCGATGAGCCGGTGGACCTCGGCCGTCGAGACCTCGAGCAGGCCGGCGGCCTCGGCGACGGTCAGCTGCGACGACATGCCCGAAGCCTAGCCGCGGCGCCCTGTGCCGCGGCGCCGACGAGCACGGTCAGCCCATCGACCTGCGACCGTCGATGCTCTCGCGCAGGACGTCGGCGTGACCGGCGTGCTGGGAGGTCTCGGCGACCAGGTGCAGGAACACCCGGCGTGCCGTCCACGACGCGCCCGCCTCGAACCACGGGGCGTCGGGCAAGGGCTGCCGCGCGTCGAGGTCGACGGAGGCGACCAGATCGTCGGTGGCGAGCGCCGTGCGCTCGTAGAGCGCGACGACGCCGGCCAGGGTCTCGTGCTCGAGCAGTCGGAACTCGTCCTGCCGGTCGAGCACGGCCTGCGGCGGGTCGCTCCAGTCGATGCTGTCCCAGTCGACGTCGGGCTGGGGCGCGGGGCCGTCGACCACGAAGCGCGCCCACTCCCCCTCCGTGGCGGCCACGTGCTTGACCAGCCCGCCGAGGCACAGCTCGCTGGCCGTGGGCGTGAGACGGGCCTGCTCGTCGGACAGCCCGGCGACGGTGCCGAGGAACAGTGCCCGGTGCTTGCGCAGCGAGTCGAGCAGGTCGGCGCGTTCGCCCCCAGGTGCGTCCATGCCGTCACGGTAGGGCGGCGTGCCGACACTTCGGCACCGCCGAGCCGGGCCTCCGGGCGACCGTCGGCCCGCGTACGTCGGTCATCTCACGTGCCCTCGCCCTGCGGACCTTCCCGCGCCTGCCTAGCGTGGACTCCATGACCACCACCGTTGCCGCACTGTCCGTCCCCGAGGCCGGGAAGCCGTTCGAGACCGTCGACCTCGAGCGCCGCGACCTCAAGCCGAACGACGTCCGGATCAAGATCCGCTACGCCGGCATCTGCCACTCCGACATCCACCAGGCCCGCGACGAGTGGGGCGGCGGGATCTTCCCCATGACGCCCGGGCACGAGATCATCGGCACCGTCGAGGAGACCGGCTCCGACGTCACCGCGCACGCCGTCGGCGACACCGTGGGCGTCGGCTGCTTCGTCGACTCCTGCCTCGACTGCGACGCCTGCCGCGACGGCGAGGAGCAGTTCTGCAGCCGCGGCGTCGTGCAGACGTACTCCGCGAAGGACTACGACGGCGCCATCACGTACGGCGGCTACAGCGAGCAGGTCGTCGTGCGCGACCACTTCGCCGTGAAGATCCCCGACGGCGTCGACCTCGCCGCCACCACCCCGCTGCTGTGCGCGGGCATCACCACCTACGCGCCGCTCGTGCGGCACGGTGTCACCGAGGGCACCCGCGTCGGCGTGATCGGCATGGGCGGTCTCGGCCACGTGGCCGTCAAGATCGCCGCCGCCCTCGGTGCCGACGTGACCGTCCTCAGCCGCACCGACGCGAAGAAGGACGACGGCCTCGAGTTCGGCGCCAAGGCCTACGTCGCCACCGAGGAGAAGGGCGCGCTGCGGAAGCTGCGCGGCTCCTTCGACGTCATCCTCAACACCGTCGGCGCGGCCGTCCCGCTCGATCAGTACCTGGGTCTGCTCGACCGCGGTGGCCGCATGGTCAACCTCGGCGCCCCGACCGAGAGCCTGGAGATGGGCGCGTTCTCGCTGCTCTCGTTCCGCCGTGCGCTCGAGGGCTCGATGGTCGGCGGCCTCCCCCAGACCCAGGAGATGCTCGACTTCTGCGCCGAGCACGGCATCACCGCCACCGTCGAGGTCATCGACGCCGACCAGGTGGGCGACTACTACGACAAGGTCGTCGACGGCAAGGTGCGCTACCGCGCCGTCATCGACGTCGCCTCGATCGCCCGGTGAACCGCACCAGCCTGCGGGTCGGTGACGAGGGCGTCCAGCCCTACCCGCTCATGACCGCGCTCGTCGTGCCCCGACCGATCGCGTGGATCAGCACCGTCGACGGCGAGGGCCGGGGGAACCTGGCCCCGCACTCGTTCTTCACCGTCGCGTGCGCGAACCCGCCGATCCTGGCGTTCACCTCCGTCGGCCGCAAGGACACGCTGCGCAACGTCCTGGAGACGAAGGAGCTGGTGGTCAACCTGGCCACCCAGCCGCTCACCGAGGCGGTCAACGGCAGCAGTGCGCCCTACGAGCACGGGGTCGACGAGGCCGAGGCGCTGGGCCTGGAGACGGAGCCGAGCGAGCTCGTGACGCCGCGTCGGGTCCGCGACTCGCCCGCGGCGATCGAGTGCCGCCTGCACTCGACCACCGAGCTGGGTGACTCGACCCTCGTGCTGGCGGAGGTGCTGCTGTTCAGCGTCGCCGACCACGTGCTCGTCGAGGGCCACCCCGCCTTCGACCTGCTGGCGCCCATGACCCGACTCGGCAAGGAGGAGTGGGCGCCGCCCAGCGTGCCGTTCACCCTGCCCCGGCCGACCGAGGCGCCGTAGCGACCGACGATCGCCTAGCGGCTCGGGTCGACGAGGATCTTCGCGTGCTGCTCGGGGTCGGCGAGCCAGCCGAACGCGTCGGCGACCTCGTCGAGCCCGACCGTCCCGGTGATCAGGGGTGAGGGGTCGACCTTCCCGTCGGCGATCATCTGCAGCGTGGCGTGGAACTCGGCCGGGTCGTAGCAGAAGGCGAACCGCAGCTCGACCTCCTTGTTGATCGCCATCGAGGGGCGGAAGGTGTCGGGCTCCATGCACACGCCGACGACGACGATGCGCGACTGCAGCGGCGCCGCGGTGATGATCTGCTCGAGGATCCCGGGGACGCCCACGCACTCGAACACCACCGGTCCCGTGGGCAGGGCACCCAGCTTCTCGGCGGCCTGGAACACCCGGGGCCAGGGCAGGAACGGGACAGCGCGCAGCTTCTTCATGGTGCTCAGGCCGAGGTCCATGAAGTCCGGGGCCGACGTGAGGTAGCGCTTGTCGGACTCGAAGCGGTCCCACGGCGACTCGACGGCGGGGTCGACCACCACGTCGGCGCCGCAGCGCTCGGCGAGCGCACGGCGTCCGGCGGAGAAGTCGCTGGCCACCACGGTCCGCACGCCGGAGGCCTTGAGCATGAGGATGACCGCGAGGCCGATGGGCCCGCAGCCGATGACGACGGCCACGTCCTTGCGGCCGACCTGGCCCTTGCGCACGGCGTGCCAGGCCACGGCGAGCGGCTCGGTCGTGGCGGCGTGCTCGACGTCGACACCGTCGGGCACCTCGAAGGTGACGGCCTCGGACACGAGGATCTGCTCGGCGTAGCCTCCCGGGGCGTGCTCGCTCAGGCCGGTCATGTGCAGGCCGTCGACGGTCTCCAGCAGTGGCAGCGCGACGACGCGCGTCCCGGGCTTCCAGCGCCCGTGGGTGCGCGGGCCGTACGAGACGACCTCGCCGACGAACTCGTGGCCCATGACCACCGACGACGTGGACCGCATGAAGTGGTCGTACCCCACCTCCCCGGCCATGTCGGCGGTCGCGTCGCCGTGCACGCGGGCGTGCAGGTCGGAACCGCAGATGCCGGACCGGAGCACCTTCAGGAGCACCTGGCCGGGACCGGGGACGGGATCGGGGACGTCGGTGAGCTGGAGCTGCTGCTGGTGGCAGACGACGGCACGCATGAGCACAGTGTGCTGCCTCGACGGGGTCGACGTGTGCACCCACGACAGGCGCACACTGAGTAGACACAGGGGGATCAGTGAAACCGGGAGGAGTGGAGAGCATGCAGCACGGAGACCTGAGGCCGATCGACGCGGCGGAGTGCCTCGAGCTGCTGGCGGTGCGCACGGTGGGCATGGTCGCGTTCGTGGACGACGACGGGCAGCAGCTGGTGCCCGTCAACTACGTGGTGCGCGACGGTGACGTCATCTTCCGCACGTCCGCCGACAGCTTCCTCGCCCAGCTGGCCGACGGTCACGAGGACGTCGCGTTCGCCACGTCGCACCAGGCCGAGCTGGACCAGCACGGCTGGAACGTGACCGTGCGGGGCCGCACGAGCCCGCAGGACGCCACCGACCTGGTGGGCGCGCCCCCACGCACCTGGGCCGGCGGCGTGCGCGACGTGCTGGTGCGGCTGCACCCCGAGCACGTGTCCGGCCGCCGGGTGCACCTGCACTGAGCCGCGGTCAGCGGGGGCGGTCGATCCGCAGCACCACGTGGTCGGGCGGGTCCACCGGGTTGTCGGGCTCGAGCCGCGCCGTGCCCACGTGGCGGAAGCCGGCCTTCTCCAGTGCCCGCCACGACGGCCGGTTGCCCGCGGCGACCGGCACGACCACGGCGGGGCAGTCCGCGTACGAGGCCCACGTGTCGGCGACGAGCGCCGCGATCACGGCAGGCCCGATGCCGCGTCCGGTGTCGGCGGGGTCGCCGATGAGGTAGTCGACGGTCACGGCGCCGGACGGGAGGTCGAGGAACGGCGCGAGCTCGGCCTCGTCGTCGGGGTAGTCGTCCCAGCGGGCGCGCTGGCAGAGGCCGACGTCACGTCCGTCGACGGTGGCCACGAGGTCCTCGGCCGGCTCCTCGCCGCGCATGACCGCACCGAAGTCGCGCTCCAGCGCCTCGGGCGTGGACTCCTGGAACCACCACCGGTGCACGTGCGGGGCAGCGAGCCAGCGCGCGAGAACCGGCAGGTCGCCCGGCTGGAGCCTGCGGAACGTGACCTGCATGGCCCGACCCTAGAACGTGCGCCTCTAGGCTGTGCTGCGATGCGCACTCCTGGGCTGCTGGTCGCCGGCACGACGTCCGACGCCGGCAAGAGCGTGGTGACGACGGGGATCTGCCGGGCCTTCGCGCGGCGCGGTCTGCGCGTGGCGCCCTACAAGGCGCAGAACATGTCGAACAACTCGATGGTCGTGCCGCTGGGCGGCGAGTCCACCGACGGGTTCGGGGAGATCGGTCGGGCGCAGTGGGTGCAGGCGCTCGCGGCCCGGGCGACGCCCGAGGTCGCGATGAACCCGGTGCTGCTGAAGCCGGGCAGCGACCGGCGCAGCCACGCCGTGGTCATGGGGCGTCCCGGCGGCACCGTCGACGCGACGGACTTCGTGGAGGGGCGGCGGCACCTCGCCGCGGCCGCGCACGCGGCGTTCGACGACCTGGCGGGGCGGTTCGACGTCGTGGTGGCCGAGGGTGCGGGCTCCCCCACCGAGATCAACCTCCGGTCGTCGGACTACGTGAACCTGGGGCTCGCGCAGCACGCGGAGCTGCCGGTGGTGGTCGTGGGCGACATCGACCGCGGCGGCCTGTTCGCCGCCCTGCACGGCACCGTCGCACTGCTCGACGCCGACGACCAGCGGCTGGTGGCCGGCTACGTCGTCAACAAGTTCCGCGGCGAGGTCTCGCTGCTCGATCCGGGCCTCGAGCGGCTGACCTCGCTGACCGGGCGCCCGTTCTACGGCGTGCTGCCCTGGGACCCGTCGCTGTGGCTCGACTCCGAGGACGCGCTCGACCTGGACGGACGGCGATCGGGAGCCGCAGGCGCGCTGCGCGTGGCCGTGGTGCGCCTGCCCCGCATCAGCAACTTCACCGACGTCGACGCACTGGGGGTCGAGCCCGGCGTCGACGTCGTGTTCGTCTCCGACCCGCGCGACGTCGCCGACGCCGACCTGGTCGTCCTGCCCGGTACCCGGGCCACGATCGACGACCTGGTGTGGCTGCGGTCCCGCGGGCTCGACCGGGCCGTGGTGGCGCACGCCCGCGCGGGCCGGCCCGTGCTCGGCATCTGCGGTGGCTTCCAGATGCTGGGCCGCCACGTGCACGACCCCGACGCGGTGGAGGCGTCGACGGCGCGCAGCGTCGAGGGCCTGGGCCTGCTCGACGTCGAGACGACGTTCGGCGCCGAGAAGGTGCTGCGCCTGCCGACCGGCGAGGCGCTGGGGGCGCCGACGTCGGGCTACGAGATCCACCATGGACGGATCGCCCGGGGGACGGGCGAGGAGTTCCTGGGCGGCGCACGCAGCGGCGCGGTGATGGGCACGATGTGGCACGGCAGCCTGGAGGGCGACGCGTTCCGCCGGGCGCTGCTGGCCGACGTAGCAGCTGCGGCGGGCACGGTGCTGCCGCCGTCGGACGTGTCGTTCGGGGGCCTGCGCGAGGCGCGGCTCGACCGACTGGGCGACCTGGTGGAGACCCACCTCGACGTCGACGCCCTGGAGCGGCTGGCCCGCGACGGCGCCCCGTCCGACCTGCCCCTGCTCCCGCCGGGGGCGGGCGCATGATCCTGTTGCTCGGCGGCACCGCGGAGGCGCGCGCCCTCGCGGCACGACTGGACGACGCCGGCGTCACGCTCACGTCGTCGCTGGCCGGACGGGTGGCCCGACCACGGCTGCCCGTCGGCGAGACACGGATCGGCGGGTTCGGTGGCGTGACCGGCCTCCGGTCCTACCTGCGCGAGGAGCGGGTGAGGGCGGTGGTCGACGCGACCCACCCCTTCGCGGCGGGCATCAGCGCGAACGCGGCGGCGGCGTGCGACGCCGAAGGCGTCCCGCTGCTGCGGCTCGCGCGGCCGGGCTGGGGCGAGCACCCCGACGCCGACCGGTGGCACTGGGTGGACTCCCACGCGGACGCCGCGGCGCTGACCGTCGGACTCGGCAGCCGCCCCTTCCTCAGCATCGGGCGGCAGGGACTCGCGCCGTTCGTGGAGCCGCTGCGCGAGGTCCCCGCGCTCGTGCGGGTGGTCGACGAGCCGGAGGTCGAGCTGCCGCCGGGCTGGACGCTGCTGCACAGCCGCGGCCCCTACGACCTGGCGTCGGAGCGGGCGCTGCTGTCCGAGCACGGTGTGGACGTGGTGGTCACGAAGGACTCCGGCGGCAGCCACACGGTCGCCAAGCTCGACGCGGCGGGCGAGCGGGGCGCGGCCGTGGTGGTCGTGCGCCGGCCCCCGAGCCCGCCCGGGGTGGAGACGGTCAGCGACGTCCGCACTGCCGCCGAGTGGGCAGCCGACCGCGCCGCCGACCGGGCGTGAGGGACCTGGGTCCCAGCACGCAGACGAGCAGCGCGCCCACGTCGACCGCACGCGCCAGCCTCGTCGCGCGGGCGACGTCGTCGGGGTGGACGGGTCGGCCGTCACCGAGCGTGTGACGGTCCTCGGTGCGTCCGGCGTAGACGTTCACGCCGCCGAGCCGCACCCCGAGCGCACCGGCGAAGGCGGCCTCGACCGGCCCGGCGTTGGGGCTGGGGTGATGGCGGGCGTCGCGGCGCCACGCGCGAGCGGCCGCGACGGGGCTCCCGTCGACGAGCGGGGCGGTGACGACGGCCAGGGTCGCGGAAAGTCGCGCGGGGACGAGGTTGAGCACGTCGTCGAGGCGGGCGGCGGCCCAGCCGAAGCGTTCGAGTCGAGGGGTGCGATGGCCCACCATGGCGTCGAGGGTGTTGGCGGCGCGGTAGGCCAGGAGCCCGGGAACCCCCGCGACGGCACCGGCCACCAGGGGCGCGACGACGGCGTCGGACGTGTTCTCGGCGACGGACTCGACCGTCGCACGGGCCACGCCCTCGACGTCGAGGGTGCTGGGGTCGCGGCCCACGAGATGGGTCACGCGGCGTCGGGCGCCGTCCAGGTCGTCGGCGTCGAGCAGGGCGTGCACGGCGAGCGCCTCGCGCTCCAGCGAACGCCCCCCGAGCACGGCCCACGTGCATGCCGCGGTCAGCACCGCCTCGGCCACGGGTCCTCGGCGGCGCGCGACGGAGCGGGCGACCACACCGACCGCGCCCGCGCCCCCGACGAGCGCGCCCACGTGGAGCACGCCCGCACCACGTCGGTCGGCGTACGTGCGGCGCTCGAGCGCCGCGGCCACCTGCCCGAAGCCCGCCACCGGGTGCAGCCGGCGGGGGTCACCGAGGAGGCGGTCGGCCACGAACCCGAGCACCAGACCTGCAGAGGCCGGTCTCACGAGAGGACCACGAGCACGGTGGCGAGGGTGAGCTCGATGCCGGCGCCCATCACGTCGCCCGTCACGCCCCCGATGCGACGGTGGGCGCGACGCAGCAGCAGGCCGAGGACGACCAGGGCGGCCGCCGCTGCGGCCAGCCCGTGCCACCACGGCACGTCCGCGAGCACGCAGGCCCCGACGAGCAGCACGCACCAGCCCGCGTGGGCGACGACCGCGACGGGCAGCGGGACGCTCCGCGCCACGGTGGCGCCCAGGCCCGAGCCGTCCCCGGCAGGCACCGCTCGTGAGCACACGACCACCAGGCCGGACCGCGACAGCAGGACCGCGGCACCGACCAGCACCGCGTCGCCCGCGGCCACGAGCGAGGCCGCCCCCGCGGCCTGGAGGCCGAGCACGAGCACGAGGGCCGCCGCGCCGGCCGGCCCCACGTCACCCGATCGCATGACTGCCAGCGTGCGGTCGCGGTCGTAGGAGGAGGTGAGTCCGTCCGCGGTGTCGGCCAGGCCGTCGAGGTGGAAGGCCCGGGTGCCGAGCGCGAGCAGGCCGACGACGAGCAGGCCCGTGGCCAGCGGCGAGAGCCCCAGCTCCTGGCCCCCCAGCGCAAGGGCGGTCGCCCCGATCGCGAGCGGCAGCACGGCGACGGGAGCGAGCACCATGGCCCGGCCGGCCGTCAGGTGGTCGACCGTCCGGGGCGGCCGCACCGGCCACGCGGTGAGCGTGCCCACGGCGAGCCGCCAGGCGTCGACGGTCGAGGCGGCGGTCATGGACGCATCATCGCGGATCGGGACGGGCTCAGAGCGCCGCGGCTCGAGCTCGACGCAGCTCGTCGGCCTGGCGGGCCCGCCACGTGCGAGCGGTGAGGCCGGTGAGCACGAGCGCCACCCCCGCCCACATCGCCGTCGACGTGGCGAGCGCGCCGACCCGGAAGGAGTAGAGCGTGTTCGCCGGGAAGCTGTCGGGCACCTCGTCGATCGGCGCGAGCACCACGGCCGCCACGCCGACGACCACGAGGTAGAGCGCGACGCCGGAGACCACGGCGAGCCACGGTCCGCGCGCCAGGAGAGCCCGCACCAGCAGGACGGCCGCCACCACGGCGAGCAACGACACGGCCACGAAGCCGAAGTAGAGCGCGGTCCGCTCCCCGATCGTGTCGCCCGAGCCGACCGCGGGCGGGTTCGGCGGGTACTTCACCCACGGGACGACGGTGTAGGCGAGGTAGGCCAAGGCCACGACGACACCGGTCGACGCGACGGGGCGCAGCCCGCCGAGCCGCCCGACCGCGAAGGCCGAGGCGATGCCGGCGACGCCACCGGCCACGAGGCCGAACAGGACCGTCGCCGTGAGCAGGCCGGGCCCGGCCTGCTGGCCTCGGGTGATGCCGCCCGCCTCGTCGTCACCGTGCGAGTGCGCCGCGCCTTCCTCCTCGCCGTGCGAGTGCGCCGCGCCTTCCTCGTGGGAGTGCGCGCCGGCCTCGGCCGGGGCGGACGCGGACTCCTCGAGGGCGATCGCGTCGTCGATGGGCGGCTCGCCGACGGCGAACGCGACGACGAAGGCCAGGATGCCGCCGACGAGGCCGGCGACGAGGCCGTGGACCAGGAAGGTGCGGGGGGTCAGGGACGTGGACATGCAGGGTTCCGTTCTCGCGTGGGGGCCGCGCCGGGCGCAGGCAGGGAGGACGGGTCGCGCACCGGGGCTCGGTGCGGCGCCGTCAGACGTCGGGCTGGTCAGCGACAGGGCTGATCAGTAACAGTGCTGATCAGTGGCAGGGGAAGCCGAGCAGGTGGCGTCCGTCGTGGACCCACTCGTGCACGGTGTCGCCCGCGAGCAGGGAGGTCGCTCCCTGCTCGGCACCGACGAAGTACAGCGCCAGGACGGCGAACAGGGCGACGAACAGCGCCCAGGGGGCGAGCTCGCGCACGGAGATGGGCGTGGCCACACCGACGAGGTCGACGGAGCGGGCTGGGGAGAGCTGCGACATGGCAGGCCTTTCCTGAGGGATGAGTGCGTCCCGTGGATGGATGGCTGTCGTCGGCTTGGGTCTGGCTCCGCCCCGTCGTGCTGAGGCGTCACAGTAGCGCTACTGCGCCGGATTCCCACCGGCTTCCGCACCGTCGATCGTTCGTCATCGTAGGGCAGTCGAGGGGTCCTGCGCGAGGGTCTCCCACGATCGATTCCTACGACTGCGTCACGCGGACCTCGGCGTTGGCGGGCAGGGACGGTGCCGTGCCGTCGAGAGCCGCGACGACGTAGGCGATCACGTCGCCGTGGGTCACCACGAGCGTGTCGTCGGCCGGGCCCGACGCCAGGAAGTCCGCGAGGCGCCCGAGCACGTCGTCGAGCGTCTCGTCGTGACCGCGCTCGACCAGCCGCGTGTCCTCCACGACCTCGAGCCCGAGCCGCGCCGCCACCAGGTCGGCACTCTGGCGGGCACGGACCAGGGGCGAGCACACCACGGCGGCGACGTCGGCGTCGGCCAGCTGATCGGCGGCAGCGAGCACCTGGCGCCGCCCCAGGTCCGTGAGCGGCGGGTGGGCCGTGCGGCCCTGCTCGCGGCCGGCGACGTTCCAGGTGGACTCGCCGTGGCGCATCCACAGCAGACGGGTCACCGGCTCACACCACTGGTGCCGGCTCGAGCGGCAGCGCCTCGACCACGCGGCCGACGACCGTGACCGCCGGAGCGCCGATGCCGGCGTCGGCAGCGACGCGCGCGATCGTGGCGACGGTGCCGTCGACCCGACGCTGGCTGGGCAGGCCGGCGTCGGCGACCACCGCGGCCGGCGTGTCGGGGTCGAGGCCACCGCCCACCAGCGCCTCGGCGATGGCGGCGAGGGTGCGCACGCCCATGAGCACGACGATCGTGGTGCCCGTCGACGCGAGCGCCTTCCAGTCGACCGTGGAGTCTGGGTGGTCGGGCGGCACGTGGCCCGAGACCACGGTGAAGCCCTGCGTGAGCCCCCGGTGGGTGACCGGGATGCCCGCGAGGGCCGGGCCGGAGACCGACGACGTGACGCCGGGCAGCACCCGCACCGGCACACCCGCGCGGGCGCAGGCGATCGCCTCCTCGCCGCCGCGGCCGAACACGAACGGGTCGCCTCCCTTCAGCCGGACCACGCGCCGGCCGGCCAGGGCGTGCTCCACGAGCAGCGCGTCGATCGCGTCCTGTCCGGTGGACCGGCCGCCCGGGATCTTCGCGACGTCGACGACCTGGGCGTCGGGCCGCACCGCGTCGAGCGCGGCGAGCGGGACGAGCCGATCGGTCACCACGACGTCGGCCTCGGCCAGGGCGCGCAGGCCACCCACGGTCATGAGGTCGGGGTCGCCCGGCCCGGCGCCGACGAGGACGACGTCACCCGGGGCACCGGCGGGGGTGCCGGGCGACGGGCGGCGATGGGCACCGTCGGCCGGCACCCGCAGCACCACGTCGGCCGCGAGCACGTCGTCGAGCGACAGCTCGCCGCGCCGCCAGGAGACGAGGCCGCGGTGGACGAGGTCCTCGAGCGTGGCCACGAGGTCGGGAGCCACGACCGTGACGGTGTCGCCCTCGGCCAGGGCCGACGACGCTGCCGCTGCGGCGCGCAGGCCGCCGCCGGCCACGAGCACGCGCCGACTCACGACCGCACCTGCGCGAGCGCGGCGAGGAAGCGACGGGTGACGTCAGGGGCGCGCACGGCGACGCGGATCCAGGCGTCGTCGAGTCCCGGGAAGGTGTCGGCGCGCCGCACCGCCCACCCGGCGTCGCGCAGCGCACCGTGGACCCCTGGCCCCACCCGAGCCAGGACGAACGGCGCGGACGACGGCAGATGGTGGACGCCCAGCTCGTCGAGGCCGTCGGTGAGCACGGCGCGGTGCCGGCCCACGTCGGCGGCACGACGGGTCGCCTCGGCACGGGCGTCGTCGGACGTGCACGCGACGATGGCGGCGGCGGCGTGGGTCGACACCGACCACGGCGGCTGCTGGGCGCGCAGGTCGGCCAGCAGGTCGGGGTCGCCGAGGACGTAGCCCGCGCGCACGCCGGGGATGCTCCAGAGCTTCGTCAGGCTGCGCACGACCAGCACCCCGGGAAGGGGCGAGCCTGCGAACGAGTGCTGCTCCCCGGGCACGGCGTCCATGAACGCCTCGTCGACCACGACCACGCGGCCGGGCCGCGCGAGGGCACGGATCGCCCAGGCGGGGTGCAGCACACCGGTGGGGTTGGTGGGGTTGCCGACGACCACGAGGTCGGCGTCGTCGGGGACGCGGTCGGGCTCGAGCGCGAAGTCGTGGCCGAGCCGCACGTGCTGCGGGTCGTGGCCGGCCTGGCGCAGCGCGACGTCGGGCTCGGTGAACTGCGGGTGCACCACCACGGGGTGCTGCCAGTCGCGGGCGCGGGCCAGCAGCGTGAACGCCTCCGCCGCACCGGCGGTCGCGAGGACCTCGTCGTCGGCGCGCAGGTGACGACGAGCCACGGCCGCCTCGGCCTCGCGGGCGTCGGGGTAGCGGCCGACGTCGTCGAGCGCGGAGCTCAGGGCATGGTCGAGCCACGTCGGACGCGGCCCGTCGTGCACGTTGACCGCGAGGTCGACGAGCCCGTCGGTGGCCTCCGCGTCGCCGTGGTGGCGGAGCGGGTCGGGCGGGGAGACGGCCTCGACACGCGGCCGGCGGTTGTCACCCGCCGCTGGTCGCGTGGCCGCCGAGGCGACGAAGGAGCTCTCGGGGGCGGATCGAGACCGCTCGGGCGCGGCGTGGACCGCCGCGGCGAAGCGCGCCGCCATGCGGGGGTGACCCGCCCAGTGCGTGTGCAGGTACGAGGCGTGGAGCGTCGCGCTCGCGAAGCCGGCCTCGCCGTGGGCGCTCGTCCAGGCGACACCGAGCGCGTCGTCGGCGCCGGCCGACGGCGTGACGTGGGTGCGGTGGAACTCGTGGCCGGTCACGCGGCCGCCGACGGGGGCGAGCAGGTGCTCGACCGGGGCCACCGCCGTGCGGTAGCCGAGGGTCAGGCGCGGTGTCATGGCGGCGTCGGCCGGGAGCGCACCCACCATGGGCGCGCCGTCGAGCGAGCGGCAGAGGTACAGCAGGCCCGCGCACTCGGCCACGGTCGGCACCCCGGCGGCCACGGCGTCCGCGATGGCGTGGCGCAGGGGCTCGTTGGCCGAGATCGTCGCCGCGTGCACCTCGGGGAAGCCGCCACCCAGGTAGAGCCCCGACGTGCCCTCCGGCAGGGACTCGTCGTGCAGGGGGTCGAACACCCGCACGTCGCAGCCGAGGGCGTCGAGCAGCTCGACCGTCTCGGCGTAGCGGAACGTGAACGAGCGGCCGCCGGCCACGGCGACCACCCGCCGCGGCCCGGCGGGCGGAGGGCCGACCTCGTCGGCGGCGTTCCATGCCGCGCCCTGCAGGGTCGGCGCCGACCGGGCGATGCGCACGACCTCCTCCAGGTCGACGGCCTTCGCGACCCGGGTGGCGAGCCGGTCGAGCGCGGCCGCCGCGTCCTCCCGCTCGGCCGCGGGCACCAGGCCCAGGTGGCGCGACGGGGCCACGACGCCGTCGTCGCGGTGCACGATGCCGAGCACCGGCACCCCGGTGCTCTCGAGCGCGCGCACCACCTCGTCGGCGTGCCGCGTGGACCCGACCTTGTTGAGGACGACGCCGGCCACCCGCACCGACGTGTCGAAGGCGACCATGCCCTGGACGAGCGCCGCGATGGAGCGCGACGCCGAGGACACGTCGACCACGAGCACCACCGGGCTGTCGGTCACGCGGGCCACGTGGGCGGTGGAGGCGTAGCCGTCGGTGCCGAGCATGCCGTCGTGCAGACCCATGACGCCCTCGACGACCGCGAGGTCCGCACCGGCAGAACCGTGCAGCAGCAGCGGGACGAGACGCTCCTCCCCCACCAGGTGGGGGTCGAGGTTGCGGCCGGGCAGACCGGTGGCCAGCGCGTGGTAGCCGGGGTCGATGTAGTCCGGTCCCACCTTGTGGCCCGAGACCCGCAGCCCGGTGCGGGCGAGCGCCGCCATGAGGCCCGTGGCGATCGTCGTCTTGCCGTGGCCCGACGCGGGCGCGGCGACGACCAGGCGCGGGATGGTCACCACTCGATCCCTCGCTGACCCTTCTGGCCGGCGTCCATGGGGTGCTTGACCTTCGTCATCTCCGTGACGAGGTCGGCCACCTCCAGGAGCCGGGGGGCGGCATCGCGTCCGGTGATCACCACGTGCTGGCGACCGGGCCGCGACGCGAGGGTGTCGGCGACGTCGTCGACGTCGACCCAGCCCCACTTCATGGGGTAGGTGAACTCGTCGAGCACGTAGAGGTCGTGGGTCTCGGCGGCGAGACGGCGCTTGATCTCGGCCCAGCCCTCGGCGGCCGCGACGGCGTGGTCGTCGTCGGTGCCGGACTTGCGCGACCACGACCAGCCCGAGCCCATCTTGTGCCACTCGACGGGCCCGCCGAGGCCCTCGGTCTCGTGCAGGCGGCCCAGGTGCTCGAGCACGGACTGCTCGCCGACGCGCCACTTGGCGGACTTGACGAACTGGAACACGCCGACCTTCCAGCCCTGGTTCCAGGCGCGCATGGCCAGGCCGAACGCGGCGGTGGACTTCCCCTTGCCGGGGCCGGTGTGCACCATGACGAGCGGACGGTTGCGGCGCTGGCGGGTGGTGAGGCCGTCGTCGGGGACGACCAGCGGCTGACCCTGGGGCATCAGGCCACCTCCCTCACCGTGCGGACGGCGGAGGTCAGGCTCTCGGCGCTCACCTCGCCGAGCGGGAGGTGCTGGGCGCCGAGCCGGTCGGCCAGCACCGACGCGAGCCCCAGCCGGAACCCGCCGGTCTCGCAGTCGACGACCACCGACGCCACGCCGGAGCGGTGGAGGTGGTCGGCCGCCCGGTGGGCGCGGGCCAGGGCGTCAGGGCCCGACGTGGCCCGACCGTCGGTGACGACCACGAGCAGCGGTCGGCGCAGCGGGTCGCGGATGCGCTCGAGACGCAGCGCGTCCGCGGCAGCGGCGAGGCCCTCGGCCAGCGGGGTGCGGCCGCCTGCCGGCAGCTCCTCGAGCCGGCGCGCGGCGACGTCGACCGACGACGTGGGTGGCAGGTCGAGCGTGGCGCCGGCGCCGCGGAAGGTGACCAGCCCGACCTTGTCGCGGCGCTGGTAGGCGTCGAGCAGCAGCGAGAGCACGGCGGTCTTGACCTGCTCCATCCGGCGCCGGGCCGCCATGGAGCCCGAGGCGTCGACGCAGAGCAGCACCAGGTTGGACTCGCGTCCCTCGCGCACGGCGACGCGCAGGTCGGCCGGACGCAGCAGCACGCGGCCTCCGTCGGCGCGTCCGCGCGCGTGCTGGTGCGGCGCGGCGGCACGGACCGTCTCGACGAGGTGCAAGGAGCCGCTGCGGCCGGCCGGGGTGCGCGCACCGATGCGTCGGCCGTCGTCGGTCACCGCGCGCGAGCGACGACCCGAGACGCCGGCACCCACGCCGTCGACCTGCAGCAGGCGGGCCCGCACCGGCTGTCCGGCGCCGACCGTGGACTCCGCGGCCTGGCCGGAGCCCTCGCCGCTGTCGCCGCCGGACGGAGCGGGCGCCTCACCGGGCGCGGGAGCGTCGGCCGGGGTGTCGCTGCCGCCGCCGGGGCCACCACCGTCGGGACCCCCGTCGTCAGGGCCCTCGTCGTCAGGACCGTCGGAGCCCCCGTCGTCGGGGCCGCCCGCGGGCGGCTCGTCCGGGCCGAGCAGGTCGTCGAGCTCGGACTCGTCGAGCCCGGTCTCGTCGAAGGGGTTGCGCCGACGACGGTGCGGCAGCGCGAGGCGGGCGGCCGCGCGCACGTCGTCACGGGTGATGGTGGTGCGCCCGTGCCACGCCGCGTGGGCGGCAGCGGTGCGTGCCGTCACGATGTCGGCACGCAGGCCGTCGACCCCGAACGCCGAGCACAGCTCCGCGATGGAGACCAGGGTCGCGTCGTCGAGCGGCACCTGGGTCACGAGGTCCTGCGCGGCACTGATCCTGGCGGTGAGCGCAGCCTCGGCGTCGGCGAAGCGCGCCGCGAAGCCGGTCGGGTCGGCGTCGAAGGCCAGCCGGCGACGCACGACCTCGGCGCGGGTGGCCGGCTCGCGCGGCGCGGCCACCTCCACGGCGAGGCCGAAGCGGTCCAGCAGCTGGGGCCGCAGCTCGCCCTCCTCGGGGTTCATCGTGCCGATCAGGACGAACCGGGCAGCGTGCTCCACGGACACGCCGTCGCGCTCCACCGTGGAGCGGCCCATCGCGGCCGCGTCGAGCAGGAGGTCGACCAGGTGGTCGTGCAGCAGGTTGACCTCGTCCACGTAGAGCACGCCGCGGTGCGCGCGAGCCAGCAGGCCGGGCTCGTAGCGGGTGACGCCGCTGCCGAGGGCCTGCTCGAGGTCGAGGGAGCCGAGCACGCGGTCCTCGGTGGCGCCGACGGGCAGCTCGACGAGCCGCACGGGGCGGGACTCGACCGGTGCGTCCGGCCGGAACGGACCGTCGGGCGACAGGGCGGAGTCGGCAGGATCGCTGGAGAACCGGTCGCCCGCGACCACCTCGATCGGCGGCAGCACGGCCGCGAGGGCACGCACGAGGGTCGACTTGGCCGTGCCCTTCTCCCCTCGTACGAGCACGCCGCCGATGGCGGGCGAGATCGTCGTGAGGACGAGGGCGAGGGCCATGTCGTCGAGCTGGTCGGGCTCGGCTCCGACGACGGCCGTGAAGGGGTAGTGCTGTGGCATGAGGGCTCCCGCTCGATCGCCATGGCTGGTTTGAGCGCGAGGCCGGTCTTCGGACTTCCACCCTCAGGTGGTCACCGCAGCGGACCCTGTGCCGGACTTGCACCGGCTTCCCGATTCTCCCCAGGTTCTGGGGCACCTCGCGTCATGTGAAGTTTGGTCGGGCGCCAGGCTACCGGGGCGCCGCCGTGCTGCGGCAACCCACTAGCCTCGCGAGACATGACCTCCGCTCGCTCCCCCCTCCTCGTCGTCGGGATCGGTGCCGATGGCTGGCCCGGGCTCGATGCCGCCCGCCGGGCCGTGGTCGAGTCGGCCGACGTCCTCCTGGGGGGCGAGCGGCACTTGGCGATGGTCCCCGTGGACGTGCCGGCCGAGCGCGTGCCGTGGCCGTCGCCCCTGCGCGACGGGCTTCCGGACCTGGTCTCCGGGTTCGAGGGGCGGCGCGTGGTCGCGCTCGCGTCGGGCGACCCGCTGGTCTCAGGCATCGGCACCACGCTCGTCGGCCTGCTCGGTGCCGACGCCGTCGAGGTGCTGCCGGGCGTCTCGTCCGTCGCCCTGGCGCGGGCACGGATGCGCTGGTCCGCGGAGTCGTCGGACGTCGTGACCGTGGTGGGCCGCGACGTGCACCGACTCGTGACCGCCTTCGCCCCGGGGGCCCGTCTGCTGGTGCTGTGCTCGGACGCGTCGACGCCCGCGGCCGTGGCCGCGCTGCTCGCGTCGCACGGCTACGGCATGAGCACGCTGACCGCACTCACCGACCTGGGTGCGGAGACCGAGTCCCGCACCGAGGGTGTCGCGACCACCTGGACGGACGACGTCGGCGCGCTGACCGTGCTGGCCGTCGAGGTCCGCGACGCGGGTGCGCGTGCGCTGCCGCTCGTGCCCGGCCTGCCCGACGACGCCTTCGAGCACGACGGCCAGGTCACCAAGCGCGACGTGCGGGCCAGCGCCCTCGCGCGCCTGGCCCCGACGCCCGGCGCCCTGCTGTGGGACGTCGGCGCGGGCGCCGGGTCGGTGTCAGTGGAGTGGGCGCGCACCCACCCGAGGTGCCGGGCCGTCGCCGTCGAGCGGGACGCCGAGCGTGCCGAGCGGATCGTCCGCAACACCCGCACCCTCGGCGTGCCCGAGGTGCAGGTGGTCACGGGCGCAGCGCCCGATGCGCTCGCCGACCTGGACACCCCCGACGCGGTGTTCGTCGGTGGCGGTGCGACGGTCCGCGGCGTGCTCGACGCCTGCTGGGGGGCGCTGCGCCCGGGTGGACGCCTGGTGGTGCACGGCGTCACGCTCGAGACCGAGCAGCTGCTCGTCGCGTGGCACGCCGAGCACGGCGGCGAGCTGGTGCGGCTGCTCGTCGAGACGGCCGCACCCCTCGGGTCGTTCACGTCGTGGACCCCGGCCCGTGCGGTGACGCAGTGGTCGGTCGTGAAGGAAGGACGCGCATGACCGTGCACGTGGTGGGCGCCGGACCCGGTGCCGCGGACCTCCTGACGGTGCGGGCCGTCCGGCTCCTCGAGCACGCCGACGTCGTGCTGTACGCCGGCACCTACGTCGACGCCGTGCTCGAGCACTGCCGACCCGACGCACGCCTCGTCGACACCCAGGACCTCGACCTCGACGCGATCACGGCCACGTGCGTCGACGGGCACGCGGCGGGACTCGAGGTGGTGCGGCTGTCGTCGGGCGACCCGTCGGTGTACTCGGCGCTGCACGAGCTGACGCGTCGGCTCGACGCCGCCGGCGTGCCGTGGGACGTCACCCCTGGAGTACCCGCCTACGCCGCGGCCGCGGCCCGCTTGGGGGTCGAGCTGACCGTGCCCGAGGTGGTGCAGTCGGTGGTTCTCACCCGCACCCAGGCGCGCTCCACCGCGATGCCGTCGAGCGAGGAGCTGGAGACCTTCGCGGCGACGGGTGCCACGTTGTGCCTGCACCTGGCCATCACCCGCACCCGTGACCTGGCCGACCGGCTCGCGGCCGTGCTCGGTGCCGAGACGCCCGTGGCGGTCGTCGCGAACGCGTCGCAGGACGCCGAGGTGGTGCTGCGCGGCACCCTCGCCGACGTGGCGGACCAGGTGGAGGCCGCGGGCCTGCGCCAGGCCGCCGTCATCCTCGTCGGGCCGGCGGTCTCGCGACCGGAGGGCGCTGAGTCCTACCTCTACTCCCCCACCCGCGACCGGTCCACCAAGCGCGGCTAGTCACTCCGTTTCGGACAGTGGGGACTAGGCGGGAACCTCGTCGAGCAGACGGGTCAGCACGTCGGCGAGGGTCACCACACCGACACCCCGCGCCGTGCGGACCACCGCGAGATGCTGGCTGGTGTCCCGCATCGCGGTCAACGCCTCGTGCACCGGGGTGGCTGCGTCGAGGAAGAACGGATCGCGCACCAGGTCGGCCACGCCCTCGTCACGGTCGCGCACGAGCGTCTCGCGCACGTGCACCACCCCGTGCACCTCGTCTCCGTCGACCACGAGGATCCGCAGGTGCCCGCTGCGCTCGGCCGCGGCCTGCACGTCGGCCACGGTGACCCCCGGAGCCACTGACGTCGGCCCGGCCCCGGGTCGCAGCAGGTCGCCGACGGTGAGGTCGCGCAGCGCGAGCACCCGCGACAGCGACCTGGAGTACCCGGCCTCGAGCGCCCCGGCCTCGGCAGAGTGCTTCACGAGGTGACGCAGGTCGTCGGGGTCGGAGCCGGCGGCCACGGTGTCGACCGGATCGACGCCGACGATCACCAGGCACCGGTTCGCCGCGTTGTTGAGCAACGTGAGCACCGGACGCGTGAACCACATGAAGGCGCGCATCGGGATGGCGAGCAGGGTGGCGGAGCGCTCGGGGTGGGCGATCGCCCACGACTTCGGCATCATCTCGCCGACCACGAGGTGCAGGAACGTCATGACGACGAGCGCGAGCACGAAGCCCGTGGCGTCGGCCACCCAGTACGGCATGCCCCAGTCCTCGAAGACGGGCGTGAGGGCGTAGTGCACCGCGGGCTTGGCGGTGGCGCCGAGCGCGAGAACGCAGAGCGTGATGCCCAGCTGGGAACCAGCCAGCAGCACGGTGAGCTCCGACGACGAGCGCAGGGCGGCGCGCGCGGCCCGGCTGTGGGGTGCAGCGTCCTCGAGGCGGTGTCGCTTGGCCGCGAGCAGCGCGAACTCGACGGCGACGAAGAAGGCGCTCGCCGCGATGATGAGGACGGTGACCGCGAGGACCACCCAGGGGTTGCTCATCACTTCACCTCTCCGTCGTGCGTGGACTCGTCGCGGGAGGGCTCGGGCTCGTAGGGCCTGACCACCCAGCTCACCCGCACCGACGACGGCACGTAGTGCTCGACCTCGAGCACCTCGAGCCGCAGGCGTGGAGCGTCGGGCTGGTCGTCGAGCACGAGCGTGGCGGCGTCGGGCGGCAGGTCGACCTCGATGCTCGCGCCCACCTCGGGCAGGGCCCCGGCCTCCGCGATGACGAGGCCCGCCAGGGTCTCGACATCGTCGAGCTCGGGCAGGTCGTGCTCGAGCACGCGCTCCACCTCGTCGAGATGCGCGTCGCCGGAGAACAGCCACGCGTCGTCGCCCTGGGGCACGGCGAGGGGACGTTCGTCGTCGTGCTCGTCGGTGATCTCGCCGACCAGCTCCTCGGCCAGGTCCTCGAGGGTGAGGACCCCGGCCAGGCCACCGTGCTCGTCGATGACGCACGCCAGCTGCGACCGCGTCTCCTCCAACGTCCGGCGGGCGGCCGGCAGCAGCATGATGTCGGGCACCACGACGGCGTCCCGGGCGAGGTCGGCGGCGGTGCTGCTGGTCGGGCCGCTCGTGGCGGTCATGACGTCGATGAGGTGCACCACGCCGACGAGGCGCTCGTCGTCGTCGAGCACCGGGTAACGCGAGTGGCCGGTGGCCATCTCTTCGCGCAGGCGCGCGACCGTGTCGTCGGAGCGCACGACGTCGACACGGCTGCGCGGGATCATCGCGTGCTCGACGTCGCGCCGCGGGAAGTCGATCGCCCGGTCGAGCAGGAACGACAGGTCACGCGGCAGGTCGCCGCTGTCGCGCGACTCGGCCACGATGTGCTCGAGGTCGCGGGCGGTGGCGGTGCTGTCGACGTCGTGGACGGGCTCGATGCGCAGCGCGCGCAGCAGCACGTTGGCCGACTGGTCGAAGAACCAGATGAGCCAGCCGAAGAGCTTGAGGTACAGGGTGGTGGAGACGGCGAGCCAGCGGGCCACGGGCTCCGGGCGGGCGATGGCCAGGTTCTTCGGGAACAGCTCGCCGAAGATCATCTGCACGAAGGTGGCGAACACGAGCGCGAGCACCGTGCCGATGCCGATGCCGACGGCGGTCGGGACGCCGACCCCGCCGAGGATGTCCCCGAACGCCCGTCCGATGAGTGGTTCGGCGACGTAGCCCACGAGCAGTCCCGTGATCGTGATGCCCAGCTGGGCGCCGGACAGCATGAACGACGTCCGGTCGGTGACCGCGAGGGCACGTTGCGCGCCCTTGTCGCCCTGCGCCGCGCGGGCGTTGAGCCGCGACCGGTCGACGGTCATGTACGCGAACTCCTGGGCGACGAAGTAGCCCGTCGCGGCGGTGATGGCGAGCACCACCAGGAGGCCGAGGAGGAGGGAGAGGACCGTGATCACCGCACGCACCCTTCCGGGTCACGGGTGGTCACGGTCTGGGGACTTCGACTGGGGTCCATGGCTCTCTCGTCGAGGGTGGGGAACGTCAGGTCAACGTGCCACGGGTACGGAGAGTTCCACGCCGTTCATCGTCGGCCGTGGAGTCCCACCCTCTGCTCCCCCACCCGCGACCGGTCCACCAAGCGCCGCTAGGCCGTCCGTTGTGGACAGTTCCGGGGCACTGGAGACGTCCCGAGTGCCCCGGAAGTGTCCGAAACGTGGGGATCAGGCGGTCAGGGCTCGACGGAGCGGGGGGTCCAGACGGCGCCGGTGGGGCTGACGCGGGTGGTCGAGGAGCCGACGACCAGCAGGCACTTCATGTCGATCGACTCCGGGTCCAGCTCGTGCAGGGTGGTCACGACGAGGGACTCCTCGGCGCGGCCGACGTCGCGGCCCACGACCACCACGGTGCCGGGATCGCGGTGCTCGAGCAGGATGCGCCGCATGTCCGCGACCTGGGTGGTGCGCGAGCGGGACCGCGGGTTGTAGACGGCCAGCACGAGGTCGGCGTCGGCCACGGCGCGCAGCCGCCTCTCGACGACCGACCACGGCTTCAGCCGGTCCGACAGGCTCATGACCGCGAAGTCACCGCCGATCGGTGCCCCCGCCCGCGCCGCCACGGCCTGGACGGCGGAGACGCCCGGCACCACCCGGACCACGACGTCGTGCAGGTCCGAGCGCGCCTCCTGCGCCTCCAGCACCGCGGTGGCCATGCCGAACACGCCCGCGTCGCCGCCCGACACGACGGCCACCCGCTCACCCGCCCGAGCGAGCTCCAGCGCGTGGGTGGCGCGGTCGATCTCGACCGTGTTCCCCGACGCGTGCCGGACGAGCCCGAGCCGCTGCGGCACCCTCGCCACGTACGGCGCGTAGCCCACCACGTGCCCCACGCGCGACAGCTCGTCGGACGCCTCGGGCGTGAGCCAGCCGTCGGGCCCGGGTCCCAGCCCGACCACGACGACCTCTCCCTGAGCGGCCTCGGCCGCACCCGCGGACGGCTCCGGGGCGTCGTAGCGCCGGCCGTGGCCGTCGCCCGGGACCACGACGAGCGAGAAGTACGGCACCGACGACGGGTCGACGTCGGCGACGGGCATCCACCGCTGCTCGGGCATGGAGGCGCGCTCGACGTAGAGCGCCGCGTCGAGCCGTCCGGCCTGCTCCAGCGCGGAGCGGACGGCCGGGAACGTGCGGCCGAGCTTCATGATGATCGCGCCGTCGGTGTCGGCGAGCCGTCGGGCCAGCTCGGCCTCCGGGAGCGTCCCGGGCAGCACGGTCAGCACGTCGGTCTGGCGCACCAACGGGGTGGCGGCCAGCGCCGTGGCGGCGGCGAACGCCGGGACCCCGGCCACCACCTCCGTCTCGAAGTCGCCGGACAGCCGGTCGTGCAGGTACATGAACGAGCCGTAGAACATCGGGTCGCCCTCGGCGAGCACCACGACGTCGCGGCCCGCAGCCAGGTGGGCACGCAGGCGCTCGGCGCACTCCTCGTAGAAGTCGGCCATCGCGCCCGCGTAGCCACCGGGGTGCTGCACCTCTCCCGTGGTGACCGGGTACTGCAGCACCTCCTCGGTGACGCCCTCGGGCACCAGGTCGTCGACGATCCGCCGCGCGTTCGAGCGCTTGCCGACGCCCTGGTGGTAGGCGACGACGTCCGCGTCGCGGATGAGCCGAGCGGTCTTGAGCGTCACCAGCTCCGGGTCGCCGGGACCGACCCCGACGCCGAACAGTCGTCCAGACATGGGCTACTCCTCCTCCTGCGCCAGCGCGTTGAGGGCCGACGCCGCCATGGCCGAGCCACCCCGACGCCCGCGCACGGTCACGAACGGCACGTCGATGCCGTGGGTGTCGGCGAACGACGCGAGCGCGTCCTTCGACTCGGCAGCACCGATGAAGCCCACTGGCACCCCCACGACGGCCGCCGGTCTGGGCGCACCGTCGGCCAGCAGCTCCAGCAGGTGGAACAGGGCCGTGGGCGCGTTGCCGATCGCCACGACCGCACCGTCGAGCCGGTCGCCCCACAACGAGAGCGCGGCCGCCGACCGGGTGGTCCCCCACTCCCGCGCCAGGTCCGGCACCCGCTCGTCGCGCAGCAGGCACAGCACGTCGTTGTCCTGCGGGAGCCGCGCCCGGGTGACTCCGGAGGCCACCATCGTCGCGTCGCACAGGATCGGTGCGCCCGACCGCAGCGCCGCTCGCGCCGACGACACCAGCCGCGGGTGGACCACGAGGTCGTCGACCAGGTCCGTCTGCCCGGTGCCGTGGATCATCCGCACCGCCACCTTCTCGGCGTCGGCGGGGATGCGCGACAGGTCGGTCTCCCGCCGGATCGTCGCGAAGGAGTCGACGTAGATGGCAGCGCCGCTGCCCTCGTAGTCGAAGCGTCGGGTGGGGGCTCTCATGCGGTCTCCGGAGGTCGTGCGGGCAGATCGGGCAGGACGACGCTGCGCCACGGCGTGACCACCAGCTCGGCGCCGGCGCGGGCGAGCAGCGCGTCGACGTCGGGACGGCGCAGCACGCCGCCGGGCACGGTGACGTGCTCGTAGGCGAGCCCGTCGTCCTGGCGGCCGACGCCCTCGGGCAGGGGCAGGGCGCGCACCTGGGTGCGCAGGTCGCGGGCGTGCAGGTCGCCCATGACCGCGGCGCCGTGCTCCGGCAGGTCGTCGACGTGCCAGGTGCCGACGTCCGGACGGACCCGCTGGAACCGGTGGGCCAGTGCCATGAGCACGTCCGGCAGGACGTCGAGCGGCACGACCTCGCCCCAGTGCCGACCGGCCCGGACCTGCGCGTGGCCTGCGTCGACCGCCACGGCTCCGAGGTCGAGGGTCCGGTCGACGAGGTCGCCGCGGCCGTCGTCGAGGACGACGAGGAACCGCGCGGACAGCTCGGCCAGGGCGTCGTCACCGCGCAGCAGCGCGTCGTACCGCTCGGCGACGGGGCGAAGGTCGGCGAGCCCGCCGCTGCGTCCCGACAGCGGGGACACCATGACGTTGCGCACCAGCTCGTGGGTGCGGCTCGGCAGGAGGCCGGTGGACTCGAGTTCGGCCACCACGACCGGGGGGACGAGACCGTCGGGGGCAGCCAGCCCACGGACCTGCAGGTTCGCCCGCCGGGTCAGCGCGACGGTCCCGTCGCCGTGCCGCTCGGCCACGTCGACGAGCCGCGCGAGCGCACGCGACGGCAGCCGCCCGCCGACCAGCCTGAGCCGCACGAGCGCGCCGTCGTCGGCGATCCAGGGACGCAGCACACCGGGGCATCGGTCGGCGCGGTCGCGAGCGCTGCCGTCAGGGCCGGGGCTCATGGCTCCATCCTCGTTCGACGATGGCGGGGAGTGACGTTCGTCGCCGATGCGTGGACGGACGGGTCGCGACGACCGCGACGTGGATCACCCCACACCAGGGGTGTCGTTTCGTCTTCAACCACGTTGTACGCAGTGACGGCGCGCGTGCACCACTCCCAACGCCGCGTGCCGGGTGGGCCGGGTCGACGCCTTCTCCCAGGGCGGTACGACCCGGCCCCACAGGGAAGCTCCCCGGACGTCATGCGCCGGTCACCCCGGTGAACCTCACGTGCGGCACCTCGTCCACGACGGTCACGACCGCCTGCACGTCGTAGACGTCGGCCACGAGCTCGGCGGTGAGCACCTCGGCGGGTGGCCCCGCGACCCGGACCCGACCGTCGGCCAGCACGACGAGGGCGTCGCAGTACGTGGCCGCCAGGTTGAGGTCGTGCAGCGCCATCACGGTGGTGGTGCGTGCCGCCCGCACCAGCTCCAGGAGCTCCAGCTGGTGGCGGACGTCGAGGTGGTTGGTGGGCTCGTCGAGCAGCAGCTCGGTCGGCTCCTGGGCCAGCGCCCTGGCGATCTGCACCCGCTGGCGCTCGCCCCCGGAGAGCGTCGAGTAGGCGCGGTCGAGCACGTGCGACGTGCGCGTGGTGCGGGCGGCCCGCTCGACGACGGCCCGGTCCGCGGCGGACGTGGGAGCCCACGTCGAGCGGTGCGGCAGCCGACCGAGACCGATGACGTCGCGCACGGTCGGCTGGGTGTCGGTGGTGACGTCCTGGTCGACCACGGCGAGACGACGCGCCACCTGCCGTCGGCTCAGCTGCGTCACGTCGTCCTCACCCAGACGCACGACCCCCGAGGAGGCCGGTCGCAGACCGGCGAGGAGTCGCAGCAGCGACGACTTGCCGGACCCGTTGGGACCGAGCAGGCCGACGGTGCTGCCGGGCCGGACGTCGAGGTCCACGCCGTCGACGATCAGCCGGTCGCGCACCCCCCACGAGACGGTGCGGGCGCTGATGCTCATGAGCGCTGCCTCCGCCGCAGGAGGATCACGACGAACGCCGGCACGCCCACGAGCGCCGTGGCCACGCCGACCGGCAGCTCCTGCGGAGCGATGACCGTGCGCGCGCCGACGTCGACCCACACCAGGAAGATCGCGCCCAGCACGGCGGAGACGGGCACGAGCACCCGGTGCCGCGCCCCCACCACGGCTCGTGCGGCGTGCGGCAGCACGAGCCCGACGAACCCGATGGCGCCGGACGTCGACACGATGACGGCGGTCATGAGGGCCGTGACCACGAGGAGCAGCAGCCGGATGCGCAGCACGGAGACCCCGAGCGCGGCCGCCGCGTCCTCGCCGAACGTGAACGCGTCGAGCGCCCCGGCCGCGAGCCAGCAGACCACCAGGCCCGCCAGCACCAGCCCCCCGCACACCAGGACGTCGCGCCACGACGCGGTGCCGAGCGAGCCGAGCAGCCAGAACAGCACGCCCCGGGTCTGCTCGGCGTCGGCGGCGGTGAACACGATGAACGAGGTGAGCGCGGCGAACAGCTGGGTGGCCGCGACGCCCGCGAGGATCATCCGGTCGGTCGTCCCGCCGGAGGCCATGCCCAGGACGAGCACGAGCCCGAAGGCCAGCAGCGCCCCGACGAACGCCCCGGAGGCCAGCGTGGCCGAGCCGGCTCCGACACCCAGCACCACGATGGCCACGGCACCGGTGGATGCGCCCGAGGAGATGCCGAGCACGAACGGGTCGGCCAGCGGGTTGCGCAGCAGCGACTGCAGCACCACGCCGCACAGGGCCAGCCCGGCGCCGCAGGCTGCGGCCAGCACCGCCCGCGGGAGGCGCAGGTCCCATACGATCGCCTCCTGGATGCCGGTGAGGCCCGACGACCCGAGCCCGACCTTGGCCAGCGCGACCGCCACGGCGTCGCGCGGGCCGAGGTCCGACGGCCCGATCGTGGTGGCGACCGCGATCGACACCGCGAGCGCGGCGAGGGTCACCACGCCCAGCACCAGACCGCGTCGGGAGCCCCGAGCCCCCCGGTCGGGCGGTGTCTCGGCGTCGCCCGGCGCCTCGCGCTCGTCGACCAGCAGGGAGGTCACGACGGCGAGATCCCCAGGTCGCGCAGGCCCGCGGCGACCTTCTCGACGGCGTCGACCGTGCGGATCGACGGGTTGAGCTCGGCGCCGGCCAGCAGCACGTAGCGCTTCTCCTTGACCGCGGTCATCTCCCGCGTGACCGGGTTGGACTCCAGGAACGCGATCTTGGCCTTGCCGCTCTCCGCGGTCTGGCTCCTGCGGGTCAGGTCCCCGATGACGAGGACGTCGGGATCGGTGGCCGCGATCGACTCCCACCCGATCTGCGGCCACTCGTCCTGCTCGCCCTCGAACACGTTGTCCAGGCCCAGCGCTCGCGTGATGATGCCCGGCCCCCCGCAGCAGCCCGCGGCGTAGGGCGCCTCGGAGTTGGCGAACCAGTAGAAGACCGACGTGCCGTCGAAGTCGGCCGCGGCGGCGTCGGCCATGCGCTCCTCGAGCGAGGCGACGAGGTCCTCGCCGGCCTGCTCCTCGCCCACGAGCGCGGCGAGGTCGCGGACCTCCGTGTAGATCGACTCCATCTCGAGCGGCTCGTCACGGGTGCCGTCACCGGCGCCGAAGTCGGACTTCTCGCACTCGACGGCCGACAGGTAGGCGGGGACGCCCAGGCCGGCCAGCTTCTCGGGCGTGGTCACGCCGCCCTCGCTGAGGGTGTTCGCGAACGACGCGGTCACGAGGTCGGGCTCGGTCGCGAGCAGGTCCTCGTACGACGGCGCCTGGTCCGCGAGACGCTCGACCGTCGCGTTCTCCTCGGCCAGCGACGGCAGGATCGGGTCGGTCCAGCCCGCGGCACCCGCCATGCGGTCGGCCACGCCGAGGCTCAGCAGGATCTCGGTGCTGCCCTGGTTCAGGGACACGATGCGCTGCGGCGGGCTCTCGACGGTGACGTCACGGTCGCAGCGTTCGACCGTGACCGGGAAGCCGCTCGTGGACGCGGCCGACGTCGAGGACCCTGAGTCGGTCGACGAGCCGCACGCGGCGAGGAGCGTAGCCGCCAGCAGGGCGGCGGAGAGGGAGGGGCTGAAGCGTGGTCGCATCGCGATCCTTCGCTCGGGGGTCCGTTGCGCGAGACCCGGTGGAGCCCCACGGCGAGTGCCGCGGGTCGCCAGCGGGTGTCGGACTCAGGCGTCGCCGCCCATACCGTTGCGCGTCAGTCCCGGACTCTCACCGGGTTCCCTCGCGTGGCAGCCGCACCGTAGCACTCCCGTTCGACGCCCGGCCGACTCAGCCGCCCAGGACCTCCGACAGCAGCGCGACGTCGCGCAGGAGCAGCGCCGCGGAGCGCACCAGCGGCACGGCGGCGACGGCGCCGCTGCCCTCACCGAGCCGCATACCGAGGTCGAGCAGGGGCTCCAGGCCGAGCTTCTCGAGGGCGAAGCCCTGCGCCGGCTCGGTGGAGCGGTGGCCGGCGGCGAACCAGGCGGCTGCACCGGGTGCGAGGTCGTCGGCGGTCAGGGCGCAGGCCACGGAGATGAGTCCGTCGAGCAGCACGGGGACACCCGCCTCGGCCGCGGCGACGAGGAAGCCGACGGTCGCGGCGAGGTCGGCACTGCCGAGCGCGGTGAGCCGGTCCACGGGGTCGGCCACACGCTCGCCGGCACGGTCCAGCGCGGTCTGGACGACCTCGGCCTTGCGGGCCAGACCTGCGTCGTCGATGCCGGTCCCGCGACCCACGACCTCGACGCCGGGGAGGCCGAGCGACGCGGCCACGAGCGCGGCCGACGGGGTCGTGTTGCCGATGCCCATGTCGCCGGTGACCAGCAGCTGCGCACCCGACGCGATCTCCTGCGCCGCGATCGTGCGACCGTGCTCGATCGCCAGACCCGTCTCCTCGGACGTGAGCGCGTCCTCGACGTCGATGGAGCCGCAGCCGCGCCGCACCTTGAAGACGCGGACCTCGTCGGGCAGGCCGTCGAGGTCGTCGTCAACGCCGAGGTCGAGCACGCGCAGGCTCACGCCGTGCTGGGCGGCGAGCACGCTCACGCCGGCCCGGCCGGACGCGAAGGTCCGGACCATGGCGGGGGTGACGGCGCTCGGGAACGCGGAGACGCCCGAGCCGACCACGCCGTGGTCGCCGGCGAGCACGACGGCCCGAACGTTCTCGACCGGACGCGGCGGCACCTCGCCCTGCGTGGCGGCGATCCAGCAGGCCAGGTCGCCGAGACGTCCGAGCGCGCCGGGGGGCGTGGCGAGGTCGGCCAGTCGGGCGGCGGCAGCGGCGTGGGCCGCGGCGTCCGGCGGGCGCACGGAGGTGGGGGACGTCAGGTCAGGCACGCTGTGGTCGGGCGCAGTGTGGTCAGGCACGGGGGAACCGTACCGAGTGCCCAGCGGACCTCATCAGTGCCAGCCGTGCTCGGCGAGACGTCGCGCGACCATCACCGGGACGCCGGGCAGCCGCGCCGAGAGGTTGCAGGCCTCCCCCACCGCATACCGAACGGGGTGCGACGCTCCCAGTACCAGCAGGTCCTGCCCCGACGACGGCGGCACCACGAGGTCGAAGGCCTGGACGGTGCCGCGAGCGGCCCAGAGCCGCAGCACCCGTCCGTCGAGGACCACGGCGACCTTCTCGTGGTCGTAGAGCTGGGTGTAGCCCATCGGGACGTGCCTCAGGACGGCCCCGTCGTGCGGGCGACCGGCCGTGTAGGCGTGGGTGAGACCGCGACTCGTGCGGTGGAACCGGGCGACGTCGTCGTGGTCGATGCCGAACAGGTCCACCCGGCCGGCCCCGATCTCGGCGTCCGGCGGGTGCGTGCACGTCGGCACCTCGACGGCGGGCAGGCGCGGCGGAGCCGGGTCGCGCCAGCTGGTGCTGTCGGTCACCTCGCGCAGGTCCATGGCGGTCATGCTGGCACGGGGGTGCGAGCCGCGTCACGACGTCGCACCTTCCCTCGGTGCGAGCACGTGCACGCGAGTAGCCTCCCCTGCATGTCCCGAGCCCTCACCGTCAGCGACACCGTGGTCGTCGGCGTCGACCCGGAGACCGCCTACGCCGCGGTCAGCGACGTGCGGCAGATGGGGCGCTGGAGTCCCGAGAACACCGGCGCGACGCTTGCCGATCCCGACGCTCCCGTGGTCAAGGGCACGGTGTTCGTCGGCGACAACAAGCGCGGTCGCGGCCGGTGGCGGACCCGCTGCGTCGTGACCATCGCCGAGCCCGGCCGACGGTTCGCCTTCGACGTGCGTGCGTGGGGCCTGGGCGAGCGGCTGCTGCCGGTGCGCGTCGCCACGTGGGAGTACGCCTTCGAGCCGGCCGTGGGAGGCACGCTCGTCACGGAGACCTGGGTCGACGGCCGCAAGGGCTGGCCCGACTGGACGGCCTCGGTGTTCGACCGCGTGGCCACCGGGCGGGACTCCTTCGCCACGTTCCAGCGCGGCAACATCCGGCGCACGCTCGACCGGCTCAAGCGCGAGCTGGAGGCGGACCGGGAGCGTGAGCCCGGGTCACCCGAGTGACCGCGCTCGCCCGGCTGGGCGAGTTCTTCGCCGTCGAGCAGACCGTGACGGGCGAGGGCTGGCACCCCCTCGCGGAGCTGCTCGACGGCCCGTTCCCGGACCACCGCGTCGTCGCGGCGCACCTGGTCCTCCGGTCCCGCTCGAATGCCGAGGTGGAACCCCGTGTGGCCGCCTCGATCGCGTCGCTCGGTCTCTTCGCCCGGCTGCTGTCGCCGACGATCGGGGCCCTGCTGCTCGACGTCGACGCCCCGGCCGACCTCCACTGGCGTGAGCAGCCCACCGGGACCTTCCCTCTCGCGGCCGGCGCCTGGGGTCCGGCCGACCTGCACGCCGTCCTGTCCGACGTGGTCGAGCCCCTCGCCCGTCGTCTGCACGCCGCCCATGGCCTGTCGGAGCAGGTGCTGGCGGGCAACGCGTCGTCCGCGGCGTTCGGTGCGCTGAGGATGGCCACGCTCGCCCGGCCCGACCTGCGCGACGCGGCGCTCGACGTCGGCGCCGCCGCGCTCACCCACCCCTACCTCGCGGGCACCGGCGACGTGGGACCGCCGTACGTGCGCCGCTCCTGCTGCCTCTACTACCGGATCCCCGGCGGCGGGTACTGCGGCGACTGCGTGATCCCGGCGCGAGGCCGCTAGGCTGACCGCGATCCGTCGCCGCGGATCAGGGAAGCCGGTGCGAGTCCGGCGCGGTTCCGCCACTGTGACGCCTGCCTGCAGGCCAGCCAGACACCTTCCGCGGCGACTCCCACCGCACGGGGCGAGAACCCCGAGGAGGAACCCTGATGACGCGTATCGCGCTGCTCTCGACGTCCGACACCGACCTGCTCTCGGCCCGCGCGAGCGGCGCCGACTACGTCTACGCCAACCCGGCGAAGCCCGGCCACCAGGACATGGCCGCCGCGATCGAGGCGGCCGACCTCGTGGTCGCGCGCATCCTCGGCTCGCCGCAGGACCTCTGCTCGGGCTTCGCGCGCATCCGCGCCACGGGCAAGCCGATGGTGGTGCTCGGCGGCGAGCAGTCGCCCAGCGCCGAGCTGATGGAGCAGTCGACCGTCCCGATCGGCGTCTGCGCCGACGCCCACGTGTACCTCGCGGAGGGCGGCCCCGAGAACCTCGCCCAGCTGCACGCCTTCCTCTCCGACACCGTGATGCTGACCGGCGAGGGGTTCGAGCCCCCGAAGGTCCTGCCGGAATGGGGTCTTGCTCCTCGCCCGCAGGGCGACGACGAGACGGGCAAGGCCAGGATCGGCGTGCTGTACTACCGCGCCCACGAGGCCAGCGGCAACGCCGGCTTCGCGCACGCGTTGGCCGACGCGATCGACGACACCGGCGACGCCGTCGGCGTCCCGATCTTCAGCTCGTCGCTGCGCGCCGCCCCCGACGCGCTGTTCGAGGAGATGGCGAACCTCGACGCCCTCATCGTCACGGTGCTCGCGGCCGGCGGCACGAAGCCGGGCACCGTCAGCGCCGGCGGCGACGACGAGTCGTGGGACGTCGCGCGTCTCAAGGCCCTCGACATCCCGATCCTCCAGGGCCTCAGCCTCACCTCGAGCCGCGCCGAGTGGGAGGCCTCCGACGACGGCGTCTCGCCGCTCGACTCGGCCAACCAGATCGCGATCCCGGAGTTCGACGGTCGGATCATCACCGCCCCGTTCTCCTTCAAGGAGGTCGACGAGGACGGTCTCCCCCGCTACGTGGCCGACCCCGAGCGCAGCGCGCGCGTGGCCGGCATCGCCGCCGCCCACGCCCGCCTGCGCCACACCCCGCCGGCCGAGCGCAAGGTCGTGCTCATGCTGTCGGCCTACCCGACGAAGCACAGCCGGGTGGGCAACGCCGTCGGCCTCGACACCCCCGCCTCCACCATCCGGCTGCTGCGCGCGATGCGCGACGCCGGCTACGACCTCGGCGAGCCCGGACAGATCCCCGGTCTGGAGCTCGACGACCTCACCGAGGCCGGCGACGCCCTCATCCACGCGCTCATCGACGCCGGCGGCCAGGACGAGGAGTGGCTCACGCACACCCAGCTCACCGAGAGCCACGTGCGCATCCCCGCCGCCCGGTACCGCGAGTGGTTCGACGGCTTCCACCCCGACCTGCGCGACGGCATGCTCGAGGCGTGGGGCCCGGCACCGGGCAAGCTGTTCGTCAACGGTGAGCAGGAGATCGTGCTCGCCACGATCCGCGCCGGCAACGTCGTGCTGATGATCCAGCCGCCCCGCGGCTACGGCGAGAACCCGGTCGCGATCTACCACGACCCCGACATGGCGCCCTCGCACCACTACCTCGCCGCGTACCGCTGGGTCGAGGAGGAGCTCGGGGCGCACGCCGTCGTGCACCTCGGCAAGCACGGCTCGATGGAGTGGCTGCCGGGCAAGAACGCGGCGCTGTCGGCGTCGTGCGGCACCGATGCCGCGATCGGCAACCTGCCCCTGATCTACCCGTTCCTCGTCAACGACCCGGGCGAGGGCGCGCAGGCCAAGCGTCGCGCCCACGCCACGATCGTCGACCACCTCATCCCGCCGATGGCGCGGGCCGAGAGCTACGGCGACATCGCCAAGCTGGAGCAGCTGCTCGACGAGTACGCCAACATCGCCGCGATGGACCCGGCCAAGCTGCCGGCCATCCGCTCGCAGATCTGGACGCACATGCGCGCGGCCGAGATGCACCGCGACCTCGGCCTGGACGACATCCCGGACGAGGACGACTTCGACGACTTCATCTTCAACGTCGACGGCTGGCTCTGCGAGATCAAGGACGCCCAGATCCGCGACGGCCTGCACGTCCTCGGTCAGGCTCCGGCGGGCGAGGCGCGCGTGAACCTCGTGCTCTCGATCCTGCGCGCCAGCCAGATCTGGGGCGGCGAGACCGGGGCCGTGCCCGGCCTGCGGTCGGCCCTGGGGCTCAAGGAGGGGGAGGACGCCCTGCGCGCCATCGACGAGATCGAGCAGCAGGCGCACGCCCTGGTGCAGGGCATGGAGGAGGCCGGTTGGGACCCCTCCGCCGTCGACGGCCTGCACGACGACCCCGTCGTCCGCGACGTCCTGCACTTCGCCGCCACGCAGGTGGTCCCGCGCCTCGCGCAGACCACCGACGAGCTCGACCACGTGCTGCACGCGCTCGACGGCGGCTTCATCCCCGCCGGTCCGTCCGGCTCCCCGCTGCGCGGACTCGTCAACGTGCTGCCGACCGGTCGCAACTTCTACACCGTCGACCCGAAGGCCGTCCCGTCGCGACTGGCCTGGGAGACCGGCCGCTCGATGGCCGAGTCGCTCGTGGAGCGGCACCTCGCCGACACCGACGAGTACCCGCGCTCCGTGGGCCTGTCGGTCTGGGGCACGTCGGCCATGCGCACGTCGGGCGACGACATCGCCGAGGTGCTGGCCCTCATCGGCGTCGAGCCCGAGTGGGACCCGGCCTCGCGCCGGGTCAACGGCCTGCGCGTCGTCCCGCTGGAGGAGCTGGGTCGTCCGCGCATCGACGTCACGGTCCGCATCTCCGGCTTCTTCCGCGACGCGTTCCCGCACGTCATCGGCATCCTCGACGACGCCATCCGCCAGGTGGCCGAGCTCGACGAGCCGCTCGAGCAGAACTTCGTGCGTGCCCACGCCCAGGCCGACCTCGCCGAGCACGGCGACGAGCGTCGGGCCACGACCCGGATCTACGGCTCGAAGCCGGGCTCCTACGGTGCCGGGATCCTGCAGGTCATCGAGGCCGGCAACTGGAAGACCGACGACGACCTCGCCGAGGTCTACACGGCGTGGGGCGGCTTCGCCTACGGACGCGACCTCGACGGCGCCCCGGCCTCGGAGGACATGCGCGCCAACTACCGCCGCATCGCGGTGGCGGCGAAGAACATCGACACCCGCGAGCACGACATCGCGGACTCCGACGACTACTTCCAGTACCACGGCGGCATGATCGCGACGGTCCGCGCGCTGACCGGCGCCGAGCCGAAGGCGTACGTCGGCGACTCGACGTCGCCCGACGCGGTGCGCACGCGCACGCTGCAGGAGGAGACCAACCGGGTGTTCCGCGCCCGCGTGGTCAACCCGCGCTGGATCGGCGCGATGCAGCGGCACGGCTACAAGGGTGCGTTCGAGCTGGCCGCCACGGTGGACTACCTGTTCGGCTTCGACGCCACCGCCGGCGTCGTGCACGACTGGATGTACGAGTCGCTCGCCAAGGAGTACGTCCTCGACGAGACCAACCAGGAGTTCATGCGGAAGTCGAACCCCTGGGCGCTGCGCGGCATCGTCGAGCGACTGGGCGAGGCGGCCGAGCGCGGCCTCTGGGCCGAGCCCGACCCCGAGGTCGTCGCCGCGATGCAGCAGGTCTACCTCGACCTCGAGGGAGACCTCGAGGACCGCCACGCGTGACGCGGCGAGTGACCCTGGTCGGGATCGGTCTCGGCCACCCCGACCACCTGACCGTCGAGGCGGTCGCGGCGCTGCGGTCGGCGTCGGTCGCGCTGGTGACGGTGAAGCGGGCCGGTGACCCGCTCGCCGCCGCGCGCCGGGAGCTGCTGGCCCACCACGCGCCCGACCTGCGGGTGGTCGAGGTCGTCGATCCACCGCGGGACAGGACAGCCCTCGACTACGAGTCCGCGGTCGGCGACTGGCACGAGGCACGGGCCGAGGCCTGGGAGTCGGCGCTCATCGCACATCCGGGCGACGCCGTCCTGCTCGTGTGGGGCGACCCCGCCTTCTACGACTCGACGATCCGCGTGGTCGAACGCGTGCTTGCGCGCGACAACCTGACGTTCGACTGGGACGTGCTGCCCGGCATCTCCGCGCTGCAGCTGCTCGCCGCCCGGCACCGGATCGTGCTGCACGAGGTCGGGCAGCCGATCCACGTGACCACCGAGCGCCGGCTCCGCGAGGCCCTCGAGCAGGGGCAGGACAACGTCGTCGTCTTCCTGACGTCGGGAACCGACCTGAGCGGCCTCGACGACTGGCACGTCTGGTGGGGCGCGAACCTCGGATCGCCGTCCGAACGCCTCGTCTCCGGTGCCGTCAAGGACGTCGCGGCCGAGATCACCGCGGAGCGTGCCGCAGCGAAGGCCGAGGCCGGCTGGGTGATGGATCTCTTCCTGCTCCGCCAGCTCTGATCCATCAGTGCTGAGCGATCCTCGTCCACCGGCGCAGCGACCCCGGTCATGCGGTCGCCGGCTCCTCCTCGGTGGCTCGGGAGTCCGTCAACGTGCTCGCCCCGTAGGCCGCGATCCCGCCGGCCAGCACGGCGAGCACCAGGAAGACGACCCGCTCCCCGTCGAAGTACGACTGCACGAGCTCGGCGCCCCACGCCCCGGTCGGCAGGACCTGCACCACCAGGGCGGCGAGCAGCGTGCCGACGAGGGCGGTGCCGAGACTGGTGCCGACCTCCTGCGCGGTGTCGTTCAGCGCGGCGCCGAGCGAGGTGCGGTTGCCGGGCATGGCCCCGATGAGCGCGACGGCGCAGGTCATCATCACCGTGCGCAGGCCGACGAACATCACGACCATGCCGACGACGATCGCCAGGTAGCCGTGCTCCACGGCGAACGCCATCCACACGAGGCCGGCGGCGAGCAGGCCGGCACCCACGAGGCAGGCGATGCGGTGGCCGAGCCGCCGGACCATCACCTCGGTGAGCGGGTTGGACGCGAGCATGGTGGCGATCATCGGCAGGTTCGCCAGACCGGCGCGCACCGGGCTCCAGCCGTAGGCGTACTGGAAGTGCAGCACGAGCGCGAACAGGACGCCCGTCATCGCGACCGACGTGCCCACCTGGGCGATCGTCGCGCCCCGCACCGTGCCACGCGAGAAGATCCGCAGATCGAGCATCGGTGACGTGGTACGGCGCTCGTGCCGGACGAACGTGGCCGCGGCGGCGAGCGATCCCAGGACGCAGGCGAGGGTGACGGCCGAGAGCCAGCCGCGCTCCACCCCGCTCGTCAGGGCGTAGGCCCCGAGGCCGATGGTCATCACGCTGAGGAACGCGCCGGGCAGGTCGAGGGCGTCGTCGGTGAGGTCGTCGGGGTGGTCGGCCGAGACTCCGATCCGGACACCGATCCATGCGACGAGGGCGATGGGGGCGTTCACGGCCAGCAGCCACTCCCACCCGACGTGCTCGAGCGCGGAGCCGCCCAGCACCGGTCCGAGGACGAACCCGGCCATGCCGACCATCATCATGAGCGGGAACGCGCGCCGCCGCAGGTCCTCGTCGTCGAACAGCCGGAACACGAGCGAGTTGGTGATCGGCGCCATCGCGGCGGCGCACAGGCCGAGCGCGGCACGCAGGGCGATCAGCTCGGCCGTCGACTCGACGAGCAGGGCGCCGAGGCTGATGGTGCCGAAGGCGACGAGGCCGACGAGCAGGACGCGGCGTCGACCGAAGCGGTCGGCCACCGAGCCCGCGGTGAGCATGAGCCCGCCGAAGGTGAGCGCGTAGGCGCCGGTGACCCACTGCAGGGACGTGGTGGTGCCGTGCAGGTCGCGGCCGATCGTGGGCAGCGCGATCGACAGCAGCGTGTTGTCGACCATCTCGACGAAGAAGGCGAGACAGAGGGCGGTCAGGGGTATCCAGGCGGCACGCAGCGAGGTGTAGGTGCGGGTCGTCGGGGACGCGGTGTCGTGGCTCATGGCGCACCTCCGGAGGCATCGAACGCCGTTCGGTTCTCGAACGACGTTCGATACGATAGAACAACGTTCGGTACGATGCAAGGCATGAGGAGACGCCGATCGTGACGCCGCCGCGCAACCGAGGTCCGGACGACCGCCTCAAGCAGCGCCGCCGCGCCTCGCACTCCATGGAGTCGGTCATGACCGAGGCCGTGCGACTGCTCGACGAGGCCGGCGACTCCGCCCTCACGTTCCGCGCCCTCGCCGCACGCATGGGCGGCGGCGTGGGCAGCATCTACTGGTACGTCTCTAGTCGCGACGAGCTGCTCGAGCGGGCCGCCGACTTCGTCCTCGAGGGCGTGCTCGAGGCCACCGAGGACTTCGTCGACGGCGACCCGATCGACGACCTGCGCAGCACGGCCATCGCGCTCTTCGAGGCCGTGGTCGACCGGCCGTGGCTCGGCGCCTACTTCATGCGCAACACCGGGTCCCAGCCCAACTCGCTCCGCTACTACGAGCGCGTGGGCCAGCAGGTCCTGCGGCTCGGACTGGGTCCCCTCGAGACCTTCAACGCGGCGTCGGCCGTGGTCGGCTACGTCGTCGGGATCGCCGCCGACCTCGGACAGCAGCCGCCCGAGGAGGTCATCGACGGCAGCACCACCCGCGCGGAGTACATGAGCCGCACGGTGGACGAGTGGAGAGGCCTCGATCCTGCGACGTGGCCGTTCCTCCACACGATCCTGGACGTGTTCGCCGACCACGACGACAGCGCACAGTTCGTCGCCGGCCTGGACCTCCTGCTCGCAGGCCTGCGCCTGCAGGCGGGCGACTAGGCCGGGACGAGGTCGGCGACGCTCGTCCGCGCCAGGGTCTCCTCGGTGGCGCGCGCGACCGCCGCGTCGACGTCGTGCAGGCCGTCCTGGATGCTGCGTCCGACGGGGCACCTCGGACTCGGCAGGTGGATCGCCAGCACCGGCTCGTCCCCGCGCACGAGGCGCCACACGGTGTCGAGCGTGATCCGCTCGGGCTCCACGAGCAGGCGCCAACCGCCGTGGGCGCCGGGCGTGGACGCCAGGATGCCGGCCTCCCTCAGGGGAGCGAGCACACGTCGCACGTGCACGGGCGTCACCTGCGTGCTGGCCGCGAGCTCCGTCGCACCCACGGTGCGAGGATGCGGCGACGACGGCCCCGCCCCGCTTCCTGCGAGGTAGGTGAGGACGTGCACGGCCACGGCGAACTGGGTGCTCTGCGGGCTGGCCATGCCCCCATGATGCCATACCGCCACCAGTGTGGTTATAGTTGTGACCAACAGCAACCAGACTGATGACAGTAAGGAACCTTCATGACCACCTACGGCATCACCGGCGCGACCGGACAGCTCGGCTCGCTCGCTGCGGAGCTCCTCCTCCAGAAGGTCGCCCCCGCCGACGTCGTCCTCCTCAGCCGCTCCCCCGAGAAGATCGCCGCCGCAGGCGCCACCACCCGCGCGGCCGACTTCGACAGCCCCGAGGGCCTCGTGGAGGCGTTCACCGGCATCGATGAGCTCCTCCTCGTCTCCACCGACGTCGTCGGCTCCCGACTGGAGGGCCAGCGCGCCGCCGTGGAGGCCGCCACGAAGGCCGGCGTCCGCCGCGTGCTCTACACGTCCGTGCCCGACCCGAGCGAGGACAACCCCGCGCTCGTGACGCCCGACCACCTCGGCACCGAGCAGGCACTGCGTGACAGCGGCCTGCGCTGGACCTTCCTGCGCAACAACCTCTACGCCGACATGCAGTCCGACGTGGTGGCGCAGGCCGCGGCGTCCGGCACCTACGTGACCAACACGGGCGAGGCCGGCGCCGCGTACGTGACGAGGGCCGACTGCGCGGCCGCCGCAGTGGGCGCCCTCCTGAGCACCGACGTCGACGACACGGCACTCGATGTCACGGGACCCACGTCGGTGACGGCCGCCGACATCGCCGCCCTCGCCGCCGAGCGCCGGGGTGAGCCGGTCCAGGTCGTCCAGGTCGACGACGCCGCCTACGTCGCAGGACTGGAGCAGGCCGGACTGCCCACCTTCGTGGCCGAGCTCCTCGCCTCGTTCGGCACCGCCATCCGCGAGGGTCGCCTCGCCGAGGTCACCTCCGCGGTGGAGGACCTCACCGGACGGCCCGCGACGCCGCTGGCGGCCGCGCTGGCCTGAGCGCCCGCACGACGACGTCGGGGCCCGCTGCGGTGCGGACCCCGACGTCGTGCCACCCCGATCAGCAGGGGCGGGTGAAGCTCGGCCCGGGCGTGGCCGGGTACGTGGCGGCGCGACCACCCATGACCGCCCGCTGCACCGCACCGTTGAGCTTCTGCTCGTAGTGCAGGTGGGAGGTGAAGTCCCCGCCGGAGCTGCCCACCTTGCCCACCTGCGTGGTCGCCGTCACCCGCTGACCCTCCGAGACGTTGATGCTGCCCTCCTGCAGGTGCGCGTAGAGCGTCGACCAGCCGCCGCCGTGGGAGATCTCGACGTAGTGGCCGTAGCTGGTCGTCAGCCGACGCACCTTCGTCACGGTGCCGGCCGCGCTCGCCACCGCGGGCAGTCCGAGGTCGTCGTTGCCACCACCACGGTTGAAGTCGATCGCGTACCTCGACGGGCTGTGCCCGTCGCGGGTGTCGGCTCGCCAGGTCTGGCCGCAGCGGAACGGCACCTTGAAGGCCGGACGGGCCTGAGCCGACGCCTCGGCCTCCGTCGAGACCGTGGAGGCGGTGGCCGTTCCGGTGGCCAGTGATCCGGCGAGCAGGGCGGCCGAGGCCATCGAGCTGGCCGCGGCGGCCACGAGGGTGCGTCGTGTGTTCATGGGTCCTCCGATGTCGGGGCGCAGCCTCTGCCGCGCCAACCCCACCAGGCTGTCGACCGGCGCTGCGATCCTGCTCCGCGTCGTTCGCAGCGTCCTCGCAGCGGCGTCCGCGACGATCGAGGACGTGGACGACCTAGGAGGAGCCGGACGGGACCGCACGAGGGGTCGGTCCCGTGGGATCCACCCGTGAACGGTGCAGGCGCGCCGCGGCGCGCGCCTCACGCTCGCGCCGCGACGCCTCCCCGGCGTCGTCGGGTCTGCCCATCAGCTCCAGCAGCACGGCGAGGTCGCGCAGCGACGCAGCGGCGCTGAGCGTCCGGCCGAGGGCGGTGAGCTCCTCCACGCTGGCCACCAGCTCGGACTCGGCCTCCTCGAGGCGGCCGAGCAGGCGCAGCGCGCCGGCGAGCGAGCGGCGCGACCGGGCCGCCAGGAAGGCGTCGCGAGCACGCCGGGCCCACGCCCGCGCCTCCTGCGCCCGCTCGAACGCCTCCGTCGCCTGGCCGTGGGCGACGGCGACCTCGGCGCGGGCGTCGACGACGTAGCCGTGGACGTGGTCGTCGACCCCGCCGTCGAAGAGCTCCAGCGCCTCGACGATCAGCGCCTCGGCGGCGTCGATCGAGCCCCGCCGCCGGCAGGTGCGCGACAGCTCGAGAGTGGCCTGGCGGAACGCGCCGCGCGCCGCGGTGGCGGCCAGGAGCTCGCGGGCGCGGGTGAAGGCACCCGCTGCGGCGTCGAGCTCGTCGTAGTCGTGGTGGACGGTGCCACGCATGATCTCGACCCAGCCCGCGAGCACCGCGTCGTCGAGGTGGTCCAGCGACTCGTCGGCCCCGGCGAGGTCGGCCTCCGCCAGGTCGCGCCGACCCACGGAGAGCGCCGACGACGCCGCCACGACGGCTGCGGCGGTCGCAGGTGCGTGCGCCCCCTGCTCGACGAGCCGCCGACGTGCGGCGTCGGCGAGTGCCCGCGCCGGCTCCGAGGAGGAGGCCCGGGACTGCAGGTGCCACGCACGGCACAGGTCGAGGTGGGCCGCACCGAGTCGACGGTCGCCGTCCATGGCGTCGAGGTGCTTCTCGACCACGTCGAGGGCGTCGAGCCAGTCGCCCTCGGACGGCGACACGTGGTGCGCCGGGGCCGTGATCGCCAGCAGCCTCCACGCGAGGTCGGCCCGCACCGGCGCGAGCGTCCTCGCGAGGGTCCGCGCCGTGGCGTTCTCCGTCGCGAAGAACGCCACGGCCGACTCGCGCTCCTGGAGGGCCGGCGTGCCCCGCCGAGGACCGTCGCCGACGGCCCGACCCGGTGCCGGCGGGACGGGGACGAGCTGGGTCGGATGGTCCCGGTACGGCACCACCGCACGCGCCAGCAGCTGCTCGGCGACGAGTGCCACGTCGGCCACGTCGACATCGTCGTCGTGCGAGCCCACGAGGAACCGGGCCACGACGTCGTGGAGCCGGAACTGGGGGGTCTGGCCGCTGCGGCGCACCGGCTCCACGAGGTGCGCCGCGCACAGCGCGTCGATCGCGTGCTCCCCTGCCGCGTCGTCGCCGAGCAGCGCGCCAGGGACCCAGGCGCTGAAGGTCGCCACCGGCAGTCGCGCGACCCGTCGGGCCACCTCCTGCACGCTCTCGGGCACGCGCTCCCACACGTCGGAGAGGCTCATCGCCAGTGCGGCGGCCACGTCGTCGGTGCCCAGTCCCCCGGACGACAGCCGTTCGGCCAGGCGTGAGAGCCCCACGTCCGGACGCTGCCGCGCGCGTCCGGCGGCGAGGCGCAGCGCGAGCGGCATGCCGCCCAGCGTGGAGACGAGCCGGTCGGCGCCGTCATGGTCCGCACGGACCCGGTCGTCCCCCAGCACCCCGGCCAGGAGCGCTCGGCCGGAGGTGCCGGACAGCGGCCCCACCTGCACGTGGAGGTCCGGCTGCAACCAGGCGAGGTCGTAGCGCGAGCACACGATCGCCATCGACCCCGGCGACGCCGGAAGCAGGAGCGACAGCTCGCTCGACGTCGCCCCGGCGTGTGCGTCGACGCCGTCGAGCACCACGAGGACGCGCCGCTCGTCGAGCAGCGACCGGTAGAGGGCGGCCCGTTCGGCGGTGCCGCCAGGGACGGCGTCGGGGTGCACCCCGAGCAGGCGCAGGAAGGTGGCGAGGACCGCACCGACCTCGAGCGCGGGCGCGCTGCCGGCCTCGAGGTGCAGAGAGCCGTCCGGGAAGTCGTCGCGCAGGCGCTGGCCGACCTCCACGGCCAGCGCGCTCTTGCCCATGCCGGCCAGACCGGTGAGGTGGACGACGAGGGGCGCGTCGTCGACCTGGGCGACGGCCCCGACGATGCGGTCGATCTCCTCGTCTCGACCGACGAAGCCGGGCGCCCGCCGCGGCAGGGTGCGCGGGACGTGGGCGACCCGACCGGCCGGCGCGGGCACCTGAGGCCCCCGCAGCACCTCGGCGTGCGCCTCCCGGAGCCGCGCGGAGGGCTCGACCCCGAGCTCGCTGTCGAGCCGGTCGTAGGCCTCGCGGTAGACCCCGAGAGCACGCTCCTGCTGCCCCGTCGACGCCAGGACGAGCACGTACTGGGCGAGCAACGCCTCGTGGAACGGGTGCCGGGCCGTCAGCGTGGCGAGGTCGGCGACCACCTGGTCGGCGCGGCCCAGCGCGAGCGCGGCGGCGGCGTGCTCCTCCCACAGGGCGAGCCGCTCGGCGTCGAGCCGGGACCGCTCGATCTCGACGGCGGCCGTGGACGGCACGTCCTGCAACGACTCGTCACCCAGGAGCGTCGACGCCTCGCGGAAGGACCGCAGGCAGGCCGGGTCCGCGACCGCCGCCAGCTCACGGGCGCGGTCCCGCAGCACCGCCAGCCGCTCGACGTCGACCTGCACGTCGGGGACGAGGCGGTACCCGCCCGGCGTGGTCTCGATCACCGGGGCAGAGCACTTGCGTCGGATCCCCGAGATCAACGCCTGCACGCGGTTCGGCGCCGACGCCGGCGGGTCCTCGCCGTACAGCCACGTCAGCAGGGAGGCGGCGGTGGCCGACCTCGTCAGGGCGATGCGCGCCAGGACCGCTCGCTCGAGACCGGACAGCCGGACGGGTTCGTCGTCGACGTGCAGGACAACGGTCGCGAGCACGGCCACCTCGACCCGACGCCCCCGTGTCACGCTGCCGACAGTAGTGCCTGTCCCGGGACCCGGCAGACCTCGCCCGGGCCGTCGTCCAGTCGGTGGACACGACGCTCCCAGTACCGACACAGCCCCTGTGGTACTGCGCCGGGTATCCTGGTGCGATGGTCCGTCCGACGAGCGTCGCCGCCCGCGACGACGCACGCCGCGGCGCCCTCCTCGACGAGCTCATCCCACTGTTCCACGCCGAGGGCTTCCTGGCCTTCAGCCTCGAGGACCTCGCCCGCCGTCTCGGCTGCTCCAAGTCCACGCTCTACGTGGTCGCCGCGAGCAAGGAGCAGATCATCCAGGCGACCGTGCGCGAGTCGTTCCGCCGCTCCACCGAGGCGGTCGAGCGTCGCGTGGCCGCCGAGCCCGACACCGGCCGGCGCATCAGCGTGTACCTCGACGCGATCGCCGAGGAGCTCGCCCCCGCCGGTCCCACCTACTTCGCCGACCTCGACGCCTACGAGCCCGCCCGCGACGTCTACCGCACCAACGTGCGCCTGGCGGCACAGCGGGTCAAGGAGCTCGTCGAGGCCTCGGGGCGGCGACGCCTCGACCCACGCTTCGTCGGCGCGGTCGCCGGGCTCGTGCTGGAGGCGATCCACCGCGGTGCCGTGGAGGCCGACACGGGCCTCGACGACGCGGCCGCCTTCCATCAGCTGGCCGTGCTGGTCGACCACGCCACCCGCTCCGACTGACCGCTCGTCCCCGCGTTTCGGACACTTCCGGGGCACCTCGACGCCCCGAACCGCCCCGGAAGTGTCCGAAACGGGGAGACGAGCCGGGTCGTCAGCGGACGCCGGTGAGGTCCGGGAGCAGGACGGGGCCGGTCTTGCGGTCGAGGTTGGCCGCGTGCTGCTCGATGCGGCCGATCGAGGCGACCAGCTGGTCGACGACGTCCACGAGCGACGCGATGGCCGTCGCCGCCGTGGTGAGCTGCTCGAGCTGGCCGGGGAGCGGCTCGGCCGACGCCGCGAGGGAGTCGAGCGGCTCACCGAGCGCCTCGAGCTTGCCCAGCTGCGTCTCCAGGCCGTCGAGCCGCTCCTGCAGCGCGCGGATGTCGGTGCCGACGGCGGCCAACGGTTCGGCCGCGGCGACGACGCCGTCGGCGGCGGACCCGAGGGAGCGTGCGACCCCGAGCAGCTCGGTGAGCTGCTCCCCGACCTCCGGCAGCACCGCCACGGCCTCGAGCACCGGGGGCACCACCTTCTCGACGTTGCCGTCGATGCGCTCCACCTGGTCGAGGGTCGTCGGCGACCGCTCGGCCGACTCGGTGATCTGGGGCAGCGCCGCGCCGGCAGCCGCGAGCCGCGGAAGGTAGGGCAGCAGGACGACCAGGCCGATCGCGATCATCGTCAGCACCGCGATGATCTGCACGGCGATGACGCGGGCGGCCCAGGTGGGCATGGCGGCGAGAGGGGACACGACGACCTCCGGGAGAGTGACTGCTACAGAACGTAACAGTTACACGTCGTCACAGCATCGCGAATAGGGTGTGTCCATGACCACGCCACCCGTCCCGCCCGACGGCCGCGCGAGCCGCTGGGTCGGGCACCGGGAGCGCCGGCGCGAGGAGATCACCGGGACGGCGATCGAGGTGCTTGATCGCGAGGGCCCCGACGCCCCCGTGGAGTCCATCGCCCGCGCCTGCGGCGTGACGCGGCAGGTGCTCTACCGCCAGTTCGAGAACCGGCACGACCTCGACGTCGCGATCGCCGACCGCGTGGTGTCGATGCTGCTCGAGCACGTGATCGCCCGCATGACCGCGGACCACGGCATCGAGGCGGGCCTGCGGGGGACGCTCGACGCCTACCTCGACTTCGTCCTCGAGCACCGCCCGCTCTACGACTTCGTGCGCGCGCTCCCGTCGGCTCCCGGGTCCGGCAGCCCGGTCGATCGCATCACCGACGTGGTCGTCACCGTCGTGGCGTCCATCGCCGGCGAGCTCCTCGGTCCCGACGCCTCCGGCCGGCTGCCCCTGCGCGACGTCTACGCCACCGGGCTCGTGGGACTCGCCGACGCTGTCGTGTCGCGCTGGCTCGCCGACCCGGGCGCGCGCTCCCGCGAGGACCTGGTCGACGCCCTGGTCGACGTGCTCCAGCTGTGCATCGAGCCCGTGCTCGGCGGGGCCGCCGCCGGCGGGGTCGTCAGCGACGGGGTGACAGGAACCGCGTGATCAGCGCAGCGCTCTCGGGCTCGGCCACCGAGGCCGCGATGGTGCGCGCCTCAACGTCGAGCCGGTCCGACAGCCCGGTGTCGTAGGAGCTGCGCAGCAGGCGTCGCGCCCGGCCGAACGCCGCGGCCGGACCGTCGGCCAGACGTCGAGCGAGCGCGTGCGCCTCGTCGGCCACCGCCTCGTCCTCCACGACGCGCCCGACGATGCCCCACTCCTGGGCCTCGTCGGCCGAGAGCCGACGCGGCGTGAGGGTGAGCTCGAGCGCACGCTGGAGCCCGACCACCCGGGGCAGCAGCCAAGACTGCCCTCCGTCGGGCGTCAGGCCGACCGACGTGTAGGCGGTGACGAAGGACGCCGACCGACCGGCCACGACCAGGTCGCCGCCGAGCACGAGCGACAGGCCCGCGCCCGCCGCAGCGCCGTGCACGCCGACGACCACCGGCTTGTCGAGGCCGTCGAGCAGACGCACCCCCACGTGCAGAGCGTCGGCCAGCTCCTGCAGGTACGCCGACCGGTCGGGCGCCGCGTCCATGGCGCCGAGGTCGCCCCCGGCGCAGAACATGCGGCCCCGACCGGTGAGCAGCACGACACGCACGGTGTCGTCGTCGCTCACCTGCTGCAGCGCGCTCGTGAACGCCTCGGTCCACGGCAGGTCGATCGTGTTCGAGGCGTCGGGCCGGTTCAGCTCGACGTGCGCGACGCCGTCGGCGACGCTCAGCAGGACGGGGGCCCCACCGTCCACGGCCCCACTCATCGCGGCGCCATCCGCAGTGAGCCGTCCATGCGGATGGTCTCGCCGTTCAGGTAGTCGTGCTCCACGATCATGCGCACCAGCTGGGCGTACTCCTCGGGACGACCGAGTCGCTGCGGGAAGGGGACGCCCTTGGCCAGCGCCGCGCGGATGTCGTCGCCCACCGAGGCGAGCATGGGGGTGTCGATGATGCCGGGGGCGATGGTGTTGACGCGGATCCCGTACTGCGCGAGGTCGCGCGCGACCGGCAGGGTCATGCCCACGACGCCGCCCTTGCTGGCGGAGTAGGCGGCCTGCCCGATCTGGCCGTCGAAGGCCGCGATCGACGCGGTGTTCACCACCACGCCACGCTGGCCGTGCTCGAGGGGTTCGGTGGCGGCCATCGCCTCGGCGGCGACGGCCAGCACGGTGAACGACCCGACGAGGTTGACGTTGATCGTCCGCGCGAACGCGGCGAGGTCGTGGATGCCCTGACCGCCCTTGCCGAGCACGCGCCCGGCGGTGCCGATGCCGGCGCAGTTGACGGCCACGCGCAGCGGACCGTGCTCACCGGCGGCGGCCACGGCGTTGCGCACCTGGCCCTCGTCGGTCACGTCGGCCTCGACGTAGACAACGCCGTCCACGTCGGGCGCCTTCTCGATGGACTGCGCCAGGTCGATCGCGACGACGGTGGCGCCGGCGGCGGCCAGCTCGGCGGCGGTGGCCGCGCCGAGGCCCGAGGCACCGCCGGTGACGACGGCAGACGTTCCGGTGAGCTGCATGGGGGTGTCCTTCTCTCTCTACTTCAGGTGACGACTGATGACGAGCCGCTGGATCTGGTTGGTGCCCTCGAAGATCTGCATGACCTTGGTCTCGCGCATGTAGCGCTCGACCGGGAAGTCCTTCGTGTAGCCGGCGCCGCCAAGCACCTGGACGGCGTCGGTGGTGACCTTCATGGCGTTGTCGGTGGCCACGAGCTTGGCCACCGACGCCGCGCGACCGTAGGGACGGCCGGCGTCCTTGAGGCGGGCGGCGTGCAGGTAGGTGGCACGGGCCGAGTCGACGGCCGCGGCCATGTCGGCCAGCACGAACCCGAGGCCCTGGTGGTCGATGATCGCCTTCCCGAAGGTCTCGCGCTCCTTGGCGTACGCGACGGCGGCGTCGAGCGCGCCCTGGGCCACCCCGACGGCCACGGCGGCGATCCCGAGGCGTCCGGCGTCGAGCCCCGCCAGCGCGATCGCCAGCCCCTGGCCCTCCGCCCCGAGGCGTCGCTCGGCCGGCACGCGCACCCCGTCGAACAGCATCGTGGCGGTGGTGGAGCCCATGAGGCCCATCTTCTGCTCGGGGACGTCGGCCGTGAGGCCCTCGGCGTCGGCCGGGACGAGGAAGCAGGAGATGCCCCTCCCGCCGTCGTCGGAGGTGCGGGCCATGACCTTGTAGAAGTCGGCCTGCCCGCCGTGGGTGGTCCAGGCCTTGGCGCCGCTGATGACGTAGTCGTCCCCCTCACGCACGGCCTTCGTGCGCATGGCGGCGGGGTCGGAGCCGGCGTGGGCCTCCGACAGGCAGTAGGCACCGAGCAGCTCACCGCCCAGCATGTCGGGCATCCACCGCTGCTTCTGCTCGTCCGTGCCGGCCTCGAACAGCCCGAAGCACGAGAGGGCGTGCACGCTGACGCCGACGCCGACGCTGGCCCAGGCGGAGGCGATCTCCTCGACCACCTGCAGGTAGACCTCGTACGGCTGGGCGCCGCCCCCCAGCTCCTCCGGGTACGGCAGCCCGAGCAGGCCGGCGCGACCGAGGGTGGCGAACACGTCGCGCGGGAACGTGGCGGTGGCCTCCGCCTCGGCCACGCGCGGTCGCAGCTTGTCGTCGACGAGCTCGCGGGTCAGCGCGACGAGGTCGGCCGACTCCTCGGTCGGCATGAGGCGTTCGACGGGCATGACGGCCTTCCCCTCCATGGTCTGGACGAGCCCGAGCGTACCAGGGTGAGTACCGTCGCTCCCGTTCTGGTACCGGCCACGTTCCGGTTCGCACCTCACGGCCACCGGGACCCGGGCAGGATGGGTGCATGACCACCCTCGACCTCCCGCCCGAAGGTTCCGACACGTTCAGCGCCGTCGCGAACCGGGTCGTGGCGTACCTGCGGAAGCACACCCCCATCAGCGACTGGTCCGTCAACCGGGTCGTCGGGGGCGAGCAGGTCCACCTGCACGTCGGCGGCGAGAGCCTCATCGCCGTCGGCGACCGGCGCGACTGGGCCGACAGCTTCTGCCGGCGGGTCGTCGACCTGGGCGCCGACCCGGTCGTCGAGGACGTGACGACCCACCCGGACTACCGCGACCTCACGATCGGGGCCACGCGCAGCTACGCGAGCCAGCCCATCATCGACGCCGAGGGCGAGATGTTCGGCATGCTCTGCGGTCTCGGAGTCGAACCGCTCCAGCAGTCGGCCGACGTCGACGTCGAGCTCCTGGGCCTGCTGAGCCACCTGCTCGGCGCCCACGTGTCCCTGGCGCGCCGGCTCGAGAGCGGCGACCGCGCGCGGCGCTCCGCGGAGGCGCTGGCCCAGACCGATGCGCTCACCGGCCTGGTCAACCGACGCGGCTGGGACGCCCTGCTGGCCGACGCGGCCGTGCGCACGAGCGCGTACGGCGATCTCGCCGCCGTGGTCGTCGCCGACGTCGACGGTCTCAAGGCGGTCAACGACGACCTCGGCCACACCGAGGGAGACGCCGTCCTGCGACGAGTCGCCGCCGCCCTGACCGCGGCACGACGCGACGGGGAGACCGCAGCCCGGTACGGCGGCGACGAGTTCGCCGTGCTGGTCGAGGACGTGTCCCCACGGTCGCTCGGGGAGATGCTGCGGCGCTATCGCGCGTCCTTCGCGCAGCACGACGTGGAGGTCTCCGTGGGGTGGTCGCTCGTGTACCCCGGCGACGAACCGGCCGACGCCGCGTTCCGGCGGGCCGACGTCTCGATGTACGAGGACAAGCGTTCCCGCCGCGTCGAGAACGGGGTCACCGACGACCCGCGCGACCTCGCCCCCGCGGGGTAGCCTGCGCCGATGAGCCTGCTCGAGACCGCTCGTGCGCCGTGGCGCGCGGCCACCCCGTTCGTCGCGGCCTTCCTCGGGGTGCTCGTCGTGCACCTCGTGCTGCTGGCCGCCGACGTGACCCCCTGGGACAGCGTCACCAAGTGCCTGCTCGCCCCCGTCCTCGTCGCCTGGGTGCTGACCTCCCGCGGTCCACGCCTGCTCGCCCTGGCACTCCTGCTCTGCCTCGGGGGCGACCTCCTCCTCGAGCTCGACGACCTGTTCGTCGCCGGGATGGCCTCGTTCGCCGCGGCCCACGTGTGCTTCGTGACGCTCTTCGTGCGCGCCGGGGCCCTGCGGGTGCACCGGCCGTCCGCCGCGCTGGTCGCGCTGTACCTCGTGGCCGGCGTCGTGGTCGTCGCGTGGGCGTGGGGCGGACTCGCCGCCGACCTGCGCCCGGTGATCCCCGTCTACGCGGCGCTCCTGCTGGCCACGGCGGTGACCGCCTCGACCGTCGACCGACTGGCGGGGATCGGTGGCGGGCTGTTCCTGGTCTCCGACGGCATCATCGCCCTCGGCGAGGCCGGTCGGGTCGATCCCGGGTCGGCCGTGGTGTCGGTGCCGATCATGGCGCTCTACGGCGCGGCGATCCTGCTGCTGGCGGCCGGGGGCCTGCGCACCGGTCACGTCGCGCGCGCCACGGACTGCTTCCCGTCCGAGACCCCGTCCGCGCCGAACCCCTGACGTGGCACGTGGCACCGGCGGACACCACCGCACCGATCGCACCTACCGGGTCGTGAACCGGCTGGGCGCCGTCGTGCTGCGCCTGTGGGGCGTCCGACTGCGAGGACGCGGTCTGGAGAACCTCCCCGCAGCGGGTCCCGTGGTGCTGGCGAGCAACCACACCGGCTTCCTCGACTTCGTGCTGGTCGGCTGGGCCGCGCGCGAGCGTGGCCGCCTGGTCCGCTTCATGAGCAAGGCCTCGGTGTTCGAGCTGCCGCTGGTCGGCCGGGCCATGCGGGCCATGGGCCACGTCCCGGTGGAGCGCTGGGCCGGGGCGAGCGCCTACCGACGCGCCCGGCGTCTCGTGGCCGACGGCGAGGCGGTGGGCGTGTTCCCGGAGGCCACGATCAGCCGCTCGTTCCGGGTCAAGGCGCTCAAGCCGGGCGCGGCCGGGCTCGCCCTCCACGGGGCGCGCGTGACGGGCGCCCCGGTGCCGCTCGTGCCGTGCGTCGTGTGGGGCGGACACCGGCTGCTCACCGTCGACGGCCGACGCACCCTGCGCCGCGGCGTGGTGGTGGACGTGGTCGTGGGCGAGGCCCTGCTGCCCCTCGAGGGTGAGAGCGTCCACGACCTGACGATGCGCCTGAGGACCGCCCTCGAGGACCTGCTCGACGACGCCGTCGCGCACTACCCCCAGGAGCCAGCCTCGGACGCGGACCGCTGGTGGGTGCACGCCGACCGCGGCGGCACCGCGCCCGACGTCGCCACCGGCGCCGCGCTCGACGCGGCGGCGCTCCAGCGCATCGGCGCCCCGCCCTCCTGACCGGCGGCCCCGCCGTGCGTGAGGATGGGTGCATGACGTTCGACGAGACCGAGCCCGTCCCCGTCCGCGACCTGACGTTCGACGTGCGCACGACCGGCCCCGACTCCGGCGAGCCCGTGGTGCTGCTGCACGGCTTCCCCGCGACCTCCCTGACGTGGTCGGAGGTGGCACCGGTGCTCGCCGAGGCCGGCCTGCGCGTCGTCGCGCCGGACCAGCGGGGCTACTCCCCCCACGCTCGACCCGACGCGGTCGAGGCCTACACGACGGCTGCGCTCGCCCAGGACGTGGTCGACCTCGCCGACGCGCTCGGCCTCGAGACCTTCCACCTCGTCGGCCACGACTGGGGTGCGGCGGTGGCCTGGTACGTCGCCGCCCACCACGGACACCGGCTGCGGACCCTGACCACGTTCTCGGTCCCCCACCTGGCCGCCTACAACGCCGCCCTGCGCGGCGACGAGGAGGCGAAGGACAAGGCCTCCTACATCGGGCTCCTGCGCCAGGAGGGCAAGGCCGAGACCCTCCTGCTGGAGGACGACGCCCGACGTCTGCGGGCGATGTACCAGGGCGCGGTCCCGGACCAGCTCGTCGACGCCTACGTCGCGCAGCTGCAGGAGCCGGGCGCGCTCACCGCGGCGCTGGCCTGGTACCGCGCCATGACGTCCGACCTGGGCGACCTGCCCGACGTCGAGGTGCCCACCACCTACGTGTGGAGCACCGACGACCTGGCCATCGGCCGGTCCGGTGCCGACGCGTGCGGCGAGCACGTGACGGCCGACTACCGCTACACGGTGCTCGAGGGCACGTCGCACTGGATCCCCGAGGAGGAGCCGGCGGCCGCAGCCGCCGCGATCCTCGCCCGGGTCCGCGGCACCGTCGTGGCGTAGGCGCCCGTCAGCCGACGAGCGGCCAGCCGGCGGGGTCGTCGAGGTCGCGCCCGGCCTTGCGGGCGTAGGCGTTCCAGTCCTCGGCACGCTCGGCGTACCACGATCGCTGGCTGGCCATGAGCGTGTCGAGGTCGAGGCCGCCTACGTGCGCGTGCCGGGCGGCCAGCTCGACCGCGACCTGCCGCGCGGCGACCGCGTCGCACGTGGCGTCGTGCGCACCGTCGAGCGTGACCCCGTAGTAGGCGGCGACGTCGCCGAGCCGCCGACGTCCGAGACCGCCTCGCTCGACGCCCCAGTCGACGACATAGGGATCGACGACGAGCAGCCGGTCCCAGTCCGGCTGGGTCAGCCCGTGCCGCACCGCCTCGGCGCGCAGCATGGACAGGTCGTAGCAGGCGTTGAAGACCACGAGACCGACCCGGCGCTCGACGAGCGTCTGCACCCAGTCGAGCACGACCGGCAGCGCCTCGGCGGGCGTGGGCGCGTCGGCCAGCATCGCGTCGGTGATGCCGTGCACCTGCGCCGCCGCCTCGGGCACGGGGACACCGGGCTGCACGAGCCCGGTGATCTCGAACCCGGGCTCGTCGAGCAGCGCGTAGCTGACGACCCGGTCGCGCAGGGGGTCGGTGCCGGTGGTCTCGAGGTCGAGCGAGGCCAGGGGCAGCCGGTGCCACCCGTCGTGGTCGCCGCGCTGCGGAGGCCGCGGCGAGCAGGCGACGCACCACGTGCGCCAGGCCCCGGGCGTGCCGGTGAGGTGCCCGGCCCCGGCGTGCACGTGCTGGGCGCACGCGGAGCAGAAGCCGTCGAACCGGTTGGCCCGCATCGCCCGACCACCTGCCTCTCCCTCGTCCTCGGGGATCACGCTAGGGGTCGAGGCGGACGCTTTCCGGCACCGACGCGCGGCCGGTCGCGTCCCTCCGATTCGGACACTTCCGGGGCGTTGGGACCGGGGTGACCGCCCCGGAACTGTCCGAAAAGTGGACCTGCGGCTGCGTCGGCGCGGCGGGATTCGAAGGTGGCCTCCGAAAGGGCCTCGACGGAGGAGGGGCACCGGACCCACCCGACCTCCCCGGCCCCGCCCCGCGTTCTGACGACTTGGTGTCGATTTCGGACGCACGAACCGACGTCACCGCGTCAAAACGCCGGGCCCGCGCCGATTCGGACACATTCGGGGCACTTCGACCCCGAAACGTGCCCCGGAAGTGTCCGAAACGGATGCCGCAGGTCGGGGGCTCGGGCGGGGCGCTGGTCCCGCTCCGGTCGAGGCCCTTTCGGAGGCCGCCGCGACGTCGACCGCAGCCGACGCAGCCGCAGGTCGAGGGCTCGCCATCGTTCGACCAGAACCGTCGCCCCACCCGACACCAACTGGTACGATCGCACTGGTTTCGTCGAGAGGAACGACCATGGCTCGCACCCGCACCTCCCTGGAGGGCAAGACCGTCGTGATCACCGGTGCCGCCAGCGGCATCGGTCGCGCCACGGCGCTGCGCCTGGCCCCGAGGGGCGGGCGCCTCGTGCTCACCGACGTCGCCGCCGACGGGCTCGACGAGACCGTCGCACTCGTGCACGCCGCCGGCGGTTCGGTGCTGCACCACGCGGCGTTCGACATCAGCGACCTCGATGCCGTGAGCGCGTTCGCCGACGAGGTGCACGGTCACGTCGGCGCGGTCGACGTGGTGCTGAACGTCGCCGGCATCTCCACCTGGGGACGTATCGAGGACCTGCGCCCCGAGCACTGGCGACGCACCGTCGAGATCGACCTCATGGGTCCCATCCACGTGCTCAGCTCCTTCGTGCCCCGCATGATCGAGGCCGGTCGCGGCGGGCACGTCGCCAACGTCTCGTCCGCGGCGGGCCTGTTCGGACTGCCCCTGCACGCGCCCTACAGCGCGGCCAAGTTCGGCCTGCGGGGGGTGAGCGAGGTCCTGCGCTTCGACCTCGAGCAGCACGGGATCGGCGTGACCCTGGTCTGCCCCGGCGCGGTCCGGACGCCGCTCGTCGGCACCGTCGACATCGTCGGCGTGGACCGCGACGACCCCCGGGTCGCCAAGGCCGTCGGACGGTTCGAGAAGCACGCCGTGTCCCCCGAGGAGGCAGCCGACGCCATGCTCCGCGGCATCGAGAAGGGGCGCTACCTCGTCTTCACGTCGCGCGACATCCAGGTCGGGCACCTGGCGCAGCGCTTCGCGCCGTTCGGCTACACGACCGCCATGCGCCTGCTCAACCGCAAGGCCTCCACGTTGCTGCGTCGCACCCGCGACGAGCCGCTCGTGCCGCGCTGACCCGCCTCAGGCCGACGCTGCAGGGCTCAGCGCGTCGACGACGAACGCACGGGCGGAGGTCGCACGGGGCGCCTGGCAGGTGAGCACGGCAGGGTCGCGGTGCACCGCGCGGACGTCGGCGACCACGGCCGACGGCAACGGACCGGAGCAGTCGAGCCGGACCCTCCAGCGTCCGTCACCGAGGTCGTCCACCTGCGCCGAGCGGACGTCACGCGGGCCCGCCGGGCCCCATCGCTCGTGCACCGCGACGGCCGCGGCCTGCGCAGCCGGCGGCAGGGCGCTGCTGCCACGCAGGAGCGCGGTCGTGACCCGCCCGGCCAGGTGCTCCTCGACGACGCCGACCGCGGTGTCGGCGTCGAGACCGCCGTAGAAGGTGCCGTCGGGCACCACCACGACGTTGGCCGCGAACCGGTCGCCACCGACGTGGCTGCACTCCCACACGACGTCGCCGAGCCGCTCGGCCAGCGCAGCGGCCACCGGGCGACCGCGCACGGCGCAGCACGTGTCGTGCCGTCCGTGCGCGCACACCAGCACCGCGGCCTCGTCGCTCCAGCCGGGTCCGCCCGAGTCCTCGCGCAGCACCGCGCACGCCTCGAGGAGGTCCGCGGCATCGGTCCAGGCGCCCCAGCGGATGCGGCCGTCCTCCACGTCCGCCACTGCCCACGCCCGGCGGCCCGACGCCTCGGACCGCCGACCCGGACGACGGATCAGGATCGTGCGCGCGCCCACCTCTCGCGTGGCGGCCACCAGCCGGGCGACCACGTCCGGGTCGAGACCCTCGGACTCGAGCGCGTGGAAGGGCCACGGTCCCTGGTGCTCCACGAGCAGGAACCGACGGACGTGCAGGGCCGTGCCGGTGAGCGGGTCGGACCGCTCACGGGCCCGCGCCGCGCACAGGTCATCGAGGTCGGCCACGAGCCGATCCTCTCGCAGCGCGGCAGGTCACGCGGGCACGACGACGCCGGCCGACACCAGCCGGCGGGCTGCGTCGAGACCCAGCGACCCGGCCGGGACGGCCTGGCCGTCGAGCAGGGCGGCGACCGCCCCGGGGTCGACGGCGGACACGTCGACCGCTCCGGCGCGGCCGGTGAGCGTGGTGCCGTCGAGGCGTGCGCCCAGCTGCTCACGCAGCCTCAGCGGCGTGGTGTCGTGGAGGCTCTGCGCCGTGCGCAGCTGGGCCAGCGGGCCCACCGGCTCAGGGCGCCCGGATGCGTCGTCGCGCGCCCCGAGAGCGGCCGCCAGGGTCTCGACGGGCACGGAGCGCAGCGCCGACAGCAGCCGGTCGCGCACCAGCTCGGCGTGCGCCTCGAGGTCGCCTGCCTCGGCGACGTCGACGCCCAGGGGCAGCGACGTACGAACATCGGGGTCGTCAGCGACCACCGCGAGCGCGGCCGTGACCAGCTCCTCGGCCACGTGGTGCCGGTGCCAGGTGTGGACGCCGAAGGTCAGGTGCGTGCTCACGTCGCCCAGCGCGGTGGCAGCGTGCAGCGTGCCGCGCGGCAGGTAGAGCACGTCGCCGGGCTCGAGCACGGCGTCGATGAGCGGCTCGCGCTCCGCCTCGACCCGCACCGCGTCACGACGGTCGGTCCAGGGCTGGTCACGCAGCGGCGCCTCGTGCACCGGGGCGTGGATCCGCCAGTGCTTGGCTCCGGAGATCTGCAGCACGAAGACGTCGTGCACGTCGTAGTGGTCGTCGAACCCGCGGGACTGCGGTGGCGTGACGTAGGCGTTGACCTGGACCGGGTGCCCGAGGTCGGCCACCAGGGCCTGGGAGAACGAGACGACGGCGGGCCACGTGCGGTGCAGCGCCTGCAGCACGAGCGTGGCGCCGTCGGCGAACAACGACGTGAGGCGGGTGTCGTCGACCTGGTCGGCGATGCCGGCCCCCACGCCACCGCCCGACGTGAACGCGCGCGTGTTCAGCGTCGTGCCGTCCTTGGCCACGCGCAGGAACGGTGTCCGCAGCCCGTGCGTCGACACGAGCTCGTCGACGGCGGACTCGCCGAACAGGTCGTCGAACCGCGCGGGCAGGTCGGCCGCGCGGGTGAGCAGCGGCGCCCGACCCCACGTGTCGGCGGCGAAGCCGACGGGGTCGACGACGAGACGACGCAGGGCAGGGTGACCGGTCCGCAGACCGGCCACCCCTCCCTGCTCGGTGGTGGTCACGACCTACTGGGCCGAACCGTCGGCGCCACCGTCGGCGCCACCGTCCTGGACGCCCGGGGTGCCCTCGGCGCCACCGTCGGCGGGACCCTCGGCGCCACCGTCGGCGCCACCGTCCTGCACGCCCGGCGTGCCCTCGGCGCCACCGTCGGCGGGACCCTCGGCGCCACCGTCAGCGCCACCGTCCTGCACGCCCGGCGTGCCCTCGGCGCCACCGTCAGCGGGACCTTCTGGGTTGAGCTCGCTCATGTGTTCCTCCTGGGGTCGACTGTGCGGCGGGTGCCGCGGTTCCCACATTGGCACCGTGGCCGCGGCTCGCAACTCGGCGTCAGGACCGGTCGGTGCGTCGCCCGGTGCCAGTCCCCGGGCCGGCGCCGGTGCCGTCGCGGGAACCGTCGACCGGGCCGCTCTCGCGCTCGTCGAGCCGGCCCTTCAGCGTGCGCACCTGCTTGCGTCGGTGGGTCGCGACGACGCCCGTCACGAGCAGCACCACCACCAGTCCGGCAGCACCCACGGCACCGATCGCCGTCGCGATCCGGAACCCAGGAGCCTCGACGTCCATGATGCGCTCGCCCGCGTGCGCCGCGTTGCCCGTGCCCAGCACGACCGCGAGGGTCAGCCAGTTCGGCACCGCCAGGACGATCGCCACGACCAGCAGGATGCCCCGCCACGTCCAGTTGAAGAACCGGCGACGCAGCTGCACGACGATCATCAGGGGGACGATCGTGAAGACGAACCCGTAGAACAGGCCCCACAGGATGCCGCTCGTGAGGTCGCCGTTCACCTGGTCGCCGATGCGCTGGGCCCACCACCGCGGGAAGAACGCCGACGCGACCAGGGCCCCGGCGTACACGACCGCGACGAGCACGAGGGCCCAGACGAGCCGCTTGACCCACCGCTGGGGGTCGACGTCGGACGGGACGTACCGGCGCTCGTCCTTGCCGTGGGTGCGATCGCGCTCGCCGGCGCGCTCGTCTGGCTGACGTCCCTCGTCTTCGCTCATGCCTCGATGATCCCGCGCACCGCCTCGCCGCACCACTCCAACGACGGGGCTGTCGGCCACGTCACGAGGCGAGGGCCGCCCAGTCGCCCTTCGTCCAGGTGCCGGTCTGGGAGCGGCCCATCGCCTTCTGCCGGGCCCGGACCGCCGCGACCGTGAGGGGTCCGTAGTACCCGTTGCGGTCCGCGCGCTTCATGCCGAGCGCGACCTGCAGCACCAGCACGGCCTTCCCGGTGGTCCGCTCGGGCAACGAGGAGGTGTAGCGCTCCGCACCGTAGGCCGCGGCCTCGGCGGCCGAGAGGCCCTTGGCCACGTCCGAGGTGACCTTCGCGGGCACGAGCGAGGCCCACGTCGGCTGGTCGATGGTCCCGGTCCAGGGCAGGTCGTGCTTCTTCTGGTACGCCTTGACGGCCTCGCGGGTGGCGGCGTCGAAGGTCCCGGTCTGCTTGACGCCGAGCGCCTTCTGGGCGGTCTTCACGGTGCCCGCGCGGGACCCGAGCGCGATCGTGGCCCACGACGTCCTCTTGACCAGGGGGACGGCCGCGTAGCAGCGGGTGGTGCGCGCCTTCGAGTTCATGACGGCCGGCTGCCCGGCGAAGCGGGAGCACGGCCCGTGGTCGACGGGGTGGACCTTCCCCGTCCAGAAGCTGGTGGTTCCTCGGGCGCCGTTCCAGCTGAACGACAGGTGGACGTGGTCGCGGTGGCCCGAGCTCGGGCGCCAGCCCTCCTTGGACCGGTAGACGGCCCAGATCTTCTCGTTGTAGATGACGTACATGATGCCGAGACGCCGGGCGTTGGTGCCGCCGTCCTTCGTCAGCCAGGCGAGGAAGTCGGCGGCGGCCTTCTTCTCCTCGGCGTCCTTCACGTCCACCATCCAGTCCCAGGCCCGCCCGTCGGCGTGCTCGGACACCCCCTCGGAGCAGCCTCGCGCCGTGTTGCCCTTCCCCCCGACGCCGTAGGTCTTCATGACGAGGTCGCGTGTCTTCGCGACACCGGCCGGCGTACCGGGCTGGCAGGCGACCTGCGGCGCGTACGCCGACGGGGGGTCGACGGCCGTGGGCAGCGCGACGGGGGCCTTGAGCCCCTTCGGCTTCGCGGGGAGCGGCACCGGTGTCGTCTGGGTCGCGGCTTGGGCCGCGGTCGACGTGCCACCGACGGCGGTGAGCGTGGCCGCGCACATGAGTGCGGCGGCGCACGCGAGCCCGAGCCTGCGCATGATGATCTCCCTCGCCCGTCGGGCTTCCCCACCCGGCGGACGACCATCGTGCGTCTCATCCGTCACACGTGTCACGGCTTCGCGTGAACTACAGGACTGTTCTTCGCGGGGCAGTGGGGTCAGGGCGGCCGAGATCAGGACTGGGTCGCGTCGGGACCGCAGGTGCAGGCCGCCAGCGCCGCCGCCACGTCGTCGATCGCGGCCTGAGTGACGAACGGGTTCACGCCCTCGGTGTCGTCGACCATGACCGCGAAGACGATCGGCACCCCTCTGGCGTCGGTGGCGTACCCGGCCAGCGAGTGCACTCCGGTGAGCGTGCCGGTCTTCGCGCGCACGAGACCCCGGCCCGCGGAGTCCTCGTCGAAGCGGTCCTCGAGGGTGCCGGTGAGTCCGCCGACCGGCAGGTCGGCGAGCAGCTCCGACGTGGAGGCGCGCGACGCCGCCACGCGCAGCACCCCGGCCAGGGTCTCGGGGGCGATCCGGTTCGACCGCGCCAGACCGCTGCCGTCGTCGAGCCGCAGGCCCTGGACGGGCACGCCCGCCTCGGTGAGCGTGGCCGCCACCGCGTCAGTGCCGCCCTCGAAGCTGCCCGGGCCGCCCGCCGCCAGTCCCACGTGGCGCAGGAGGACCTCGGCGGCCTCGTTGTCGCTGCGGACCAGCGTGGCGTCGACGATCTGGGCGACGGTGGCGCTCTGCACGGCGGCGAGCACCCGCTGCGGGTCCGGCGGCGCGTCGGCCCGGTCCGGGTCGCCGTCGACGTCGATGCCCTCGTCCTGCAGGTAGCCGGCGAACCGGTCGGCCGCGGCGCGGGCCGGGTCCCCGGACCGGATCCCGTCGCGCACCCCCTGGTCGGCCCACAGCGCACTCACTGGCGTGACGACCTGCCCGGGCACGTAGGAGTCCTCCCAGCCCGGACTCGCCGACGGACCCGTGAAGAGGCCGGCGTCGTAGCCGAGAGACACCTCACCGACGCCGGCGTCGTCGAGCGCCGCGGCGGTGCGCTCGGCCAACGTGCGCAGGTCGGCGCGGTCCACGCGCGTGGGCCGCTCGGGTCGGCTCGACGCCAGGTACGGGTCACCGCCGCCGACGAGCACGACCTCGTTGCCGTCGAGCACGGTCGAGGTGCTGAAGCGCGATCCGGGTTCGAGAAGGGAGAGCGCGGCGTACGCCGTGAGCAGCTTCGTCGTCGAGGCCGGCACGAACGCCTCGGCGGCGTCGCGGGCGAACACCGACGTGCCGTCGAGCCCCACCACGGCGACGCCGAGCCGGTCACCCAGCTCGGCGCGGCGGGCAGGGTCCTCGAGGAGCGGCTGGACGGCGGCACGCACGGCGTCGGGGTCGAGGGCACCGGTCATGACGGGATCGGGCTGGACGCGCTGCGGGGCGGCATCGAGGGTGAGCGCCTCCGGCGGGGCGACCGCCTCGGGCCCGCACGGGCCGCCGCACACGACGGGGTTGAGCCGGCCCGACGTCCAGCCGAGGCCGACTCCGGCGACGAGCACGACGGCGAGGAACAGCCCGCCCAGCGCCCACGGCAGAGCGACCCTGCCTCGATCTCGTCGCGTCACATGGGCCAGACTATGCACGAAGCGCCCATCCCTGCGGTCCCGCCCGACGGCGGTCGCCCGGTGCGCTCAGGCAACCAGCAGCGACGAGAGGCCCGACCCGTGATCTTCGATGTCACCGTGGAAATCCCCAAGGGTGAGCGCAACAAGTACGAGGTCGACCACAAGAGCCACCGCATCCGGCTCGACCGCACGCTGTTCACCGCCACGCAGTACCCCGCCGACTACGGCTTCATCGACGACACCCTCGGCCTCGACGGCGACCCGCTCGACGCCCTGGTGCTGCTGCCGTCGCCCACGTTCCCCGGGTGCGTCATCACGTGCCGCGCCATCGGCATGTTCCGCATGACCGACGAGGCCGGCGGCGACGACAAGGTCCTGTGCGTCCCGGCCACGGACCCGCGCCAGGAGCACCTGCGCGACATCCACCACGTGCCCGAGTTCGACCGCCTCGAGATCGAGCACTTCTTCACGGTCTACAAGGACCTCGAGCCCGGCAAGTCCGTCGAGGGCTCCACCTGGACCGGCCGCGTCGAGGCCGAGGCCGAGGTCAACCGCAGCTTCGACCGCTTCAAGGACAACGGCGGCTACTGATCTTCCTCCGGCGCGGCCCTGCGGCTGCGTCGGCTCGGGTCCGTCTCGAGGCGGCCTCCGAAAGGGCCTCGACCGGGACGCCACCAGCGCGCCGACCGGGCTCCCGGGCTGCGCCTCCCGTTTCGGCCACTTCCGGGGCACTGATGGGTCCCGAACCGCCCCGCAAGTGTCCGAAACGGACGTCTTGACGCGTTGAGGTCGGTCCGCGCCGTCAAGATCGACCTCAAAGCGTCATAACGCCTGGCGGGGGCCGGGGAGCTCGGCCGAGCCCGACGCACCCGCACCGTCGAGGCCCTTTCGGAGACCGCGCCCGGACCCACCCGCAGCAGCGCAGCCGCGGGCCACACGCTTCGGACAGGTACGGGGCACACGTGGGCCCCGGACCGCCCCGGAACTGTCCGAAACGGAGGGACTGAGCCTGGTCGCGCGTCAGGCCGACGTGGAGCCGCGGAGCAGGGCGCGCATGGTCTCGGCGAAGACGTCGACGTCGAGCTCGCCGTCGAGCGAGCGCATGGCGCCCAGACCGATGCCGAGGCTGAGCAGGGCGGTGGCGGCCTTGCGGGCCTCCATGCCGAGGGCGAGTCCGGCGTCGGCCATGACCCGCTCGATGAGGTCGGCGCTGGCGGCCACGAGCATGCGGTGCCGCTTGACCAGCTCGGTGGCGACCCAGGGGCTCTGCCGCGCGACGGCCGCGAACTCCACCTCGAGCGCGGTCCAGCGCGGGTGGCCCAGCTTCTCGCGGGCCCAGGAGGCGAAGGCGTCGATGCGGCCGTCGAGGTCGGCGTCGACCGTGAAGGCGGCGACGACCCCGGAGATCTGCTCCTCGTGGATCGTGTCGAGCACCGCCATGCAGAGCTCCTCCTTGCCGGAGAAGTTGGAGTACACCGCACCCTTGGAGAAGCCGGCCGCGACGGCCACCTTGTCGAGGGACGTGGCGTTGTAGCCGTCGGCGAGGAACAGCTCGCGGGCGACCTCGACGAGGCGTTCGCGGGTCTGCGCCTGACGTTGCGCCCGCGTGACGGTGCGCTCGCTCTCGACGGTCATCGCTGCCTCCCTCGACGTGTCCCGCACCACCTGGTCACGGGACTCAGATACCGATAGTATCCGAAACATGATCTCCACGGACATCCTGGTCATCGGCACCGGTTTCAGCGGCATGGGCATGGCCATGAAGCTGCGCGAGGCCGGACGCGACGACTTCGTCGTCATCGAGAAGGCCGACGACGTCGGCGGCACCTGGCGCGACAACACGTACCCCGGCGCCGAGTGCGACATCCAGTCCCACATGTACTCCTTCTCCTACGAGCTCAACCCCGGCTGGAGCCGCGAGTACTCCGGGCAGCAGGAGATCTGGCAGTACATGCGCGGCGTCGCGACGAAGCACGACCTCTACGACGTCATCCACTTCGGGACGGAGGTCACCGGCGCCGAGTGGGACGAGGAGCGGCTGCGCTGGACGGTCAGCACCTCCAAGGAGACCTACGACGCCCGGGTGGTCGTGTCCGGCATCGGCGGCCTGCACATCCCGAACATCCCCGACCTTCCGGGCGCCGAGAGCTTCGCGGGTGCGCGCTTCCACTCCGCGCAGTGGCAGCACGACGTCGACCTGACCGGCAAGAAGGTCGCCGTCGTCGGCACCGGCGCCAGCGCCATCCAGTTCATCCCGCAGATCGTCGGCGACGTCGCCCAGCTCGACGTCTACCAGCGCAGCGCCCCCTGGGTCGTCCCGAAGCACAACCACGACATCGAGGGCCGCAAGAAGGCCTTCATCAAGAAGCTGCCCGGCGGCACGCGCGCCTACCGCAACGCCATGTACTGGCTCAACGAGGCGCAGCAGCTGGGCTTCACCGGACCGCTGCAGAACATCACCAGCGTCATGGAGAAGAAGGTCTCGGGCTACATCCGCAGGACGGTGAAGGACCCCGCGGTGGCCGAGAAGCTCATCCCCGACTACCGCCTCGGCTGCAAGCGCGTGCTCAAGACCGACCACTACATCCCGGTCTACAACCGCGAGAACGTCGAGCTCGTCACCGACGGCATCGAGGAGATCACCGCCGACGGCATCCGCGCGAAGGACGGCACGTTCCGCGAGGCCGACGTGATCATCTACGGCACCGGCTTCCACGTGACCGACGCGTTCGAGTGGGTGCACGTCACCGGCAAGGGTGGCCGCGACCTGTCGAAGACGTTCAAGGAGAAGGGGATCGAGACCTACCTGGGCATCTCGGTCACCGACTTCCCGAACTTCTTCTTCCTGCTCGGCCCCAACACGGCCCTCGGCCACAACTCGGTCGTGTTCATGATCGAGCAGCAGACGAAGTGGATCCTGTCGATGCTCGACGAGATGGACGAGCGCGGCGCCCAGGCCGTGGAGCCCACGCCGCAGGCGCAGCGCCAGTTCAACGACGCCCTGCAGGAGAAGGTCAGCAAGGGCGTGTGGAGCCAGGGTGGCTGCACCAGCTGGTACCTCGACAGCCAGGGCAAGAACCGCACCATCTGGCCGGGCTTCACCTTCCGCTACTGGTGGGTGACCCGCAAGGTCGAGGCCCAGGACTTCGCGTGGGAGAAGGCGGCCTGACGTGACCGGCGGGGGTGCCGGGACCCCACGACCGGCCGGGGCGGCGGACCAGCAGAGCTACGACGTTCCTCCGGGTCCGCGCGGGAACCCGCTGCTCATGACCATGCGGTTCATGCGCAAGCGGGGGCCGCTGATCCGCGACGCCCACGCCACGTACGGCGACACGTTCTCGGTGCAGATCCTGCCCGGACCGCGCACCCTCGTGATCCACTCCGACCCCGCAGACGTGAAGGAGATCTTCGCCGCCGACCCGGCGCAGTTCCACGCCGGCGAGGGCAACGCGATCCTCAAGCCGGTGATGGGCGAGCACTCGCTCCTGCTCACCGACGACGCCGAGCACCAGCGCGGCCGCAAGCTGTTGATGCCGGCGTTCACGGGCCCGGCGATGCGCAGCTACCGACCGCTCGTGGAGGGTCTGGCCAAGGAGGCCGTCCAGGGCTGGCACGACGGGCAGCGGCTGGTCACGCTCGACGCGATGAACGCGATCACCCTCGAGGTCATCCTCCAGGTGGTCTTCGGCGTGACCGACGAGGAGCGGCTCTCGGTGCTGCGTCCCAAGGTCACACGGATCGTCGACATCGACGCGGGCATCCTGCTGTCGTGGATCTTCCCGCGGCTGCGCAGGATCCCGCCGTGGCGCGGCTTCTTCACCAACCTGCGCGAGGTCGACGACCTGCTGTACGCCGAGATCCGGGAGCGTCGCGCCGAGCACGAACGGGGCGACCTCGAGGGTCGCGACGACGTGCTGTCGCGGCTGCTGCGCGCCGGTGACGACCCCGAGGCCGCCCCCGGCGGGGGTGCCGGGCCACGCGCGGCGGACGGCACCGACGGGCTGAGCGACGAGGAGCTGCGCGACCAGCTCGTCACACTCCTGCTGGCCGGGCACGAGACGACGGCGTCGGCGCTGTCGTGGACGCTGCACGAGCTGGGCCAGGACCCGGTGCTGCTGGCCCGGGCCACGCGGGCCGCCGACGAGGGCGACGAGACCTTCCTGGAGGCGTGCCTGAAGGAGGCGATGCGCCTGCACCCGATCATCGACTTCGTGGCGCGGTCCCTGCAGAGCGACCAGGTCGTCGCGGGCCGACGGCTCCCGAGGGGCACCACGGTCACCCCGTCGATCATGCTGTCGCACAGCCGCGAGTCCTCGTTCGCCGACGCCCACGCGTTCCGTCCCGACCGGTTCCTCGACGGCGAGGTCACGGCCGGCACCTGGATCCCCTTCGGCGGTGGAGTGCGGCGCTGCATCGGCGCCGCGTTCTCGCTCATGGAGGGCACGGTGGTGCTGCGCGAGGTGCTGCAGCGCTTCGAGGTGCACACCGAGAAGCCCACCGGGCCGCGCCTGCGCAACATCACGAACGTCCCGGACGACAAGGCGCCGGTCGTGCTCCGCGCGCGATGACACCGTGCTGCGCTCCCGCTGACCCGCATCCCTGACAGACCACTGCGTCGGAGGACCCATGTCCACGAACCCTGCCCCCGCGACCGTCGACCGGTCGGTGCTCACCGCGCCGCTCACGCTGCCCAACGGCTCGACCCTGCCCAACCGGCTGGTCAAGGCCGCCCTGAGCGAGGGGCTCGCCCGCCGCGACCACTCGCCGGGCAGCCGGCTGCGTCGCCTCTACGCCCGCTGGGCCCACAGCGGCACGGGGCTCATGATCACCGGCAACGTCATGGTCGACCGCCGCGCGATCGGCGAGCCCGGCAACGTCGTCGTCGAGGACGACCGCGACGCCGCCGACCTCGCCGCGTGGGCGCAGGTCATGAAGTCCGGCGGCAGCGCGGCGTGGGTGCAGCTCAACCACCCCGGCCGCCAGGTCCCACGCTCGCTGTCCGCGCACCCGGTCGCCCCGTCGGACGTCGCGGTGCCCGGCACGGCGGGCGTCTTCGCGGAGCCGCGCGCGCTGACGAGCGCCGAGATCGAGGACGTCGTCGCCCGGTTCGCCACCGCTGCCCGCGTCGTCACCCAGGCCGGGTTCGACGGCGTGCAGATCCACGGCGCGCACGGCTACCTCGTCAGCCAGTTCCTGTCGCCGCTGTCGAACCGCCGCACCGACGCGTGGGGCGGGACGCCCGAGAAGCGCCGTCGCTTCCTGCTGGAGGTCGTCCGCGCCGTGCGCGCCGCCGTCGGTCCCGACGTCCCGGTCTCGGTCAAGCTCAACTCCGCCGACTTCCAGAAGGGCGGCTTCGACGAGGCCGAGTCGCTCGCCGTCGTCCACGCGCTCGCCGCGGAGGGCATCGACCTGCTCGAGGTCTCCGGCGGCACGTACGCCTCGGCCGCGATGCTCGGCGTCGACCCCAGCCTCAAGGACTCCACCCGACGGCGCGAGGCCTACTTCCTCGCGTTCGCCGAGCAGGTCCGCGCCGAGCTCCCCGACCTCCCGCTCATGGTCACCGGTGGGTTCCGCACCGTCGAGGGCATGGCCGACGCCCTCGGCGACGGCGGCATCGACCTCGTGGGGCTCGGCCGCCCGCTCACCGTGGAGCCCGACGTCCCCGGCCGGCTGCTCGACGGACGGGCTGACGCGAGCACGGTCCGCCCCCGGCGCAGCGGGATCCGCATGCTCGACAACCTCACCGAGCTGACCTACTACACCGTCCAGATGTGGCGGATGGCCGACGGCAAGGAGCCCGCACCCGACCGGCACGCGCTGCTCAACGTCACCCGGTATCTCGCGACCAACGGCCGCGACAGCATCCGTCTGCGTCGCGGGCACTGACCCCGAACGATTCCGGCGCGACGCCACGAACTCTCACTAAGCGCTTGCTTAGCGGTGCTCCGCGGCCCTAGGGTCGGGCCATGCGTGCCGTGCAGATCACGACGCTCGACGGGCCTTCGGCCGTCGAGGTCACCGAGCTCCCCGACCCCACCGCCGCCGACGGGCAGGTGCTCGTGCGGGTGCGGGCCGCCGGCGTCTCGTTCCCCGAGGTGCTGCAGACCCGCGGGCTGTACCAGCTCAAGCCGGAGCTGCCGTTCGTGCCGGGCTCGGAGGTCGCGGGCGAGGTCGTCACCGCCCCCGAGGGGTCCGGCTTCTCCCCCGGCGACCGGGTGGCCGGGTTCTGCATGCTCGGCGGGTTCGCCGAGTACGCCGTCACCCAGCCCGACATGACGTTCCACCTCCCCGACGCCGTCTCCTTCGAGCAGGGCGCGTCGGTGCCGCTCAACTACCTCACGGCCTACTTCGCCCTCGTCGAGCGCGGGCGGATCGCACCGGGTGAGCGCGTGCTCGTGCACGGGGCCGCCGGAGGCGTCGGCACGGCATCCATCCAGGTGGCCAAGGCGTTCGGCGCCGGCCACGTCATCGCCGTCACGTCGACCGCCGAGAAGGGCGCCGTGGCCATCGACGCCGGCGCCGACGAGTTCGTGCTGGCCGACGGCTTCCTCGACGCGGTCAAGGCGTCCGGCAAGGTCGACCTCGTCGTCGACCCGGTGGGCGGCGACCGCTTCACCGACTCCCTGCGCAGCCTCCGCGAGGACGGCCGGCTGCTCGTCATCGGCTTCACCGCCGGCGACATCCCCGAGGTGAAGGTCAACCGGCTGCTGCTCAACAACCTCAGCGTCGTGGGCGTCGGCTGGGGCGCCTACGCGCTCGCCCGTCCCGGGCACGTCGCCCAGGAGTGGGCGGCCATCGCCCCGCACCTGGAGTCGGGTGCGCTCACGCCGCCGATCGGCGCCACGTTCGGCCTCGACGAGGCGGCTCAGGCACTCGCCACCATCGACGAGCGACGCGCCACCGGCAAGGTGCTGCTCACCCCGTGACGCACTCCGCCCGACGCCGCTGGTTCGCGCTGCTCACTCCTGGGCAGACCACCGGGATCATGCTCGCGGGCCTCGACGTCGTCGGCGGTCCGGTCGTGCCGCTCGCGGAGGCCACCTACGCCGACGCCGACGCGGCACGGGCGGCGTTCGGCCACCCCGCGCCGGCTCCGGGCGCGGGTCGGTTCGTCGACTTCCTCGTGGTCCCGGAGCTGCCGGGGGTCGAGGTGCGCGACGGCGTGCTCACCGAGACGCGCGCGCCGTCGGGCACCGAGCTCTGGCGGCTCGAGGCCGACGGTCGACGTCGAGTCGTCTCGTACTACGACACCCCCGCCTACGGCTGGCGCAACGGCCGCGGCGACGTGCGGCCCGCGCAGCACGTCGGCCTGCGGGCCCGCTACGCGGGTGGAGGTGACTACGTGGCCGCGTTCGAGGACGGTGTCGACGGCGTGCACCTGGTCGCCGTCGGCGAGGACCCGCCGGAGGGCTTCGCCTGGACGAAGGTCGGCGTCTCCCGCCGCACCGTCCCGCTGTCGGACGTCGAGCTCTACGACGCGGCCACCGGGGACCCGTTCGCCCACACGCCCTAGCGGGGACGCGGGAGGAACGCGAGCTGCGCCGTCTTGTGCCCGAGGTCGACCACGGGACCGACCTCGAAGCCCTCACGACGGAACCGGGCCACCGACCGCTCGTTGAGCACGTCTGGCTCCACGACGATGCGCCGCACCGACGGGTCCTCGAGCACCACGCCGAGCAGGTACCTCGCGAGCGAGCCGGTGAAGCCCGGCCGACGCTCCCCGGGGCCCACGAACAGGTGCACCCCCAGGTCACCCGGCTGCACGTCGTAGGCCTCCCCCACCGGGTCGTGCTCGGGCTCGTAGGTCTGGAAGACGGCGACCGGGACGGTGTCGGCCCGGTGCTCGTGGACCAGGTAGGCGTGGTGCGTCCCGAGGGAGTCGAGGTAGGCGTAGACCTCGCCGACCTCGTCGCGGGTGTGGTCGGTCATGCCCCAGAACCGGGCACGCTCCTGCGTCACCCAGCCGTGCAGCAGGTCGAGGTCGCCCACGGGGTCGACGGGTCTGTGCGTGAAGGGGGGCGTGAAGGGGGGCGTGTCCGCCATGTCAGGGCTCCTCGTGGTCGGGCTGCATCGGCGACGTGGACCCGGCGGCCCACACCTCCAGGTCGTCGGGGACGGTCCACCGGCTGCGGGACCGGTCGGCCAGGCACCACACGAGGCGCGCGACCGGCCCCCGCCACACGCGGTCGTCGACGCCCGGCACCGACGACGTCGACAGCACGCACCCCTCGTCACCGCCCAGTCGAAGGGCCGGCCCGCCGAGCGGGGTGAAGGTGTGCACGTCGCCCCACGCCGTCGGCGCCGACAGCTGCGGAGCCGCCTCGCGCAGTGCCAGGCGCAGGACCTCCTCCAGGTCCACTCCCGGCACCGGCACACCGGCGGGCTCCAGCCATCGATCCAGGGCCAGCGCCACCCGCGGCTCGGGGCGCAGCCAGGGGGCGAACAGCTCGCCGGGCCCGGTCCACGGGTCCGCCGACGGCTCCCGCAGCGGGGCGAGCGCCGCGTGCTCGACGAGGCGACGCACCACGGTCGAGCGCAGCGCGGCGAAGAGTGCGGCGTCCACCGAGTCGGCGTCCATGCGCCGGTCCCACGTGACGATCCGGTCACGCAGCTCGCGCACCTGCTGGGGCTCGCCTGCGAGGTCCAGGCCGGCGAGCCGTCGCTGCCAGTGCTCGGCCGGCAGCAGCAGCGTGTCGGCGTGCAGGGCTGCGGCCTGCTCCACGTCGAGCACGGGGCGCTCGTCGATCAGCTGCTCGAGCCGGCGCGCACGGTGCGGCGGGGCGAGCTCGTCGGCGAGCGCCGCGCTGTGCTCGCCCTGGCGGTGGTTGGCCGTCACCTGGTGCTCGTCGGCCCCGACCTCGCGGCGGTGCGGCACGACCCATCCGGCCCACTCCCCCGAGGCAGCGCGCCAAGGAACCCGGCCGGCCACGCGGTGCAGGACCGCACCCTCGACGTCGGCCACCAGCACGTCGTTGACCGGCTCCACCCAGTGGTCGAGCGCGGCGTCGACGTCGGCCACCGACCGGGCCCGCAGCAGCGGCAGCAGCGCGGCGAGGCCGAGGTCGTCGACGAGCCAGGGCACGGTGCGCACGGCCACGCCGGAGCCGTCCGGGTGCTCGAGGACCAGCGGACCGTGCGCCGTCACCGGCACGCCGTCGACCACGTCGCGCGGCTCCTGCGCCGACACGTCGGTGAGCTGCTGGGTGTCGGCCATCGCGTTGGTGATGGCCCACGCCACCGTGCCGGTGTGCCCGAAGTGCTGCACGCCCGGCACCCCCGGGAAGGTGAGGCCGACGACGTCGACGTCCTCGTCCCTGGCGACGAGCCGCACCTGCTGGTAGACGCCCGGCACGGTGACGATGCGGTGCGGGTCGGCACCGACGAGCGGCAGCCCGTCGGCCGAGCGCCGCCCACCGACGACCCAGGCGTTGCTGCCCGACAGGGCCGGCACCTCCTGCGCGAGCGTCGCGACGGCATCGGGTCCGAGCACCCGCGCGACGTGCCGACGCCAGAGGTGGTGGCCGAGGCTGCCGAACAGTGCGTGGTGCACGGCCATCACACCGAGCGACGTCCAGTCACGCCAGGCGTCTAGCCCACCCGCGCGGACGCCCGCGGCGTAGGCGTCGACGAACGCCCGCGTCTCGTCGTCGAGCCGCTCGTGGGCGCGCCGGGCCGTTCGCGCCAGCAGCGACCGCGCGCAGAACGCGTCCCACGGCGTGCTCGTGGTCGACTCCACGTGCGCGAGGTCCTCGAGCAGACGCTCCCGCGACACCTCGGCCGTCGCCCGACCCTGCGCGAACGCCAGCCCCTCCAGCGACGTCGCCTCGACCCTCAGCACCGTCACGACGAACCCCCGACCCGCGTCCCGAAGGGTTGCCGACGGTTCCCGCCCGAGAGATCCGTCGACAACCCTTCGGGACGCGGGGTGGGGGCCGGGGTCATCGGCCGTGGAGGGGGTTGGCCAGGCGTCCGACGAGCTGCAGCGACTGCGCCTGGTCGGCGAGGTCGACCATCTCGAGGGTGTTGCGCAGCTGCAGCCGGTTCAGGCACGAGTGCTCGAAGTCGGGTGCCAGCAGGTCGTACCGCGCGTGCTGGGCGGCCAGCTCGGGGTGGTCGGCCTGCAGGTCGCGCAGGCACGCGGCCGCCACGGTCCAGAACTCCTCTCCCGACAGCACCCCGTCGTCGGCGAGGATCGCCGCGAGGAACCTCAGGAAGCCGTCGAGCACGTCGGTGAGCACGGCCAGCGCCTGCTGGCCCTCCGGCACCCGGGCCCGGATCCGCTGCACGGCCTCGGGCAGGGAGTCGAGCGGGTGTGCCTCGGGTCCGTCGGCCGCGAGCAGCGCGACCTCCTCGCCCACGTCCTTCATGACCGCGCGCACGGGCACGTGGTCCCGCAGCACGAGGATCAGGTTCTCCCCGTGCGGCATGAAGGCCAGGTCGTGCGCCCACAGGCAGTGCGCGACCGGCCGCAGGTAGGCGTCGAGGTAGCGGCGCACCCAGTCCGCGGGCGCCAGCCCCGACGCCCGGATCGTCGCTGCGGCCAGGCTCCGCCCCTCGCGGTCGCGGTGCAGGAGCGACGCCATGGTCGCGGCCCGCTCCCCTGCCCCGAGCCGCGGCGTCTCGCGCCACAGCGCGGCGAACATCTTCTGGTACGGCCCGCGGCGTGCACCGGCCACGCGCTGGTAGACCCCACCGGTGTAGCCGACGGCGGCCCGCTCGCGCAGCACCGTGAACCCGCACCGACGCAGCTCGGCGTCGTCCCCGACGAGGGCGTGCACCCAGTCGTTGATGGCGGGCGTGCCGCGCATGTAGTGCGGCGACAGCCCCCGCATGAAGCCCATGTTCTGCACCGACAGCGCCGTCTTGACGTACATGCGCGACGGGTCGGACACGTTGAGGAACGTCCGCACCGACTGCTGCGCACGGTAGGCGTCGCGGCTCGTGCCGAGCGGCACCACGTCACGTCGGGCGACGTCGGCCGCGAAGGTCACGGCCAGCTTGTTCGTCCACTGCCAGGGGTGCGCCGGCACCAGGAGGTAGTCGCGGGGATCGAGACCGAGGTCGCGCAGCCGCGTGTCGAAGGCGTCGCGCTGGTCCGCGTCGAGCTCGTCGGCGTAGAGCGCGTCCTCGTCGAGGCCCTCCCCCAGGGCCAGCACGGCGTGCTCGCGGCGGACGCCCAGCCACACCAGCTGCACGTCGCTGCCGGTCTCGGGCGCGAACGCGCGGTAGTCGTCGAGCCCGTACCCGATCCGACCGTTCGTGGCGAGGAACGCGGGATGCCCCTCGTGCATGGCGGCCTCGACCGTGGCGAGGTCCGCGTCGAGCAGGTCCTCGACGGTGTGCGCGTGGTGGGTGTCGGCCCAGCACGCCGCCGCGAGCGTGGCACTCAGCTCCTCCAGGTACACCGCCACCAGGTGGTCGGGGATGCCGAGCTCGTCGTGCAGCTCGGCCACCAGCTCGAGCACGTCGACCGGCAGCGTCGCCTCGCCCCCCTCGGTGTCGCTGGAGTCGTCGGACCGCAGCACCGACCACGGGTCGACCGACCAGTGCTCCGGCTCGTGCACGTGGGCGTGGAACCGCCACGTCGAGGAGGTGGTGCGCACCTCCCACCAGCCCCCCGCATCGGCCACCGGCTCGGGCGACAGGAGGCGCTCGTGCGTGAGCTCGCCCAGGGCCTTCGCGACGAGCCGACGCTGGGCGCGCTCGAGCGTCACCGGCTCCAGGTGGTCGGCGGTGTCCAGGGCCTGGGGGTCGAGGATGTGTGGCGTCCCCAGCAGGGCGGTGGGGGTCATGCGACGTCTCCCGTCGGGTCGTCGGTCGCGCCGAGCTCGCTGGCGGCGAAGCCCTCCGCCGTGCAGGTGCTCAGCAGCGCCCGCTTGTCGGGCAGGTCGATCTCGCGCTCGGCCACGAAGCCGGCTCGGGCGTTGAGGTCGTGGATGGCGGTGTTGCGGGCGTCGGGCTCCACCACCACCCGGCGGGTCGTGACGCCGTCGTGGCCCGGGAGCGTGAAGCAGTGCCGCACGACGGCCGCGAAGACGGCGGATGTGAAGCCGTGCACCGGCGTGTCCGTCGGCGCCACCAGCACGTGCATGCCGAGGTCGCCCGGCTGCGTCCTGTGGATCGACGCCAGGGGAGAGTGCGCCGGGTCGTAGGTCTCGGCCAGGAACGAGGGGGTACCTTCTGCCGGCCACGCCCCGGCACCCCCGCCGGGGCCGGTCCGGCCCAGCCAGGCGTCGTGGTGGGGGCTCGCGACGATGTCGGCGTACTCGCGTCGCACGTCGTCGACGCTCGCGCCCTGCATCATCCAGAACACCGACCGCGGGTGGGTCACCCACGCGTGCAGCAGCGGGGCGTGGCGGTCGACGTCGAGCGGCTCCAGCACGATCCTCATCGATCCGGGCCTCATTGATCCGGGCCTCATCGACCCGGGCCTCATCGGTCCACCCCCGACAGGGCGCGGTCGTCGGCGGGTGCCCCGAACGTCTGGAAGGCGATGCGCTCCTCCACCGGGTACACCTCCCGGCCCGCCATCGCGTTGACGATCACCGACGACCGGAAGGCCCCCATGCCCAGGTCGGGGGCGACGAAGCCGTGCGTGTGCTCCTCGGCGTTCTGCACGAAGACCCGGTGGTCGGCGTCGATCGTGTAGTCCGACGCGACGGCGTACCGGCCGCGCTCGTCCCACCTGACGTGGTCGTGCAGCGGTTCCACCAGGTCGGGCAGGCCGGCCCGATACCCGGTGGCCAGCACGAGCGACGCCGTGGTGGTGCGGAACGGCACGTCGGTCTCGTCGTGGCGCAGCTCCAGGCCGACCCGACCCGCCTGCGTGTCCCACGACGCCGACGTGAGCGTGGTGCCGGCCAGCAGGTCGGTCGTGACCGGGCCGTCGACGCTCAACCGGTAGAGCGTGTCGTAGATGTCGTCGACGAGATCGCCGCTGATGCCCTTGTAGAGCGGCTTGTGCTCGCCGACCAGCCGGTCGCGGACCTGCGTCGGCAGCGCCTGGAAGTACGCCGTGTACTCCGGCGACGTCATCTCCAGCGTCAGCTTCGTGTACTCCATCGGGAAGAAGCGCGGCGACCTGGTCACCCACGTGAGGTGGTAGCCGCACCGCCCGGCGTCCTCCAGCAGGTCGCGGTACACCTCGGCGGCGCTCTGCCCGCTGCCGACGACCGTGATGGAGTCGGTGGCCTGGAGCGCCTCCTTGCGCGGCAGGTAGTCGGCGGTGTGGACGACGGTCCCACCGTGCCCACCCTCGAGCAGCGCGCGCGCCGCGTCGGGCACGTGCGGACGCGTGCCCACGCCGAGCACCACGTGGCGGGCCGTCAGCGTGGTGGGGCCGTCGGCCGTCAAGGCGGTCACCGTGAACAGCTCGCCGTCGCGGCGGACCGACTGGACGTGGTGACCCACGCGCACGGGCAGCCGCTCGGCGGCCCAGCGCAGGTAGCGGTCGTACTCGCGGCGGAGCGGGTAGAAGCTCTCGCGGATGTAGAACGGGTACAGCCGCCCGACCTGCTTGAGGTAGGCCAGGAACGAGTAGGGCGACGTCGGGTCGGCCATGGTCACGAGGTCGGCCATGAACGGCACCTGCAGCGTGGCCTCGGGCAGCATCATGCCCGCGTGCCACGACACGTCGTCGCGGGACTCCAGCACCACGCCCCGCAGGCCGGTGGGCTCGGCGAGGGCGGCCAGTCCGAGGTTGAACGGTCCGGCGCCGACGGCCACGAAGTCGAGGACCTCCTGCCGGCCCCGCCCGGCGGGGGTGCCGGGCCGTGGGCGGCGATCAGGCACAGTCATGCGTCGACCTCCTCGCGGTCGCGCTCGAGCAGGTCCTCACCGGTCGAGCGCACCCGCTCGAGCACGGCCACGACGTCCTCGAGCGTGGCGGCCGGGTTGAGCAGGGTGAGCTTGAGCCACGCCCGCCCGTCGACCTTCGTGCCGGCGACGACCGCGCGACCGTCGCCCCAGAGGGTGCGCCGGATCCGGGGGTTGAGGTCGTCGGCGAGGTCGTCGGCGAGGCCGTCGGGCCGGTAGCGGAACACGACGGTGCTCAGCTCGGGCTCGGCCCGCAGCTGCAGGTCGTCCTGCTCGCGGACCCAGTCCGCCGTCGCGTGGGCGAGGTCGATCGCGGTGTCGAAGCCCTGCCCGATCGCGTCGGCACCCATGACGCGCAGCGTGAGCCAGAGCTTGAGCGCGTCGAACCGGCGGGTGGTCTGCAGGCTCTTGTCGACCTGGTTCGGCAGGTCGGCCGTCCGCGGGTTGAGGTACTCGGCGTGGTAGGTCACGTGCCGCAGGACCCCCGTGTCGCGCACCAGGACGGCGCTCGCGCTCACGGGCTGGAAGAACGTCTTGTGGAAGTCGACGGTGACCGAGTCGGCCCGCTCGATGCCGTCGAGCCGGTGCCGACGTCGAGGCGACGCGAGCAGCCCACCCCCGTACGCGGCGTCGACGTGCATCCACACGCCGTGCTCGGTGCACAGGTCTGCGACGGCACCGAGCGGGTCGATCGCACCCAGGTCGGTCGTGCCGGCCGTGGCGACCACGGCCATGGGGACGAGGCCGCGGGCGAGGCAGTCGTGCAGCGCCCGCTCCAGGGCGACGGGGTCCATCCGATGCCGGGCGTCGACGTCGACGGGCACCACCGCGTCGGCGTCGAGGCCGAGGATCGTGGCCGACTTCTGCACGCTGAAGTGCGCGTCGGCCGAGCAGAACACCCGGAAGCGAGCGAGCGAGTCGGCATAGGCGAGCCCCGGGTCGACGTGGCCGCGCAGGAAGGTCTCGCCGCGTGCCATGAGCAGCGCCTGCAGGTTCGACTGCGTGCCGCCCGACGTGAACACGCCATCGGCGGTCCCGCCCTCGGCGGGGACGGCGAACCCGATGCGTCCGGCGGTCCAGTCCACCAGCCGGCGCTCGATGAGCGTGCCGCCCGCGCTCTGGTCCCAGGTGTCGAGCGAGGAGTTCACGGCCGAGACGAAGAGCTCGGCCAGCAGCGCCGGGACGACCACGGGGCAGTTCAGGTGGGCGGCGTATCCGGGGTCGTGGAACCAGACTGCGTCGTCGAGGTACACGTCGCGGAGCTCGGCGAGCGCGGCGTCGACGTCGACGGGCCGGTCCAGGTCGACGGCGTCGACGGCGCGTGCGACGTCGGTGACCGAGCGTCCGCTGAAGGGCGTCCGGACGCTGCTGAGGTGCTCGGTGAGCACGTCGAGCCCGGCGCGCATGGTCGTGGCATAGTGCTCGGCGTTGGCCGGGCTGAACAGGTGGTCGTCCACCATGCTCCTTCCCCCGAAGATTGTGTAGGCAAGCCTTACCTAAGCAAACCCGGACCGCCCCGGCAACCTGCTGGGAGCCACGTCACACCTCACCCCTCGGAGACGCCCGTGCACCCGCTCACCGGTTTCTGGCGCTCGATCGAGGCCCTGCACTCCGTGGTCTACTTCGCCCCCGATGCCCAGTCCCGCTACGAGTCCCTGGGGCTGAAGGGCTACTGGATGGGCTACGCCGCCTCGCGCGCCGGCGCCCTCGGCACTCCCGCCGCGGCAGTGGTCGTGGCCACCTTCCACGGCTTCGCCCCGCGACTCGTCGAGCGGGCCGTCCCCGACGCGTGGCGGATGGCCGACCCGCAGGCGGTGCTGGCGGAGCGGCTCGCGATCGCCCGTGACGTGCTCGGTCCCGCCCTCGCCGAGCACGACGTCGAGCGTCTGGCCGCGCGCCTCGCGCAGGTGGTCGGTCGCGCCGACCTCGCGGGGAAGCCGCTGGCCGCGGCCGAGTCGTCGCTGGCCGTGCCCGACGACGCGGTCGGTGCCCTGTGGCGCCACGCGAGCGTGCTGCGCGAGCTGCGCGGCGACGCCCACGTGTCGGTGCTCGTCACCGCCGGTCTCGGCGGGGCCGCCTCGAACGCCCTGCAGGTGGCGCTCGGCCGGGCTCCGGAGCGTCAGCGCTCGGTCCGAGGCTGGACCGAGGACGAGTGGGCCGAGGCGCTGGAGGACCTGCGCCGTCGCGGCTGGGTCGACGCCGACGGCGCACCCACCGACACCGGCCGGGCCGCCCGCGAGCGACTCGAGGACGCCACGGACCGTGCCGTCGACGCCGCCCTCGACACCGAGGCCACGGCGCACGCGGTGTCGGTGGAGTCCGACCTGGTCGCCGCCGCCCGCGCCGTGGTCGCCGCCGGTGCCATCACCTACCCCAACCCCATCGGCGCCCAGGCCCCCTAGTCACCGCGTCTCGGACGTCCTGCGCGTCAGGGTCAGCACGACGGCGGCCGCGAAGGCGCTCACCGAGCACACGGCCCACACGGTCAGGTAGCCCGAGAGGGGCGCGGTGCCGAGCGTCGGGTCGTCGATCGACCCGGTCGACGCCAGGGCGATGGCGAACACGGCTGACGCGATCGCGCCACCCACCGTCTTGGTCGCGTTGGTCATGCCGGTCGCGAAGCCGGTGGCCTCCGGCGGCGCGGCTGCAGCGGCCGCGGCCGGGAGCGCCGCCACGAGCAGCCCGGACCCGACGCCGGCGACGCCCATGTTGGTGAGCGTCTGGGTGGTCGTGTCGTGCAGCGGCAGGAACAGTCCGTAGCCGACACCGACGACGGTGCAGCCCGCCACCATCGCCCCGCGCGGGCCGAGCGTGCGCGAGAGCACCGGCAGGAGCAGGGCACCCACCACCATCGTCACGACGTAGACGCCGATGAGCGTGGACACGAAGGCCGCGGACGCACCGAGGCCGAAGCCCGCGACGTCGGGATCGGTCCGCGCGAAGGTGGACAGCGGGATCTGCGCGCCCAGCACCGACATGCCGAACAGGAACGCGGTCAGCTGCACCGGCCACTGGGCCGCGCGGACGAACGTGTGAACGTCGATGAGCGGAGCGACCCCGTCCTCGGGTCGGGCGGCCAGCCCTCGCTCGTACCGGACGAGCACGGAGAGCGCCGCGAACGAGAGCAGGACGAGCGACCACGGGACCGGGGAGCCGACGCCCATCAGCCGGATGGCGATGAGCCCGCCCATGAGCAGCCCGAGGGTCACCGTGAGCCACGCGAGCCCGCCGTAGTCGTACCCGCCCGACGCCTGTCCGCGGTCACGCTCGATGCCGAACCACACGATCGCGAGGCACAGCGTCACGGCCACGGCGGGCAGCGACAGCAGCACCGTCATCGACGTCGACTCCACCAGGGCGCCCGACGTGAGCGCACCGACGATCACGCCGGTCTCGAGCGCCGCCACCAGGAAGGCGGCCGACCGACGGGTGAGGCGGTGCTGGTCGGGCGAGCCGGCCGTGCGGCGGTGGATGATCGCCACCTCCACGGGCAGCCACACCACGTACGCACCCTGCAGCGCCCAGCCGACGAGGAACGTGGAGAAGCCGGGCGCGAAGGCCAGGGCCCAGGAGCCGACCGCCGTGACCGCCGTCGACACGAGCAGGACGTTGCGGTGGCCCCACAGGTCGCCCAGCCGCGACAGCAGCGGCACCGCGAGCGCCGACAGCACCAGCTGCGCGGCCTCGAACCAGTTCACGTCGGCGTCGCGGATGCCCAGGTGACGCGCGATGTCGGAGAAGATCGGCGTGTAGAAGCCCTGCAGGATGCCGCTCACGACCTCGACGGCCACGAGGAAGCCGACCACCGCCCACAGGCCGGTGTTGACCTGCCGCCCGCGGCCCGGCGCCCCCGCCGGAGTGCTCTGCCGCCCACGGCCCGGCACCCCCGCCGGGGTGCTCACAGCGACCTCAGCAGCGCGACGTACCAGTCGACGCCCTCGAGCCAGGCGGCCACGTGCACGTGCTCGTCGAAGGAGTGGATGGAGGCGCGCTGCTCCTTGCTCATCCGCAGCGGGGCGAACCGGTAGACGCGGGGGCAGATGTCGCAGAAGAAGCGGCTGTCGGTGCCGGCCATCATCACGTAGGGCGTCACGATCGCGTCGGGGAAGACGTCGGCGATCGTGCGCTCCAGCAGCGCGAACGCACCCAGGGCCTCGGGCTCGGTCGTGGGCGAGAGGGGACTCGGCTCGTTGGCCTCGACCACGTCGACCGCCACCTGCCGGTCGCCGACGGCGTCGCGCACGTGGTCGAGCGCCGACGCCACGCTCTCCCCCGGCATGATCCGCAGGTTCACCTCGGCCCGCGCCCGGGCGGCGATGACGTTGTGGGCGGGCGCACCGGACAGCGTGGTGGCCACCATGGTCGTCCGCACCATGGCGGCGGTCTCGGGCCCGGCCGCGACGAGCGCACGACCGAGCACGCCGGGCGGGGTCCGGGTGGCGCCGGTCAGGAGAGCACGCAGCGGCAGCGGCAGGTGGCCGGCCAGCCGACGCAGCAGGTCGACCGTGGGGCCCGGGACGTTGATCGGGAACTGCTTCTGGTCGAGGCGCCACAGCGCGCGTCCGAGGCGGGCGGTCGGGCCCTTGGGCGCGGGCGTGGACGAGTGACCCCCGCGCCCGGTGACGGTGAGCGAGAGCGTGGTGGTGCCCTTCTCCGTGGCGCCGACGACGGCGACCGGGGCACCCACGCCGGGAAAGGCCTGGCCCGCCACGGCACCGCCCTCGTCGAGGACGAACCACGGCTCGACGCCGCGTCGCCGCAGCTCGTCGACCGCCGCGGGTGCCGACGGTCCGGACACCTCCTCGTCGGCACCGAAGGACAGCCACACGTCCTGCGCCGGCGTGAGACCGTCGGCGAGCAGACGCTCGACGGCGGTGCAGATCGCCACCAGCTGCCCCTTGTCGTCGAGGGTGCCTCGGCCCCAGATCGCCGGTCCCTCGGGGGTCTCGACGACGTCGGCGGCGAAGGCGGGGTGCGTCCACGGGTCGTCGGGCGTCACCGGCACCACGTCCTGGTGGGCCATGAGCACGACCGGACGGTCCGAGGACGTCCCGGCCCACCGCCACAGCAGCGCGCGCGGTGCGGCCTCGCCCAGGTCGACCCGCTCGAGCCGCTCGTGCAGCAGCGGGAAGTGCTCGGCGAGGAGCGCGTGCAGCTGGTCGAAGGGCGCCGGGTCGGTCAGGTCAGGGTCACGCTCGGCGACGGTGGGCACGCGGATCGTCGCGCGCAGGACCTCGACGTCAGGATGCACTCCCCGACGCTAGCCCGCGGCCGGGGTCACCCGCCCCGCGAGCCGGACGGCGTCAGAGGGTGATGACCCGGCCGGCCACGACGAGCAGCACCTCGTCGCACTCGGCGGCGAAGCGCTGGTTCACGACACCGAGCAGGTCGCGGAAGATCCGGCCGGACCGGTGCTCGGGCACCACGCCGAGCCCCACCTCGTTCGTCACGAGCACCACCGTGCGCTGCGTCCGGGCGAGGGCCTCGACCGCGGCGTCGACGCGGTCGAGCAGCACCTGCTCCCACTCCTCGCGGATGGCGTCCCAGCCGTCGAGCTCGTCGATCTGGCTCGTGAGCCAGGTGCCGAGGCAGTCGATGAGCACCGCCGTGTCGGCGTCGGCGTCACCGCCCTCGATCGCGCCGACGAGCTCGGTGGTCTCGACGGTCGTCCAGTGCGAGGGCCGTCGCTCCTGGTGCCGAGCCACCCGCTGCGCCCACTCGGGGTCCTCGTCGGGGTCGGCCGCCGGGCCGGGCGCCACGTAGACGACCCGTTCGTGCGCGACCACCAGCGACTCCGCGTGGAACGACTTGCCCGACCGCACCCCACCTGTGACCAGAGCCTTCATGCCGCGACCCTACTCCCGCGCGGTCCCGCCGAACCTGGAAGTTCTTCGTGCGTTCGGCGGACGCCGGGAGCCTCGGTTCCCTAGGCTTCGAGCGACCGGTCGAGCACCCGGCCGGCGTCTGCCTCGTCCCTGGAGACTCCGTGTCGTTCCTGCGTGCCCTCGTCCTCGTCGTCCTGACCGGTCTCGTGATGGTCGCCGTCCCGGCCGTGACCTCGGCCGCCACCGCTCCCGACGACGGGTCCGCCCCGAGGGCGGCCGTCGCGTCGGCGAGCTCGTCCCCCACCACGACGGCACCCCTGCCCGCACAGGCGAGCCTGGACGCGCGCACGCCGGACGGCCTCACCCGCTACCGGTACCTCGGCGTCCCGGTGTCGGCCTCCGACGTCCGGGCGGAGTCCGTGGAGCTGAGGCTCGACGGCACCGCGGTCGAGACGTTCGGCGTCACGGGAGGCGGGTTCGACGAGTACGTCACCTTCCCGACCATCAGCGTCGGAACCCACCGCCTGACCCTCCACGACGGCGACGCGCAGCTGGCGGCGCAGACCATCGAGGTGCTGCCCGACCCCTTCGTCGTGACGGCCTCCCCGGCCTGGGTCACCGCCGACAAGCTCGCCGCCGACGGGGTCCGCCTCTCGGCCCAGGGCCTGCCGGCCGCGATCGGCGCGAGCGGCTACCTGGGTGACAACGTCGCCCGAGGGACGGCCGGTGGCGATGGACGGGTCGACGTCACGGTCCGCAACGACGGCGACGAGTTCCTCGCCCAGCCCGGCGTGAACCGCGCGATCCTCGAGCTCGAGAACGGCGCCGTGGGATCGACCGAGGTGCGCACCACCGTGCTCGGCCTGACCGTGCGCGAGGGTGGTGGCGCCGTGGTGGGCACCGGGTTCGAGCCGGGCACCGACGTGACGCTGGTCGACGGCAGCACCCGGCGCGGCGCGCAGTCCGACAGCTCGGGTCGGGTCGAGTTCAGCGCCCTGGCGGGCAGCCGTGCCCTCACCCTCACCGGCACGGCAGGCAGCATCACCCGCACCCTCGACCCCGGGGGATCCGGCGGCACCGATCCCGCGGGGCCGGGCCTCAGCGAGTCGCAGGTGCGCCGCCTCGAGCAGGTGGGGCAGGCCACCCAGGACGCCGAGCAGGCGGCGCAGGACGTGCAGGAGCAGCTCGCGAGACTGGCGGCGAGTCCCGGCCCCCGGCTGGCAGACGAGCTCAAGAAGTCCATCGACGCGCAGCTCGAGCTCACCGAGCAGGTCGTCGGCGCGAAGATGCCCACCCGGGCGCCGATCGGCTCGCGCCCCGGCGGCTCGATCGGCTTCGATCCCCGGCCCGTGGAGGATGAACGTGACGCGCAGCTCGAGGAGGCCAAGGCCGCCTACGAGCAGCAGCTGGGGGACGCGACCAAGGAGCAGCAGCAGGCGCTGGAGGAGATGATGCGGCAGATCATCGGCTTCATCACGGAGATGCAGCAAGCCCAGCAGGACCAGCTCCGCGTGATCGTCCGCGCCTCGACGATCGAGGTCGTCTTCACCGGCCCGCTGCCGTCCGGCGCCGTCAGCGTCGACGTGCCCACCGGCTTCTCGGGTCGGCATCACGTCGGAGCGATCGACCCGTCCACCGGCATCGTGACGGCCTGGCAGCCCTTCGACGTCGTCGCCGCGGGCTCGGACGGGTCCGGCCCGGGTGGGTCCGGCTCGGCCCTGCCGGACACCGGCGCGCCCGTGCAGCCGGCACTCCTCGCCCTCGGCGCCGGCCTGCTCCTCGCCGGCGGTGCCACCTTCGTCGCGCGTCGACGCCGCAGCGCCTGACCCTGCGCCCCCGACGCCAGCTGTTGCGGATCCACCGATGGGGGCCGCTCGCCGCGGGGACGGTGCCGCTCGGCGCGACGCAACGTACGCAACTGGCGTGAGCGGCGTCACCCGTGGTCGGATGGGTCGGCGCGGTGGTCCTGCGCGCCGTCACGCGTCCTGAGGGGGAACCCATGAGCACCCGAGCTCCGTCCGCACCGAGCCCCGCCGACACCGGCGGCAGCCGGGTCCGCACGATCGTCGTCTGGTCGGCCGTCGCCCTCGTGGGAGCGGTCTGCTGGGCCGTCCTCGCGCTCTCGCGCGGCGAGGACGTGTCGGCCCTGTGGATCCTGTTCGCCGCACTGTCGTCGTACGCCATCGCCTACCGCTTCTACTCCCGCTTCATCGCGAGGAAGGTGCTCGAGGTCGACGACACCCGCGCCACGCCGGCGGAGCGCCTCGACAACGGCGTCGACTACGAGGTCACCGACCGACGCGTGCTGTTCGGCCACCACTTCGCGGCCATCGCCGGCGCCGGGCCGCTCGTCGGGCCCGTGCTCGCCGCGCAGATGGGCTACCTGCCCGGCACGATCTGGATCATCGTCGGCGTGATCCTGGCCGGCGCCGTCCAGGACATGGTCGTCCTGTTCCTCTCGATGCGGCGCGACGGCAAGAGCCTCGGCCAGATGGTGCGCGAGGAGATCGGCGTGATCGGCGGAACGGCCGCGCTCATCGCCGTCTTCGCGATCATGATCATCATCCTCGCGGTCCTCGCCCTGGTGGTCGTCAACGCGCTCGCCGAGTCGCCGTGGGGCGTGTTCTCCATCGGCCTGACCATCCCGATCGCCCTGTTCATGGGCTTCTACCTGCGCTACATCCGGCCCGGGCGCGTCCTCGAGGTCACGGTCATCGGTGTCGTCCTGCTCCTGCTCGCGATCATCGGCGGCGGCTGGATCGACCAGACCGGCCTGGCGGACACGCTGACCCTGAGCAAGGAGAGCCTCGTCGTCGCGCTGGTCGTGTACGGCTTCGTCGCCTCGATCCTGCCGGTGTGGATGCTCCTGACGCCCCGCGACTACCTGTCGACGTTCATGAAGATCGGCGTCATCGTCCTGCTGGCCGTCGGCCTCGTCATCGCCGCACCCACCCTGCAGGCAGACGCGATCACGAGCTTCGCCACCGACGGCGACGGCCCGGTGTTCGCGGGCAAGGTGTTCCCGTTCGTGTTCATCACGATCGCCTGCGGCGCGCTGTCGGGCTTCCACGCACTGATCGCCTCCGGCACGACGCCGAAGATGATCCAGAAGGAGAGCCACGTCCGGATGATCGGCTACGGCGGCATGCTGATGGAGTCGTTCGTCGCCATCAGCGCGCTCATCGCCGCGGTCGTCATCGACCAGGGCTTCTACTACGCCATGAACGCTCCGGCCGGCGCGACCGGCGGCACGCCCGAGGGGGCCGCGGCGTTCGTCAGCCAGCTCGGCTTCACGCTCTCCCCGGGCGACCTCACCGCGGCCGCGGCCTCGATCGAGGAGTCGACCATCATCTCGCGCACCGGCGGCGCCCCGACCCTCGCCTTCGGTCTCTCGCAGATCTTCTCCGACGCGTTCGGCGGCGGGCTCCGGGCGTTCTGGTACCACTTCGCGATCATGTTCGAGGCGCTGTTCATCCTCACCGCGGTCGACGCCGGCACCCGCGTGGGTCGGTTCATGCTGCAGGACACGATCGGCAACGTGTGGACCCGCTTCGGCGACGTCTCCTGGCGTCCCGCCGCCTGGGCGGCCAGCGCGGTCACGGTGGGCGCCTGGGGCTACTTCCTCTGGATCGGCATCAGCGACCCCCTCGGCGGCATCAACCAGCTGTTCCCGCTGTTCGGCATCGCCAACCAGCTGCTCGCCGCGATCGCGCTCACGCTGTGCGTCACGCTGTTCATCAAGCACGGCAAGGTGAAGTACGCCTGGGTCCCGGGCATCCCGCTCGCGTGGGACCTGATCGTGACGATGACGGCCAGCTGGCAGAAGGTGTTCAGCGACAACCCCGCCATCGGCTACTTCGCCCAGGCCGACCGCTACCGCACCGCACGCGACTCCGGCGAGGTGCTGGCCCCGGCCGCCGACGCGAGCCAGATGGACCAGATCATCCGCAACTCCACGACCAACGGCGTCATCCAGGCCACCTTCGCCCTGCTGGTGATCGTGATCGTGGCCAACGCGGTGGTCATCTGGGTGCGGGCGATCAAGGCCGGGTCGCTGCCCACGACGGAGGTGCCGCACACCCCGTCGCAGATCGTCGCACCGGCCGACTTCATCGCCACCCGCGAGGAGAAGGAGGCCGTGGCCGCCTGGGAGAAGGAGCGCGACCCCTCCCGCGTGGGAGGCCGACGATGAGCCGCCTGGGCGAGCGGCTCGCGGGCCTGCGCCGCCTCGTCCGCGAGTTCACCGGCGAGGCGGCGTGGGACGACTACCTCGACGCGTGCGAGCGCGACGGGGTCGAGCCCACCACCCGGCGGGCGTTCGAGCGGCACCGTGCCGACCAGGTGGAGCACGCCCCCATGGCGCGCTGCTGCTGATTCGGCCGCGGCTGGGGTTGCGGACCCGCACGGGTGGGGCCACGATCATCGGAACACGCGATGCGGGAGGGGCGTCATGTCCGAGCGGACCGACACCACGCCGGGGGGCCAGCAGGAGGAGCTCAAGCGCTCCATCTCCGGCCGCCTGCTGTTCTTCTACGTGCTGGGCGACGTGCTCGGCTCCGGGATCTACGCGCTCATCGGCGTCATGGCGTTCACCGTCGGTGGTGCGTTCTGGCTCTCGTTCGTCGTCGGCGTCACCGTCGCCCTGCTGACGGGGTTCGCCTACGCGGAGCTGATCACCAAGTACCCGCAGGCCGCCGGCGCCGCTCTCTACACGCACAAGGCGTTCGGCAACCGGTTCCTCACCTTCATGGTCACGTTCTCGCTGCTCGCGGCCACGATCGCCGCGGCGGGCACCCTCGCGCGGGTGTTCGGCGGGACCTACTTCACGTCGTTCGTCGAGGGCGTGCCGGTCACGCTCGTGGCCATCCTGTTCATCGTCGCGCTGTCGCTGCTGAACTTCCGCGGCATCACCGAGTCCGTGTGGACCAACATGATCATGACGATCATCGAGACCGCCGGCCTGCTCATCATCCTGGCCGTCGGTGCCGTCGTGGTGGCCGAGGGCGACGCGAACCTCGAGCAGCCGTTCCAGCTCAACGACGGCAACCCCGCGATCGTCGTGCTCAGCGGCGTGGCCCTGGCCTTCTTCGCGATGACCGGCTTCGAGAACGCCGCCAACATCGCCGAGGAGACTCAGGACCCGAGCCGGACGTTCCCCAAGGCGCTCCTCGGCGGCATGACGCTCGCCGGCGTCCTCTACATGGTCATCGCGTTCATCGCCTCGATGGTGGCGCCGATCGACGAGCTGGCCGCCAACGGAGGCGAGGACGGCAGCCTTCTCACCGTCGTGCAGGCCGGGCCGATCCCCGTGCCCGAGATGGTGTTCTCGGCCATCGCCCTGGTGGCGGTCACCAACACGACGCTCGTCTCGCTGGTCGCGCAGTCCCGCATCATGTACGGCATGGCCCGCCAGGGCATCGTGCCGCGCGTCTTCGCCCGCACGCACGCCACGCGGCGCACCCCGTGGGTCTCGATCATCTTCACCGCCGCGCTGGTCTGCCTGCTGCTGGCCATCGCCGACGTCGACCGCCTGGCCACGGTGACGGTGCTGTTCCTCATCGTCGTCTACGGCATGGTGTGCCTGGCGGCGCTCAAGCTCCGCGGCACCGCCGTCGACCACGACCACTACTCCGCGCCGACCCTGATCCTGTACGCCGGCGTCGTCGCCAACCTCGGCATCCTGATCCACACGATGATCGACGACCCCGGGTCGATCGTGTGGTGCGCCGCCATCCTCGCGATCGGCGTGGCCATGTACTTCGTCAACGCCTTCGCCATGAAGGCCGATCCACGTTCTGTCGATCCCGAGCCCCTCGACCCCAGCGACCTCGCCGGATAGTCTCCCCGCACCGACCCACTCAGGAGTAGCCATGCACGTGCTCGTCGCCACCGACGGCTCGAAGCAGTCCCTCGAGTCCGCCAAGTACCTGCGCAACCTCGTCGACCACGAGGCCGTCACGAAGGTCAGCGTGGTCGCGGTCGTGAGCCCGCTCGCGGCCGTCCCGTTCGCCACCGAGGGCAGCAAGGACGGCGGCGGCGTGGAGATGTCGTTCCGCCGCGAGGCCGAGCAGGCCACTCTCAAGGTCGCCGAGGCGCTCGACGGCTGGGGCCCGACGGTCACCACCCACGTCTACAGCGGCTCCCCGGCCAACGAGATCATCAAGGCCGCCAAGCGCTTCGACTCCGGCCTGATCGTGCTGGCCAGCCAGAGCACCCGCACCCAGGCCGTGCTCATGGGCTCGGTGTCGCACAAGGTGCTCAACCAGGCCACCTGCCCGGTGCTCGTGCACCGTCCCGGACCCAAGCCCGCCCGACGCACCAAGAAGAAGGCGTAGCGCCTCAGGTCCGGTGCAGCCAGGGCGCCAGCAGCCGGGTGATCCACGGCAGCAGCACGTAGGTCATGAGCGGCGTCATGACGCACACGGTGAGCAGCACGCGCCACGGCAGCCACAGGTCCGGCACGAAGTGCGCGCCCAGCGCGTTGGCCGCCAGGCTCAGCGGGAAGAAGACCAGGAAGATGGAGACCATCTGCTTCCAGCGCGGCGGTGCGGAGACGGGCGGGCGCAGGTCCTCGACGTCGACCCCCGACGGCTCGTCGAACCAGCCCTCGATGCCGGTGCGCTTCTCCAGGCGCGACTCGTCGACGATGCCCTGGGCGCTGTCGAGCCACCAGCGACGCTGACTCGACGACATCCACACCTCCAGGTCGTCGGCGCTGGCGAAGCGGAACAGCATGTGCCACTCGCTCGACGTGGGCGCCGGCCGCACCCAGCCCGAGCCCAGGAACCCGTCGAAGCGCTCGGCGAGCTCCGAGCCGGCGCGCAGCCAGGCGAGCATCTGGTCCTCGTGCGCCGGGTCGACGTGGCGCGTGACGGACACGGTGACGGGGACGCTCATGCACCCCAGCCTAGGAAGTCGCTGACTCCACGCGTTCGCCGACCGCCCCGCGCCGAAGCACCACGATCTCCACGACGACCCAGGCCACGGCGACGACCGCCCAGCCCGCCACGACGTCGAGCACCCAGTGGTTGCCGGTGGCGACCACCACGAACGCCGTGACGAGGGCGTAGACCACGCCGACGGCCCGCCAGGCGCGGTGCACCCCGGCGTTCGCGACCACGATCGCCACCCACAGCGCCCAGCCCGCGTGCAGCGACGGGAACGCGGCGAGCTGGTTGGTGATGTCGCCCAGTCCCTTGGGCGCCGATGCGTCGCCGCCCCACCACCCGGCCTGGGAGTGCAGCGCGAGCACGTCGGAGTAGCCCTCGACGAACCGCGGCGGCGCCATCGGCATGGTGAGGTAGCACGCCAGGCCGGCCAGCGAGGCCACGACCAGGGCCGTCCGGGCGCGCGGATAGAGCCCCGGGCGACGCACGAACAACCACACGAGCACGGCCGCGGTGACCACGTAGTGCGCCGTGGCGTACCAGTAGCTCGAGGCGACGGCGAGGAGGTCGTGCTGCGCGAGCCAGGTGTTGAGCTCCCGCTCGAGGTCGAGGTGCCACGTCTGCTCGAGCCCCAGCAGGGCGCGCGCCCGGTCGAGCGCCTCGGCCCGGTCGTCCGACGCCAGCAGCCGCGACGCGCTGTAGCCGACGTAGAGCACGGCCAGCAGGGACACCTCGAGCACCACGAAGCGTGGCGTCACCCGCGATCCACGGGCGAGTCGCGTCCTGTTCACCGCTCCAGCATGGCGCGACCGTCCACGATCGCACCTCGGGGACGACCCCCGATCCACCACCGACACCGACCCCGGGACGCCTCAGGGTCCGTCGGGGTCGAGGCCGCAGCAACGGCGCAGGGAGGTCAGCGCCGACGACCGAAGATCCGCTTGCCGATCTCGCGGGCGATCACGCGGGACGCCTCGTCGAGGGCGGACTGACCGGGCTCGGACCGCCTCGAGCGGGTCGTGCGCCGGGACCGCGGTGCACGACCTCCCGACTCCCGTGCGATCCGGTCGGCCTCGCGCGCGACCCGCTCGGCCTCCTTCGACGCCTGCTCGGCCCGGGCGTCGGCATCGGCCTGGGCTCCTGCGGCGGCGCGGGCGGCGTCGATGGACTCCGACGCGGACGGTGGGTCGACGGGCGTGCCGTAGCGGGCCATGAGCGAGGAGGCCTGCACCGCGGCGGCGACGTGAGCGGCCGGCGCCGGATCCATCGAGCCCTGCGGTGCCCGCACCCGGGTCCACGCGACCGGCGTGGGTGCCCCCTTCTCGTTCATGACCGTGACGATGGCCTCGCCGATGGCGAGCTGGGTGAGCACCTCCTCCAGGTCGTACGTCGACGTCGGGTAGGTCGACACGGTGGAGCGCAGGGCCTTGGCGTCGTCGGGGGTGTGCGCCCGCAGCTGGTGCTGGATGCGCGATCCGAGCTGGGCGAGCACGTCGGACGGGACGTCCTTCGGGGTCTGGGTCACGAACACCACGCCGACGCCCTTGGACCGGATCAGCCGCACGGTCTGCGTGACCTGGTCGAGGAAGTCCTTCGAGGCGTCCTTGAACAGCAGGTGGGCCTCGTCGAAGAAGAACACCAGACGCGGCTTGTCGGCGTCGCCGACCTCGGGCAGGGTCTCGAACAGCGTGCTCAGCAGGTACAGCAGGAAGGTCGAGAACAGGGCCGGCTTGTCCTGGACCGACGGGACCTCGAGCAGCGAGACGATCCCCCTGCCGTCGGGCGCGGTGCGCAGGAAGTCGGACACGTCGATCTCGGGTCGACCGAAGAACACGTCGGCGCCCTGGTCGGAGAAGGCGATGAGCTCGCGGAGGATCACCCCGGCGGTGGAGGCCGAGAGCCCTCCCAGCTCCTTGAGCTCCGGCTTGCCGTCGCCGGTGAGCCAGGTGAGCACCGACCGGAGGTCGCCGAGATCGACCAGGGCGTGCCCCTTGTTCCTGGCGTAGTGGAAGACGAGCGCCAGCGACGACTCCTGGGTGGCGTTCAGACCCAGCACCTTCGACAGCAGCAGCGGCCCGAACGAGTCGATGCTCGCGCGGATCGGGACCCCCGTGCCGAGGCCGCCGAGGGTGAAGAACTCGGTGGCCGAGGCGGTCGGCTGCCAGGTCTGACCGATGCTCTCGCACCGTGCGGCCAGCTTCTCGTTCGGCGTGCCCGGGACGGCGATGCCCGAGAGGTCGCCCTTGATGTCGGCGGCGAACACCGGCACGCCCTGGGCGGCCACCTGCTCGGCGAGCACCTGGAGGGTCTTGGTCTTGCCGGTGCCGGTGGCTCCGGCGACCAGGCCGTGCCGGTTGAGCATGCCGAGCGGGATCCGGACCTGGGCTCCCGGCACGGCGACGTCGGCCTCCACGAGGGCGCCGATCTCCAGCACCGAGCCCTCGAAGGCGTAGCCGCTGCGCACGAGCTCCGCGTGCTCGCTCAGGTCGCCGGCGACGGCCGGCGCGGTCTGGGCCGGCGCGGTCTGGGCCCGCTGCTGCTCCTGCTCCGCGGCGGCGCGAGCGAGCTCGTCGGCGCGGCGCCTGGCCTCCGCGGCTGCGGTCTCGGCGGCGGCAGCGGCCTGCGCGGCCTCCTCGGCGGCCTGCTGCGCCGACTTCGGGGCTCCGACCTCGTCCGGGCTGCTCATGCCGGTCAGGCTACCGCTCGGCGACGGCACACCTGTCTACACTGACGAGGTGATCTTCCGGAGGGTGAACGACGGGCGGCCGTACCCCGACCACGGCCTGTCGCAGCGTGAGTGGGCCGACGTCTCGCCCAGCCAGGTCCGGCTCGCCGACCTCACCACCACCAAGACGCAGCTCGACCTCGAGAACCTGCTCGACGAGGACTCCACCTACTTCGGCGACCTGTTCGCGCACGTCGTGGCCTGGAAGGGCGAGCTGTTCCTCGAGGACGGCCTGCACCGTGCGGTCCGCGCAGCGCTCCAGCAGCGCGCCATGCTCCACGCCCGCGTCTACACCCTGAGCGGGTCCCGATGAACGCCCGCAGCGGTGCCGCCGGACCGCTCGTGCTGCTCGGCAGCGTCGTGGTGCTCGTCGCCGGGCTCTTCGTGGGCTTCCGCCTGCTGACCGCGTCGGCCGAGACGATCGACGCCGGGCCCACGTGCGAGACGCGCGTGGTCGCGGCCGAGGACGAGGTCACGAGCAACCTGATCACCGTCGACGTCTACAACGCCAGCTCCCGCGCAGGCCTGGCCAACCGGGTCAGCATCAACCTCCAGCGTCGCGGGTTCCTGGCCGGCGAGATCGGCAACTCCACGAGCAAGGTCGACGCCGACGTCGCCGTGGTGCTCACCAACGACCGCGACGACCCGCGGGTCCGGCTGGTGGCCGCGCAGTTCGGCTCCAAGGTCCAGTACGCCGAGCCCGACATCGAGGTCGACGGCGACTCCGTGACGGTGATCGTCGGCGACGACTTCAAGAAGCTCGGCAAGGACGTGCGCACGACGAAGAACGACCGCCGCTTCACGGTCTGCCTGCCCACCGTCCCAGCTGTCTGACCCAGCCGTCTGACCCAGCCGTCTGACCCAGGCGTCGTGCCCGCCGCCCGAGCCGGTCAGGGTTCCTCGCGGTCCCAGCCCGCGAGCCGACCGTGGCGCCCGACGGCGAGCAGCCGCTGCTCCGTGGCCTCGCGCACGTCACGCGTGGCCACGACCAGCAGGTCGTCGCCCCGGACCAGGCGGGTGGTGCGGTGCGGCACGAACGGCTCACCGTCGCGGACGACGAGCGAGACCGACGCGCCCTGCGGCAGCCGCAGCTCGCCCACCTCGACGCCGGCGAGCCGCGACTTCCTCGGGACGTGCACCTGCAGCAGGTCGGCCGAGATCCGTTCGAGCGGTGCCGCCTCCACCTCGACGTCGCGCACCTCGTCGTGGAGCACCCCGCACCAGCGGGCCAGCCGCGACAGGGGTGCGGCCTGGACGAGCGTGTAGACCACGACGGCCACGAACACGATGTCGAACAGGTCGCGCGAGCCGGGCACGTCGGCGGCGAGCGGGATGGTGGCCAGGATGATCGGCACCGCGCCACGCAGGCCGGCCCACCCCACGAACAGCTGCTCGCGCCAGCCCACGCGGAACCAGACCGCACAGCTGGCGACCGAGAGCGGCCGGGCCACGAAGGTGAGCACGGCGCCGACGACCAGACCGGTCCAGATGTGCCACAGGGTGAACTCCGAGGGGCTAGCGAGCAGGCCGAGCATGACGAACAGCCCGATCTGGGCGAGCCAGCCGACGCCCTCCACGAAGGAGCGGGTCGCCACGCGGTGCGGCAGCTCGGTGTTGCCGAGCACGAGGGCACACAGGTAGACCGCCGCGAAGCCGCTGGCGTGGCCCAGCACCGCGAGCCCGTACGCCAGGACGGTGAACGCGAGCACGATGAGCGGGTAGAGGCCCGAGGCGGGCAGCGCCATGCTGCGCAGCAGCCGGCCCGCGCCGAAGCCGACGACCAGGCCGACGATGCCGCCGACGACGATCTCGAACACGATCAGTCCCGCGAACGACGCGATGCCCCCGTCGGCGATCTGGCCTGCACTGATCGCGGTGACGAGCACGACGATGGGAGCGTCGTTGAGGCCGGACTCCGCCTCCAGCACCCCCTTGACGCGCGGGGTGAGCGGCACGGCTCGCAGCACCGAGAAGACCGCGGCCGCGTCGGTGGGGGTGAGGACGGCGGCGAGGAGCACCGCGATCTCCCAGCGCAGGTCGAGCACGTAGTGGGCCGCCAGGGCGACCACCAGCACGCTGACCACGGAGCCGAGCGTGGCCAGCAGCAGGCCCAGGCCGATCGACGGGCGCACGTGCTCCCAGCGGGTGGTGAGACCGCCCTCGGCGAGGATCAGGACGAGCGCGCCGAAGCCCATGGCCAGGGCCAGGTCGGCGTCGTCGAACTGCACGCCGAGACCTTCCTCGCCGATGAGCAGGCCGATGCCCAGGTACACCAGGAGCGAGGGGAGGCCGGCGGTGACCGAGAGCCGCACGGCGAGGATCGCGGCGATGAGGACGGCCGACCCGACGAGCAGGAACGCGTCGAGGTCGTGGATGTCCATCTCCGGGCCTCCCGCGCTCGCCGAGTGCTGATCCTATCGGCCGCCGACCGCCCGTTGACCTGCAGGGACGAGCTGCGTGCGGTGGGATGGACGGATGCGTCGACGTCGGTTCCTGTCCCTCGGCTCCGCGGTCGTCGGCTCGACGGTGCTGGGCGGAGGCGTGCTCGCGGCCTGCTCGTCCGGAGGCGGCCCCAGCGGTGGGGACGGCGGTGCGACGATGGGCTCCGTGGAGCGCATCACCTACGGCACCGACCCCGCGCAGTTCGCGGAGCTGACCCGGCCGACCGGCGAGTCACGAGGCGTCGTCGTCGTGATCCACGGCGGCTTCTGGCGGGCGGAGTACGACCTGTCCCTCGGACGTCCGCTCGCCGCGTCGCTGGCGGCGCAGGGGTGGACGGCGTGGAACCTGGAGTACCGACGGGTCGGGAGCGGGAAGGGTTCCGGCGGTGGCTGGCCGCAGACGCCCGACGACGTGAGCGCCGGCATCGACGCGCTGGCCGACGTCGAGGACCTCGACCTCAGCCGGGTGGTCACCCTCGGGCACTCGGCCGGCGGGCACCTCGCGGTGTGGGCCGCGGGACGTCAGCGCCTCGACCGCTGGCGCGACGCGCGCGTGCCGGTGACGGCGGCCGTCTCGCAGGCGGGCGTGCTCGACCTCGTGGGAGCGGTCCGCGAGGACCTGGGGGCCGGAGCGGTCGAGGCCTTCCTCGGTGCACCGGTCGCCGACGTCCCCGACGCCGATCCCCTGCAGCAGGTCCCGCTCGACGTGCCGGTGTGGTGCGTGCACGGTCGCGCCGACACGAACGTGCCGTACTCGCAGTCGCGCACCTACGTCGACGCGGCGCGGGCCGCCGGTGCCGACGCGAACCTCGCGCCGGTCGACGGCGACCACTTCGTCGTCATCGACCCGCAGAGCGAGGCGTGGGCGTCGACGCTGACCGTGCTCGAGGGGCTGTAGCGACCACGAGCCACGTCCAGCCCGCGGCGAGCAGCACCATGGAGAGCACGCCCCACGGACGGTAGACGTGCTCCTGCCAGAACATGACCGACCCGACGAGCACCAGGACGGCACCGGGCAGCGCCCGCACGACCCCGGCCCGGCTGGCCACCCCGACGGCCAGCGCGGTGGCGCCGATGTAGGCGTAGGACCCGATGGCCCCCAGGTCACCCGCCACAGGGAACACGATGCCCAGTCCGCCGGCCTCCGCGTCCTTGATGGCACCGCCGGCGATGCCGGCCAGCACGTCGAGGCTCGTGTAGAAGCAGGCGTAGACGTAGGCGAGCACGCCCACGACCACTCCGACCACGCGATCGTGGGTGCGCGCCACCAGCCATGGTCCGAGGGCGAGCAGCGGGAAGACCGGCAGCAGCACGGTGTGCATCATCTGCCAGTGCCCGGCGTCCTCGACGGTGAGCACGGCCGGGTGGGTCAGCCCCAGGACCGCCGTGAACAACGGCGGCACGGCCACGGCGACGATCATCAGGTAGCGGCTCATCCGCCCACGGTAGGCAGGATCGGCCCCTCCCGCCGAACGAGCGGGCCGGACCTGCGGCTGCGCCGCCTCCACTCGGGCTCGACCTGCAGCTGCGCTGGCTCCCCTCGGGCTGGACCTGCGGCTGCGCTGCCTCCGCTCCGTGCGGGCTCGGTTCCCCGAGAGGCCTCGACGGAACAGGGGCGCCTGGTGCGGCCGAGCACGCCGTCCATCGGTGGATCCTCCACCTCAGGACGGCTTCTGCGGTTGACGATCGACCGATGACTCCCCCGAGCGGTGACTTCTCCACCGAGTCACCGCCCGAGCGGTGCGTCCTCCACCGTCTCAGCGCTCAGACGGTGGAGAAGTCACCGGCGGTCCGCGGCATTGCCGTCATTCGGTGGAGAAGTCACCGCCCGGGACGGGACAGCGCGGCGGCAGCCCGCGAACCCTGCCCGATGAGCGAGGTGCCGCCCGGTCGAGGCCTTTTCGGAGACCGACCTGACGACGAGCCGCAGCAGCGCAGCCCCGACCCAGGACGCCCGGCCCGACCGAGCACGCCGCCCACCCGCCATCGGTGGATCCTCAACCTCAGGACGGCTTCTGCGGTTGACGATCCACCGATGCACCCCCGAGCGGTGACCTCGGGCGCAGCGCAGCCCCGGCGCGGGGAGCGACGTCGGTCAGGACTGGTCGTCGACCCAGCCGTGGGTGCGGGAGTGCAGCTCCGCGCAGACCGCCCGGTAGAAGCGCTCGACCTCGGGGCCGGAGAAGTCCGTGGCCCCGGAGAAGGTGTCGGATCGGGCCTGGAACCACAGCGCCGCACGCAGCAGCGCGATGCCCAGGGAGCCGTCGAGGTCCTCGCCGCGCTCCACCGCGTCGAAGGCGGGCCGGTACGCGGTCTGCACGATCGTCGCGGTCGAGGAGGACAGGAAGAACGCCGCGTCGAAGGTCTGGGCGAACCCGTGCAGCGCCGACCATTCCGCGTCGGGGCCGGGCACCCGCACCCGCCGCGAGACCGCCAGCTGCTTCTTGTGCGGGACGTTGCGCGGGCCGCTCACCGGGACTCCAGCTGCGCCACGAGCTCGCGCACGGCGCGGGCGTAGCCGTCGACCCCTTCGCCCACCACGGTCAGGGCGGCGACGTCGGTCAGGTACGAGAAGTGGCGGAACTCCTCGCGGGCGTGCACGTCGGACACGTGCACCTCGGCGAACGGGAGCGCCACTCCGGTGAGCGCGTCACGCAGCGCCACCGACGTGTGCGTCAGGCCACCGGGGTTGATGACGATGCCGGCGCAGGTGCCTCGCGCGTCGTGGACGGCGTCGATGAGCACACCCTCGTGGTTGCTCTGCAGCGCGCTCACCGCGTACCCGAGCTCGTCGGCCGTGCGCTCCACGAGCGCGACGACGTCCGCAAGCGTGGCGCTGCCGTAGACCTCGGGCTCGCGGGTGCCGAGCAGGTTGAGGTTGGGACCGTTGACCAGGAGCAGGCGGCGCGCAGACACGTCGTTCACGTGGTCACGCTATCGGGCCCTGCTCACCTCACTGCCAGACCCGCACGTGGTCGACCTCCATCGTCGCAGGGAGCTGCGTGTCCGACGTGGGCGCATTGGCTCCCGAGCCCAGCATCTGGGTGAGGTTGATCGTGTAGTCCTGGTCGAAGGGCTGGCCCTGGAGGAGCTGGCCCACGAGCGTGATCTTGTGGTCGAGGCAGACCGCGCCGTCGTACTCGACCCGGATCCGGTCGCGGTCCCACTCCAGCGAGTAGGTGTGCCACTGGGTGGGGTCCTGGACCATGCAGTAGTAGTTCGTGTAGCCGGGCGACGTCGTGGCGTAGTGCATGGTCGGGATGAGCCGGTCCGGGTACTGCGAGTAGAACTCGGCGATGTCCATCTCGCCCGAGCCGGCGACGTCCCAGTACTTCATCGTCTCCGGGAAGAGCCAGAGCGCGCTCTGCACGCCGGACTCCGTGGTGGTGGGCATCTTGGCCCGGATCTCGACGCGTCCGCGGTCGAGCGTGTACCGGCCCCAGGTGGTGACCGAGCCCGACGTGTAGCGGGTGGTCACGGTCTTGCCCTCGGCGGTGCACGTGACCGGCTCGTCCTCCATCCGCGTGGTCAGGCGCAGGCTGCCGTCCGCGACGCTCAGGTTCTCCGGGCGGTCGACCCAGCAGTCGCCGTAGGTGAGGCCGGTGGCCTCGCTCGTGGCGACGAGCCACTTGCTGCTGTCGAGGGCGTCGCCGTCGAAGTCGTCGCTGAAGGTGCAGCTCCAGGCCGAGCCGTCGGTCTTGAGCCGCGTGGGGCCGCAGGCGTCGGCGGACGCGTCGGACCCGGTGGTCGGGACAGGCGTCGGCGTCGGCGTCGGGGTCGGCGTCGGGGTCGGCGTCGGGGTCGGGGTCGGCGTCGGGGTCGGGGTCGGCGTGGGGGTCGGCGTCGGAGTGGGGGTCGGCGAGGCAGAAGGCTTCGGCGCGGGCTTGGCCTTCGCAGCGGCCACGGCGCGCGACCGCGCGAGCGAGGTGGCCGCTGCACTGGCGCTGGCGGTGGCCCGCTTCCTGGCCGTGACCCGTGCCCGCGAGAGAGCCCGCGACCGGGCCAAGGACGTGGCCTTCTTCTTGCTCGTGCTGGTCGCCTTGGCGGCTGCGACCGCGCGGGCGGTCCGTCGGATCGTCGCCGTGCCCCGGTACCCGTCGTGGACGGCCGACCGGGTCACGGTCGAGGTGGCGGTGGCGCTCTTCTTCGCCGTCACCGTGTACCGACGGGCGGCGTCGGCACTCGGCGCCACGAGCGTGGACATCAACAAGGCGCCGACGACGAGCAGGACGACACGTGTCGCCCCGCCCGCGCAGCGCCGCCTGACGGCGGTCTGCATGGTGTTCTCCCTCTGTTGCGGAACAACGCCCAACGCTCTGCGCGTCACTCGTGCCCTATGGCGGCCTCCCAACCACCACATGCGGACGTTGTCCCGGTTTCAATCGGGACTTTAGTCCTTTTCGGCCCCATCTCGCATCCCGATCGCGGAAGACGTTCGACCGGTACCGTGGAGGCAGCGCGAAGGAGGAGCGAATGACCACGATCGTCGTCGGATACGTCACCACGCCCGAGGGTGAGGCCGCCTGGACCTGGGGTGTCGAGCACGCTGCCGCCGTGGGCGCGAAGGTGGTGGTGATCGCCTCGGACACGCCCCACCCCGACGTCACGCCCGAGTCGGTCGTCGAGCAGCTCGAGTCGCGCCTGGCCGACGCCGGCGTCGAGCACGAGGTGGTGCACTTCGTGGGCTCCAGCGGTGCCGCGGACTCGATCCTCGACAACGCCCACCGCCACGACGCCTCGCTCGTCGTGATCGGTCAGCGACGCCGCTCGCCCGTGGGCAAGCTCGTGCTCGGCTCCACGTCGCAGCGGATCCTCCTCGAGGCCGAGTGCCCCGTCGTGGCGGTCAAGGCACCACGCTGACCTCCGCGCTCGGCCGCCTGCCCGCCGAGGTGGTGCAGACCGACCCCGACGTCGTGGCCGGGTTCGCGCACGACGAGGCCCAGCTGGTCGAGCGCGCGATGCCGGTGGCGGTGCTGTCGCCACGCACGACCCGCGAGGTCGCGGCCTGCGTGGTCGCGGCCGACGAGGCAGGGCTGGCGGTCGTCACCCGCGGGGCCGGCACCGGACTGGCCGGCGGCGCCAACGCGCCCGCCGGGTCGGTGGTCCTCAGCACCCGTCGGCTCGACCGGATCCTCTCGATCGACGTCGAGGAGCGCGTCGCGGTGGTGCAGCCCGGCGTGATCACCGCCGACCTGCGCACGGCCGTGGCCGAGGTCGGCCTGTTCTACCCACCCGACCCGGGCAGCGTCGCGATCTCCACCATCGGCGGCAACGTGGCCACGAACGCCGGCGGCATGTGCTGCGTGAAGTACGGGGTGACCGGTGACTACGTGCTCGGCCTGGAGGCGGTCCTCGCCGACGGACGCGTGATGCGCACCGGGCGACGCACCGTGAAGGGGGTCGCCGGCTACGACCTGACCAGCCTGCTCGTCGGCTCCGAGGGCACGCTGGGCGTGATCACCGAGGTCACGCTCCGCCTGCGACCCGCTCCCCCTCCGCCCTCGACCGTCGTCGCGACCTTCGCCGACCTGCAGGACGCCGGCCGGGCGGTGGAACGGCTCTCCGCCGACGCCATCGACCTCTCGATGCTCGAGCTCCTCGACGCCACCACGCTCGCGGCCGTCGACGCACACACCCACATGGGCATCGACGCCGCCGCGATGCTGCTGGTGCAGACCGACCTGCCCGAGGCGCAGACCACCGTGGAGGCCGTGCGCCGCATCTGCGACGCCTCCGGAGCGGTCGACGTGGCGCTCACCTCGGATGCCGCCGAGGGTGCGCAGCTGCTCGAGGCCAGACGCCAGGCGCTCCCTGCTCTCGAGCGCCTGGGCGACTGGCTGCTCGACGACGTGTGCGTCCCGCGGCGGGCCGTCGTCGACCTGGTCACCGGCATCCAGCGGGTCGCCGCGGACGAGGACCTGAGGATCGGGGTGTTCGGGCACGCCGGCGACGGCAACATGCACCCCACGATCATCTTCGACCGGCGCGACCCGGCCGACGTGGCGGCGGCGCACCGCGCCTTCGACGCGATCACCGCCCTGGCCCTCGAGCTGGGTGGGACGGTCACCGGCGAGCACGGCGTGGGCCGGCTCAAGTCCGGCTGGCTCACGCGCGAGCTCGACCCCGTGGCCCTCGACGTGCACCACGCCGTGAAGGCCGCGTTCGACCCCGCCGGGCGCCTCAACCCCGGCAACGTCCTGTCGCCACGCCCCGAGGGCTGAGCCGCGGCCACCGCCGCCCGGCCGACGTGGGAGGGCTCAGGAGGCGTCGGGGAGCGCGCGCTCGAGGATCGCGGCCGTGTCGACCCCGACGTCGAGCGTCCCGAAGGCCAGCCCGCCCTGCCCGCCGAGGCGCGACGAGCAGAAGGCGTCGGCCACGGCCGGCGTGGAGTGCCGCACGAGCAGCGAGCCCTGGAGTGCCAGTGCCATCTGCTCCACGAGCCGACGCGCACGGAACTCGATGCTCGAGAGGTCGGCCGTTGCCGCGGTGAGGTCGGCGCCCAGTCGGTCGGCCGCGGCATCGAGGTGGCGGTTCGCACCCTTCCCGAGCCCGATCTCGTGCATGAGCACGTCGGCCACGACCGGCTCCCGTCCGAGCGCGCGCAGGACGTCGAGCGCGTTCACGTTGCCCGAGCCCTCCCAGATGGAGTTGAGCGGGGCCTCGCGGTAGAGCCGCGGCATGCCCGACTCCTCGACGTACCCGTTGCCTCCGAGGCACTCCATGGCCTCGGCGGTGAAGGCCGGGCCACGCTTGGTGATCCAGTACTTGCCGAGGGCGGTGCCGATGCGCCGGAACGCCTGCTCCTGCTCGTCGCCCCGGAGCGCCCGGTCGGTGGCACCCGCCAGCCGCATGGTCAGCGACGTCGCAGCCTCGGACTCGACGGCGAGGTCGGCCAGGACGTTGCGCATGAGGGGCTGGTCGACGAGCAGCGCGCCGAAGGCGGAGCGGTGCGACACGTGGTGCCCGGCCTCCACCAGCGCCTTGCGCATGAGGGTGCTGGTGCCGGCCGCGCAGTCCAGACGGGTGCAGCCGACCATGTCGATGATGGTGCGGACACCACGCCCCTCGTCGCCCACGAGCCAGGCGACCGTGCCGTCGAACTCCGGCTCCGACGACGCGTTGGACCGGTTGCCCAGCTTGTCCTTGAGGCGGACGATGTGGAACGGGTTGCGCGTGCCGTCGGGCAGGATCCGCGGCACCAGGAAGCAGGACAGGCCGCCGGGCGACTGCGCGAGCACGAGGAAGACGTCGCACATCGGGGCCGACGTGAACCACTTCGCGCCGTGCAGCGTGAAGACACCCGGCTCGCCGGTGGGTCGGGCGACCGTGGAGTTGGTGCGCACGTCGGACCCGCCCTGGCGCTCCGTCATGCCCATGCCGGCGAGCAGGCCGCGCTTCGTCGAGGGGGTCCGCAGCCCCGGGTCGTAGATGCGCGACGTGAGCAGCGGCTCGTACACGGCGGCGAGCTCGGGCTGGTGGCGCAGCGCCGGCACGACCGCGTACGTCATGGTCACGGGGCAGCCGTGCCCCGCCTCCGTGTGACCCCACACGAGCCCCCTCGCGGTGCGGGCCGCGTGGGCGCCGGGCCGGTCGTCGACCCAGGCCGCGCCGCCCATCCCCTCGGCGATCGAGGTGCGCATGAGGTGGTGCCAGGCCGGGTGGAACTCGACCTCGTCCACGCGGTTCCCGTAGCGGTCGACGGTGCGCAGCTCCGGGTCGAACCGGTTGGCGTCCTCGGCCCACTGCTGGGCCTCGACCCCGCCCGCCAGCTGCCCGACGCGCCGGACGTCGGCCTCGTTCCAGCCGGCTCCCTCGCGGTGCAGGGCCTCCAGGAGTGCCACATCGGCGGAGGCGTCGTAGGGCGCGAGGGGCGGGGCCTGGTTGGCGTCCTGCACACCGGTCGGAGCAGTAGCGTGGCCGTCGGCGGCGGGGTACGGCGTGGTGGTCATGCACCAAGCATTGCATCATCGCTACAGTTGTCAAGAAAGTGCAATGTCCAGTCGCTCGACCGAGGGGGGAGACCGATGGAGGTCCGCCCCCTCAGCGCGCGGTCGATCGTGCTCAGCCTGCTGCTCGCCGTACACCCTCCCGAGCTGACGGCCGCCCAGCTCGTCGCCCTCGGCGAGGTCTTCGACGTCCCCGAGTCCACGGTGCGGGCGGCACTCACCCGGCTGGTGGCGGCCGGCGACCTCGAGCGCACCGACGGGGTGCACAGGATCGGCGAACGGCTCCGGGCGCGCCAACGGTTCCAGGACGCCGCGCTCGACCCGCCCTACCGCTCGTGGGACGGCACCTGGGAGACCGTCGTCGTGGTCGCCACGGGCCGCGCGGCCAGCGACCGGGTGGCGTTCCGCCTGGAGATGGAGCAGCTGCGGCTGGCGGAGCTGCGCGAGGGCGTGTGGACGCGGCCGGCGAACCTGGACCGCCCCCTGCCCGACTGGTCGGCGGACCTGGCCGTGGTCGCGACGTCGAACCCGTCCGACGTCCGCGCGCTCGTCGGCCGGCTGTGGGACCTCGACTCCTGGACGCGCACCGGCGATGCACTGCTCGCGGCGCTCGCAGAGGACCTCTCGCCCGCCGACCGGCTCGCCGTCGCTGCCGCGCTGGTTCGGCACCTGCGGACCGACCCCGCCCTGCCCCCGTCGCTGCGACCGAAGACCTGGAACGGTCCGGCCCTAGCGACCGCCTACGCCGCCTACCAGGCGGAGCTGGCAGCGGTGCTGGCCCCGGTCAGCGAGCCTCCCGCCACGCGTCAGGGCAGCGGAACCCGCAGGAACCGCGGCCGGTAGAGGAACGGGTCCTCGGCCACGACCGCGGGATCGGTGTCGTTCTGGCTGTAGGAGACGACCACGCTGCCCTCCTCGGGCAGCAGGTCCGGGTGCGCCAACGGCATGTAGCGCAGCCGCCCCTTCGACGACGACGGGATCGACGCCAGCGGCGGCCCCGCCGTGAAGGGACCGGTCGGCGAGGGCGCGGACCAGATCACGAGGTCGGTGCCCAGGAACTCGTCGCGCTTGCTCACGGCGTACCACCGGCCGGCGCGCTCGAACACGCTCAACGTCTGCGACACCCCACCCTCCGCAGGAACCAGCACCGCGGCGTCCTCGGCTCTGCGGCTCCACGACTCGCCGTCCCAGTAGCGCCACCGACCGACGTCGAGGATGTCGTCGGGACGCACCCTCGCCACGCGGAGGTCGAAGCCGAACACCAGCCGCTCGCCCGGGTTCGCGGTGCCGTAGAGGTAGACCCAGCCGTCGTGGACCGTCGCGGCGGCACCCCACGTGGGCCGCTCGGTGCCGGACCGGTCCGCGCCGACGTCGCGGACCGACAGCAGCTGCGGCGTGCGGCCGCGCGGCACGATGAACAGGGCGATCGCGGGGCCGAGGTTGTCGAACGCGAGCTCACCGTCCGGGGCGGAGGCGCCCTGGACCCGTTGGGCGCTCACGCCGACCAGGTCGTAGCCGGTGCGCTCGACCTTCGCTATCGACATCGGCCAGTAGCCCACGCCGTCGGCGCGGTCCGGGATCAGCGCGCCCTTGTCGGGCGGCAGCACCACCTCGGCGCACTCATCGTCGAAGACCAGCATGGAGTTGCGCACGAAGCGTTGTCCGACGAAGTCGGCCGACCGGAGGGTGTCGCCGAAGATCCAGAGCCGTCGGCCGTCCTGCAGCGTGACGTCCGCGCCGACGTCGGCGCCCTCGAACTCCCCGCGTCCCCGCACCTTCGTGACCAGGTCGTTGAGGTCCGCGACCGAGCGGATCGGCTCGATCGGCAGGCACCGGGTCTGCTCGGCCGCGCCCACGCGCGGCGGTTCCTCGACGTCGGGGGCGGCGAGCGAGGCGAGGGCCAGCATGGCCACCAGGGCGGGAACCGTGACGGCGAGGACCCGTACGCGCCACGGGGCACGCGGCAGGACCATGCCGTCACGATCTCACGTCGGTAGGGTCCAGCCATGTCCGGACGACGCTGGGTGCCGCTCGTCCTCGTCGTGGTGACCCAGGTGGTCGGCCTGGTCCTCGTCTCGACGCTCGTGGTCGGCGACGCCCCCCACGAGGCGCCGGTGACGATCGTCGCGCCGGCCGTCGTGGGGCAGGCCCTCGCCGACCGCGCCGACGCCGCGGGCACCCTCGACGCGTCCACCACGCAGGACCGTCGCGAGGGCGTGGACCGACTGGAGTCGGGTGCAGCCACGGCCGTGGTGGTCGTGGACCTGGCGACCGAGCGCGACCTCGTGCTGGTCCCTGGGTCGCAGGATCCTCAGCTGACCGCTGCCGTGGTGGCGCACGTGCGAGCCCTCTCCGCGTCCCTGGGTCGAACCCTCGACGTCGAGGAGGTGCCACCGAGGGCCTCCGTGCTCGATCGACGCGTGGTCGACCTCGCCCCGCTGGCGGCGGTGGCGGCGGGGATGCTCGGCGTCGCGGCCCTCGCCTGGTGGCGCGGACCGCAGGCGCGCACCGCGCAGGACGGGGTCCGTCGGGCCGCGGCCTCGGTGGTGCTCAGCGCCGTGGTCGGGCTCGCGCTCGCCATCGCCGCGGCCACGGCCACGTCCAGCCCTTGGCTCGGATGGTGGCTGGTGCTGGGTGCCACGACGCTGGCAGCCTGCGCAGTGACGCAGGCCCTGCTCAGCGTGCTCGACGTCTGGGGCCTGGCCCTCGCGGTCGCCGTGCTGCTCCTGACCGCGCTGCCCGCACTGGCCGGTACCGACCCGTGGCAGCAACCCGTCGCCTGGCGCTCGGTGACGTCGTGGCTGCCGCACGCGGCCGGCCTCGACGCTGCCCGCGCCGTGGCCTTCCGCCAGGGATCGGGGGTCGCGACGTCGCTCGGCGTGCTCGTCGCCTGGGTGGCGGCCTCATTCGCCACGTCGGCCCTGGCGCGGCGGGAGCGTCGGCGGGACGAGGAGTCGTCCAGGTCCGACGACCGCGGGGACGGCCGCGTCGAGCACCGCCGGACCCGGTAGCCGCACCGTCACACCGATGCGACCAGCTGCCGGAGGGCGGTGACCACGGCCCCGGCCGCGAGCACCCCGGTGACCCCGGCCCGCACCCGCTCCGTCACGGAGTCGGCCAGCACCTCGACGGCGGCGTCGGCGCGGTCGCGCACGTCCTGGGACGGCGGACCGTCCTCGTCCTTCTCCTCACGCAGCATCACGGCGACCGCCTCCATGGCCTCGGCCGCGGGCTGCCGCAGACGCGGACCGAGCGCGACGTCCTCGCGGTCGGCGTGCTCGGTCATCGCCAGCAGGCCGGCGAGGTCGTCGACCACCAGCGAGAGGCGCTCGAGCGCCCGTGCGTGCTCGACCTGGCGGTCGGCCCACTCCTGCCACCGGCGGGCGCGCCAGTTCACCCGACGCACCTGCGTGGCCTGGGTGACGAGCCGTCCCATGGCCTGCGCGCGCGGACGGATGTCGTGGTGCCGGGCGAGCCACTGCTCGCGGTCCAGCGGCGGGTCGCTGCGCAGTGCGTCGGCGAGGTCGTCGAGCTGCGCGGCGAGCGCCTCGCGGGCGACGATGATCTGACGGTCCCCCGGCGCCAGCGGCATCGGCGGAAGGGCTGCGTTCACCGCGACCCCGACGGCCGCGCCCAGCCCGGTGAGCAGCACGTAGCCGATGAGGTAGTCGACCAGGCCGCTGCTGCCGATGATGAGCACGAACAGGGCTGCGATCGGCACCCAGTCGCCCATCTCGCCGAAGCGCCACCACCCTGCCGCGAGCGTGCCGAGGAGCACCACGACGGCCAGGCCCGGCACCGTCGGCACCACGGCGGCAGCCACGACGGCGAGCGCGGCCCCGAGCAGGATGGCCATCACCCCCTGCACGGACGCCTTGACGGAGTCGGCCACCGTCGCGGAGACGGCGATGACCGCGCCCAGCGGGGCGTAGTACGGGTACTCGTCGGCAGCACCGCCGAGGGGCTGGACCGCGAGCCACGCCAGCACGGCGGCCACCGCCGCCTTGGCCGCTCTCGGTACGCGGGGGTGGCGCGCGACGCCGTCGCGGACCTGCGCGGCCAGTCGGCTTCGTCCAGCGGGAGAGCTGCTCATGTCACGGACGTTCCCCGCCGTCGGCCCGCGATGCGTCCGGGGTCACGGTCGACGTGCTGACCACCAGACGCGACCCGGGCGATCGCACGATCGAGGCTTGCTAGGTTCTCCTCGTGGCTCGCCTTCGTGGTGTCGGTGCGTGTTCACCACCGATGAGGACGCGGCGCTGCACGTCGACTGACGCGACGTCTCCGGCTTCCCATGACGGTGTTCGTCGATGACGGTCCTGACCGCTCGGCGATGGCGCGTCGCGAGCCTGGCGTTGGCGAGCCTGGTCCTCGCCCTGGCCGGCGGCAGCTCGCCGGACATGGCGACCAGACCGGGCACCGTCATCGACCTGCTGCAGGAGGACTGGCGGCACGTGCCCGGGATCGTCGAGGACACCGACGGTCTCCAGGTGACGGCGACGGGGAGGAGCATCGTCGAGCAGGACGGCGGGAGGAGGCAGGCGAACCCGCCGGTCGACCTGGGAACGCATCTGGCGACCGCGGACGACTTCACGCTCGGGGTGTCGTTCGCGGAGGTGACCGCCGATGCCACCCTGTCGCTCTACGACAGCCCACCGGTGATCGCCGACGAGTTCCGGATCGAGCCCGCGGGACTTCACCTCACGCTCCGCGGCGACGACCTGCGGATCGCACTCTTCGACGGCTCCCCCCAGCAGGACGTGGCCGACCCTCAGCCTGTGCGGGACGTGCGCGCCACGGTTCCCGACCCCGAGGCGGAGCTCTCCGTGCACCGTTCCGGCGACCGGCTCGACATCGCGAGCGGTGGGGACACGGTGTCCTCCCTGCCCCTCGGCGACGTCTTCGACTCTGGCGCGCTGTGGTTGGGCCTGTCGAGCGAGAAGGGGTCCTTCGCGGTCCGTTCGCTCACGGCCGCGGCGCCGCGTGGCGCCTCCCTGAGCACCGCAGCTCCCGTGGCGGCCGACGCGAGCGTGGCTCCCGACGGGCTGCAGGCTCGTGCCGCCCGTTCTCGTCCGGACTTCCTGATCGGCGCGGCCGTGGCACTGGGTCCGCTCGCCTCGGACGAGGACTACGCGAGCAGCTTCGTGGGCAACTTCGGCGCCCTCACCCCGGAGAACGCGATGAAGCCGCAGGCGCTCTCCCCGCGGCAGGGGGAGTACCGCTTCGAGGAGGCCGATGCCCTCCTCGACCTCGCGGAGAGCAAGGGAATCGCCGTGCACGGCCACACGATCGCCTTCACCGAGGCGATGCCCCGGTGGATGCGGGAGCTCCCCACCGGCTCCGAGGAGGAGCGCCAGGCCAGTGCCGAGGTCCTGCTCGACTACGTGACCACCGTCGTCACGCACTTCGAGGGTCGGCTCGAGTCGCTCGACGTCGTCAACGAACCGTTCGACGTCGACCAGGGAACCTTCCTGCAGGAGAACGTCTGGCACCGTGTCTTCGGACCGACCTACCCGGTGGTCGTCTCGCAGGCGGTTCACGACGCCGACCCGGACGTCAGGCAGTTCATCAACGAGAACGGCGCCGACGTGCCGGGTCCCCGCCAGGACGCCCTCCTCCAGCTGGCTCTCGACACGAACGCTCGGGGTGGACACATCGACGGCGTGGGCCTCCAGGCTCACGTCTACGACCTCGACACCGATGCGATCTCGGCCGATGACCTCGCCACGACGTTCGACAGCTTCGACGATGCCGGGCTGGACGTCCGGATCTCCGAGAACGACGTCACGGACAGCGAGGGGCAGGACGCCCAGGCGGAGCAGTACGCCACGGTCCTCGCCTCCTGCCTCCGATCGGACGCCTGCGTCTCCTACACGACATGGGGGGTGGACGATCGGTACGACTGGTACCTCGACGACGACGGCGTGCAGCAGGGCCACGACCTCCTGTTCGACGACGGAGAGCCGACGCCCGCGTACGACGCGGTCATGAGCGTCCTCGCCGACTGACCGTCGAGCAGTGCGGGCTGTCTCGGCGGGGGGACCGCACGGCGCCGGCCGTCTACAGCGCGAGAGTCGACCCGGTCTGCTCCAGCGCCAGTGCGATCGCCCGCCGCTGGAGGTCGAGGTCGAGCGCGTGGTCGCTGAGCCTGGCGTCGCCGATCGGGCCGCGGGTCTCCTTGAGCCGCTGCGGACCGCGGTAGGCGCCCGAGGGCGCCGTCGTGGCGGCGTCGAGGATCGCCGTCGCCCCCTGCGCCGACGACTGCAGGAAGACCGGTCCGGCCAGGCGGGCGGCGATGCGCACGGCGGCCCGCGCCCCCATGCCGTCGCGACTGGAGAACAGCCGCGTCGAGGAGACGCCCGGGTGGCACACCACCGACGCGAGCGGCGCCCCGGCCTCCGCGGCGAGGCGGTGCAGCTCGCGGCCGAGGAACACGTTGCCCAGCTTGCTGTTGCCGTACGCGCGCCGCGCGTCGTAGGACGCGGGATGGCCGGCCTCGAGGATGGAGCCGTCTCCTGCGTGGTGCGCCAGTGACGCGACCGTGACCACGCGTGCCCGCTCGGACTCCAGCAGCACGGGGAGCAGTCCGGCCGTGAGCGCGACGTGGCCCAGGTGGTTCGTGCCGTACTGCAGCTCGAAGCCGTCCTGGGTCGACCGCCGCGTCGGCGGGGCCATGACCCCGGCGTTGTTCACCAGGAGGTCGAGCGGCCCGCCCCACCGGTCGACGAGCGCACACACGGAGTCCAGCGACGCCAGGTCGAGATGCTCCACGAGGGCACCGCGGCCGATCTCGTCCGCCGCTGCCTGCCCCGCTGCCACGTCGCGGCACGCCAGGACCACCTGAGCACCGGCGCCGGCCAGCTGCCGGGCGGCGTGGAACCCGATGCCGCTGTTGGCGCCGGTGACGAGCACCGTCGCACCGTCGACGACGCTCAGGTCCTGGTGGTGTCGCGCCATGCTCGACTCCTCGGGTCCGGCTCCTCCGGGCGGACGAGCCGGACCCATCGTGCCACCGTCGCCCTTCAGCCCTCGACGGCCGACGTCCGTCGCGCTGACGATCGTTCCGCCGCCCGCGTGCCCGGCGTCGGGAACCAGCGCCACACCACGAACGACTGACCCAGCGTCCACACCTGGCTGAAGACCCAGTAGACGAGGAGCCCCACCGGCACGAAGGCGCCCGCCGCCAGCAGCCCGACGGAGGACAGCGTGGGCATCAGGCGCGTGGCCTGCTGCACCGCCTCCGGCATGCCGTCCGTCGTCGTGTTGGGCATGGCGAAGAGGTGCTGCGTCGCGAACGACACGGCCGCGGCCACGACGGCGAGGGTCAGCACCACGGCGAGGTGCGAGCCGTCCTGGCCGAGGACGCCGCTGTCGGCCAGGCCTGCGCCGAACAGCTGGGCGCGGTCGAACAGCGCCACCTGGTCGGCGTCCATCGACCCCACGGCCGAGCCCGCCGCGACGTCGGAGATCAGGTGGTACAGCGCGAACCAGACGGGCAGCTGCACCAGCACGGGCAGGCACCCGAGCCTCGAGACCCCGTGCTCGGCTGACAGGGCGCGCCTCTCCTCCATCATGGCGCGCACGCTGTCGGGGTCGGTGCGTCCCTTGTAGCGCTGGGCGATCTCCTGCAGGTGGGGCCTGGCGACCGCCATGCGCCGCGCGTTGCGCACCTGGTGGACCGTGAGCGGCAGCAGCAACCCCCGCACCACCACCACGATCGCGGCGATGCTGAGGCACCAGCCGACGGCACCACCGGGGTCGGCCCCGAGGTTCTCGGCGAGGGCGTGGGCGGTGGACATGAGGGTGGACAGGACGTGCTTCAACGGGTCGAGCATGGACATCTCCTGGTCTGAGGATCGGATCGGGCGCGTCGCCCGAAGGCGACCTCAGACCAGTCCGGGAGCGCGCGGACGCACCGGCTGACGCACCGGGTCCGCGATGCGCGACGAGAGCACGGGCACCAGGGCCGCGACCTCGCCGCGGACCACCCCGACTCCGCCTGCGCGGTGAGCCACGACCACGCGCGAGCTCGCGGCGACGAGCAGGGCCGCAGCGATCGCGACCGCGACGCCCACCGTGGTGGTGGACTCGCCGGTCGCGGTGAGACAGAGGACGAACGCGAGCAGCCCGGCCACCCGGCTCAGCATCGCGGTCTCTCGCATGCCGTCAGCATAGTGCGCGGCGCACGGCACCCGCCCGGCCTAGACCTCCTCGCCCCACCGTCCGAGCGCCTCGATCGCGTCGCGCAGGGCGAGTCCGCGCTCGGTCAGCTGGTAGGCCCGGGTGTTGTGCTTGAGGGGCAGGCGCGTCAGGACGCCGGCCGCCTCCAGCTCGCGCAGACGTGTCGCGAGCATGTTCGTCGGCGCCTGGAGGTCGCGCTGCAGGTCGCCGTAGCGGCGGGGTCCGTCGAGCAGGGCCTCCACGACCAGCAGGGCCCACCGGGACCCGACGACGCCGAGCGCCGCGGCGAGGTCGCTCACGCCTCGGGATCGGCGTCCGGCTTCATCCAGAACGGCGAGTAGTGGTATCCGTCGAGGTCGTCGAACTGGCGCTGGTACATGAACGGGTAGTCGTCGATGTCCCCGATCCGGCCTCCCGCACCGGCGGCCCGCTCCACGAGCGCGTCGACCTCCTCGCGGCTGCCGAGGTCGAACGAGACGGTGACCTTCGAGAGGGTGTCGGCGCCGCCGACCAGCTCCTCGACACCGCCGACGGCCGCGTACATCTCGCGGCTGCCGAGCATCACGTACTGCGCGGACCCGATCTCGAAGCACGACACGTTGTGGTCGGACATCTCCTGGTTGAGGGACCAGCCGAGGGCGGCGTAGAAGGCCGTCGCACGCTCGACGCTCTCGACCGGGCACGTGATGAAGAGGCTCATGCCGTTTGATACTTGCAAAATGCAAGTGCGCCGTCAAGGCCTCCCCCAGCTCGAGGGCCGAGTCGCGGCGGTCGCCGCACGAGGCCACCATCGTGACGGTCACCGACAGGGACCCCCACGGGCCGAGGATGACTCGTACGCTGGTCCGATGACCACCGACGGCCGTCCCGCCGACCCCCGGGAGGAGCTCCGCGCCCAGATCCGCGAGTTCCTCTCGACGCGACGTGCCCGCATCACCCCCGCGCAGGCGGGCCTGCCCGCCTTCGGGGGCGAGCGTCGCCGCGTGGCCGGCCTGCGTCGCGAGGAGGTCGCCGTGCTGGCCGGCGTCTCGCCGCAGTACTACATCCGCTTCGAGCGCGGCGACGCCACCGGCGTCTCCGACAGCATCATAGACGGCGTGGCCCACGCGCTGCAGCTCGATGCAGCCGAGCGCGCCCACCTGCTCGACCTGCTGCGCGCGGCGAGTGCACCCCGGCGCGCGGCCGCACGCCGGAAACCCTCCGGCCCCGTGCAGGTGCGCCCCGCGATCCAACGCCTCCTGGACTCCATGAGCGACTCGCCCGCGATGGTGATGAACGGTCGCCTCGACGTCCTCGCCGCCAATGCCGCCGGACGGGCACTGTTCTCGCCCGTGTACGACTACGACGGCGAGATCCCCAACACCGCGCTGTACGTGTTCCTCGGGCCCGACGCCCGTCGCTACTTCCGCGACTGGGAGAAGGTCGCGAGCGACACCGTCTCGATCCTGCGCGCGGAGGCGGGCCGCGACCCGCACGACCGTGACGTCTCGGACCTGGTGGGGCGATTGTCGACCTGCAGCGACGAGTTCCGCGTCCGGTGGGCCGCACACGACGTGATGATCCATTCCCACGGCGTGAAGCGGTTCCACCACCCGATCGTCGGCGACCTCGACCTGCCCTTCGAGACGCTCCCCCTCGGCGACTCCGTGACGTCCGTGGTGGCCTACACCGCCGAGCCCGGCTCGCCGTCGCACGACGCCGTGGCACTCCTCTCCAGCTGGACCGCGGACGAGACCGACAAGGTCACTCGGCGGTCCTGAGACGAGCACCGCCGTCCGCGCACGAGGGAGTCACCGGCGGTGACCCTCACGAGCGGGACTGCCGCGCTGCGGATGACGGTGGTGTCGTGGTCACTGCGGCCGATCGGTCGGCCTGACCTCCCAGAAGGACCAGCACCATGACCTCTGTCCTCGGCATCATCGGCACCGGCGCGATCGGCGGAACTCTCGCCCGCCTCGCCATCGCTGCCGGCATCGACGTCGTCCTCGCCAACTCCCGCGGTCCCGAGACACTCACCGAGCTCGTGGAGCAGCTCGGTCCAGGAGCCCGGGCGGCGACCGTCGCCGATGTCGCTCACGACGCCGATGTCGTGGTCGCGGCGATCCCGCTGAATGCCCACACGGACCTGCCCACTGACGCGCTCGCCGGCAAGGTTGTCCTCGACACCACCAACTACTACCCCCAGCGCGACGGCCGGATCGAGGCGCTCGCCGACGGCTCCTCGACCGCGAGCGAGCTCGTGCAGTCCCACCTCGCGCACTCCCACGTGGTCAAGGCGTTCAACAACATCACCTTCGCGAGCCTGGGCAACGGCGCGCGCCCGTCCGGCGACGAGGACCGCGTGACCCTCCCCATCGCCGGTGAGGACGCAGCGGCCAAGGCGCGTGCCGCCGAGCTGCTCGACACGCTCGGCTACGACGCCCTCGACATCGGCGGCCTGGCCGACAGCTGGCGCACCGAGCCCGGCACCCCCGCCTACTGCGACCCCTACATGCCCGCCTGGCCCACCGAGAGGCTCACCCTCGACGAGCTCGTCGCCTGGCTCCTCGCAGCCCCGGTGATCCCGCAGTCCGCCGAGCAGGTCGACGCATTGGTGGCGAGCGCCGTACGCGGCCCCGCTGGTGGCTTCTTCCCCGACGTCGCCTGATCCCCCTCTCTCACGACACGAACACCAACACGAAGGACATCCCATGACCGACCAGCAGACTTGGCTCATCACCGGCGCCGGACGCGGCCTCGGCACCGACATCGCCCGCGCGGCCCTCGCTGCAGGACACGCCGTCGTTGCCACGGCACGCCGCGCCGAGAGCATCACCGAGGCACTCGGCGAGCACGACCACCTCCTGGCCGTCGCCCTCGACGTCACCGACCCGCAGGCCTCCGAACGAGCCGTCGCCGCCGCGGTCGAGCGCTTCGGCAGCCTCGACGTGCTCGTCAACAACGCCGGCAGCTTCCAGGCCGGCTTCTTCGAGGAGATGGCCCCCGAGGCGTTCCGTCTGCAGCTTGAGACCACGCTGTTCGGGCCGACCCACACCATCCGCGCCGCTCTGCCACAGATGCGCGCCCAGCGATCGGGGCTGATCGTGACCGTGTCGTCGACCGCGGCGATCGTCGTCAACGGCGTCTTCCAGACCGCCTACGCCGCGTCGAAGTTCGGGATCGAAGGGTTCATGGAGGCTCTGGCGTCGGAGGTCGCGCCCTTTGGGATCCGCACCCAGACCGTGGTCCCCGGGTTCTTCCGCACCGAGCTGCTCAGCCCGCAGTCGACCCAGTACGCCGAGCCCTCGATCGAGGACTACGCCGACACCACGCGTGCCACGGTCGAGGCGTGGAAGGGCATGGACGGCCAGCAGGGCGGCGACCCGGCCAAGCTCGGCCGGGCCATCGTCGACCTGGCGGCCCTCGAGGAGCCCCCCATGCGCTTCATCGCCGGAGCTGACGCCGTGGCCGCCACCGAGGCCAAGGCACAGACCCTCCTCGACCAGGCCGACGCCCACCGCAAGCTGTCGGCGTCGCTGGGTCACGACGGCTAGCCCTCCATTCCGCACCACGCTGGGCATGAGCCCGCACCACCTCCCAGGACGAAGGAACCATGAAGCACCTCTCCCTCAACGGCCTCGACGTCTCGCGCATCGGTCTCGGTGCCATGACCATGGCCGGCACGTACACCTCAGAGGGCGGCCTCGACGACGCCGAGTCGATCCGCACCATCCGCCGGGCGCTCGACCTCGGGGTCACCCACGTCGACACCGCCGAGATCTACGGCCCGTACCTCAGCGAGGAGATCGTCGGCCGGGCGGTCAAGGGCCGCCGCGACGACGTCAGGATCGCCACCAAGTTCGGCCTGGTCTCCCACGCAGGCGACGGCCCGGGCGTCATCGACAGCAGCCCGGCCAACGTCCGCAACGCCGTCGAGGGCTCCCTGCGACGCCTCGGCACCGACCACATCGACCTCTACTACCAGCACCGGGTCGACCCCGGCACCCCGATCGAGGAGACCGCCGGCGCCGTCGCCGAGCTCGTCGCCGAGGGCAAGGTGCTGCACTTCGGGCTCTCCGAGGCGTCACCGGACACCATCCGTCGCGCCCACGCCGTGCACCCCGTCTCGGCACTGCAGACCGAGTACTCGCTGTGGACGCGGGACGTGGAGGCAGAGATCCTGCCGCTCCTGCGCGAGCTCGGCATCGGCTTCGTGCCGTACTCGCCGCTCGGACACGGCCTGCTGACCGGGCAGATCACCTCGGTCGACGACTTCGCGGACGACGACTGGCGCAAGACCAACCCGCGGTTCGTCGGGGAGAACTTCCGGCGCAACCTCCGTCTCGTCGAGGAGGTCAAGGCCATCGGCGCCGAGGTCGGTGCCACGCCGGCCCAGACCGCTCTCGCCTGGATCCTCACCCGCGGCGACGACATCGCCCCGATGCCCGGGACCCGACGCGTCGCCCGCGTGGAGGAGAACACGGCGGCCGACCGGGTACAGCTCGCCGCCGACCAGATCCACCGGCTCGAGTCGCTCGAGGCACCGTCCGGAGCCCGGCACGACGACGCGAACATGGCGTCGATCGACCAATGAGCTCGTCTCGGTGAGGTCACGGCGAACCCCCGGACGGACGGGAGATCCAGTCCCAACCGGGGGTTCGTCGTCGGCAGTGGCGGTGGGAGCCGTCGCTCCTCCCACATCCCCAGCACCCGGGGACGACGAAGGCCCCGAGCACAGAACGCTCGGGGCCTTCGTCATCGGCGGGGTACTTACACAACTCCAAAACGCGCTAACCACGGGCCAGAATTCTGGATCGCCGAGAGTTGTCACACATTTTTTGCCGTTTGACCACACATTTCGCGTTCAATCTGGAATGCCAGACCCGACACCTTCGCGGGTGCGTGTCGCCGAGGTTGTCCTTGCGCGCCGCCAACCGAGCGTGGTGGGCGACGAAGTGTGGTCTGCCTGAGGGTGGAGCCACGCCGCCAGCCCTACGCTGCGCGACCCTCTAACGCACCACGCGCAGTTGTGGCCGAGGGTCGTCGACCGCGCCAAGAAGTTGCCGGACGCGTCGGGGCTTCCAACGAAGCTCAGCGGCGAGGGTCCCGGCGGTGACGCCTCGCGCTTCGGCGAGCTCGAACGCCGCACGCAGCATTGAAGGAACCTCGCCGTCGTACTCCCGGATAGGGCGTGCGGTCTGAGGGACCTGCGCCAATCGGATGTACCCGCGACGAGCCGTGCTTTCGGAGTAGATGCCTAGCTCCTTGCCCCTGAAGATGAGGCTCGTGACGGAGACTCCCCACCGTTCGCTGAGGTTGTACAGAGTCGGGAAGTGGAGACGGCCGGGCAGTTCTTCACGCAGCTTGACGGCCGGCGTCAGAAATTCAGCCGCGAAGGCATCGGCCTGACGCTCGAGCCAGGTCTCGCCAGAGGGAACCCCGTGGTGCAGAACTAGGTGTCCGAGTTCGTGCGCCGCGCTGAACCGGTGACGAAGAATGTCGTCGGCCCGATCAGCGGTGAGCACGACCACAGGACGAGGGAACTTCAGTGTCGAGTAGGCGTCGATACGCGCCACCCCGGCGGGTGTCTGCGGCGCAAGGCAGCAGATGACGCCCCGCGACTCCAGCTGCGCCACGAGGTGCCCGACGGGCTCGCTACCGAGCTCCCACGAGGCGCGCGTTGCGCGGGCCGCGGCCTCCGGTGTGTAGGTGATGTCCGCGGGACTGTGAGGGTTGGGCAGATCGATCTGCGGGAACCGCACATGAGTCTCGAGCGCGTGCGAGAGCTCCCATACCTGTTCAGCAAACGACGTGGCTGCGTTGCGCTGCTTGGCCGTGGTCGCGCGCAGGCTCTCGAAGTAGGTGTCGCTCGTGTCCAGAGCCTGGAGGGGGCGCCCCGGCTCGAAGAACTCGACGGGTACATCGAGTGCATCGGCCAGCCGGATCAGAGTGTCCGGGCGCGGGGTCGAGATGCCGGCCTCGTACTGCCCGATGGCGGCGGCCGAGACCCCACTAGCCTCAGCCACCTCCTTCTTGTTCAGCAGGGCGACTTCCCGGGCCTGCCGGAGGCGCCCGGGCTCGAAGAAGATGCTGTTCGACATCGCTCCTACTACTTCTGCTCGGAAACTTCTCCGCCGAGCGCGGGCTCCTCCTGGAGTTCGAGGCGCGGCATCGGACGAGGGGCCGTGTCGAACGTATCGCCCTTGACGGATGCGACGGTTGGGAAGGGGATGGGGGTGTCGAGTAGCGACAGCTTCTGACTGTCGGTGAAGTCGATGAACCCATCGGCGTCGAACGTTGCGATGCCTACCTGGACAGCCCTCAAGCCGGTGCTCGGGCCACACTGGAACGCCGCTACAACAAGCACGGACGCGATGGCCTCCACCGATGCCCGTTCCCTCTCCAGCTCCTCCAGCGCAGCCACGACCACCTCGCCTGCGGCATCGCTGTTGTCCTGATCAGCGTCGAAGAGAGACTGCTGCTCGACTCCAGGCTTGTTGACGCTGGCAAGACGAGCCCGCAGATCCGAGACGCTGGCACGCATTCGGCCGTCGCGTGTACCGCCCTCGATGACCTTCACCGGCAGGATGGCATAGCCGTCCTTGATGAGGATGGAGTACGGCGCTCCGGGCACTGGCACCACGTGCGCACCCTCCAGCTCCGACCCGACGCGATCGACGATTTCCTCAGCAAGCGCGAGCCAACAGGTACCTCCGTAGGCATGGTTCGTCTTCAGCTGGGACGCGACTTTCGCTTCCAAGGAGCGGTTGTGCGCCTCAACACCCGCCGCCACGAATGCGCGCTCGATCTTCGCCGCGTCTCCACCGAAGGCCGTCTCGAGAAAGGATCCCGTGCTGTTCATCTGCAGTCCGTTCGTCGTCTTCGCCACCTGACCTACGACTGTACATCACAACTTCAGTTTTTGGTCCACTTTCGTCACTTTGAGGATGTTCGACATAGCGCGACCTCCTCAAAACCCTAACCTTCGACTTCCCAGCATCCAAAGGATCGCCACGGCACCTTCGCTCCCTACCCAACCGAACGGTCCACGCGACGCGCCTGCCGCGCCTGACCTCCTCGAACACATCTCCAGGCGGTCGCCCATCTGCCTGGAGAAGATGACCTAGGTCTCGATGATGACCTGGCCGTCTTCACGACGGCGGTGTCGCGGAAACGTTTTAGCGCCGAACTTGGCCTCAACCATTCCCGTCATTGCGTGAGGCCGGTGCGCCGTCACCGTGCTGCGTGAGGGCTTCGGCCACTCCGCGCATGACCGAGGACATCCAGGTCCGAGGCAGCGCCCACGCCCCTGGAGGGCCACAAATGAAGACAAACGACTGGAGTCAGAACGTCCCCGATGGGGTCATCCGGTTGAGCGACGTCAAGGCGCGTCGACGCAGGGACGTCCTGCTGATGATGCGGCGCCGGGTCGCCATCACCGCGGCCGAGCACCGGTCGCACTCCCTCGACGACGCGACCGCCTTGTGGTCGCTGCAGCTGGAGCTCGAGCAGACGATCCAGGACGAGTTCCCGGACCTGCACGAGGAGCAGTTCGGACTCTGGGCCGTGGAGGAGCTCTCCTACGAGCACCCGCCGGGAGTCCTGACTCCCGGGTGCAGCCTGTGCGAGGCCATCGCGGCGGAGGTGCAGATCAACTTGGAGCTGCCCCAGGCAGCCTAAGACCGAACGACCAAGGGTGGGGTGAGCATTCGTGCTCACCCCACCCTTCTGGCGCTCACTGCGCCCACAGGCGGCACCGAGCGAGCCGGTAGTTCGCCCCAACCGTAGACCCACTTGACGGAACCTGTAGAGCTTCCGGCGTCTGCTTGCGGGCACCTCTGGTCGGCTCCTCGCGAGCTCTGCCCCTCGGCCACGGCTACGGCTCAGTTGCGCATCGAGTCGAGTTCGGTGTCGTCCTCGGCAGCGTGCGCGGACCGGTGCTCCCATGGGAACACCCAGCGAAACAGGCTCAGGCCGGGCTTGCGGCACCAGCAGTCCTCAGCGCAGCCGCAGCGCATCGCGCCGAGGTGCTCCGCGATCCTGTTGCCGGCTGCAATGAGGACGTAGGCCCCGATCAGGACGAGGACCGCGCGTCTCACGGCAGCACCGCGATCAGCTGGTCAGTGGTGGGTGTGCCACTGAGCCCTGTCGGTGTGGTGTAGACCCGGCAGGCGAGCCCCACGTGCTCGGTACCGGACGCGAACGGGTCGATGCCGTCGATGCGGATGCTTGGAGACCCCAAGAACCCCACCGCCTCTGCCTCCTCCACGGTCTCGACCCGGCGACGCTCCACGATGACGTCCTCGTGATCCGCGGCCCGAAGCGCTTCGGACAGCCGCCCGTCGGCGACCGTCCAGTTCGGGCATCCATCGAAGTACAACAACTCAACGCGCATCGGACGCTCCTCCTGGCCGGCGGGTTCGCTTCCTACTGTGCCACCGCCGTCACCAGTAGACGCCCCGATCGCGTCCAGGCAGTCGCCGTGGACGCGGTGATGTCTGGGCTGTCGGCGTGGTCCGCAGCGCCAGGTCCGCGTCCTTGCCGGGTGCATGCTCGGCGCGGCCCATCTCATGCGCGGTCGTCGTGGTGTCTACCGCGTGATGGCTGCTGTGGCGGCACCGTTGCGGCGTGCCAGGACCGCGGCGACCGGGTAGCCGGTGGCCAGGCCGAGAACGATGCCGATCTGCATGAGGAACCAGAACGACCCCTCCGAAGCGGGGGGCATGTACTCGTTGAAGTGCAGCAGCAGCATCCAGCCGGCCATGCCGATGTCGAACGCCAGCACGGTCAGCACCGCTGCGCCTGCTGCGGCGCCGACGCTCAACCCTGTCGCGGCGGTTCGCTCGAACGTGAACAGCAGCACGATGGCCAGTGCCCCGATGACCAGCAGCATGACCCACAGGTCGATGCCCGCGATGGTCAGGCCCGAGGCCAGGACCAGGGGCACTCCGACGAGGTGCGCAACGGCGCTGGCCGCCCCGCCGGGCAGGCTGACGCTCGCCGCCGACGCTGCGGAGTCGCGGTCGACGTGGCCGGTGCGGGCAGGAGCTCGACCGCTCTTGAAGTACAGCCATAGTGCTGCGGGTCCGAGGTAGAGACCAGAGCACACCCAGACGACCTCGGTGGCGACGGTGCGGTGCCGGCGTCCACGGCCGTAGATGTCGATGGCGATGAGAGCTGCGCTGAGCACCGCAAGGGCGATGAACGCCCAGGCGATGGGTGTGAGCCAGTCCGGGACGTTGTTGGTCATGTTCATATTCATCAGGGTTCCTTCGGTTGAGGGTTGGTGGCGGTTGGGGTGGGGTGTGGTCGGTTCTGCGCTCGAGCCCACAGCTCGTGCGGGTCGTCGCGAGCCCACACCGGTGGCGACGTGTGCCCCTCGAGGGCGAGCCCGATGGCTGTTGCTGCGGCCTGCTCGACTGAGCTAGGTCGGACGCTCCATGCCAGGCGCCGTGCGCCTGTGGTGTCCGCGAGATCTTGTAGTGCCTGGGCTACTCGGTGTGCGGTGTCGAGGTCCTTGAGGTCGGTCCAGACTTCGAGCGTTGATGACCCGTGGTCGTGCCGTATGTCCGCGACTCCGGCGGGCGAGCCGTCTATGGTGACGGTCCCGAAGCCGTCGTGGGGTAGACGCACCCCGTGCTCGTGGGCATGTGGAAGCTGGGCCGATGGTTTTGTGGAGCGGTGCAGGACCCGTCGGCCGCGTCGAACGGCCACTCGCGCGAACGGCAACAACATCGGGGCGAACGCAGAGAGCGTCGCCACCCGTGCCCGGCCGGCCACTCGCGTCGGCGGGCTAGGCGCCGTCTCGACCCATGTGGTGCGGGGGAGCCACCAGATGTCGTGGTCGGTCGGGACGCCGTCGTACGGGCGAAGCTGGTTGGCGGTCGCGCGTCGGGTGAAGCCGAGCTCGGTCAGCATCCGCCCCGGGGCTGGGTTGGTGACTGCTACGGGTGCGACGACGCCGTGGATGGTGGCCGGCAGCCCGACCACGTGGGTCAGGGCGGTGCGCCACGCCCACGCGCGTGCTGGTGCTGATGTGTTCGCGGACAACCAGATCGACAGCTCGGCGACACCGGTGCGGGGGTCGATGGCGAAGGAGATCTCGCCCAGGACATCTCCGCCACCGTTGACCAGGACGAGAGGGACCAGCCGCCCGGCGCGTGCCGCGGCCCGCTGAGCGGCAACCTTGTCGGCCCACGAGGTCAGCGACACCGACGCGTCCCAGTCCACGTCCGCAGACCCGATCGACGGCTGGAGGCGGTCGGCTTCGCGCAGACACGTGTGGCGCCAACTTGGGCCGTCCAGAAGCTGTGGCGGCCGCAGGACGAGATCGTGGTTCCCAAAGCGTCCTGTCGTGTGGACGGAGGCCGCTCGTGTGGACGCTGAGTCCAGGGTGAAGTCCTTCGGGGTCAGGGACCCGGGGCGTGGGTCGCAGGTCATGGCCATGGGTTCGCCGCGCATCCGTCCAGGCCCAGGGTCTGCTGGAGCATGACCGGTGCCTTGGCGCCAGGCGCAGGGCATGGTTGGTGGTTGAACCCGAGGGCGTGTCCGACCTCGTGGTTGATGACGTACTGGCGGTACTTGCCCAGGTTGTCGTAGGAGTCGACGCCCTGGACCCACCGTTTGCCGTTGATGACCACGTCGTTGCCGTTGCGACACGACACTTCACCCCGGGTGCGTAGCGGCGCGCACAGGCGATCGGTCGTCGCCGGGCTGGCCAGCACCACACGCAAAGCCGCGTCTGGGGTGCGACGGAACGAACGTTCGCCGGTGGCGGTCCAGCCCCGTCGGTCACCCAAGGTGGCGTCGACGGCGCGGGTGAACCGGCTGAGCTTCAGCCCAAGCCCGTCCTCAACTTCCACCCGGTACGTGATGACGGTGCCGGCCTCACCCACGCGCTCACCCGTGCTCGTGGCCGCGGTGAACGTGCCGTCGGCTGCCTTGGGGACGGTCGTGGGATCAGGGGCTGGCGTTGGCCTCGCCGCGGCTGGCTCTGGCGCCTTGGTGGCAGGTGTTGCGGGGGCTGGTGGTGTGCTGAGGGAGGGGGCGATCCGGGCGGCGGGGTCGGGACGTGGCGGTGCCGTCCGGCCTGCGACGCCGGCGGCCACCAGCAACGTCGCCGCAGCGAGTGCGGCCACGGCTACCGATAGCCGCCGAACCGTCAGCTCACTCTTGGTCGGGTGGCGCCGCCGAGCGCCGCTCACAGCATGGCCTTCCAGGTGGCCCCGTCGTCGGTGCTCTCGTAGATGCCGGTCGTGGTGGCGGCGTACCAGGCGTCGTCGTTGGCCGTCAGCGCTTGCGGCTGTCCGGGCAGCTCGCCGCGGCCCTTCCAGGTCTGACCGTCCACCGAGGACCACACGAGCCCGGCCGGCGAGATCCCGGCCAGCGTGGTGTCGCCGTCGATGTAGACCAGCGGCGGCGCAGTGCTGACTCGTTCGGTCTGACCGCCAATGACCTGCCCCAGTGTGTAGTTGGCGCCGGTGACCAAGACGCTGTCGTCTGGGCCGATTGCCACGTCAATGGCCGGCAGCTGCGCCAGCGGGGTGAAGGCGCGTCCGTTGTCGGTGGACTCGACAACGGTCTGAGTGACCGCGTCGTAGGCCACGACTCTGGTTCCGGTGGTGTCGATGGCGTGCAGGTCGGCCTGCCCGGTCAGGCTGATCGGGTCGAGGGTGCGGCCGGCGTCGCTGCTGGTGACCAGTCCCATCGGGTTGGTCGCGCCGGCGGTTGCGGGGTGTCCGCTGGCGGCGAACTGGTCGGGACCGGTGACGGTGAAGCCCATCAGGTCGTGCGGGGCCTGTTCGACCCGTTGGGGGTTGCCGTCGTCGAGGGTGAACAGGCCGTCGTGGGTCGCTATCCATAGCTCGCCGGTTGCTGGGTTGGGGCCGAGGCCGTGGACGTGCCCGAACGCTAGAGCGGTCGGGGCGTCTTGGGCTGGCTGCGAGCAGGCAGCTAGCAAGGTGAGCATCAGGGTCAGCGCTGTCGCGCCGACCCGAGCGGGAAGGTGTGTGTGAGTCATGGCGTCGTTGACCGTCCGACCCGCGCCCACACCCTGTTGCCAGGGTGAGCGCGGGCCGAGGTGTCGGCTCCTAGGAACCGAGCAGGTCCCGCATCGTGGCGATCTCGGCGGTTTGGTCCTTGCGGATCGTGCCCGCGAGCGCCTTCGCGTCGGCGTTCTTGCCGTCGCTCTGCTCAGCCTTGGCCATCTGGACCGCACCCTCGTGGTGCGCCAGCATCATGGTCAAGAACATCTGGTCGAACCCCGCGCCGGAGGACGCTTCGAGCTCGGCCAGCTGGTCGTCGCTCATCATGCCCGGCATCGAGCTGGAGTCGCCACCCATGTTCGAGTGGTCCATCCCGCCCATGTCGTCGCCCTCGGCGGGGACGTCCTTGCCCCACTTGTTCAACCAGCCGGTCATCGTGTCGATCTCCGGGCCTTGGGCGGCCTCGATGTCCGCGGCAAGCTCCAGCACTGCGGCGGTGTCGGTGCGGGTCTTGGCCAACGCTGCCATCTCGGTGGCCTGGCGGTGGTGCGGGATCATGTCCTGGGCGAACGAGACGTCCGCCTTGTTGAAGTCGGCATCGGCCGACGAGTCGTCACTGCTGGAACAGGCGGTCAGGGCTGCTGCCGCCACGGCGACCAGGGTCGCCACCTTCATTCGGGTACGCACGAGCTGTTCTCCTTGGGGTCTGCTCGACAGGGGTCGCTTGAACGGCGTGAACCCGCAGGATCACGCCGAAAGCTGCCTGTCAGCAGCGGATGACAGTGGTGCGTTGTCGCGCCGTCATGGCCTCGAACGCACTGCGTAGCGTTCCTAGCCGTACCGATGTCGGCGGCGGGCGCTGCCACAGCACCCACCGGAACACCCCACGGGGCCACCCGATCAACGCGACGAACGAGACCAGCAGAGCCAGGCACATCGCCATCAAGCCGCTGCAGTCGGCCATGCCGCCCTCGGTGCCTTGACCCATCGGATCGCCGCCGTCCGGAGCGGCCACCATGGCCACCTGTGCGACGTCGGAGTGATGCGCCGGCGTCGCCGACGAAGCCATCTGGGCGTGAGCGTCGTGCCCGCCACCGGACGCCGGCTCGAGCAGAAGGCTGTGCATCAACACGATGCCCAGGATCAGCGCAGGGGCCAGCAGCGCCATCAGCCACCGGGGGCCGACGGACGCTCTCACGCGTGCAACGGTGTACGACATCAGCCTCATCCTACGGACCCGCGCTCCAACCGGCCCGACAGAACGAGAACAGGCCATCGTGGTCTCGAACACTCGCCACCAGAGACCTATACCCCCCGGGGGTATGCTTGAGTGACCAGACAAAGGGCTCAGGAGGACGCGATGGACCAGCACGGCACACACCACCACCACGACATGGACCACACCGGCCACGGCGACGCGGGGCACAGCGGTCATGGGGGTGGCGTGAACTCGATGGCGGCCAGCGCGACACTGCACTGCCTGACCGGGTGCGCCATCGGAGAGATCCTTGGTCTGATGATCGGGACCGCGGCGGGCCTGTCCAACGGCGTCACCATCGTCATCTCGGTGGCGCTGGCGTTCGTGTTCGGCTTCTCGCTGTCCTCGCTGCCGCTGGTGAAGGCCGGCCTGGGAGTGGGTGCTGCGTTGAGCGTGGTGCTGGCCGCGGACACGCTGTCCATCGCGACGATGGAAGTCGTGGACAACCTGGTCATGGCTGTCATCCCCGGTGCCATGGACGCCGGGTTGGTCAACGTGCTGTTCTGGGTGGGGATGATGATCTCGCTCACGGTGGCGTTCTTCGCCGCCTACCCGGTCAACCGGTACCTGCTCCAGCGAGGCAAGGGCCACGCTCTGACGCACGAGTACCACCAGGCCGCCCCCGCGGCTACCGGGTTCCGGCGCTTCATCCCGTCCATCCCGACCAACGCCCTGGTCGCGGTCATCGTCGCCTTCATGCTCGGCGGACTCGTCGTGTCGATCGCTGACGACCTCGGAGCGGGAAATGACTCGCACTCGGCCGCAAGTGCCGGACTGCTCGACCGCTGAACCACCAAGGCGTCCGCCCGTCGGCGCCTTGACCTTACCCGGAGCTCACCAGACTGCGCTATCATCGCCGCATGACGATGACATTGGATACAGCCGCTGCGACAGCCGAAGAGCCTCTGACCGCTGCTGCGTGCCTCTTTCACGGGTTCAGTGACCGCTCGCGCCTGGTGATCTTGCAGCACCTGTTGTCCGGCGAGCACCGGGTAGTTGAGCTGACCGAGCACCTGGGCCTGGCCCAGTCGACCGTCTCCAAGCACCTTGCTTGCCTGAAGGAGTGCGGTCTTGTCACCTCCCGACCGCAAGGCCGAGCGTCGGTGTTCAGCGTCACCCACCCAGAAGCGACGACCCAGCTGCTGGCAGCGGCCGAGACGTTGCTGGACCTGACCGGCTTCGCCGTCACCCTGTGCCCGACCTACGGAGTCAACCGATGAGCACCCTCGATCTGGCAACCAAGCAGCGCCTCGGACGTCGCGCCAAGATGCTTGCCGGCCTGTCTGTGACGTACAACGTCGTCGAGGCCGTCATTGCCATCACCGCTGGCGTCGTGGCCGGTTCCGTGGCGCTGGTCGGGTTCGGCCTGGACTCGGTCGTGGAGGTCTCAAGCGGCTTGATCATCTTGTGGCAGTTCTCCCACCGCATCCCGGAGTCCCGCGAGCAGCAGGCGCTGCGACTGTTGGCGTTCTCGTTCTTCGCCCTGGCCGCCTACGTCGGGTTCGAGTCCATCCGCAGCCTGCTGACCGGCGCCGAGTCCGACCCATCGACCGTGGGCATCGTCCTGGCAGCGGTGTCGCTGGTCGTGATGCCGTTCATCTCTTACGCGCAGCGCCGCACCGGCAAGGCCCTCGGCTCGAACGCGGTCGTCGCCGACGGCACCCAGACCCTGCTGTGCACGTACCTGTCCGCGGTGCTCCTGGTCGGTCTGGTCCTCAACGCCACGCTGGGCTGGTCGTGGGCTGATCCCATCGCCGGGCTCATCATCGCCGGCGTCGCCGTGCGTGAAGGACTCGAGGCATGGCGCGGCGACGGCTGCTGCTCACCCATCAGCCGAGACAGCGACGACAACGCCGGATGCGGCTGCACCGACTGCCAGGACCACTGCTGCGCACCGGCCGCCGAACCCCAGGTCCTGCAGCTCGGCACAGACAGCAAGCCCTGATGGGATCCGGGCATAGCCACGGGCCCCCGGCAGGACACGCCGGAGCCCGCTACCGCGGCAAGCTGGCCATCGCCTTCGGCCTCATCGCAACGTTCTTCGTCGTCGAGCTCGTCTACGGCCTGCTCGCGGACTCACTGGCCCTGATCTCCGATGCCGGCCACATGGCAGCCGACGTCGTCGCCCTAGGCGCGGCATTGGCCGCGACCAAGATCGCGACCCGCAAGGACACGACCGGCCGCCGCTCGTTCGGGTCCTACCGGGCCGAGGTCTTCGCGTCCGGCCTGACCGTCCTGCTGATGCTGGCAGTGTCGGTCTACGTGGTCATCGAGGCCATCAGCCGCATCGGCAGCGACCCCGACGTTTCCTCGGGGCCCATGGTCGTGGTCGGCGGGCTCGGTTTAGTCGTCAACATCGTCGTGATGCTCCTGCTGCGGGCCGGGTCCAAGGAGAGCCTGAACGTCAAGGGCGCCTACTTCGAGGTCGTCGCCGACACCGCCGGGTCCGTCGGCGTCGTCGCCGCCGGCATCCTCATCGCGACCACCGGGCAGGCATGGTGGGACACGGTCGTCGCCGTGGCCATCGGCGCGTTCGTCGCCGTCCGCGCCGTCATCCTCGGCCGGCAGGTCCTGGCCGTCCTGGGCCAGCACGTCCCAGAAGGGATGGCCATCGACGCCGTCGCTGACGACCTGGCCGCCATCCCCGGAGTCACCAACGTCCACGACCTGCACATCTGGGTCCTCACGTCGGGCATGAACGTGGCCACCGCCCACCTCGTCGCCGACGACACCGACGAGTTCCCCCGCATCCTCGAACACGCCCGCACCACGTTGAAGACCACCTACGCCATCGAGCACGCCACCCTCCAGGTCGAACGCACCGCAGCACGCGAGTGCCACGAGATCGACTGGTGACCCACACCCAGGAACGAGACGACCGATGAAGAGCATGACCAGACAGACCAAGATCGCGATCCTGTTCGGGCTCATCGCAGTAGCCCTGTTCGGCGGGGCGTTCGTGTACCAGAGCCTCGCCGGCACCGAACCCGCCGACGCCACTGAACGCGAGAACATCACCGTTCGCGCTGACAGTCACCGTCTCGACACCGCCGACGACGGCAAGGTCACGCTCGTGGAGTTCCTCGATTTCGAGTGCGAGGCCTGCCGTGCCGCGTACCCGTTCGTCGAGCAGCTTCGCGAGCAGTACGACGGCCAGGTCACGTTCGTCCTGCGCTACTTCCCGATCCCAAGTCACACGAACGCGAACAACGCCGCGTATGCGGTAGAGTCCGCCGCCCGTCAGGGCAAGCTCGAGGACATGTACAAGCGGATGTACGACACCCAGGCCGAGTGGGGCGAGTCCCAAGACTCCAAGGCCGACCTGTTCCGCAGCTACGCCCAGGAGCTCGGCCTCGACATGGCTCAGTACGACGCCGACGTCGCCAGCCGCGATGTCGCAGCGCGCGTTGCCAAGGACGTGGCAGACGGGGAGCGGCTCGGCGTCACCGGTACACCGTCGTTCTTCCTCAACGGCGAACCCCTGACCCCGTCCACGACCGACGAGTTCATCGACGCCATCGACGGCGCCCTCGCGAAGTAGGACACCGGTGAACCTTCTTACAGGTCGCACCGCTGCCCCGGCGCACGTCGGTTCATGCGTGAACGCATGAGCATGAGCCGTCCGGACGCGACCGCGTCATCGCTCGAGCGCGCGGTCCATGCCGCCGAGAAGCACCAGATCGCCCTGTACCTGGTTGCCATCGCAGCAGCAGTCGCCTTTGGACTCGCCGCACCCGAAGGTGCGGGGGCGTCCTTGGAGCACGCGATCGAACCGGTGCTTGCTGCGCTGCTGTTCGCGACGTTCCTGCAGGTCCCGTTCCTGGACATGGCTGCCAGCTTCCGCGACGTCCGCTTCCTCGGGGCCGTGCTCGGTCTGAACTTCCTCGCCGGGCCTCTGGTCGTGTGGGGTCTGATCCAGTTCCTGGGCGACGACCAGGCCGTGCTGGTCGGGGTCCTGCTGGTCCTGCTGACCCCGTGCATCGACTACGTCATCGTGTTCTCCGGCTTGGCCGGGGGAGCGGAGGACCGCCTTGTCGCCGCGGCACCGCTGCTGATGCTCCTGCAGCTGGTGCTGCTGCCTGTCTACCTGTACCTGTTCGTCGGGTCCGACCTGGCCGACATCGTCGAGCCCGGACCGTTCCTGCACGCGTTCATCGTGCTGATCGCCATCCCACTGGGGCTGGCGGCGCTCACCCAAGCGCTGTCCAGGCGGTTCGCAGCTGCCAAGGCCGTGGAAGCACTGATGGCTGTGGCGTTGACCGGGTTCGAGCAGACGCGCTCGGTCGCAGCAGCCATCGCAGGCGACCACGAAGCCGCCGCCCGAGTCGAGCTCACCCTGCCCGACACCGGCGTCTGCGGTGGTGCAGGGACGTTCGACGACCAAGCTGCGGCCGACGGCGGCTGCTGCGGTGCGCCGGCCGCACCCGAACTCATCACGCTGGGTCGACCCAGCCTGTGACACCCACAGCCCGCAGCTCGGCGACATCGCGCGACCACGAGCACTTCGGACGCATCGCCGGCCTCATGACCTCGTCACGGCGGGCGGTGCTCGAGGCGTTGGCCGAGTGCGGGCCGATGACCGCCGCGCAGATAGCGGACTGCTGGAAGGACCGGGACCCTTCCTTGCGACCGCTGGTCGTCCAGGCGTTGCCGTCCATGGTGTCGCAAAGCCTGTGGAAGCTGGACAACCTGGACCTGGTGCGTGCGGTCGACAAGGTCGTTGCCATCACCGCACTGGGACGCCAGCATCTGGGCGAGGAAGGTGGACACGATGGCACCAGCGGCTGAAGACGTTGTGGTGGTGCCGATGACCGTGCAGGACTGGCCACACGTCGAGCGCATCTACTCTGCTGGCATCGAAGCGGGCCATGCGACGTTCGAGTCGACAGCACCCACATGGGAGCAGTTCGACAGCTCCCGGCTGGTCGACCACCGCCTCGTCGCCGTGGCACCTGACGGGACGGTCGTGGGCTGGGCCGCGTGCGTGGCTGTGTCCGCACGTGCGGTGTACGCCGGCGTGGTCGAGCACTCGGTCTACGTCGCACTTGGTGTCCGCGGTACCGGCATCGGAGGGCTGCTGCTCGGCGCGCTCATGACCTCGACCGAACAAGCCGGCATCTGGACGATCCAGTCCAGTATCTTCACCGAGAACACCGCCAGCCTCAAGCTCCACGAACGCCATGGGTTCCGGACCATCGGCATCCGCGAACGCGTCGCCAAAGCCACCGTCGGCCCGGCGGCCGGACGCTGGCGCGACACGGTCCTGGTCGAACGCCGAAGCTCAGTCACGGGCAGCGACTGAACGTAGTGCCGCGTGCATCCAGCGCGAAGCTGCTGCCGAGACGTGAGGTGCGTCAACTGCAGGCCTCTGGATCCGCGAGCGGCACAGGAGCAGACTGAACGCATGAGCGTTGTCCCGCGCAGAAGTGGCGCAGAACTGGCCAAGAACGACGCCATCGGCGAGGCGATCGTCCGTGCGGTGGAAAAGGCCCACTTCGGCGACATCCTCGCTGCGAGGGGCATCACGACCGTCGCGTTAGACGAGGACGGACGCATGGTCGAGTACCGGCCCGATGGCGGCACCACCGTCCTGAGCTGAGTCCGTGTCCACTGAGTCTGTCGGTGGCCGGAGCCACGATGGAACGGTGACCGACCCGACTGAGAAGTGGCACCAAGCGTTTCGTGACTTCCAGGCGCGTCTGCTTGAGTCCGGTGCACTGGACCTCGAAGCGCTGCGGTCCCGTCGGGACGACTCCAGCATCGCCACCACCGCAGCCTGGGCGCGGAGCCAAGGAAGCGCCGTCTTGGTCCTCGTTGACGCCGGTGGTCCCGTCTACCCGGCTTTCCAGTTCACGGATACCGGCGACCTACGACCCGAACTGTCTCCACACGTAGCCCTCCTCCGGGACGCTGGACTGTCGCCATGGATGACCTGGGCTTGGCTCACTGAACCCGCCGCTCTGCTGTCCGGCCACATCCCGGAGCAGGTGCTGGTCTCCGACCCGCGCGGTGGCGGTCGAGCGGTCCAGCGGCGCGCAGATCGACATCGCGCCGTGGGGTGAGCGGTACCTACCCTCGCGACGGTCCGCACTTGAGGGCTCCCCCTTCCAGACCTGGGCGTGGACGAGCCACCGTCGCTCGGTCGAGGCACGACATTGAAGCGACGGATTCCCGTGGCTTACAAGAGGTTCTTCACATCCCCGGCAACGGCAAGCTCCAAGCCCCGTGCAGCAGCGGGTGCCGCCCTGACGGCTTGTCGGACTGGACCTAGCAACTCTTCCTACTCCAGTAGCTCAGCGGCGGACAGCAAGCCGTCGTCCGACCGGTGGGCGCAGTGACTCGGCCGCACAAACTCGGCTGATGCTCCAGCGCAGAGTTCGTCCGCTTTCGGCCGTGCGCGATTGAGAAGCGTCAGACGTCCGGGACGAGTCCGGTCATGAACGAATTCCCCGGAGAGCTCACACCCACCCCTGGCGCAGGCCCCGTTCCGTCTGGAGGGAGGGTTCCGAACGAAGTAAGCCGGATGGTGACGGCGTACAAGCCGCGACTGCTTGACGCAGCAGCCTGGGCCCTCGCAGGCGAGATCGTCCGCGACTGTGTCCTGGCCGCGAACCCGCAGACGGTCAACGCGGCTCGTCTTCAGCTGCAGAACCTCGTCGGGTATCTGGCGGGCCCATCTGAATGGGACCGATCCACGACTCCAGACCTGTCCGTGCTGCTGACGGAGGGCCGTATCCGTGACGCGTACTCCGACCCCAGCCTCGGCGCGAAGTCCACCCGACGCGCGCGCATCGAGTCCCTGGGCACGTCTGCGCGCGCCATCGGCGTGCGTGAGAAGCTCGCTCCGAAGCGAGCCGTCCTAGACCTGACAGCGACCAGCCCGACCTTCGATTTCCCACCGGTCCCGAACGCGCCTCAGGCACAGGCCGCCACCAAGGTCCGCCAGCGCATCAAGCAGTACACGCCTCGTCGGCTCGACGGGGCGAAGTGGAAGCTGGCCGGACCGGCGGTATGGACTCTGGTGACCGCTTCGATGCCGACGACCATCGACGCCGTTGATCAACGTGTCAGCGCGTTGGTGGGTTTCCTATGCGACGTCCGCGTTTGGAGCGGCACGACTACCCCGGTCCTGGACGAGCTGGTGACGGTCAAGAACATCACAGCCCACATCCAACGGACGCCGTTCAAGAGCCAGCACGCGAAAGCCCACCACCAGAAGACTTTGCTCGCGCTAGGGCGCGCCCAAGGAACCGTCCCGGTCGACGCCCCGCTTCGCAGCCGGTCGAAGGTCTACGACCCGTTCCTGGCATCGCTCGTGATGCTCCCGGTGCCGGTCAGTTCCCTCGCAGCGGCGCGGCGCCTGGCCGAGCCACCGCTGGTCGGGAAGTTCACGTTGGACTACATCGCGCAGAACATCGCCGAAGCCCGAGATGTCACTGCACAGGGCATGGCGGGCAGCACGGTCTGGGGTGCCGACGCTCTGGTGGCGTTGGCCGAGGTAAGCGACCATCCCCTGGGGGTAACCGTGACCACCTCCTCCGCAGCCGGATCCTCTCCGGTCTCGAAGGCACCCAAGTCCCGCCGTGCACTTCTCGCCGCGGCCACCGACGCCCACGCACGTGCCACGCGGGCAGCGACCGTCGAGGAAGAAGGAACGCGCGCCGTTCTTCCCGATTCGTCTGCCGTCAGCGACGACGTACGTGCGGCGGTCGCCAGGTACGTCCCGCTCTTCAAGGCACAGCGCGGCGTGTGGGACACCAACCGCGACGTGGCCGAGCGCCTCGTCTACGCCTACCAGCCCAGCAGCTCCCGCAACGCCCAGAACATCTGCGCGAACGTGAGCCCGTTCCTCTACTGGCACGCCACCCGCGGCAGCCGCGACCCGAAGCGCCCACTCGACCTGAACGGCATGTTCGAGTCCGACACCATCGAGGCCTACCTGGCTGCGTCGTCGTGGTCCGACGCGTCCCGGAGCGGCGCCCGGTCAGTGCTTCGACGCATCAACAAGAAGCTTCACCCGCACCGCGCACCCGTCTCGTTGTCCCACCAGGAGGTTGGCGCCCCCTACACGCAGGCCGAGTGCGAGGAGTTCGTCCGGTTGGCATGGCACCAGCCAAGCCTGCAGTCCCAACGCAGGCTCGCGTTCGTCTTCGCGCTCGCACTCGGCGCCGGGCTGGACGCCCAGGACCTGCGCGGGGTGCGTCGCTGCCACATCAGCACCGTCATGGTGGCCGGCACCCAGATCACCGTCGTCACCGTCGCCGGTAGCGGCAACCGGTCACGCACCGTTCCCGTGCGGACCGCCTACGTGCCGCTGCTGGAACGCGCTCTCGCAGCCCACGATGCGCATGGCCTCAGCGGCGACGCGCTGGTGGTGTCGGACGTCGCCACCACCATCAACATGGTCTCGCGAGTGGTGGGTCGCGCGAAGGCCGAGGGCAAGACCTACACGATCAAGACCGCCAGGCTCCGGCACACCTGGCTGGTCGCTGTCATGAGCTCACCTGTCGCACTCGCCGACCTTCTCCAAGCCGCGGGCCTGCGCTCGGCACGCACGCTCACCGACCTGCTCCAGTACTGCCCACCGGCCGATCACGATGATGTGGCGCTCGCGCTGGGATCCTACGAGCGGGGCCAGCGATGATCCCCCGCCGCGAGTTCGAGATGTACCTCGAGCTGGTCCGGCGCAGCGAGGTCCACACCACCATCGAGGAGGAACTGCGCAAGGGAACCGGCGGGGCACCACGCCAGCTCGACGTCGACGTGTTCCTCGCCGCGGGGATACTCACCGCTACGCACCACAGGACCGCGAAGCTGACCCGGGTGCGCAAGCTCATGACCAGGGAGCTGTCCCTGAGCGTCCAGCACTCCTACGGCATCCGCTCGCAGGAGCATCAACTGGTCACCATGCGTCAGATCTACTACCTGGTCGACCGTATCGCCAACATGTACGAGTTCTCCGACAAGCGCCTCCCCGACCTGACGGTCAACGAGCGCACCCGGCGCGAGGAAGCCTTCACGTCCCTCATCGACCGGCTCATCAGCTCTCCCAGCATGTACCTCGACCCCGCGGACAGGTACGCCGTGGACGCGACGTCGATCGAGTCAGCTGCTCGAGGCAAGTTCAGCAGCAAGAAGCTCGCCCAACTGGACAAACCCACGTTGGACAAACGCAAATGCCCCGTCCGCGGCGTCTGCGCGGACATGGATGCCCGCTGGGGCTACCAGACCGAGACGTACGACAACAAGACCAGCATGTACTTCGGATACCACATGATGGCCTTTACCCGGGTCGGAGCCGCCGGCGAGAAGGACGTGCCCGTGCTCATCGAACACATGCGCATGGTCCCGGCCAACTCCGACGGCCTGCAGGAGACCGTCGACGTCATCGAGGCGCGCCACCTCACACCCAACCCCATCGCCGAGATCCTTTCGGACCGAGCGTTCTCCTTCTCCGTCGTCGAGAACTGGGCCAAGGTCCTGTCGGACCTAGGCGTCATGCAGGTCATGGACATGCACGACAACGACCGTGGCGCTCGCCCCCACCCGACGGACGGCTACGTCATGATCGACGGCTGGCCGCACGCCGCGTCCATCCCTGACCACCTGGTACGAATCGCCCGACCGACCAACCTCTCCGTGGGACCGGCACGGAAGAACGCCACGAAGCGCAAGAAGGCCAAGCGCGCGGCGCTCGTCGCTGAGGTCACGAAGTTCCGCGCACTCATTGCCGAGCGCGCCACCTACCGCTTCGAGCGCCACGGCAAGACTGCCGGCGGCAACTACCGGTACGAGTCGCCCGCCAGAGCGGGAAAGCTCCGCTGCGCCGGCTACCCCGAGTCGCTCCACCTGCCCGCCGACACACCCGAGTGCGTCCACCCCGCCGGGCAGCCCATTCCCAAGGCCTGTCGTCAGAGGACCATCACGGTCTCGGAGAACGTCGGTCTCAAGCTTCGCCAGGAGCTGTACTGGGGCTCCGACGAGTGGATCGAGTCCTACGCCCGGCGCAGCCGCGTGGAGTCGAGCTTCGGCCTGCTCAAGGCATCAGACGGCGGCGGCATCAAGCGCGGCTGGACCCTCCACACCGGACTCATCCGCACCACGCTGCTCCTCGCCCTCCAAGTCACGGCCTCCAACCTCAGGGTCCTGCTGAGCTGGGCCAAGCGCAACGGATGGACGGCCGACCCACTCACCAAGGTGGACCTCACGGACCACGGCTTCATCGAAGCCGGAGCTGACGGCCTGCCCCTCACCGAAGCGACCACCGGCCCTCCCCGCGAGGACCAAACAGCCGCCTGAACGCGGCGACCACCTGCACAACCTGACGACCCGCACGACCCAGCCCGACGGCCCTTGGCCCGAGGGCTACACGTGTTGCTGAGCAAAGGCTAGGGACCGAGACGAGCCCGCTCTCGACGCAATCGCACGGGCCAACACAGCGACTGCCGGCGCCAACCAGTGCCAAGAAGCTCCCGAAAGCACGAAACTCCGCCCAGATCAACATCTGGGCGGAGTTTCGTCACTTACTAGGGCACAGTTGTGTAAGTACCCCTCGGCGGTGGCGGTGGGATTTGAACCCACGGTGGGTTTGACCCCACACATCATTTCGAGTGATGCACCTTCGGCCGCTCGGACACGCCACCGCGGGGTACCTTACCGGACCACCGCAGGGCGACCGCAGCGAGGTCAGCGGGCGATCGGGGCCGCGCCCGAGGTCAGCGGGGTCGCCTTGTGGGCCTTCCACGCGGCGTCGCCGACCTCGGCGACGATGGTCACGAGCGCACCCACCACGATGCCGAGGTTCACGTACTCGAGCACCTGCGAGCTCATGCCCACGGCGTCGACGAAGGCGGGGTTGAACAGCGACTCGTCCCACGCCAGCCAGGCGACCGGCAGGGCGAACGCGGCGGACACGACGGCCATCGCACCCACGAGCGGCCACGTCCAGCGGCCGACCCGGTAGCGCCACACCTCGAGCGCGATGTTCAGCACGAGCACCCCGATGAGGGACGGCAGCCAGCCGGACCACAGGTCGGGGTCGAGCACCGCGACGTCGTCGCCGTCAGGCCCCTGCACCCAGCTGCGGAAGTTCTGGCCGATCAGCACCATGATGAAGAAGGCGATGAACACGATCGACGCCATTGTGTCGACCAGGGACACGTCGCGCTCCCGCGGCGCCTCGGGCAAGGAGTCGACGGTCCAGCCCGGCAGGCCGGGGTCGACATCGACCCGCTCGAGGATCGCGAACACGAGGGTGGTCCAGAAGGCCACGTGCAGTGCCGTCTCGATCCCGGCCGCGATGCCGTCGCCGATCGCGGACGCCGCGTCGGGCTCGGTGATCAGGCTGACCGCCGCCACCACGACCGCGACCGTCGCCGGGATCCAGGCCAGCAGCCTGAGCAGCAGCCGCCAGTAGGTGAGGAAGTAGCGGGGGCCGATCAGGTGCAGCGGTCGGTCGGCGTACTGCGCGGCGAGCAGGCCCGGGTCGCCGAGCTCGGTGAGCACGCCACGCTCCGCGTCGGCCTCGGGCTCGCCGGCATCCGTGCGCGCCTCGACCATGTCGGCGATCGAGGCACGCAGCTCGCGGCCGATGTCGTCGCGTCGGTCCTCGGGCACCGAGCGCAGCACGGCGTGCACGTAGCGGTCGGTCAGGGTGGTCGTCTGGGTGGTCATGGCAGATGCCCTTCCGTGAGGGACTCGATGGAGGTGCGTACGGCGTCGAGGTCGGCCAGCAGCGCGGCGAGGAGCTGCTCGCCGTCGCGGCTCGTCCGGTAGACCTTGCGGGGCCGGGACTCGGTGGTGTCCCACTCGCTCGTCAGCAGGCCCTGGTCCTCGAGGCGCCGCAGCAGCGGGTAGAGCGTGTTCGCGTCGACGCTGAAGCCGGCGTCGGCGAGGGTCTGCAGCAAGCCGTAGCCGTAGCCGGGCTCGCGCAGGGCAGCGAGGCTGGCCACCACGACGGTGCCGCGGCGCAGCTCCTGCAGGTGGGTGCGGAGGTGGTCGTCCCAGGTCATGTCGTCACATTACTGTGTGACACACAGTATGTCTAGGCCACACATCATCGTGCCCCGGACGCCTGCCGGTGCGCGATGCGGGAGAATGCCGGACGTGGACCTCGACGACCTCGCCGCGCGCGTCACCCGACTGGCCGACGCCGCTGCGGGACGCCGTGTGCTGGTCGGCGTCGTCGGCGCCCCGGGCAGCGGCAAGTCCACGCTCGCGAAGCGGCTGGCCAACCGGCTCACCGCCGACGGCTGGCCGGCCGTGCGCGTGCCGATGGACGGCTTCCACCTGGCCGACGTCGCCCTCGTAGAACGCCGCCTGCTCGACCGGAAGGGCGCCCCGGAGACGTTCGACGCGCACGGCTACCTGAACCTGCTGCGACGCCTGCGCGCCGAATCCGGCCACGACGTGCTGGCCCCCGGCTTCGAGCGGGACCTCGAGCAGCCGATCGCCGCCTCGATCACCGTGGCACCGTCGCACCGCGTCGTCGTGACCGAGGGCAACTACCTGCTCGACGACGCCGACCCGTGGCCCGAGGTGCACGCCGAGCTCGACGAGGTCTGGTTCGTCGAGCTCGACGACGGTCGTCGTCGATCACGCCTCGTGGACCGCCACGTCAAGCACGGCAAGACCCGCGAGGCGGCACAGGCGTGGGTCGACGAGGTGGACGAGCCCAACGCGCGGCGGGTGCTGGCCCGGAGCGGGACCGCCGACCTCGTCGTCCCTTCGCCCTGACCGCTCAGCCGGGTGCGGTCCGACCAGGGAGCCCCGCCACGGCCGCCGCCCACTCGAGCGACCGAATCGTCCCGAGCGCGTGGCGTTGCGCGGGCCGGGTGGCGTGGTCGATCAGCAGGCGGCGCAGCACGTCGGTGCGGTCGCCCAGGTAGGCGGACGGGATCGGGATCGCGCGGCCGCTGCGGTCGGTCGTGTCCACGCACCACCACTCCCCCCGACGAACTCGTTCGAGGCCGGGCGTCCGCTCCAGGCCGAGCGGGCCGACGATCTCGAGCGACTCCCACGAGACCCGCGTGGACGCCGGCCCCCACACGTGCTCGACACCCTCGGCCGTCAGGTACAGCCCACCCGCCTGCACCCCGCGCCGCGCCATCCAGAGGTTCGGCACGAGCAGGAGGACCACGAACCCCGCGCCCAGGAGCGTCCAGGCACTGCTGTCCCCGAGCACCCAGGCCACGCCCTCGCCGACCACCACGATCGAAAACGCCGCGACGACGGCCCACGGTCGCGCCAGGGCCCACCCCGGCCGGAGCCATGCGGTGGCGGGACGTCCGGAGGGAGCCGTGGCGAGCACCGGTCCGTCGTCGGCGTGCGGCGCACGGATCCACCGCCCCACCACGTCGACGGCCACCACCCAGCCGCTCCAGCACGCGAGGCCGAAGACCAGCGAGAGCAGCGGGCGTCCCATGGCCACGGTGACCGCCCAGACGACGGTGAAGAGCGACGAGAACAGCGTCGTGCCCAGCATCAGCAGCACCGCCCGCCAGGTGCGCCCGGCGTCGAGGGCGCGGCGGACGATGCCTGGCCCGTTGCGCGCACCCCAGGCGGCGGGCGCGACGAAGTGCGCCACGAGTCGATCCCCGCCCTCAGTCGAGCACGGCGCCGAGCCGGGCCAACGCCTCGCGCAGCACGTCGGGCGGGGTCGCGTAGGTCAGTCGCGCGCGCCCATCACCGACGCCGGACGAGCCACCGAATGCGAGTCCCGGTGCCAGCGCGACGCGGGCCGACTCGAGGAGCGTGGCCGCCGGATCCGCGCCGAGGTCGTACGGGCGCAGGTCGAGCCAGGCGGTGTAGGTGCCAGGACCGGCGAGCAGGCCGGCTCGCGGGAGGTGCTCGGCCACCAGCTCGCCGAGCAGCGCGCGGTTGCCCGCGATGTCGGACTGCAGCGCGTCGAGCCAGTCGCGGCCCTCGGTGAGCGCCGCGACGTGGGCGATGGTGCCGAGGTGGCTCGGCCCGTGGCTCACGATCTCCGGCACCGAGGCGATCTCGTCGGCGGTGGCCGCGCCACCGGCCACCACGGCCGCCTTGGCGCCCGCCAGGTTGAAGGCCTTCGACGCCGACAGCACGGCGTACGCGTCGTCCGTGCCGTCGACGGACAGGTAGGGCACGAAGGCGTCGTCGTCGGTGGAGACCGGTGCGAGAGGCGCGTGGATCTCGTCGACGACCACCCGGACCCGGTGCTCGTGCGCCAGCCGGGCCACGGCGCCCAGCTCCTCGGCCGTGTGCACGACGGCAGTGGGGTTGTGGGGGCTGCACAGCAGGTACGTGGCGCCAGGGTGCTGGGCGAACGCGGCGGCCAGGGCGTCGAGGTCGAGGCGACCGTCGTCGCCGAGCGGCACCTCCACGAGCGGACGGCCCACATGGCCGACCGCGTCGAAGAACGGCTGGTAGACCGGCGGGTTCACGATGACCGGCACGTCGGCGGCGCCGGTGAGCCGCAGCACCTCCTCGATGCCGACCATCACGTCGGCGACGGCGAGCGTGCGTGCCGGGTCGAGCCCGGTCCAGCCCCAGCGGTCGGCGGCGAAGTCGGCGAGGGCCTCCGCGTACACGCGCGGCTGCGGGTAGCCGGTGTCGCCGCGGGTCACGGCGTCGCTCAGCGCACGCGCCACGGGCTCGGCGAGCGGCACGTCCATCTCGGCCACGAACATCGGGATGACGTCGGGGTCGTGCATCGTCCACTTGATGCTCGTGCGGCGGCGCAAGTCAGTCAGGGTCAGCTCGTGCAGCGGGTGCATGCGGCCAGCCTGCCATCGCTCGGCTCACTCCGCGTCGGGCACTCACCCTGGTTCTCCCTCACTCACCTCGGAGGGCACGCCATGGTGAGTGGGGGATTCCGCCGGGGAGCTCGTGATTCCCATCAGCTGATGGGAATCACGGTCACGGGGCCGCCGGCGGGGGTGTCTACGGTGGGGGCATGGAGACGTTCGGGGACCTGCTGACCGAGGCGGCGGCGCGGGAGGCCGTGGCCGCCGCACCGCTGATCGACGGGCACGACGACCTCGCCTGGGAGATGCGCGAGAGCGCCGGCTACTCCGTCGACGGGCTCGACGTGGACCGCGCTGCCGCCGGCGAGGACCCGGCGTTCCAGACCGACCTGGTCCGGCTGCGTCGCTCGGGGGTCGGCGGCCAGTTCTGGTCCGTCTACGCGCCCTGCTCGCAGCGCGGGGCCGACGCCGTCACGTACACGCTCGAGCAGGTCGACTGGGTGCACCGGCTCGTCGCGCGGTACCCCGACCGGCTCGCGCTCTGCCGCACCGGCGACGACGTGCGCGACGCGTGGGCCTCCGACCGGCTGGCGTCCCTGCTCGGCGCCGAGGGCGGCCACAGCATCGACGGCTCGCTCGCCGTGCTGCGTCAGCTCGCGAGCCTCGGCGTCCGCTACATGACCCTCACCCACAACGAGAACACCCCGTGGGCCGACTCCGCCACCGACGAGCCCGAGCACGGTGGCCTGACCGACTTCGGCCGCGACGTGGTGCGCGAGATGAACGCGCTCGGCATGCTCGTCGACCTGTCCCACGTGGCGGCCACGACGATGCACGACGCCCTCGACGTGACCACCGCGCCGGTGGTCTTCAGCCACTCCTCGTGCCGGGCCGTCACCGACCACCCGCGCAACGTCCCCGACGACGTCCTCGAGCGGCTCCCCGGCAACGGCGGCGTCCTCATGGTCACCTACGTGCCGCCGTTCGTGAACGCCGACTTCGGCGCCTGGTTCGCCCACCGGGAGGTCGACCCCACCGGTGCCGGGCCCATGCCGCGGGTCACCGTCGACGACGTCGTCGCGCACGTGGAGCACGCCCGCGAGGTCGTCGGCATCGACCACGTGGGGCTCGGCGGCGACTACGACGGGTTCGAGCTCTTCCCCGAGGCGATGGGGGACGTGACCGGGCACGCGACGCTGCTCGACACGCTCGCCCGGCGCGGGTGGTCGGCCGACGACCTCGCCCGCCTCACCGGGAAGAACGTGCTGCGGGTGCTCGACGCGACGTCCTGAGTCGTCCCACCGAGCGCGTGGCAGACTCGGCGTGAGCCAGGACACACCGGGCTCGGACGTCACGTCGGCCGGCACGTGGGGGGACACGATGGACCAGCGACTCAGCCAGACCGCAGGCAGCGCCGAGGTGCCGCTGCTGGAGACCACGATCGGCGCCGACCTCGCCGCCACCGTCGCGCGGGTGCCCGACGCCGAGGCACTCGTCGAGTGCGCCACCGGCCGACGCTGGACCTACCGCGAGCTGGCCGCCGACGTCGAGGTGGTGGCCCGCGGCCTCGCGTCGCTCGGCATCGAGAAGGGCGACCGGGTCGGCATCTGGGCACCGAACTGCGCGGAGTGGACCCTGGTGCAGTACGCCACGGCCCGGCTCGGCGTGGTGCTCGTGAACGTCAACCCCGCGTACCGGGCGCACGAGCTGGGCTACGTCGTGGGCCAGTCGGGCATGCGCGCGATCGTGGCCGTCCCCGAGCTCAAGGGCAGCTCGTTCGCCGCCATGATCGACGAGGTCCGTCCCGACCACCCCACGCTCACCGACGTGCTGCTCATCGGCTCCCCTTCGTGGGAGGGTCTGCTCGACGCCGGCCGCGCGAGCGACCTCGACGTCGACGCGGTCGAGGCCACGCTCGACCCCACGGACCCGATCAACATCCAGTACACGTCGGGCACCACCGGCTTCCCCAAGGGCGCCACGCTCTCGCACCGCAACATCCTCAACAACGGCTTCGCCGTGGGCGAGCTGCTGCACTACACGTCCGACGACCGCATCGCCATCCCTGTGCCCTTCTACCACTGCTTCGGCATGGTGATGGGCAACCTGGCGGCCACCTCGCACGGCGCGACGATGGTGGTCCCGGCGCCGATGTTCGACCCCGCCGCGACCCTGCGCGCGGCCGCCGAGGAGCGGTGCACGTCGCTCTACGGCGTGCCCACGATGTTCATCGCGATGCTCGCCGACCCGTCCTTCGACGACCACGACCTGTCGGCCCTGCGCACCGGCATCATGGCCGGCTCGCCGTGCCCCGTGGAGGTCATGAAGCAGGTCATCGAGCGGATGGGAGCCGAGGAGGTCTCGATCTGCTACGGCATGACCGAGACGTCTCCGGTCTCCACGCAGACCCGCACCGACGACAGCATCGAACGACGCGTGAGCACCGTCGGTCGGGTCCACCCGAACCTCGAGACGAAGGTGGTCGACCCGGCCACGAGCGAGGTCGTGCCGCGCGACACGGCCGGCGAGCTCTGCACACGCGGGTACTCGGTGATGATCGGCTACTGGCAGGAGCCGGAGAAGACGGCCGAGGCCATCGACGCCGACGGGTGGATGCACACCGGGGACCTGGCCGTCATGGACGACGACGGCTACCTGAGCATCACCGGGCGCATCAAGGACATGGTGATCCGTGGCGGCGAGAACATCTACCCGCGCGAGATCGAGGAGTTCCTGATCACGCATCCCGACGTCCTCGACGCCCAGGTCGTCGGCGTGCCCGACGCGAGGTACGGCGAGGAGCTCATGGCGTGGCTACGCATGCGCGACGGCGCCGAGCCGCTCACCGTCGAGGCCGTCCGGGACTTCTGCACCGGACGCCTCGCGCACTACAAGGTTCCGCGCTACGTGCACGTGGTCGAGGAGTTCCCGATGACCGTCACCGGCAAGGTGCGCAAGGTGCAGATGCGCGAGGACGCCCGCGCGCTGCTGGGCCTCTGACCCGTCACTCCTGCGACGTCGGCCGCACCCAGGTGTCGGCGTCGATGCCGTAGACCCAGCGACGGCCGGGCCACTCCGTGAGCGACCACAGCTGCCCACGCTGCGGCCACCACGTGATGTCCTCGGGCCCGGTGGGCAGCACGCCGCGGCGGCGCGTGAGGGCGCCGGGCCGCCCGATCCACAGGTCGCCCGGGTTGTCCTCGCCCGCGCTCGCGGTGATCACCCACGTGCCGTCGACCAGGACGGCACCCTGCATGCGTGGCGCGACCGCGTCGTGCACCTCGATCGGCACGGCCGGCTCGGTCTCGCCCGAGCGCAGCAGGTGGGTGTCGCGGTCGAGCTCGTAGCGGACCATGCGATGGCTGCCGCCCTTGCGGCCGTACTCGCCGGCGACGAGGTGGTCGACGTCGCCCCGGCGGTCGAGCGACATGAACGAGTAGGTCATCGGTCGGACACCGGCGTCGGTGTCGGCGGCGTAGTGGGTCCGCTGGGGCAGCACGTACCGGTAGCCGCGGGTGCGCCAACGGTTGCGCACGCGGATCACGTCGTCGAGGGCGAACACGCGGACGCCACCGGAGCTGCCCGCCACGAAGAGGTGGTCGCCGTACCAGACGATGCCCCCCGCGTGGACCCGCACGGGACGCAGCAGGTGCAGGCCGAGCACCCGACGCGGTGCCACGAGCAGCACGTGCCGATAGCGGGGCGCGGCGTCGTCGGCGTGGTCGATGACGGAGATGCGCGAGCCCAGCGTCAACCAGCCGAGGACGCCGTGCGCGTACCAGCTGACGACGACGACCGGGCGACCCTCGAAGGTGCCCGACTGCGGGTCGGGGCCGTAGGCGTCGGCCGACGTCGTGATGCCCTGCGGCCACCACCGCTGCGACGTCGCGTCGCGCTCCTCCCACTGCATGCCGCCGACCGCGGCCTCCCCCGGGACCTCGGCGCGGCTGCCCCGACGGTCGAGGTCGGCCAGGACGCCGCGGAGTCCGACGCGCCGGAACCGTCCGAAGAAGCGCTCGGAGAGACGCCGCGACGGCGGTGCCGGCACGAGCCGGTACGGGACGGGAGCCACCTCCTCACCGTAGGCGCTCGCGGCGACGTCGGCCGAGAACAGCGGTAGCGTCGAGACCCGGGACGGACGACGAGAGGACGACGTGCAGAAGGCCAGCTCACGCCTGCGTGCGGTTCTGCACACCCTCGGCCGAGTCGTCCTCGCCCTGCTCCTCGCGGTGGCGGCCCTGGGCCAGCTGGTGGCGTGGACGTCACCGTCGTGGTGGGTCCCGCTGCTGCAGTACTGGCCGGTGCAGTACGTCGTCCTCGCCACAGGCGTGTGGCGCGACGCGCTCGGCGTGTGGAACGTCGTCCTCGTCGCGATCCTGCTCGGCCTGCTCCTGGCCATCGGTCGGGCCCGCGGCAGCGGCCTGCTGCGACCGGCCACCGTGGTGGCCGCGGCGGTGCTCGCGTCGTCGCTCGGCCTGTGGTCGTACCAGGTGGTCGACGCTAAACAGGCGGGCGCGGACGTCGGGGTCTTCGCTCCTGTCGTCCCGTTCCTGAAGGGGACGGTCGCCCCCGATCGCAGCGTCACCGTCGGCACGGTCGACGGCACGGACCTCGACGCGGACCTCTATCTCCCCGACGGGGCCGACGACGGCGACGGCGTCCCGGTGGTCGTCTACGTGCACGGAGGCGGCTTCACGGGTGGCGCCCCGGCACCCAGCCCGTACTACCCGCCGCTGCTCGAGCGGGGCTATGCGGTGCTCGACGTCAGCTATCGCCTGGCCAGCCCCGAACGTCAGACGTGGGACACCGCCGTCGCCGACGTCGGCTGTGCACTCACGTGGGTCACCACCGAGGGTCCCGGCGTCGGCCTGGACCCCGAGCGGGTGGGCACCATGGGCGACTCCGCCGGGGGGCAGCTGGCGATCAACGCCGCCAACCTCGGAGCCCTCGAGGAGCTCGACCCGTCGTGCCGGACCCGCGGCGAGCTCCCGGAGGTCTCCGCGGTCGTCGCCGGCTACCCCGCGGTGGACGGTTCGGCCGCCTACGACCAGTCCGGGCTCGGCCGCGCCTACGGCGACCAGTACGTCGGCGGCCCGCCCGAGGAGTACCCCGAGCGCTACGCGCTCACCGACTCGGTCAACCACCTGTCCGGCGACGGCCCGCCACTGCTGATCTACCAGGGCAGCGCGGACCACCTGATCCTCCCGGGGCCGGTGCGCGACTTCGCCCGCGCGTCGCAGGAGGCCGGCACCACCACGCGCTACGTCGAGCTGCCCGGCCAGGAGCACACGACCGGGGGCGGCCTCGGCACCCTGTCGTTCGGCGACCTCGTCGGCCGCGACCTGACGACGCAGTGGTTCGTCGAGCACCTCTGAGGTAGACGGGCCTCGAGAGCGTCGCGCCCTGCCCGCTGCCGGGCTTCGTCGGGCTGCGCCGGCGCGGCTCCCCGTGGGCGCGGGGCTGCGCCGGCACGGGTGGGCGTGGGGCTCGGTCTCCGAGAGGGCCTCGACCGGGTGACTCCCAGCGCGTCGGCCGGGCCTGCGGGCCTCCGTCGCGCTGGTCCACCCCGAGCGGTGGATCCTCAACCGCAGCAACCCTTCTGGCGTTGAGGATCCACCACCCCACCCCGTCCGGCCCCCCTCGGTGGAACTTCAACCGCAGCGCCGCTCCTGAGGTTGAGGATCCACCGATGGGGGCGCGGCCGGCGGGCTCGGTCGCGCCGACGGCCCCTGCACCGTCGAGGCCTTTCGGAGAGCACATCGACGACGAGCTGCGGCAGCGCAGCCCCACCCCGAGCCCGACCCACAGCAGCGCAGCCCCACCCCAGGCCCGACCGTCAGCAGCGCAGCCTCGCCACCGAGCGCCTAGCGCCTAGCGCCGAGTGTCCGTACGACGCGCCCTACGCCGACTCGACGGCCGTGCGGATCCGCACCTCACGCTCCATGCGCTTCTCGTGGCGCGCGCGACCCTTGAGCGCCTCGGCCTCACGGCTCTTCGGCGGCGCCTTGGTCACGAGGCCGTCGAGGAGCGTGCGCGTGGCGGCCGCGATCTCGTCGATGGCCTGCTCGAACGCCTCGGCGTTCGCCTGCGAGGGTCTCGTCGACCCGCTCACCTTGCGCACGAACTGCAGGGCGGCCTCGCGCACCTCGTCGTCAGTGGTCGGCGGCTCGAAGTTGTGGAGCACGCGGATGTTGCGGCACATCCTCCGACGGTAGCCCCGGTGGGCGGGACGCGGAAGGTCCTCAGGCGCCGCGGCTCGGATCGGAGATGCTCAGCATGGTCTCGCTGAACAGGTCGATCTCGTCGTCACGCGTGCGTCCGGTACCCGCACCGCCCAGCAGCGACATCAGCTCGCCGACGGCGCGGTCGACGCGCGACGTGAGCGCACCCTCGCCCTCGGCGCTCCAGTCGTGCGGCGACGCGAACACGCCGGTCGGCACGGGCACGGCCTGCAGGTAGGCCATGAGCGGACGCATGGCGTGCTCGACGGCCAGCGAGTGGCGCGCGGTGCCACCGGTGGCGCCGAGCAGCACCGGCTTGCCGATCAGCTGGTCGGGCTCGAGCACGTCGGCGAACGACTTGAAGAGTCCGCTGTAGGACGCCTGGAAGATCGGCGTGACGAAGCCGAGGGCATCGGCCGCGCCCAACTGGTCGATCACGTGCTGCAGACGCGGCGACGCGAACCCGGTGAGCGTCGCGTCGACGACGTCATGGGCGAGCGGTCGAAGCTCGACGACCTCCACGGACGCGCCCGGCTCGGCTCGACGGACGCCCGCGGCCATCTGGTCGGCGAGCAGCCGCGTGGTCGACGGCGAGCCGAGCCCGGCCGAGACGATGACGACGCGGGTCATGCGTGGGCTCCCGCGTCGAGGTCCCGCTCGGCCTCCGCCGCGTCTCGCGCCGCCACGCGCGACGCGTGGGTGGGAGCATCGGGGACGCCGGCCGGACGTCGCGCCTCGAACTCCGCCCGCAGGGTGGGCAGCACCTCGCCGATCATGTCGATCTGGTGCAGCACCTCCTTCAGCGGCAGACCGGCGTGGTCGACGAGGAACAGCTGGCGCTGGTAGTCACCGAAGTAGTCGGCGAACGTCAGCGTCTTCTCGATGAACTCCTGCGGGCTGCCGACGGTGAGCGGCGTCTGCGCGGTGAAGTCCTCCAGGCTCGGGCCGTGGCCGTAGACCGGCGCCTTGTCGAAGTAGGGGCGGAACTCCCGCATCGCGTCCTGGCTGTTCTTGCGCATGAACACCTGACCGCCGAGCCCGACGATCGCCTGCTCGGGCTCGCCGTGGCCGTAGTGGGCGAAGCGCTGCCGGTAGAAGTTGATCAGCCGGATGTAGTGCTCCTTGGGCCAGAAGATGTTGTTGGCGAAGTAGCCGTCGCCGTAGTACGCGGCCAGCTCGGCCACCTCGGGCGTGCGGATGGACGCGTGCCACACCATCGGCGGCACGCCGTCCAGCGGGCGGGGCGTGGCCGTGAAGCCGCGCAACGGCGTGCGGAACTGGCCCTCCCAGTCCACGACGTCCTCGTCCCACAGCCGTCGCAGCAGCTGGTAGTTCTCGACCGTCAGCTCCACCGCGCGCGTCGGGTCCTGCCCGAACCAGGAGTAGACGGGGGCGGAGTTGCCGCGCCCGAGCATGAGGTCGACGCGCCCGTCGGACAGGTGCTGCAGGACCGCGTAGTCCTCGGCCAGCTTGACCGGGTCGTTCGTGGTGATCTGCGCGATGGCCGTGGAGAAGACGATCCGCTCGGTCTGCGCGGCCATGTAGGCCATGAGCGTCGTCGGCGAGGTGGTGACGAACGGCGGGTTGTGCTGCTGCCCGCTCGCGAAGACGTCGAGCCCGACCTCCTCGGTCTTCCTCGCGATCTCCACCAGCGCCTTGAGGCGCGCGTTCTCGGTGGGCGTCGTGCCGTCGGTCGGGTCCTGCGTGACGTCACCGACGGTGAAGATGCCGAACTGCATGCTGCTCATGGGAGCCTCCTTGCCTCGATACTCCCACCAACTAGTTCAACCTTCAACTTGTTCCCGGTCACGCCGTGCCTGAGATCCCCAAGTCGACCTGGGAATCTCAGGCACGCGGCGGCGGCGGTGGCGTCACCCAGCGCGGGTCAGGCGGGCGCGGGGGCCTCGACCACGGGCGGCTCGGGCACCTCGGCGCAGTCCTCGGCGATCTGCTTCTGCGTCGCGAGGTCGGCCTTCGCGGTGTTCCAGGCCGCCTTGAGCGTCGCGCGGTCGGCCTTGACCTGGCGCTGGAGCGTCGCGAAGGACGCCCGGTGCGCGCGTGCGGCCTCCTTGGCCTCCACCCGCGCCGTCGCCCGCGCCGCCTTCGCTGCATCACGCAGCGCGGGGTCCTTCGCGGCGGCCGCCGTCAGACGGCCGGCCTTCCTGGCCGCCGCACGCGCCTCGGCGGTCTCGTCGACCTTGACCTTCTTGACGAGCGCCGTCATGGCGGTCCGCGTGTGGGTGACGTACGCCTTCTGCGCTGCGCGCGCGTCGGCCTCGGCCTTCGTGAGCGCGGCCTGGACGACGGCCGGGTCGCAGCTCGGAGCTGCGTCGTCGGCACTGGCCGGCGCCGTCGCGCCGGCCACGCCGATGAGCGTGATGACGGCCGCCGCACACGTGCGGCCGATGATGGTGGTGTTCACGGTTCTCCCTCCCGTGGTGGACATGACCACGTCACTGTGACACCGGTCGCACCCCTTCGGACCGGGAACGACGGAAGTAGGAATCACCTCCGAGGACGGCGCCTCGGCGAGGTCCGTCCGACCCGCCCATTCCCATCACCTGATGGGAATCGCGAGCTCACCCTGGTCCTCCCCCACTCACCATGGAGGGTCCTCCATGGTGAGTGGGGGATTCCCATCAGGTGATGGGAATCGAGGGACGGGTGGGGCGGAGGCGCACCGCTACGCGCGGCCGTGCTCGGCGAGGAGCAGCTGGTACCGACCGCCGGCGGCGATCATGTCCTGCGTCCGGTCGTTGAGGACCTCTCCCTGCAGCACGAGGTCCTTCGCCCGGACGGTGACCGTGGCCGCCCGCCAGTCGACCTCCATCTCGTCCCAGCGCTCGACCGACGTCGAGATGCCCGGCACGGTCAGCAGCGGCATTCCGTTGCTGACCTCGCCGCGCCAGAAGCCCGGCGAGAAGGACTCCGCGACCACGCCGACGATGCCCTCGTTGCGCATCGCCGTCATCGCCACGTAGTGCGGGTGCCCGTAGCCGAAGTTCCGTCCTCCCACGAGCCAGTCGCCCTCGCGCACCTTGTCGGTGAAGTCCTCCTCGTACGCCTTCATGCAGACGCTGTGCAGGTGCTCCGGGTCGGTGTACTTGATGTTCTGCACGCCGATCATCAGGTCGATGTCGTGGTCGTCGCCGAAGATCCAGGCCACGCGACCGGTCAGCACGTCGGGCAGCACCTGCGGCGCGGCCGTCGTCGCGGTCACGGGTTCACCACCTCGCGCGGGTCGGTCAGCCGACCGGTCAAGGCGCTCGCCGCGACGGTCGTCGCCGAGCCCATGTAGATGTCGGCGTCGGGGCTGCCCATGCGACCGGAGATGTTCAGCACCCCGGTCGACACGCAGGCCTCGCCGGCCTCGAGCGGCTTCGCGTAGCCGAAGCAGAAGTCGCAGGTGGACTCCACGACGTGGGCGCCGGCGGAGCGCAGCGTGTCCAGCAGACCCTCGGACTCGGCCTGCTCGTAGATGCGACGCGACGTCGGCACGACGTTGAGCTCCACACCGTGCGCCACCTTCTCGCCCTTGAGGATCCCGGCCGCGGCCCGGATGTCCTCGATGCGGCCGCTCGCGCAGGAGCCGATGAAGGCGCGCTGGATCTTCTGCCCGTGCACCTCCGCCACGTCGCGGGTGTTCGACGCACGCGCCGACCCCGGCATGACGATCTGCGGGCTCAGGGCGTCGAGGTCGATGTCGTAGCGGGCGGTGTACTCGGCGTCGGGGTCGCTGTAGAGCGGCTCGAAGTCGCGCTGGGCGACCTTGCGGCTGTACTCGAGGCTCATCTCGTCGGGGTTGAAGATCGCCGACACCCCGCCGGCGAACATCGCCATGCCGCACAGGGCCTGGCGCTGGCCGAGGGCCATCGACTCCGCACCCGGGCCGGTGTACTCCATGACCTGGAAGGCCACGCCGTCCGCGCCGATGTCGGAGATGATCCGGTGGATCAGGTCGCGGCTCTCCACGCCGGGCGCGAAGGACCCGGTCAGGTGGAAGCGCGTGCTGGCCGGGACGTCCAGGTGGATGCCGCCGGTGACCCAGCCCTCGAGCAGGTCGCGGCGCACCCCCATGCCGAGCGCGCCGAACGCGCCGAGGCTGGAGATGTGGCCGTCGAAGTGGATGAGGAACGACCCGGGCATCGCGTAGCCCAGCTCGGCGGCGACCTGGTGGCCGATGCCCTCGCCCTCGTGGAAGTGCACGCCGTTCTCGTGCGCCCAGTCGCGGGTGACCTGGTGGACCTCGGCCTCGCGCTCGTTCTTGTTGGTGAGCATGTGGTCGATGAACAGGACGTACCGGTCGGGCTCGGCGACCTTCGTGACCCCGAAGTCCTCGCGCATCTGCTTGAAGAAGCGGTCGGTGTACCCCGGGAAGTCGTACGCGATCATGTAGTCGGGGCGGACGGGGTAGTTCTCGCCGGGGGTCACCGCGTCGCGGTCGCCGACGCGGGCCAGGATCTTCTGCGTGATGGTCTGTCCCATGGTCACGCCTCCTCGAGGGTCTCGGGCATGTACAGGGACTGCTTGTGCAGGACCTCGTTGAAGCCGATGAGCTTCAGGAAGTCGGCGTGCTCCATGTAGTCGCGGCTGACGTCGGCCGGCGGCTCGCCCGCCGACAGGCGCTCGAGCGACGCGCGGGTGGCGGTCGTGGCCGCGAGCAGGATCTGCGTCGGGAGCAGCGCGAGGCCGACGCCGATCTCGCGCAGTACCTCGCTCGTGAACTGCTCGGCCGTCCACGTCCACGCGGTGAGCGAGCACATGAGCGGCACACCCACCTCGGCGTGCAGACGGGCCCACGACTCGGCGTCGGGGAAGCCCTTGGAGATGGGCATGATCATCTCGGCGCCGGCCTCCACGTAGGCGACGGCGCGACGGATGGCGTCGTCACCGATGCCGTCGGTGCGCCCGATGAGGACGAGCTCGTCGCCCACCTCGTCGCGCACGGCGCGGACCTTGCCCGCCGCCTCCTTGGCGGGGAGCAGCGTCGGTGCGCCGCTCGTGGCCGCGGGGCAGCGCTTGGGCGCCAGCTGGTCCTCCATGAAGACCGCGGACACGCCCGCGTCCGCGAACATGCGTGCGGTGCGGGCGGCGTTGACGGCGTTGCCGTAGCCGGTGTCGATGTCGGCGACGACCGGGAGGCGCGAGGCCCCCCGGATGCGGCGGACGGCGTCGAGGTTCTCCGACATCGAGTACATCTCGGCGTCGGGCAGACCGAGGGACGCCGAGATGGCGAACCCCGACGCGCAGAGCGCCGTGAAGCCGCTCTGCTCGGCGATCCGGGCGGTCAGGCCGTCCCAGACACCGGGGGCGTAGACCAGCCCGTCGGCGAGCTGGCTCCTGAAGTGGTTCGTCATCGTGCTTCCTTCCTTCGTGTCACCGAGGCGCGGGCGCCCCGAGGCGCTCGGAGAGCGCCGCGCAGGCTTCGCGCACGGCGGTGACGATGTGGTCGAGGCGGTCCGGGCCGAAGCCCTGGGCGGCGCCTCCGAGGCTGAGGGTGCAGCTGAGGGCACCGGTGGGACCGAACACGGGCGCGCTCACGACGGCGACGCCGTTGTTGAGGTCCTCGTCGGCGAAGACGTAGCCCTGCTCGCGGATGCGGGCGAACTTCGTCTCCAGGGCGTCGCGCGTGACGTCGGTCTTGTCGGTGTAGCGCTTGCGTGGTGCGGAGAGCACCCGCTCGCGGATGGTGTCGTCCCAGGCCGCCATGACGGTCGGCCCGCCGGCCACGTGGTACGGCAGCACGGTGCCGAGGGTGACCGTGTTGACCTTCAGGGGACTCTCGCCCTCAACCATCTCGACGACCACGGCCCCCTCGTCCGAGGGCACCAGCAGGAACGCGGTGTCGCCGAAGTGGCCCGCGAGCGACCGCAGGTGGGGCAGCGCCTCGTTGCGGATGCTGAACTGGCGCTGCGACGCGTGCGCGAGCTTGAGCATGCGGATGCTGAGCCGGTAGCCGTCGCGAGGACCGCGCTCGACCCAGCCGGCCATCTGCAGCGACGACAGGAGCCGGTGCACGGTCGTCTTGCCGATGCCGGTCGCCGCGGCGATCTCCCCGAGGCTGTACTCGCTGTCGCCGCCGCCGAGCACCTCGACGACGTTGCACGACTTGATGACCGACGCGACGTAGTTGCGAGGGTCCACCTCGTCGGCGCTGCCCGCCGGTCCCGTGACGTCCTTCATCCGAGGTACGCCTTCTGGATGTCCTCGCTGTGCGCCAGCTTCTCCGGCGTGCCGGACATGTGCACCTCGCCGCGCTGCAGCAGGTACGCGTGGTCGGCCACCTCGAGCGCCCGCGTGGCGTCCTGCTCGATGAGCAGGATGCTCTGGCCCTCGGCGTGCAGGGCCGCGATGGCGCCGTAGATGACGTCGATGACCGACGGGGCCAGACCCATGGACGGCTCGTCGAGCAGGAGCACCTGCGGGTCGGTCATGAGCGCACGGCCCATGGCGAGCATCTGCTGCTCGCCGCCGCTCATGGAGCCGGCCTGCTGCGTCCGGCGCTCGGCCAGCCGCGGGAAGAGCTCGTAGACGCGGTCGAGCAGCTCGGGCCGGGACCGTCCGGAGAAGGTGCTGAGCGCGAGGTTCTCGGCCACGGTGAGCGGCGAGACGACGTGCCGACCCTCGGGGACGAGCGCCAGGCCCAGCCGCGTGATGCGGTGCAGCGGCAGCTTCTGGACGGGCTTGCCGTCGAGGACGATGTCGCCGGTCTTCTCGCGGTGCACACCCGCGATGGACCGGACCAACGTCGACTTGCCGGCGCCGTTGGCGCCGAGGACGGCCACGAGGTTCCCCTCGGGGACCTCCAGGCTGACGTCACGGACGGCGCGGATCGCTCCGTAGCTCGCGCAGAGCCGGGATACCTGAAGCATCGTTCTCCTTTCCGAAGTAGGCCTTCTGGACGGCGGGGTCGTCGACGCACTCCTGCGGGGTGCCGTGCGACAGCACCTCGCCGAAGCTCATGACGTAGGCGGCGTCGCAGTAGTCGAGGATCAACCGCATGTTGTGCTCGACGACGAGCACCGTGAGGCCCTGGTCGCGGACCGAGCGGATGAGCTCACCGACCGCCACGGACTCCTCGCGGTTCATGCCCGCCGTCGGCTCGTCGAGGAGCACCAGACGCGGGTCGGTGGCGAGAGCACGAGCGATCTCCACCCGTCGCTGCGTGCCGTAGGGCAGCGTCTCGGCCAGCTCACGCCGTTCCGTCACGCCCACCCGGGTGAGGAGTGCGTCGGCGCGCTCGAGGCACTCGCGCCGCTCCCGCCGCTCGCCCGGCCACATCACGAGGCTGGACAGCGACGACGCCTTCCGCGACGCGTACATGCCCGCCACCACCTGCTCCAGGACGCTGAAGCCGCTGAGCAGCCGCACGTTCTGGTAGGTGCGGGTGATGCCGCGTCGGCTGATCTGGTGCGGCGCCAGGCCCGCCATCTCGTCGCCCTCGAAGAGGACCGAACCCTCGTCCGGCGTGTAGAAGCCGGTCACCAGGTTCACGAGGCTGGTCTTGCCGGCGCCGTTGGGACCCATGAGCCCCATGACGGTGCCCTGCGGCACGACCATGTCGACACCGTTGACGGCGGTCACGCCGCCGAACCGCTTGGTCAGTCCCTCGATGGTCAGCAGTGCGTCGCTCATCGGGCCACCTCCGGCTCGGGCTCGGCCACGGGCGTGTCGTCGGTCCGACGCAGCCGCCGGACCCACTGGCGTCGCGGGTCGATGAGACCGCGCGGCATGAACACCATGATCAGCACCAGCAGGGCACCGGTCATGAGCTCGTCGACCCCGTCGACGTAGGAGCGCACCACCTCGGGCAGGCCGACGAAGACGATCGCGCCCACGATGGGTCCGGCCCAGTGGTAGGTGCCGCCGAGGACCATCGCCGCGACCATGGTGAAGGCGAGCGTGATGAAGAAGGTGTCCGGGCCGATGTACTGGAGCAGGTTGGCCAGCACCACCCCGGCCATGCCCGCCACGAGTCCGCTCGCCGCGAACGCGACCGCGCGGACGGTGAACGGGTTGACGCCGAGGGCCGCGGCGACCGCTGCGTCCTCGCGGACCGCGTGGGCGGCCATGCCGTACCGCGAGCGGCGCAGGCGGGCGAGGGCGTAGCAGACGATCGCGACCAGGACGACGACCGTGATCAGGTCGATCTTGCGGGTCACGCCCGTGCCGACGCTGCCGCCGGTGTACTCCTCGGCCGAGAGCACCACGACGCGGGTGATGAGCACCAGCGCCACCGTGGCCATCGCCATCCAGTGGCTCTCCAGCTTGAGCAGGAGCACCGACAGGATCGCGGCGACGGCGAGGCCGAGGCCGGCGCCGACGAGGAGCTGGACGACGATGCCCGCGCCCATGTGCAGGTCGAGGTACGCGGCGCTGAAGCCGCCGACCGCGCCGAACGAGGCGCCGGCGAGGCTGAACACGCCCGCCCACATCGCGATCCAGCTGCCGAGCGCGAACAGCGCGTTGGCCATCGCGAACTCGACGACGGTCCGGTACTGGTCCCAGAGGCCGCCCATCATGCCCTCACGGTCTGCATCGCGGTGGCGGAGCCGAACAGGCCCCGCGGCCGGAACACCAGGAAGGCGAGCAGCAGCCCGAAGGTCACCGCGTCGCGCAGGCTGCCCGACACGTACTGCGCGGTCAGCACCTCGGCGACGCCGATCAGCAGCCCGCCGAGCACCGTGCCGCGCACGTCGCCGAAGCCACCGATGATGACCGCCGCGAAGCCCTTGAGGAGCAGCGCCTCGCCCAGCATGAAGTTCACGGTGCTCGTGTTGAGACCCATCGTGATGCCGGCCAGGCCGGCGACCGCTCCGGAGAGGAAGGCGGTCGTGGCCACGATGAGCACGGGGTTGACCCCACCCAGCGAGGCCGCCATGGGCGAGTGGCCCACGGCCCGCATCGCAGCGCCGACCTTCGTGCGGTGCAGCAGGGCGTAGAGGCCGATGCCGACGACCGCGACGGCCACCAGGCTCACCAGCTGGGTGCGCCCCAGGGTGAGGCCGAGGAAGCTGATCGAGCCGCTCGGCGCCGCGTCGGGCGAGAAGCGCGACGTCGTGGCGCCCGTGACCATCCGGGCGAGCGCGAGGAGGAAGATCCACACGCCGATGCTCGTGATGAGCGCCGGCAGCAGGTCCCCTCCTCGCCGTCGGATGGGTTGGAAGGCGACGAAGTCGACCACCACGGCCAGGAGGCCCGAGACGAGCACCCCGGCGATGAGCGCCGGCCAGAAGCCGATGCCCGCGTCGTTGACGAGGAAGAGCACCGTGAGGGCTCCCCAGGTCGCGAAGGTCCCGTGGGCGGCGTTGAGCACGCCGAGGGTGGCGAGCATGAGGCCGAAGCCGACGCCGAAGACGGCGTACACGGAGCCGAGCGCCAGCCCGTTCAGGATCTGCTGTGCCAGGACGTCCATGTCATCGCCTCCTCTCCTGGTCGTGGTGGTCGTGGATCACGCGCCCGCGCCCTTCCAGAGCTGCGGGACGCCGGCGTCGTCGATCTGCACGATCTGGAAGTCCTCGCTCGTGCCCTGCCCGTTCTCGAAGGTCAGCGGGCCCCACGGGGACTCCAGCTCGGAGATGGCGGCCAGCGACTTCGCGACGGCAGCGGCGTCGGCGCCGTCACCGGCGTCGGCCGCGCCCTTGGCGGCGTACTTGACCGCGACGTAGCCCTGCGAGGCGAACAGGTCCGGCGTCTCGTCGTACTTCTCCTCGTAGGCCTTCGTGAACTCCTGCGCAGAAGCGTTCTCGCTCGCCGGCGTGTACTCCACGGAGTAGTAGGTGTCGGCCAGGGTCTCGCCGAAGGACTTGAGCAGCGGGCCCGTCGCGACGGCGTTGTTGGCGAGGATGACGCCCTCGTAGCCCTTCTCGCGCAGGGCCTTGGTGATCGTGGCCGCGGCCTCGCCGAGCGTGTACACGGTCACCATGTCGGCGTCCTTGGACAGGATCTCGGTCACGGCACCGCTGAAGTCGGTGTCGGCGACGAGCGTCTTGACCGTGCCGAGGTCCTCGGCGCCGGCCTCCTCCGTCGAGCTGCGGGCGGCCTCGCTCTGCGCGACCAGGCCGTCGTTGTCGCTGGCGGTCACGTGCACGGCGCTCTCGATGCCGAGCTCCTCGACGAGCCGGGCCGCGACCGGCGCGATGCCCTGCTGCGGCAGCAGCGCGGGACGGAGAACGTAGGGCGGGTCCTCCAGGTCTGGGGTGGTGGCGCCGTAGACGACCAGCGGCACCTTCTTCTGCGTGGCGAGCGGCTTCATCGCGCCGGCCACGGCGCTGGAGATGCAGCAGACGACCTCGCTGACACCCTCCTGGCCGGTGAGCTTGTTGAACGCGGTGATGCTCTTGGCCGGGTCCTCCGAGCCCTCCTCGACGACGAGCTCGACCCCCTCCAGCTCGGCGGCGAGCTCGGCACCCTTGAGGTAGGACGAGCCGGCGAAGGCGAACGGGCCCTGCTCGGCGGCGATGAGCCCGATCTTCACGTCGGAGTCGGAGCCGGCGCCGTCGGAGGAGCCGCAGGCGGTGAGGGCTGTCGCTGTGACCAGCGTCAGGGACAGTGCCGCCAGTCGGCGAGCGAGGGGGGTGATCGTCATGGCCATCCTTCTGTAGGTTCCGTATTGCGGAACGCGTACCGCTATCCGGATGACGTTATGGATGTGACCTGGCTCATGTCAAGACCTTCCTCGACATTGGTCGGACGTCCTTGCATCGGCCGTCCCGCCGCTCCTCCCGGCTTCGCGATTCCCATCACCTGATGGGAATCGCGAACTCACCCGGGTTCTTCCCCAATCCCCATGGAGGGCCCTCCATGGGGATTGGGAGGTTCCCATCACCTGATGGGAATCGAGGGACGGGTGGGGCGCGGCCGGGCGCGCAGATGCCCCGGTCGACCGGAGGATCCGTCAGCGGCGGGCGGCGAAGAAGTCGCGCAGGAGGGCGGAGGACTCGTCGGCCAGCAGCCCCGACGCGACCTCGGGGCGATGGTTGAGCCGACGGTCGCGCACGACGTCCCACAAGGAGCCGACGGCTCCCGCCTTGTCGTCCCACGCGCCGAGGACGAGCCGGGCGACACGGGAGGAGACGACCGCACCCGCGCACATGGCGCACGGCTCGAGCGTGACGACGAGCGTGCAGCCGTCGAGGCGCCAGGTGCCCAGCGTCGCTGCGGCCGAGCGCAGGGCCACGAGCTCCGCGTGGCCGAGCGGGTCCTCGTCGCGCTCGCGCGTGTTGAGGCCCTCACCCACCACACGCCCGTCCGGGTCGAGCACCACGGCCCCGACCGGGACGTCACCCGACGTGAGCGCCTCCCGCGCGAGCTCGAGCGCGCGACGCATCGCGGTCTCGTCGTCCCACGACGTCCCAGGCGTGCTCACGGCCCGATCGTGCCACGCGGCGTGGCCCGGTCGCGCTCCGCGAGCGCGATCAGCGCGTCCACGACCTCCGACCGTCGACGCTCCGGGTGCCAGAGGGCGGTGAGCGGACGCTCGAGTCGGAGCACCGTCGGCACGACCACCAGACGACCCTCGGCGACGTCGGCTCGCACGGCCCGCTCGGACACCGCCGCCGGTCCGACACCGGCGAGGGCCGCGCCGATCAGTGCCGCCGTCGAGCTCGCCTCGAGTGCCGCCTCCAGAGTCGCCCCCACCGCGCGCTCGATCGTCTCCCGCGTCCCGCTGCCCTTCTCACGCAGCACCCACGCTGCTGCGCGGGCCTCGTCAGCCTCGAGCGGCGCGGTCCGTCGCGCCCATGGATGCGTCGGCGACACCACGACCGCGACCTCGTCCGTGCCGATCACCGTGGACCCGAGGTCGTCCGGGCACCCGTCGACCTCGACGAAGCCGACGTCGACACCCTGCTGGCGCACGAGCTCGACCACCGTCGCGCTGTTGACGACCGTCAACGTGGGGTGGAGCCCCGGCCGACGCCGGTGCAGCTCGCCCAACCAGACGGGGAGCACGTGCTCGGCGTTCGTGAGGCTGGCCGCGATGGAGATGCCCGCACGCCGGTCCTCGCTCAGGGACGCCACCGCGGCCCGCATCGTGTCGACGGACTGGAGGGTCGTCCTCGCCCAGGCCACGACCGCCTGGCCGTCGCGCGTGAAGCTCGAGCCGCGCGCCGAACGCTGGAGCACGGTGAGGCGCCACCGCGCCTCGAAGGCCCGGACCCGGGCACTCGCCGCGGGCTGTCCGATGCCGAGGTGGGCGGCCGCCGCGTTCAGGCTGCCGTGCTCCGCGATCGACACGAGCAGGCGCAGCGTGGCGAGGTCGAGGTCCGGAGTCATCGGCTCCGCCGATAGCCCATGTCGATCCTGCTCCCTACCGGACATCGGCGTCCCGCCCGACGGTGGAGACATGACCTCGATCGCCACACCTCGCACGGAGCTCCGCACGGCCGCCCTGACGCTCGCGGTCGCTGCGATCGCCGTCGCGGCGAGTGCCGTGGTGCCGCTGCTGGGCCCGCTGCTGCTGGCGCTCGCGGCCGGCGCGATGGTGGCGAACTCCCCCGTGGCAGGCGTCGTGGCCGACCACGCCCGCGTGACGAAGCTGCTGCTCCGGTGCGGCGTGGTGCTGCTCGGCCTGCGCATCGCCGGGGCCGACCTCGTCGCCGTCGGTCCCGAGGGGGCGGTGGTCGTGGTCGCGACCGTGGTCTGCACCTACGTCGCCACGCAGCGGCTCGGACGTCGGCTCGGGCTCGACCGCGACCTCGTGACGCTCATCGCCGCCGGCTTCTCGATCTGCGGCGCGGCGGCGGTGGCCGCCGTCAACGACGCCGTGCGCGCACGGGAGCGCGACGTCGGGGTCGCGGTCGCCCTCGTGACCCTCTTCGGCAGCGCGATGATCGCCCTGGTGCCGGTCCTGGGCCGGACCCTCGGCCTGACGGAGCGCCAGACGGCGGTGTGGGCGGGGGCCAGCATCCACGAGGTCGCGCAGGTCGCGGCCGCCGCGTCGCTCGTCGGCACCGGCGCCGTGGCTCTCGCGATGACCGTCAAGCTCGGCAGGGTCCTGCTGCTCGCCCCGGTGTACGTCGCGGCCTCCCGCGGCGGGGACACGCCGGGCCTGCACCGCGCCGTGCCGTGGTTCGTCGTCGGCTTCGCCCTGGCGGTGGCCGTGCGATCCACCGGACTGCTGCCGACGGGGGTCGTGGAGGTGTCGCAGGACCTGGCGACGCTCCTGCTCGCAGCCGGCATGTTCGGCCTCGGTCTGGGCATCCGCGCCCGCGACCTGCGCCAGGTGCCCCGGACAGCCCTGCTCCTCGCGACGGCCTCGACGTGCGTCGCGGCCGGGGTCTCCCTCACCCTCGTCGCGGCGCTGGTGCGATGAGGCCTCCTGCATCACCGGACGCCCCCGTCGGCGAGCACGGAGCGGCCCGCGCGCCGGGCGGCCGCGAACGAGCCCGCACCGGGACGCAGAGCGGCCGACAGCAAGGCACCGTCGTACAGCACCATGAGCTCCTCGGCCACGTCGTCGGCGTCGGCGCGGGCGCCCAGCGACTCGACCAGCATCCGTTTGAGGGTGGTCTTGTGCGTGGCGGCCCAGCGGCGCGCGACGCCGCCCTCGTCGGGGATCTCGGCCACCGCGAGGGAAAACGCGCACCCGCGGAAGCCGTCGGCGCTCGAGCGCCGCTCGCCGACGGCCAGGAAGGCCTCGAAGACCTCCTGCGGCGCGGTGGCGTCGCCCACCTGCTCGACGATCGCCGCGAGGGTGCCCTCGTGACGCTGGGCGAGGTAGGCCTCCACGAGCTCGTCCTTGCTCGCGAAGTTGCCGTACAGCGTGCCACGCGCGACATCGGCCTCCTCGAGGATCCGCTGCACGCCGGTGCGGGCGATCCCCTCGGCGTAGAGCAGCTCGTCGGCGGCCTTCATGAGCCGCTCGAGGCCCGGTCGGCGTCGGCGTCGTGGCGTGGTCACGCCTCGAGCATACGGCGACTCGTTGACTTTAACTAGACCTCGTGGTCTAGTTAAGAAATCCGGTCGCCGTGACCGGCATCACCCCGAAGGAGACCCCCACGATGTGCTTCCACGAGCCCACCGACCGCAAGTACGCCGCCCACCTGCGACGCGCAGCGCCCGACATGCAGAAGGCCTACGCAGCCCTCGGCGAGGCGGTCTTCAAGGGCGACGGGACCGTCCCTGCGAAGTACCGTGAGCTCATCGCCATCGGCGTCGCCGTCACCACCCAGTGCCCCTTCTGCATCGACTCCCACACCCGCGCCGCCGTCGACGCGGGCGCCACCCCCGAGGAGCTGGGCGAGGCCGTCATGGTCGCCGCGGCCCTGCGCGCCGGAGGTGCCGTCACCCACGGCTTCCAGGTCATGAAGACCGCCCAGGACGCCGCCGCGGCCACCGCCAGCTGATCCCCACCCGCCACGTCCGACAGGAGCACGACATGACCACCACCCTCGACGCACCGACCGCCCCCGCGGACGTCGTCGTCATCAGTCCCACCACCGGCGAGACGGTGGCGACCCTACCGTCGGCCACCCCCGCCGAGGTCGACGAGGCCGTCGAGCGGGCCCGCGCCGCGCAGCGCGAGTGGTGGAGCATGACGTCGGACGCCCGCAGCCGCGTGCTCTGGCGCTGGTCGGAGCTGCTCGACGCCCACGCCGAGGAGCTCGCCACGCTCGACGCGCGGTGCACGGGCAAGGTCATCCGTGACGGCCTCAGCGAGGTCCGCACCGCGGCGCGCTACGCCCGGTACTGGGCCGGCCAGACCGACAAGCTCTTCGGCGACCAGCTCGCCGACGTGCCGGGTCGCCTGTCCTACACGATCCGCGAGCCGCTCGGCGTGTTCGGCGTCATCATCCCCTGGAACGCGCCGTCGCTCGGCTCGGTGTCGCGCACGCTGCCGCCGCTCGGCTGCGGCAACGCGGTCATCGTGAAGCCGTCGGAGTTTTCCCCCCTGTCGGCACTGCGCAACGCCGAGCTCGCCCGCGAGGCCGGCTTCCCCGAGAACCTCTACCAGGTGCTGGTCGGCGCCGGCGAGGTCGGTGCGCAGCTGTCGGGCCACCCGGGCGTCGACGGCATCTCCTTCACGGGCTCGGTCACCACCGGACGCAAGGTGAACATCGCCGCCGCCGAGGGCTTCAAGCGCACCACGCTCGAGCTGGGCGGCAAGAGCCCGGTCGTCGTCTTCCCCGACGCCGACCTCGACGACGCGGCCCTCGGCATCCTCATCGGCATCCTGATGAACGCCGGCCAGATCTGCGCCGCGAACAGTCGCCTGCTGGTGCACGAGAGCATCGCCGACGAGTTCGTCGAGCGGCTCCTCGAGCGGGCACAGCGGGTCAAGGTCGGCGATCCGCTCGACCCCGAGACCCAGGTCGGTCCGGTCGTCTGCCAGCGGCAGTACGACAAGGTCATGGACTTCATCGCCTCGGCCGAGGCCGAGGGTGCGACCGTCGCCGTCGGTGGCGGACGCCCGGTGCACCTGGCCGACGACCGCGGCCTGTACATCGCGCCGACGATCATCACCAACGTCCAGCCCGACATGCACGTGAGCCGCGAGGAGGTCTTCGGACCGGTGCTCGGCGTCTCGACCTTCTCGACCGAGGAGGAGGCCGTGGCCCTCGCGAACGACAGCGAGTTCGGCCTCTCGTCCTACGTCTGGACGTCGGACGCGGCGCGGCTGCACCGCATGGCCGAGCTGATCGAGGCCGGCGTCGTGCACGGCAACACGTACCTGGTCATGGACGTCCAGCTGCCGTTCGGTGGCTTCAAGAGCAGCGGCGTGAGCAACGCCTTCGGCAACGAGGCGATCGAGGCCTGCACGCAGGTCAAGCGCATCACGCTCCGCACGGGCCAAGGACCGCTCCCGAGCCCCTGGCCCGGGGTCTGAGGAGGAGAGGACATGCCCACCACCACACGCGCGTACTACCAGCGCGAGCAGGACGGCCCCCTCGAGCTGGGCACCGTCACGCTCACCGACCCGAAGCCGCACTCCGTCCGCGTGCGGATCACCGCGACCGGCGTGTGCCAGAGCCAGATCTACTACCTCGGCCAGCCGCGACCCGAGCCGCTCCTGTTCGGCCACGAGGGTCTCGCGGTCGTCGAGGAGGTCGGCTCGGCCGTCACCCGCGTAGCCGTGGGCGACGCGGTCATGGTCACCTGGTTGCCCAGTCCCGAGAGCGAGGGACGCACGCCCGACCGCACCGAGGCGATCCTCGACGACGGCACGGTCGCCGCCTGGCGCAACGTGACCACGTGGGCCGAGCAGGCCGTCCTCGACGAGCAGTTCCTGCTGCCGCTGTCCGACGAGCTCACCGACCCGGCGGCCAGCTTCATCGGCTGCGCGGTCCCCACGGGTGCCGGCGCCGTGATGAACGCCGCCGACGTGCAGGCCGGTGACGCCGTCGCCGTCATCGGCCTCGGGGGCGTCGGCCTCTCCGCCGTCGCGGCGGCGGCGGCCCGGGGCGCCTCCGTCGTGTACGCCCTCGACATCACCGACGAGAAGCTGGCGTTCGCGAAGCACTTCGGCGCGACGCACACGATCGACGCCCGGTCGGGCACGTTCGTCAGCACGGCGCTCGAGGACGTCGTGAGCCGCACGGGGGTGCCCGGGTTCGACGCCGTCATCGACTGCGTCGGGAGCGCGACGACGATCAACGAGTCGATCGCAGCCGTGCACGCCGGACGGGTCTCGCTGCACCGCGGCGGCACCGTGGTCGTGGTCGGCGTGCCGAAGGGCGACGTGCCGATCGACGCGATCCAGCTCCTCACCCAGGAGAAGTCGCTCGTCGGCACCCTGGGCGGCAGCTGCACGCACGAGCAGCTCGACGAGCTGTGCGCGTGGAGCCTGGACGGCCGGATCGACCTGGACCGGATGGCCACCGACCGCTACTCCTTCGAGGACCTGCCGCACGCGGTCGAGGCCCTTCGGACGGGCGCGATCCTGGGACGACCGCTCGTCACCCTGTGACACGCGCGTCCTGACGGACCGAGGCCGGGCACCCACCACGGGGGGCCCGGCCTCTTCCGTGCTGGTCCGACCCGCGCCGGACACGACGAAGGGGCCCCACCTGGCAGGGTGGGGCCCCTTCGGCCGAGGGCGCGCGCCTCAGACGGTCGGCGCGGCCCAGGCTGACACGAACGTCCGCGTGGATCCGTCGTCCTCGCTGTAGGCGCGACGCGGCAGGGTGCCGATGTCGGCGCCGTAGACGTGGATGCCCACGCACGGCTCGTCGGACGCGGCGGAGACCGCGTGCACGTCCTGGTCGGTCGTGCAGCACACCTCGACGTCACCGGGGCGCAGGAAGTCCTCGCCCAAGAAGCTCAGTCCGTTGGCGGAGGCCACGTCGGGAACGAAGCGCTTCTCCTTCTCGAGCCCGGAGACGATGCCGATCACGCCCCACGTGCCGTGGTCGTGGACCGGCGTCTCCTGACCGACGTTCCAGACCGCCGAGGCGATGCTGAACGAGCCGTCCTCGGCCACGTGCAACGGGTACATGACGTAGTGATCGTCGTGGGGCGCGCGCAGCGGCTCCGGGATCACGACGCCGCGCTCGAGCCATGTCTGCAGGTGCCCGGCGATCGCGGCGGTCACCGCCTGCTCGTCGTCGCCGACCGAGCGCACCTCCTGCTCGACGGCAGCGACGAACTCGTCGAAGGCGGTGTCCATGGTGAGGCCGGGGGTCTCGTGGGTGCTCATGCTGTTCCTCTCCTGGTGGGTCGCGCACCATGCGCGAACCGGACCACCGCACTCGCGAGGTCCGTTTGGGTGACGAGCGACCGGGCCAGGTCGGCCAGGCCGGACGGGTCCTGCTGTGAGGCCGACGCCTTCAGGGCGCCGAGCGTGGCGGGCCTGCGGGTGGTCGCGGAGCGGGCGATGCGACCGATCTCCCGGTCGACGGCCTCCCCCTCGACGACGAGGTCGAGCAGACCGGTCCTCACCGCCTCGTCGGCATCGAGACGGTCCCCCGTCGATGCAAGTCGGACTGCCGCAGCAGGACCGACGAGCGCCGAGAGGCGACGCGTGCCGAGCACGATGCCGAAGGCCGAGCCGGGGAACCGTAGCGACGCTCGCGGGGTGCCGAGACGCACGTCGCACGCCATGGCCAGGTCGGCACCGGCGCCGACGGCGGGACCGTCGACCACCGCGATCGTGAGCATGGCGGTGGACTGGAGCCGCTCGAGCAGCAGCCCGATGCGCAGGAACCTCCACCCGAGCTCCGCGGACGACGCCCCCGAAGCCGACTCCAGGTCGAACCCGCCGCAGAACTGCGCGAGGCCCGACCGGACGACGAGCAGCCTGCACTGCTCGGCCTCGGCTTCCTCGACCGCATCGAGCAGGGCGTCGACGGTCGGCTCGTCGAGCGCGTTGGCACGACCGTCCCTCGCCAGCACGATCGTGGCGACGTCGTCGGTGACGGCCAGGTCCACCCCGGTCGTCGCGGTCAGCGCACCCACTCGGCCACGACCTCCTCGGTGTGCTCGCCCAGCACGGGCGGCCTGCGGGAGGCGCGCGGCTCGTCGCCGGAGATCCGCGCCGGGAAGGCGAGGTCGGGGACCTCGCCGATCACGGGTGCGGTGATCGTCGTCAGCAAGCCCGTCTCGACGACGTGCGGGTCGGCCAGCACCTCCTCGAACGTGTTGATGGGCCCGCACGGCACGCCGTGGTCGCTCAGCACCCGGACCCAGTGGTCGGCCGGCCGCGTCTCGAAGGTCTTCTCCAGCAGATGGGCGAGGTCGAGCTGGTGCTCCACGCGGCCGGCCTGCGTGACGAAGCGAGGGTCGTCCAGCAGGTCCGACCGCTCGATCGCGGCGCACACGGCGTGCCACAGCCGGTCGTTGCCCGCGGCCAGCGTGAAGTACCGGTCCTGCGCCTGGAAGGCTTGGTACGGCGCGTTGCGAGGGTGGGCGCTCCCCAGGGCCGCGGGCGTGCGCCCGGTGCCCCAGAACTCGCTGACCTGGAGGGCCGAGGTCGCGAGCAGGCAGTCGAGCATCGGCACGTCGACGTGCCGCGAACGTCGACCGGACAGGGGGTCGGCGAGCAGCGCGCTCACCGTCATCGCGGCGTAGAGGCCGGTGATGAAGTCGGCCACCGGAACGCCGGCCTTGACCGGCGGGCCACCGTCGGACCCCGTGACGCTCATGAGTCCGCTCATGCCCTGGATGACGACGTCGTAGGCGCCCCGGTCGCGATAGGGGCTGGTGAGCCCGTAGCCCGAGATCGAGCAGAAGACGATGCCACGGTGCTCCGCACTGATCGACTCGTAGCCGAGGCCGAGCCGGTCGAGGACGCCCGGACGGTAGTTCTGGACGACCGCGTCGGCCGACATCAGGAGTCGCCGGACCATCGCGTTCTGGTCGGGGTCCTTGAGGTCGGCCACGACGGAGCGCTTGTTGCGGTTCAGCGACGTGAAGTTGTAGCTGAACCGCTCGCCGTCCTCGTCGGAGCCGATGGGCGGCCAGGCACGCATCTGGTCGCCGTTGGGCGGCTCGACCTTGACGACGTCGGCACCCAGGTCGGCCAGCAGCATGCCGGCGAAGGGGCCGGCGGCGACGTGGCCGAACTCCACCACCCGCATGCCATGGAGGGGGCGAGCGCTGGTGTCCCGGTCGGAGTCGGTGCTGTCAGGTTCGGGGGAAGTGCTCATGAGTCCTCGCTCAGTGACCCCGGAAGACGGGGTCCCTCTTCTCGCGGAAGGCCGAGATGCCCTCCTGCATGTCGTCGCTGGACGCGATGCGGCCCAGCGACCGGGCGGTCCTCACGTGCTGCTCGACGCGGCCCTGGCCGACGTGCTCGTCGATGAGGTCCTTCGCCGCGCGCACGACCATCGGTGCGGCGCCGGCGAGCTGGTGGGCCCACCGCTCGGCGTGGGCCACGTGCTCGCCCGCCGGCGTGACGGCGTTGATCATGCCCACGTCGTAGGCCCGCGACGCGCCGATCGGGTCGCCCAGCATGAGGAACTCGGCGGCGATCTTGTGCGGGACGCGGGTGACGATGCCCGACGCGAGCCCGCCGAAGGCACCGACCTTGCCCTCGGGGTAGCTGAAGCGGGCGCCCTCGGTCGCGACGACGAGGTCGCAGTGCTGCACCAGGACCCAGCCGGCACCGATGCAGTGCCCGGCGACGGCGGCGACGACCGGCTTCTGCACGTCGACGCTCAGCCCGGGGACGCTGCGCCACATGTCGAGGCTGACGTCACCGAGATCGATGCCCGCGCAGAACGCGCGCTCCCCCTCGGCGGTGAGCACGGCGGCCTTCTCGTCGGCGTGCTCGAGTCGGCGCCAGGCCGCCTCGAGGTCCTCGATCATGCGCGGGGACAGTGCGTTGAGCTTGTCGGGGTTCCGCAGGGTGATGACGGCGATGTCGCCGCGCACCTCGTACTCGACGTGTCCGGTCATGCGGTGGCAGCCTCCTCGGCGACGGTGTGGACGGGGCGCACGTACTCGCCCGTGTGCTCCCCGAGCAGCGGGGCCGGACCGTGCGGCACGGTGCGCTGTCCGTCGACCCGCAGCGGCAGACCGGGGTAGGGGTGACGTCCGGCGCTCGGGTGGTCCAGCTCGGTGAAGTACTCGGTGGCGGCGAGCTGGGGGTCACCGGACAGGCTCGCGGGTCCGGCGGACACGCCCGCGGGCACGCCCCCGTCCTGCAGCGCCTCGACGACTCGGTCGGCGTCCGTGACACCCCGCGCCCAGGCGGCCACGGCGGCGTCGACGTCGGCCACCTCGCCACGGCGCACGGCGGCGTCGGCCCACCGGTCGGGCAGGTCGTGGCCCGCGTCGCGCAGGTGCCGCGCGAGGACCGACCACTGGTCGTCGTCGTGGACGCCGACGGCCACCCAGGAGCCGTCGGCCGTCTCGAACAGACCGTGCGGGGCTCCCGTGACGTCGCCGTTGAGACGGGCGACGCGTGGGACGCCGCGCGACTCCGCCACGAAGGCCTCGCCGAACAGCGGCATCATCGCCTCCGACTGCGGGATCTCGACGTGGCACCCGCGTCCGGTGGCGCGACGACGGGCCAGACCCGTCACGACGGCGCTCGCCGCGAACAGGCCACCCACCGGGTCGCCGATGGCGAAGCCGGTGAGGATCGGTCCGTGCTCGTCGCCCGAGAGCCAGGTGTTGCCGCTGGCCGCGTCGAACTGGGCGCCGAAGCCCGCCGACGTGGCCTGCGAGGACGTGGACGGGAACGCGGTCATCTCCACGACCACGACCTGCGGGTTGATGGCCGACAGCTCGGCGTACCCGAAGCCCATGCGCGACAGCACCCCCGCGCGGTAGTTGGACACGACGACGTCGCAGCCGGCGGCGAGCTCCCGGGCAGCAGCGCGACCTTCGTCGGACTTGAGGTCCAACGAGACACTGCGCTTGCCGACGTTCTGGGTGTTGAACCAGGCGTTGCGGTTGAGCGGGTCGCTCCCGTACTCGCCGTCGGGGTAGCGCAGGCGCAGGTCGGCGCCGTTGCCGCGCAGGATGTCCGGGCGCGCGGGGTTCTCGATCTTCAGCACCTCCGCACCGAGAGCCGCGAGCACGCGGGTGCCCATCGGCCCGGACCAGACGTGCGTCAGGTCGAAGACCCGCACGCCCTCGAGCGGTCGTCGCACGGACTCAGGCGACATCGGGGACTCCTTCACTGATCACCAGGTAGGGCAGGCTCGGCGCGAGGCCACCGCCGTCGACGTCGTGCCACGTGCCGCGCGCCGCGAGCTCCTCGTCGGCGAGCACCTCCGCAGGTGACCGGACGGCGGTGGCCGCGACGTCGTGCGCCGTGGCCGCGGCCAGCGCCTCGGCGACGGTGAGCCCGACGCCCCAGGCCTCGAACACCTCACCCAGCTCCTGCACGTGCCGGAAGCGGACGTCGAGGGCCACGAAGCGCTCGTCGTTCGCGAGGTCGTCGCGACCGAGCATGCCGACGAGGGCGGACCACGCCAGCCCGGCGTAGACCACGAGCCAGCCGTCGGTGCAGCCCACCACGAACCGGGGGCCGGACTGCTCCAGGATCGACTCGGACCCGTTGTAGGCGTACTGCGTGGTCGCGTACGGCAGCAGGCTCGCGACGGTCTCGAGCTCGGACACGGAGATCTCGCGGCCCGCGGGCGTCGCTGGGTCGCTGAGCGCCGCGGTCAGACCCAGGTAGAGGTAGAGGCCCGCCAGGTACTGGTAGCGCAGGCCGAAGCCGTACACCGGCGCACCGTCACGACCGCGGGTGTAGCCCGCCGCGCCACCGAGCGCAGCCAGCACGAGCTCGTCGGCCCGCCAGTGCGCACGGGGCCCGTGGGGCCCGAAGGTGTCGACCCGTCCGGTCAGGGCACCGGCCGCGACGTCGACGACGTCGGCACTGCCGGCGTCGATCAGGACGACGTCGTACGCGCCGTCCACGGGGGACGACGTCTTGCCGGTGTCGAGGAAGGCGACCGCCTCGGGCGGGACCTGCGGACCGTGCGTTCCGGCGTCGACCACGGTGGCGCCGTTCTGGACGAAGAGCCACCCGCAGTACCGCGCCGCCGGCGTCGTGCCGGCGTCCAGCACCCGCACGTGCGACAGCCAGTCGGTGCCGCTCATCGCGGCACGATGCTGCGCGGCAGCACCCTCCGCAGCAGGACCACGAGGGCCTGCAGCACCACGCCGATCACGGCCAGCACGATGAGTGCCGCGAAGATCGCCGGGGTGTCGCCGAAGGCCTGGCGCTCGACCAGGATGTAGCCGAGGCCGGCGTTGGAGCCGACCAGCTCGGCCGCCACGGCACCGAGAAGCGCGACGATGAGCGCGACGTCGAACGACGGGAACAGGTACGACATCGCATTCGGCAGGCGCAGGTAGCGCATCTCCTGCCACTTCGACGCGCCGATCGAGCGCATGAAGTTGTGCTCGTCCTTGTCGATCTCGGTGAACCCGGCGATGGCCGCGGTCATGACGGGGAAGTACGCGAGCGACGCGGCGACCGCGATCTTCGGCGACATCCCGTAGCCCAGTGCGACGACGAGCAGCGGGGCGACCGCGATCTTCGGGAACGACTGCAGCGCGATGATGTACGGGTACAGCGCGATCCGGCTGAGCTGGCTGTAGGCGAACAACGCGCCGAGCAGCAGGCCGCTCACGACGCCGATTCCGAAGCCGATCAGCATCTCGGTGAGCGTCACGCGGACGTCGCCCCACCAGAGGCCCTCGACGATTCCCGAGTTCAGGGCCGCCCAGACGTCGGCCGGCGCCGGGAGCAACAGGGGCGAGACGAGCTCGTCGCGGGTGAGCAGGTACCAGCCCGACAGCAGGATCGCGGCGACGACGAGCGGGAGCCCGAGCCGCAGCGCGATCGACGGCCCCTCCTTCTCCCTAGGTCCGCTCGGCGCTGCCGCCTGGGGATCCGCGGGCGCAGTGGGGGCGGTGGGCTCGGTGACGGTGCCGACGCTCATGCGCGGACTCCTTCGTGCTGGTGGCCGATGAGGCCACGGATGTGTCCGACGAGGTCGTAGAAGCGGCTCTCGGTGCGCAGGTCCGCGACGCGGGGCCGTGGCAGGCTGACGTCGACGACCTCGCGCAGGGTCCCGGGTCGGCTGGTCATGACGCCGACGCGGTCCGACAGGTACACCGCCTCGGCGATGTTGTGGGTGATGAAGACGACGGTCTTCGGGCGGTCCGTCCAGAGGCGCATGAGCTCGTCCTGGAGTCCCTCGCGGGTGAACTCGTCGAGCGCGCTGAACGGCTCGTCCATGAGCAGCACGGGTGGGTCCGCCACGAGCGCCCGAACGATCGACGCGCGCTGCTGCATGCCGCCGGAGAGCTCCTGCGGGTAGCGGTGCCGGAAGTCCGCCAGGCCGGCCAGCTCGAACAGGTGGTCCGCGCGCTCCCGGGTCGCCGCGTCGACGGCCCCCGCGAGCTTGGACGGCAGGAAGACGTTCTCCTCGATGGTGAGCCACCGCAGGAGGGTGGGCTTCTGGAACACGATGCCGACGGAGCGGTCGGGGGCGGAGATGCGCCGGTCGCCGACATGCACCTGGCCCGTGGACGCCGTGAGCAGGCCGGCCACGATGTTGAGCAGCGTGGACTTGCCGCACCCGCTGGGTCCGACGAGCGAGAAGAACTCGCCCGGGCGCAGCGTCAGGTCGACGGCGGTGAGCGCCGTGACGGCATCACCGCGACCGGTGGCCTCGTAGACCTTGGACACGGCGTCGATGACGATCTCGCGCCCGGTCGGCTCGAGACCGGTACGGGGGGACGGGGTCGTGACGGTCATCGCACTTCCTTTCGGGTGGGGACGCTGGAGTGCTGGAGGAAGGGGGAGCCCTCGACGGCCTCGCGCAGCGCGGCGAGCAGCTCGTCGGCGCGGTCCTGGATGCGGGCCTCGGGGCCGGAGAAGCCGATGGCGACGTGCTCGCCGGTGGGACCGCTGACGATCGGCAGGGCGATGCCGGCGACGCCCTCGCGCCACTCGCCGCGGTTCACCGCGTAGCCCTGCTCCAGCGCCGTGGCCAGCTCGGACCGGAGTGCGCCGGGGTCGGTGACGGTGGTGGGCGTGTGGGCCGCGAGCGGCTGCGACAGGACACGGTCGACCTCGGCCGACGACTGAAGCGCCAGCAGCATCTTGCCCGTCGCGACGCAGTAGGCGGGTGCGGTGCCGCCGAGCTCGGTGTAGCTGCGGATCGGGTGCCAGCCCTCGGCCTTGTCGATGTAGGTGACCTCACCGCGCTCGTACGTAGCCAGGTGAACCGTCTCGCCGAAGGTCTCGGCGAGGCGCTGCACCACCGGCGAGAGCGTGTCGCGGACGTCGGAGAGGCGGAAGGAGCGGCTGGCGATCGACCACACCTTCGACGTCAGGCAGTAGGTGTCGTCTCCCCGGTCGAGCTCGACCCAGCCGAGGGCGGCCAGGGTCCGCAGGACGCGGTAGACGGTCTGGCGAGGCAGGTCGAGCTCCTCGCTGAGGTGGCGCACGCTCGTGCGTCCGGCGGCCAGGCACTCGAGCACCTGGAGACCGTTGGCGAGCGTCGAGAGGACGGTCGCGTCGCTGGCTGCGCCCTGCGGGGCGAGAGGATCCGACATCACTGCTCCATCATTATTTGTAGAACGGGCTTCACTTAATGATTCGACCGTAACGTGTGCTGCGTCACGCGTCAACGGCGTCGGTCCAGGGAGCCACGGTCACCCCGGACCGACGTCGTCACTGCTTCGCGGCCTCGGCCTCGACCTCGGCCTTGTCGTAGTCGTCGGCGTCGCGCGAGACGCTGAGGTCGACGGACTTCGCGATGTCGAAGGTGCCTTCGACGATGCCCTTGTCGAAGTGGAAGTCCACGGCCTTCTTCACGGCCTCGTCCGACAGCACGCCGTACATCCCGTCACCGCCGGCGTTGATGACCTGGCCCCAGTAGTTGGCCACCAGGTCGACTGTCGAGGCCATGGCCTCCTCGTCGGACTGGCCACGCGGCTTGGTGGCTGGGTCCTCGTCCCAGAGCGCCTGGATGATGGCCTCGGGGTTCTCCTGGGCCCAGATCGCGGTCTTCGACATCCCGCGCATGAGCTCCACGACGCTCTCGCGGTCCTCCTTCAGCACCTTCGCGTTCACGATCCACGCGCCCGAGCCGTCGAGCTCGTCGAGCGGCGTCGGCAGGAGTCGCATCGGCTCCTTCGTGAGGCCGGCGACGACCTCGTAGGGCCCGTAGTAGGTCGCGAAGGCATCCACCTCGCCGGAGTCGAGGGCCGCGGCGGCCTGGGCGCCCGTGCCGATCGGCAGCCACTTCACATCCTCGTCGGGGTCCACTCCGTCGATCTCGAGCGCTGCGCGGTTGTAGAGGTACATGCCGGTGTTGAGCGCCTGCACGCCGATCGTCTTGCCCTTGAGGTCGTCGAGCGACTGCACGTCACTGCCCTCCGGCACGGCCATCTTCCAGATGTTGCCGCCAGTGATGCCGACGATCTTGAGGTTGGGGCTCTGGGCCGCGACCTGCAGCGCCGAGCTCAGCCCGACGACGCTGATGTCGGCCTTGCCCGACGCCACCAGCTGCGCGGACTGGGTGCCGCCCTGCGTGAACTGCGGGGTGACCTCCAGCCCGGCGTCCTTCCAGTAGCCATCCTTGGCGAAGACGTCGTAGGGGGCGTTGAACGCCGAGAGGTTCTGGGCCCCGTCGGCGAGGGTGAAGGACTTCGATCCGTCCGCACCGCCCGCGCCGCCCCCGCACGCCGTGGTCACCGCCACGACGAACGCCAGGACCGCCGCCAGCGGAAGTCGCGCCCGTCGCCGGGTCACTCGAGTGGTTTGCATGTCACACCTTCCGGATAAACCTCATACTCTGATGAGGCCTAGTCAAATGATGTACACACGGTATGATCCGGATCACAAAGGGTCAAGGGGTCTTCAGAATACGTGGACCTCGGACCACTCCCCGATCCCTCGGAAGGCGACCGATGTACTACCACCAGGCCCTCGCCCGCGCGCTCCACGACATCGGGACCGACGTGGTCTTCGGCGTCCTCGGCGACGCCAACCTCTTCGCCATCGACGCCTACCGACGCGACCTGGGGGGCCGCTACCTGTCGTTCGCCCACGAGGGGAGCGCCGTGCTGGCAGCGGGCGGCTACACCGCGACGTCGGGGCGCCTCGGCGTGGCCACCGTGACCCACGGGCCCGCGCTGACGAACACCGTCACGGCGCTCGTCGACACGGTGCGGGGCCGCACCCCCCTCCTCCTGGTGGCGGGCGACACCGACCCCGCCGACCAGGAGAATCTGCAGAACGTCGACCAGCACGCGGTCGTGCTGCCCACCGGCGCCGGATGGGAGCAGGCCCGCAGCCCGCTCACCGTGGCGCAGGACGTGGAGCGAGCCGCCCGGCGAGCCGTGGCCGAGCGCCGACCGGTCGTGCTGAACGTGCCGGTCACGTTCCAGTGGGTGGAGGTGCCCGACCACGAACGCGCCCGCCCGGTGGGGCTCCACGACCACCCGGCACCGACGCCCGCCGACGCGGCGCTCGACGAGGCGCTCGGCATCATCGCGTCGGCGCGACGTCCCGTCGTCCTCGGCGGCCGGGGCGCCGCGGGGGCTCGCGCCGAGCTCGAGCAGCTGGCGGCCGCGCTCGGCGCCCCCGTCGCCACGACACTGCGCGGGAAGGGCCTGTTCGCGGGCCACCCGCACGACCTCGGCATCTTCGGCACGCTGTCGCACGACGTCGCCCTGGACACGATCGGCAAGGCCGACTGCGTCGTCGCGTTCGGCGCCGCTCTCACTCCCTGGACGACCGACAAGGGATCCCTGCTGGAGGGCAGGCGTGTCGTCCACGTCGACCTCGACCCTGCCTCACTGGCGGTGCGGGCAGGCACCGACGCGGCGGTCGTCGGCGACGCCGGTGCCACGGCCCGGGCCATGACGGCGGCCCTGCGGTCGGCCGGGGTCGAACCGACGGGCTTCGCGTCGGCCGCCCTCGAGTCCGCGCTGAAGGACCGCCTCGCAACCCGGCGCGACGCACCCCCGCCGTCGTCCGGCATCGACCTCGAGCTCGCGCTCCGCACGATCGACGACGAGCTGCCGCAGGACCGGACACTCGTGATCGACGACGGTCGTTTCATCATCACGAGCTTCCGCGAGCTGTCCGCCGCGGACCCTCGCGCGTACGTGCACACCTGCAGCTTCGCGTCCATCGGCCTCGCGGTCGCGTCGGCGGTGGGGGCCCAGGTGGGCGCGCCCCACCGTCCGGCGCTGGTGGTCTGCGGCGACGGCGGCTTCATGAGCGCCGGGATCAACGAGCTCAGCGCGGCGGTCCGCCACGGCACCGACCTCGTGGTGGTGGTCATCAACGACCGGGCCTACGGCGCCGAGCACATGCAGTTCCGCGCCCGCGACATGGACCCGGCGATCTCGACGTTCGACTGGCCCGACCTCGCCCCCGTGGCGACGGCCCTCGGGGCTACCGGCGTCCAGGTCGACGACCACGCCGGGCTCCACCGGGCGCTGCAGGTGGTGGCCGAGCGCGACCGGCCGGTGCTGATCGACCTGCGCGTCGACCCCGACGCCGTCCCGACGCCGGGGTACTGACATGACGTCCACCGTCGCCGACGTCGTCGCGTCCCTCGTCGCACGGCTGCCCGAGGGCGTCGTGGTGCGCGAGCCGGCGCAGCTCGAGAAGTACCGCCACGACCACCTGCACGACCCGTCGGCCGGCACCCCCGTGGCGGCCGCCCGACCACTCGACGTCGAGCAGGTCAGGACGTGCGTGACCTGGGCCGCGCAGCACGGCGTCCCCGTCGTCACCCGCGGCACCGGGACCGGTCTGTCCGGTGGCGCCCGAGCCGTGGACGGATGTCTCGTGCTGTCGACCGAGCGGATGCGCGCGGTCGAGGTCGACCCACGTGCCCGGGTGGCCCACGTCGAGCCGGGAGCACTCAACGTCGAGGTCAAGGAGGCGGCGGCCGCGGCCGGGCTCTTCTACCCGCCGGACCCGGGCTCGTTCCGCATCTCCTCGATCGGCGGCAACATCGCGACCAACGCGGGTGGGCTCTGCTGCGTCAAGCATGGTGTGACGTCGGCGTACGTGCTGGGTCTGTCGGTCGTGCTCGCCGACGGTCGGCTCGTCGAGCTCGGCGGCTCCACCCTGAAGGACGTGGCAGGCCTCTCGCTGACCCAGCTGTTCGTGGGCAGCGAGGGCACGCTCGGCATCGTCGTCGGAGCGACGCTGCGCCTCGTGCCCCCTCCGCCGCCACAGTCGACGCTCGTGGCAACGTTCCCCACGCTGCGCTCGTCGGGCGAGGCCGTCGTCGACGCGGGCCGCACGCTACGCCCGTCGATGATGGAGCTCATCGACCGCCGGAGCATCAACAACGTCGAGGACATGCGGCCGAGCGGGCTCGACCGCGGCGCCGCCGCCATGCTCGTCGCCCAGCTCGACTGGCCCGCAGAGGCGCGGGCGCTGGAGAAGATCTGTCGCGATCACGGCGCAACGGAGGTGCACGTGACCGACGACCCCGACGACGGTGAGATGTTCGTCGAGATCCGTCGCGCCACCGGTCCGGCCGTCGAGCGCCGAGGCGCCTTCCTCGCCGAGGACGTGGCCGTGCCGGTCGACGCGCTCCCCGACGTGCTGGAGGCGATCGACCGCGTCGCCGTGGACCTCGACCTCGAGGTCCCTGTGGTCGCCCACGCAGGAGACGGGAACTTGCACCCCGCGATCCTGCACGACCCGCGCGACCCCGACCAGGTGCGCGACGCGCACCGTGCCTTCGAACGGATCATGCGCATCGCACTCGACGCGGGAGGGACGATCACCGGTGAGCACGGCGTGGGCCGCACGAAGCGCGCCATGCTGCCCGAGCAGGTCGGCGACGACGTCCTCGACCTGATGCGCTCGGTGAAGACCGCACTGGACCCGGCGGGTCTGCTCAACCCCGGCGCCGGCTTCTGACGCGATCCACGACAGACGGGCCGGTGACACCGAGGCGAGGCCGCGGCCCACCCGACGTGTGACGATGGAGCGTGACCCACGACCCACGCCGAACCAGCTGGTCGGGCACGGTGCCCTACCACTTCGCCCGCGAGCACCGTCCCCACGACCTCGACGCACTGCGCGAGCTCGTGGCCGGTTCCACGCGCCTGCGGCCCGTCGGGACCGCCCACACCTTCAACGACCTGCCCGACGCCGCCGCGGGTGCCGAGGTCGCTGCCGTGAGCGTCGCGGCCTTCGACGAGCTGCAGGTCGGTGACGACCGCACGTGGGTCCGGGTCGGGGCGGGCCTGACCCACGCGCAGCTCGCGGTCGCGCTCGAGCCGCACGGCCTGGCGCTCGAGAACCTCGCCTCCCTGCCGCACCTGAACGTCGCCGGAGCCGTGGCCACCGCGACTCACGGGTCCGGCGTCCGCACGGGCAACCTCGCGACCCAGGTGCGCGCCGTCGAGCTGGTGCTGGCCTCGGGCGACGTCGTCACGGTGCGTCGCGGCGAGCTCGACTTCGACGGCACGGTCGTCGGTCTCGGTGCGCTGGGCGTCGTGACCGCGCTCGAGCTCGACGTCGTCCCGGCCGCCGACCACCGTCAGGTGGTGCTGCTCGACGGCGACCCCGAGACGTTGCCGGACCGGCTCGCGTCCGTCCTGGAGCTCGGCCGAAGCGTCAGCGTCTTCACGCTGTGGGACGGCTCGCCCGACCGCGTGTGGGTCAAGTCCCGCGACGGCGACCCCGAGCTCGACCTGACGGCGACGGGGCTCGCGCCCATGACCGGCGAGCAGCACCCGATCCCCGGCCTCGACCCCGTGCACTGCACCGCCCAGCAGGGCGTCCCCGGACCGTGGGTGGAACGGCTCCCGCACTTCCGCCCCGGCTTCCTGCCCAGCGTGGGCGACGAGGTGCAGTCCGAGTTCCACGTCCCGTTCGAGCACGCGGCCGACGCGGCCCGCGCCGTGCGCGCCGTGGGCGAGCACCTCGCCGTCGCGCTGCAGGTCGCCGAGATCCGTGCCGTGGCCGCCGACACCCTGTGGCTCAGTCCGCAGTTCGGGCAGACCACCTGCTCGTTCCACTTCACGTGGGTCGGCGACACCGTCCTGGCCGACGCCGCGGCGCGCGTGGTGGAGGAGGCGCTCGCCCCCTTCGCACCCCGACCGCACTGGGGCAAGCACTTCACCCTCGACGTCCGCCGGGCCTACCCCCGCCTCGACGACTTCCGCGCCCTGCGCGACCGTCTCGACCCCGACCGCACCTTCGTCAACCCCTGGCTCGAGCGCGTGCTGCTCGACGGTTGACCCGTCCCCCCGAATCGGGCGGTGAGGGTGGATCGCCGGGGCACTAGGCTCGACGCATGCACGTCCACGTCGCCGACCACCCGCTCGTCTCCCACAAGCTCACGGTGCTGCGCGACGCGTCCACCGACTCCCCCACGTTCCGACGGCTCGCCGACGAGCTGGTGACGCTGCTCGCCTACGAGGCCACGCGCGACGTGCGGGTCGAGACGGTCGCCGTGATGACCCCCGTGGCCGAGGCCCAGGGCGTGCGCCTGGCCGATCCGCGTCCGCTCGTGGTCCCGATCCTGCGTGCGGGCCTGGGCATGCTCGAGGGCATGCAGCGTCTGCTGCCCACCGCCGAGGTCGGGTTCCTCGGCATGGTGCGCAACGAGGAGACCCTCGAGGCCGACACCTACGCCGAGCGCCTGCCCGACGACCTGTCCGGCCGCCAGTGCTACGTGCTGGACCCGATGCTCGCGACCGGCGGCAGCCTGGCGGCCGCCATCCACTTCCTCGTCGACCGCGGAGCCGACCACATCACCGCCGTCTGCCTGCTGGCCGCCCCCGAGGGCGTCGCGCGCATCGAGCGCGAGATGCAGGAGATCGGCGTGCCGGTGAACCTCGTGGTCGCGGGCCTCGACGAGCGGCTCGACGAGAACGGCTACATCGTCCCCGGTCTCGGTGACGCCGGCGACCGGCTGTACGGCGTCGCCGACTGACGCGACACCCACGCTGCGCGCCACCGCTTCCTCCGGCAGGCTGAGCAGGTGCACGAGGATCCGGTCGACGTCCCCGCAGGACCGTCGACGTCCCCGCAGGACGAGGGCCCCCACCCGCAGCGCTGGCGCATCCTCGCCGTCACCCTGGTGGTCGGGTTCATGTCGCTGCTCGACGTCACGATCGTCAACGTCGCGATCCCGTCGATCCAGGAGGGTCTCGACACCACGCCGGGCACCGTGCAGTGGGTGGTGTCCGGGTACGCGCTCACGTTCGGCCTGACCCTCGTCGCCGGCGGACGGCTCGGCGACGCCTACGGCCGGCGCCGGCTGATGCTCATCGGGCTGGCCGGCTTCGTGGCCTCGAGCGCGGCGGCAGGTCTCGCGCCCACGGCCGAGCTGGTGGTCGTGGCGCGGCTGCTCCAGGGTGCGTCGGCAGGGTTCCTCACCCCGCAGAGCTCCGGGCTGATCCAGCAGCTGTTCTCCGGCGCCGAGCGTGGACGGGCGTTCGGGTACTTCGGCCTCACCGTCTCGATCGCCTCGGCCACGGGGCCGCTGCTCGGCGGGCTCGTGATCGGGCTGGTCGGGGAGGACCTCGGGTGGCGACTCCTGTTCCTTGTCAACGTGCCGATCGGGCTCGTCGCCGCGATCGCCGTCGCGCGCATGGTCCCCGGCCGCCAGGCCGACGGCGGGCCCGGGCGCATCGACGTCCCGGGCGCCGTCCTGCTCGGCCTCTCGGTGCTGTGCCTGCTGTACCCGCTGGTGAGCCTGGAGTCCGGCGCGCGCTGGCCGCTCGTGCTGCTGGTGGGCGTGCCGCTCTTCGGCTGGGCCTTCGGCGCCTGGGAGCACCGCCTCAAGCGGCGCGGACACGAGCCCCTGCTCGACCTCGACCTGCTGCGCCGGCTTCCCGGCTTCGGCAACGGGATGCTCGTGGGCACGGTCTACTTCACCGGCTTCACGGGTGTGTTCCTCGTGGCGTCGGTGTGGCTGCAGGGCTCGCGCGACGTCAGCGCCCTGCACGCCGGGCTGCTGCTGACGCCCTTCGCGCTCGGCTCGGCCATCACGTCGCCGCTGGCGGGTCGCTTGGTGAGCACGGTCGGACGATCGCTCACGGTCGGCGCTCTCATCGTCATGATGGTCGGCGTGCTGGGGGCCGCCCTGGTGGCGCCCGGTCGGGCGACCGACGAGCTGTGGTGGGCGCTCGCCCCGTTCCTGCTGCTGGCCGGCCTCGGCGGTGGCGCCGTCGTGTCGCCGAACATCACCCTCACGCTGCAGGAGGTCCCGCCGCGCATGGGCGGGGCGGCCGGCGGTGCACTGCAGACCGGCCAGCGCATCGGCTCGTCGCTCGGCGCCGCCCTCCTGGCCACCACCTACCAGGTGGTGGCGGGCGGGTCCGGCGGCGACACCGGCATCCGGGTGGCCCTCTTCGTGGCGCTGGCCGTGCTGGCCCTCGCGCTCGCCGCCGCCGTCCTCGCGCTGCGCTCGTCGCGGCGCCTCGCCGGCGCCTGAGCGCCGCCGTCCAGCGTCAGGCGGCGTGCTTGCAGGTGCTGCAGGAGCAGTCGGTGCACACGCAGTTGGCACAGCTGTCGGAGCAGTGGGCGCACGAGCAGACGTTGTGGTTGCAGGTCTCGCACGTGCAGTCGTCGCACACGCAGGTCGCGCAGCTGTCCGAGCAGTGTGCGCACGAGCAGGTGGCGCACTCGTCGTAGTGACCCTCGTGCTCACGGTGCACGTGGCCGTCGTGCAGGTAGTCGACGTGGTCCTCGTGCACCACGGCGTCGTGACCGCAGCCCGGCCCGTGGGTGTGGTCGTGCTTCTCGGCCTCGCGGTGGTCGATGACGGTCATGGGTGGTTCTCCTGGGTGTGGTGGAAGGCGTCGAGCAGCACGTGGGCCACGTGCTCGTCGGTGAGGGAGTAGACGACCTCACGCCCGCGTCGCTCGCCGGCGACGAGGTGGGCGGTGCGCAGGATCCTCAGGTGCTGGGAGACGAGCGGCTGGGACCGCCCCGTCCACTCGACGAGCTGACCGACCGTCTGCTCCCCCTCGCAGAGCCGGTGCACGAGGGCGGCGCGCAGCGGCGTCGACATCGCGTCGAAGAGTGCAGCGACGGCGTCGTACGCCGCCACGTCACCGCGCTCAGGCATCGGACTCACTCATGCGGACATCCTCATATGGCAATACCTGCATGTCAACCCGGGAACGAGACCCACCCGCAGGTACGGGTGGGTTCCGATCAGAGAGCGCGCAGGATGTCCTCGACGCGATCCTTCGCGTCACCGAACAGCATCTGCGAGTTCTCGCGGAAGAACAGCGGGTTCTGCACACCGGCGTAGCCCGCGGCCATCGACCGCTTGAACACGATGACGTTCCGCGCCTCCCACACCCGCAGCACCGGCATGCCGGCGATCGGGCTCGTCGGGTCCTCCGCGGCGGCCGGGTTGACGGTGTCGTTGGCGCCGATCACGAGCACCACGTCGACGTCGGCGAGGTCGTCGTTGACCTCGTCCATCTCGAGCACGATGTCGTAGGGGACCTTGGCCTCGGCGAGCAGCACGTTCATGTGGCCGGGCAGGCGGCCCGCCACCGGGTGGATGCCGAACTTCACGTCGACGCCGCGCTCGCGCAGCTTGCGGGTCAGGTCGGCCACGGGGTACTGCGCCTGGGCCACCGCCATGCCGTAGCCCGGCGTGATGACGACGCTCGACGCGTCCTTGAGCATCTCGGCCACGCCGTCGGCGTCGATCTCGCGGTGCTCGCCGTAGTCCTTGGCGTCGCCGGCGGATGCCTCGATGCCGAAGCCGCCGGCGATCACGGAGATGAACGAGCGGTTCATGGCCTGGCACATGATGTAGCTCAGGTAGGCGCCGGACGACCCGACGAGGGCGCCGGTGACGATCAGCAGGTTGTTGCTCAGCAGGAAGCCGGCGGCGGCCGCGGCCCAGCCCGAGTAGCTGTTGAGCATCGACACGACGACCGGCATGTCGCCGCCACCGATGGACGCCACGAGGTGCCAGCCGAGCGCGAGCGCCAGGGCGGTGACCAGGACGAGCAGCCAGATGTTCGGGTTCGCGACGAACACGACCGTCAGCACGAAGAACAGCACGAGCGCGCCGAGGTTGAGGTAGTTCTTGCCCGGCAGGACGAGGGGTGCGGACTTGATGCGGGCGCTCAGCTTGAGGAACGCGACGATCGAGCCGGTGAACGTGACCGCACCGATGAAGACGCCGACGAAGACCTCGCCCGAGTGGATCCGCTCCAGCGACTCGAGCGGGTACTCGGGGTGCTCGAGGTAGCCGTTCCAGCCCACCAGCACGGCGGCCAGACCGACGAAGGAGTGCAGCAGCGCGATGAGCTCGGGCATGCCGGTCATCTCGACGACGCGAGCCCGCCAGAGACCGATCGCAGCACCGATGGCCACGGCACCGACGAGCAGGACGATGCCCACGGTCTCGGCGTCCTCGACGGCCAGGATGATCGTGGCCACGAGCGCGATGGCCATGCCGGCGATGCCGTAGGCCACGCCCGACGACGCGGTCTCGTGCTTGCTGAGCCCCGCGAGGCTCAGGATGAACAGCAGGGCGGCGACGATGTACGCCGCGGTGGCGATGCTCTCAGCGGTCACAGCGATCAGCCCTTCGAGAACATGCTGAGCATGCGTCGGGTCACGGCGAAGCCGCCGAAGATGTTGATGGACGCGAGCAGCACCGCCACGAACGCGAGCAGGCGGATGGCCCACTCGTTGTCGGCACCCTCACCGACGCCGATCTGCAGCAGGGCACCGACGACGATGATGCCGCTGATGGCGTTCGTGACGCTCATCAGCGGGGTGTGCAGCGCGTGGTGGACCTTGCCGATGACGTAGTAGCCGATGACGATCGACAGCGTGAGCACGAAGAAGTGCTCGGGCAGCGGCGGCGGTGCGAACGCATTGACCAGGAACAGCGCGGCGATGCCCGCGGCGATGAGCAGGTACTTGCCGCGCTGCGTCAGGCCGGGCCTCGGGGCGGGCGCCTCCTTGACGGCCGGCATCTCGGCGGTCGGAGCCGGGGCGGCGGAGACCTGGACCGGCGGCGGGGGCCAGAGCACGTCGCCCTCGTGCACCACCGTCACGCCGCGCTGCACGACGTCGTCGTGGTCGAGGACCAGCTGACCGTCCTTGCCGGGCGTGAGCAGCGTCAGCAGGTTGACGAGGTTCTGGCCGTACAGCTGCGAGGCCTGCGTCGGCAGGCGACCGGGCAGGTCGGTGTAGCCGAGGATCGTCACGCCGTTCGCGGTCACGACCTTCTCACCCGCCACGGACCCGGCCACGTTGCCGCCCTGCGCCGCAGCCATGTCGACGACGACGCTGCCCGGCTTCATCGCGGCCACGTCGGCCTCGGTGAGCAGCCGCGGCGCCTGGCGCCCGGGGATGAGGGCCGTGGTGATGACGATGTCGACGTCGGCGGCCTGCTCGGAGTAGATCTCCGCGGCGCGTCGGTCGTACTCCTCGCTGGTGGCCTTGGCGTAGCCGTCGGTGGACTTCTCGACCTCCACGTCGACGGCCAGGTACTCGCCGCCGATGGACTTGACCTGGTCAGCCACCTCGGGGCGGGGGTCGGTGGCGCGCACGATGGCGCCGAGGCTGGATGCAGCACCGATGGCGGCGAGCCCGGCCACACCGGCACCGGCCACGAGGACCTTGGCGGGCGGGACCTTGCCGGCAGCCGTGACCTGGCCGGTGAAGAAGCGGCCGAACTCGTGCGCGGCCTCGACGACGGCGCGGTAGCCGGCGATGTTGGCCATGGACGAGAGCACGTCCATCGACTGGGCGCGCGAGATGCGCGGCACGGCGTCCATCGCGAGCACGGTGAGCGGACGAGCGGCGAGGGCCTCGAGCAGCTCCGGGCTCGTCGCGGGCGCGATCAGGCTGACGAGCGTGGCGTGGTCGTTCAGCCGCGCGATCTCGTCGGTCGTCGGAGCGTTGACCTTGAGCACGACGTCGGCGGACCAGGCGTCGGCTCCGGGCACGACCGAGGCACCGGCCTCGGCGAAGGCCTCGTCGGCGAAGGCCGCGCGGGCACCCGCGCCGGACTCCACGAGCACCTCGTAGCCGAGCTTCTCCAGACGTACGACCGTCGCGGGAGTCGCGGCCACCCGGGTCTCCCCTGGGCGCGACTCGGCGACCACTCCGATCCTCATTCCGCGGACACTAGCGGAGGGCCTCGGGGGCGACCACCTCTTGAGACGCGCGTCTCAGGTACTGGCGGTATCCAGAACGCCACGTGGCGACCGCTGCCCGTGCGAGCATGGAGCCGATCACAGGAGGCCGAGGTGACGCGCATGGGCGACCGCTCCGTCCTGACCCCGCGGCGTGGGCCGGTCGACGCCGACGACCGTCTCTTCTTCTGGTTCGCGCTGCAGGCGATCGTCCTCCTCCCGGTCGCCGTCGGACCGAGCGTGTGGAGCGAGGCAGCGTCGCAACCTTGGTGGGTGACGCTGCTCCAGGCGGCCCTGTCGATCGGCGTGGCTTGGCTGATCGCGCGGTCGATGTGGCGCCTGATGCGCCTCCCTCGGCCTGTCACTGCGGTGGGCTACGTCGTGGTGGGGGCCACGCTGGTCCTCCTCGCATCCGGCCCCATGCTCGAGGGCACGGGCCCGAGCACCACGATCTTCGGCGCCGTGTACCTGGCGCTCGGCCTGACGCTGTGGGCGCTCGTGGGCCGGGCCGTACTGGACGAACGCCGACGCGGCCGACCGTCGTGATCACCACCCCGGCACGGGCTCAGCAGCCTGCGAGCACCTCCCGGAGCGCGGTCTTCTCGGCGGAGTCGACGGCCAGGCCCCAACGGTGCTTGACCGCGATCCAGTCCGACACGTAGGTGCAGCGGTACGACGTCGCGGGCGGCATCCAGGAGTCGGGGTCCTGGTCGCTCTTGGACCGGTTCGACGACGCGGAGACGGCGATGAGGCTGCGCCCGTCCCCCAGGTCGTTGGCGAAGTCCTCGCGCTTCGTCGCGCTCCAGCCCGAGGCGCCCGAGATCCACGCCTCCTTGAGCGGGACCATGTGGTCGATGTCCATGCCGCCCGCGTCGGTGAAGCGCACCCCGTCGTAGGCCGACGTCCACGACCCGCTGGTGATGGTGCACGTGCCGGTGTGGCCGGTCGACGTCGAGGACTCGTCCTTCAGCACCTCGGCCCGCGTGGTGCAGCCGTCGCCGTCGGCGTCGATCCAGTGCCGGAAGGCGTCACGGTCGTACGTGGTCCCGCCGGCCTCCGACCGGACGGTCAGCTCGGCCAGCTGGGTCTCCGGCGAGGCCGACGCGGCCGGGGCCACGAGCACGGTTGCCACGAGTGTGGTGGCGAGCGCGACGAGAAGCGTGCGAAGCCGCCGCGGTGGCACGAGGTCGGACGAGTGGTGAGCAGGCGCGATGACAGGCACCGACATGGTGGGACTCCCCCCGAAGTCACTGGTCAGGTCGAGAGGACCGTAGGCACGGCAGCCGTCCGAGGGGAAGGGACCGACGCCGTCGTTCACCAGAACGTCATGCCCCCGGCGTCTCGACGCGTCGGCGACGATCCACCGACGACGGACCGTCGCCAGCGCGTCAGGTCGCGGGTCGCACGGCCCACCACGCGACTATTCATGATCCTGACTACTTGACTTCACAAACTACTCGCATCTACCGTCGCGGCATGAGCGAACCCTCGGAGGCCGAGTGGCTGCGCGGGGCCCTGCCCTTCCTGGCCCTCCTCACGCTGCGCGACGGCGCGCTGCACGGCTACGCGATCGCGCAACGACTCGAGGAGCTGAGCCTGTTCGGGCTCAAGGTCGGCACGCTCTACCCCGTGCTCAACCGGCTGGAGTCGCAGGACCTGGTGCGAGCCGAGTGGGTCGCGGGCGACGGCGGCCCCGGCCGCAAGCAGTACGCGCTCACCGACGCCGGCCGTACTCGCCTCGACTCCATGAGCGACGCGTGGGGCGACTTCGCCTCCCGGATGGCCGCCGCGATCGCCCCCACGACCACGAGGAGCACCCGATGAGCGCCACCGAGCTGACCTGGCCGCAGAAGCAGGACGGCGACTGGGCCGACACCTTCACCTGGCACGCAGCCTGGGCCACGGCCGCCCGCAAGGACGACATCCGAGGCTGGCTCGACGTCGTGCACGAGGCCGTCGTCGACTCCGGCGGCACGGCCGAGGAGCTCTTCGGCCCGGCGCGCGACGCGGCGGTGACCTTCGCCCAGGACCTCCCCCCGGAGCAGCGTGCGGCCGGCGACCTCGACGAGGGCACGTGGTCCGACCTCCCACGCACGCTTCTGGCGATGGCGGGGTGGTTCCTGATGGCGCTCGGCATCGCCAGGGTCGTGAGCGAGGGCTGGAGCACCGACCTCACCGCCCCCGGGGCCGCGGTCTTCGCGGCGCTGGTCCTCGGCGCGGGAGGGCTGGGCACGGCCGGCCTGGCCTGGCGGTCGGGACGACCGGTCGCCACCGGCGCGTGGGTGCTCGCCAGCCTCGCGCTCGTCGTCGTGGCGGTCTACGCGGCGATGGAGCTCCTGGACCGGGAGCGGAGCCTCGGCTCGGTGCCGACCCTGACGCTCCCGGCGATCGGCGCTGTCCTGCTCGTGGTCTGGTGGAGGCTGCCCGAGCGCAAGCCCGCGATCGACGACAGCTCCCGCACCTGGCCCGCCGAGCGCTGGTTCACCCGCATGGAGTGGCTGCTGCGCGGACGTCACAAGATGCCGCGCGAGACGGCCCGTCGACTCACGGCCGAGACGCGCGCCCACGCGGAGGAGACCGGCGAGCATCCGTTCGAGTCGTTCGGTCCGCCGCAGGTGCACGCGCTCGCCCTGGCCGAGGCCGACCTCCGCACGGTGGTCTACCGCGACCGGTCCGAGCGTCGCTGGCACCTGCTGTTCGCGATCTTCGCGGCCGCGGTCGTGGTGACCAACGTCGTCAGCGGCAACGTCGACTGGTCGACCTGGGTGTTCGTCGGGGCGGGCCTCCTGTCGCTGGGCCTCGCGCTGCACCGGAGGCCGAGCCCCGCGCACTGACGTCCGGACATGACGGCGGGCAGGACCCGAGAGTCCTGCCCGCCGTCATGCTCCCAACCGGGAGGTCAGTTGCCGTCGTCACCCGAGGTGGTGTTGACGGTGATCTTGGCGATGCCCACGAGCAGCTCGGGGGTGACCGCGTCGGTGTCGAAGGTCTGGTTCAGCAGGTCGGCGGCGACCGGGCTGATGAGCACCTGGGTGCCCTCGAGGATCGCCGTGTCGCCCTCGGACTGCAGCGGCTTCAGCGTGCTGCCGTTCAGCGTGAAGATGTAGGCGCTGGTCACGGCGGTCTCGCCGTTGACCGCCACGTCGCCGTAGACGCGCGAGGCGCCCGGGTCGACGTTCAGGTTCGTGATCTCGACCTCGGTGTCGCCGGCGGTCAGCGAGAAGCCCGAGCCCTCGTGCTGGATCTGGCCGATCACGTAGGGCGAGACCTCGCCCGGCGTGAAGACCTCGACGTTGCCGCCGGTGATCGGGAAGACGAGCGAGCCGTCCTCGAGCGCGCCGTCGCCGACGGTGCCCGGGGTGAGTCCGAGGGACTCGAGGGCGTCGGTGAAGCCGGTGTCGAGCGCGACGGCGGTGTCCTCACCGGTCAGCGCGGTGATCGAGGCGACGGCCTTCGGAGGCGTCGAGCTCGAGGAGCTGCTGTCCGACGAGGAGCCGGAGTCCGAGCCCGAGCTGCAGGCGGCGAGGGGGAGTGCGGCGACGGCCACGACGGCCAGGCTCGCGAAGAACTTCTTGGTGGGGTGCAGGGTGCTCACAAGAGCCACGTCCTAGGTAGTTTTTGGGGTGTACCTAGGGTTCGCAACCACTCCGGTTGCGGATTGGTCCGCACCCCCTCCCGAGATCCCTGACCGCCCGTCTCCTCAGTAGTACCAGGGGAACTCCGACCAGTCGGGGTCGCGCTTCTCGAGGAACTGGTCGCGGCCCTCCTGCGCCTCGTCGGTCATGTAGGCCAGGCGGGTGGTCTCGCCCATGAGCACCTGCTGGCCGACGAGTCCGTCGTCGATCATGTTGAAGGAGTACTTGAGCATGCGCTGCGCGGTGGGGCTCTTGCCGTTGATCATGCGGCCCCACTCCAGCGCCGTGGCCTCGAGCTCGGCGTGCGGGACCGCGCGGTTGACCGTGCCCATCCGGACGCCGTCCTCGGCGGAGTACTCCTCGGCCAGGAAGAAGATCTCGCGGGCGAACTTCTGACCCACCTGGCGGGCGAGGTAGGCCGAGCCGAAGCCACCGTCGAAGCTGCCGACGTCGGCGTCGGTCTGCTTGAAGCGGGCGTGCTCGGCGCTCGCGATGGTGAGGTCGGAGACGACGTGCAGGCTGTGACCGCCGCCGGCCGCCCAGCCCGGCACGACGCAGACGACGACCTTCGGCATGAAGCGGATGAGCCGCTGCACCTCGAGGATGTGCAGGCGGGCCAGCCGCGCCTTGTCCACCGGGCTGGGCTCCTCGGCCCCGGTGTCCGACCCCGACGCCGACCCGTCCTCGTACTGGTAGCCGAACCGGCCGCGGATGCGCTGGTCGCCGCCGGTGCAGAAGGATCGCTTGCCGTTCTTCTCGCTCGGGCCGTTGCCGGTGAGCAGCACGCAGCCGACGTCGGCCGACGTGCGTGCGTGGTCGAGGACCTGCAGCAGCTCGTCGACGGTGTGCGGGCGGAACGCGTTGAGCACGTCGGGGCGGTCGAAGGCCACACGGACCGTGCCGTGCTCGACGGCGCGGTGGTACGTGACGTCGGTCAGGTGCTCGAAGCCGGCCACCTCGTTCCACGCGGAGGGGTCGAAGGTCTCGGACACGCCGGGCAGTGCACTCATGGCGCGACCGTATCGTTGACTAGCCGCACCCGTGTCTGCTGACCTGTCTGCATGGACGCCCCCGAGGAGTCGGCATGACCGCACCCACCCCCACCGGTCGCCACGAGCGACGCGGCACCGACGACCACCTCGTCTGGGAACGGACCTTCCGCGCCCCGATCGACGACGTCTGGGCGTCGGTCACCGAGTCCGACCGCCTGGCCCGCTGGTTCGGCACCTGGACCGGCGACCCGGCCGACGGCTTCGTGACGGTCCAGATGAACGCCGAGGGCGACGCCGCCGAGCCGTCCCGCTTCGAGATCCGCGCGTGCGACGCCCCGACCCACCTCGCCGTCGACGTCGTGGACGAGGGCGGGGCCTGGTACCTCGACCTCGAGCTGCGGGAGTCCGACGGCACCACGACGCTCCTCCTCGCCCAGAGGATCCACGACGTCTCGATCGTCGAGCACACCGGCCCCGGCTGGGAGTGGTACCTCGACCGGCTCGTGTCGGCGGCGTCCGGAGCGGACACCGACGACCTGGACTTCGACGCCTACCTCGCCGCCACGCACGACCACTACCGCGCACTCCAGGAGACGCTCACCCCCGACAACCCCAGGTGACCCCCACTCGCACGATGCGTCACACCTGCGTGACGAACTCAGATACCGTCGGTATGTTGACCGCATGGCACTCTTCGCCCGCAAGGGCTTCTCCGGCAAGGTCCTGGTCGTCACCGGCGCGGCGCGCGGCATCGGCGCCGGAGTCGCGCGGGCCTACGTCGCGAAGGGCGGCCGCGTCGCTCTGCTGGGCCTAGAGCCCGACCTGCTCGAGGCGCTCGCCACGGAGCTGGGCCCCGCGGCGGCCTGGTGGGAGGCCGACGCCCGCGACGGCCGGGCCATGACCGCCGCCATCGATGCCGCTGCCGCCCACTTCGGCCGCATCGACCACGTGCTCGCCAACGCCGGGATCGCCTCGTACGGCACGGTCCGCCAGATCGACGAGGACTCCTTCGAGCGGGTCATCGACATCAACGTCAACGGCGTCTACCGCACCCTGCACGCGTCGATCCCGCACCTGGAGAAGACCAAGGGCTACGCGCTCGTCGTCGCCTCCCTCGCCTCCTTCACCAACCTGGCCGGCCTCGCGTCGTACAACGCCAGCAAGGCCGGCGCGGAGTCGCTGGCGCTCGTCGCCCGCCAGGAGGTCGCGCACCTCGGCGTCAAGGTCGGCGTCGCCCACCCGTCGTGGATCGACACCGACATCGTCCGCGGCGCCGAGGCCGACCTGCCGACGTTCAAGGTCATCCGCGGCAAGCTCCCGTTCCCGGCGAACGCCACCACGACGCTCGCCGAGTGCGTCGACGCGATCGTCGCCGGACTCGCCAGGCGCAAGACCCGCGTCTACGTGCGACGCGGCGTCGTCGTGGCCAACTGGACCAAGCCGCTCGTGAACTCCCCGATCGGCTGGGCCGTCATGCGCCCGCAGCTGAAGAAGCACGTGCCCGACCTCGAGCGCGAGGTGGCGGCGCTGGGCCGCTTCCAGCACGCCCACGTCCCCTTGACCGACCCCAAGAAGCCGGTGGTCGAGGAGCCCGAGGGCCCCTGACAGCCCGTCCGGCCCAGCCGCGTCAGGCCTGGACGGACCCGGCGAGGCTCACCATGTGGCCCAGCCGGGCCAGCTCGGAGGCCAGGAACTCCGGTCCGCCGTGGCGTCCGACCACGACGACGAACACCTGGCCGCTGCGGTCCTTCGCCTGGGTGCCGGCGAGCAACGTCGACGACCAGGCGTCGACGGAGTCGAGCGCACGCGAGCTGCGGATCGAGAGCCACGACGCCGCGTCGGGGACCAGCTTCGGTGCCGAGGGCGAGGCACTGAGCACGGCGGGCTCCCCGTCGACCCGGTGCACCGCCATGGCCCAGTCGGTGCGGAAGGTGGCCGGCACGACCTCCACGAGCCGTTCGATCGCGTGCGCGGGCTCGGCGGTGAACGCCTCGACGGCCTCGAGGTCCATGCTGAGGTTCGCGCCGGCGTTGTAGCGGCTGATCCAGTGGACCCGCACGCCCTCGAGCTCGTGGCAGGCCGTGATGAGCGCGTCGGCCATGACCTGGGGCGGCAGCTCGAGGAGCACGTCGTCCACGGCCTTGCCGTCGGAGCGGTGCTCCACGATCTCGATGGCCTCGATGTCGGCACCTGCACCACCGAGCGCCGACGCCATCGCGCCCAAGGAGCCCGGTACGTCGGGCAGCTCCACGCGCAGCAGGTAGGCCATGGGCACATCTCACCACGCCGGTGTTTCTTTTGCGTTGCGCCGCTACCCTGGCCGCCGTGAACGCCGCCAGCCGCACCGATGCCCCCTCCCCCGACGGCACCCACCCGGCCTGGGTCCGACCGACCTTCCGCGCGCTCGCGTTCGCCGAGGCCGTGTCGTGGGCCGTCCTGCTCGTCACGATGTTCTTCAAGTGGGTGGTCCAGGACGACCCGCACAGCGGCATCGAGGGTGGCGTCCCGATCTCCGGCCCCATCCACGGCGCCTTCTTCGTGGCCTACTGCGCGTCCGCCCTCGTCGCCTGGCGCACCTTCGGCTGGAACCTCAGGACACTGGTCCTGGCGCTGCTGGCCGCGATCCCGCCGTTCTTCACGGTCGTGTTCGAGGTGCTGGCCGACCGACGCGGGCTCCTCGGCCGCCCGGCACGAGTCGACTCCCGGACCACGTCCGCCCCCACACCTCAGGCCTGATCCAGGCCCCGCCGGGCCTGCTTCCGCTCGTACATCCGCGCGTCGGCCCGGGCCAGCAGCGCCGCCGGGTCGTCGTCGGCCCGCGCCTCGGCCACCCCGACGGACCAGGAGGCCGGCGCTCCCTCGGCGAGCCGTCGGGCCACGAAATCACCCACCCCGTGGTCCGCGCCCGGCAGCACCACGAGGAACTCGTCACCACCGAGCCGGCCCACCTCGTCGCCAGGTCGGAGTCCTGAGCGCAGGTGGTCGACGGTCGCCCGCAGCATCGCGTCCCCGGCCGGGTGACCGTCCCGGTTGTTGACCGCGCGCAGGTCGTCCACGTCGAGCGCCAGCACCGTGAGCGGCGTGCCGAGTCGCGCCCTGCGCGTCAGGTGCTGCGTCACGAGGGCGTGCGCACCTCGCCGGTTGAGGGCCCCGGTGAGCTCGTCGGTGCGGGCCAGCTGGTCGAGTCGCGCCCGGAGCCTGCCCAGGACCTCCGTCGCCACCACCACCTGCACGGCCACGGTGACGGCCGGCACCAGCAACGTCTCGTCGGAGTGGCTGGCGATCGCGAGTCCCCACACCGCCGTGCCGACGTACGCGATGACCCGCGCCAGCCCGATCGCCAGGAACCAGACCGCGAACACCGAGAGCATCGGAGCGCTCGAGCCGTTCGCGAACGCCGCCAGCTCGCGATCCGTCCCCCAGGTGAGCGCCGCGAGGGCCCCGAACGCCAGGGCGACCATCACGGCCACGTCACGCTGCTCGAGCAGCACGCCCCGCACCAGCGTCCAGACCAGGGCCGCGGCCGACGTGAGCAGCAGCGCCACGAGCACGGACCTCGGGTTGTTGTCGGGTCGCCACGTGAGCAGGGTCAGCGACAGCATCGCCACGGCGATCAGGTTCAGCAGCACCGTGGCCACGCTCATCGCCGGGTACGTGCGGCCGGCGAGGGCGACGGAACCTGGCACGTGCACCCCTGCTTTCCCCACCCCGACCCGCTCGGCCCCGATCGTCGGGGTCCATGATCTCCGATCCGGGCGACCGCCGGGGCCGGAACGGCCGGACGGGGGACCAAAGCCTCTGCCGGGCGCCGATACGCTGACGCCGTGGAGCAACACGCGCGCGGCGCCCAGCGGATCAACCGGTCCAACGGTGCCCGGTTCCTGGCCGAGCCGCCCGTGCGGATCATCGGGGCCCTGACGATCCGCTCCGACACGCACGTCGGCGCCTTCACCGAGTTCGGCAAGATCGTGGAGATCCAGTCGGCCGACGTCGGTCGGTACGGCGAGATCGGGCCGGGCAGCATCCTCGGCGCCATCAGCCACCCCACCACGTGGCTCAGCGCCTCCGCCTTCCAGTACCGCGCCAGCACCTGGGGGTGGCACCCGAGCGCGGACGCCGTCGAGACGGTCGACCCGGAGGCGGACGGACGGACCTCGTTCCGTGGCATCCGCGGCGAGGAGTCCGCCGTCATCGGCAACGACGTGCACCTGGGTGCCAACGTGGTGGTGCTCAAGGGTGTGCGTATCGGCGACGGCTGCGTCGTCGCCGCCGGCGCGGTCGTCACGAAGGACCTCCCGCCGTACTCGATCGCCGCCGGGCTGCCGGCCAGGGTCCTGCGTCGCCGGCTCCCCGACGACGTCGTCGAGGAGCTGCTCCGGCTGCAGTGGTGGCGCTTCTCCCCCAACCAGCTGAGCGGGGTCCCCTTCGCCGACCCCCGCGCGGCCGCCGCCGAGATCGGTCGCCGCGTCGACGCCGGCCTCGAGCCCTACGCACCGGGGTTCGTCGAGATCGTCAAGCCGACCGCGCCGGCCCCCGCGTCGCGCTGGCGTCGCGCGGCCCGTCGCCTGCGCGGCTGAACCGCCCGGCGGGGGTTCCGCACCACGGGCGGAGAACGGCACCGGCGGGGGTTCCGGGCCGCGGGCGGAGAAACGGCACCGGCGGGGGTTCCGGGCCGCGGGCGGAGAAACGGCACGGCACCGCCACAGGGTGCACCGCAGGGGCACCGGCGATAGTGTCGACAGCGAGAAGCACCATCGACCACCGAGGAGCCGTGTCAGCATGCCGCTGAGGAAGAACAAGACCGTCAAGGACAAGCTCCAGAGCCGCCTCGAGGACCTCCTCGCCCAGGCCGACGACGTCCGCCAGCAGCTCGTGGACCACGCTCCCGAGGTGCGCGACAGCGTCGTCGCCAAGACCCAGTCCGGTGCCGCCGACGTGCGCGACATCGTCGCGGCGAAGGCCAGCCACGGCGTCGCCGAGCTGCGCGAGCGCCTCCCGGAGCTGCGCGACGAGCTGCTCGAGCGCACGCCCGAGCTCAACGAGAAGACCTACGACAAGCTGCCGAAGCGCGTGGCCGACCGCCTGCCCGACGAGGTCAAGCCGAAGAAGAAGCGTCGTCTGCGTCGCATCGTCGGCCTGGGCCTGATCGCCGGCGCCGGTGCTGCCGCCTTCGCCACGCTCAAGGGCAAGCAGGCTCCGCCCCCGCCGCCGTACCAGCCGGCTCCGGCGCCCGCGCCGCGTCCGCCGTCGGGCTCGACGCCCCCCGGCGCCGCCCCCACCGCCGACTCGCTCGACGCGGTCGACGGACCCGGCTCGAAGTAGCCGTAGCAGCACCCGTACGTCGGGCCGGGACCGCCGAGGTCCCGGCCCGACGTGCGTGCGGGCCGGCCGCGCGCCTTCCCCAACTCCGTCCACCTAGGGAAGACTGGTCTCATGCGCTCGCTCTGGAAGGGCTCGATCAGCTTCGGGCTGGTCAACGTGCCGGTGCGCGTCTACAGCGCCACCGAGAACCACGACGTGTCCCTGCACCAGGTGCACGCGGACGACGGCGGCCGCATCCGCTACCAGCGCCGGTGCGAGATCTGCGGCGAGGTCGTGGCCTACGAGGACATCGCGAAGGCCTACGACGACGGCGAGAACACGGTCGTCCTGACCCCGGAGGACTTCGCCTCGCTGCCGGCCGAGACGGCCAAGGAGATCGAGGTCGTGGAGTTCGTCCCGGCCAAGCAGATCGACCCGATCCGGCTCGACAAGGCCTACTTCCTGGAGCCGGACAAGACGGCCATCAAGCCCTACACCCTCCTGCGGCGCGCCCTGGAGGACACCGACCGCAGCGCGGTCGTGCGGTTCGCGCTGCGGCAGAAGACGCGGCTCGCGGTGCTGCGGGTGCGCGACAAGACGCTCCTGCTGCAGACGATGCTGTGGGACGACGAGATCCGCGAGGCGGAGTTCGACGTGCTCGACCAGGTGCCGCGGATCAGCGCCAAGGAGCGCGACATGGCCGCCCAGCTGGTCGACTCCCTGGCAGCCGACTTCGACGCGTCGCAGTTCACCGACGACTACCAGGAGCAGTTGCGCACGCTCGTGGAGGCCAAGCTGGAGCAGGGCGACACGATCGACACCGCGGCCACGTTCGGCGAGAAGGACGACGAGGGCGAGGACGCCGAGGTCGTCGACCTGATGGAGGCGCTGAAGCGCAGCGTCGAGCGCAGCAAGGAGCGGCGTGGTCAGGGCTCGGGAGACGCGACCAAGCCGCGCGCCCGCAAGAAGGCCTGACCGCGGTCGTGGCGGGTCGCGGGTCGTCCCAGACCGTGCAGGTCGACGGTCGCCGCCTGCGCGTCACCAACCTCGACAAGGTGCTCTACCCGGCGTCGGGCACGACCAAGGCCGAGGTGATCTCGTACTACGTGGCGGTCGCCGACCGGCTGCTGCCGTGGGCGACCGGTCGTCCGGCCACCCGGAAACGGTGGCCGAACGGCGTCGGGGACACCGAGCATCCTGGTGAGCTCTTCTTCGAGAAGAACCTGCCCGACTCGGCGCCGGACTGGGTGCGCCGGGTGGTGGTACGGCACAAGAGCCACGTGAACGTGTACCCGATCGTGGACTCCGCGGCCACCCTGGCGTGGCTGGGGCAGGTGGCGGCGCTCGAGCTGCACGTGCCTCAGTGGCGGGTCGACGCCGACGGCACGCCCCGCCATCCCGACCGCCTGGTGCTGGACCTCGATCCCGGTCCCGGGGCGGGTCTGGCCGAGTGCGTGGAGGTGGCACTCGCCGCGCGCGAGCTGCTCGACGACGTGGGACTCACGGCCTGGCCCGTCACGAGCGGCAGCAAGGGACTGCACCTGTACGCCCGGCTCACCGGCGAGCACGGACCCGACTACGTGAACGCCTTCGCCAAGCAGGTCGCCGCGGCCCTGGAGGACGCGATGCCCGACCTCGTGGTCTCGTCGATGAAGAAGTCCCTGCGCGACGGCAAGGTGCTCGTGGACTGGAGCCAGAACAACCAGGCCAAGACCACGATCGCTCCCTACTCGCTGCGTGGCCGCGCGGCGCCGGACGGCGAGGGCCCCTTCGTCGCTGCGCCACGGCACTGGGACGAGCTCGGTCCCGACCTGCGGCACCTGACGATGGCCGAGGTGCTGGAGCGCTCCGACGACCCCCTCTCCGGCCTGGGGGCGGGGAGCAGCGACATCGACGCGGCCGCGTCCGGGACCGCAGCGCCCGACCGCCTGACGGTCTACCGGTCCATGCGCGACCCCAGCCGCACGCCCGAGCCCGTCCCCGCCGACGCTCCGGCCGACGACAGCGCCGACCCGGACCGTGACGGGCCGGTCTTCGTCGTCCAGGAGCACCACGCCACCCGGCTGCACTACGACGTGCGACTGGAGCGCGAGGGGGTGCTCGTGTCGTGGGCCGTGCCGAAGGGTCCACCCGAGGATCCCGGGAAGAACCACCTGGCGGTGCCGACCGAGGACCACCCGATGGACTACGCCACGTTCGAGGGCACCATCCCGAAGGGTGAGTACGGCGCGGGCGAGGTGACGATCTGGGACCACGGCACGTACGCGCTCGAGAAGTGGAAGGACGGCGAGGTCATCGCCACCCTGCACGGCAGCGAAGGCGGCGGGCTCGGCGGCAGCGTGCGGTTCGCGCTCATCCGCACCGGGGAGAACTGGCTCATGCACCGCATGGACCCGGCCCGCGCGCCGGCCGAGGAGAGCCCGGAGAGCGACGAGGCGAGCAGCGACGACAGCCCCGACGACAGCGCCGACGAGGGGGCGTCGCCGGACCCCGGACGACTCGACACCGTCGCACCCATGCTCGCCACGCGCGCCGGCACGTTCGACGCCCACGCCGACGCGGCCGCCTGGGCGTTCGAGATGAAGTGGGACGGGGTGCGCGTGGTGGCCACGTGCGACGCGGGCGCCGTGCGGCTCGTCGGGCGCAGCGGTCGCGACGCCACCGCCACCTACCCCGAGATCACCGAGGCGCTGGAGACGCTCGACCTCGACGACACCGTGGTCGACGGCGAGGTGGTGGCCCTCGACGACGCCGGCGCCCCCTCCTTCGGACGCATCCAGCAGCGCATCGGGCTCACGAAGCCGCGCGAGGTGACCGCGGCCCGCCGCAGCGTGCCGGTGCGGTTCGTCGGGTTCGACCTGCTCAGGCTCGGCGGTGCCGACGTGACCGGGCTGCCCTACGAGCAGCGTCGCGAGCTGCTGCTCGGCCTCGACCTCGACGACGCCGACGGCGTGGACGTGCCGGCCGCCTTCGACGGTGACCTGGAGGCCGCGATGGAGGCCAGCCGGGAGCTGGGACTCGAGGGCGTGGTGGCGAAGCGTCGCACCAGCCGGTACCGGCCCGGCGCGAGGTCGGCGCACTGGGTCAAGCTCAAGCACGAGCAGCACGTGGAGGTCGTGGTGGTCGGCTGGCGACCCGGCAAGGGAGGTCGCGGCGGCGGCATCGGGTCGCTCCTCGTCGCCGTTCCCGACGCCGAGGGCACGCTCGTCTACGCCGGTCGTGTGGGCACCGGGTTCGCCGAGCGCACGCTGGCCGACCTAGCGGCACGACTGGAGCAGGCACGTCGTGACGAGGCGACGGTGGCGGCGCCACGCGACGTCGCCCGCGAGGCCGTGTGGGTGGAGCCCACGATCGTCGGCGAGGTGACGTCGGCAGGCTGGACCGACTCCGGCCACCTGCGCCACCCCGTGTGGCGCGGGCTGCGCGACGACAAGACCGTGGCCGACGTGCAGCCGGTCAGGCTCCCGGCGCGCTGAGTCGGATCATCTGGGCGGTGCGCCAGCCGGTGGGATCGGCCAGGTAGCGGTCGGTCTCGGCCACCCACGGCGACGTGGCGTTGGCCGAGGACCCCGTGACCCGAAGGCCGGCGGCCAGCGCGCCGTGGCCGAGCGCCGCGACGGCACCCACGGGGGTCGTCTCGCGCAGCGAGCCGGGCGACCGCCCGAGCGCGGCCGACGAGAGGCTCGCGGCGGCCACCGTGCCGCTCGTGAAGAGGACCTGGTCGATGAAGCTCGCGCCGCTCCACCACTGGTCGAGCTGCTGGAGGAGGCCGGCCATCCAGGCCTGGCCGGCGTCGGCCGCGGCCTGGACGTCGTCGGCCACCGCCGGGGCCACGAGCAGGGTCACCGCACCGAGCGCGACGAGGGCCACCAGGGCCACCGAGCGGACCACCGAAGGACGCGACGGAGCGCCATCCAGGTGCTGGACGATCTGTCGCATCTCTCGCTGCATGGCCAAGAGCGTACGAGAAGACCGCAGGATCGACCATCGGTTCGTCCCATCCTGGCTCCCGACGACCTCCGCGAGCTGGCGGACGTCGCGCCCGACCACGTGGCCGAGGTGGCCGGCGCTCTCCACGACGGGGGCTCCGTACCGCGCGGGGCCGTCCGCGGCGCGCCAGCGCTCCGTCGTGTCGAGCAGCCGGTCGAGCCAGGCGGGGGTGGGACCGTCCTCCAGGCTGGCGTCCCGCCAGCGGGCGAGTCGTCGGGCGTCGACGAGCTGCACCAGCAGGAGCACCAGCAGCACCGTCAGCGTGCGTCCCCACGCAGGTGGCAGCAGCGCCTCGGTGAAGGCCATCGGCCCCGGCAGGTCGACGCCGACGCCGAAGGCGTTGAGCGCGGCGTGCCGCACGACGAAGAGCCACCACACGAGCACCGGGAGCGCGACCCCGGCGACGAGGAGCGCCGCCCTCCGCCAGCCGATGTCGCGCCGTGCCCGACGCACCAGCGCGATGCCCAGCCCCACCGCTGCACCCGTGATGCCGGTGGCGGCGTGGTGGCCGGGGTAGGCCACCGCCCCGTCGTAGGCCAGCTGCAGCCCGGAGACCCCGAACGACAGGAAGCTGTCGGGGACGCCGCCGCCCTCGAGACCGATGCTCGCGACCCGTCGGATGAACTCCTCGACCGCCGTGAAGGCCGCGCCGCTCGCCAGGGCGACGAGCACCCAGTCGGCCACCGAGAAGCGGTGCACCCGTCCTGGGGCGAAGACCGCGATGAGCAGCAGGGGCGCCAGCTTCAGCGCCTCCTCGCCGATCGACGCGATGCCCACCGCCGGACCTGCGGCCTCCGCGCCCCTGGCCGAGACGGAGGAGGCCAGGGAACCCAGACCGACGCTCGCGACGAAGGACCAGCCGAGCGCGACCGTGAAGATCCACCAGTAGGTCGACCAGGCGATCGTCTTGGTGCGCAGCAGCACGAAGCCCAGCAGCGCCAGCCAGGCTCCGCCCAGCCACGCACCGAGTCCCGCGCGCAGGACCGGCGAGACGCTGACCGTCACGACGAGCACGGCGAAGGCGACGAACAAGGCGGTGCGGACCACCCCGTCGAGGGTCCGTGCCGTCCCGACGTGACCCTCGCGCCACCGCTCACGCGCGTCGGCGAGACGCTCCCACCACTCCGCACCCCACAGGCGGTCCGAGTCGGGTCCGTCCATCTCGGCGTCGCTCACGGCCACCCCTCCCCCGGGTCCCGGACGGCGTCCAGGCGTCGTCGACGCATCGTCGGAGCGTCATCGTAGCGACCACCCCGAGGCGCCGTACACGAACGAAAGTCCAACTTCGGATATGCTGCCCTGGGCACGCCCGCCTCCAGGGGTGTGGCGCGATGCCCGGACGGACGTCCCGGAGCCCTCGAGAAGCGCCGGGGCGTCCGATTCCTCCTCGTCGGACGCGCTCCTTCCGCCGCGGTCGCCATGCGGCATCACCCACCCGCTCCTAGCGTGGGTGGTGCCCCTGCTCCCCCGACGCGAGGACGTGTCGTGCCTGACTCCCCCACCGCCCTGCCGCCGCACGTCGTCGTGCTCTTCGGCGCCACCGGCGATCTCGCCCGTCGCAAGCTGTTCCCCGGCCTGTACCGCCTGGCCGCGGCCGGCCGCCTCCCCGCCGACTACCGGGTGATCGGGTCAGGACGGCACGAGCCCGACGGCGACTTCGCCCAGCAGGTGCTCGACGGTCTGCGCGACACGGTCGACGAGCTCGACGCCGACGTCGCCGACGCGTTCGTCTCCCGCGTGACGTTCCAGACGTCGGACGCCGACGACGGCAGCGCCCTGGCGGCTGCGGTGCGCGATGCCGAGTCCGAGCTGGGCGACGACGCCCGTCGCCTGGTCTACCTGTCGGTGCCACCCGCCGCGATGGAGCCGATGATCCGCATGCTGGGCGCCGAGGGCATCGCCGACGACGCCCGCATCGTCGTGGAGAAGCCGTTCGGCACCGACCTGGAGTCGTCGCGCTCGCTGCAGGCCACGCTCGACGACGTCGCCGGCGAGGACGCCGTGTTCCGCATCGACCACTTCCTGGGCAAGGAGGCGGTGCAGAACGTGCTGGCGCTGCGGTTCGCCAACGGGCTGCTCGAGCCGTCGTGGAACGCCGAGCACGTGTGCGCCGTGCAGATCGACGTGCCCGAGGAGCTGACCATCGAAGGCCGGGGCGCGTTCTACGAGGCCACCGGTGCACTGCGCGACATGGTCTCCACGCACCTGTCGCAGGTCCTCGGCTTCCTGGCCATGGAGCGGCCCGACGGCATCGACGCCGACCACCTGCGCGACGCGAAGGCCGCCGTGTTCGAGGCGGTGCAGCCGCTGGCCCCCGACGACGTGGTGCGCGGGCAGTACGAGGGCTACACCGACGAGGACGGGGTCGACGCCGACTCCACGACGGAGACCTTCGTGGCCGTGCGCGTGCACGTGGACACCGACCGCTGGCGCGGTGTCCCGTTCCTGCTGCGCACCGGCAAGGCCATGGCGGCGACCCGCCGCACGGTGACGCTGTTCTTCCGCGCACCCGAGCCGTTGTTCGAGTCGCGCGAGGACGGCGACGACCGTCTCGTCCTCGAGCTGGGCGAGGTGCCCGAGGTGACGGCGAGCCTCAACGTGAAGCGCCCTGGGCCGACGTTCGAGCTCGAGCGTGCCGCCGCCACCCTCACGCTGCCCGACGCCGAGGACGAGGACGAGGAGCACCGGCCGCTCGAGGCGTACGAGCGCCTGCTGCTCGACGTGATGCAGGGCGACCAGATGCTGTTCACCCGGGGCGACGAGGTCGACCGGCTCTGGCAGGTCATCACGCCCGTGCTGGAGGACCCGCCACCGGTGCAGACGTACGCCCAGGGGTCCTGGGGACCGCAGGCGGCACTCGACCTCGCCGGCGAGCGCGGCTGGCACCTGCGGTGACTCCCCCGACCACGCCACCGCTGCCGATCGCGGACCACGGACTGATCGGCGACCTGCGGACCGCCGCACTGGTGGGCACCGACGGCACGATCGACTGGTTCTGCCCGGGCCGTTTCGACGCACCGAGCGTCTTCGCGTCGGTGCTCGACGCCGACAAGGGAGGGTCGTGGGAGCTCAGCCCCGTCGACGGCTCGGTGCGCTCGCAGCAGTTCTACTTCCCCGACACCGCCATCCTCGCCACGCGCTTCCTCACCGAGGAGGGCGTCGTGGAGGTGCACGACTTCATGCCGGTGCTGAAGGCCGAGGACGCCGACCACCGCCAGCGACTCGTGCGGCGTGTCACCGCGGTGCGCGGCCGGTCGGTCGTGCGCTCCCGCGTGGCGGCACGACCGCACTACGCACGGCAGGACCCCGAGGTCGAGGAGGTCGACGGCGGCATCGTCGTGTCGGCCCCGGCGCTCGGCGACGATCCCGCCGTCCGGCTCGGGATCAGCTCCACGGTGGCGCTCGAGGTCGACGGGCTCGACGTCGTCGCCGAGGTGACGCTCGACGAGGGCGAGCACGCACTGTTCGTGCTCGAGGTCCTCGACGTCGGCAAGGACCCGACGGGAACCACCGACGGGCAGCCGTCGGCGTTCCAGACGTGCGGCGTCGAGGACACGTCGGCGCTCTTCGTGGCGACGTCGGCGTTCTGGCGAGGATGGATCTCGCAGTCGACCTACAAGGGACGCTGGCGCGAGACCGTGCACCGGTCGGCGATCACGCTCAAGCTGCTCACGCACGAGCCGACCGGCGCCGTCGTCGCGGCGCCCACGACGAGCCTGCCGGAGACCATCGGCGGCTCCCGCAACTGGGACTACCGGTACGTGTGGATCCGCGACGCCGGGTTCAGCCTGTACGCGCTGCTCCGGCTCGGGTTCACCTCGGAGGCGAACGCGTTCACGCGCTGGTTGTCCGAGCGTCTGGGCGAGGAGCGCGACGACGCCGAGCGACTGGGACCCCTGCGGGTGCTCTACGACATCGACGGGTCGGCGCCGGTCGACGAGCACGCGCTCGACCACCTGGCCGGGTACGCCGACTCGCGCCCGGTGCGGGTGGGCAACGGCGCGGTCGACCAGCTGCAGCTCGACATCTACGGCGAGGTCATCGACGCGGTCTACCTGTTCGACAAGTACGGCCCCGGGATCAGCCACGACGCCTGGAACGACCTGCGCCGCGTGCTGGACTGGGTGATGGAGCACTGGGACTCACCCGACGCCGGCATGTGGGAGATCCGCGGCGACGTGCGGGCGCACACCACGAGCCGGCTCATGTGCTGGGTGGCGGTGGAGCGGATGATCCGCATGGCCCGCCAGCGAGGGCTGCCCGGTGACCTGTCGGCGTGGGCGCGGGTACGCGACACGATCCACGACGAGATCCTGACGAACCACTGGGACGAGCACCACCGCACGTTCACCCTGGCCGAGGTCGACCCCGACGCGGACCAGGCCGACGCCCCCGTGCTCGACGCGGGCGTGCTGCTGATGCCGATGGTCAAGTTCTGCTCGCCGGTGGACCCGCGCTTCCTCTCCACGCTCGCCGCGATCGAGGACCAGCTGGTCGCCGACAGCCTGGTGTTCCGCTACGACGTGCACGCCGCGCCCGACGGCGTCGCCGACACCGACACCGACGGCGACGGCCTGCACGACGGCGAGGGCACGTTCAGCCTGTGCTCGTTCTGGTACGTGGAGGCCCTGACCCGGGCCGGACGGCACCGCGAGGCCGAGGTGGCGCTGGAGAAGATGTTCACCTACGCCAACCACCTGGGGCTGTACGCCGAGCAGATCGGCGCCACGGGTGACCAGCTGGGCAACTTCCCGCAGGCCTTCACGCACCTCTCGCTCATCAGTGCCGCGATCAACCTCGACCGCGCCCTCGGCTGACCCGCGCCAGTCCCTCCGTCTCGGACACGTCCGGGGCACTTTCGGGCTCCGCACACCCCCAGAAGTGTCCGAGACGGGGAGACGTTCGGGTCAGCGGCGGCGGGAGCGCAGGGAGTCGGACAGGATGCCGACGAGCGCCTCGAGCTGGACGTCGGTCGCCTCGACCTCCGTGTCCTCACCGTCGAGGGCACGCGCGGCGAGCCCGGCCTTGCTGTCGATGAGCTCGACGATGCGGCTGTCGATCGTCTGCGAGGCGATGATGCGCCACGCCGTGACGGGCTCGCTCTGCCCGATCCGGTGCACGCGGTCGATGGCCTGCATCTGCTCGGCGTCGGTCCACGACAGCTCGGCCAGGACCACGTTCGACGCGACCTGCAGGTTGATGCCGACGCCGGCCGCGGTGAGCGAGCAGACGATGATCTGCGTGCCCGGGTCGTTCTGGAAGGCGTCGATCGCCTTGGTGCGGGCCGCGGCGGTCTGGTCGCCCCGGATCGAGGTGTAGCCGATGCCACGCTCCTCGAACGCCTTCTGCGCGGCATCCATCACGTCGAGGTGCTTGGCGAAGAACACGACCTTGCCGACGCTGCGCGCCAGCTGAGCGGTGTAGTCGGCCGCGAGCCCGGCCTTGGCCTGGCCGATGCGACGCACCATGGAGAACACGTTCTCGCCCGTGGACTCGTTGGCCTCCTCGCGCTCCCAGGCGGCGACCTTGCGCACGAGGTCGAGGTCGAGGACCTCCGCGACCGGGTGGCCGGCCTCGATGCGAGCGGCGGCGGCGCGGTCGTAGCGGGCCACCAGACGGCGGGCCAGCTCGGCCTCGGCCGCACGGATGGACCGCCCGGCCTCGCCGTCGAGCTCGACGGGCATGTCGGCGATGCGACGGGCGGGGATGTCGGCGGCCACGTCGATCTTGCGGCGCCGCACGATCCCGAGGTCGATGACGGCTTGGCGCGCGGCAGGGAAGAAGCCGGCGTCGAGCGGGGTCAGACCGGTCTCGTCGAGCGCGTGCATGAGCTCGGGCATCGGCTTCTTCTCGTCGATCCAGCCGAGGAACTGCCAGATGGCGCGGAAGTCGTCGACGTCGTTGATGAGGGGGGTGCCGGTGAGCGCCATCATCAGCGGCCGCGAGGTGCGGCTGCGGATGCGGTCGGCGATCTTGAGCACGTGGCGCGAGCGCTGGGAGGACGTGTTCTTGATGAAGTGGGCCTCGTCGAGCACCATGCCCCGGAAGCCCAGGTCGCCGAGCCAGCCGGCGTGCCGGTCGAGGATCTCGTAGTTGACGACCACGATGTCGGCGAAGGCGTCGATGTCGTCGCCGTTGCCGTGCACCACGGTGACGGGGCGGTGCGGCGTCCAGAGCCCGGCCTCGCGTGCCCAGTTGGCCTTGACCACGTTGGGGACGACGACGAGCAGCGGGAAGGCGCCCGCGGCCTGGGCCGCGAGCAGCGACTGGGCCGTCTTGCCCAGGCCCGGCTCGTCGGCCAGCAAGAAGGTGCGGTGACCGTCGGCCGCAGCAGCGACGAGCTCGGCCTGGTGGCGCATCAGCTCGGGGCCGCGCACGATGCCGGGGATCGGCTCGGGCAGCTCCATGCAGGCCGGGGCGCCGGCCGCGGCGCGCTCGAACGACGACAGCAGCGGGCCGAGGAGCTCCCACGTGGCCAGACGGCTGGGGCCGGTGCGCGGAGGCGGTTCGTCGGTGAAGTCGGGGGCCATGAAGGGGTTGGCCAGCTGGCGCGCGATGACGGAGCGGGGGACCACGGAGCGGTCGACGCGCACGGCTGCATCGGGGGTGGGCTCGGCGGCGAGCTCGAGGCCGGCGGCCGCCATGAGCTCGCGCTTGAGCGCCAGGGTGGAGCCGGAGACCTCGGCCTCCTCGGTCAGGAGCATGAGGAGGGCGGGCTCGCGGGTGGCGGTCTTGGCCAGGATGGTGGCCACACCGTCGAGTCGCTTGAGCTGGTCGGCGCGCTGGGGCTCGGTGAGGTCGGTCGCGGTCTTGACGCGGGCGCGCTCCTCGCGGACGAGCAGGCCGACGGCCTGGAAGGTGGCGCGGGTGGTGGCGGTGACGCGGCGTCGCTGGACGGCGTTCTCGACCTCGCGCACGGCCTTGGCGAGCACGGGCATGAGGCCGGTGTCGTCGTCGTGCTTCTTGCGCCGTGGCCCGTTGCTGCCTCGCTGCGCGTTCTGGCGCTGCGCGTTCTGGCGCTGGGGGTTCTGGCGCTGGGTTCGTGTGGCCAACAGGCTCCTCCTCCGCGACCGGACGTCCGTCACGGTCGGCGGCGGACGGCTGGTCCGTCCCCCGCGACAGGGCGTACGGCGGCTCGCCCGCCAGTGAGATCGGCGGTGGGGCGGCGGCTGAGCGTCATCCCCACGAGCGCGGGCCGTGCGGCACCTGCTGGGCCAAGTGTAGACCGTTGCGGTGCACGACGCCTGCGTGCGGGGCGTTTCGGGGTGCGGGAGCCTCTCAGCCGAACGTCGAGCGGACGATGAGGGCCACGGCCGACGCCCCGCTGACGAGCAGCACGAGGGGTCGCACGACGTGGGCCGGGAGCCGCCGCCGCAGCGGCCCGCTCACCGCGAAGCCGAGCACGAGCGCCGGCACGGCGGCGAGCGCGAACCAGGCCTCGTCGACGGTGAGCTCGCCGGCCCAGGCGAGCCCGACGAGGCTGAGCAGGGACCCGAGCAGGAAGTAGACCGCGAGCGTGGTCCGGATCTGCCGGGGCGTCCGTCGCTGGAGCAGCAGGGCGAGCGGTGGACCGCCGATCGACGACGCGGTCCCGGTGACACCGCTGACGAATCCGGCACCACTGAGGGTTCCTCGGTTGACCGGGATGACCACGGTGCGCGCGGTGAGGAGCACCGCCGCAAGGACCATGGCGCCGACGGCGATGCCGAGCTGACGGTCGTCGACGCTCGCCACGACCCACACGCCGACGACGGTCCCGACGACGCGCGCCGGGAAGGCCCACCCGAGTCCGCCCCAGTCGATCTCGTCGCGCTCGCGGGCGAGCGTCACGATGGGCAGCAGCACGACCACCATGAGCATCCCGCCGGGCATGAGCTGCGGGGCCGCGAGCGTGACCACGGGAGCGGCGACCAGACCGAGACCGATGCCCACCGTCGACTGCACGAAGGCACCGAGGACGATCGCGAGGAGCACGACGACCAGCGCGACCGTGTTCATCTCCCCCACGCGACCACCCTAGGCACCGCCTCGCCACCGCCTCGCGGGGCCTCCGGGCCGGGGGTCAGTGCACGGCGGGCGCGGCGGACTCGGCGTCGGGCTTGCGCAGGAACGGCACCAGCGCGACGAGCAGCAGGCTGAGCAGCGCGCCCACCAGGAACGCCCGCCGCACACCGTCGACGAAGGCGGCGCCCTCGCCCATCCCGGACTCGACGCCGGCGCTGGACACCACGGTCATGATGGTGATGAACAGCGCCGCGCCCGCAGCACCGGCCACCTGCTGGAGGGTGCTGACCACGGCGCTCGCGTAGGAGTAGAGCCGCGGCTCCACCGATCCGAGGGCGGTCGTCATGAGCGGCGTGAACGTGGCCGACAGGCCGAGCATGAGCACGAGGTTGGCGCCGACCAGCCAGGCCAGCGACGTGTCCGCGTCGACGTCGACGAGCAGCCAGAGGCCGGCCGAGACGAGCACCGACCCAGGCACCGCCAGGACCCGCGGGCCGTACCGGTCGTACAGCCGGCCGACGAAAGGACCGGTGACGCCCATGACGATGCCGCCGGGCAGCGTGATGAGGCCGGTCTGCAGCGCCGAGAGCCCGAGGGCCTGCTGCGCGAACAGCGGCAGCAGGAGGAACGACCCGAACATGGCCGACATGCCGATGAGCATCGCGCCGAGCGCGATGCGGAACTGGCCCGACGTGAACACGCGCAGGTCGAGCAGGGCGCGGTCGGTGCGCTGCAGGTGGAGCTGGCGGGCGACGAAGGCGGCCAGCGCCACCGTGCCCACGACGAACGGCAGCCAGGTGGGGGTGCCCGACGATCCTTGGGCGTGCTCGCCGATGCCCACGAGGCCGTACACGAGCCCGCCGAGGCCGAGCGCCGACAGCGGCACCGACACGACGTCGATGCGCTGGTTCCCCGTGGCCGAGACGCTCACGACGTAGCGGGCACCGATCACCAGCGCGGCGAGCGCGATGGGAGCGACCACGCCGAAGATCCACCGCCAGCCCAGGTGGTCGAGCACGAAGCCCGACATCGTGGGCCCGAGCGCCGGAGCCACCGCGATGACGACGGTGATGTTGCCCATCATGGCGCCGCGGCGAGCAGCCGGGACGATCGTCATGACCGTGGTCATGAGCAGCGGCAGCATGACCGCGGTCCCGGACGCCTGCACCACGCGGGCCACGAGCAGCACCGCGAAGGTGGTCGAGAAGAACGCGAGCGCGGTGCCGGCCGTGAACAGCGACATGGCCGCGACGAACAGCGTCCGCGTGGCGACCCGCTGGATGAGGAAGCCGGTGAGCGGGATGACCACGGCCATCGTGAGCATGAACGCCGTGGTGAGCCACTGGCCCGTCGACGGCGGCACGCCCAGGTCCTCCTGGAGGACGGGGATGGCGACGCTCATGACGGTCTCGTTCAGGATCACCACGAACGACGCCACCAGGAGGGTGGCGATCACGAGCACGTGCTCGCGCGGGAGTGCCCCGCTGCCGGTCGTCTCAGGGCCGGACGTCTCGACGTCGACGTCGTGCTGGGTCGTGCTGGTCATGCCACCCCTGGTGCTCGGTGCTGGTGCGCGCGGTGCGCTGGTCCGTGACGTCAGTATTCCTGATCGGAACACGATGCGGACCATGTCACCACGCTCCGCCGACAGAACCTTCCAACGCCCTCACCCGGCCAGGTGTTCCCCGGCCGACGGCGCAGCCGGCGGCGTCTCGGTTCAGAGCCCGTTGAGCACCCGCACCATGTCGTCCTCGGTGTCGCTGCCGATCTTCTCGAAGACCAGCTTGACGACGGGGGTGGCGAGCTTGGCCGCCCCCTTCATCTCGATGTTCGCGACGTAGGTGATCTCGCTGCCGGTGCCGTGCGGCTCGACGGTGATCGTGTCGGTGGTGTGGGCGGTCTCGTTGGTGCCGACGAACTGCACGTGGCGGTCGTCGAGCTCGGTGAGCTCGTACGTCAGCTCGGTGCTCACGCCGGCGATCTTCGAGGTGTTGTGCCACGTGGTGCCGACGGCGACAGGACCGACGCCGTTCTGCGTGCACGACTCGGTGCCGGGGTCCCACTGCTCGGCGTGGGAGAAGTCCTTGAGGTACTCGAGGACGGTCGCGGGGGCGGGCTCGACGGTGAAGGTCCTGCTGATCTCGGTCATGTCTCCAGCCTGCGCGACGATCCGGAAGCGGGCATCCCGACGAGCGACTCGCTCGCGCTGCGGCACCCTGCAGCCCGACCTACGTTGGAGGAAAGACACCACGAAGAGGGGAACGAGAATGAGCACCGGAGAAGAGAAGACGCTCGACGACCTGCTGACCGACCTGCGGATCGCGATGTTCACCACGACGACCGACGACGGCACCCTGCGCAGCATCCCGATGGCGCGCCAGGACACCGACCTCGACCCCGCCGAGCTGTGGTTCATCACGGCCAAGGACACCGAGCACACGCAGGACGTCGCCAAGCGTCCCGACGTGCAGCTGACCTTCAGCTCCTCGGACTCGTGGGTGGCCCTCACCGGCCGCGCCGAGGTGGTCGACGACCTGGACAAGCTCAAGGAGCTGTGGAGCTCCTTCGCCGAGGCGTGGCTCCCCGAGGGACCCGAGGGCAGCAACTCGACGCTGATCAAGGTCAGGGTCGATCGCGCCGAGTACTGGGACACACCGGGCAGCAAGGTCGCCACGGCGATCAGCCTCGTGAAGTCGAAGGTCACCGGCGAGCCGTACAAGAGCGACCACGGCGTCGTCGAGAACCCCTGAGCCGATGAGCGGCAAGCACCAGCCGCCGAAGGGCGTGCAGGAGACGGCGCAGCGTGCGGTGCGGTGGATCGAGGACGGCAAGGCCGGACGGAACTTCACCGACACCGGCCGGCACCGGGCCCACCAGCTGGCGAACGGCGAGGAGCTCAGCGACGAGCAGGCCACGAAGATGCGCGCCTACTTCGCGCGGCACTCCGTCGACAAGGACGCGAAGGGCTTCAAGCACGGCACCGACGGCTTCCCGTCACCCGGTCGCGTGGCTTGGGACGCCTGGGGCGGCGACGAGGGCGAACGCTGGGTGGGCACCCTCGACCTCTGAGCCGCGGCCTCGCCGTGGAGGACCACCGACAGGCCGCCCCGGGCACCCTTCCCGGGGCTCCTTCCTCTGCCCACCTCCTCGCAACGGCGCCGCGCGGTTCGACGTCTCGTCAGCGGGTACGCCCAGGGCGGCGGCTCGAGTCCGCCGAGGTCGATCGAGAGGACGAGTGCATGACGTTGACCGGAGCCGCGGACGCCACCACCACCCCCACGTGGCTGCGCGTCGCGTCCGTGCCCGCGTCCCACGTGTACGTGCGGCACCTGTTCGCGCCCGACCCGGCGCACGACGACGCCGTGCAACGCCTTCTCGACCCCGCACCCGACGGCGGCACCCTCGTCCCGGGAACCCCGTGGTGGCCGCCGGCGATGCTCGACCCCCGATGGATCGAGCGGCACCACGACGACTTCGACGTCATGCACCTGCAGTTCGGCTTCGACGCGCTCGCGCCGTCTCAGCTGGAGGAGGTCGTGCACGCGCTCACCACCCACGACAAGCCGCTCGTGCACACGGTCCACGACCTGCGGAACCCGCACCACCCGACGCCACAGCTGCACGACGAGCAGCTCGACGTGCTCCTGCCCGCCGCCGACGTGGTCGTCACCCTCACCCCCGGCGCGGCCGATGAGATCCGGCGCCGCTGGGGGCGGGACGCGGTCGTGCTCCCGCACCCGCACGTGGTGGACCTCGCCGAGATGGAGCGGCGCGCCCGCGTGCGCGAGGCGCCCGCCGCACGGATCGCCCGATCCGGGGGCGAGTTCCGCGTGGGCCTGCACGTCAAGAGCCTCCGTGCCTGCATGGACCCCATGACGGTGCTGCCCGTGCTGGTCGACGCCGTGGGCCGGCTGCCCGGCGGCGTGCTGCAGGTCGACGGGCACACCGACGTCCTCGATCCCGACGGCGCCCGCTTCGAGCCCGAGCTCGCCGGGATGCTCGCCGACGCCCCCGCCCACGTGGACGTCCGGGTGCACGACTACTTCTCCGACGACGAGCTCGTCGACCACCTCGCCGGGCTCGACCTGTCGGTCCTGGCGTACCGCTTCGGCACCCACTCGGGGTGGCTGGAGCTCTGCCGCGACGTGGGGACGCCCGTGGCCGCGCCGACGTGCGGCTACTACGCCGACCAGGCCCCGGTGCACTCCTTCACCCTCACCGAGGACCGGTTCGATGCCGCCAGCCTGGAGGCCGCCGTGCACGACGCCTTCACCGCGACGCCGGTCCCGGCGCCGACGGCGGCGGAGCGCCTGCGTCAACGGCAGGACCTCGCCGCCGCGCACGCCGAGATCTACGGCAGCCTGGTCACCGACGCGTGCACGCTCCCCGCGGCGGGACGGCGATGAGGGTCTGCCTCGTCGCCTCGTCACGCTTCCCGATCGCCGAGCCGTTCCAGGGCGGCCTCGAGGCCCACACCGCCACGCTCGCGACCGCGCTCACGGCGCGAGGTCACCGGGTGAGCGTGTTCGCCGCGCCGGGGTCGGACCCAACGCTCGGCGTCGAGGAGCTGCCGGTGCGACGCTTCCGTCCGAGCGACGCCGCACGCGCCGACGTCGGCGCACACCCTGACACGTGGATGCAGGATCACCACGCCTACCTCGCGCTCATGCTCGACCTGGTCAGCCACGGGCACGAGCGCTTCGACGTCGTGCACAACAACAGCCTGCACCACCTGCCGGTCGCGATGGCGTCGGCGCTGAGCCTGCCGATGGTGACGACGCTGCACACGCCGCCGCTGGGCTGGCTGGAGTCGGCGATGTCGCTGGCGCCGTCCACGACCCGCTTCGCGGCCGTGAGTCGTCACACCGCCCAGGCCTGGTCGCACGTGGTGAGCGCCGACGTGGTGCCCAACGGCGTCGACACGGACCGGTGGCGTCCGGGCCCGGGCGGCGACCGAGCCGTGTGGACCGGCCGCATCGTCCCCGAGAAGGCGCCGCACCTCGCCATCGCCGCGGCCCGACGTGCAGGGTTGCCGATCGACCTCGCCGGCCCGGTCCTCGATCCGGGCTACTTCGCCGAGACGGTGGCGCCGCTGCTCGGTGACGACGCGCGCCTGCTCGGCCACCTCGGCACCGACGAGCTGGCCGACGTGGTCGGCCGTGCCCGAGTGGCACTCGTGTCACCGCAGTGGGACGAGCCGTACGGGCTCGTGGCCGCCGAGGCGATGGCGTGCGGCACCCCGGTGGCCGCGTTCGCCCGCGGCGCACTGGACGAGGTGGTGGGGGTGGACGCCGGCCGGCTGGCGCGACCCGACGACGTCGACGACCTGGCGCGCGCGGCACTCGAGGCGGCGTCCCTCGACCGCGCGGCGGTGCGTGGCCACGCCGTGCGCCACTGCTCGCTCGACCGGATGGTCCGCCGCTACGAGGACCTGTACCGCCGCGCCGGGGCGCCTCGTCCGTCGAGCACCGTGTCGTCGGTCGCGGAGACGCCGGCATGATCGGCTACTACGTGCACCACCACGGCCGTGGACACGTGACGCGCGCCGGCTCCCTGCTCCCCCACCTGCCGTCGGGCACCGAGGTCACCGGGCTGTCGTCGCTGCCGCGGCCGACAGGATGGCCGCAGCTCTGGGTCCAGCTCGACCCGGACGCGGACGCCGACCCGTTCGAGCTGCCCGAGGACGCCACCGCGGGTGGGACCTTCCACTGGGTCCCACGAGGGCACCCCGGGCTGCGCTCGCGCATGTCGACGATCTCGCGCTGGATCGACGCGACTCGACCCGACGTCGTCGTCGTCGACACGTCGGTCGAGGTGGCCACGCTGTGCCGCCTGCACGGCGTCCCCGTCGTGTCCCTGATCCAGCCCGGCGACCGGACGGATCCTCCCCACACGCTGGGCCTGGGCCTCGCCGAGCGGCTCGTGGCGCCGTGGCCTGCGGACGTCGCCGACGTCGTGCGCGGGGTGGCACCCGACGACCCACGCCTCGTCCACGTCGGCGCCTTCTCCCGGTTCGACGGCCGTGAGCCCGTGCCGCCGGGCCCGGCACCGTCCGAGGACGGGACGCGGCACGTCGTGGTCCTCTCCGGCGCGGGTGGCAACGCGCTCACGACCAAGGCTCTCGACCGTGCCCGGGCGTCGACACCGGGCTGGACCTGGACGCTGCTGGGCGGCCCCGACGGCACCTGGGTCGACGACCCGTGGGCGGCGCTCTGCCGGGCCGACGTCGTCGTGACCCACGCCGGGCAGAACGCCCTGGCCGAGGTTGCCGCGGCCCGCCGCCCGGCCGTGGTGATCCCGCAGGAGCGTCCCCACGACGAGCAGCGCACGAGCGCGGCAGCACTCGCCGCCGACGGCCGGCTGCCGGTGCTGGTGCTCCAGGAGTTCGCGGACGACGGCTGGCCCGACGTGCTCGACCGGGTCGCCGCGCTCGACGGGTCCGCGTGGCAGCGATGGAACGACGGGCAGGGGGCGCGGCGGCTCGCCGCCGTGGTGCTCGAGGTCGCGGGACGGGCGGGCGCGTGAACCTCGACGCCGCCGCGCCCCGCATCGCCGTCGTGACGGTCGCGCACGGTCGCCACGACCACCTGCAGCTGCAGCACCGGTCCCTCGGGCGCTCGGCGGTGCTCCTCGACGACTGGATCGTCGTGGCGATGGACGACCCGTGGCCGGCGCGGTGGCGGACCGGCTTCCCGCCCACGCCGCACGTCGTCGAGATCGACGCCAGTGACGCCGGGCTCCCGCTGGCCGCGGCCCGCAACCTCGGAGCCCGCACGGCCCTCGAGCGAGGGGCGGACCTGCTGGTCTTCCTCGACGTCGACTGCCTGGCCTCGCCCGGTCTCGCCCTGGCGTACGACGTCGCCTCGCGCCGACCCGACTGCGACGGCGCCCTCCTCTGTGGACCGGTCGCCTACCTGCCGCCGGCACCTCCCGGCGGCTACGACCTGCGCTCCGTGGCCGAGCTGGGCCGACCGCACCGGTCGCGGCCCGCGCCCCCACCGGGCACGGTCGATCTCGACCCCCACGGGCACCGGCTGTTCTGGTCCTTGTCCTTCGCCGTGACGGCCGCGACGTGGGGGCGCATCGGCGGCTTCGACGAGGCCTACGTCGGCTACGGCGGGGAGGACACCGACTTCGCGCAACGCGCTGCCGCGGCCGGCGTGCCGATCGCCTGGGTGGGTGGGGCGCGCGCCGCCCACCAGCACCACCCGACGCAGGACCCGCCCGTGCAGCACCTGCACGACATCGTCCGCAACGCCCACGTCTTCCACGCCCGCTGGGGCTGGTGGCCGATGGAGGGCTGGCTCGACGCGTTCGTGCAGCGCGGCTTGGTCCACGCCGACGACGACGGCTACCGCGTGGTCTCCACCGGCGTCTCCGACGCCCTGTGAACGGCGACGGCCCCGAGCGTCGAGACGCTCGGGGCCGATTTGCGCGCCCGTAGGGATTCGAACCCCAAACCTTCTGATCCGTAGTCAGATGCTCTATCCGTTGAGCTACGGGCGCACGTCCCGAAGGACGGAGACGAGTGTACGGGACGGCGTCGGCGCGACGGAAATCGGGTTCCGTGGGCACGACGCTCGGGGCGCATAGTCCTTCCGGACCAGTTTTGCGTCTTTGCCCAAGAAACGACCCCGCCGGGCTCTACGGTGGCCTCACCTGCCCCGACCCCGGGGCCTTCCGTCGGAGGGAAGCTCCCCCATGCCCCGTCATTCCCTGCTGTCCTCGTCGATGTGCGCCAGCGTCGCGCTCGTCGCCGGCAGCGTCGCCTTCGTCGCCGCCCCGGCGACCGCGGCGCCCCCGTCCTTCGAGCAGTGCGCCGCCGCGTTCCCCGCCGCCGACCTCGAGTCCGGCCAGACCGTCACGGGCCTCACCACCGCCGGCCGCTCGCGCGGGTCCGACGTGACGCCCGAGGCCTTCAGCGGCACCTACATCGACACCCTCGAGAGCGACGACGGCGACACCCTCGTGTTCGACCTCTCGGGCTCGCGCATCACCAGGAGCGACGGCACCATCGACGCCGGCGTCTGGTCGGGCATCTCCGGCTCGCCGGTCTACGCCGAGGACGGGCGACTCGTCGGAGCGGTCGCGTACACCTTCGGCGGCAACGAGTCGTCGTCCATCGCCGGCATCACGCCGGCCGCCGACCTCTACGACCTGCTCGACGACGAGGACGTGTCGGCCCCCGCCGAGCGCATCACGCTGACGTCGTCGCAGAAGAAGCAGCTCGTGGCTGCCGGTGCGAGCAGCGCCGAGCTCGGCAAGGGCGCCCGCCGCATCGCGCCGGTCTCGGCCATCACCCTCCCGACCAAGTTCGCCGCCGGGTACGCCAAGATCGCCAAGCGCGCCGGTGCGCCCGCGCGTGACGTCGCAGCCGGTGGCGCCAGCCTCGGCGAGGAGGTCCCGATCGTGGCCGGCGGCAACCTCGCCGCCGCCGACTCCTACGGCTCCCTCTCCAGCTACGGCCTCGGCACCGCCACCGCCGTCTGCGGCGACGACGTGGTCGGCTTCGGGCACCCGATGGACTTCCGCAACGCCAGCCGCACCCTCCACGGTGCGAAGACGTCGTTCATCCAGGCCGACGGCGTCGGCTCGTTCAAGATGGCCAACCTCGCCGCACCCCAGGGCGCGCTGACCCACGACGGACTCGCCGGCATCGCGGGCCGCCTCGGCCAGGCCGTCGACTCCGCCATCGTCACGTCGACCGCGCGCTCCGACGGCAAGCCCGCCACGACCTACCGGTCCACCGTGCCGAACCCGGAGGCGCTGACCGAGATCGCCGGCACGCACGCCTTCCGCGACGCGGCTCTCGCGCAGGACCAGCTGGGTGGCGGCGAGTCGCTCGTGTCGTGGACGGTCAAGGGCACGGCCAAGGAGGACGGCAAGCCCGTCACCCTCGAGCGCACGCAGCGCTACAGCGTCACGGACTACCTCGGCGAGTACGTGGCCGACGGCGTGGCCAACGACATCGCGGCGCTGCAGGAGAACGAGTTCGCCAACCTCGACGTCGACGACGTCACGATCGACGACACGCTGACCTCGCCGTACAAGGCGCTGAAGATCGGCACCATCGACCGCTACTACCCGTCGCGCAAGGCGTGGGGCCGGCTCAAGTCCAGCGGCACGCTCACCGTCAAGAAGGGCACGCCGTTCAAGCTCCGCTTCAACCTCGTCAAGGCCGACAAGTACTCGAAGGCCACCCCCAAGTCGGTCGTCATGGAGATCCGGACCTCGGTCTTCGCCTACGGCACCGGCCGGCTGCGGATCCTCGGCGCGAACGAGCTCAGCGGCTGGGAGGACGACGAGGAGTACGGGGAGTCGTTCTACTGGGAGGACGACGAGGACTTCTACTACGACGACGAGGAGGACCCGCTGTCGGTCCCGGCGAAGGAGCCGGAGTCGGCCCAGGAGGTCGCGACCCTGCTGTCGAAGCAGTCCCGCAACGACGACATCCTCGTTTCGCAGGACTTCTTCTCCACCCGCTACGACGTGGTCAACTCCGATCGGACCACCCGCGCCGACTCGGTCGTCTCAGGCGCCTTCCAGTACCGCCTGAAGTACGTGCGCTGATCGCACGCGCACACGGACGACGACGGCGCCGCCTCCCGCACGAGCGAAGGGCGGCGCCGTCGTCGCGCCGGGGCCGGCTCAGCCGACCAGCAGAGGTCTGTACCCCGCACTGACGGTCAGGACCCCGGTGCCGACCGCCGGCGAGATCGCAGCGCTCACCGCGAGAGTCCAGTCACCGAGGCGGATCTCGTCCGGATAGCTCACGGTCACCTGACCGGTCTGGTCGGTGGGAGCACCGGCGAGCTCGGCCTCGAACGCGTCGGCGCTCGCCCGGTCGACGTCGAGCGCCTCGAGCAGGTCGCGGTACCCCTCCGCCAGCTGGTCAGGGGGGATCTCGGCCGTACGGGAGAGGAACGCGAAGATGTCGCCCTCGTGGTAGAACGTCAGGTCGGAGAGGTCGAGCTGGATCGACCCTCCCTCGAGCTCGAACCGCACGGCCCGCGGCTCGTCGCCGCCGTAGTCGGCCCGAGGCTCGGCCTTCCCGATCCCGAACGAGGCGTCGGACGGATCACCGGTCAGGTCCCAGACCTCGACGTCGCCGTCGACCGACCTCGCGGTGGGGTCGGTCCCGACCGATGCAGATGCCGACGCCGAGGCCGACGGGGCGGCTGCCGAGGGCTCGTCACCCCCACCGGTGCACGCCGTCACGGACATGAGGATCGCGACCAGGACCACCGCGGAGCGCTTCACCGTCCCACTCTAGGTCGATCGTCCCTCACCTGCCGGAGACGTCGTGCCGGCAGGCCGCAAGGCGCGGACGACGACCAGACGACGTCAGCCGGTGTTGCGCAGGCCGGCCGCGATGCCGTTGATCGTGAGCAGGAGCGCCCGCTCGGTCTCGGCCGACGGGGACTCGGCGGCGCGGGCCTTGCCGAGCAGCGAGACCTGCAGGGCGTGCAGCGGGGCCAGGTAGTGGTCGCGCAGCTCGAGCGTGCGACGCAGCACCGGCGCCTGCTCCAGCAGCGACGACTGACCCGTCACGCGCAGCACCTGCTCGACCGTGCGCTCGTGCTCGGCGCGGATGACGTCGAGAAGGTGGCGGGCGTCGTCGGGCACGAGCGCCTCGACGTAGGACGCGGCGATGTCGAGGTCGGTCTTGGCCAGCGTCATCTGCACGTTGGACAGGAACGTGCGGAAGAACGCCCACGACCCGTACATCTCCTGCAGGGTCTCGCCGCGGCCGTCCTCGAAGGCGGCCGCGAGGCCGGACCCGACGCCGAACCAGCCGGGCAGGATGATGCGCGACTGGGTCCAGCCGAACACCCACGGGATGGCACGCAGGTCGTCGAGGCCGCCGGCTCCGCCGGGGCGCTTGGCAGGGCGCGAGCCGATGTTCATCTTGCCCAGCTCGTCGACGGGCGTGGCGGCCACGAAGAACGGGACGAGCGCGTCGTCGCGCACGAGCGCCCGGTACGCGACCTTCCCCTGCTCGGCGACCACGTCCATCGTCGTGTTCCAGCCGTCGAGCACCTCCTGGGGCAGCAGCGACGTGCGGTGCAGCGTCGACGCCTCGATGACGGCGGCGAGCGCCCCCTCGAGGTTGTGCCGACCCAGGCCGGGCAGCGCGTACTTGTCGGAGATGACCTCGCCCTGCTCGGTGATCTTGATCGGTCCGTCGAGCGACCCGTAGGGCTGGCTCATGATCGCCTCGGCCGTGGGTCCGCCGCCGCGGCCCACCGAGCCGCCGCGGCCGTGGAAGAGCCGCAGCACCACGCCGTGCTCGCGGGCCACGTCGCGCAGGGCGCGCTGGGCCCGGTGGATCTGCCACTGCGACGCCGCGATGCCCGCGTCCTTCGAGGAGTCGGAGTAGCCGAGCATGATCTCCTGCACGTCGCCGCGCGCGGCGACGATCCGCCGGTACGACGGGTCCGAGAGCAGGGCCTGGAGCAGGGGTCCGGCGGCCTCCAGCTCGGCCACGGTCTCGAACAGCGGCGCGAAGCCGATGCGCGCCAGCGCCTCCCCATCGACGCCTCCGGTCAGGTCGACGAGCCCGGCCTCGCGGGCCAGCACGACCACGGCGAACAGGTCGTCGACGTCGTGGGTCATCGACACGATGTACGTCTCGACCACCTCGGGACCGTAGGTGTCGAGGGCGACGCGGATGGTCTCCATGAGTCGCAGCGACGCCGACGCGGCCTCCCCCAGCCGGGCCCGGTCGACCGACGCCCCGAGGAGCGGGCGGGCCGACGTCATCTCCTGCTGCAGCCGCTCGATCCGCTGCGGTCGCTCGAGGTCGCCGTACCCGGGCTCACCGAGCCGCTCGTAGAGGTCGGCCAGGGCGGCGTGATGCTTCGCGGAGTGCTCACGCACGTCCATGGTCGCCAGCCCTGCTCCGAACGTCACGGCGGTGCGGATGAGCCGGCGGATGGCGCCGTCGCCGGTCAGCGCGTCGCCGGCGGCGAGCATGGACCGGCGCACCAGCACCAGGTCGCGCACCATCTCGTCGAAGGACAGGTAGTCGCGGCCGGGCTCGTGCGGGGTGTCGTTCACGAGCCGGTCGCGGGTGCGCAGCAGGCGCACCCGCACGAAGCTGAGCTTGAGCCGGTAGGGCTCGTCGGCGTTGAGCCGGCGGATGGTGCTCCACGTGATCGGCAGGGCCTCGGCGTCCTCGGCAAGGCTGTCGAGCAGCTCGGCGCTGGCCTCGACGACGCGGGTCGAGGCGGTCATCTCGGTGAGAAGCTCGTCGACCATCGCCACCAGCTCGCTGATTCCCGACGTGTGCTGCAGGTGCAGCACCTCGAGGGTGACGTCGGGCGTGACGTTGGGGTTGCCGTCGCGGTCGCCTCCGGCCCACGTGCCGAAGCGCAGCGGTCGCGACGTCTCGGGCAGCTCGACGCCCACCCGGGCGGCCTGCCGGTCGAGCTCGTCGAGCAGGCCGGGCACGACCTCCGAGGCGATGGAGCGCAGGTAGTACACGGCGGTGCGGGCCTCGTCCTGCGGCTCCGGGCGCACGACGCGCAGCTCGTCGGTCTGCCACAGCAGGTCGATCAGCTCGGCCAGGCGGCGTTCGCCCGTGGCGGTCTCGGACGCCGGACGCCGGGGGTCCTCGAGCTCGCGCACCGCCTCGGCGACCTTGCGCAGCAGTCGCAGCACGGTGCGTCGGCTGGCCTCGGTCGGATGGGCGGTGAACACCGGGCGGTACTCCACGCGCGCCAGCACCGACGTGAGCAGGTCGGCGTCGAGGCTGCCGTCGGCCAGGGCCTCCTCGATGCGCCCGAAGGTGCCGGCGAGCGGACCTTCGGAGCCGATGGTGAGCTCCTGCCAGCGGTGCAGCTGCTCGGTGATGTTGACCAGCTGGAAGTACAGCGCGAACGCCCGCGCGAGCACCACGGCGCGCTCGGGCTCCAGCTCGTCGAGCGCCTCCCGCAGCTCGGCGGCGCCCTGCCCACCGTCGGGGGTGCGCGCGAGGTGCCGCACCCGTTCCACCAGGTCCAGCAGCTCCGGGCCCTCGTGCCGCGTGAGGGCCTCGCCGAGCAGCGTCGTCAGCTGGCGCACCGACGCGCGCAGAGCGGCGTGCTCCTCGTCGGAGGCGACACCCCCCGCGAACAGGGCGGCGTCGGGCGCGCGGCGGTCGGACTCGAGGATCTGCTCGGTCGTGCGGGGGCTGGCGGAGCTCATGGGTCCATCCTGCCGGTCCTGTGTTGCAGACGTGTGGCGCGTCCGGAGAACCTGCTCAGAGGCTGCTCAGTGGTCTTCTCGGAATGCGCATGACCCGACCCGTGTCTACCGTCGAAGGATGATCGCCGAGGAGCACAGGATCGCGTCGCCGCAGACGCGCTCACAGCTGTGGGCGAACCTGCTGCGTCTGGAGACGCTGGGCGAGTGGAGTGCGGTGAGTCGCTGCGCGTCCACCGACTCCGACCTCCTCGCTCGCGCGCAGTCGTACCTGTGCAGCCTCCAGCACGGAGCGGACCAGCTCGACGCGACGGTGGTCGTCACGCACCTCGACCCGCCCGAGGAGCTCCGGCTGCGCACCACGTCGCCCATGGCGGTGGTCAACGAGCGCATCGTGCTCGAGCCGGACGGCCGCGGCACGATCGTGCGGTACTCCGCATCGGCCTCGTCGTCGATGTTCGGCCCGGCGGTCACCGTGTGGCTGCACGACCACGTGCGCCTGGTGCAGGACCGGCTGAGCCGCTACGTGCAGCGGACCGACCTGCTGCTGCCCGACGAGCGCTGACCCGCTCCGGGACCCGTGAGGTCCCCCGCCGCCTCCTCCAGGGGTGAATAGAAGCGACGGGGGCAGAGCACACCGTATCGGCGAGCACCCCTCGTCGTGCGCACGCCCCGGTCGTGTCGTCCTGGTCTCTTGCCACGCGCGACGTGACGCGGCACACTGTTAGTACACATTATATAGAATGTAGGCTGATGTCTGTTCCAGGTTCTCCCGTCCTGCGCGTCACGTGGCACGAGGACGTGCTCGAGCTCCGGCTCGACCGTCCGCACCGACGCAACGCCCTCGACCACCAGCTGGTCGAGGAGCTGCTGCACGCACTCGCCGTCGACGCGCCTCGTGCCCGCGCCATCGTGCTCACCGGCGGCGACCTCCACTTCTCGTCGGGAGGCGACGTCGGCACGATGCCCGGCCCCTCCGACGGCTTGTTCGGCCCCGCCGCTCGGCTCTCGCTCATCCACCGCGCGGTCCGCGAGATCCGCGCCGCAGCGGCTCCGACCGTCGCGGCGGTGGACGGCTACGCGATCGGCGCCGCCTGGGGTCTCGTGCTCGGGTGTGACGTCGTGGTGGCCGCCGACGACGCGTTCTTCCTCGCACCGTTCGCCCGTCGCGGTCTCGCCTCGGACGGCGGGGTCGCGTGGCACCTGACGCGCGCCCTCGGCCGCCAGGCCGCGACCCGGCACCTGCTCCTCGGTGAACGTCTCGCGGCGCAGGACGCCTACGACGCCGGCCTGGTCACCCGGGTCTGCCCGACCGGCAGCGCCACGACCGTGGCCCTCGAGCTGGCCGCGGACCTGGCGTCCGGCCCCCTGGAGTCGCTCGCGGTGACGCGCTGGATGTGCGACGTGGCCGAGCACGGAGGGCTCGAGGCGTTCCTGCGCGAGGAGCGCGTGGGCGTCTCGCTCGCGGGTCACGGACGCGATGCCGCGGAGGGCCACGCCGCCTTCGCCGCGCGCCGGGACCCGGTGTACCGATGACGCCGGGGCAGACGCTCGTGGACATCGAGGTCGTGGAGTGTGCCACCTTCGTGGCGGGCCCGACGTGCGGCATGACGCTGGCCCAGCTCGGCGCTTCCGTGGTGCGCGTGGACCTGCCCGGCGGCGGCAGCGACTTCGGACGGTGGCCGTTGAGCCGGTCCGGCGCCAGCCTCTACTGGGCCAACCTCAACAAGGGCAAGCGGTCCGTCGCGCTCGACTACCGCACCCCCGAGGGCCGCGAGCTGCTGCTCGCCCTGGCCACCCGCGAGGGCCCGGGGCGGGGCATCTACCTCGACAACGTCGTCGGCAGGAACCGGCTGACCCACGAGGACCTCGCCGCCGTGCGCGCCGACGCCATCTCCGTGCACGTGGAGGGCTTCCCGGGCGGTCGTCCGGCCGTCGACTACACCGTGAACGCCTCGGTCGGCATCGCCGACATGACCGGCCCGGAGTTCCTCGACACCCCGGTCAACCACGTGCTGCCGGCCTGGGACCTGCTCACCGGGCTGCACGCCTCCGTCGCGGTCCTGGCCGCGCTCCAGAAGCGTCGCGCCGACGGCATCGGGAGCCACGTCGACCTCGCTCTGTACGACGTCGCGGTCTCCTCCGTCGGCGCCCTCGGCTGGTTCGCCGAGGCCGACGAGGCCGGCCACAGCCGGCAGCGGCACGGCAACCACGTCTTCGGCAGCTTCGGCACCGACTTCGCGAGCCGCGACGGCGAGCGCGTCATGGTGGTGGCGCTGACCGAGGGCCAGTGGCACGCGCTGTGCGCCGTCACGGGGACCGTGGACGTGTTCGCCGCGCTGGAGAAGGCACTCGACGTGGACCTGCGCCACGAGGCGGCCCGCTACGAGCTGCGCGAGACGATCGCCTCGATCCTGCGGCCCTGGTTCGCCGCCCGACCGATCGACGACCTCGCCGCGCTGCTCGACGAGGCACGAGTCCTGTGGGCTCCGTACCTGTCGGTCGACCAGGCCGGCGAGGTCGCCCGTGACGCCGCCCGTCCCGTCCTGCGCGACATCGAGCAGCCCGGCGTGGGTCGGATGGCCGCATCGTCGTCGCCGCTGCGCTGGGGCGACGACACGGTCTGGCCCTCGCCCGCTCCGGAGCTCGGGTCGGACACCCTCGCCGTGCTCACCGAGGAGCTGGGGCTCGGCGACGCCGAGATCGGCGGCCTCAGCGACCGCGGAGTGATCGCCCGCCAGGACGTCGCGTGAGCCTGGCCGACGCGACCACGCTGCTCTTCGTGCCGGGCGACCGACCCGACCGGTTCGAGCGCGCCCTCGCCTCCGGTGCCGACGCGGTGCTGTGCGACCTCGAGGACGCCGTGGCCGCCGACGCGAAGGACGCTGCCCGTGCCCTCGTCGCCGAGGCCGCCGCGGCAGGCGCGCGTGTGGCCGTGCGGGTCAACGCCGTCGGCACCACGTGGCACCGTGCCGACGTCGCGATGGCGGTCGAGCACGGGCTGCCGGTGATGCTGCCCAAGGCCGACCGCGCGGCCGTCGTCGCCCTCGGCGAGGTCGCCGTCGAGGTCCTCGCACTGGTGGAGACGGCGCGCGGCCTGATCGACGCCGTCGACGTCGCCGCCTCGCCGTCGGTCACCCGCCTGGCTCTCGGCCACCTCGACCTCGCCACGGACCTCGGGGTGGATCCCGACGTCGGCGAAGTCGTCGACCACGCCCGCGCGGCCCTCGTCGTGGCCTCGGCCGCAGCCCGCCTGGTGGGCCCGGTCGACGGGGTCACCCCGCAGCTTCGTGACCCCGACCGCCTCGTCGCCGACCTCGCCCGCGCCGAGCGCCTGGGCCTTCGCGGCAAGCTGTGCATCCACCCCGACCAGGTCACCACGGCGGCGGACCGGTTCGCGCCGTCGTCGCAGGAGCTGGCCTGGGCCCGCACGGTCGTCGGCGCCGAGCGTGACGGCGTCGCCGTCGTCGACGGGCAGATGGTCGACGCCCCGGTCCTCGCCCGCGCCCGTCAGGTCCTCGCGCGAGGACGCCGACACAGCTCCACGTCCTCTGCCGCACCGTCCCCCACCGAAGGAGAACCCGCATGACCCTGCTCGACTCCCAGGTCGCCGTCGTCACCGGCGCCGCCCAAGGCATCGGTCTCGCCATCGCCCACGCGTTCGTCGACGCCGGGGCACGCGTCGTGGTCGCCGACCTCGACGCCGACGCTGCGAGCAAGGCCGTCGCGGAGCTCGGGGGCGACGACGTGGCTCTCGCCGTCGCCTGCGACGTCGTCAGCGCCGACGACGTCCAGCGCGCGATCGACGCGGCCGTGGAGCGCTGGGGTCGGCTCGACGTGATGGTCAACAACGCAGGCATCACCCGCGACGCGACGATGCGCACCATGAGCGAGGAGGCCTTCGACCAGGTGATCGCCGTCCACCTGAAGGGGTGCTGGAACGGCACCCGGCTCGCGGCCGCCCACATGCGGGAGGCCAAGAGCGGCGCGATCGTCAACATCTCCTCGCTCTCGGGCAAGGTCGGCATGGTGGGGCAGACCAACTACTCCGCCGCCAAGGCCGGCATCGTCGGGCTGACGAAGGCCGCGGCGAAGGAGATGGCCCACCACGGAGTGCGCGTCAACGCCATCCAGCCGGGCCTGGTCGCGTCGGCCATGACACGGGCCATGCCGCAGAAGGCCTGGGACGGCAAGATGGCCGAGATCCCGATGCAGCGGGCCGGGGAGCCCGAGGAGGTCGCCCAGGTCGCCCTGTTCTACGCCTCGGCCATGTCGTCCTACATGACCGGCACGGTGGCCGAGGTCACCGGCGGACGGTTCATGTGAGCGGACGTCCCACGCGCACGGTCGACCCGCTCGCCGTCGCCGGCCTGGCCGACCTGATCGGCGCCGACGACGTCGACACCTCCGTCGGCGCACCCCTGCCGGCCCTGTGGCACTGGGCTGCTCTGGCACGGTGGGTGCCCCTGTCGGCCCTCGGACCCGACGGGCACGCGATCGACGACGGCCTGCCGACGCGCCGAGACCTGCCGCGCCGGATGTTCGCCGGCGGCGAGGTCGCGGTGCTGCGCCCGTTGCGCATCGGCGCCGAGGTCGGCATCGAACGTGTCGTCGAGGACGTGCGCGACACGCAGGGCCGCTCGGGGCCCCTGCGCTTCGTGACCGTCCGCGACACCGTGCACGACGACCAGGGCCCCGCGGTCCAGGAGCGGCTCGACCTCGTCTACCGGGCCGGCGCGGGTCTCGTCGCACCGTCACCGCCGGGCGCGGGCGTCCCGGCCTCCCCCGACGACGGCCCTGCCGGACTGTCCTCGACCGAGCGGGCCTCCTGGGACTTCCGTGCCGATGCCCCGCTGCTCGCACGGTTCAGCGCACTCACCTGCAACTCCCACCGGATCCACTACGACCACCCCTACGCGACCGGCACGGAAGGCTACGCCGGACTGGTCGTCCACGGCCCGCTGCTGGCGCTCGCCCTCGCCGAGGTCGCCCGTCGCCGGGGCGGACCGCTGCGCCGCGTCGCGCACCGTGGCCGCTCCGCCCTGGTCGCGGGCCAGCGGGCGCACCTCGACGTCGTGGATCCCGGTGCCGACTCCGGCCAGGGCTGCACCGTCGAGGCGCGCCGACCCGGTCCCACCGACGACCCCGACCACGCCGCCGAGCCGGTCTCGACCGTCACTGCCCACCACCACCTCGAGGAGACCTCGTGAACGACGCCGTCATCTGCGCCCCCGTGCGCACCCCCGTGGGCCGCTACGGCGGCTCCCTCGCCGCGGCCACTGCGGTCGAGCTGGCCGCCACCACCCTCACCGCGCTCGTCGAGCGCACGGGGCTCCCGTCCGATGCGGTCGACGACGTGATCCTGGGGCACTGCAACCCGAACGCCGAGGCCCCCGCGATCGGACGCGTGGCGGCCCTCGACGCCGGGCTCGGCATCCGCGCGGCCGGCCAGCAGGTCGACCGGCGCTGCGGGTCGGGCCTGCAGGCCGTCGTCAATGCGGCCATGGCCGTCCAGACCGGCGCGGCGGAGCTGGTCGTCGCCGGCGGCGCCGAGAGCATGAGCAACGTCCCCTTCTACTCCACGGACATCCGCTGGGGCGGTGCGCGCACGGGCGTCACGATGCACGACGCCCTCGTGCGGGCTCGTCAGACGGCGGGCGGCCGCTTCCACCCCGTGGCGGGCGGCATGATCGAGACGGCCGAGAACCTGCGGCGGGAGCACGGCATCTCCCGGCACGACCAGGACGCTCTCGCGGTGCAGTCGCACCAGCGCGCCGTGGCCGCCCAGCAGGCGGGGATCTTCGCCGACGAGATGGTGCCGGTCACCGTCGGCTCGGGCCGGCGCGAGACGGTCGTCGACGTCGACGAGCACCCCCGCGCCGACACGACGCTCGAGTCGCTCGGCGCGTTGCGGCCGATCATGGGCAAGGTCGACGCAGAGGCGACGGTCACCGCCGGCAACGCGAGCGGGCAGAACGACGCGGCCGCCATGTGCGTCGTCACCACCCCCGAGCTCGCCGCCCGTCACGGGCTCACCCCGCTCGTCGCCCTGCGCAGCTGGGCCGTCGCCGGCGTGCCGGTGGAGACGATGGGGATCGGTCCCGTCCCCGCCACGGCCGACGCGCTCGGCCGGGCGGGCATCGGCTTCGACGACCTCGACGTCGTGGAGCTCAACGAGGCCTTCGCCGCCCAGGTGCTGGCCGTGCTGCGCACGTGGGGCGTGGAGCCGGACGACCCGCGCATCAACCCGCACGGGTCCGGCATCTCTCTTGGCCACCCGGTCGGCGCGACCGGTGCCCGGCTCGTCGGCTCGATGGCGCAGGAGCTGGCGCGCCGCGAGGGCCGGTACGGGCTGGTGACGCTCTGCATCGGCGGCGGCCAGGGCATCTCGGCGGTCTTCGAGCGGGTCGGCGCGTGAGCGGTCCGGCGGTCATCGACTCCCCGGAGGCGCTGCACGCGCTCGTGGGCGTCGAGCTCGGCCCGAGCGGCCCGCTGGTCGTCGAGCAGCAGCGCATCGACGCGTTCGCCGACGTCACCGGCGACCACCAGTGGATCCACGTCGACCCCGAGCGCGCCGCGACCGGTCCGTTCGGCGGTGTCATCGCCCACGGCCAGCTGACGCTGTCGCTGGTCACGGCGCTGGCGCCCGAGCTCTACTCCGTGGAGCTGGGCACGGCGCGCGTGAACTACGGGTTCGAGCGCGTCCGATTCCCGGCCGTGGTCCCGGTGGGCTCCACGCTGCGTCTGTCCTGCCGCGTCACCGACGTGCAGGAACGCGACGGCTCCTGGCTCGTGACGTTCCGCTTCACGATGCTGCGCGACGGACACGACCGCCCGGTCTGCGTGGCCGACAAGCTGTCGCTGATCCTGGCCTGAGCCCCGCCTCGCGGCCACCCCCGACCCGCGCGCCTCGCCGGCCCGGACTCACCCACCGGCGGGGCGCGCGCTCATGCCCGGCGCCGTCCCAGCCACGCAGCACGAGGGCGGGTGGCGCCGTGCGCCACCCGCCCCGTCCGCGCTCGTCGTGCGTCAGCCGCTGTAGCCGAACGCCCGGTTCCACCGCGCCACGATGTCGGCGCCCTCGGTGCGGGCCTGCTCCGGCGTGTAGAGCTCGAGCCCGTCGGAGTCGCCCGACGGCAGCTCGTACGACCCGGTCCTCGTCGTGGGGATGTCGGTGCGTGCTGCCACGAAGCCCTGCGCCGCCGCGAACCGCTGGCCCGACGTCGACATCGTCCAGTCCTGGAACAGCTTGGCCGCCGCGGAGTCGAGGCCGGCCTCCGTGACGCCCTGCATGTTGTACGTGCCCGAGACACCGCTCGGCGGCACGACGAGGGTGATCGGCGCACCGGCCACCTCGGCACCGTAGGTGCTGTTGAAGCCCGAGGTCGCGACCTCGATCTCGCCGCGGGCGAGCGCCTCCAGCTGCACGCTCGTGGTGTCGAAGATGCGCGGCTCCTGGGCGGCGAGCTTCTCCCAGTAGTCGGCGTCCAGCTCCTCCTGGAACTTCGCGAGGCCCTGGACGGTGCCACCGGCGCCCGCGTTGACGATGCCGACCTTGCCCTTCCACTTCGGGTCGAGCAGGTCCGACCAGTCCTTCGGGGCGTCGCCCTTCTGCACCACCTGGTTGTTGTAGGAGAACGCGTACGCCGAGTAGTAGGGCGCGTAGTAGAGCCCGTCCTCGTAGACGACACCCTCGGTGTCGGCCAGGGCGTCGCTCGACGTCACCTCGTACGGCGCGTACACGCCCGCCTCGGCGAACTCCTCGGCCAGCACCGGGTCGGTGATGGTCACCACGCCGGCCTCGAGGCGGCCGGCGCCGGCCTCGCTCAGCACCCGCTCGGAGAGCTTGCCCGACGGCATCCGCGTCATGTCGACGTCGACGCCGGTCTCGGCCTCGAAGCGCGCGGCCGTGACCTCGGCGCTCTCGGCACCGGAGGCGGTGTACCAACCGACGGAGCCCTCCTCGCGGGCGGCCTCGAGCAGCTCGGCGTCGGCGACCTGCTCCCCGTCGATGACGAGTCCGTCGGAGTCGTCGATCTCCGGCATGGCGAGGATCTCCTCGGCGGCGCTGCCCGCGCCGGCGCTGCTGGAGCCCTCTCCTCCGCCGCCGCATGCGGCGAGGGTGAGGGACACCGCCGCGACCGCGGCCACGGCGAGGGTCTTGGTGGGCTTCTTCATGTCGTCCTCCTTGGACGTCCTGCAGGGGGTCGGGTGGTGAGGGGTGTCAGCGGTTCGCCAGGCGCCGTGGGATGTAGGAGAGGACGAACATGACGAGGCAGTACAGAAGGCTCATGGCCGCCGCACCGCGCAGGGCTCCGCCGTTCTCGAAGGCGTCGTAGATCGCGATCGAGAGGATCTTGGTGTCGGTCGTGTAGAGGAACAGAGGCACCGTCAGCTCGCGCATGCTGAGCATGAGCAGCAGCACGAACGTCGACAGCAGCCCGACCTTCATGAGCGGCACGGTGACCGCGAGGATCGCGCGGGTGCGGCTGGCGCCGAGCATGACGGCACTGTCCTCGAGGTCGCGATCGGTCTGCAGGATCGACGATGCGATCCCGCGGAAGCCCTGCGGGGACTGCACCGCGATGAAGGCGATCGCCATCACCGCGAGGGTGCCGTAGAGCGGGATCGGCATGACCAACCACGTCCACAGCAGTCCCATGCCGAGCACGACCGCGGGGATGGCGAGAGGCACCATCGAGATGCCCTCGATCAGACGACGGCCGCTGACGGTGGTGCGGTAGACCGCGTAGCCGCAGAGGAAGGCGAGCACCGTGCCGGCCGAGGCCGCGATGACGCTGACCACGACGCTGTTGCCGGTGGCGTCGAGGAAGCTGCTGGACTGCAGCACCGTGCCGACGATCGACAGGTCGAACGCACCCGGCTGGAACAGGTCGCCGATCGAGGACATGTACGGGCTCGTGCGACCGGCCGTGACGACGAGCGCCAGCAGCGGCAGCAGGATCGACAGCGTGAAGAAGCCGAGCACCGCGACGAGGGCCGGCGTGCGCCACGCACCGAGCGCGATCTTCTTGTTCTTGACGCCCTTGCCGGTGACCGTCGTGAACGACCGCTTGGCGATGACGCGGTTCTGCAGCGTGGTCGCGATGATGACGACCGCCACGAGCACCACGGCGATGGCGGCGCTCTCGTTGCCGCGCGACGGCGTCGCGTTCAGCAGCCGGAAGATGAAGGTCGGCAGGGTGTCGACCCCGCCGGGCGTGCCGAGCACCTGCGCCACCGGGAAGTTCTCGAAGATCAGCGTGAAGGTGAGGATCGCCGACCCGAGCACCGCCGGCAGGGCGAGCGGGAAGGAGATGCGTCGCAGCATCGTGCGGGTCGACGACCCGTGGATCTGCGCCGCCTCCTCCAGGTCGGGGCTCATGAGCGACAGCGCCGCGTGCACCATGAGGAAGGTGTAGGGCGCGTAGTACATCGCGAAGACGAGCACGAGGCCCGGCATCGAGTACATGTTCACGAACGCCGGCAGACCGACGTCGCGCAGCCCGATGTTGAGCAGGCCGGCGTTGGGACTGCCGAGCATCGACCACGCCAGCGCGCCGACGTAGGACGGCAGGAACATCGGCATGAGGCCGACGAGGTAGACGAACTTCGGGATGCGGATGTCGGTGCGGGCCGCGAGGAACGCGAGCGTCCCGCCGATGAGACCGGCGAGCAGCGTGGCCGCGATGGCCATGACCATCGAGTTGACGAACGCCTGCCGGACCTCGGGGACACCGAGGACCCCGAAGTTGCCGAGCGTCGGCGAGAGGCTGATGTTGCCCGGCCGCGGCACGGAGCCGGTCATGGAGGCCAGCAGCACGAAGCCGGCGGGCACCAGGATGAGGAACGCCAGGAAGGCGATCAGCAGGCCGGAGCCGAGCCAGCGGCGCATGAACCCGGCGCGGGTCCTCGGGGCACTCGTCCCGGTGGACGGTGCGGGCGACGGTGCGGCGGGTGCGTCGACGAGGGCGGAGGCCATCTCACTCACCCGCCTGGCCGGCGCCGACCAGCTCGGCGGGCGCCTCGGCGGTCGGGAGGTCCGGGACGATCCCGGGCACCTCGTCGGGCAGGACCTTCACGTCGCGCGCGTCGACCTGCACGAACACGCGGTCGCCGGGGTGGAAGACGTTGACCGCCGAGCCCGCGAGGGTGGCCTCCACGACCGGTCCGGCGTCGAGGGTCACCGAGCAGCGGGTGGTCGCACCCTGGAAGACCGTCACGCCGACGGTGCCCTCCCAGGCGTTGGCGACCTGCGCGTCCCGGTCGAGCGTCACCCGGACGTGCTCGGGCCGGATGCTCACGCTGGCCGGCACGTCGCCGAGACCGGCGGACTCGCTGACCAGCTCCAGGGGGTGCTCGGTCGACACGAGGCGGTGACCCGTCCCGGGCTGGACCGGGAAGATGTTGAGCACGCCGAGGAACGCCGCGATCGACGCCGAGGCCGGGGTGTCGTAGATCTCCGTCGGCCGGGCCAGCTGCGCGATGCGCCCGTGCTGCATCACGGCGACCCGGTCGGCCAGGGCCAGCGCCTCGCTCTGGTCGTGGGTCACGTAGATCGAGGTCAGGCCCAGGTCCAGCTGCAGGCGACGCAGCTCGACCCGCAGGTCGTCGCGCAGGCGGGCGTCGAGGTTCGACAGCGGCTCGTCGAGCAGCATGATGGCCGGTTCCATGGCGAGGCTGCGGGCCAGGGCGACACGCTGCATCTGGCCCCCCGAGAGTGCGCTCGCGCTCTTGTCGGCCTGGTCCTCCAGGCCGACCGTCCGCAGGGTGGTCAGGGCCTTCTCGCGCAGCTGCGCCTTCGCGACCTTCTGCATGCGCAGCGGGAAGGCCACGTTCTCCAGCACCGTGAGGTGGGGCCAGACGGCGTAGGACTGGAACACCAGGCCCACGTTGCGCTTGTTGGCCGGGACCCGGGTGCCCGCGTCGGCGTCGAAGACGGCGCGGCCGCCGATGCTGATGCGCCCCGCCGACGGCTCCTCGAGCCCGGCGACGCACCGCATGGTGCTGGTCTTGCCGCAGCCGGACTGGCCCAGCATCACGATGGACTCGCCGTCGGCGATGTCCAGCGACAGGTCCTTCACCGCCTGGAAGTCGCCGTAGTGCAGCGACAGGTTCTCGATGGTGACGTCCATGTCAGCTCTCCTTCGTCACAGGGGTGGGGGTGCGGACCGTGACGAGCGCATCCAGCGCCACCACTCCGTGGCCGTCGCGCAGGACCGCGGCGGGGTTGATCTCGGCCTCGACGACGTCGGGGCGGTGCTGCGCCAGGCGGGACACCGCCACGACCAGGTCGGCGAGTGCGTCCAGGTCGCCGTGGGGGGCGGAGCGGTAGCCTCGCGACAGCGCGGTGGCCCGGACGGACTCGATCATGCCGAGCGCCACCTCACGGTCGACGGGGGCCAGCTGCGCGGCACTGTCGCCGTACAGCTCGACCGTGACGCCACCGGCGGCCAGGACCACCATCGGACCGACGGTCTCGCTGACCCGGTAGCCGACGAGCATCTCCTGGACGGCGTCGACGACCATCTCCTGCACCAGCACCGTGTCCGCGCCGACCTCGGGCCGGTGCCGGGCCACGCTGTGGAGGATGCGCTCGCGCGCGGCCTGCACGCCCGCGGCGTCGGCGACACCGACCTCGACACCGCCGACGTCGGACTTGTGGGCGATCTCGTCGGACAGCACCTTGACCACGACGGGGTAGGGCAGGCCCTCGGGCACGTCGTCGTGGGGTCCGAGCACGGCGCTCGCGGGGAACCGGGCTCCGACGGCCGAGAGGACGTCGGCGGAGGCCCGCTCGTCGAGGGCGACGGTGGGGCCGGCCGGGTGCGGGACGGTGGTGAGCGCCTCGGGCCGCGGCGACCTGGTGCGCAAGGTGGCAGCCACGGACTCCGCGCACGACTCGACCGTGCGGAAGGCCGGGACCCCGGCGCGGTGCAGGCGCTGCAGCGTGACGAGCGCGTCGGGCAGCGCCCACGCGACGACCGGGAGGTCGCGGCCGGCGAAGTCCTCGATCGCGCTCGCTGCCAGCTCCGGGTTGAGCCGGGCCGACGAGCCGATCACGAAGACGAGCAGGTCCAGCTCCTGGCTGGCCTCGAGGATCCCGAGGACGGTCGTCACCTTGTCGTGCCGGGTGCCGGCCAGCGTGAGGTCGACGATCAGGCTCTCGGCCACGGCGATGCCGGCGTCGTTGATCGCGGCGAACGTGGCGCTCGACGGCTTGGTGACCCGCAGGCCGCGCATCTCCAGCTCGTCGACGGCGATCGCGGCGCCGCCACCCGTGGAGGTGATGACCCCCACCCTCGGTGCCGACGTGGCAGGGCGACGCGGGGCGTCGGCGAGTCGACGCTGCACGGCGCCGCACTCGACGAGCGACTCGAAGTTCTCGACCCGGACGAAGCCGCACGCCTCGAAGAACGCGCTCGCCTCGCTGTCCTCACCGGCGAGGGCTCCGGTGTGGGAGACGGAGAGCTCCGCCGCCGCGTCGGACCGGCCCAGCTTGTAGACGGTCACCGGCTTGCCGTGCTCGTGGGCGAGCTGCGCGAACTCCGCGAGCGACTCGGCGTTGTCGAGCGACTCGAGGAACAGGCAGTAGGCGTCGAAGTCGGGGTCGTCGATCGTGGCCGAGCAGATCTCGCCGAGCGTCAGGTCGATCTCCGACCCGGTCGAGACCAGCCCGGCGAACCCGATGCCCACGGCCTTGGCCCGGGTCATCAGGGCACCGATGACGCTGCCCGACTGCGACGCCACGAAGGTGCGGCCGACCGGGATGTCGTCCTCGCCGAAGGCCGCGTTGGCGGTGAGCAGCATGCCTGCGCCGGGGTTGACCACGCCGATGCTGTTCGGCCCGACGATGCGGACGCCGTACCGCTGCGCCACCTCGAGCAGCTCGCGCTGCCGCTCGGCGCCCTCGGGGCCTGCCTCGGCGAAGCCACCGGCCAGCACCGTCACGACGGGAACGCCGCGCTCGCCGCACTCGCGCACCGCGTCGACGACGAAGCGGGTGTCGGCGGCGACGAACACGTGGTCGGGCGTCTCCGGCAGCGCCGAGATGCTCGGCCACGCCTTCTCGCCGAGCACCGTGTCGCGGCGCGGGTTGACCGGGTAGACCCGGCCCGTGTACCCGGCCTTGCGCAGGAACGCGAGCGGTCGGGCGCCGGTCTTGCTGATGTCGTCGGAGGCGCCGATGATCGCGACCGACTCGGGGTGCATCAGGGCGCCACCGAGGGTGGTGGTGGACAGGACGGTCACGGGGTGGTCTCCTCGGGCAGGACGACGTCGAGCGTCGTGCGGGCGCTGGGCGCGGTCCAGGTCTGCTCGGCCAGGGCGGCGGCGCGGTCGTGGCCGATGACCGGACCGGCCAGGCGGACGAGCTTGGCGGTCATGTCGTCGTCGCTGACCGGGTTCGACGGCTCGCCGTAGGGCGTGTCGACCTGCTCGGTGAGGACGGTGCCGTCGTGCAGGGTCACCTCCAGCACGGCGCGGCGCAGCCGCGGGTAGGCCGCGTCGGCGTCGGCGTCGGCCACCACGGCGACGCGACCGACGAGGTCGCGCACGGTGGCGTCGTGGCGGGCCTCGGGGCCGAACTCGGTGAGGCCGACCTCGTCGAACGTGAGGGCGACGGTCACGGCGAACGGGATGCTCATCTGCGCGTCGAGGAACTCGTCGACGTCCGTCGCGGCGTGGTGCGAGGCGACCGTGTAGGTGCGGACCAGCACGGAGGCGACGTCGTCGGCCTTGAGCCCGTGCTCGGCCCGCAGCGCGAGGGCGGCGTCGATGGGTCCGTGCAGGTGCCGGCAGCAGGGGTAGGGCTTGACGTAGGTGCGCAGGAAGACCCACTCCTCACCGAGCCCACCCAGCAGGGTCTCGGCGTCGAGCTCGCCGCGGGTGAACGCCTCGGCGTACCCGTGCCGGGCCTCCAGGACACCGCGCGGTCCTGTGATGCCGGCCTTCGCCAGCTCGGCGCTCGCGATCGCGTCGCGCGCCGCCTTGCCGGGGTGCAGCCGCTTGACTTCGGCCGCCTGGCCGAGGAACGCGAACAGGCCACCGGCGTGGGACGCGGCGATGCCGAGCGCGTGCTCCATCCGCTCAGCGTCCAGGCGGTGCAGCACACCGACAGCGAGCGCCCCGGCGAGGACGCCGGTGAGCGGGGTGTTGTGGAAGTGGTTGCGCCAGGTGGCCGGGTGGCCGGCGGCGGCCAGGCGGCAGACGCCCTCGAGGCCCACCGCCAGCGCCCGCTCGGTGAGCTCGTCGTCGCTGCCGGCGGCCTGCGCCGCGGCGAGGACGGCGGGGAACACGACCGTGCTGGGGTGGACGCTGCCCGGCGTGTAGCCGTCGTCGACCTCGAGGCAGTGCGCGCTCGTGCCGTTGACCAGCGCGGCACCGAGGGCCGAGAGCCGACCCGATCCGACCGCCTCGGCGGCGTCGCCGGGGTACTGGACGGCGGCGTGCTGGGCCACCTGGCGCGACGTCGGCGCGGCAGAGCCGGGGACGACCGCGGCCAGGTAGTCGACCCAGAGCCGACGCACGTGGTGACGGGTGGCGGCGTCGAGGGGCCGGTCGGCCTGGGCGGCGGCCCACTCGGCGACCGTGGCGGTGGCGCCCTCGAGCGCCGGGCCGGCCGCGTCGGGGCTGGCGGAGGTGCTCGTGCTCATCGGCTGGCTCCCGCCCGCTGGTCGAAGCGTCGGCCGAAGACCGACTGGGCGATGGTGTTGCGCAGGATCTCCGTGGACCCGCCGGCGATCATCCAGCCGCGCGTGCGGCGCACGATGTACTCCATCGGGAACTCCTGGGAGTAGCCGCTGGCGCCGAAGACCTGCAGGGCGTCGTTGGCCACCTTGAACGCCGTCTCGTTGGCGTGCACCTTGGCGATCGCAGCGTCGGTGGAGTCGGGCGCACCGGCGTCGGCGTCGGCCACGGCACGGAAGAGCAGCATCTTGGAGGCGTCGAGCTGGATCCTCATGTCGGCGAACTTCCACTGCAGACCCTGGAACTCGCAGAGGTTCTTGCCGAACTGCGTACGGACCTGGGCGTGCTCGACGGCCCGCTCGTAGGCGCTCTCGGCGAGGGCGAGGGCGCGCGAGGCGTTGCCCATCCGCTCGACACCGAAGATCGACAGCATGGAGCGGACGGCGCCGGACTCGGCCAACACGTAGTCGCGCGGCACGCGGCACTCGTCGAAGTAGAGCTGGCAGTGCGACTCGCCCGACATGTGCCGCTCGGTCTTCCCGCGCGAGAAGCCGGGGGCGTCGAACGGCACCAGCACGGCGCCGATGTCCTTCGTCGTCGGGCCGAACCGGCACCAGACGACGGAGTAGGAGGCCTCCGGACCGTGGGAGTTCCACACCTTCTGGCCGTTGAGGACGACCTCGTCACCCTCGATGCGGGCCGACGTGCGCAGCTCGGTGAGCGCGCTGCCCGCCTCCGGCTCGCTCATGCCGGCGGTGACGATCGCGTCGCCGGCGAGGAGCTTCGGCAGCACCTCGCGCTTCACCCGCTCGGACCCGAAGTTCGCGACCTGGCGGATGGCGCCGAAGTTGCTCGCCTGCAGCGCGTCGGCGCTGTGGGGGCACACCTTGGTGATGGCCATCATGACCAGCACGGCGTCGAGCAGGGACGCGCCCTGGCCACCCAGCTCGGGGTCGAGGGTCAGACCGGTCAGGCCGTTGTCGGCCAGCACCTTGAGGCTGTCCCAGGCGAACTCGGTCCGCTGGAACGCCTTCGGTGCGAACTCCTTCTCGGCCAGCTTGGTGACGGAGTCGACGAGGGCGGTCTGCTCGGGGGTCAGGGAGAAGTCCATCGGTGTCCTTCGGTGGGAAGTGGTGGTGTGCGGTCGGGTGGTCAGGCCACGGGCTGGCGTGACGGGGTGAACTCGGAGAGGGCGCGGCGCAGGCCGCTGGCGTCGAGGTCGGCGACCCCGTCGACGAAGTCCCAGATGCGGTCGGTCTCGACGTCGGCGTCGAGGCCGCCCACGGTCAGGCAGGTGCGGATCTTGGTGCTGACCGCCGCGCGGTCGAGCGGCGTCTCGGGTCCGCCGGGCATGGGTGCCTCGGCCACGTGCACGGTGCCCCCGTCCCGACCACTGCTGCGGTGCAGCTCGACCGTCGCCCCGCTCATGACGGTGCTGGCGGGGAGGTCCTGGCGGACCTCGACGTGCGCGGCCGCGGCCGCGATGCCGGGGTCGACGACGTCGGGGCCGGCGAGGGTCGCGACGTCGTAGCGACCGGTGGTCCAGACGGAGGCGACCTGCCACGGCACGGAGAACTGGGCGTCGATGATCGGCTCGCCTCGGTCGGCGAACGGCCGCGCGACCATGGCGTACGACGCACCCTCGGGCAGGTGCACGACGATGCGGTCGTCGGCCTCGGCGCCGTGACGGCGGTACAGCTCCTCCGCGGCGGCGATGGCCGCGTGTCCGTACCGACAGGCCGGGTAGGGCTTGATGGCCAGCTCGGCACCGGCGAACGGTCCGTCGAGCACGTCGGCCACGGTCAGGTCCGAGCGGGGGACGAGACCGTGCTCGCCGGTCAGCCAGCCGCGCGGACCCTCGATGCCGTGGGCGGCGAGGGAGGCGGCGTAGAGGCCGGCCTGCACCGCGAGGCCCGGCTGTACTCGCTTGGCGAGGGAGCTGTCGACGACCGCCTGGCGGGAGCCGGGCGCCAGCGACGCCCCGAGGGCCAGCGACATCGCGTTCTCGATGCCGGCGCGGTCGAGCCCCCAGGTGGCGGCGACCGCGGCAGCGGCGGCCGGCGCGCCGAGTCCGGCGGTGCGGATGACACCTGGTCGCGGTCCGACGAGACCGCCGAGCCGCGCGAGCACCTGCACACCGACCACGACGCCGTCGGCGAAGCGGTCCCCACTCGTCGGACGGCGCTGGGCGGCGACGAGCGCCGCGGGCACGGCCACGGCGGCCGTGTGCACGACCGCCTCGTCGTGCGTGTCGTCGAAGTCCCACGCGTGGATCAGCGCCGACGAGACCGCCGCCGCGGCCGACGGCGACCAGCGTCGGCCGGTCCACGGCACCGCCACGTCGCCGTCGCCCAGCTCGTCGGCGGCGAGCAGCATCGCGCGCAGCCCGGGCGCCTGGCCTCCGGCGGCCATGAGGCCCCAGGCGTCGGCGAGCAGGATGCGCCAGCGGTCGAGCTCGGCGGCGTCGAGGGTGTCGAGGTGGCTCACGAGCGGAGGCTCCTTGGGCTGTTGGCGGCGGCGGATCGGTGACCGGGGTCACGTGCTCCACGTCACTCTAGGAAGCCCGCCCGAGGATGTCTAGATATTCTATAGATTCTTTTTCGCACGATCTTTGTGGCAGACTGAGCCCAGCGCGATGCCCTGCCGCCCGAGTACGGTGCGTCAGCGGGCACCCGTCCGCACAGAGAGGAGCCGACATGCGCAGCGACGAGGTCACCCTTCCCGGCAGCCGTACCGCCTACGTCCTCGAGCGCCTGCGCACCGATCTGCGCAACGGGCTCATCAACCCCGGCGACCAGCTGCGCCAGGTCGAGATCGCCCGCCGCTACGGCGTGAGCGCGACCCCCGTCCGCGAGGCCCTGCGGGTCCTCGAGGCGGACGGGATGATCGACTACCACGCCCACCGGGGTGCCACGGTGCGTGACTACACGCCCCAGATGGCCACCGACCTCTACCGGATGCGTGCCGAGATGGAGGCGCTGGCGGTCCGGGTGGCCATGGAGCGGATGACCCCCGAGGTGCTCACGCAGATCCGCGCCGCCGACGTGGAGCTGCTCGCCGCCACCGCGTCGCAGGCCTCTCCCGCAGAACTGTCACGGCTCAACAAGGCGCTGCACTTCGCCATCTACCAGGCCACGTCGCCCGTGATGATCGAGTGCATCGAGATGCTCTGGAGCCGCTTCACGCCCTCGGTGACCCTGTGGAGCGTCACCGGTTTCACCACCGAGCTGCGCCACGACCACGAGGCGATCCTGACCGCGATCGAGGCCGGCGACGCCGACGCCGCGAGCCGGGCCATGCACGAGCACATCATGCACGCGTGCGACCTCCGGGCCACGCACGCCGGGCTCCGGCCGGCCGGCCCTGCGGGCAACGCCGCCGACGCCGTCTCCCCCGAAGCGTCGTGAGGGTGCAGGGCCGACCCGCCTGGCTGCGGCGACCGTCCTGGTTCACCTGTCTCGTCCTCGTCTCGATCGTCTCCCACGCCGTCCTCAACGGCGTGCGCACGCTGATCTCCTACCGCGCGATCGCCCTCGGCGGCGACGCGTTCTCCGTGGGAGTCATCACGGCCGCGTTCGCCGTCCTCCCGCTCCTCGTGGCCCTGCCGATCGGCCGAGCCGTCGACCGCGGCCAGGGCACCCGGGCGCTCCGGTCGGGTCTCCTGCTCACGGTCGTCGCGGTCGCCCTGGCGGCGACGAGCGACCAGCTCGCCGTCCTCGCCGTCGCGAGCGCACTGCTCGGCTTCGGGCAGATCTTGCACACCATCGCGTGCCAGAGCCTCATCCCCTTGTGGTCGCCTCCGGACTCGATGGACCGCAGGTTCGGTCAGCTGACGCTGGGCGTCTCGATCGGCCAGTTCCTCGGCTTCCCTCTCGCCGGGGTCGTCGCCACCCTCACCAACGACACCGCCACCAGCGGGGTGGAGACCGGCCCGGCACTGCTCGTCTTCACGGCCGTGGCCGCAGCAGCGGTGCCGCTGTCGTTCGTCTTCCGACCCGCGTCCCGCGAGAAGCGCAGCCGTCGGGACCAGGCCGCCACCCGGCAGTCGCCCCTGACGATCCTCGGCCAACGCGGCATGAAGCCGGCCATGTACTCGTCCATGACCGTGCTGTCGGGGCTCGACCTGCTCACCGCCTACCTGCCACTCCTCGGCGACCAGCTCGGCCTGAGCGTCGGGGTGGTGACGACCCTGCTCACGCTGCGTGCCGTCGCGTCGGTCCTGTCGCGCATCGCGCTGCCCGTGCTGCTGGCGCGGGTCGGACGGCGTCCGCTCATCATCTCGGCAACACTCGCGTCGGCCGTCCCGATGGCGCTCGTGCCCCTCACCACCGATGCCGTCGCACTGGGTGCCGCGATGCTGGTCATCGGCTTCTTCTGGGGCATCGGCCAGCCGCTGACGATGGTCTGGGTGACGGCCGTGTCGCACCGCGACAACCGTGCGTCGGCGTTGGCGATCAGGCTGGCCGGCAACAGGGTGGCGCAGTTCGCCGTCCCGCTCGGCGCCGGCGCGGTCGCCGGAGCCACCGGCGTGGGGGTCATCTTCTACCTGACTGGGGCGCTGCTGGCCTCGTCCGGCCTCATCTCCTGGAGCGCGACGCGTGCACTGCCCGAGGAGGGGTAACCACTCTTCGTGAGAAGAGCCCCGCACCGACACGCCGACGACGACCATCGTTTCCCTGCGCGACCTAGCGTCGCGACCATGAGGATCGCCGTGGTGGGAACCGGCTACGTCGGGCTCTCGAACGCCGTCGTCCTGGCGCAGCGTCACCAGGTGGTGGCGGTCGACGTCGACGCCGCGAAGGTCGACCTGATCAATGCCCGCCGTTCGCCCATCGAGGACCGCGAGCTCCAGCAGTACCTGGCCGAGAAGCCGCTGGACCTCGTGGCCACCACGGACGCCGACGCTGCCTGCGCGGGTGCCGACTTCGTGGTGGTGGCCACCCCCACCGACTACGACCCGAGGACCAACTACTTCGACACGAGCTCGGTGGAGACGGTGGTCCGGGCGGCCCTTGCCGCCGAGCCCTCGGCCGTCATCGTCATCAAGTCGACCGTGCCGGTGGGCTACACCGCGACCCTGCGGGAGCGGCATCCCGGGGCGAGCATCATCTTCTCGCCCGAGTTCCTGCGGGAGGGTCGGGCGCTGCACGACAACCTGCACCCGTCGCGGATCGTGGTGGGATCGGAGACCGCCGAGGGCAAGGAGTTCGCGCAGCTGCTGCGCGAGGGTGCCGTCGACGACGACGTGCCGGTGCTGCTCACCGGCTCGACGGAGGCCGAGGCGATCAAGCTGTTCGCCAACACCTACCTGGCGCTGCGGGTGGCGTACTTCAACGAGCTGGACACGTACGCCGCGCTCACCGGCCTCGACACCCGGCAGATCATCGAGGGCGTCGGCCTGGACCCACGCATCGGCGACCACTACAACAACCCGTCGTTCGGCTACGGGGGCTACTGCCTGCCGAAGGACACCCGGCAGCTGCGGGCCAACTACGCGTCGGTGCCGCAGAACCTGATCGGCGCGATCGTGGACGCCAACACCACCCGCAAGGACTTCGTGGCCGAGGACATCCTGCGCCGCGGCCCGAGGACGGTGGGCATCTTCCGGCTGGTCATGAAGGCCGGCTCGGACAACTTCCGCGCCTCGAGCATCCAGGGCGTGATGAAGCGCCTGAAGGCCAAGGGCACCGAGGTGATCGTCTTCGAGCCACTGCTCCCCGACGAGCCCTTCTTCGGCTCCGAGGTGCTGCGCGACCTCGAGGAGTTCAAGCGGCGCAGCGACGTGATCGTGGTCAACCGCCGTACCGACGAGCTCGCCGACGTGGCCGACAAGGTCTACACCCGCGACCTCTTCGGCAACGACTGACCTTCAGCTTCCCGCGCCCCACCGCTCCCTGAGCCTGGACCCTGAACCCGTCGAAGGGTCGAGTCAGTCCAGCGCCCCCAGCAACGCCCGCCCCGCGTGCAGCAGGTCCGCCACCCGGTCGGTGGCGAGCGCGTACTCGACGGTGCCGCCCTGCCGGGTGGAGGTCACGAGCCCGACGCGTCGCAGCACCGCCAGCTGCTGCGACAGCGACGACGACTCGACGTCGATGTCGGCGAGCAGCTCGCGCACCGCCATGGGCCGGGTCTCCAGCAGCTCGAGCACCCGGATGCGGACCGGGTGCCCGAGCGTGCGGAAGAGCTCGGCCTTGCTGTGGTGCAGTGGTGCGCCGGTGTCGCCCACCAGCTCAGGCGTCGTCGGCTGCAGCGGCCTCGAGTGCGGCAGCGACGCGACGGTGCGCCTCCCAGATCTCCTCGGGCAGGTCGCGGAACTGCTCCAGGTGCACCTGGCGGTGCCCGATCTCCTCGCGCCAGCGGGTGACGTCGATCGTGAGGATCGTGTCGAGGTCGGCGAGCGCCTGGTCGTCCAGGCCCTCGAGCAGCAGCTCGTCGCGGGTCGGGATGACGCCGACGGGCGTGCGCTGACCCTCGACCTCGCCGTTCATGTACTGCATGAGCCACACGAGGGGGCGCAGGTTCTCGCGGTAGCCGGGCCACAGGAAGCGGCCGTCGTCGCCGCGCTGGAACCAGTTGACGTGCGCGAACACGGGCTTCTTCTCGGCGCGGCTGAACACCTCGAGCCAGTGCGCGGCGTAGTCGCCCTCGCCGTAGGACATGAACGGACGCATCGACATCGGGTCGTAGCGCAGCACGCCCTCGAGACCGTCGGCCGCGGCCGTGGCCTCGGCACCGAGCGTCAGGCCGTCGTAGACGCCCTCGGCGACGTCGTCGATGGCGCGGATGAGCGGCTCACGGTCGCGGGTGCGGCCACCGAAGATGACGCCGTGGATCTCGACGCCCTTCGGGTCCTCGAAGTCCTTCGCCACGTTGGGCACGTTCTCCAGCGTGGTGGTGAAGCGGCTGTTGGGGTGGGCCCAGGGGGCGTCGACCTCGTCGCCGGTGCGGTCGGCGATCGCGTCGCCCTTCCAGTCCTCCCAGCCGTCGAGGTCGGTGGGCTTGTCACCCTTGCCCTCCCACCAGACCTCCTGGGTCTTGGTGTTGTAGGCGACGTTCGTGAAGATGGCGCCGGTGCCGTCGACGATGGAGTCCACGGCGGTCGGGTTGGTCTTCTCGTTGGTGTCCTTGGCGACGCCGAACACACCGTTCTCGGGGTTCATGCCGTAGAGCTTGCCGTCGTCGCCGACCCACAGCCACGCGATGTCGTCGCCGTAGAACTCGACGTAGTAGCGGTCGCCGAGGGCGTCGGGCGCGAGCGTCATGGCCAGGTTGGTCTTGCCCGACGCGGACGGGAAGCCGCCACAGATGTGGTACTTCTTGCCGGTCTCCTTGTCGACGATGCCGAGCAGCATGAACTGCTCCACGAGGAAGCCGTTCTTCCAGCCGTCGTAGGAACCCTGGCGCAGGCCGTGGGCGATCTTGCCGAGCAGCGCGTTCCCGCCGTAGGACGAGCCGAAGTGCAAGATGGTGCGCTCGTCGGCGACGGTGACGAAGTAGCGCTTGTCGTCGGGGGTGCCCTGGCCGAGGTTCTCGAGGTCGCCGGTCACGTGGACGGCGCGCACGAAGGAGTCACCGAGGTCGTTCACGTACTCCGCACCGACACGGGCCATGCGGATCATCTGCATGACGACGTTGCGGTTGTCGGTGAGCTCGACGCCGGCGGCGTACTCGCTGAGCGGCGAGCCCTTCGGTGCCATGAGGTAGGGGATGACGTACATGGTCTTGCCCTCGGACGCGCCGGTCATGAGGCCGACCAGCTTGTCCTTCATCTCCGAGGACGGACGCCAGTTGTTGTAGATGCCCTTGTCGTTCTCGTCGCTGGTGGCGACGATGGTGCGCTCCTCGGCGCGGGCGGTGTCCTTGAAGTAGGACCGCGAGTAGTAGCGACCCTCGCCGGCGGGGAGCAGCTCCCCGGCCTCGAGCGCCTCCTCGATCAGGCGGGCGTCGTCAGCGGCCGAGACGACCTCGACCCGCGCGGCACCCGTCACCCCCGCCCAGTGCTGCACGTACTCGCGCACGTGCTCGTTGGTGAGTCCAGCCTGGTCGAGCGCTGCCGCCACGTCTGCCATCGTGTCGTTTCCTCTCGTTGCCCCGTTCGGGGACACGTTCTGGCGGGTCTGCCCCGCCATGGGTTGGAGCGACCGTACCGGAGTTGAAGAACTTTTCATCTACCGGGATGTAACAAGTGGGAAATGTCACCCGCGCACTGGCGTTGCAGGCAATTTGTGGTTCGGAACGCGAAATGTCGGCGTCGTGTGGGGAAGCGCGATGCGCGACCCGCCCCTACCGTCGAGGAATGTTGGTCGACGGCTATCAGATCGAGTCCTCCCTGGACCGCGAGCGGCTCTGGGCCGAGCTGGTGGCACTGGAGACCATCTCGCAGTGGAGCGCGCTCGAGGAGTGCACGTCCACCGACAGTCCTCTGCTCGAGCCGACGTCGTCGTACGTGTGCAAGCACCACAACGGCCTGCACGGCGTCGACGCCACGGTGGAGGTGACCGACTTCGAGGAGGCCGAGTGCCTCGCGCTCCGCACCGCGACGCCGATCGCGGACCTGGAGGAGAAGCTGGTGCTCACGGACCACCTGGGCGGCAGCCTGGTGACCTACTCGGTCGACGCGACCTCGGACTCCTTCGGCCCGTCCGCCACCGTCTGGCTGCACCGGCACGTGTCGTTCGTGTGCGAGAAGCTCGAGCAGTTCGCCAACCGCGAGCTGACCTGACCTGAGCGCAGCCCGACCCAGCCTGCCCATACTTGTTCAAAAGGTGTTCGCAACCTACGTTTGGCGCATGAGTCTCCTGATCAACGAGCAGCCCGAACCGACCGGGACGGTGACGGCGCTGCTCGACCCCCGGCCGGTGTGGGTCGGCTGCCTCTGGGACCACGGCGACGAGCAGGTCAAGGAGATGGTCCCGGCCACCGCCACCGCCACCTGTGGCGACCTGATCCTGTGCGACTTCTGGGACCCGCGCACTGGCAAGGACCGTGCGCACTGGATGGAGAAGGAGTTCGTGCGGGACCGCCCGACCTCCATCGCCCCGTCGAAGAAGAAGCCGGCGACCGACCACCCGGCCGCGGCGCCGAGCCCGACGTTCGACGTCGGCAGCTGACCGGCCGCCCGTCCATCGGAGCGACAGCGGCGCGGGCCCGCTGACGCCGATCCTCCAGATCGGCACCCCAGGGCCGCGCCACCGCCGGTCCTGGTCGCCGTCCCCCCGAGGGGCAGGTCTCCCACCTGCCCACCGCGGACCCGACCCCTGTACGGGTCCGTGGACGACGACCGCTCGCCCTACATGGCGAGGTCCCTGACCAGCGCGCCGCGCGCGCCGGGATCTGGAGGCACCGGTTCGAACCAGACGGCGACGTCCACGTCGTCGCGCCACCGCGCGAGCCAGCGTCGGGCGCGGCCCACCGAGGCGGCGAGTCCGGCGACGCCGCCGTCGTCGACCACGGCGCCCAGGCGATGGGTGCCGAGCCGCGACCACACGGTGCACGGCGCGATGCCGTCGTCGAGGACGGCCCGGACCAGCGCGAGGCTCAGCTCGGACTCCAGGTCGCGCAGTGGTCCGCGCGCACCCTGGGCCGGCTCGTCGAGGAGCACCTCGGCCACGAGGACCCGGCGCACCTGCAGCTCGCTCCCGCCGTCCAGCTGATGACGGAGCTGGTCGGCGCCCGGCAGACCGGTCAGGGTGTCGTCGACGCCGCGGCCCTGGCGCACCCGCTCGTCGGTCCACGCCGTCAGGGCGGCGCAGGCCACCTGAGGAGAGGCCGGGCCGTGCCCCGCCTCCACCAGCGTCTCGTCGACGGAGGCGAGCAGCACGTGCAGGTCCGAGCCGTGACGCGCCTGCAGCTGGCCGAGGCGTCCGGCCAGCAACGGCTGCCAGTGCCCGTCCGGGGAGCACCGCGCCAGCAGGCCGCGCACGTGCTGCACGTCCGCCTCGCTGCTGTCGTCCGTCTCGGTGTCCGTCGAACGGACGGGTCGGATCCTCACGCGGACCATCTCCTCGTTCCTGGCGGCGGCGCCGTGGTGCGTCGCACGAAGTAGGAGTGGGAACCGGCACACCGGTCACGCACGACCGCGAGAAAAGTTCTCGGCCGAAGGTGCGTGACGAACAGGGCACTACCGTCTCCTGGAAGAAGACCCATCTTCACCGGCTGAATGCGAACGATGACCGACCTCTTCCTCGACCCGAGCGACGCCGAGCTGCTGCAGCGCTACCGCGACGGTGACGACGACGCCGCAGGGCTGCTGTTCGAGCGGCACCACCCCGCTGCGGTGCGCCTCGCGGGTGCGCTGGCGGGCGCGCCGGCCGCCGAGGACCTGGCGTCGGACGCGTTCGTGGCGGTGCTGCGCGCCGTGCGCAATGGCGCGGGCCCGCAGTTCGCCTTCCGCCCCTACCTGCTCACGTCGGTGCGCAACGGCTTCTACGCGGCGTCGAGGGCCGCGTCGCGCCAGGATCTCTACGACGACCTCGAGGCCTCTCCCGACGCGCCGACGGTGGCCGACGGCACGGCCCTGCGCGAGGAGTCGAGCCTTCTGGCGCAGGCCTTCGCCACGCTTCCGGAACGCTGGCAGGCAGTGCTGTGGCACACGACGATCCACGACGAGTCCCCCGAGCAGGTGGCCCGGGTGCTGGGCATCAAGCCGAACGCGGTGTCGTCGCTCGCCCTGCGGGCTCGCGAGGGTCTGCGCAACGCGTACCTCACGGCCCACCTGGGCCAGACGGACGATCCCGAGTGCCGCGAGGTGCGCGAGCTGCTGCCCGCCTACGACCGGGGTCGGCTGCGGCCGCGTGCCCGCGCCAGGGTGGAGGCGCACCTCGACGTGTGCGACGACTGCCGTGAGGCGGCGGCCCTGGTCGGCGGCATCACGGCCGACCTCGGCCTCCTGCTGCTGCCGGCTCTCCTCGGCGCTCCGGGGGTCGCGGCATTCGGGGACACGAGGGTCCTCGTCGTGGACGGAGGCGGGACGCGAGGCTCCCAGGGCTCGGGCACACCCGGCGCGGGCTCCGCCGCCCTGGGGGTCGCCGGGACCGCCGGGGCGATCGCCGTCGGGGTCGCTGCCGTGGCGGTGCTCGTGACCGTCGCAGCCGTGGGGGTGTCCCGACTGGGCCCCTCCGACGACGCCACCCCGCCGAGCGCGGCCGCCACCGGCGCCCCCGGTACTGGCTCGCCCCCTCGCGCCGACGACCGCGACGATCCGGCCCCGGAGCCCTGGAGGGCTCCCGTCGTGGCACCGCTCACCACCGTCGTCCCCGTCCTCGCTGCCGCGCTCTCCGTGCCCGTCGTGGTCCCGCCGGCGGGACCGAGCGTGCCGGAGCCCACGGCGCCGACGTCACCTGGACCCACGCCATCGGTCCCCACGACGCCCCCGCCGACCACGACACCACCGGTGGAGGTGGGCGAGGACCTGGCCGTCTCGGTGCTCGAGGCCGTTCCCGGCGACGTCTACGAGGTGACGCTGGCCGTGGCGTCGCCGACGCTCACCCCACGGCTGCAGGTCGAGCTGCCTTCCGGCACCGAGGTGTCGTTGTGGGGCGGCGAGGGCTGGACGTGCACCCGCATCGGGACGGGCGGATCGTGCCAGGCGTCGGGCCCGAACCCGCAGCCGATCCGGTTCTGGTGGAGCCCGGGCGAACCGGTGGGCTTCTCGGCGACGGTCAGCGCGCCCGACAACGTCGACCCGAACCCGGCGAACGACTCGGTCTCCCTCGGCTGAGGGTCCTCACCGCCGGCCACGCGCGACGGGCCCGCCGGGCACGAGAAAGCCCCGCTGACCTCGGGGGGTGAGTCAGCGGGGCTTCATCAGGAACATTACTCGCCCGTTCAAGCGGTTGTCATCGAATGTTCCACACCTGGAGGAAGGTCCAAAACGCCGGACCCCTCAGACGGGCCCGTACGTGGGCCTCGGGCGGCGGCTCGACGTGAGCCTCAGCGCGGGGGCTCGGTGGGAGCGGGCGTCTCGTACGCCTGCTCGATGCCGTCCTTCGTGGCGGCCCACCACGCCGTGTTGGTCCGGTACCACTCGATCGTCGCGGCGAGACCGGCCTCGAAGTCCTGGTGGCGGGGAGCCCAGCCGAGCTCCTCGCGCAGCCGGGTCGGGTCGATCGCGTAGCGCAGGTCGTGACCAGGTCGGTCCGTCACGTGGTCGAAGGCGTCCTCGGGCTGGTCCATCGTCCGCAGGATGGTGCGCAGGACCGTGAGGTTGTCGCGTTCACCGTCGGCACCGATCAGGTAGGTGCGGCCGTTCTCGCCCTTCTCGATGATCGTGAGGACGGCGTCGTTGTGGTCGTCCACGTGGATCCAGTCCCGTACGTTCTGGCCGGCGCCGTAGAGCTTCGGCCGGCGCCCCGTCAGGATGTTCGTGATCTGGCGCGGGATGAACTTCTCCACGTGCTGGCGGGGTCCGTAGTTGTTCGAGCAGTTGCTGATGGTGGCCCGGATGCCGAACGACCGCACCCACGCCCGGACCAGGAGGTCGGACCCGGCCTTGGTGGACGAGTACGGGCTCGACGGGTTGTAGGGGGTCGCCTCCGTGAAGCGCTGCGGGTCGTCGAGCTCGAGGTCGCCGTACACCTCGTCCGTCGAGACGTGGTGCAGGTGGACGTCGTGCCTGCGGCACGCCTCGAGCAGCGTGTAGGCGCCCACGAGGTTGGTGTCCACGAACGGGCGGGGATCACGCAGCGAGTTGTCGTTGTGGCTCTCGGCCGCGAAGTGCACGACCACGTCGTGGCCGGGCAGCAGCTCGTCGACCAGGGCGGCGTCCGCCACGTCGCCCTGCACGAAGCGCAGGCGCTCCGCCGGCAGTCCCTCCAGGGACGCGCGGTTGCCGGCGTAGGTCAGCTTGTCGAGCACCGTCACCGACGCGTCGGTGGTCTCCAGCACGCGATGCACGAAGTTGGAGCCGATGAAGCCGGCGCCCCCGGTCACCAAGAACGAACGCATGGCCGGAGCGTATCGGCCCGCGACCGTGACCACGCCCAGATGCGATCGTTGGTCCGGACATGTGGCGAGGGAGCGAGTCGTGAAGGGCATCATCCTGGCCGGCGGCACCGGCACGCGCCTGCATCCGATCACCGAGGGCATCAGCAAGCAGCTGATGCCGGTGTACGACAAGCCGATGATCTACTACCCGCTGTCCACGCTCATGCTGGCCGGCATCCGCGACATCCTCGTCATCACCACCCCGCACGAGGCCGACGGCTTCGAGCGGCTGCTGGGCGACGGCAGCCAGTTCGGCATCCGGCTCACGTACGCCCAGCAGCCCAGCCCCGACGGGCTGGCGCAGGCGTTCCTCATCGGCGAGGAGCACATCGGGGGTGAGCACAGCGCCCTCGTGCTCGGCGACAACATCTTCTACGGCACCGGCCTCGGCACCACCCTGGGACGGTTCGTCGACCAGGACGGCGCGACCATCTTCGGCTACCGGGTGGCCGACCCCCGCGACTACGGCGTGGTGGAGTTCGCCGACGACGGGCGGGTCATCTCCATCGAGGAGAAGCCGACCGAGCCGAAGAGTCCCTTCGCCATCCCCGGCCTGTACTTCTTCGACAACGACGTGGTCGAGTTCGCCCGGGACCTCAAGCCGTCCGACCGGGGCGAGCTGGAGATCACCGGGCTGCAGGAGCGCTACCTCGAGGAAGGGCGCCTGCACGTCGAGATCCTCGAGCGTGGCACCGCCTGGCTCGACACCGGCACCTTCGACTCGCTCAACGACGCCTCCAACTTCGTGCGCTCCGTGGAGAGCCGTCAGGGCCTCAAGGTCGGGGCTCCCGAGGAGGTCGCCTGGCGCATGGGCTACATCGACGACGACCAGCTGCGCGCCCGTGGCGAGCGACTGAACAAGAGCGGCTACGGCCGCTACCTGCTCGAGCTCCTCGACGGCTGAGGCCCACGAGGGTCTCTCAGGTGAGGTCCTCGTAGTGGCTCAGCAGCCGGCTCATCGTCGAGAGCGCCTCCTGCATCTCGGCGATGTGGGCCGGGTCCAGCGCCCGCAGCATCTCCTTGATGCCCGTGCTCGACACGCCCGCCGTGCGGGGCAGGTACTGCACCTCGCAGTACTCGGTGAGGTGGTCGAACTTGCCGGTCCAGTCGTCACCCATCACGAACAGGTCGACGTCGTGCTCCTGGACGTCCAGGACCTTCTGCTCCCACGACTGCTCCGGCACCACCAGGTCCACGCCCTTGATGCTGCCGACGATGCGCGCGCGGTCCTCGTAGGAGACCACCGACGACTTGCCCTTGCCGGCGTTGAACTCGTCGGTCGAGACCCCGATGACCAGCCGGTCGCCGAGCGCCGCCAGACGTTCGATCAGGTTCAGGTGGCCGATGTGGAAGAGGTCGAACGTTCCGTAGGTGAGCACCGTGGTCATGGGCGCCAGGGTAGCCGTGAGCCCACCTCTACTCTGGAGCCATGCTGACGGTGCTCGCGTGGATCGTGGTGGCCGCCGGGCTCGCGACCGGGCTCGCGGCGGTGCGCGACGTCCGCCAGAGGCCGGCACCGACCGCCCACGGCTTCCCCGGGCAGCCCGACCACCCGGGATCCCGCCCGTTCCGACTGCGGGTCTGGGTCGTCGCGGCCGGCGTGCTCGTGGCCGGCACCGCCGTGGCCACGATCGTCGCCCTGGTCACCTCGCAGGACCTCGTCGCGCTGCTGGTGGCCGTGGTGCTCGCCCTCGGTCCCGCCGCCGTGGCGTGGCGCCTGCACGCCTGGGCCACCGCGTCGCGCGGTGTGCGGCAGGCCATCGTCGCCCACGCACCCCGGGTCGCCGTCCCCTATGCCGGCAAGGTCGGCGTGCACGTCGGCATGTGGTCGCCCTGGATCGAGCAGGCCGGCGTGCCGTGGTGCATCGTGGCGGCCGACCGCACCATCTACGCCGAGCTGGTGCGCCTGCACCCGCACGACCCGGTGATCCTCACGCACCTGCCCGCCTCCGTGCGCGGCGCGCTCTACCCGCACGGGGCCAAGAAGAACGCGGTGTTCCTGGCCCACGAGGAGGTCACGCACGTGTTCCTGGGCCACGGCGACAGCGACAAGCCGCTCAGCGCGTCCGAGCGGGTCCTCTCCTACGACGTCGTCGCCGTCGCCGGGCAGGCCGCCATCGACCGCTTCGCCCAGGCTGGCCTGCGGGTCCCGGCCGCGAAGCTGCGGGTCGTCGGGCGGCCGCAGACCGAGGGCATCGAGCCGGTGGCCGGTCCGCTCCCCGACTCGCCGACCGTGCTCTACGCCCCCACGTGGCGCCACGCCGACGACGCCCTCAACGTCTCGTCCCTCGCGGTCGCCGAGGACGTCGTCGCCGCACTCCTGGCCCGCGGCTGCACCGTGGTGTTCCGACGCCACTTCGCCGGGCGCAACCACCTCGAGGCCGAGGCGATGATCGCTCACGTCGACCGGATGCTCGCCGACGACGCGAAGGCCACCGGGCGGGCCCACGTGCTCAGCGAGACCGCCATGGACGTCCCGCTCGTCGAGGCCTTCAACGGGTGCGACGCGATGGTCTCCGACATCTCCGGCATCGTCGTCGACTTCATGGCCAGCGAGAAGCCTTTCGCCATGTACGCCGCGCAGTTCGGCGGACCGGACGCCGCCGAGGCGTTCCGCGCCGCGCACCCCACCGCCGTGTCGGCGTACGTGATCGACCGCGACCTCGTGCAGCTCGACGCCGCTCTCGACGCGATGCTCGGGACCGACCCGCTCGCCGCCATCCGGCCCGAGCGGGCTGACCACTACCTGGGCGGGCCGGAACGCTCCGACCCGGCGGCCCGGTTCGTCGCGCTGGTGCGCGAGCTCGCCGACGGCGGTCAGGTGTCCGCCGGCTCCTCGTAGTCGCCGATCCACCAGTCGGCCAGCTCCCGCATCACGGTGCTGACCTGCACGTGCTGAGGGTGGACGCGGAACGCCTCGAAGGCCTCGCGGCCCTCGAACAGGCCGTTCTCGACGAGGATGCGTCCCTTGCGGCGGTCGTCGGACAGCCGCACCGTCCACTCCAGCACCCCGGGGAGCGTCCCGAGCGACGCCAGCTGCTCGAGCGCGTTCTCCACGTCGGCGTCGGGAACCGCGTCGTGCACGCGGAACAGCACCAGGTGGCGCAGGGCCATCAGTCCACCAGCTCGTCGGTGATGCGCGGGTCGTGCGCCGGGACCACCAGGACGTCGGGGAGCGAGGCCAGACGTCGAAGCTCGCGGTGGTTGGCTCGGATGCGCGAGCGGTCGCGGCCCACGACCATCTCGAAGCCGCGGGCGGCCCGCACCGGGGCGAGGCGTCGGCCCGAGGGCGCCGCGTCGGCCACGTGGCTCCCGTCGAAGACCGCGTCGCCCGCATGCAGCACCACGCCGTCGGCGGTCTCGACGGCCACCGCGGCATGGCCGCGCGAGTGACCGGGCATGGGCACGAGCACGATGCCGGGCAGCACCTCGTGGCCGGTGAGCCCGTAGCGCCACTCGTCGCCGGGACCGGCGTGCAGGGCGAAGTCGGGCCCGTGCGCGAACTGCGCCGGCCGGTAGCGACGCTTGTCGAGGGCGTCGGGGTCGGTGATCGCGGCCGCGTGCTCGTCGGCCGTGGTGTGCACGGTGGCGTGGGGGAAGTCCGACAGCCCTCCGGCGTGGTCGAGGTCGAGGTGGGTGAGCACCACGTGCGTGACGTCGGTGGCGTCGTGGCCACGCTCCTGCAGCTGGCGCAGCAGGGTGTGGCGGTCGTCGAGGTCGGGGCGCAGCAGGCCGCGGATCGGTCCGATGCGGCGGCCGGGGTCGGTCACGTCGGCCGTGCCGAAGCCGGTGTCGACGAGCACGAGGCCGTCGTCGGTGTGGCAGAGGAACACGTGCGCCGGCATGCCGGGCATGGTCAGGGGGTTCATGACGGCGGCCCGCAGGTGCTCGATGCGCATGGGCCACATCGTGACACGGGTGCCCGCGGTGCTGGTGGCGTTCGTCACCGACGACCGCACGCGTGCGGCCACCTACGCTCGACGGATGCGCCGCTCCCCCACCCACGTCGCGCTGGCGGTCGCCTACCTGACGGCCCTGGCATTCATCGCGTTCTGGCCCTCCCCGGTCGACCAGGGCGTCGACGTGCTCAACTCCTGGCCGGTGCGGATGCTCGAGTCCACGTTCGGCATCGCGCGGCCCGTCGGCTACGACGTGGTGCAGACCGCCGCGAACGTCGTGCTGTTCCTTCCGCTGGGCTGGCTGGCGGTGGCGCTGACCCGGGTCCGCTGGTGGCAGGTGGCGCTGCTCGGCTTCCTGCTCTCGTCGGGCATCGAGGTGGGGCAGGCGCTGCTGCGCCCCGACCGCTACGCGACGGTGTCCGACGTCGTGGCGAACACCGTGGGCGCGACCTTGGGCGCCGGGGCGGCCGCGCTGCTGCTGCACCGCCACGAGCGGGCGTCGGTCGGTTCCCACGGCTGATCGGACGCCGATTGGTGGCGCGGGCACACGGCTGGCTATCCTGTACCGGTTGCCGCTTCGGCGGCGGCATGGAGGTGTCGCATAGTGGCCTAGTGCGCCCGCCTGCTAAGCGGGTTGAGGTTCAAACCTCTCGCGAGTTCAAATCTCGCCACCTCCGCAGATCGGAACAGCCCCCCAGCGCTCTTTGCTGGGGGGCTGTTCCGATCTATGACGCTGTCGAGATTTGGGAGGAGCGGCGAGGAACGAGCCGCGACGGCTCTCGCCACCTCCGCCACCTCCCCCGCGAGCGCAGCGAGCGCGTGCAAGGCGCGCCGAGCGCAAGGCGCGCCGAGCGCCTGCGCCCGCGAGGCGCGAGCGAGCGCCCCGAGTGCGCCGGCCCGAAGTGCGCAGCGAGGACACCGAGACCACCCAGCGGTAGCCCACCCGCGCTTCCACCACCCCCGGAGGTGGCTGCACCGCAGACTCGGGCCGCGACTCCGCGACTCACCGACCGCCACACGTCCGATTCCGCGAGCCACCTACCTCTCACGGCCTCGTCGGACGTCTGAAGGGTCAGTTCCGCAGCTGGGCGGCGAGGGGGCAGTCGAACGGGTCGCGGGCGCGCAGGCCGACGTTGTTCAGGTAGCCGATGACGAGGGCGTAGGAGTGCAGGAGGCCGACCTCCATGTAGTCGACGCCGACCTTCTCGCAGTGAGCACGCACCAGGGGGCGCGCCTTCTTGAGGTTGCCGCGCGGCATGTGCGGGAAGAGGTGGTGCTCGATCTGGTAGTTCAGGCCGCCCATGAAGAAGTCCACGAACCAGTTGCCGCGGATGTTGCGCGAGACCATCACCTGACGTCGCAGGAAGTCGAGCTTCATCTCCGGCGGCACGATCGGCATGCCCTTGTGGGCGGGCGCGAACGCCGCACCCAGGCACACGCCGAACACGGCGAGCTGGACCGCCAGGAACGCCACGGCCATCGGCCACGGCAGGAAGACGAAGACCACCGTGACGAACGCAGCGAGCCGCACGGACACGAGCCCCAGCTCCAGGCGCCGCCACGGCGTCGTGGTCGAGCGGTCGAGGCCGACCAGCACGCTCTGCACGTGCAGGTTGATCCCCTCGAGCGTCAGCAGCGGGAAGAAGAACCAGCCCTGGTGCCGGGCGAACCAGCCCTTGAAGCCGGACCGCTCCGCCACGATCCCCGGCGTGAACGCGATCGCCCCTGGTCCGATGTCGGGGTCGATCCCCTCCTGGTTCGGCGCGAGGTGGTGCTTGTTGTGCTTGCCGCGCCACCACGTGTAGCTCAGGCCCGCGAAGGCGCCGGCCAGGATGCGCGACGTCCACGCGTTCCAGGTCCTCGAGGAGAACATCTGGCGGTGCGCCGCGTCGTGGCCGAGGAAGCCGAACTGCGCCACCAGCACCCCGAGCGCGGCGGCCAGCAGCAGCTGCCACCACGAGTCGCCCAGCAGGAAGAAGCCCACCCAGATCGCGACGAAGGACCCGACCGCGACAGTGATCTGGGCCCAGTAGTAGAGGTGTCGCCGCTCCAGGAGGCCAGACTCGCGCATCGCCGCCGCGAGCTCGGTGTACTGGCTCACGTAGCGGGCCTCGCCGGACGACGCACCGGGCGGCGTCGCTGCCGGTGCGGGCGGTCGGGGTGTCGCGGTCCGCTCGTGGATCTGTTCGGTGTCGGTCATGCGGAGGTTCCTGTCCCGATGAGTCGTGGTGGCAGTGAGGGCGCTGCGACGAGCGTTTCCAGCTGGTCGACGACCTGCGCCGGCGTAGGGGGACGTACCCGTCCCAGCACGTCGACGAGCTCGTCGACCGAGTGCTCGAGCGTGAAGCGGGTCGTGGCGTGGGCGCGTTCGGCGTCGCCGGCGGGTCCGAGCGTGATGGCGTGCCGCAGCCCGACCGCCAGCGCGGACGCGTCGTCGGCCGGCACGAGCGTGACCAGCCCGCAGTCTGTCTCCGGCAGTCCACCGTCGTCGGACGCGACGACCCGGCAACCGGCGTGCTGGGCCTCGATCGAGACGATGCCGAACGTCTCGTGCCAGTACTGGCCGTTCGACGGCATGAGCACCACGTCGTGCTCGGCCATGAGGGTCGCCATCGCCTCGGGCGTCCGGGCGGCGTCGATCAGGGTGATGCCGGCGTGGGCCTCGAGCATCCGGTGGATGATCCGGCCCTGAGGCTTGTCCGCTCCGGCCGCCGTGACGGTGAAGGTGATCTCGACCCCCTCGTCGACGAGGTCGGTGATCAGCTCGTGGTGGAGCATCGACAGCAGCGTGTAGATCCCCTTCTCGGGGCTCAACCGGCCCGCGTAGAGGACCCGCACCACACCGGGCCGGCGCGTCGAGCGCGGCTCAGCGGCGAACACGGTCTCCGCGAACGGGTGCACGACGTCGATCGTGGCCACGTCGACGTCGAGGAAGTCTGCCCACAGGCGTGCGGCGAAGCGGCTCGTGGCCACCGGGTGGCGGTCGCGGGTCTGCGCACGCATCGCCTCCCGACGTCGGTCGCCGGCCGGGGGCGGCACGTGCAGCATCTGGAACGCCGGCCGGCGCGTGCGCACGGTCGGGAACTCCGTGACGAAGACGAGAGTGCCATCGATCTGGCCGACGTCGGCCGGTCGCGCGACGGAGTGGAACGGCACGCCCGGAAACCCGTCGCGGCCGTCGTGCACGCCGAGCCCGGTGGTGACCACCTGCGCGGCGACCCCGCGCCGGTGCAGCTCACGGACCTGGCCCACGGTGTAGTTCTCCGACCCGCCGGTGCCCGCCGGCAGGGGTTCGCCCGGAGCCCACACGAAGGAGATCAACGAGATCGTGCTGGGAGTGAGAACATCTCACGACCGCCTAGGTTCGCTGCCGCCACGGGAGCCTCGTCGTCGCGATCCGCCGCTTGGCGTCCCGTGGACCTGCAGTCTTCCCTTCACGATAGCCCTGTTCACCGCCCCGGCCTCCCGACGACCTGCGCGCCGCCCCGGCGAGGACCGCCGGGCTAGGCTCGAGGCACGACCGTGAACGTCGGGTCATCATCGATGCCGGCGCCGACGGCGACCACAGGTGGTGGCCTCATGGCCCTCCGATCCCCGGCCGAGACGGCCTCCCCCACGTCGGCACGCACCGTGTTCGCACCGAGCGCGCCGACCCAGACGGCTCCCGAGACCGACGGCGCGTGGTGGCCGCGGAGCCGCATCCTCGCCGACGAGCTTCCCGCGTTCTTCGCCGCGTGGCCGACCGACCGCGGCCGGATCCAGCGCATCCTCTACTCCTCGCCCGACTGGGACGACCATCCGCACTCGGTGAACGTGCCGGGCCGACGCGTGAAGACCGGCACCTTCCCCCGCGACGACACCCACGTGCTGACCGTGAGCATGGAGGACCGGACCGACCACCTCATCCGCGTGATCGCCCCGGGCACGGCCGACGACGCCGCACAGCGGGCCCTCGACGGCGACCCTCGTGCGTCGTACGCGCCGACCGGAGACCAGATCCCCCGTTGGGACGGCGAGGGCGGCTCGCTCTGACCTTGCACGGCCTCGGGCGGTAGGTCCGGCACCGGGCACCGGGGGCCGGGCAGTCGGAGGGCGTGCTCCCGCGCTCGTGCCGCCGGGCTCAGCCGAAGCGGCGGTAGCCCTGCGCGGTGTTGAGCCGGTCGTGGACCTCGCGCACCAGCTCGGGGGCCCGCGCACCGAAGGTGGCGAGCGACAGTCGCAGCACCCGCTGCTCGTCTCCGGCCTCGTCCAGGGCCAGCAGCAGCAGGCCCTCGCGGACCGTCACGTCCTCCACGTCGACCCAGCGCTCCCGCGCCCGACGTGTGCGGATGCCGTGCTCGTCGAGGCGCGCCACCACGGGAGGGCGCAGCACCACGATCGCCGCGACCAGCACCGCGAGCACGGTCACCACACCTGCGATCCACGACGTCGCCACGAAGGCGACGAAGCCCGTGAAGGCGGCCACGACGAACGCGACCCCAGCGATGGCCAGGGCAGGGGCACGGTCCAGGCGGTACGTGGTCATGGGTCCTTCGGGGGTCGGTACGGGCGAGGCCAATCTACTGGGGCGGACCCGGCGGGCGGCGGAGTGCCGACGACGAGCAGAGGCGGCGGGACTCGCGGCGCTGAGCAGAGGGGGCGGGACTCGCGGCGCTGAGCAGAGGGGGCGGGACTCCGTCGTGGCTCGTTCCTCGCCACGCCTCCCCGAATCCGGAGCCCTCTGCGAGGGGCCGCTTCGCGGCGCTGAGCAGAGGGGGCGGGATTCGAACCCGCGGTAGCTCTCGCTACGACCGCTTTCAAGGCGGTTCCGATCGGCCACTCCGGCACCCCTCCTCGGCGTCACCGCGGCCGAAGCCACGCCGACGCCACCGCCGATTCTCGCACTACTTGAGAGGGGCGAGCCGTCCAGGCTCGGAGCGCGACGTCGGCTCCAGCGACCGCGACGCCCGCGAACCGCGCTGCCGCATCGCCACGTAGCGCGCCACCAGACCCACCACGACGCCCAGCACCACGGAGTACACCGTCGACAGGGCGATGTACGACGGGTAGGCGCCCGGCGAGACCAACGACGTCGTGAGCACTCCCGTGCCCAGCACCGCGAACACCAGCACCCACCAGCCGTCACGACGCTTCGAGCGCAACGACACCCCCACGATGAGCGCCGGGAACCCGATGAAGACCTCCACCGGACGCGGCACCCCACCGACCGTCTCGCGCATCCAGATGACGAAGTTCGTGATGCCCTCCACCACGGTCTCCGAGCCGTGCGTGCGGACGAAGCTGGAGTACGCCAGCAGCACCAGCAGCACCGCTGCCACGGCCGCGATGATCGCGATGTTCTGCTTGCCCAGCCCGTGCAGACCCGCCCCGAGGTTCCACACAAAGGCGATGGCGAGGGTCAGCGCCGCAGCGAGCACCACCAGGTTGAAGCGCTGGTAGGCCACGGGCGCGTTCCAGGCCGCGACGGCGAGCGTGCCGCTGAGCGCGACCGCCAGGGCGAGGACGAACTCCTTCAACGCCCCGATCGCACTGCGAGCCGGCCGGGTGATCACCACCGCCCACACGCTGGCGAGGATCGCCGAGACCGCGGCAGCCCCCGCCACCAGCAGGTTCAGCTCCGTCACCACCGCCGACAGCGCCAGCACGCCCGCCGCGACCGTCCAGATGCGCATGTGGCCGCCGCCGCGGTGCGTCAGGCCGATGCTGAACACCACGAGCAGCAGGGCCGCGCCCCACCGCTCGATCCAGGCCGGGTGCGGCACCGCCACGACGGCGGTGCCCGCGACCGCCACGCCCGCCACCCACGCCAGGAACGTGGCGGCGAAGGCGTAGCGCGCCGTGGTCGGCGACTCGAGCCGCGGCTGTCGGGTCGGGACGTCGTAGTCGGCCGGGACCGACGTGTCGAGCCGACGCCGTCCCGGCTGTGCCGACCCGCGCTGGACGGCCTGACGCGTCGGGGTCATGCGCGGCCCATCCTGCGATTGGCCAGCGAGGGGTTCACCTCACGTGCGCGGCCGACGTCGGCGAGGTCGAGGTCAGCCGTCACCAGATCGTCCTTTCCTGCATCCCCCTCGGCGAGGGTAGTGCCCCAGGCGTCGAGCACGAGGGAGTGCCCCGTGTAGCGCTCGCCACCCTGGGCGGCCGCCACCACGCCGACCACGTCCTCGACCGCGCGGGCCGCCAGGAGCGTGCGCCAGTGGTGCAGCTTGTGCTCGCCGGCCACCCAGGCCGCAGGGACCACGAACGCCTCGGCCCCGGCGTCGACGAGGGCCCGTCCCAGCTCGGGGAACCGCAGGTCGTAGCAGGTCATGAGGCCGACCCGGGCCGACGAGCCGTCGGCCGTGGGGACGTCGACCGTCACGGGCTCCACGGCGCCGCCGCGCAGCCGGTCGGACTCGGCGTAGCCGAACGAGTCGTAGAGGTGGATCTTGCGGTACGTGGCCGTCAGGTCCCCGTCGGGGCCCAGCACCACGAGCGTGTTGTAGGGCAGGTCGTCGGTGCGCTCGAACAGGCCCGCCACCACGGTGGCACCCAGCCGTCGGGCGTGGCCCGCGACCAGGTCGACGAACGGACCGTCGAGCGGCTCGGCCGCGGCGGCCAGGTCGTGGTCGGGCGAACCGAAGTCGTGCATCGTCGCCTCGGGCAGCACCACCAGGTCGACCGCGGGCTCGAGAGCGGTCAGGCGTGCGTCGACGAGGCTCCGATTCTCGGCGGAGTCGATCGTCGACGCCAGCTGCACCGCGGCCACACGCATGCAACCCAGTGTGTCAGGACCGGTCTGAGAGGCCGATGAGACCGGCCGAGCCCCGCCGTTCCAGCCCTCTGCGCGCTCAGTCCTGGAGCCAGGGCGCGGCCGCGCGCGTGTGGCCCGCCTTCGTCGCCGGGTCCATCGCCTCGTAGGAGCGGGCCATCATGCGCGAGCGCGGGTTCGTGGCGAAGACGTCGAGGTGGTCGCGCACGAACGTCCAGTACAGGCCGTCCCACGCCTCGCACCAGTCGCCCTTCGGCACGTCGGACATCCGCCGCAGGTAGGCCGAGCCCGACACGTACGGCTTGGTCGTGATCGCCGGCCCGGCCGCGAACTGGCTCATCGCGTACACGTTGGGCACCATCACCCAGTCGTAGGCGTCGACGAACAGGGCCATGAACCACTCGTAGACCTCGTCGGGGTCGATCCGCAGCAGGCTCATGGCGTTGCCCACCACCATGAGCCGCTCGATGTGGTGGCACCAGCCGTCGTCGAGCACCCTCCGCACGACCAGGTCCACCGGGTCGAGCCCCGTGGTCGCGTCCCACCAGCCCGGGGCGAGCGAGCGGGTGTGCGCGAGGTGGTTGGCGGTGCGCATGCGTCGGCCGTGGGTCACGTACACGCCGCGCATGTACTCCCGCCAGCCGATGAGCTGGCGCACGAAGCCCTCCAGCGACGCCAGCGGCACGTCGTGCTCGTCGGCGTGGTCGAGCACCCGGCCCAGCACCTGCACGGGCGACAGCAGGCCGATGTTGAGCGCCGGGGTCAGCACCGAGTGGAACACCGTCGCCGAGCGGGTCGTGATCGCGTCCTCGTACGGGCCGAAGGTGTCGAGACGCTCCGTCACGAACTCCTCGAGCATCGCCTCGGCCTCGGCGTGGTCGGTGGGCCAGGCGAAGCTCTCGAGCCGACCCGGCGCGTCAGGGAAGGCGCTCCGCACCCACGCGATCGCGTCGTCGACCTCGGCCACGCACTCGGGCCGGTTCACGTCCGGCACGTCGACCGACCTCGGCAGCTTCTTGCGGTTCTCCTCGTCGAACGACCACTTCCCGCCGACCGGCTGGTCGCCGTCGACCAGCACGTCGAGGCGCGTGCGCTGCCAGGCGTAGAAGTGCTGCATGCGCGGCCGCTTCCCGCCCAGCTGCTCGCGCACCTGCTCGCGCGTGGTCAGGAAGTTGGGCGACTCCAGCCACTCCAGCTCCAGCCCGACGTCGGCGGCGGTCGCGTCGAGGTCCTGCTCGAGCCAGTCGTCGACCACGTCGAACACGCTGACCGCGGCGGCACCCTTGAGCACGCGCGCCAGGGCGGCCCGACTGGTGGTGCGGCCGTCGGTCCGCACCCGCACGACGTCGTGTCCGGCGGACTCCAGCCGCTGTGCGAACCGCTCCATCGACGCCCGGTGCAGCACCAGCTTCTGTGCGTGGAACGCGTACTGGCGGAACAGCAGGTCGTGCTCCACCAGCACGAACGACGTGCCCGCAGGGACGTCGAGGTGCTCGACGAACAGCTGGTGCGGCAGCACGAGGCGCACCGCCCGACGTCGATCGTCCACGGCCTCAACGCTAGGGCGGCACCGGCGTGTGCGCTCGCCCAGCGCGCCTCGCACGTCGCCCGCCGTCGAGGCGCGGAGGCAGCTGCCGGCGACCGCCGATAGCCTCGGCCCATGCGTGCTGTCGTCGTGCCCGAACCCGGTGGAGTCGAGGCCTTGCAGGTCGTCGACGTCGAAGCCCCCGAGCCGGGGCCTGGCGAGGTGCTCGTGCGGGTCACCGCCGCGGGCGTCAACCGTGCCGACCTCATGCAGCGCCAGGGGTTCTACGACCCGCCGGAGGGCGCCACCCCGATCCTGGGCCTCGAGTGCTCCGGCGACGTCGTGGCCCTCGGCGAGGGTGTCACCGAGTTCAGCAAGGGCGAGCACGTGGTGGCGCTGCTCTCCGGCGGCGGCTACGCCGAGTACGTGGCCGTGCCGGCCGGCCAGGTGGCCGTCGCACCGCGCGGGGTCGACCTGGTCGACGCCGCGGGGCTCATGGAGGTCGCGGCCACCGTGTGGTCCAACGTGTTCATGATGGCCAAGCTCCAGCACGGCGAGACGCTCCTCGTGCACGGCGGCGCCAGCGGCATCGGCACCATGGCCATCCAGCTGGCCAAGGCCTTCGGGGCCCGTGTCGTCGTCACCGTCGGCAGCGCCGAGAAGGCCGCGTTCTGCCGCGAGCTGGGCGCCGACCTCGCCATCAACTACCGCGAGACCGACTTCGTCGACGCGCTCGACGAGGCCGGGCTCAAGGCCGACGTCATCCTCGACATCGTCGGCGCCAAGTACCTCGACCAGAACGTGCGCGCCCTCAACACCGCCGGCCGGCTCGTCGTCATCGGCCTGCAGGGCGGCGTGAAGGGCGAGCTGAACCTCAACCGGCTGCTCATGAAGCGTGCCGCGGTCATGGCCACGTCGCTGCGCGCCCGTCCCACGCAGGAGAAGGCGGCGATCGTGTCGGCGATGGTGGCCCAGGTGTGGCCGCTGGTGGCCGACGGCACGGTGCGCCCGATCGTCCACGCCCGGATGCCCCTCGACCAGGTGCGCGACGCCCACCAGGTGCTCGAGGACTCCAGCCACACCGGCAAGGTGCTGCTGACCCTCTGAGCCGTCAGAGGATCAGCTGCTGCGGGCCCGAGGGCTGGCGGTGCGGGTGGTGGCGCAGGTCGGCGTCGTCGGCCGGACCCTGCAGCGCCGTGGTGCGGGACGCCCCGGCCGACGACCGCACCGTCGAGATGATGACGTCGGCCATGCGCTCGCCCACCCGACGCAGCACGGTGTCGAACGCCGGGTGCGCGAGCAGCGCGAGCGACGCGACCGTCATGAGCACCGCGATCGCCGACGCCGGCCATGCGTCGATGCCGCGGCCCTCGAACCACCACTGCGCCGCGAAGACGAACGGCACGTGCAGCGCGTAGATCGCGAGGCTGCGGCGTCCGAGCACCTCGGCCACCCGCTGACGCCGTGGGACGAGCGCGAGCAGGGCGAGGGAGCACACGACCGCGGCCGCGAAGCAGACGACACGCACAGCGAGGGCGACGGTCGGCGAGTCGTGCATGGAGCCGGCCGTGTCGGCCCCGCGGTACCAGCGAGGGTCGACGCCCCAGACCAGAACGGCGCTCGTGACTCCGCCGAGCACCAGCACGGCGGGTCCGACGAGCGCGCTGCCCACGTCGGCGGTCCGGCGGAGCAGCGCCGGGCCGTAGAGGTGGCCCGCGACGAAGAACGGCAGGTAGCAGGCCGCGCGCGCCCAGGCCACGACGTCGGTGTCGGCCACGGGTGCCGTGACCGCCACGAGGGAGACGAGCGTGGCGACCGGCAGCGCCGCCCGGCCGAGACGCCTCACGAGCGGCAGGACGGCCAGCCACCACGCCATCGCCAGGAGGAACCACATGCCGTACACCGGGTGCACGAGCGTCTCGGGGGTGACGTCCGCGCCCCGCAGGGTCAGGAGCGCGACCTGGAGCACGAGGTACAGCCCCACCATCTGCGCGATGCGGTGGGCGCGACGTCGGGTGCTGGCGGTGACGCCGGCCAGCAGCACGAACAAGGGCATGTGGACGATGTAGAGGGCGGTGAGGACGGCGCGCTGCGGCTCGCTCGACCAGCCCGAGTACAGGCCGTCGGGTGCCTGTCCGCCGGACGTCTCGAGGAAGTGGCCCAGGACCACCCCGCCGATGAGCACGCCCTTGAGCACGTCGAGCCGCGGGTCGCGGCGTCGCGCGGGGGCCGACGTCGACCCGTTCCTGACCTCGCTCGTGGTGCTCATCCGCACGACTGAACCAGGCCCGCGAGCCGGTTTCAAACCGTGACGGGCCGGTGTGGGCGGTCTCTCATAGGCTGGACGCATGAGCCAACCTGAGTCCGAGCCCCACCGGTCGACGCAGCTGTCGACGCCGTCGCCGCAGGTCATCGGCCCCGACGGCACCCCCGTCGAGGCCCCCGGCGCCGCGACCCCGGAGACGGCCCAGCGCGGGACACCGCTGGGTGACCTCGTGGAGCAGCCGGCCAAGGTCATGCGCATCGGCGGCATGATCCGCCAGCTCCTGGACGAGGTGAAGGCCGCGCCGCTCGACGACGCCAGCCGCACCCGGCTGCGCGAGATCCACCGCCAGTCCGTCAAGGAGCTCGAGGACGGTCTCGCCCCCGAGCTGGTGGCCGAGCTGCAGCGCCTGAGCCTGCCGTTCGAGGACGAGTCGCCGTCCGACGCCGAGCTGCGCATCGCCCAGGCCCAGCTCGTGGGCTGGCTCGAGGGTCTGTTCCACGGCATCCAGGCCGCGCTGTACGCCCAGCAGGTGCAGGCACAGGCGCAGTTCCAGAACATGAGGCTCGCCCTGCCGCCGTCAAACGGTCCAGAAAGTGACCAAAGTACTGAGTCGGCGCAAAACGGTCCTGCGGGCGGGATGTACCTCTAGTGTGACGCGAAAGGATGCGACCGGGAGAGGGACCCATGACCATCGTGACCGACATCGCTGCACCTCCGTGCACGCGTGAGCCGGTGTTCCGCGACGAACGCCTGTACGCAGGAGCCCACGAGCTCGACGCCGCATCGCGCGTCGGCCTGGGGGAGATCCTTGCGCAGGCCCACCGCCGTTGCGCGGGATGCCCCATGCTCGTCGACTGCCTCTACCGGGCGGTCGTCGAGGTCGACGTCTCGGGCTTCGTGGCCTGCACGACCGAGGCCGACCGCGCGAGCATCCGCGACAGCCTCGGCATCGTCGTCGACGCCAACCAGTCCGGATCGTACGGGCCGGCCCGGCTCGGCGCCGGTCCCGTGAGCCACGAGGCCGTCCTGGCGGCGCGCACCGCGCACCCGAAGGACACCTGCCAGCAGCTCGCCGAGCGGCTCGGCTGCTCCACGTCGACCATCAAGCGCCATCTGCGGCGCGCCCGGGCCGAGGCCGCCGAGCAGGCGTCGGCGCTGGCCGCCGTGGCCGACCTGCCCCGACGCATCCCGTCGGTCGACGAGGTCCTCGACGCCTTCGACTCCCTGGAGTCCAGCCAGCTCGCCTGACCCGCCTCTCCTCCTCAGAGGTAGGTGACGCACCTGATCCGGCCGTCAGAGGTAGGTGACGCACCTGATCCGGCCGTCAGAGGTAGGTGACGCACCGAATCCGACGCTGGTGAGGTGCGAGACCTGCCGCCCGCCGCACCGCCGGTCAGAGCCAGCGACGCAGCTCGTCGGCGAGACCGTCGTCGACCACGCTGCCCGTGACGTCGTCGGCCACGGCCTTGAGCTCGTCCGAGCCCTGGCCCATGGCCACACCCCGACCAGCCCAGCGGAGCATGTCGTAGTCGTTCATGCCGTCGCCCACGGCCAGCACGTCGGCCTGGTCGACCCCCAGCCGCGCGCACACGACCTCCAGGCCGGAAGCCTTCGAGACGCCCTCGGGGGCGATGTCGAGCCAGGCCGTGTAGCCGATGTTGTAGTTCACCTCGTTGAGGCCCAGCCCGTGCACGAGCGCGCCGAACTCCTCGACGTCGTGCTCCGGTGCGCGGATGATGACCCGCGTGACCGGCTCGGCCACCAGCTCGTCGACGTCCTGGATCTTCACGTCGCCGCTGATCTCCCACTCCGGGAAGGGCGCGCTGATCCGGTAGCCCGTGCCGACCTCCTCGACCGCCACGAGCGCGTCGGGCACGTGCTCGAGCACCCGGCGGACCGCCTCGCTGGCATCGAACGTGACCGTGTGGATCACGTCGACCGGGCTGTAGGTGTGCACCACGGCGCCGTTGCTGGCCACCGCGATGCCGTCGTCGAGCCGCAGGTTCTCGGCGGCGTCGATCACCCCGGGGATGGCACGACCGGTGGAGATGACCACGTGCACGCCGGTGTCCTTCAGGGCGTGCACGGCGTCGCGGACCACGTCGGTCATCCGGTTCTCCCAGTCGACCAGGGTGCCGTCGACGTCGAGCGCGACGAGCTTCGGCCGCCAGGTCATGCGCCCGCCTTCGCGACCGGCTCCAGTACCTCGCCGAGGAATGGGTGCAGGGCTGCGGGCAGGCGGACCGACCCGTCGGCCTGCTGGCCGTTCTCGAGCAGGGCGACGATGATGCGCGGCATGGCGCACAGCGTGCCGTTCAGCGTGGCGGTGGGTTCGGTGCCGCCGTCGTCGAGCCGGTTGCGGATGTCGAGGCGGCGGGCCTGGAACTGGGTGCAGTTCGACGCGGAGCTGACCTCGCGGTACTTGCCCTGGGTGGGGATCCACGCCTCGCAGTCGAACTTGCGCACTGCGGAGAGGCCGAGGTCGCCCGCGGCGACGTCGATGACCCGGTACGGAAGCTCGAGCAGGTCGAGCCACTCCTTCTCGAAGCCGAGGATCTGCTCGTGCTGGGCGTAGGACTCCTCCAGCGACGTGCAGACGAACATCTCGACCTTGTCGAACCAGTGCACGCGCACGATGCCGCGGGTGTCCTTGCCGTGCGAGCCGGCCTCGCGACGGAAGCACGGGCTGAACGCGACGTACTTCTTCGGGCCGTCGAGGATCTCGTCGGAGTGGTACGCCGCGAGCGGCACCTCCGACGTGCCCACGAGGTACAGGTCGTCCTTCTCGAGGTGGTAGACGTCGGCCGCGGCCTGGCCGAGGAAGCCCGTGCCCTCCATGGCGCGCGGCTTGACGAGCGCCGGCGGGATCATCGGCGTGAAGCCCCACGCGGCGGCCTTCTGCATGGCCAGCTGGGTGAGCGCCAGCTCCAGCTGCGCGCCGACGCCGGTGAGGAAGTAGAAGCGTGAACCGCTGACCTTCGCGCCGCGCTCGACGTCGATGGCGCCGAGCAGCAGGCCGAGCTCGAGGTGGTCCTTCGGCTCGAAGCCCTCGGCCGCGAAGTCGCGGGGCGTGCCGACCTCCTCGAGGAGCACGAAGTCGTCCTCGCCGCCGGGCGGGGCGTCGGGCGCAGGGTTGGGCAGGGCCTTGAGCAGTGCGGTGAAGGCCTCGCCGGCCGCGGTCTGCTCGGCGTCGGCGGCCTTGACCTGGGCGCTCAGCTCCTTGGTGCGCGTGAGCAGCTGCTGCTTCTCGTCGCCCTGGGCCTGCGCGACCTGCTTGCCCATCGACTTCTGCTCGCTGCGCAACGCCTCGAACGCGGCGATCGTGGAGCGTCGGCGCTCGTCGGCCTCGACCAGCGCGTCGACGACCGACGGGTCCTCCCCACGGCGTCGCTGCGCCTCTCGGATGGCCTCGGGGTCGTCTCGCAACAGCCTGGCGTCGATCACCCCGTCAGCCTATCCGGGCCCCTCCCGCCCCCTCCCCCTGACTCGTACCGCCCCACCCCCCTCCCCGCCGCCTTCACTCGTCAGAGGTAGGTGGCCCGCGGAATCGCCCCGAGCGGTAGCCCTTCCGCGTATACCGGGTGGATATCCGCGGGGCACCTACCCCCGCCCACCGAGGAAGCGCGGTGCACCTGCCGCCGAGACGCGGGAGCCGAGAACTGACGCGACCCGCGGCTGTGGACGAAGGGGCCAGTACGGGCCTTCCTTCCACACCCCCTTGGCAGTCACTCCCACACCGCGCCGCCCGCCGCTGGACTAGGGACGTGCCTCGTACTCCCGTCATCCCCGCCGAGCTTCGTCGCGGCCCCTTCCACATCGACGACGCCGAGAGGGCTGGTGTGAGCCATCACCGACTACGCGGAGCGAGCTACAGGCGGCTCTACCCCCGGGTCTGGGTCCACACCGGTCACGTCATGACGGAGGCCTGCTGGTGGCGCGCGGCGTTGCTGCACGCTCCCGACGACGCGATGTTCACCGGCGCCACCGGCCTCCAGCGGCTCGGCCTCGACCTCGGTCCCCATCTCCCGATCCAGATGGTCGTGCCGCGCGACCTCCACCGCGACGTCGACGACATCGTCTTCCACCGCACCGAGTGCCTGCCTGACAACGAGGACAGGACCGTCTGCCCCGAGGCGGTGTTCGCGGAGATCTGCCGATGGTTCTCCCTGCCGGAGGCGGTGGCGGCCGGCGACTGGCTCCTCGCCCAGGAGCACATGACCATCCGGTCGCTCCATCGATTCTGTGAGAGGGACGACTGGAGAGCGGGCGCGTGGGAAGCACGGCAGGTCTCGCGCCTGCTCGACGCGAGGTCGCGTTCGATCCCCGAGTCCAAGACGCGCGTGCACTTCTGGGCCGCGGGACTCCCGGCCCCCGAGGTGAACGCTCCCGTCCTCGTCGACGGTCGCGCGGTCGCTCTCGCGGACTGGTTGTGGCGCCTCTTCCGTCTCGCGGCCGAGTACGAGGGCGGACATCATCAGAGCGATCGGTCGCAGTACCTCAAGGATCTCGACCGGTACCGGATCTTCAGGCGGATCGATCTCGACTACGTCCAGGTGACCGCGGAGCACAGCCCCACATCGGCGGTGCTAGCGGTCTACCGACGCCTCGTCGCGAACGGCTACGCCGGGCCGCCACCGAACTTCGGGCCCGGCTTCCAGGGGTTGACCGAACCGGTTCCCCTCACACTTCCGCGCTTCGGCCTGGGCGCGCCGGATCCAACAGGGCGTTATGCGCCACTCTTCACGGCTGGTCCGGCCACCGTCGGCACTTCGAAGCATGCTGCGTCGCGACCCGTCGAGCGGTAGGTGGCCCGCACTATCTCGACGCCCCGAGGTAGGCCTCCCGCGGATACGACCGCGGTATTCGCGGGCCATCTACCTCTGACGAGTCGATTCCGCGGGCCACCTACCTCTGACGAGTCGATTCCGCGCGTCACCTACCTCTGACGAGTCGAGGCGGGGGGCGTCAGGGGGGGGAGAGGAGGGCGCGGACGGTGTGGAGCATGGCGGCGTGGGCGGCGGCGACGGAGCGGTCGAGGTCGTCGCGCAGGAGGGACCAGGCGTTCCACGACGTCGACCCGACCAGGGCGTCGAGGAGCGCCGCGCGGTCCGCCGCCGCGTCGAGCTCACCGGCGAAGGCCTGCTCGATGTCGTGCACCACCCGTTCCACGTGACCGAGCCGGCTCGAGCGCAGCGTCGGCGAGAACGGCTCCTTCAGCTGGGCTGCGCGCGCCGCGGGCGAGATGTTCTCGAGCCGACGTGCCCGCTCGGCGCAGAAGCGCTCGATGCGCTCGGGCAGCGGGGCCGACGGGTCGACCTCGCCGCGCAGGGCCGAGTCCTGCTCGAACCAGTAGCCGGTCGTGGCCTGCAGCAGCCCCTCCATGTCGCCGAAGGAACCCCACAACGTGCGCACCGAGACACCGGCGCGCTCCGCCACCTGGGCCGCGGTGGGCAGCAGGTCGCCTCCCCGGATCAGCTCCGCGTGCGCCTCGACGATGGCCCGACGGGTCCGGTTGCCGCGCGCCACCCGTCCGTCCCGCTGCTCCCGCTCCGGGAGCGGCGACGCCTCTGGTCGACTCACGCAACCATCATGCACCCCGAGTGAACATTCACACCAGGTGCATATTGCTTGTGACCCACGTCATGGCCTAGGTTCGCCGCAACCCCGCAGCCGACGAGAGGGACCCTGTGCTGGCGGTCAAGAACCTGGAAGTCGTCTACAACGACGTCGTCCTCGTGCTGCGTGGCGTGAGCCTGCAGGTGCCTCGCGGCAGCATCGTCGCCCTGCTCGGAGCCAACGGCGCCGGCAAGACGACGCTCCTGCGCGCACTGTCCGGGCTGCTCGACGTGCACGACGGCGCCATCACCAAGGGCCAGGTCACGCTCGACGACGTCCCCCTGCACACGCTCACCGCGCCGAAGATCGTGGCGGCGGGCCTCGGGCAGGTCCTCGAGGGACGCCGGGTCTTCTCGGAGTTCAGCGTCGAGGAGAACCTCAAGGTCGGCGGTCACACCCGCAAGGGCAGCCTGAACGACGCCGTCGAGGAGGTCTACGAGCTGTTCCCGGTGCTGCGCGAACGCCGACGCAACATCGCCGGCTACCTGTCCGGTGGCGAGCAGCAGATGCTGGCCATGGGCCGTGCACTCGTGGCCAAGCCCGACTACCTGCTCCTCGACGAGCCGAGCCTGGGCCTCGCGCCGCGCATCGTCCAGCAGATCAAGGACATCGTGGTCGAGATCAACCGACGCGGCACGACCGTGCTGCTCGTGGAGCAGAACGCCACCATGGCACTGTCGATCGCGAGCCACGGGTACGTGCTCGAGCACGGCAAGGTCGTCATGGACAAGCCGGCCGCCGAGCTGCTCGCCGACGACGACATCCGCGACTTCTACCTGGGGCGTGGAGAGCTCGCGACCTCCTACCGCGAGGTCAAGCACTACAAGCGACGCAAGAGGTGGCTCTCGTGACCCACTCGCTCACCGAACCCACGCCCCGCCCCGACGCCGGCGCCACGGCCGAGCCGGTCGTCAGCCTGCGCGGCGTCGAGCTGGCGTTCGCCGGGGTCAAGGCGCTGCAGGGCGTCGACCTCGACGTGCACCACGGCGAGCTGTTCGCCGTGATCGGCCCCAACGGCGCCGGCAAGACGTCGATCTTCAACGTGCTCTCGGGCGTGTACCGGCCCCAGAAGGGATCGGTCACGTTCCTCGGGCAGGAGATCCTCGGCTCCAAGCCGCACGCGATCGCCGCGATGGGCATGGCGCGCACGTTCCAGAACATCGAGCTGTTCGCCAACCTCGACGTCGTCGACAACCTCATGCTCGGGCGCCACCACGCGCTCGGCTACGGCTGGCCGTCGGCGCTCGCCTGGCTCGGCCGCGCCCGCAAGGCCGAGGTGCGCAACCGCCGCGAGGTCGAGGAGATCATCGACTTCCTCGAGATCGAGGCCTACCGCCAGCTGCCCGTCGGGATGCTGCCGTACGGCGTGCAGAAGCGCATCGAGCTCGGCCGCGCCCTGGCCATGGACCCCAAGCTCCTGCTGCTGGACGAGCCGGTCGCCGGCATGAACGGCGAGGAGACCGAGGACATGGCCCGGTTCATCCTCGACGTCGCGGGCGAGCTCGGCATCGCCATGATCCTCGTCGAGCACGACATGGGCCTGGTCATGGACCTGGCCGACCGGGTGATGGCCATGGACTTCGGCAAGCCGATCACCACGGGCACGCCCGCCGAGGTGCAGGACCACCCGGGCGTGATCGCCGCGTACCTGGGCGTCGGCGACGACACCCCCCTGTCCGACGACGCCCCGTCCGAGGCCAGCACCGACCCGAGCACAGGAGAGCAGCGATGAGCCGCCCGACGCTGGCGCAGGCCGTGCGCGAACGCTCCGTCACCAGCCCCGACGCCGTCGCGATGCGAGAGAAGAACCTCGGCCTCTGGGAGGAGATCACCTGGGCCGACTACTGGGAGCAGTCGGTTCTCGTGGGACACGCCCTCCTCGCCGCCGGCGTGCAGGTCGGCGAGCGCGTGGCCGTGCACAGCGAGAACCGGCCCGAGTGGTTGTTCTGCGACGTCGGCATCACCGCGGTCCGCGCGGCCACGGTGGGCCTGTACACGACGAACCCGGCGCCCGAGGTGCTGCACGTGCTGCGCGACTCCGGCTCGTCGCTGCTCATCGCCGAGGACCAGGAGCAGCTCGACAAGGCGCTCGAGGTGATCGAGGACCTGCCCGAGCTGCGGACGATCGTCTACCTCGACCCGCGCGGCATCCGGGGCCGCTACGACGACCGACGACTCGTCTCGTGGGACGACTTCATGGCCGCGGGGCGTGCGCACGCGCAGGAGCACCCGGGCGCGGTCGAGTCGCTCGTCGACGCCGCACAGCCCGACGACCTCGCCACCCTCGTCTACACGTCGGGCACCACGGGTCCGCCGAAGGGCGCCATGCTCTCGACCGGCAACATCGCCTGGGTCGTGGAGCGGCTGCGCACCGACGCGCTCATCGACCCCGCCGCGAACGAGAAGGACCTCGCCGTCTCGTACCTGCCCCTGTGCCACGTGGCGGAGCGCCTGTTCACGGTGTGGACGAGCGCCGCGTCGGGCGTGCAGATGAACTTCGCCGAGTCGATCGACACGGTGCAGGTGGCCCTGCGCGAGATCCAGCCGACCTTGCTGTTCGGCGTCCCCCGCATCTGGGAGAAGCTGGTGGCCGGCGTGCAGATCCGGATGTCGGGCGCATCGCGGCTCAAGCGCGCCAACTTCGCGCTCTGGATGAGGGTCTCGCGCTGGATCGGTCGCACCCTCGTGGCCAATCGCGGCCGGCACACCCTGGCCACCCGCGCGGCCTACGCCGTCGGCTGGGTCTTCCTCTACCGCGCGCTGCGCGAGCGGCTCGGGCTGTCGAAGGTGCGGTACGCCGCGTCCGGCGCCGCGCCCATCGCCCCTGAGGTGCTCGAGTTCTTCATGGGCCTCGGCCTGCCGATGCACGAGGTGTACGGCATGACCGAGAACAGTGCGATCGCCACCGCCAACCGCCGCGGCCGGGTCCTGCTCGGCACCGTCGGCGAGCCGCAGGACGGCATCGAGCTGCGCATCGACGACGAGACCGGCGAGATCCTCACGCGGCACGAGGGCACCTTCGCCGGGTACTGGAACAACCCCGAGGCCACGGCCTCCACGGTCGACGCCGACGGCTGGCTGCACACGGGCGACGTCGGCGAGTGGGTCGACGGCACCTACGTGCGCATCACCGACCGGCTGAAGGACATCATCATCACCGCGGGCGGCAAGAACATCGCCCCGAGCGAGATCGAGAACAGCCTCAAGGCGTCGCCGTACGTCAAGGAGGCCATCGTCATCGGCGACCGGCGCAAGTACCTGACCGCCCTCATCGGCATCGAGCTCGACACCGTGGGCGACTGGGCGCAGCGCCAGAAGATGCCGTTCACCACGTACCGCGACCTCAGCCAGAAGCCGGAGGTCCGGGCCCTCGTGCAGAAGGTCGTCGACGAGACCAACACCAAGTTCGCCAGCGTCGAGACGATCAAGGCCTTCGCGCTGCTGCCGAAGGAGCTCGACCACGACGACGGCGAGCTGACGGCCACGCAGAAGGTGCGCCGCTCGGCCGTGACCGCCCAGTTCGAGGACCTCATCGACCAGCTGTACGCAACCGACCGGAGCCGCGCATGACCGAGTTCCTGCAGGCCGTGCTGAACGGTGTGGGCCAAGGTGCGATCTACGCCCTCCTGGCGCTGGGCTACGTCATGATCTACAAGGCCACGAAGGTCATCAGCTTCGCCCAGCCGGCGCTGATGATCATCGGTGGTCTGTTCACCTACCACTTCACGGTCGAGTTCGGCCTGCCGTTCTGGATCGGCATGCTCCTCGGCATCGTCTGCGGCGCGCTCGTCGGCATGCTGGTCGAGCGCGTGGCCCTGCGCCCCATGGTGGGCAAGCCGGTCTTCACGCTGGCGATCATCACGATCGGCATCGACATCGTGCTGCGCATCGTGGCCAACCGCTACATCGGCGCGCAGCCCAAGATCGTCACCTACCCCAGCGGCAGCGAGCGGCTGGAGCTGCTCGGGCTGTCGATCTCCTACCAGCGGATCGGGCTGATCGCGGTCACGGCGCTGTGCGTCGTGGGCCTCGTCGTCTTCTTCCGCGCCACCCGCACCGGGCTGGCCATGCGGGCCACGGCGATCGACCAGGAGACGGCCCTCGCGCAGGGCATCCGCGTGGGCACGATCTTCGCGATCGCCTGGGGCATCGCCGGTGGCCTCGCCGCCATCGCCGGGACCTTCGTGGCCGCCGGCGCGGCGGGCATCGAGCAGACCAGCTGGACGATCGCGCTCAAGGCGCTGCCGGCGATCATCATCGGCGGCCTCGACAGCGTGCAGGGGGCCGTGATCGGTGGGCTCGCGGTCGGGATCGTCGAGGCGATCACCGCCACCTACCAGCCCGAGTACGCACCGTGGCTGGGCACCAACTTCGCCCTCGTCGTCCCCTACGCCCTCATGTTCGTGGTGCTGCTGGTCAGACCGTACGGGCTCTACGGCACCAAGGAGGTGGAGCGGGTATGAGCATCACCTCCCCGTTCCGACGCGGCGGCCTGCGCAGCCGTCCGCTCGCGCGCACCGACTACGCGCAGGACATCGCGCTCGTCAACACGCCCGGCAAGCGACGCTCGCTCGTCGTCATCCTGGTGCTCTCGTTCCTGCTGCCGTTCCTGGTCGCCGACGACCTGCTGCAGGTGCTGGCGCTCGGCATGATCTCCGCGGTCGGCGCCATCGGGCTGAACCTCGTCACCGGGTACGCCGGACAGGTCTCGCTCGGGCACGCGTTCTTCATCGGCCTCGGCGCCTACACGGGTGCCGTGCTGGGCGGGAACCCCGACGGACCGGTGCTCGGCTACGGGCTGCCGATGTGGATCTGGCTGCCGGCCGCCGGCGTCGTCGCCGCCGTGGCCGGCCTGGTCGTCGGGCCCATCGCGGTGCGGCTGCGCGGCCTCTACCTGGCCATCGTGACCCTCGGGATCGTCTTCATCGGCGACCACGTGTTCCGCAACGCCCGCGACATCACCGGCGGCGCCGGCGTGGGCCGACGTGGCGCCGAGCTGGAGCTGTTCGGCATCGACTTCGCCCAGGCCGGGCCGCTGCTCGGCATGGAGATGTCGCGCGAGCAGAAGCAGTTCTTCCTCGGGCTCGTGTTCCTCATCGTGTTCGCGATCATCGGCCGCAACATCGCCCGCTCGGGCGTGGGTCGCGCGTTCGGTGCCATCCGCGACCGCGACGTCGCCGCGGCCGTCATCGGGGTGGCGCTCACGAAGTACAAGGTCATGGCGTTCGCGATGAGCTCGTTCTTCGCCGGCGTCACGGGCGCCCTCTACTTCGCCGTGGTCGGCGTCTTCGAGCCCGGCGCCTTCAGCCTGCTGCTGAGCATCCAGTACCTCGCGATGATCCTCATCGGCGGCGTGGCGACGATCAGCGGCTCGATCATGGGCGCGATGTTCATCGCGCTGCTGCCGCGGATCTCCACCGAGATCGCCCACTACGTGCCGCTGATCAGCACGAGCGCCGTCGGCGGCGGCCTGCTGACCGTCTTCCAGCTCGAGGCGATCATCTACGGCGCCCTCATCGTCTTCTTCCTCGTGTTCGAGCCCCGCGGCCTCTTCGGCATCTGGATGCGGGTGCGGAACTACTGGAAGGGGTGGCCCTTCTCCTACTGACGTCGGTCCCCCGCACCTGCGGGAATCCCCCGAACGAGGACGCACGACGCGCCTCGCCACCCTCGAAAGGAACGTCATGAGAATCTCTCGACACCTGCTGCGCGCCGGCGTCGGTGCCGCGGTGGCGGCACTCGTGCTCACCGGTTGCCGCAGCTCCGGCGGCAGCGACTCCGCCGCCGACGGCATCACCGACGAGGCCTGCCCGCAGGCCGTGAACGACGACAACGGCTGCATCTACCTGGGCGTGATCTCCGACCTCACCAAGGGCCCGTTCGCCCCGCTCGCCGTGCCCATCACGGACGCGCAGAAGGCGTTCTGGCAGAAGGTCAACGAGGACGGCGGCGTCGGTGGCTACGACGTGGACGTGACGAAGTACGTCCAGGACGCCGAGTACAACCCCGAGATCCACAACCGCAAGTACCAGGAGATCCGCAAGGACATCCTGGCGCTGGGCCAGACGCTCGGCTCGTCGCAGACCCTCGCGATCCTGGAGGACATGAAGGCCGACGACGTGATCGGCGTGCCGGCCTCGTGGAACTCGGCCTGGGAGTTCGAGGACCAGATCCTGGAGAGCGGCGCCAACTACTGCTTCGAGGCCATGAACGGCGTCGACTGGGCCGTCGAGAACCGCGACGTCGCGGGCAAGATCGCCGCCGTCGGCTACGACAACGACTACGGCGGAGACGCCGCGGCCGGCGTCAAGGCCGCGGCCGAGGCCAACGACCTCGAGTACGTCGAGATCAAGGCACCGCCCGGCCAGGACCAGCAGGCCGAGACGGTCGCGTCGGTGCTCCGTGAGGATCCCGACCTCCTGGTGATCTCGACCGGTCCGGCCGAGATGGCCGCGATCGTCGGCGGCGCTGCGGCCGAGGGCTTCGACGGGACCGTCGTCGGCTCCAGCCCCACCTGGAACCCGGCGCTGCTGCAGTCCGCAGCCGCTCCGGCCATCGAGGCGCTGTACTTCCAGGCGGGCCCGTGGGGTCCGTTCGGCACCGACACCCCGGGCCACGAGGCCATGCGCGAGGCCCTGGGCGACGTGACGCCGAGCGACGGCTACACGGCAGGCTGGGCCTGGAGCTACCCGCTCCTCGCAGCCCTGAAGCAGGCCGACGAGGACGGCGGCATCACCCGCGAGAGCCTCGTCGAGGCCGCGAAGTCGCTCGAGGAGGTCGACTACGAGGGCATGCTGCCCAACGAGGCCGGCAAGAACACCGGCGAGCCCGCGGAGTCGGCGTTCCGATCGAGCGTCATCAGCAAGGTCGACAAGGACGCCCCCACGGGCGTGTCGCTCGAGCAGGACCTCACCACGGGCCCCACGGCGGAGGCGTACGACTTCTCCAAGCCGTGCTTCAGCCTGCAGTGACCTGACGCGAAGGGGCCCGGACCATGGCGGTCCGGGCCCCTTCGTCGTTCCCAGCGGCCTCGCGATTCCCATCACCTGATGGGAATCGCGAGCTCACCACGGTTCTCTCCCACTCACCCTCGGAGGCCCTCCGAGGTGAGCGGGGGATTCCGATGGTGGGTGGAGGGATCAGGAGATGGTGCCCTTGCCCTCACCCTCGACGCGGTCGTCGTGCAGCAGCTCGCCCTGGGCGTCGACGGGCGTGTAGCGCACCTCGACCTCGAGCTCGGTGCCCTTCTCGTACCGGAAGTTCTCGCCGTAGGCGAAGGTCTCGCCCTTGCCGAGCGTGTACACGGCGGGATCGGCGATCTCGGAGACGCCCAGCGTCTGCACGTCCTGCTCCTCGTAGAGCGCGCTGTCGGTGATGCCGTCCATGCCCTGCAGGTACGGCCAGTCGACGTAGCGCGACTCGACGTCGACCAGCGAGGAGCCCAGGTCGATCGGATCGCCGTTGTTCGTCACCACGTAGTTGACGAAGACGATCTCGTCGCCCTCGTCGATGATCGGCTCGTTCTTCTCCGGGTCGACGAAGTTGCCGGTCTTGGTGGCCTTGGCGGTGCCCACCTGGTAGACGTCGACGGTCACGTCGCCCGCCTCGACGGTGGCGATCTTCTCGCCCGGGGTCGTGAACGGCTTGGCCCAGGCCGGTGAGCCCTCGGTGGCCGCCGGGGCGTCCTCCGTGGCCTCCTCGCTCGGTTCGGAGGCGGCCGACGTCGGCTCGCTCTCGGGCTCGTCGGAGCCGCAGGCGCTCAGGCCCAGCAGCGCGATGGTGGCGACGGCGGCGATGCCCGCGCGACGGATGGTCATGGTGTCTCCCGATTGTTGAGTGTTCTTCCCACTCGGGACCCTAGCGGTCGGGAACGCCGCACGTGACCACGGCCGTCGGGCCGAGACGTGACGCTCGCGTCAGTGGGCGGCCGCGCCGCGCCGACGCGGGACGAGGTGCAGCACCGCCACGACCACGGCACCGACGACGAGCCCGATGACTGCGGAGAAGAAGGTGTTGGTGAGCCACGCCAGCACGGAACCGAGGCCGCCGGAGACGGCGTCGTGCACGGCCTCCTCGGCGTGGTGCACGAGGTCGTAGAGGGCGTGCCAACCGAGGTCGTCGGTGCCGACGAGCAGGATGTGGCCGCCGACCCAGAGCATGGCGACGACGCCCACCGTGGCGAGCGTGGCGAGGACCTTGGGCATGGCCTTGACCAGACCGCGGCCGACCTTCTGCGCCACGCTCGACGTGCGCTCGGTGAGGGCGAGGCCGACGTCGTCCATCTTCACGATGAGCGCGACCACGCCGTAGACGAGCGCCGTGATGCCGATGGCCACCACGACCAGGATGACGGCGCGGGAGACGAACGCCTCCTCGGCGACCTCGTTGAGCGCGATCACCATGATCTCCGCCGACAGGATGAAGTCGGTGCGCACGGCGTTGGAGACCACCGTGGCCTCCTGGTCCTCGCCCTGCGACGACGACGGCTCCTCGGGCGGGTGGTGGCCCGAGACCTTCTCCCAGAGCTTCTCGGCGCCCTCGAAGCACAGGTACGTGCCGCCCAGCATGAGGATCGGCGTGAGCAGCCACGGCGCGAACTGGCTGAGCAGCAGGGCGGCGGGGAGGATGACGAGCAGCTTGTTGCGCAGCGACCCCTTCGCGATGCGGCCGATGACCGCCAGCTCGCGCTTCGGGTCGAGCCCGTGCACGTAGCGCGGGGTGACGGCGGTGTCGTCGACGACCACGCCGGCCGCCTTCGCGCTGGCGCGTCCCGCCGCAGCACCGACGTCGTCGATGGACGCGGCAGCCAGCCGCGCCAGGGCCGCCACGTCGTCGAGGAGCGCGACGAGTCCGCCGGCCATCAGAGAACTCTCACTGCAGTCATGGGGAAAGGGTAGGTGGTCGGCGGGGGTACGGGCCGTGCTGCGGTGGTTCCGCGTCCGGGTGGGGGTCCGCTGCCGCGGGGGTGGGGCGGCGGTGTGGCTCCTCGGGTGGGGTGGGGCTGCGCCGGCGCGGCTCCTCGGTGGGGTGGGGCCGTCGCCCGCCCACCCGGGCGGTGCGTTCCCCACCTTCTCAGCGCTGAGAAGGTGGAGAGGTCACCGCTCGGTGGGGCGACGAGTGGAGCAGTCACCGCTCGGGGGGCATCGGTGGCTCAGCAACCGCAGGACCCCGCCAGATGTTGACGATCCACCGATGGGGGCAGCCGGAGGGCTCGGCCGCCCCGGGCGCCACCGCCCCGTCGAGGCCTTTCGGGGAACGCCCCCACGTCGAGCCGCGTCGACGCAGCCGCAGGTCCGTGCGACGTCAGCCGCCGGCGAGACGCGAGGAGCGGACGAGCAGGCCTCTCAGCCGCGCGCCGACCACCACGCGCGCAGCGCCTCGGCAGCCAGGTCCTCACCGAGCGGTCCGCGGTCCATCCGCAGGTCGAGCAGGAACCGGTACGCCTCGCCGATCTCGCGACCGGGACCGATGCCGAGGATCTCCATGATCTGGTTGCCGTCGAGGTCGGGGCGGATCGCGTCGAGCTCCTCCTGGGCGGCCAGGACCTCGATGCGGCGCTCCAGGTCGTCGTAGGTGCGCTGCAGACGCTGCGCCTTGCGCCGGTTGCGGGTGGTGCAGTCGGCGCGGGTGAGGATGTGCAGCCGCTCCAGCTGGTCGCCCGCGTCGCGCACGTAGCGACGGACGGCCGCGTCGGTCCACTCCCCCGAGCCGTACCCGTGGAAGCGCAGGTGCAGCTCCACGAGCAGGCTGACCTGGTCGATCTGGTCGTTGCTGAAGCGGAGCGCCTTCATCCGCTTGCGCGTCATCTTGGCGCCCACCACGTCGTGGTGGTGGAACGTCACCGTGCCGTCGTCGACGAAGCGTCGGGTGCGGGGCTTGCCGATGTCGTGCACGAGCGCGGCGAACCGGACCACGAAGTCGGGCCGGTGGTCGAGCCGGTGCTCCAGCTCGATCGCCTGCTCCAGCACGGTGAGCGAGTGCTCGTAGACGTCCTTGTGACGGTGGTGCTCGTCGGCGGTCAGCCGCAACGCCGGCAGCTCGGGCAGCACGTGCTCGGCCAGACCGGTGTCGACGAGGAGGCGGAGCCCCGCCACCGGGTCGCCTCCGCACACCAGCTTCACGAGCTCGTCGCGCACCCGCTCGGCCGACACGATCTCGATCCGGTCGGCCATCGCGGTCATGGCCGACACCGTCGCGTCGTCGGCCCCGAAGCCCAGCTGCGAGGCGAACCTGGCCGCGCGCATCATCCGCAGCGGGTCGTCGCTGAAGGACTGCTCCGGGGTCACGGGCGTGCGCAGCAGCCCGGCCGCGAGGTCGGCGAGGCCCCCGAACTCGTCGACGAACTCCGCCGACGGGAGCCGCACGGCGAGCGCGTTGACCGTGAAGTCGCGGCGCGACAGGTCCCCCTCGAGCCGGTCCCCGAAGGCCACCTGCGGCTTGCGCGACGACACGTCGTAGGCGTCAGCCCGGTACGTCGTGATCTCGATCTGGTCGCCACCCTTGCGCAGGCCGAGCGTCCCGAACTCGCGGCCGACGTCCCACACGGCGTCGGCCCAGCCGGCCACGATGCGCTCCACGTCGTCGGGGCGCGCCGAGGTGGTCAGGTCCAGGTCGTTGACCGCGCGGCCGAGCAGGGCGTCGCGGACGGGGCCGCCGACGAGGGCGAGCTCGTGCCCGGCGGCCTCGAACAGCGCACCCAGGTCGGCGAGCACGGGGTGCTCGTCCAGCACCGCGGCCACGGCCGCGCGCACGGCGGTGGCGTCGGTCGTCGGCTGAGGGTCGGGCACGGGGGGAGAGTCTAGTGTCCGGGCACCGGTGCCGGGGTGCGTGGTGGGCGCGGCGCTGCCGACGTGCCGCGTCCCCGGGGCGCACAGGTGCGGCCACTACGATGGGCCGGGTGACGAACCCGGGCCGACGTCTGCGTCCGGGCCCGCGCTCCCTCCACCGCCGGGTCGCCGCCGTCCTCGCGGCCGTGGTCGGCTGGGGTGCGGTCCTCGTCGGCGCGCCGGCCGCCCAGGCCGCCATCGACCCCGACGTCTCGATCCGCATCACCGGCGTGAGCCCCACCGAGCTGCGCGACGGCGCCACGGTGACCCTGAGCGGACTCGTCACGAACTCCGGTGACGAGCGCTGGACGAAGGCGCAGGCCTACCTGGTGATCGCGCCCGCCCCGTTCACGACCCGGCAGCAGGTCACCGACGCCGTGGAGAGCGAGGCCACCTACACCGGCCAGCGCGTCGTGGAGCTCGACGCGATCGACGAGGTGGGCACCCTCGAGCCGGGCTCGACCCGGCCGTTCCGCGTCCAGGTGCCCTACGAGGACCTGAGGATCAACGGCGCCGAGGGCGTCTACCCGGTCGGCGTGCAGGTGCTCGCGACCGGTGAGGACGGCACCCGCGACACCAACGCCATCGCGCGGGCCACCACGTTCCTGCCGCGCATCGACGACACCTCGCCCCGCGTGCCGGGTGGTCTCGTGTGGCCGTTCGTCATGCCGGACCGGATCGGCCCCGACGGCACCTACCTCGACGCACCCGACCTGGCCGAGCGCGTCTCGCCCGGGGGCCAGCTGCGCAACCTACTCGACCGGGCTCGGCAGGCCCCGGGCCCGGGCACCACCATCGTGCTCGACCCGGCCCTGCTCGTCGGGCTCGACGACCTCGCCGAGGGCCGCCGACTGCCGGAAGGCGTGCAGGTCACCGCCGTCCAGCGTGCGGCTGCCCGCACTTTCCTGACGGACCTGACCGAGCTCTCCCGCCGGGTCACCACCTGGTCCCTGGACTACGCCCGACCCGACGTGCTGGCCATCAGCACGTCCGACGACGCCGCCCAGCTCGCCGCCACCGTCGACCGCGCCACGTCCGGCACGCTGGCCCGGTTCCAGCTCACCGGGCGACGTGTCACCTGGCCCACCCGCACCGGTGTCACGTCGCGCCTGCTCAGCGAGGTGCGTGACGGCGGCGAACGGCCGGTGGTGGTCACCCGCGACGCCGTGCCCGACTGGGAGCCGCGCCTGGGCTCCATCGTCACCCGCCGGACCGACGAGGGCCCGGTCCCGCTGTTCGTCAACGCCGGGCTCGACGTCGGCGTGCCCGGTTCCAAGACCGTGGCGACCCTGCGCCAGCGGCTGGTGAGCGAGGCCGCGTTCGCCTCGCTCGAACGTCGAGGCGACCGGCAGTCCAAGGCCGACGCCTTCGTCCTCCTCGACCCCACCTGGAATCCCGGCGACGCCGAGGCCGGGTCGTTCTCGGGTGCCTTCACGCCCGACTTCGTCACGCCGAGCGACCTGGAGGACCTGCTCTCGACCGGCCGCGCGTCGTACACGGGGTCCGTCCCGCGCACCTCCGACGCCACGCCGCTGCGTGGGCGACAGCTGCGTGCCGTCGAGGACCTCGTGCGTGCTGCATCGGTCGTCTCCGACCTGGTGGTCGACGCCGACGACGTCACGGCGCGCACCGACCGCACCGTCGCCGAGCTGCTCTCGGTGGCGTGGCGCCGCGACCGCGACACGGGCGCGGAGGCCGCCGTCGACCAGCTGCGGCGCACCCGTGCCGCGCTCGACGGGCTGCAGGTCGAGGGGCCGCCGGCGATCACGCTGTCGAGCTCGCAGGGCACCTTCCCGCTCACCGTGAGCAACGACACCGACGACCCCGTCCGTGTCGGGGTGCGGATCAGCACGAGCAACCCGGCGCTCACGGTGCCCGACGTCGAGCCCGTCGAGGTCGAGGCCGGTGAGCGGCGCACGCTCACCGTCACCGTCGACGTCGGCGAGCAGACGTCGTCGACCTTCACCGCGCAGCTCATCACCAGCGGCGGCACCCCGGTCGGCCAGGCCGACTCGTTCAACGTGCGCTCCAGCCGGGTCGGCATGGCGCTGTGGGCCCTGATGGGGGCGGCGGGCCTGTTCGTGCTGTTCGCGCTGGGCCGCCGGTTCCTGCGCGGTCGCGGCCGGGGCGACGCGCTCGAACGGGGCGAGCCCGATGAGTGAGACTCCCCGCCCCCACGACGGCGGCGATGCCGGCGAGACCGAGTCGGCCGACGCCCTGGCCCACGAGGCCGCAGCCCCCGAGGCACCGTTGCCTCCCGAGCATCCCTCCGGCGAGGACTCACCCGCCCAGTCGGACGTCGCGCGGGCGAGCGCCTGGATGGCGCTCGGGACGATCGTCTCGCGCTTCACCGGCCTGGGTCGCAGCTTCCTGCTGGCCTTCACGATCGGTGCGGCGCTGAACGGCGACCTCTTCGAGATCGCCAACACCGTCCCGAACGCCCTCTACATCCTGCTGGCCGGCGGCGTGTTCAACGTCGTGCTCGTCCCCCAGCTCGTGCGCGCCATGCGCGCCGACGCCGACGGCGGCGACGCCTACGCCAACCGCATCCTCACCCTCGGGATGCTCGTGCTCGGGGTCGCGACCCTCGCCCTCGTCGCGCTCGTCCCGCTCATCATGCGGGTCGTGTTCGACGCCGAGCTGTTCGAGCCCGAGCTGGCCGCGCAGCGGGAGTCGGCGCAGCTGCTCATGTACCTGTGCATGCCGCAGGTCTTCTTCTACGGCGCGTTCGTGCTGGTGGGCCAGATCCTCAATGCTCGCCGCCGGTTCGGGCCGATGATGTGGGCGCCCATCGTCAACAACGTCGTGGCCATGCTGTCGCTCGGCGTGTTCCTGGTCGTCCACGGCCACGCCGCGGGCAGCGGCGGCTTCACGACGAACGAGGCGGTCCTGCTGGGCCTGGGCGCCACGGCCGGCATCGTCGCGCAGCACCTCGCACTGCTGCCCTCGCTGCGTGCCGCCGGGTTCCGGTTCTCGCCGCGGTTCGACTTCCGCGGCGTCGGACTGGGCCACACCCTGCGGCTCGGGCTGTGGACGCTCGGCTTCATCGCCGCCAACCAGGTGGCCTACATCGTCGTCCAGCGCCTCGGCTCGAAGGGCACCTTGACCGGAGCCAGCCAGGGCGCAGAGGGCGCCGGGGCCAACGTGTACGCCCTCGGCTACCTCGTGAGCCAGATGCCGCACGGCGTCATCACCGTCTCGCTCGTGACCGCGATCATCCCCACGATCTCCGCCCTGGCCCAGGACCACCGGTACGACCGGATGGTGCTCGAGCTGCAGCGCACCGCGCGCATCACCTTGGCCGTGATCGCCCCGCTGGCCGCCGCCCTGGCGTGCCTGGGCGTCCCCGCCGCGGCCGTGCTCGGCTTCGCGCCCACGCTGCGGGTCAGCGCACCGGCCATCGGCGCCACCATGGCCGCGTTCGCCCTCGCGCTGCTGTTCTTCACGATCCACTACATGGTGCTGCGCGGCTTCTACGCCGACGAGGACACGCGCACCCCGTTCCTCGTCCAGGTCGTGATCGCCGCCGTCAACGTCGCCGCGGCCATCGGCTTCACGCGGGGGGCCGAGCCCGACGAGTTCGCGCCCCGACTCGCCCTCGCGTTCGGCGTCGCCTACGCCGTGGGGGCCGTGCTGTCGACGACGCTGCTGTCGCGTCGACTGGGTGGCGGACTGGTCGATGCCGAGACCCGCCGCTTCCTGCTCAAGCTCGTGGTCGCGTGCGGGGTCGCCGCCGCGCTCATGCTCGGCGCCACCGCCGCGCTCGACTCCGTCGGCGTGCCGCGGGACACCCCCGAGGGCGGACTCCTCGTGCTCGCGGCGGGCGGTGCGCTGGGTGGCCTCGGCTACCTCGCCGCGGCACGCGTGGTGAGGATGCGTGAGCTGTCGCACCTCGTCGGGTCGCTCCTGCGTCGCTAGGTGCGACCCCCGGACCCGTGACCGCGGCGGTCCGGTCGACCGTGGCCCGTCAGAGGCCGGCCTTCTCGTAGATCTCCTCGATGGCGTCGAGGTAGGCGCCCTGGTCGGTGTCGGCCAGCTCGACGTACGCCTGCCGGGCCTGCGCGTCCACCTCCTCGGCCACCTGCTCGTAGCGGGCGTTCCACTGCTCGGCCTCGATCTGCCAGTACCCGCAGGTGTAGAAGTCCGCCTGCGGCCAGCCGAGGTCGCGCCGGAGCCGACGTCGCGCCCCGCGGCTGGCCCTGGCCTCGCCGGCGAGCCACACGTACCGGCTGGCCGGGACGTCGGCGCTCACCTCGCCCCCGCGGGGCAGGTCCCGCTCGGTGACGGCCGCCTCGAGAGCGCCGCAGATGTCGGTCTCTCGGTCCACGACCACCCAGCGGACGTCGACGTCGGCCGGGCTGGGCAGGGCGATGCGGTCGCGCTCGTCGGTGAGCACCACGACGGCCTCGACCTGCTGCCCCGGCCGCAGCCCACGCAGGATGCGGGCCAGCGCCGGAAGACCGGTGATGTCGGCGACGAGCAGCTGCCAGGCCGTGTCGTCGGGGGCGGCGTACAGGCCGTGCGGCTCCATGAGGCCCACCCGGTCGCCGGTGACGCAGCTGCGCGCCCAGTCCGAGCCGACGCCGCGCTCGTGCACGGCGATGTCGATGTCGATCTCCGGTGCTCCGTCGACCACCCGGTGGTCGGAGATGGTGTAGACCCGCGCGGCCGGCTCGACACCGCCCTCGGGCAGCGTCATGACCCAGTTCTCGTCGTACTCCGGGATCGCGAGCTCGGCGCCCGCGGGGGCGATCAGCAGCCGTACGTACTCGTCCGGGACGCCCGTCGAGACGAAGGTGTCCGGTCGCAGCGTCACGGTGACCAGGTGCGCCGACAGCCGCACCTTCCGGACGACGGTGGCGGTGCAGATCGCCGGTGCGGCGGTGGGCATGGTTCCTCCGAGAGCTGGGGAGCGGTGCGTGGCCGCGAGCGCCGCGCACGGGGCGCCCGACGGACTTGCTTAGGCTAGCCTAACTGATTCTGCGGCCGTGCTCGACGCTGGTAGTTTCGGCCGGGTGAGCCCCGCATCCGTGACCGTCCGCACGATCACCCGCGAGGAGCACCTCGACTTCGTCGCGAGCCGCCCCTCCGTCTCCTTCCTGCAGACCCCCGCGTGGGCGCAGGTCAAGGCCGAGTGGGGTGCGGAGTCCGTCGGCTGGGTCGACGCGTCCGGTGCCGTCGTCGGCGCCGCGCTCGTGCTCTACCGCCAGGTCCCGAAGGTCAAGCGCTTCCTCGCCTACCTGCCCGAGGGGCCCGTGCTGCCGTGGCTCGAGGCCGGTGACGACCTGGGAGCCTGGCTCGCACCGCTCGCGGCGCACCTCAAGGCCAAGAAGGCGTTCGGCATCCGGATGGGCCCGCCCGTCGTCACCCGACGCTGGCACGCCGCCACCGTCAAGGCCGCGGTGGCCGACTCCGCCCTCGGCACGCTCGGCGAGGTCCCGGCCGACGTCAACGACGCCGACGCGCTGGCCGTCGCCGACCGGCTGAGCGACCTCGGCTGGCGACGGCTCGCCACGGAGGGCGGGTTCAGCGCGGGCCAGCCGCAGTACAACTTCTGGCTCCCGCTCGCCGACGCCGACGGCACCGCACTCACCGAGGACCAGGTGCTGGCGGGGATGAACCAGCTGTGGCGCCGCAACATCCGCAAGGCGGCGAAGGCCGGCGTGGAGGTCACGCTCGGCTCGCGCGACGACGTGGAGGCGTTCCACGGCATCTACACCGAGACGGCCGAGCGCGACCACTTCACGCCTCGCCCCCTCGGCTACTTCCTGACGATGTGGGACGCGCTGAACGCCGAGGACCCCGACCGGATGCGGCTGTACCTGGCGCACCACGAGGGCGACCTGGTGGCGGCCACGACGCTCGTCCGCGTCGGCACGCACGCCTGGTACTCCTACGGCGCGTCCACGTCGGCCAAGCGCGAGGTGCGCGGCTCGAACGCCGTGCAGTGGCAGATGATGCGCGACTCCCTGGCCGCCGGCGCCACCGTCTACGACCTGCGCGGCATCACCGACACCCTCGACCCCGAGGACCCGCACGTCGGCCTCATCCAGTTCAAGGTCGGCACGGGCGGCCAGGCGGTGGAGTACCTCGGCGAGTGGGACCTCCCCCTCAACCGCCCCCTCTACGCGGCCTTCACGGCCTACATGAGGAGACGAGGATGAAGCGCGACGCACGCGCCGTCCACGCCCTCTCGACGCACGCACCCGCTGCGCGCGTGATCGCGCTTCGTCCGAGCGACGAATGCGGCGACGCAGTCGTCGACATGAGGAGACGAGGATGACGTTCGAGCTGCACGTGGACACCGAGCGGTGGCGTCGGCACCTGACGGCCACCGCCGCGCGGCTGCCCGGGCTGGTCCCGGTGATCAAGGGCAACGGGTACGGGTTCGGCCGCGAACGACTGGCGGCGGAGAGCACCGCGCTGGGTGCCGACACCGTGGCGGTCGGCGTGTACGCCGAGGTGCCCGAGGCGCTGGCGACCTTCGGCGGCGACGTGATGGTGCTCGGCCCGTGGCGTCCATTCCTGGACGGCTCGGCCGTGGAGCAGGCGCTCGCCGACCCACGGGTCGTGCACACGGTCGGTCGCGTCGAGGACGTGACCGCCCTGGCACGGGTGCGCCCGGGGGCCCGGGTCGTCGTGGAGGGCGAGACCTCCATGGCCCGCCACGGGCTCGACCGGCACGAGCTGGCCGCGGCGGTCGCCGCCCTCGGCGATCTGCAGGTCGAGGGCTTCGCTGCCCACCTGCCGATGACCGGCAGCAACCTCGCGGAGGCCGAGTCGTGGGCCGCCGCCCTGGAGGCCTCGCAGCTCGAGACCTCGACGTTCTTCGTGTCGCACCTCGGTCCGAGCGAGCTCGACCAGCTGCGCGAGCGGCGCCCCGGCCTCACGGTGCGGCCCCGCGTGGGCACGTCGCTGTGGCTCGGCGACCTCGGAGCGCTCGACGTGCGTGCCCGGGTGCTCGACGTCCACCGCGTCTCGCGCGGCGAGCGCGTCGGGTACCGCCAGCGCCCCATGCCGCGCGACGGCTACCTGCTGGTGATCTCCGGCGGCACGAGCCACGGCGTCGGCCTCGAGGCGCCCCGCGCGGGCGTGGGCGTGGTCCAGCGGGGCAAGACGTTCGCCAAGGGCAGCCTCGAGGCGGCTGGGCTGGCGCTGAGCCCCTTCACCGTCGACGGCCGGCAGCGCTGGTTCGCCGAGCCGCCGCACATGCACGCCTCGCAGGTGCTGCTACCCGCCTCGGCCGCGGCACCCGCCGTGGGCGACGCCGTGTCGTGCGCGGTGCGCTACACGACGGCCACGTTCGACCGCGTCGTGCTGGACTGACGGCCCGCCCCGATCGGCCGGCCGCGTCGGCCTGGTCGGGTTCTGCCCTGCGGCTGCGTCGGCCCGGTCGGGTCCTGCCCTGCGGCTGCGCCGCTGCGGCTCCGGGTCGACCTGCTCCCCGAGAGGCCTCGACCGGCCGACCGGGCCCGAGGCTCGCCGAGCACCCCGGCTTCGGGGCGCGCGGGAGCCTACGTCGTCCTCGCGCGCTCCTCCTGCGCCGTCGGGAGCCGTCGGAGGTAGGTCTCGCACCGGATGGCGGAGGCATGAGGTGTGAGACCTACCTCCGGCTGCCCGATTCGGTGCGAGACCTACCTCTGACCGGCGGGTTCGGTGCGAGACCTACCTCTGACGAGTCAGTCGTTGCCGCCCCCGCCGCCACCGCCGGGGAAGGTGGGCGTCGGCTCGGGCTCGGAGGGCTCGGGCTCGGTCGGGGCCGGCGTGGTCGGCTTCGGGGTCGTCGGCTCGGGCTTCGGCTTCGGCTTCTCGGTCTTCTTCGGCCTGGGCGCGGGCGGGACGTAGGTGTTGCCCTTGTCGGCCCGGATGTTGGCCGGGGCCGGGAAGCTGCCGCACTCGGTGCCCTCGAGCGCCGGGTCCATGAACGCCTTGAAGGTCTGCGCCGGGTAGGTGCCACCGAAGAAGGGCACGAGGTACCCCTCGAGGTCCTCGTTGCCCACGCCGCGGCTGAGCGTCACGGCCGTGGCCAGCTTGGGCGTGGCCCCGACGAACCACGACGACGAGACGCGCTGGTCGTCGTCGGCGCCGGCCGTCGCGGTGCCCGTCTTGCCGGCCGTCGGGCAGATCGTGCGCCCGCTCGTGCCGGTACCCGCCTGCGTGACCTTCTGCAGTGCCGCGAGGGTGTCGGCGGCGACGTCCTCGGGGATCGTGCGCTTGGTCTCCCGCGCCGGCAGCTCGAGCTCGTCGCCCTGGGCGCTGGTCACCTTCGACAGCACGTGCCACTCCGCGCGCTCGCCCTCGGCAGCGAGGGTCGCGTAGGCGTTCGCCATGTCGACCGCGGGCACGCCGGCATAGCCGAGCGACGTGACGGCGACCGGGTCGATCTGGTCGGTCACCGTGGCCGGGATGCCGGCGTCGTTGGCGGCCTCCAGCACCTTGCGGGCGCCGACCGAGATGTCGGCGTCGGCGCCGCCGCTCATCTGCTGGGTGATGTCGACGAAGGCGGTGTTGATGGACTTCTGCGTGGCGAACTCGAGCGTGACCCGGCCGAAGGACTGACCACCGCTGTCGCCCTGGTTGCCGACCTCGGCACCACCGATGCGCACCGGTGAGTTGCCGTTGAGGGTCGTGCGCAGGCTGTAGCCGTCCTCCAGCGCCGCCACGAGCGCGAACACCTTGAACGTCGAGCCCGGCTGCACGCTGGAGGTGGCCCAGTTCAGCTGGCTCTCCAGGTAGTCCTTGCCGCCGTACATCGCCTTGACGTCACCGGTGCCCGGCTCGACCGACACCAGGCCGACGTTGAGCTCGTCGAGGTCCTGCGGGACGGTGTTCTCCACCGCGTCGACGGCGTCGGCCTGCAGACGCTTGTCGAAGGTCGTGACGACGCGCAGGCCGCCACCCAGGATCTGGTTGTCGCTGAAGCCGGCGTCCTGCAGCTGCTTCTGCACGAGGGCGAGCAGGTAGCCCTTGGTGCCCTTGAAGCGGTTGGCGTTCTTCTTCTCGGCGAACTTCGGCAGCCGCTCCTGGAACTCCGCGGCCTCCTCGGCCGTGATCGCACCGGACTTGGCCATCCCGTCGAGCACGTAGCGGTAGCGCGGCAGGATCCGCTCCTCCGCCCCCTCGGTGTAGGGGTCGTAGTAGGTCGGGTTGTTGATGACCGTCGCGAGCATCGCGGCCTGCGGGTAGTTCAGCTCGGACGCCGGCTTGTCGAAGTAGGTCTCGGCCGCGACCTCGACGCCGTACGCACCGTTGCCGAAGTAGATGGTGTTGAGGTAGCCCTCGAGGATCTCGGACTTGCTCAGCTGGTTGTGGATCTTGATCGACAGGATCGCCTCGCGCACCTTGCGCTTGTAGGAGCGGTCCTGGTTCAGGTAGAGCACCTTCACGTACTGCTGCGTGATGGTGGAGCCGCCGCCGGTGATCTGGCCGCTCGTGGCGTTGTCGCGCGCGGCGCGGACGATGCCCTTGAAGTCGAGGCCGCGGTTCTCGTAGAAGGTGCGGTCCTCGGCCGCGATCACGGCGGCCTGCATGACGGCCGGGATCTCGTCGAGCGGGACGCTCTCACGGTCCTGCATGGCGAAGTCGCCCAGCTCGGACTTGCCGTCGGAGTAGTAGACCTTGGTGGTCTGGGTCTGGAAATCGGCGTTCGCGTCGGGGATCTCGATGACCCGGTAGAGCACGAAGAACAGCAGCGCGCCGCCCAGGATCCCGAGCACGACGAGCACCGCGAACCAGCGCAGCACCTGCTTCCAGCGCGGGCCGTCGCCACTGATGCGACGGAACAGGCCCGGCTTGCTCGGGGTGCTCTTCGCCTTGGTTCGATGCGTGCTGGTGGCCACGGACCACTTCCTCCGTCTCGGCCCTGCTCCTGGCAGGGCGTGGTGCTGTGCGTGCGCCCGGGACACGGCGCGGCATCAGGCCAGTGTGCCTGACCAACCTGAGAAGGCCATGATGCACGGTCCCCCTGCTCTGTGGCACGTGTCTCGTCCAGACGGTCTCGCCCTACCCACCCGACCTGACATACGGTCTTTCATGTCATGCCGCGCTGATGTATCGTCCCGATATACCGAGTCGTCACGACGACGTCTCTCGAGCCGGCCAGGAGGATCGCGATGCCCCGTCGCGGAGCGACCCTCGAGCTCGCCACCATCGGTCTGCTGCACGACACGCCCATGCACGGCTACGAACTGCGCAAGGAGCTCATCAGCCTGCTCGGCTGGGGCCGCGTGCTGTCCTACGGCACGCTCTACCCCTGTCTGAAGTCGCTGGTACGGGCCGGTCTCATCGAGGCCGACGACGACCCGGCCGTCGAGGTCCGCGGCCGCCGCAACCGGATCGTCTACCACCTCACCGCCGCCGGCAAGGAGCACTTCGCCCATGCCATGGAGGACTCCGGGCCCGCCACGTGGGACGACGAGACCTTCAGCGTCCGGTTCGCCTTCTTCGCCCGCACCGAGCGTGCCACGCGCATGAGGATCCTCGAGGGCCGGCGCAGCCGACTGCAGGAGCGGCTCGAGAACGTGCGCGAGGCCACCCAGCGCGGCCGCGACCGCGCCGACGCCTACACCCGCGAGCTGCAGCGCCACGGCCTGGAGTCCGTCGAGCGCGAGGTCCGCTGGCTCACCGAGCTCATCGAGCGCGAGCGCGAGCCGCAGGACGAGCCGCCACCTCCTCCCACCTGACCCCCTCATCCGCACGACCATCCATCCACCCGTCATCACCCGTCACGAAGGAGAACCCATGGGTTCGGCCACCAACCAGATCCGCGTCGCGATCGTCGGCGTCGGCAACTGCGCCACGTCGCTCATCCAGGGCGTCGAGTACTACAAGGACGCCGATCCGGCGGGCACCGTCCCCGGGCTCATGCACGTCCAGTTCGGCGACTACCACGTCAACGACATCGAGTTCGTCGCCGCGTTCGACGTCGACGCCAAGAAGGTCGGCTTCGACCTGGCCGACGCCACCACCGCCAGCGAGAACAACACCATCAAGATCGCCGACGTGCCGCCCACCGGCGTCACGGTCCAGCGCGGCCACACGCTCGACGGCCTCGGCAAGTACTACCTGCAGACCATCGAGGAGTCCGACGCCCCCGCCGTCGACGTCGTCCAGGTGCTCAAGGACACGCAGGCCGACGTGCTCGTGTCCTACCTCCCGGTGGGCTCGGAGGAGGCCGACAAGTTCTACGCGCAGTGCGCCATCGACGCCAAGGTCGCGTTCGTCAACGCCCTGCCCGTCTTCATCGCCTCCGACCCCGAGTGGGCCAAGAAGTTCGAGGACGCCGGCGTCCCGATCATCGGCGACGACATCAAGAGCCAGGTCGGTGCCACCATCACGCACCGTGTCATGGCCAAGCTGTTCGAGGACCGCGGCGTCTCGCTCGACCGCACCTACCAGCTGAACGTCGGCGGCAACATGGACTTCAAGAACATGCTCGAGCGTGAGCGCCTGGAGTCCAAGAAGGTCTCGAAGACCCAGGCCGTCACGTCGAACCTCACCGGCTCGCTCGCCGGTGTGGGCGCCAACGACCGCAACGTGCACATCGGCCCGTCGGACTACGTGGCGTGGCTCGACGACCGCAAGTGGGCCTACGTGCGCCTCGAGGGTCGTGCGTTCGGCGACGTGCCCCTGAACCTGGAGTACAAGCTCGAGGTGTGGGACTCGCCCAACTCGGCCGGCATCATCATCGACGCCATCCGTGCGGCGAAGATCGCCAAGGACCGTGGCATCGGCGGCGCCCTGCTGAGCGCTTCGTCGTACCTGATGAAGAGCCCGCCGGAGCAGCGCCCCGACGACCTCGGCCGCTCGAAGCTCGAGGCGTTCATCCGCGGGGAGGAGGAGCGCTGAGCGCTCCCCCCTGACGACGACGGGGCCCGGACACCTGACGGTGTCCGGGCCCCGTCGCGTCTACGGGTGGTGCGTCACGCCTGCTCGACGCGGCGACGGCCGAGACCGACCATCGCGACGCCGCCGGCGAGCAGCGCCACGCCGGCGACCACGAACGGTGCCATCGAGTCGGCACCCGTGGCCGGCAGCTGCGCCGCGGCCGACACGGGCACGGTCGCCACGGCCGGCGTGACGCGGTTCGAGGTGTCGCCCCCGTCGGACACGGCCGGGTCGCTCGGGTCCGTCGGATCGACCGGGTCGGTCGGGTCCGTCGGGTCGGTCGGGTCGACAGGCGCCTCCTCGAGGCCCTCGGGGAACGGGTTGTACCCGAAGAAGTAGGTCCCGGGGGCGCCGTCGTCGCTGCTGGACGGACGCGCGGTCGAGTAGGAGTCGGCGCCGACGGTGGCCAGCGAGTCCAGTGCCTCGGCCTCCGTCGGTGCCACGCCGTAGAAGAGGAAGAACTCGACGAAGTCGCCCGCAGCCAGCGAGCCGAAGCCCAGGTCGAAGTGGGCGACCAGGTCGTCGGGACCCCGGTCGTCGACGTCGCCCTGCTCCGTGCCGAAGTCGCTCCCGAGCACGTTGGCGTCGACGAAGTCCGTGCCGGCACCGACGACCGCCACGTCACGGTCCACCACGCTGACGAGCTCGGAGAAGGCCGTCGGCTCGGCGTCCCAGTCCATGACGCGGCGGTAGCGGACGTCGTCGAGCGTGCCGTCGGTCAGGTTCTCGATGCGCACGCGGATGACGTACACGTTCGGGTCGAGCAGCGAGGGGGTGAAGGCATGGGTCACCCGGAAGGTGGGCGCCTGCGGGTCACCCACGGTGACGACGGAGGTGGCGGTCGTCGGCGTGACGTCGAAGGACTCCACGGTGAGGTTGCTGCTGCCACCCAGGGCCTTCAGGCTCTGACCGCTGACACCGGTCCCGGCGTCACCCACGCCCCATCCCTCGTACGGTCCGCCGGCTCGCAGGCCGTCGTTGCCGGTCGACTCCTGCTGCAGGCCGACGAGCTCCCCGGCCTCGCCGTCGTACACGATCAGCGAGCCCTCGTCGTTCACGCCCAGATGGACGGTGCCGTTGCTGATGCACGCGCCGGGGAAGCAGGCGTCGGTGGGATCGGGTGCGGCCAGGGCGGTCACGGGCCCCTCGGCGCTCCGGCCGACCGAGGCCGGCGCAGGTGCCGCCGCGGGTGCCGAGGCGGAGGCGGGTGCCGCCTCGGGTGCCGAGGCGGAGGCGGGTGCCGCCTCGGGCGCGGAGGCGGTGGCGGGTTCGGGGGCCGACTCGCTGGCGGGTTCGGGCGCCGGGGCCGACTCGGTCGTGGTGATGGGCTCGGCGGACTCGTCCGCCAGGGCTGCGCCGGGGGTCACGACGACGCAGAGCATGGCGCCGGCCAGGAGGGCGGCAGCACGCGCAGATGCGCGGGGGAGGTGGGTCATGAGCGCAGACTAGGTCGATCGCTCCGCCTCCATACGTGTTTTGAACTCTTCGTCCAGCTCCGGGGTCCTTCGGCATGGTCCCGCACCACCCTGGATCGGTCTCGACGCGAGGAAGCACCGAGCTGTCGATAAGGTTCGACCGTGTCGATCGACCTGCGCCGCGCCGAGTCCGTGCGTGGTGGCGTGTACGCCGCCGTCCTCGTCGCGCTCGTGGTGCTCCTCGCGGCACTGGCCACGCTCGTGGTCACCGACGCCTCGCAGGACCTCGACGGCGAGGTCGCGCAGGCCGCCTTCGACATCAGCTACTCGCGTCCGTGGCTGGTCGACGTGCTCGAGGTGATCGCGCTCGTGCTGTCGAACGTCGGTGTGGGCATCGCGCTCGCCGTCGTCGCCGCGATCGCGTTCGGGCGCCGCGAGTGGCGCATCGGGATCTGGGTCGTGCTGAGCGGTGTGGTGGCCATCGGCGGCAACGCACTCGTCAAGCTCGTCTTCGCGCGACCCCGTCCGGCCTGGGAGGATCCGGTCCACGAGATCGGCGGGTACTCGTTCCCGAGCGGCCATGCCGCCGGCGCCGGGGTGCTGTTCACCGTGCTGGCGATGCTGACCATCGTGGCCACCGGCCGCGGCTGGAAGCGTCGCATCCTGCTCTCCCTCTGGACCCTGCTCGCACTCGTCACCGCGGCCGACCGGGTGCTGCTCGGGGTGCACTACCTCACCGACGTCACGGCGGGTCTCGCCTTCGGCGCCCTGGTGGCCGTGGCCCTCTGGCTGGTCGTCGCCACCGACGCCAGCCGCCTGCCCTCGGAGCTCGCCGTGCTCACCGGGACCGGACGCAAGCGTGCCGCCGTCGTGCTGAACCCGTCGAAGGTCGCCGACGTCGAGGAGTTCAAGACGCGCGTGCGACTCGTGGCGGACCAGAACGAGTGGAACGAGCCGCTGTGGTTCGAGACCACCGTGGAGGATCCCGGCTACGGGCAGGCGCAGGCCGCCCTCGAGGCCGACGTGGACCTGATCGTCGCCGCCGGTGGCGACGGGACCGTCCGCGCGGTGTGCGAGGAGGCGGCCCGCACCGGCGTGGCGGTCGCGATCATCCCGCACGGCACCGGCAACCTGCTGGCCCGCAACCTCGGCGTCCCGCTCAACCCGCGCGACGCGCTCGAGGTCGCCTTCGGCGGCCAGGACAAGGCGATCGACCTGGCCCGGTTCACGACCGACGGCGGGGTCGACACCAGCTTCCTGGTCATGGCCGGCCTCGGCATGGACGCCATGATCATGACCGGCGTCAACGACGAGCTGAAGAAGAAGGTCGGCTGGGCCGCGTACTTCGTGTCCGGCATCAAGGCACTGCGCTTCCCGGGCATGAAGGTCACCATCACCGTCGACGACGGCGAGCCCCGGACCTTCCGGGCCCGCACCGTGGTCATCGGCAACGTCGGCTTCCTGCAGGCCGGTCTGCCCCTGCTGCCGGACGCCCAGGTCGACGACGGTGAGCTCGACGTCGTGGTCATCGCACCGCGTCGGCTGTTCGGCTGGGTCTCGATCGCCCTGCGCGTGATCGCCCGCCGCAAGCGCACCAACGACCGCCTCGACCGCTTCACCGGCCGACGTGTGCACGTGAAGGCCTCGGGCCCCACCCCCATGCAGCTCGACGGCGACCCCGTCGAGGAAGGCACCGAGATCACCGCGGAGGTCCGCCCCGGCGTGCTCCTCGTGCGGGTGCCGGTGCTGCCCGCGACGCTCAAGCACTAGCCTCCGGCCGGTCCCACCGGAAAGGACCATGGTCCTTTCGGGTGGGGGGAAATGGCCCTGCCCGGTGATGGTGGCGCGGGGCGGGCGAGCCTACCGTGGAGCCACGAGGGTAGGAGAGGAGTCAATCCTGCCCTGATGGTCCCGAATTGGCTGCAATTCCAAGGAAAATTCGGTTCGACCCACCGTGACGCCGCCTCGGGGTTGCTCGTTGAGCAGCACGAGCGACGACGTCCGGTCGCTCATCCCCCCTCTGCACCGGCACGTCGTGCCGCGCACCCGAACGGACTCCTCTCATGCTCACCAGACTCCTCCCCGTGCTCGCGCTCGTCGCGGGCACGGCCATGATGCCCGCGCCGGCCCTCGCCGCCGAGGGCGAGGCACCACCGACCAGCGTCGAACAGGCCCCGGCCGCCGCGCCGGCGCCCGACCCCGCTCCTGCTCCGGCGCCCGACCCCGCGCCCGCGCCCCCGCCCGTCGAGGAGGCGGCAGCCCCCGCCCCGGAGCCGGCAGCGAAGGCCGCCGACGCCTCGGCACCCGTCGCCCGCGCCGCGAGCGCGAAGCCCGACAAGCCGACCGGCCCCCCGGCGCCGCCGAAGGACACGCCGAAGAAGGTGTACGTCTGCAAGTACGTCGGCACCCCCGGCGACGACGAGACCCTCAAGAACGTCATCGAGGTCTCCGTCAACACGCTGAAGGACTTCACCGGCAGCTTCCCCTCGACCTTCCCCGACGCACAGGGACGTTCCATCGCCATCGGCTACGCCGGCGGCGACGAGCCCGTGCTCGGCCTCGACGCCTGCCCCGCTGCCGACGGCGGCGACCCCACCGATCCGGTCGATCCGGTCGATCCGGTCGATCCGGTCGAGGTGCCCAAGAAGGTCTACGTCTGCAAGTACGTCGGCACCCCCGGCCTCGACGAGGAGCTCCAGACCGGCCAGAACCCCATCGAGGTCTCCGTCAACGCCCTCGACGACGGCTTCCCCGGGACCTTCCCCTGGTCCTTCACCGACGACGTCGACGACTGCCCGGCGGCCGACGGCGGCGACCCCACCGACCCGGTCGATCCGGTCGATCCGGTCGAGGTGCCCAAGAAGGTCTACGTCTGCAAGTACGTCGGCACCCCCGGCGTCGACGAGGAGCTCCAGACCGGCCAGAACCCCATCGAGGTCTCCGTCAACGCCCTCGACGACGGCTTCCCCGGGACCTTCCCCTGGTCCTTCACCGACTCGAGGACTGCACCCCCGACGTGACCGATCCCGAGCCGCTGGCCGCGACTCCCCAGTTCGCGACGGCTCCCACGTGCCCGACCGACGGCGGCATGCCGCGCGCGCTGTTCGTGCTCGACGGCCTGTTCACCGCCGTCATCACCCCGACGGTCGGCGTCATCGCCACCTTCACCGAGGGTGACGGCATCACGGGTCCGTGGGAGCTCACGTTCACGCCGGCCGACGGCTACACGCTCGTCGACGACGAGGGCGACCCGCTCGAGAGCCCGTACGTGGTCTCGGGCAACGCCGGCGTCGCCGCCGACTGCGACGAGATCGTGGTCGTGGACCCCGAGCCGACGGGTGTCACCCCGGCCTTCACGACCGAGCCGACCTGTGCCGTGGACGACGCGGTCTCGGCGCTGGTCGCGATCGACGGGCTCAATCGCGTGTCCGTCGTGCCCACGGCGGGCGTGGTGGCGCAGTTCACGCAGGGCGACGGTCTCACCGGTCCGTGGGCCCTCGAGTTCACCCCGGTCGAGGGCTTCGAGCTGGTGGACGGCGAGGGCGATCCGCTCGGCGTGCCGTACGTCGTCTCGGGCGACGCCGGCGTCGCTGCCGACTGCGAAGAGATCGTGGTGGTCGACCCCGGAGGGGACCCCGACCCCGACGAGCCGACCGAGGAGACCGGTACCTCCGGCGATGACGAGACCGGCACTGCCGGGATCTCCGACGCCGGTGGCACCCTGCCGAACGCCGGCGGCACCTCGCTCTGGCTGCTCGCGGCCGGCGCGATGCTCGCACTCGCCGGCATGACGGTCCTGCGCCGGGGCAGCCGCTCCGACGACGCTGCGCCGACCTCGGTCGCGGTGGGCCACGTCGCGATGGCCGGACCGCCTCCTTCGGCAGCGCTTCCGGCACTGGTGGCCCCGGCTTCCCTCACGAGCCGTGCGGCGCCCCGCCGGGTGCTGCGCCGACGTGACCTGGCCTGGCTGGGTGCGGCGGTGGCGATCGCCCTGGGCATCGGAGTCCGGCGCCAGCGCGCCTGACCCGTGAACGAGGACCGCCCGGCACCCTGGGGTGCCGGGCGGTCCTCGTTCGTCAGGGGACGACGCGTCCGAGCTCGGCGTTCAGCGAGGTCTTGAGCGCGTCCGGGGCGAAGGAGGCGTCGACGGCCGCTCGCGCCAGGTCGACGACGCCCGCGCGGTCGAGGCCGAGCAGGTCGGCGGCCACCGCGTACTCGCGCGACAAGGTGGTGCCGAACATGGGCGGGTCGTCGCTGTTGATCGTCACCGGGACCCCGGCGGCCACCAACGTGGGCAGCGGGTGCTCGGCGAGCGACGGGACGGAACGGGTGCACACGTTCGACGTGGGGCACACCTCGAGCACGATCCCGCGCTCGGCGAGCAGCGCCATGAGCTCGGGGTCCTGCGCCGCGGCGATGCCGTGGCCGATGCGCTCGGCCCCGAGGTGCTCGATCGCGTCGCGGATCGTCTGCGGGCCGGTGGACTCACCCGCGTGCGGGACGCTGCGCAGCCCCGCGGCGCGGGCGGCGTCGAAGTGCCGCGCGAACTGCGGCCGCGGGACGCCGACCTCGGGGCCGCCCAGGCCGAAGCCCACCAGCGCGTCGGGCCGCAGCCGCAGCGCGACGTCGAGCGTCACGTCGGCCGCCTCCACCCCGGACTCGCCGGGGACGTCGAAGATCCAGCGCAGCACCAGGCCGGTCTCGGCCTCCACCCGACGGCGGGCGTCCTCGACGGCCTCGAGGTAGGCCTCGGCGGGGATGCCGCGCACGATGGACGTGTACGGCGTGAGCGTCAGCTCGGCGTACCGCACGTTCTGCGCCGCGAGATCGGTGCCCACCTGGTGGGTGAGGGTCCAGAGGTCGTCGGGCGTGCGCAGCAGGTCCACGACCGACAGGTAGACCTCGATGAAGTGCGCGAAGTCGGTGAACCGGAAGTAGTCGGCGAGCGCGGTGGGGTTGGTCGGCACGGGCGTGCTGCCCTCGTGGCGCTGGGCCAGCGTGGAGACCGCCTCGATCGATGCCGACCCGACGTGGTGCACGTGCAGCTCGGCCTTCGGGAGCTGCTGGAGGAACGCGATGTCGACCGAACCGGTGTGGGCGGCTCCGGCGTCGTCGGCGCTCCGCCCGCTCATGGGACGTCGGTCGCTTCGGGCACCACCGAGAGGTGGGGCTGGGCCGCCTGCTGCTGCCGCTCGACCACGCTGCCGCGGTCGGCGAAGTCGACCTCGAGCGTGAGCACGTTCTCGTCGTCGAGGTCGAACGTGACCCGACGGGCCGTGGCCGTGAGGTTGCCGGCCTTGCCCTCCTCGAGCCACTCGGTGCTGCCGTCGTCGGAGACCAGGCCCACCCGGGCCTGCTCGCCGCGCTGACCCCGGAAGACGACCGGGCCGGGGCCGCTGTCGCGGATCACCAGGGCGCCGCGGCTGACCCGCCGGTCGTCGGTCTCGACGGTGGGGGTCTCCTCACCACCGAAACGCCCGAACGACCACTTCTGGTCGACGAGCACGACGTCCTCGCCCGACCTGCCGTCACTGACCTCGTACCTCACGATCAACACGTCCGTCAGTCTAGGCAGGTGCCCGCAGGCGCGACCGGACGGTGCACCCGCCCGGCGCGCGACCCGTCCGGCGCCGCCTCAGGCGCCGGGGACGATCGCCGTGATGACGGTGCCGTCGGAGCGGCGCGTGCCGGCCGGGTTCGGCGGCTCACCCTCGAGCCGCGGCCCCTGGCCCGCGAGGGCGACCGTGACCGGCTCGCCCGGGCCCACGACGACCTCGGTGCCGCGCACGTCGAACGCGAGGTGGCCGTCGCCGGCCTCCACCGTGAGGTCGAGCTCGTCGGGGCGCACCGTCACGCGCACCCGGGTGCCGCGCAGCGTGACCCGGTAGGTGAGCGACTCCCAGTCGTCGGGCAGGCGCGGATCGATGCACCACTGGCCGGCGCCGAGGTCGCGGAACCCGCCGAACCCGGCGGCCACAGCGCTCCACACGCCACCGGTCGACGCCACGTGGACGCCGTCGGACGTGTTGCCGTGCCGGTCGGCCAGGTCGACGAAGAGCGCCGACAGGAAGTAGCGGTACGCCAGGTCGTGGTACCCGACCTCGGCCGCGATGATCGACTGCACGACGGCCGACAACGTCGAGTCGCCCGTGGTGATCGGGTCGTAGTACTCGAAGTCGGCGCGCTTCTGCTCGGGCGTGAAGTCCTCGCCCTGCAGGAACAGCGCCAGCACGACGTCGGCCTGCTTGAGCACCTGGAACCGGTAGATGACCAGCGGGTGGTAGTGCAGCAGCAGGGGGCGGCTGTCGAGCGGCGTGTGGTCGAGGTCCCACATCTCGCGCTCGAGGAAGTGCGAGTCCTGCGGGTGGATGCCGAGGTGCTCGTCGAACGGGATGCTCATGCCACGCGCGGCACGTCCCCACTCCTCGACCTCCTCCTCGGTGAGCGAGAGCCGCTCGGCCGCGGCCTCGTAGGCGGCGGGGTTGGCGTGCTGGAGGGTGCGGACCGCCTCGGCCGCCCGGCGCAGGTTGAAGCGCGCCATGACGTTCGTGTACAGGTTGTCGTTCACGACCGTCGTGTACTCGTCGGGACCGGTGACGCTGTGGATGTGGAAGGTCCCGCCCTCCTCGCTGCGCCAGAAGCCGAGGTCGGCCCACAGCCGGGCCGTCTCGACGAAGATGTCGATGCCCTGGCGGTCGAGGAACTCGGTGTCGCCCGTGGCGCCGATGTACTGGCTCAGCGCGTACGCGATGTCGGCGTCGATGTGGTACTGCGCGGTGCCGGCCGCGTAGTACGCCGACGCCTCCTCACCGTTGATGGTCCGCCACGGGAACAGGGCGCCCTTCTGGGCGAGCTGGTCGGCGCGACGGCGGGCCGCGTCGAGCAGCGAGTAGCGGAACCGCAGCGCGTTGCGGGCCGCGCTCGGGGTCGTGTACGTCAGGAACGGCATGACGTAGACCTCGGTGTCCCAGAAGTAGTGGCCGCCGTAGCCCGAGCCGGTGACCCCCTTCGCGGGGATGCCCTGGCCCTCGGCCCGCGCCGACGCCTGCACGATCGAGAACAGGTTCCAGCGGATGGCCTGCTGGATCTCCGGCTGGCCCGGGACCTCCACGTCGGCGCGCTGCCAGAACGCGGTCAGCCAGTCGCGCTGGTCGCTCGTCTGCTGCTCCACGCCCTGCTCGCGCACCCGGTCGAGAGTGCGTCGGCAGCGGTCGAGCAGCTCGCGCGAGGGCACCCCGCGCGACGTGTGGTACGCCACCGTCTTGGTGAGCCGGATGGGCACGCCGGGCTCGGCGGCGATCCGGAACGTCGTCTTCGCGAGGTCGTCGCCGGTGACCACGCGGCTCGTGACCATGTTCTCGGTCTGCAGGTCGTGGTCGGCCATCACGGCGAGCGTCATGCCGCTCTCGGCGCACCGGTACCCCAGCGCCACGCGTCCGGTGTCGGGCTCGCCGAGCTGCTCCTGGGGCTCGAGCACACGGCGCTGGAGCCGCTCGGCCTTGCGGGGGTCGTTGCCCTCGCCGACCTTGCCCTCGCCCATCGCGCTGGCGCGCACGTGGTACTCGTCCTCGCCGTCCTGGCGGTTGAGGATCTGCGACGAGATGGCCACCGGCGCCGAGTCGTCGAGCAGCGTGACCTCGAAGGTCATGATCGCGAGGTGCTTCTGCGCCAGGCTGACCATGCGGGTGGACTCGATCCGGACCCGCTTGCCCGACGGGGTCCGCCACAGCAGGCTCCGCCGGAGCACGCCCTCGCGCAGGTCGAGGCTGCGCTCGTAGCCGAGCAGGTCGGCCACCGAGAGCAGCAGCGGCTCGTCGTCGACGTAGAGCCGGATGATCTTGGCGTCGGGGGCGTTGACGATCGTCTGGCCGACCCGGGCGAACCCGAACGCCTCCTCGGCGTGCTGGATCGGCCACGTCTCGTGGAAGCCGTTCACGAACGTGCCGTGCGTGTGGGAGTCGCGACCCTCCTCCACGTTGCCGCGCAGGCCGAGGTAGCCGTTGCCGACGGCGAACACGGTCTCGGTGAGGCCCAGGTCGCTGCTGTCGTAGCGGACCTCGGTGAGCTTCCACGGGTCCGCGGGGAAGCGCGAGCGGTCGAGGAAGTCGCGCACCGGCGGCGCCTCGTGCGAGGGGCCGAAGCCGCGGTCCTCGTCGGTGCCGGGCGCGGGCTGGTCGAGCGGCGACATCAGAGCAGGTCTCGCAGGTCGCTCACGACCTCGTCGGCTCCGTGCTCGCGCAGCGCGTCGGCTCCGGCGCCGCGGTCGACGCCCACGACCAGGCCGAAGCGTCCGGCGTGGCCGGCGGCGACGCCCGAGGTGGCGTCCTCGAGCACCACGGCTCGCGACGGCTCGACGTCGAGCTGCTGCGCGGCGAAGAGGAAGGTGTCGGGCGCGGGCTTGCCGGCGAGCTGGCGGTCCCCCGCCACGACGCCGTCGACGATCACCGGGAAGTGGTCGATGAGCCCGGCGGCGCGCAGCACCTTGGGGGCGTTGCGCGAGCTGGAGACGATCGCCATCTGCGTGCCGGCGGCGGCCAGCTGCTCCACGAGCGCCACGGAGCCCGGGTACGCGACCACGCCGTCGCGGTCGAGGACCTCCTCGAAGGCCACGTTCTTGCGGTTGCCGAGCCCGCCGACGGTCTCCTCCTCGGGGGCGTCGTCGGGCGTGCCCTCGGGCAGCTCGATGTCGCGCGAGGCCAGGAACGAGCGCACGCCGTCGTAGCGCGGCTTGCCGTCGACGTACCGGTAGTAGTCGTCGTCGGTGTACGGCTCCTCGACCCCCCGCGCCGTCAGGAAGTCGTTGAACATCTGGTTCCAGGCGCGCATGTGCACCTCGGCCGTCGGGGTGATGACACCGTCGAGGTCGAAGAGGGCCGCGTCGTAGTCGCTCCAGTCCACCCGAGAAGCGTAGGCCCGCCTCGTGTCGCCGATGTGAACGGCGTCCGATTGCGGGTCGGGCCGGCGGGTACTCCCCGGGTGTGACCCCTCCCTCGTGCCCCGAAGTGGTGGGCCGGGCCGTCCGCGACCATGCTGGACGTCATGCCCCCCTCCGACGCTGACGACCTCGCGCGCCTCGCCGCGGCCCACGGCGTCGCGGTCGCGTACGAGGGCTCGGACCGGCGCCCCGTCGAGGTGGACCGCGAGATCGTCGTGGCCGTGCTCGGTCAGCTGGGCGTCGACGCCACGACCCCGGAGGCGGTCGACCACGCACTCGAGCGCGCCGCGGCCGACACCCGACCGCTCGAGTCGACCATCGCCGCGACGCAGGGCGTGGCCCGCGAGGTCGGCGTGGCGGGTCGGGTGCTGCTGGAGGACGGCGGCCACCTCGACGTGCAGGGGACGCTGCCCGCGGACCTGCCGCTCGGCTGGCACCGGTTCGTCACCGACGCCCAGGACGTGACGCTCGTCGTCGCCCCGGCCCGACTGCCGGAGGTGCCGCGCACGTGGGGCTGGATGCTCCAGCTGTACGCGTTGCACTCGGCCGGGTCGTGGCAGATGGGCGACCTGGTCGACCTCGCCGACCTGGCCCGCCGCGCCGCCACCGAGCAGGGTGCCGGCGTGCTGCTGGTCAACCCGGTGCAGGCGTTCGTGCCGTCGACGCCGCTCGTCCGCTCCCCCTACTCCCCGTCGAGCCGACGGTTCGCGAGCCCGCTCTACCTGCGCGTGACCGACGTCGACGCCTTCGCCGCGGCCGACCCGTCCGTCCGCGACCAGGTGCTACGGCTAGCACCGGACCCCGATCCTGCGGACGACCTGCTCGACCACGACGCCGTGTGGGAGGCGAAGCGCGCGGCCCTGGAGCTGCTGCGACCCTTCGCCCCCGCCGACGAGGACGTCGACCTCGACGCCGAGCCCGACCTGGCCGCCTTCGCCACGTTCTCGGCCCTGGCCGAGCAGCACGGCGCCGACTGGCGCACCTGGCCGGAGCCGCTGCGCGACCCGACCTCCGACGCCGTCGTCCGGGCCCGCGCCGACCTGGCCGACCGCGTCGCCTTCCACGCCTGGCTCCAGCACCTGTGCCGTCAGCAGCTCGACGCCGCCCGCGACGCGGCCCACGACGCCGGCATGGCCGTCGGACTCGTGCACGACCTGCCGGTGGGCGTGCACCCCGGTGGCGCCGACGCCTGGGCCCTGCAGAGCGTGTTCGCCTCCGACGTGCGCGTCGGCTGCCCGGCCGACGCCTTCAACCCGCTCGGCCAGGACTGGGATCTCCCGCCGTGGCGGCCCGACCGCCTGCTCGAGACCGGCTACGCACCCTTTCGCGACGTCGTCCGCAGCGTGCTGCGCCACGGTGACGGCATCCGCGTGGACCACGTGGCGGGTCTGTGGCGGCTGTGGTGGATCCCGCCGGGCGAGCCCGCGCACCGCGGCACCTACGTGCACTACGACGCCGACGTGATGCTCGCCGTCCTGCTGCTCGAGGCCACCCGCGCCGGCGCCATCGTCGTCGGCGAGGACCTCGGCACCGTCGAGGACGTGGTCACCGAGACCATGCACGCGCGCGGCATCCTCAGCTCGGCCGTGCTGTGGTTCGAGCGCGACTGGGACGCCCCGGGGCAGCCGCACGTACCGCCCCGCGCCTGGGAGCCCGAGACCATGGCGAGCATCAGCACCCACGACCTGCCGACGGTCGAGGGCTGGCTGCGCGACGAACGCATCCACGTCCAGGACCGGCTCGACCTGCTGGGCGAGCCGGTGGACGACGCGCTCGCCACCGCGGCCGCCGACAAGGAGGCGCTGCTCGACCTGCTGCGCGCCGAGGGCGTCGACACCGACGACCTGCTCGTCGCGCTGCACGCCGTCATCGCCCCGGCCGCGTCGCGCCTGGTGCTGAGCTCACCCGCCGACGCCGTCGGCCAGGTGCGTCAGCCGAACCTGCCGGGCACCGTGGACGAGTACCCCAACTGGAAGGTCCGCCTTCCCGTGGACCTCGACGCCTTCTTCGACCACCCCCGGGTGCAGGCCGCCGTCGCCCCGCTGCGCGCCGCCCGCCCCACCTGACCACCCAACCGGCACGACCCCATCCGAGGAGAACCCCCGTGCGCCCCTGGCCCGGATCGCCCTACCCGCTCGGTGCCACGTACGACGGCACCGGCACCAACTTCGCCCTGTTCTCGGAGGTCGCCGACCTCGTGGAGCTGTGCCTCTTCGACGAGTCGGGCACCGAGACCCGCGTCCGCCTCGAGGAGGTCGACGGCTTCGTCCACCACGGCTTCCTGCCCGGCATCGGCCCCGGCCAGCGCTACGGCTACCGCGTGCACGGTCCGTGGAACCCCGAGAACGGCCTGCGCTGCAACCCGCAGAAGCTGCTCATCGACCCGTACGCGAAGGCCGTGCAGGGCCAGCCCGACTGGGACCCGTCGCTCTTCGCCTACGAGATGGGCTCGCCCGACGAGCCGAACGACGACGACTCCGCCGGCCACGTGCCGTTCTCGCTCGTGGTCGACACGTTCTTCGACTGGGCCGACGACCGCCCGCCGCGCCGGCCCTACAACGAGTCGATCATCTACGAGGCGCACGTCCGGGGGCTCACGATGACCCACCCCGACGTCCCCGAGGAGCTGCGCGGCACCTATGCGGCGCTCGCGCACCCCGCCGTGATCGAGCACCTGACCGGCCTCGGCGTGACCGCCATCGAGCTGCTCCCCGTGCACCAGTTCGTCACGGACCACTACCTCGTCGAGAAGGACCTGACGAACTACTGGGGCTACAACACGATCGGCTTCTTCGCCCCGCACGACGCCTACACCTCCCAGCCCGGTCGCCAGGTGCAGGAGTTCAAGGGCATGGTCCGCGCGCTCCACGCCGCGGGCATCGAGGTCATCCTCGACGTCGTCTACAACCACACCGCGGAGGGCAACCACCTCGGGCCGACGCTGTCGATGCGCGGCATCGACAACCAGGCCTACTACCGCCTCGTCGAGGACGACGAGCAGCACTACATGGACTACACCGGCACCGGGAACTCGCTGAACGTGCGCCACCCCACGCCGCTGCAGCTCATCATGGACTCGCTGCGCTACTGGGTCACCGAGATGCACGTCGACGGGTTCCGCTTCGACCTGGCGGCCACGCTGGCGCGCGAGTTCTACGACGTCGACAAGCTGGCCACCTTCTTCGAGCTGGTGCAGCAGGACCCGGTGGTCAGCCAGGTGAAGCTGATCGCCGAGCCGTGGGACGTGGGCCCCGGCGGCTACCAGGTGGGCAACTTCCCGCCACTGTGGACGGAGTGGAACGGCCTCTACCGCGACACGGTGCGCGACTTCTGGCGCGGCGAGCCGTCGACGCTGGGCGAGTTCGCGTCGCGGATCAGCGGCTCGTCCGACCTCTACCAGGACAACGGCCGGCGCCCGTACGCGTCGATCAACTTCGTGACGGCCCACGACGGCTACACGCTGAACGACCTGGTGTCGTACGAGCAGAAGCACAACGAGGCCAACGGCGAGGACGGTCGCGACGGCGCCGACGACAACCGGTCGTGGAACTGCGGCGTGGAGGGTCCGACCGACGACCCGGAGATCCTCGAGCTGCGCCGCCGGCAGCGTCGCAACTTCCTGGCCACCATGCTGCTCTCGCAGGGTGTGCCGATGGTGCTGCACGGCGACGAGCTTGGCCGCAGCCAGGGCGGCAACAACAACGTCTACTGCCAGGACAACGAGGTCGCGTGGGTCGACTGGGACCTCGACGAGCACGAGCACTCGCTGCTCGGGTTCACGTCGGCCCTCGCCGCCTTCCGCACGGCCCACCCGGTGTTCCGGCGCCGCCGGTTCTTCCAGGGCAAGCCGATCCGCAAGGGCGACGAGCTGCGCGACATCGCCTGGTTCACGCCGGCCGGCGAGGAGATGACCGAGCAGAACTGGGACGACGGCTTCGGCCGCTCGATCGCGGTGTTCCTCAACGGCCGGGCGATCGCCGACCGCGACGAGCGGGGCGAGCGCGTCGTCGACGACTCCTTCCTGATGGCGTTCAACGCCCACCACGAGGGAATCGAGTTCACCGTGCCGGACGGCGAGTACGCCAGCACGTGGGCGGTCGTGGTCGACACCGCGAGCGGCACGGTCACCGAGCCGGGCGACGAGCTGGTCGAGGGCGGCGCGACGATCGAGCTCGAGGGCCGCTCGCTGGTGGTGCTGCAGCGGGTCGAGTCGTGAGCACGCCCACGTCGACGTACCGGCTGCAGCTGCGGCCGGGCTTCGGGTTCGCGGAGGCCGAGGCGCTCGTGCCGTACCTGCGCGACCTCGGCGTCGGCGCGGTGTACGTGTCGCCGGTGCTCGACGCGACACCCGGGTCGACGCACGGCTACGACGTCACCGACCCCACGCGGGCACGACCCGAGCTGGGTGGGCCCGACGGCTGGGACTCCCTCACGGACGCCGTGCGCGACGCCGGGATGGGGCTCGTGGTCGACGTGGTGCCGAACCACATGTCGGTCGAGGTGCCGCGGGCGAACCCGTGGTGGTGGTCGGTGCTCGCCGAGGGAGAGCGCTCGCCGTGGGCCGGGCACTTCGACGTCGACTGGTCGCGCGGCCGGGTGCTGGTGCCCGTCCTCGGCGACGACGCCGAGGTCGCGGAGCTGGCGGTGGACGGCGACGAGCTCACGTACTACGACCACCGGTTCCCCATCGACGCCGCGACGCTGGCCGACCCGGGGTTCGCGTCGCTGACGCCGCAGCAGGTGCACGACCGGCAGCACTACGAGCTCGTCGGATGGCGCCGCGGGGCCTCCGAGCTGAACTACCGCCGGTTCTTCGACATCACGACGCTGGCCGCCGTGCGGGTCGAGGACCCGACCGTCTTCGACGACGCACACCGCGAGGTGCTGCGCTGGGTGACCGACGGCCGGGTCACCGGGCTGCGCATCGACCACCCGGACGGGCTGTCCGACCCCGGTGGCTACCTGCGGCGCCTGCACGAGGCCGCGCCCGACGCGTGGCTCGTCGTCGAGAAGATCCTGCACCCCGGCGAGGACCTGCCCGCGAGCTGGCCCGCCGACGGGACCACCGGGTACGACGCCATGCGCGAGGTCGAGGGCGTGCTGCTCGACCCCGCAGGCGAGGCTCCCTGGCAGGCGCTGTCGGAGCGGCTCGGAGCGCCGTCGGACTACGCCGCCGTCGAGGAGGACGCACGGCGCATGGTGACGCAGAAGGTGCTCGTGGCCGAGGTCCGTCGCATCGCCGGCCTGCTGCGCGACGTGCCCGAGGACGCCGCGCGCACGGCCGTCGCGGAGACGATGGTGGCCTTCGGCGTCTACCGGTCCTACCTGCCCGAGGGCGAGGACGACTGGGCCCAGGCGATCGACACGGCGCGCAGCCGTCGGCCCGACGTCGACGAGGCCCTGTCCGCGCTCGACGCGCAGGTCCGCGCGGACCCGCAGGGCGAGCTCGCCACCCGCATCCAGCAGACGTCCGGCATGGTCGTGGCCAAGGGCACCGAGGACACGACCTTCTACCGGTTCACGCGCTTCGCCGCGCTCAACGAGGTGGGCGGCTCCCCCGACGTGTGGGGCGTCGACGTCGAGGGCTTCCATGCGCTCGCCGCTGCCAGGGAGGCCGACCACCCGTCCGCCATGACAGCGCTCACCACCCACGACACGAAGCGCTCGGAGGACACCCGCGCCAGGATGCTGGTGCTGGCCGAGCTCGGCGACGAGGCGACGTCGGCGATCGAGGGCTGGTCGGCCCGCTGCGGGCTCGACGAGCCGGCGCTCGACCTGCTGGCCTGGCAGACCCTGCTCGGGGCCTGGCCGATCAGCGACGAGCGACTGACCGACTACCTGCTCAAGGCGGCGCGGGAGTCCAAGATCCGCACCACCTGGACCGAGACGGACGAGGCCTTCGAGGAGTCGATCCGTGCCTGGCCCGCCCGCGTGCGGGCCGAGGTCGGCGACGAGGTGCAGGCGCTCGTCGACCGCATCGAGGCCCCAGGCCGGACGGTCTCGCTGAGCCAGAAGCTGCTGCAGCTGGCGGGTCCGGGTGTCCCTGACGTCTACCAGGGCACCGAGGGCTGGGACCTCTCCCTCGTCGACCCCGACAACCGTCGCCCGGTCGACCATGAGGCCTTCCGCGCGGTGCTCCGCCGGCTCGACGACGGCTGGTTGCCGGAGGTCGACGCGTCGGGGGCGGTGAAGACGTCGCTCGTGCGTCGGGTGCTGACGCTCCGCCGCGACCGGCCGGAGCTGTTCCGCGGCTACGTCGCGGTGGCCGCCCGGGGTCCTGCCGCCGACCACGCACTCGCCTTCGGTCGCAGCGACGACCTGGTCGCCGTGGTCACCCGCCTGCCCGTGGGCCTCGAGGCGCGCGGCGGCTGGGCCGACACGACCCTCCCGCTGGCCGAGGGGACGTGGACCGACGCGCTCACCGGTGCCGTGCTCGAGGGCGGCGACGTCGCGCTGGCCGACCTGCTGCGGACCTACCCCGTCGCCCTGCTCACCCGACAGACCTGACGGCCACTGGCGAGCAGCACCAGCGCCGCACCCGGGCCCTCGGCCCCGGCCCCGTCCGAGTCGCGCAGTGGGGCACCGGAACTAGGCTCGAGGCATGGAGTTCAGGTACCTCGGGAACAGCGGCCTCAAGGTCAGCGAGATCATCTACGGCAACTGGCTGACCCACGGGTCCCAGGTCGAGAACGACGCGGCGACGGCATGCGTCCGCGCGGCGCTCGACGCCGGCATCACGACGTTCGACACCGCCGACGTCTACGCCAACGGCAAGGCCGAGTCGGTGCTCGGCGAGGCGCTGAAGGGCGAGCGTCGCGCATCGCTGGAGATCCTCACGAAGGTCTACTGGCCCACCGGCCCCGGCGGACCGAACGACACCGGCCTGTCGCGCAAGCACATCATGGAGTCCATCGACGGCTCGCTGCAGCGGCTGCAGACCGACTACGTCGACCTCTACCAGGCGCACCGCTACGACCACGAGACGCCGCTCGAGGAGACGATGCAGGCCTTCGCCGACGTCGTGCGCGCCGGCAAGGCGCACTACATCGGCGTCAGCGAGTGGACCGCCGACCAGCTCCGCGCCGGGCACGCCCTGGCGCAGGACCTCGGCATCCAGCTGATCTCGAGCCAGCCCCAGTACTCGATGCTGTGGCGCGTCATCGAGGGCGAGGTCGTGCCCGCCAGCCGTGAGCTCGGCGTCTCGCAGATCGTGTGGTCGCCCATCGCGCAGGGCGTGCTCAGCGGCAAGTACGAGCCCGGCGCCGACCTGCCCGAGGGCAGCCGCGCCACGGACGAGAAGGGCGGCGCCGACATGATCAAGCGCTTCCTGACCGACGAGACGCTCACGGCCGTCCAGAAGCTGCGGCCCGTCGCCGACGACCTCGGCATCACCATGGCCCAGCTGGCCATCGCCTGGGTGCTGGCCAACGACAACGTCGCCGGCGCCATCGTCGGTGCCTCCCGCCCAGAGCAGGTGGAGTCCAACGCGGCCGCCAGCGGCGTCACCCTGGACGCCGACGTCCTCGCGAAGGTCGACGAGGCGCTCGGCGGCATCCCGACCACCGACCCCGGCCAGACGAAGTCCCCGCCCACCCGGGTGGTCTGAGCGTGACCGTCACCGTCTGGGCGCCCGACCACGAGCGCGTCCGGGTCCGCATCGACGGCGTCGACCACCCGATGGAGGCGTGGGAGCCCGGCGAGCTGCGCTCGGGCTGGTGGTGGCTCGACACCAAGCTGGCCCCCGGGTCGGACTACGCGTTCCTGCTCGGTGACGACGAGACCCCGCTGCCCGACCCGCGGTCGTCGTGGCAGCCCCAGGGCGTGCACGCGGCCTCACGTGTCTACGACCACGCCGCCTTCGACTGGAGCGACGGCGCCTGGTCGGGCCGGGCGCTTGAGGGGTCGGTCGTCTACGAGCTCCACGTCGGCACGTTCACGCCCGAGCGCACCTTCGACGCGGCGGTCGAGCGGCTCGACCACCTCGTCGACCTCGGCGTGGACCTCGTGGAGGTGCTGCCGGTCAACAGCTTCGACGGCCCGCACGGCTGGGGCTATGACGGCGTGCTCTGGGGCGCGGTGCACGAGCCCTACGGCGGCCCCGACGGCTTCAAGCGGTTCGTCGACGCGTGCCACGCGCGCGGCCTCGGCGTGGTGCTCGACGTCGTCTACAACCACCTGGGCCCGTCCGGCGCCTACCTCGACCGCTTCGGCCCCTACTTCGCCGGCCAGAACGACTGGGGACCCGGCCTGAACCTCGACGCCGAGGGCTCCGACGAGGTGCGCCGCTACGTGCTCGACAACGCGATGGCGTGGTTCGAGCACTTCCACGTCGACGGCCTGCGCCTCGACGCCGTGCACGCGCTGGCGGACACCCGCGCGCTGCCGATCCTGGAGGAGCTGTCCGCCGAGACCGAGCGGATGTCCGTGGCGCTCGGTCGACCGCTGTCGCTGATCGCCGAGTCCGACCTCAACGACCCCCGCATGGTCACGCCCCGCGCCCACGGAGGCCTCGGCATGGACGCGCAGTGGTGCGACGACGTGCACCACGCGCTGCACGTGGCCCTCACCGGCGAGACCGACGGCTACTACGCCGACTTCGCGACGCCCGGCGCGCTCGCGAAGGTGCTGCGCGGCGCCTTCTTCCACGACGGCACCTGGTCGTCGTTCCGCGGGCGCAGCCACGGGCGGCCCGTCGACGTCGAGACGGTGCCCGGCTCGGCGTTCGTGACCTACCTGCAGGACCACGACCAGATCGGCAACCGCGCACAGGGCGACCGGATCTCGGCCACCGTCCCGCCCGACCTGGTGGCGTGCGGCGCCGCCCTGGTGCTGCTGGGCCCGTTCACGCCGATGCTCTTCATGGGCGAGGAGTGGGCCGCGAGCACCCCGTGGCAGTTCTTCGCCTCCTTCCCCGACCCCGAGCTCGCCGACGCCGTGCGCACCGGACGTCGACGCGAGTTCGGCCGGCACGGCTGGGGCGAGTCCGAGGTGCCCGACCCGATGGACCACGCCACCGTCGAGCGCTCGACGCTGCGCTGGGACGAGCTCGACGACCCCGCCCACCGCGCGGTCCTCGAGACCTACCGCTCCCTCGTCGCCCTGCGGCGGGAGCACCCCGAGCTGCGCGACCCGTCCCTGGCCGACCTCGTCGTCGAGGTCTCCGACGACGACCGTCACGTCGTCATGCACCGTGGCCCGTTCCGCGTCGAGGTCGACCTGGACGCCGCGCGCGCCGTGGTGCTGCGCGACGGCGACGTCGTCTGGGCGTCGACGGGCGGACCCACGGCGTCCGACGCACACTGAGGCATGAGCGACAACGGCAAGAGCGACATCCCCAGCGAGGACCCGCGCGACTCCGCGGAGCCCACGGACGACCCGAAGCACCAGAAGCAGGACCACGAGACCGAGGGCGACGTCGACGACCCCGACGCCCCCGCCCCGTTCTCGGGCCCCTACTCCTGAGGGACCGCCGAGGTGCACCAAGCGTGGTCCGACGCGGCCACCTCCCGGCTCCTCGCCGCGGGGTACGAGGCGCTGGACGCCGGTAACGACTGGCCGGTCGGGACGCGCGTCCTGCGCCGTCGCGACCGCAGGGTCGGCTGGTTCCTGTCCCGTCTGCACACCGTCGTGGTCCTCCTCCCCGTGGACCACGCGACGACCGGCCACGTCGACCGTCTGACCGAGACCACGGCCGGCCGGGCCGGGTCGCTCTCGGGCCGGGCCCGCCGACGGTCCGGCAACGGGATCGCGGTGCTCCCCGTCCTCGTGTGCGGCGCCGCCGACGAGCAGGCACGCGACGAGGCGGCGGCACCACCCCGCCGACGGTGGGCCGTCGTCGCGCTGCCGATGCTCGTCGAGCCCGACACGGGCCGGCACGCCGCCCACCGGGGGAACATCACGTGGGGTGGGGTGTTCCAGACGTTCCTCGCCGAGCAGCAGCGCCTCGTGCTCGGTGATCCGCGCGCCGAGGTGCTCGGGAGCAGCGGGCACGGCCGAGCCGGGCGCGCCGCGCTCCTGGCCCTCCTGGGCGTGGCCGGTGTCCTGTTCCTGGCCGCGGTCCTGCTGCTGCTCCTCTGACCGCGCTCACGCCACCGTGAAGGCGTGCAGACCGAGATCGTCGGCAAGCCGCTCGCAGGCCAGCACGCCGCGCACGCTGTTGCCGCGCTCGTTGAGCGGCGGACTGTAGACACCGATGCCGAGGTGCCGCGGAGCGGCCGCCACCACACCGCCCGCGACTCCGGACTTGGCCGGCATGCCCACGCGGTGCATCCACCGGCCCGACCCGTCGTACATGCCGCACGTGGCCATGACGCTCAGCGTGCTGCGGACCACCTCCACCGGGAGCACCCGGTCACCCGTCACCGGGTTCCGACCGCCGAAGGCGAGCGTCGCTCCCATGACGGCGAGGGTCTCGGCGCTCACCGACACCGCACACACGCGGGCGTAGACCTCGATCGCGTCCTCGACGTCCACGTGCAGCGTCCCGGCGGAGTGCATGAGGTACCCGAGGGCACGGTTCCGGTCGCCGCTCAGGTGTTCCGAGCGGCTCACCTGCTCGTCGACCACGAGCGGCCGGCCCGCCAGTGCGGAGAGCCCCGCGAGGATCCGTCCCGCGCGGTCCTGCGGCCCGTCACCCGCCACCAGGCTCGCCGTCAGCAAGGCACCCGCGTTCACCATCGGGTTCGGCGGCCGACCGGTGTCGCTCTCGAGGCGCACGGCGTCGAAGGCCTCGCCCGTGGGCTCCACCCCGATCTCCTCGAGGTGGGTCGCCCCTGCGTCGACCAGCGCCAAGGCGTAGACGAACGGCTTGACCGCGGACTGGATCGGGAAGGTCACGTCCGTGTCGCCGACCTGGCGCACGTCGCCCGACCGGTCGCACACGGCCAGCCCGAACAGGCCGCTGTCGGCGTCGGCGTGCTCGGGCACGCTCCGGTCGACCTCGCCGTCGTGCGACTCCGCGACGGAGGCGTGCAGCTGGTCGAGGTCGAAGGTCCGGATCCGCTCGTCGATGTCCACCCCCCGTGGGTACCCGGGAACGGCCGGGCGACCCCGAGACGCCTGACACACTGGGCGCCATGACGACGCACCCTCCGCAGGGCCTGCACGTGCTCGCCGGACGACCGTTCCCGCTGGGCGCCCACCCCGAGGCCGGCGGCGTCAGGTTCGCGATCGCCAGCAGCGTGGCCGAGCGGGTCGAGCTGTGCCTCGTCGACGACGACGGCACCGAGCGGCGCATCGAGCTGACCGAGCGGACGTTCGGCGTCTGGCACGGGCTCGTGCCGGGCGTGCTGCCCGGCCAGACCTACGGCTACCGCGTGCACGGCCCCTACGAGCCGAAGACCGGGATGCGCTGCAACCCGCACAAGATCCTGCTCGACCCCTACGCCCGCCGCATCCGCGGCTCGCTCACCGACATGGCGGCCGCGCTCGGCTACGCCGACGGCCCCGACGGTCCGGACGGTCCCGAGCCGTCCACCGTCGACTCCCTGGGCCACGTGCCGCTGGCCGTCGTCACGAGCCCCGGCGGGCCCGACACCGGCACGAAGCCGGAGGTGCCGTTCGAGGAGACCGTGGTGCTCGAGCTGCACGTCAAGGGGTTCACGCAGCAGCACCCCGACGTGCCCGAGCCCCTGCGCGGCACCTACCTGGGCCTGGCGCACCCGGCCGTCGTCGAGCACCTCCTGCGGCTCGGGATCACCGCCGTCGAGCTGCTGCCCGTGCAGGCCTTCACCGACGAGCCCTCGCTCGTGGCCGCCGGCCGGCACAACTACTGGGGGTACTCACCCCTCGGCTACTTCGCACCGCATCCCGGGTACGCGAGCGAGCCCGGACGTGAGGTCGAGGAGTTCCGCACGATGGTCGCGGCCCTGCACGCTGCCGGCATCGAGGTCATCGTCGACGTCGTCTACAACCACACCTGCGAGGGCGGCCCCGACGGACCGACCCTCAGCCTCCGCGGGCTGGAGGCACCGGCGTACTACCTGCACGACGACGACGGGAACATGGCCGACATCACCGGCTGCGGCAACACGCTGGACGCCGGATCCCCCGAGGTCGTGCGCCTCGTGACGGACTCGCTGCGCTACTGGACGACCGAGCTCGGCGTCGACGGGTTCCGCTTCGACCTCGCCTCCACGATGGGCCGTCCCGGTGGCGGCGCCTTCGACCGCGACAGCACGCTCCTGACCGCGATCACCACCGATCCCGTGCTGTCGCGCTGCAAGCTGGTCGCCGAGCCGTGGGACGCCACCGGCGAGGGCTACCGCGTGGGCGCGTTCGGCGCCCAGTGGGCGGAGTGGAACGGCATCTACCGCGACACGGTCCGCGACTTCTGGCGCGGCGCCGCCGGCGGCGTCGACGACCTGGCCTATCGGCTGTCCGGCTCGTCGGACCTCTACGACCACACGCTGCGCCGACCCTGGCAGTCGATCAACTTCGTCACCGCGCACGACGGCTTCACGCTGCGTGACCTGGTCTCCTACGACCACAAGCACAACGAGGACAACGGCGAGGACAACCGCGACGGCACCGACGACAACCGCTCCTGGAACCACGGCGTGGAGGGCGCGACCGACGACCCGGAGATCACGTCGCTGCGTGCCCGCCAGGCCCGCAACCTGCTGGCGACGCTGCTGCTCTCGACCGGTACGCCCATGTTCGTGGCCGGCGACGAGCGCTGGCGCACCCAGGGCGGCAACAACAACGCCTACTGCCTCGACGACCCGACGTCGTGGGTCGACTGGACCGTGACCCCCGAGAGCGACGCGATGCTGACGTTCGCCCGTCGGGTCGTGCACCTGCGCGCGAAGAGTCCTGCCCTGCGCCAGGCCGAGTTCTTCGACGGCCGCACCACGCCCACCGGCCGGCCCGACCTGATCTGGCTGCGGCCCGACGGCCAGGAGATGACCGAGCCGGACTGGCAGGACCCGGAGCGCCGGACGCTCGGCATGTGGATCGACGGGTCGAACAGCCAGTCCCGCACCCGCGAGGGCGAGCTGCTCACCGACCACTCGTGGCTCCTGCTGCTGCACGCCGGCGCCGAGCCGCTCGAGGTCGTGCTCCCGGGGCAGGAGTTCGGTGCCACGTTCGAGCCGACGCTCGACACCACGTCGGCCGACGGCAGCCCGGCCTCGACCGAGGCCTTCGCGGCCGGCAGCCGCACCACGCTGGCGGCGCGTTCCCTGCTGCTGCTCAAGGCTCCCCGGCACGACTGACGGGCCCGCGACCGGGGACCGGTCCCGCGGGAATCGCGCCCGTCCACGTTCACCGCTACGTTCGAAGGGACACCGAACGCAGCGATCGACGGGAGTGACTCGCATGACGGACCGGCTCGGCATCGATGACGTGCGGCCCCTCTCGGGCGACGGCACCTACCCCTCCAAGGCGGTGGTGGGCGAGCACGTGCCCGTGCAGGCCACGGTCTGGCGCGAGGGCCACGACGCCGTGGGAGCCACCGTCGCGTGGCGCGGCCCTGGCGACCGCGCCGAGCGCACCGTGCGCATGCAGGAGCAGGGCACCGGCCTGGACCTCTTCGCCGCCACGATCGTCCCCGACTCCGAGGGGCTGTGGACGTTCCGCGTCGATGCGTGGAGCGACCCGTGGGCCACCACCGCGCACGCCCTCGACGCCAAGCTGGCCGCCGGGCAGACCCCCGCCGAGCTCGCCAACGACCTCGAGCTGGCTGCACGTCTGCTCGAGCAGGTCGCGGACCGCAAGGACCGTCGCGCCGAGCAGAAGGCGCTGCTGGGCGCGGCGTCGGCCCTGCGCGACGACACCCTGCCGCTCGGCGCACGGGTCGGGCCCGCTCTCGGTGACGACGTCCGCCGCACGATGCAGGAGCACCCCGTCCGCGACCTCGTCACCCAGGGGCCCGAGCGGCACGTCTGGGTCGACCGGCAGCGCGCCGCGTTCGGCTCCTGGTACGAGTTCTTCCCCCGCTCCACCGGTGGCGTCGACGCCCAGGGCACCCCCGTGCACGGCACGTTCGCCACGGCCACGAAGGAGCTCGACCGCGTCGCCGCGATGAAGTTCGACGTGGTCTACCTGCCCCCGATCCACCCGATCGGCCGCGACAACCGCAAGGGACCCAACAACACGCTCACGCCCGGCCCCGACGACGTCGGCTCGCCGTGGGCCATCGGCGCGGCCGAGGGCGGTCACGACGCCATCCACCCCGCGCTGGGCACCGAGGAGGACTTCGCCGCGTTCGTGGAGCGCGCCCGCGAGCTGGACCTCGAGGTCGCGCTCGACCTCGCCCTGCAGGCGGCGCCCGACCACCCCTGGGTGGCCGAGCACCCCGAGTTCTTCACGACGCTGCCCGACGGCACGATCGCCTACGCCGAGAACCCGCCCAAGAAGTACCAGGACATCTACCCGCTCAACTTCGACCTCGACCGCGACGCCATCTACGCCGAGATGCTGCGCGTCACCCTGCACTGGGTCGAGCGGGGGGTGCGCATCTTCCGCGTCGACAACCCGCACACCAAGCCGCCGGACTTCTGGGCGTGGCTGATCGCGTCGGTCAAGGCCGACCACCCCGACGTGCTGTTCCTTGCCGAGGCCTTCACCCGCCCCGCGCGTCTGTGGGGCCTGGCCCGGCTCGGGTTCACGCAGAGCTACACGTACTTCACCTGGCGCACCACCAAGCAGGAGATCACCGAGTTCGGAGAGGACCTGCGCGAGCACTGGGACGAGGGGCGCGCCAACCTCTTCGTCAACACGCCCGACATCCTCCCCGCGCACCTGCAGGTGGGGGGACCGGGCATGTTCGCCCTGCGCGCCGCCCTCGCGGCGACGCTGGCCCCCACCTGGGGCGTGTACGCCGGCTACGAGCTGTTCGAGTCCGCGGTGCTGCGACCGGGTGCCGAGGAGTACCTCGACTCCGAGAAGTTCCAGCTGCGCCCGCGTGACTTCGCCGGGGCCCTGGCCGAGGGCCGCTCCCTCGAGCCGTGGCTCACCCGGCTCAACGAGATCCGCCGTGCTCACCCGGCGCTGCAGCAGATGCGCACGCTGCACTTCCACCATGTCGACCACGACGCCCTGCTGGCCTGGTCCAAGCAGGACCCCGCCACGGGCGACACCGTCGTCGTCGTGCTCTCGCTCGACCCGCACGAGGCGCGCGAGGGCACCCTGTTCCTCGACCTGCACGAGCTCGGGTTCGACCACGACGCGCGTCTCGTCGCCCACGACGAGGTGACCGGCGAGACCTACGACTGGGGCGCGGCCAACTACGTGCGCCTCGACCCCGCGCGCACGTGCGCGCACGTCGTGCACGTCACGTCCCGATGACATCCCTTCCCCCTGATCCACCGAGGTGATCGCATGACCGACGACCCCACCCGCCAGGACACCGCACCGGACCCCCTCCTCGTGGACTCCGCCCTCGACGGACTCGAGCAGACCCCCCACACCGGCGAGAGCGTCGAGGCCGACGGGACCATGACCGAGCCGAGCTCGGAGGACTTCGAGCACGCCGAGCAGGTGCCCGCCGACCCCGACTGGTTCAAGCGCGCCGTCTTCTACGAGGTGCTGGTCCGGGCGTTCAACGACTCCAACGGCGACGGCACGGGCGACCTGCGCGGCCTGGCCGACAAGCTCGACTACATCGAGTGGCTGGGCGTCGACTGCCTGTGGCTCCCCCCGTTCTACGCCTCCCCCCTGCGCGACGGCGGCTACGACATCAGCGACTTCCGCGCCGTGCTGCCGGAGTTCGGCACCGTCGACGACTTCGTGCACCTGCTCGAGGAGGCGCACCGGCGCGGCATCCGCGTCATCACCGACCTCGTCCTCAACCACACGTCCGACGCGCACCCGTGGTTCCAGGCGTCGCGGCAGGACCCCGACGGCCCGTACGGCGACTTCTACGTGTGGAGCGACGACGGCACGGAGTACAGCGACGCGCGCATCATCTTCGTCGACACCGAGACGTCGAACTGGACGTACGACCCCGTGCGCGGCCAGTTCTTCTGGCACCGCTTCTTCAGCCACCAGCCCGACCTGAACTTCGAGAACCCCGCCGTCCGCGAGGCCATGCTCGACGTCCTGCGGTTCTGGCTCGACCTCGGCATCGACGGCTTCCGCCTCGACGCCGTGCCCTACCTGTTCGAGGAGGAGGGCACGAGCAGCGAGAACCTCCCCCGCACGCACGAGTACCTCCGCGAGGTGCGCGCGACGATCGACCGCGAGTACCCCGGTCGGGTGCTGCTGGCCGAGGCCAACCAGTGGCCGTCCGACGTCGTCGAGTACTTCGGCGACCCCGCGGTCGGCGGCGACGAGTGCCACATGGCCTTCCACTTCCCGCTCATGCCGCGCATCTTCATGGCGGTGCGGCGCGAGTCGCGCTTCCCGATCTCGGAGATCCTGGCGCAGACGCCGCCCATCCCGTCGGGCACCCAGTGGGGCATCTTCCTGCGCAACCACGACGAGCTGACGCTCGAGATGGTCACCGACGACGAGCGCGACTACATGTACCGCGAGTACGCGCGCGACCCACGCATGAAGGCCAACATCGGCATCCGCCGACGGCTCGCGCCCCTGCTGGAGAACGACCGCAACCAGCTGGAGCTGTTCACCGCCATGCTGCTGAGCCTGCCCGGCTCGCCCGTCCTCTACTACGGCGACGAGATCGGCATGGGCGACAACATCTGGCTCGGCGACCGCGACGCCGTCCGCACGCCCATGCAGTGGTCCCCCGACCGCAACGCCGGCTTCTCGCGGTCCGACCCCGGCCGCGTGTACCTGCCGCCGATCATGGACCCGACCTACGGCTACGAGGCGGTCAACGTCGAGGCGCAGATGGGCAACAGCGCCTCGCTGCTGTCGTGGACCCGACGCATGATCGAGGTGCGCAAGCAGCACCTCGCGTTCGCCGAGGGCGACTTCACCGACCTGGGCGGCTCGAACCCGAGCGTGCTCGCCTACCAGCGCGTGTGGACCCGTCCCGACGGGGAACGCGACGTCGTGCTCTGCGTCAACAACCTGTCCCGCTTCCCCCAGCCCGTCGAGCTCGAGCTCGGCGAGCACGAGGGGTGCACCCCCGTCGAGCTGACCGGCAGCGTCCGCTTCCCCCGCGTCGGTGAGCTGCCGTACCTGCTCACCCTGCCGGGCCACGGCTTCTACTGGTTCCAGCTGTCCGAGCTCGGCGACGAGGGCGAACGAAGGAGCATGACATGAGCGATCCCGTGAGCACTCCCGACCAGGGCACTCCCGACCAGGGCCACGAGGTCGGGGCCGCCGACGTCGACCGCGTGGTGGCGGCCCTGCCCGACTGGCTTCCCGCGCAGCGGTGGTTCGGCGGCAAGGACCGACCCGTCACCGGCACGCGCACCGTCGACTGGACCGTGGTCCTGCCCGGTGAGCCCCTTCTCGTGCACCTCGTGGTGGAGGTGCAGCAGGGCGACCGGACCGAGGCCTACCAGCTGCTCCTCGGTCGACGCAGCGACGGACTGCCCGACGTCCCGGCGGCGGCGGCGATCCCCGCCGGCGACGGTCCCGTCTGGTACGAGGCCAGCGGCGACGCCGACCTCACGGGCGTGCTGCTGGACCACGTCGCCGCGGGCGAGCGCGTCGGTGACCTGCGCTTCGACCCCGAGCCCGGCGTGGAGCTGACCACCGGCCTGCGCGCGCACCCCATCTCCTCGGAGCAGAGCAACACGTCGCTCGTCTACGGCGGCCAGTACATCCTCAAGCTGTTCCGCAAGCTCACCCCGGGCGTCAACAAGGACCTCGTGCTGCACCGCGCCCTGCGCCAGGTCGGGTCCGCGCACGTGGCCGAGCCGCTCGGTGCGATCAGCGGACGGATCGGCGACGACGAGGTCAGCTTCGGGATGCTGCAGCGGTTCCTGCCCGACGCCGCCGACGGCTGGGTCATGGCCACCACGAGCGTCCGCGACTTCATGGCCGACGACTCCGGCCTGCCGCCCGGCGACCTGGGCGGCGACTTCGCCGGGGAGGCGTACCGGCTGGGCCGGGCCGTGGCCGACGTGCACGCCGACCTCGCCCGTGCCCTGGGCACCGAGCCGGCGGCCGACGACGACCTCGAGCGCACCGTGGCGGCCATGGAGGCACGGCTCGACCGCGTCGCGGCCGACGTCGACGACCTCGCGCCCCACGTCGACGGGATCCGCGAGGCGTTCCACCGGCTGCACGGCATCGAGCTGACCCTGCCGCTCCAGCCCGTGCACGGCGACCTGCACCTCGGCCAGGTGCTCCGCACCGTCCACGGCTGGCTGCTGCTCGACTTCGAGGGCGAGCCGGCCTCGAGCCTGGCCGAGCGGTCGGCGCTGCGCTCGCCCCTGCGCGACGTCGCCGGCATGCTGCGCTCGTTCGACTACGCGGCCCAGCAGCTGCTCGTGGGCCAGCCCGCCGACGAGGAGCAGACCGAGCGGGCCGCGGCCTGGGCGCGCCACAACCGGCTGGCGTTCTGCGACGGCTACGCCAAGGCGGCCGGCCGCGACCCACGCGACGACGCCGACCTGCTGCGCGGCCTCGAGCTCGACAAGGCCGTCTACGAGGTGTCCTACGAGCACGCCAACCGACCCGACTGGTCGAGCGTCCCGCTGGGGTCGATCGCCCGGATCCTGCGTGAGGGTGAGTGACATGAGCGAGTCCACGACGAGCTGGCCCCCCGCGGTGGGTGACCTCGACCTGCACCTGGTGGCCGAGGGCCGCCACGAGCGGCTCTGGGAGGTCCTCGGTGCGCACGTGCGCACGCACGAGGGCCCGTCCGGGCCGGTGGGCGGGACCTCCTTCGCCGTCTGGGCGCCGAACGCGCAGGCCGTGCAGGTCGTCGGCGACTTCAACGGCTGGGACGGCGGGGCCCACGCGATGCGGGCCCTCGGCGGTTCGGGCGTGTGGGACCTCTTCGTCCCGGACGTCGGCGCCGGCGCGCGCTACAAGTTCCGCCTCCAGGGTCCCGACGGTGCGTGGCACGAGAAGGCCGACCCGCTCGCCTTCGGCACCGAGGTCCCCCCGGCCACGGCGTCCGTCGTCGTGGAGCCGCAGCACCGCTGGCGCGACGATGCATGGGTGGCCCGACGCGACGCGACCGCGTGGCTCGAGGCGCCGGTGAGCGTGTACGAGGTGCACCTCGGGTCGTGGCGACCGGGGCTGTCCTACCGGGAGCTGGCCGACGAGCTCGGCGACTACCTCGTCGAGATGGGCTTCACCCATGTCGAGCTCATGCCCGTGGCCGAGCACCCCTTCGGCGGCTCGTGGGGCTACCAGGTCACGTCGTACTACGCCCCCACGTCGCGCTTCGGCTCCCCCGACGACTTCCGGTGGTTCGTCGACGAGCTGCACCAGCGCGGCATCGGCGTCATCGTCGACTGGGTGCCCGCGCACTTCCCGCGCGACGAGTGGGCCCTCGCCCGCTTCGACGGCACCCCGCTGTACGAGCACCCCGACCCGCGGCGCGGCGAGCAGCCCGACTGGGGCACCTACGTCTTCGACTTCGGCCGCAACGAGGTGCGCAACTTCCTCGTGGCGAACGCGCTCTACTGGCTCGAGGAGTTCCACCTCGACGGCCTGCGCGTCGACGCCGTCGCCTCGATGCTCTACCTGGACTACTCGCGCAACGACGGCGGGTGGGTGCCCAACAAGCACGGCGGCCGCGAGAACCTCGAGGCCGTGCAGCTGCTGCAGGAGCTCAACGCCACGGTCTACAAGCACCACCCCGGCGTGATGATGATCGCCGAGGAGTCCACCGCGTGGCCCGGCGTCAGCGCGCCCACCGACGCCGGCGGTCTCGGCTTCGGCTTCAAGTGGAACATGGGCTGGATGCACGACACGTTGTCCTACCTGGGGCAGGACCCCGTGCACCGCTCGTACCACCACGGCGAGATGACCTTCGCGATCGACTACGCCTGGACCGAGAACTTCGTCCTGCCCCTCTCGCACGACGAGGTCGTGCACGGCAAGGGCTCGCTGTGGGGCCGGATGCCCGGCGACGCCTGGAACAAGGCGGCCGGCGTGCGCGCGCTGCTGGCCTTCATGTGGGCGCACCCCGGCAAGCAGATGCTGTTCATGGGCGGGGAGTTCGGCCAGGAGGGCGAGTGGGCCGAGTCGCGCGGTCTCGACTGGCACGCGCTGGAGGACCCGCTGCACGCCGGTGTGCTCGAGCTGGTCAGCGACCTCAACCTCACCTACCGCGACACCCCGGCCCTGTTCACGGCCGACGCGCGTCCCGAGGGCTTCCGGTGGATCGACGCCTCCGACACCCAGGGCAACGTCATCTGCTTCCTGCGGATCGGCTCGGACGGCTCGCAGCTGGCCTGCCTGGCCAACTTCTCCGGCAGCCCACACCACGACTACCGGGTGGGCCTGCCCCTGCCCGGCACGTGGCGCGAGGTGCTGAACACCGACGCCGAGTCCTACGGCGGCTCCGGCGTCGGCAACCTGGGCAGCGTCGAGGCCGAGATGGTTCCGCACCACGGGTTCGCGGCATCCGCCGAGGTCCAGCTGCCCCCGGCCGGGGTGCTCTGGCTGGTGCCCGAGCAGCAGTAGGTCGGGCCCGGTCCGCGCCCTGCGCACCACCCTTCGGCCCCGCTCCGCACGGAGTGGGGCCGAAGGTCTGTGGACCGCCGGGACGTTCTGCTTGTATTCGAACATGTGCTTGTTTCATGTCTGATCCTGCCTCTAGAATGGGAGTAGATCAGCAGGAGGAATCATGAGCGTCGCCGCACTCGACACCCACCCGGTGCCGGCGTGCGTGCACGGACTCCACGCCCTGCTCGACACGGTCTCCACCGCGGCGTGGGACGGCCTGGACCCCACCGAGGTCCGACGGCTCCTCGCCGAGATCGGTCGCGCCGAAGCACGGCTGTCGGCCCACAAGATGGCCGCCGCTCGCGTGCTGGAGAAGGCCCGCAAAGCTGCAGCCAACGGTGACGGTCCGCGACCGGGAACGGGCACCTCGACCGGGGCCACGATCTCGTTCGACTTCGGTGGGGACCGCGGCGGGGCCGACGCCCTGGTCAACACCGCGCAGCGGATCGAGGAGCAGACCACCCTCATCGAGAACGCGCTCGCCTCCGGGGTGATCAGCACCAAGCAGGCCGACCTGATCTCCCGCGCCCTGGCCAAGCTTCCCGACGACGTCACCCCAGAGCAGCGTGAGCGCTGCGAAGAGACTCTCCTGAAGGATGCGCAGAAGCTGACGCTCAAGGACCTGCGCCGCAGGGCCGCCCGGATCACCGACGCCTACAAGAAGACCACCGACGAGGTCGACGCCGACGAGGACGAGATCCTCCGCCGCCGCGAAGAGGAAGCCCGCAAGAAGACGTCGTTCTCGATGTGGGACAACAACGACGGCACCGTCACCGGACGCTTCACCCTCCCCGAAGCACAGGGCGCGATGCTCAAGACCGCGCTCGACGCGCTCGCAGCCCCGCACCAGAAGGTCGGGACCGTCAACGCTGCGACCGGGCAGATGGACGAGGTGGGATTCGGGCAGACCTACCCCCAGCGCCTCGGACACGCCTTCGCCACCCTCGTCGAGCACCTCCCCGCCGACCGCCTCCCCACCAACGGTGGCGTCAGCGCTGTCGTGACCGTGAACCTCGATCTCGACACCTTGATGGGCGGCATCAAGGCCGCCGGCCTCTCCGACGGAACCCGCATCAGCGCCGGCGAAGCCCGCCGGCTCGCCTGCTCGGCGCAGATCGTGCCGATGGTTCTGGGAGGTACGAGCCTCCCGCTCGACCTCGGATCAGCGAACAGGTTCTTCAACAGAGCATCGCGCCGGGCGATGGAGAAGAGAGATGGCGGCTGCACCGCACCCGACAACTGCGACCGCGACGCCCGGTGGACCGAGGCCCACCACCTCAACCCCTACGCCATCTCCAAGACCACCGACATCAGAGACGGCGCACTGCTCTGCCCGTTCCACCACCACCGAGCCCACGAACAGGGCTGGGTCGGGAGGATCAACCCCGACGACGGACACGTCGAGTGGAAGCTCCCGGGCTCCGACACCTGGCAACGGAACACCCGCTGGCGACCCTGAACCCCGTCCCATCACGACACCCCGACCAAACCGTCGGGGCACTCGTGCTGCCCAGCGACCGCTGAACCGCCCAGGACTGGTCTCGATACACCTCCCCTCGCTGGCGCTCGTGGAGGCACTCGACCACCGGAACCGCGCTCGACCACCGAGGCCGACTTCGCTGGTCGAGTAGGACGGGCGAGCTTGCGAGGCCCGTCCGTATCGAGACCATTCACCGACGGTCTCGACACGCAGGTACATGCCGGGCGGATACCGATGAACCGCGCGGAGTGGTCTCGATACACCTCCCCTCGCTGGCGCTCGTGGAGGCACTCGACCACCGGGGTGCTCACGGATCTCTGAGGCGTTCGGTGGATGGTCCCGGATGCTCGACCATCGGGGTCGGGATCGGCGGCGCGGCACTGTGCCGCGACCACCCGGCCGGCTGCACCTAGGCTGACGACCATGACGACGTGGGGTGCATCGAGCGAGGTCGGACGTCTGCGGACGGTCATGCTGCACCGGCCCGGGCAGGAGCTCGCGCGGCTGACGCCACGCAACAACGACTCGCTGCTGTTCGACGGCATCCCGTGGCTGGGGCGCGCGCAGGACGAGCACGACGCGTTCGCGCAGGCGCTGCGCGACCACGACGTCGAGGTGCTGTACCTCGTGGAGCTGCTCGTCGAGACGCTCGAGCAGCCCGAGGCGCGGGCCGAGATCATCGCCAGCACCACGGCCACGCTGCACCTCGGCGACAGCCTGCGCCGCTACCTCGTGTCGGCGCTGACCGACCTGCCTGCCGACGAGCTGGCCGCGGTGGTCACCGCCGGGCTGCGCAACGACGAGATCGCCCACCGCAGCATCGTCACGAGCCTGCTGCGCCCCGACGACTTCCTCGTGGACCCGCTGCCCAACCTGCTGTTCACGCGCGACTCGTCGGTGTGGCTGCCCGATCGGGTGGCCGTGACCAGCCTGGCCATGCCGGCCCGCGTGCGCGAGACGCAGCTGACCGGGCTGATCTACACCCACCACCCACGGTTCTCCGGGGCCGAGCGCGTCCACGGCCCGCACCTGGAGCACCTCGAGGGCGGTGACGTGCTGCTGCTCGCCCCCGGCGTGATCGCCGTCGGCGTCGGCGAGCGCACCACCCCGGCGGGCTTCGAGCGGTTCGCCTCGACGGTGCTCTCCACCGGGCTCGCGCAGACGGTGCTCGCGGTGCCGATCGCGCAGGAGCGCGCCACCATGCACCTCGACACGATCGTCACCATGGTCGACGTCGATAGCGTGGTCATCTACCCCAACATGGCCGACGAGCTGCGCGCCATCGCCGTCACGGCGAGCGACGACGAGGACGGCACGCTGGTGGTGGGTGCCGAGCGGTCCTTCTTCGAGGCCGCGGCCGAGGCGATGGGCATCGAGGCGCTGCACCGCATCGACACCGGCCTGGACCCGGTCACGGCCGAGCGCGAGCAGTGGGACGACGGCAACAACACCCTCGCGATCGACGCCCGTCTCGCCGTGGCCTACGAGCGCAACGAGCAGACCAACGCCCGGCTCGAGGAGCACGGCATCGAGGTCGTCGCGATCAGCGGCTCCGAGCTCGGGTCGGGGCGCGGTGGCCCGCGCTGCATGAGCTGCCCGATCCTGCGCGACTGACCCTCAGACGATCGTGACCTGCGGGCTGTAGAGCGCCATGGCGTCGAGGGCGCGGCGGTGGTTCTCCGGCGAGGAGCCTGCGCAGGCGTCGGCCACGACCTCGACGGTCGCGCCCGCATCGGCGGCAGCGAGCACCGTCGAGAGCACGCAGCAGTCAGTGGACACCCCGGCCACCACGAGCGTCGGCGCGGACCCGGTGACGGACCGGACCGCGCCCCACTTGCCGAACGTCGGCGCGGACACGACCGTGGCCTCGGCCGCGAGGTCGGCCAGGTCGGGCACGACGTCGAACATCGGGTCGTCGGCGGGCCGGTCGGCGAAGGGCCATGCGTCGAAGTAGGTGCGCCAGGACCCGATGCGCTCGGCGTCCGGGGCCGGGACCCATCGCGTGACGATCGTGGGCAGAGCGGCGGCCAGCGCCCGGATCGGCTCGACCGTGTCCGCGAACATCGGCGACCCCCACGGGGAGTCCGGGTCGGCGAACACCCGCTGCGGGTCCACGACGACCAGCCAGCTGTCGGTCACGGGACCAGCGCCTCCTGGCGGCGGACCACGGAGCGGCGGGCGACGAGCGTGACCACGAGACCGAGCGCGAAGGCCACGAGGACGCCGAGGTTGGCGTACGGCCACGCACCGTCCCAGCCGGCGCCGTCGGGCAGGCGGGTGCCCAGGCCGAACGGCTGGATGAGGTAGCCCTGCCAGTCGTTCCACGCGGTGCCCGAGACCTGGTTGACGACCAGGCCCCAGCCGATGACCGAGGCCACGAGCATGGTGCCCACCGACGTCCAGTCGACGGCTCCGTAGCGGCCGGAGGCGTCGAACAGGGCGGCGTCGTCGTAGTCGCGCCGACGCAGCGCGATGTCGCCGATCATGATGCCGGCCCAGGCGGCGATGGGGACCCCGAGCGTGATGAGGAAGCTCGTGAACGGGCCGAGGAACGTCTCCGCCACGAACACGACGTAGACGGTGCCGAGCGTCAGGATCACGCCGTCTACGCCGGCCGCGGCGGGGCGGGGGATCCGCACGCCCAGGCTGAGCAGGGTGAGGCCCGAGGAGTAGATGCCGAGCACCGCACCCGAGACGAGGGCCAGCACCGACGCGACCAGGAAGGGCACGAGGAACCACGTGGGCAGGACGGACGCGAGGGTGCCGATGGGGTCGTCCACGATGCCCGCGCTGAGGGTGTCCGAGGATCCGGCCAGCAGCACGCCGTAGACCACGAGGACCACCGGGGCGAGAGCGCCGGCGATCGTGTTCCACAGCACGATCTGCGAACCAGGGGTGTCACGCCGCTGGTAGCGCGACCAGTCCGCGGCGATGTTGATCCAGCCGAAGCCGAAGCCCGTCATCACCATGACGAAGGCGCCGACGACGGCCTGGCCCGAGCCGCCGGGCAGCGCCGTCACGCGGTCGAGGTCGATCTGGTCGAAGGTCAGCAGGATGTAGCCGATGGTCACGGCCCCGGTCAGCCACGTGAGGACCGACTGCATCCGCATGATCACGTGGTAGCCGGCCACCGACGCGGCGACGATCAGCGCCGCGATCACGACGCACGCCACGACCTTGGTTCCAGTGCCGCCGCCCCAGCCGAGCTCCCGGAAGATGGTCGCCGTCGCGAGCGTCGCCATGATCGCGAGGAAGGTCTCCCACCCGATGGAGATCAGCCAGCTGAACACGCCGGGCACCTTCTGGCCGACCACGCCGAAGGGCGCGCGGCTCAGGACCATGGTCGGCGCCGACCCTCGCTTGCCCGCGATGGCCACGAGACCGCACGCGGCGAAGGAGACCACCACGCCGAGCACGGTCACGAGGACGGCCTGCACCAGCGAGAGGCCGAAGCCCAGCACGTAGCTGCCGTAGGAGATGCCGAACACCGACACGTTGGCCGCGAACCACGGCCAGAACAGGTCGGACGGCTTGGCGGTGCGGTCGGACTCGTCGATGACCTCGATGCCGGTGACCTCGATGCCGGCACGCCGCACGGCCTCGAGACCGGACGGACCTGCGGTGGGCTGCTCGTTCATGCACCCAGCGTCCCACGGTCGGGCTCGACGTGGGCCCACCATCGGGCCCACGGGCCCGGGTGCCCAGCCGTCCGGGCGGCCTAGCCTCGCTCACCGGCACCGGCCCCCGGAGCCCATCCCCCCTCGGAGACTCCCATGAAGCGCACCCTCCTCGCCCTGACCGCCTCGGCCGCCGTCGCCCTCGCCACCACCGCCGGTCCGGCGGCGGCGTCCAACCCCGTCGACGTGACCAAGGAGTCCTGCTTCTCCAACCAGACGCTGCGCGCCGGCTGCGTCAGCCTGAAGTGGGACGCGAGTGACCGGAACGTCCGCGCGATCGGCCTCGCCTGGTCGAAGGGCGACCCCAAGGTCGGCGCGGTCACCGAGCTCACCCTGCAGCGCCGCACGTGTGGCGGGTCGTGGAGCACCGTCTCCTACGACGCCGACCCCGACGGCTACGCGGTGCTCGACACCGTCGGCTCCCCGGCGTACTCGGCCGGACTCACCGGTCGTCAGTGGCGCGCGAAGGCCGTGGTGTCGTGGAAGGTCTCCGGCTACCCCAGCACCCGCGGGAGCTCCGTGCGCACGACCCCCGTCTTCGGCTCCTGCTGAGCCGCGCCCCACCACGAGAGGACCCCCTCATGAAGCGCCTGCTCTCCGCGACCGCCCTTGCGGTCGCGTCCACGGCCCTCGCGGCCGCCCCCGCCCACGCCGACACCGTCAGCAAGGTCAACTGCGACGGCAACGACGGCAGCGGGCTCACCGCCTCCCAGTACGTCGCCATGCTCGCGTCGAAGCCGTGCGTCTTCGTCGAGTTCGACCGCACCGCGAAGCGAGGCACGGCCAAGGGGCTGTCCCGCCCCGAGCCGGGCCAGGGAGCCGTCACCCAACTGGCGCTCTTCCGACGCCCCTGCGGCGGCAGCTGGACACGCGTGGCCTACGCCCCCGACGCCGACGGCTGGTTCGGCGAGCAGCGCGACGTCGCCCAGACGTCCGCAGCCCAGGGCAGCGGCCGCGTCCAGTGGTACGCCTCGGGCAAGTTCTCCACGCGCGTCAACGGCACGATCGTGGCCAAGCGACTGAAGACCGGCGTCGTCGGCGCCTGCTGACCGCCCGGCTCAGCGGATGGTGAGCTGGCGGCTCGTCAAGTTGGAGCGGGCGTTGCGCTGCTCCGACGTGAGCGGGGCGTCGTCGGCGATGGCGGCGTCCAGACGCTCGGACAGCGCCGCGAGGGGGGCGTCGAGGGCCGCAGCGCCGTCGTCGACCACGGCGGGGTCCATCTCCCACACCGGCACGAGCAGGCCGTGCGCGCGGAACATGCCGATGAGCTTGGTGCCCTCGCCCAGCGTCTCCTCACCGGCGGCGGCCAGCCGGGCGAAGCCGTCGAGCACCGTGTCCTCGTTCTTGGTGACCACCCAGCGCAGGTAGCGCTTGTCGGCCATGCGCACCCAGTAGGCGGCCTCGACGGAGGTCAGACGCTCGGTCGGCGAGACCGACTCGTTGGCCTGGGCGAGCGCGTCGGAGCCCTCGGCATCGGTGCCCTCCACCCAGAAGTCGAAGCCGTCGTGCACCTCGACGTCGAACGACGACGCCGGGTCCACGACCTGCTGCAGCCGGTCGCCCACGCCGGGGTCGCGCACGGGGACGGGGTTGCCGGGCTCGGTCTCGCGGGCGGTCTCGATGGTGCCGGCGAGGTCGCGGCTCACGTCGCCGTGGTTGTGCAGCACCTGCAGACCGAGCCAGATCTCGCCGTCGGGACGGCGGATGCCGGCCCCACTGCCGGGGAGCAGGGAGCACACGCGCACCTGCTCGCCGTCGTTGAGCGTGACCGTGGCCGTGGCTGCGGGCACGAACTCGCGCAGCGCGATCCAGTCACCCTCCCCGGGCAGTCCCTCGAACGTGCGGGCCACGAACGGCATGCGGGCAGGCTTCGGGGCCTTGGTGCGGCGCGACTTCTTTCCCATGGCCGCACCCTAACGAGCCGGGCCGAGGTCTGCGGAGGAGAGGGTCGTCAGTGGTCGAGGGCGAGCTCGGCGCCCACGCGCGTGCCGGCCGACATGTCGACCCACCAGCGGTCGGCCACCCGGTTGATGATCGACAAGCCACGACCGCTGAGGGAGTCCTCGTCGAAGTCGATCGGCTCGAGCGAGGCGCCCTCGCCGCCGTCGTGCACGCTGATCTCGAGCAGCTGGCGATCGACGTCGATCGTCCAGCCGATCTCCATGGTGCCGTCGGCGGCGGGCCGGCCGTGGGCCACGGCGTTCGCGACCATCTCGCTCAGCACGATGAGGGCGTCGTCGATGGTGCCGGGGCTGGCGCGATGAACGGTCAGGAAGCCCGCGAGCTTGGTGCGCGCCATGCTCGGCGTGGACGGCTCGAACGGCAGTCGCACGGTCGCGGAGGGGCGTGACGACGCCGGTGTGGCGCCGGCTCCGCTCTCTCCGTCTGCACGCATATAGTCCAAAGTAACCATGTCCCCCCTGGTTTTCCACCCCCTGGCCCCACTCGCCTCCCGAGACGGACGATGCCGGTGGGACGGGCGGGACGCCCCACCAGACGAGGAGTGAGACCTGTGGACGTCCCCACGACGACCGTCGAGGACCTGCCCGACCCCCTGCCCGACGACCTCGTGGTGCTCGACGTGCGCGAGCAGCACGAGTGGGACGCCGGGCACGTCGACGGCGCGACGCACGTGCCGCTCGGCGACCTGCCGACGCGCGTCGGCGAGCTCGACCCGCAGGCCCGCACGCTCGTGGTCTGCCACCTGGGTGGACGCTCGGCCCGCGCGACGGCCTGGCTGTCCCAGCAGGGCCACGACGTCGTCAACCTCGCCGGCGGCATGGACGCCTGGGAGGCCGCAGGGCGGCCGACGACCTGACCCGGCTCCACGACTCGGCCCACGCCAGGGCCCGGACGCGGCGAGGCCCCCGGACCGTGTGGTCCGGGGGCCTCGCCGTGGCGTTGCCGGGCGTGCGGTGCACGCCCTAGCTCACTTGGCGGCAGCCTTCAGCTTCGAGCCGGCGCTGACCTTCACGCCGAAGCCGGCGGGGATGTCGATGGTCTCGCCGGTCGCGGGGTTGCGGCCCGTGCGCGCGGCACGGGAGACGCGCTCGACCGAGAGGATGCCGGGGATGGCAACCTTCTCGCCCTTGCTGACGGCGTCGATGAGAACGTCGGCGAGCGCGCTGAGCACGTCGTCGGCGGTCGTCTTGGTGGTGTCGGCCTTCTCGGCGAGAGCCGAGACGAGGTCGCTGCGGGAGATAGCCACGGGGACTCCTAGGAGATTCGGATGTTGTGCGCTTGTCAGTCTAGGGAGGAAACACCGACATTCCGCGGCACCCCGGGCCCTACGGCGTGCCTCGTCCCCGTGATATCGGGCCTCGGAGCGACTCCCAGGCCGGTCCGGGGGCGTCCACGAGCGCCGGGAGGGCGTCGAGGTAGCGCTCGCGCGGCCACGTGACGACGCCGAGCGACTCCAGGTGCGGGGTGGACCACTGCACGTCGACGAGGGCGTCGGGCCCCACCAGGTCGACCAGCGCGACGAGGGCCACCTTCGAGGCGTCTCGGGCGCGGTGGAACATCGACTCCCCCGCGAACAGCCGCCCCACCGACAGGCCGTACAGCCCGCCCACGAGCGCGCCGTCGTCGTCGCGCGTCTCGACCGAGTGGGCCCAGCCCAGCTCGTGGAGGCGCACGTACGCGTCGCGGACGCCCTGGTCGATCCACGCCCCGGGCCGGCTCGGGTCGGCGCACGCGTCGACGACCTCGGCGAAGGCGGTGTCGACGGTGACCTCGTAGCGCCGGACCGACTGGCGCAACGACCGCGACACCCGCAGGGCCGACGGCTCCAGGACACCGCGCTCCGTCGGCGACCACCAGTAGAGGCGGTCGTCGTGGGGCATCGGGAAGGCCCCGCACCGGTAGGCCTCCACCACGGTGGACGGGTCGAGGTCGGCGCCCGCGGCCACGCAGTCGCCGTCGGGCCACTCGTCGGGGTGGAACTCCCACATCGACCGCGGGAGGGGTGTCGGGCTCATCGGGCCGGGCCCATCGGTCAGGCCTCCAGGACCCGGAGCAGGTGGTGCCGCGGGGCGTCGCCCCACTCGGTCCACTCCTCGGGCGTCGCGGTCTCGAGGGACTCCCACCAGGTGAGCGCGCGGTTCACGGCCTGGGTGAACGCCGTGGCCGCGTACAGCTCGGCGACGTCACGCGGGCTCGCCACGTCGGACCACATCTCGGCGTAGGTGGCCATGACCTCGTCCCACGCGATGTCGGTACGCGAGGTGATCCAGCCGTACGGGACGCTCAGGACCTCGAGGGCGTGCGCCCACTGCAGGTCGCCGAAGTCGAAGACGCGCAGGTCGGCGAAGGCGTTCCAGGGGTGGACGTCGCCGTGCTGGACCGTCACGGGGATCGCCGACGTCGCCAGCCGGGCGACGGCCTCCACCAGCTCGTCGCGTCGCGCGGCCAGCCGCTCGGCGGTCTCGGCATCGACAAAGGACGGGTGGTCCGCCGGCACCGACCGGAGCAGGTCGAGGAGCGCGTCGAACCGGTCGGGCACGGTGACGGGGGCACAGTCCGGGACGCCGGTGGCGAGGACGTCGTCGCGGTGGTCGGCGAGGCGGCGCTGCAGGCGCGCGGTGGCGATCAGCACACCCCGCCAGTCGGCGAGCGTGGGCTCGCGCGAGTCGCCGAGGGTCTCGCCACGGTCGACCGTGAGCATCCAGCCGCGGCCCGGGTCGATCGCGAGTGGCGCCGCGACCTGGTCGGGGGCGATCCCGGCCAGCAGCTCGTGCAGGGCGGGCTCGAAGGCCATCGACGGACAGTTCGCCTTGAACCACAGCCGTCCACGGTCGGTCGGCACGACCAGCTGGGTGGACCACGGCCGCACGCGGGGCTGCTGGATGGGTCCGGCGAGCACGTGCCCCGCCTCCTCGGCGCGCTCGTGCACCCAGGCGTGCGCCTCGTCGAGCCAGCCGCGCGAGGTGACCCGCTGGCTGAACGCCTGGTCCATGGGGTGAGCGTAGGGCCACCCGCCGTCCACGCCCACGTTCAGCGGGCGGCCGAGGCCCGCGTCCCTAGGATGAGGGCATGGCAGGACTACGTGGCAAGGCGGCTGTGGCCGCCACCAACAAGATCGCACCCCAGGTCGCCGGCGGCTTCGTCCGCCAGGTGCTGGACCGGGCGATCGACGGTCTCGGACCGCTCCCGTCGGCGCGCAAGGCCGCGGACGCGCACCTCGTGGACAGCGACGGCGACGTGGAGCAGGCGATCGCGCGCCACGTCCGTCGCCACACGGCGCTCGCGGGTGCCCAGGGCTTCGTGACCAACCTCGGCGGCATCGCTGCCGTGGCGGTCGCCGTCCCGGCCAACGTCGTCGGCGTGACGCTCGTCCAGGCCCACATGGTGGCCGGCATCGCGGCGCTGCGCGGCTACGACCTCGAGGACCCGCGGGTCCGCAACGCGATCCTGGTCTGCATGCTCGGCGAGGACGCCGTCAAGGACCTGCTGCGCTCGGGCAAGCTGCCCTCGGCGCCGATGACGCTCGCGACGTCGCCCATGCACTCTCCCGAGCTCGACCGGATCATCTCCCAGGAGGTCACGGCCGAGCTGGTCACGCGCACCGTCGGACGTCGGGCGGTGACCCTCGTCGCGCGGCGCGTCCCGCTCATCGGCGGCGCCGTGGGCGCCGGCAGCGACGGCTGGGCCACGCGTCAGATCGGGCAGTACGCCGCCCGCGAGCTGCGCGACCGCAACATCCGCTCCGCCTAGCCCCCCGCGCGGTGACTTCTCCACCGAACGAGCCCCACGTGCATCGAGAGGTGGAGATTCCACCTTCTGGACGCCGAGACGGTGGAATCCGCACCGGTCGATCAGGCTGTGCAGCCCGTGGTACGCGGGCCGCGCTCCACGGGCTGACGCAGGATGGTGCGAAGCCGTTCCGGCGCGGTGCGCCGCGGGTCACCGAGGTAGATCTCGTGGTGGTGGCCCGTCATCCGTAGTCCGGCGGCCGGGATCTCGTGGTCGTGCATGCGGGTGAGCACGGGTCCCTCGTCGTCGTACGGACCGACGTGGAGCGTCTGCATGCACGGGCCCTCGTGGAGCGTCCGGAGCGTGACCCGCTCCAGCCCGACCGGCCGGTCCTTCTTCCGCGTCACCGCGGCGACAGCGTCGGCGAGGGCGGAGTCGTCGACCCAGGTCGGCGCCAGGATCATCGCCGTCCAGCTCCATCGACTCTTGTCCCGCGAGGTCGTGAACGTGGCCATGTCGTCGGACCACCAGAGCGCCTCGAGCGGCATGACCACCTCGTCGTGACCGAGCGCCTTGCCGGCGAACCGCAGCGTGTAGGCGACGGGGTAGAGCGCGCCGAGCGCCTCGGCGTAGGCGGGCGAGGTGTTCGGGTCGCCCCGGCCGTCGACCGCGAGGTAGGTCAGCGACGGGACGTCGACCACACGGAACTCGCCCTTCCGGGCGCGGTAGCAGTCGAGCTCGGACTTCCGGTCGAGGCTCACTCCTGCTCCCGCTGCCGGGCCCGGTACTCCGCGGCCGCGTACCGGTTGCCGCACGTGGTGCTGCAGAAGCGCCGTGACCGGTTGCGGGTGAGGTCGAGGACGATGCCGTCGCAGCCGTCGTCCGCACACACGCCGAACCGCGACAGCTCGCCGGCGCTGACGACGTCGGCGAAGGCCACGGCCGTCTCCACGCCGATGCGGGACGGGAGCGGGCTGTCGTCGTCGGCGACGTGCAGGTGGTGCCCGAGGCGGCCGTGGTTGACCAGCCGGAGCCGCGCAGGATGCTCGTCGAGCAGGGCGTTGACCCGGCGGACGGCGTCGTCGACGGAGGCCGTGAACAGCGCACGGAGGTCGGCACGCAGAGCACGGACGGCGTCGAGCTCCGCGCGGTCGCGGTCGTGCCGGCCGGTGTAGCCGTGCCGGGCGTAGTACGCGTCGAGCGCGCTCACCGAGGTCAGCGTGTCGGGATCCGACGCCGTGTTCACGAGCTCGACGGCCGCGACGAGGTTCGCCTCGGTGTCAGGAGCGAAAACCATGTTGACACCTTATGCCACGAGGCCCTACCGTCATGAGCCATGACCACTTACGCTCCTGACGGCGCTCGACGGTCGTCGACCTCCGGGTCCGGCCACACGTCGAGCGGCCTGGTCTTCGCGCTCGTCTCGGCCGCCGCCTTCGGGCTCTCGGGGTCGCTCGCTCGCGGGCTGCTCGACACCGGCTGGAGCGCGGGCGCCGCGGCGACGATCCGCATGGGCGTGGCCGCGCTCGTCGTGGCCGTGCCCGCCGCCCTCGCGATGCGCGGACGGTGGCACCGCGCCCGGGCCGCCGGGCCCGCCGTGGTGGTCTACGGGATCCTCGCCGTCGCCGGAGCCCAGCTGTGCTTCTTCTACGCCGTGCAGACGCTCCAGGTGGGCGTGGCGCTGCTCGTCGAGTACATGGCACCGGTCGCCGTCGTGCTCTTCCTGTGGGTGGCGCGGGGCGAGCGCCCGGGTCGGCTCACGGTGGCCGGCGCCGTGGTGGCCATGGGCGGCCTGGCCCTCGTGCTCGGCGTGGTCTCCGGAGTCTCGCTCGACGGCATCGGCGTGCTCTGGGCGCTCGGCGCGACGGTCGGCGCCGCCACCTACTTCCTGGTCTCGGCCGACGACCGCGTGGCGGTGCCGCCGCTCGCGCTCGCCGGCGGTGGGCTGATGGTGGGCACCGCGGTGCTCGGCCTCGGGGGCCTCGTCGGCGTGCTGCCCATGACGGCCTCCACCCGCGACGTGGCCCTGGGTGGCGCGACCGTCGACTGGTGGGTGCCGGTGCTGCTGCTCGGCGTGGTGACCGCCGCCCTCGCCTACGTCACCGGCATCGCGGCCGGTCGGCGGCTCGGCTCGCGGGTCGCGTCGTTCGTGGCGCTGTCGGAGGTGCTGCTGGCCGTCGTCTTCGCCTGGCTGCTGCTCGGCGAGCTGCCCGGTCCGGCCCAGCTGGTCGGTGGCGCACTGGTGCTCGCCGGCGTGGTGCTCGTGAAGCTGGGCGAGCGCAGCGTCGCGACGTCGGTCGGTCCGACCGTCGAGCCGGTCCCGCCCGGCGCCTGACCCTCCACGTCGACCGACTCAGGTGCGCACGTGCATCCGTTCGCCCTGGGGGCCGAAGATGGCCAGCACCTCGGCGGGGTGGGGCCCGGGGCAGGAGACCCAGTGCGGGGTCCGGGTGTCGAACTCCACCACCTCTCCCGGCCCGATCGTCAGGTCACGGGTGCCGAGCACGAGGCGCACCCGCCCGGACAGGACGTACATCCACTCGTAGCCCTCGTGCGTCTGGAGGGTCGGCTCCGCGCCGGGCTCGGGCGGCATGACGATCTTGTAGGACTGGAGCCCGCCGGGGCGTCGCGTGAGCGGCACGAAGGTGCGCCCGTGCCGCACGACCGGGCGGGCACGGACCCGCGGGTCGCCGGTCTCGGGTGCGTCGACCAGCTCGTCGAGGGCCACGCCGTGGGCGGCGGCCAGCGGCAGGAGCAGCTCCAGCGTCGGCCTGCGCTGCCCGGACTCCAGCCTCGAGAGGGTGCTCACGGAGATCCCGGTCCGATCGGCCAGGTCGGTGAGCGTGGCCTCCTGCTCGAGGCGGAGCTGGCGCAGGCGCGGGCCGACGCCGGCCAGCACGTCGCCGAGGTCCGAGGCTTCCATCGGACCAGTTTGCCATTGCGGCAACACTGCTTGTCAAGTCAGCACGCGCGGGGCAGGCTCGTCCCATGAGCCTGAACTTCACTCCTGACACCACCGCCGTCGACGTGGTCGTGGTGGGCGGAGGTGCCGCCGGTCTGAGCACCGCGCTGGTCCTCGCCCGCTCGCGACGCTCCGTCGTGGTGGTCGACGCCGGCGAGCAGCGCAACGCCCCGGCCGACCACATGCACAACTACCTCGGCCGCGAGGGCACCCCGCCGCTCGAGCTCGCCCGGATCGGTCGCGAGGAGGTCGAGTCCTACGGTGCGACCGTCGTGCGCGGTCGCGTCACCGGCGCGGAGGAGCTCCCCGGAGCGGCTCCCTCGTTCGCCATCGCCGTCGACGACGGGAGCCGGTTCGTGGCGCGCCGCGTGGTGCTGGCCACCGGGGTCGTGGACGAGCTGCCCGACGTCCCCGGCCTGGCCGAGCGGTGGGGGCGTGACGTGCTGCACTGCCCCTACTGCCACGGCTGGGAGGTGCGCGACCAGCGCGTCGGCGTGCTGCTGACCAGCCCCCTGGGCCTGCACCAGGCCGGCCTGTTCGGCCAGCTCACCGACGAGCTGACCGTCCTGGCGAACGGCGTCGCACTGGACCACGGGCAGCGTGAGCCGCTGCGCGCCAAGGGCCACCGCGTGGTCGACGACGTCGTGGCCGAGGTGCTCGTGACCGATGACCGGCTCTCGGGCGTCCGCCTCGCCGACGGCACCGTGGTGGAGCTCGACGCGATCGCCGTCGCGTCGTTCCCCCGCGCCCGCACCGACGTCGCCGACCTGCTCGGCGTGCCGACGGTGCCGGTCGAGATGAACGGGACCCCGATGGCCGTGGGTCTCGAGGTCGACGCGACCGGGGCGACCCCCGTGCCCGGCGTTCTTGCGGTCGGCAACGCCGCCGCGCCGATGGCGACCGTCATCGGCTCGGCCGCGGCCGGCATGCAGACCGGCGCCTTCCTCAACGCCCAGCTCGTCGCCGAGGACACCGACGCCGCCGTGGAGGCCGCGCGCGCCGCGATGCGCGAGCCCGAGGCGTGGGAGGAGCGGTACGGCGAGGCGGCTCCGGTCTGGAGCGGCCGCGTGAACCCGCAGGTCCCGGTGAAGGCGTCGGAGCTCACGCCGGGCCGCGCGATCGACGTCGGCTGCGGCGAGGGTGCCGACGTCATCTGGCTGGCCCAGCACGGGTGGGACGTGACGGGCATGGACTTCTCGCCCACCGGTCTCGACCGGGCGCGGCAGCACGCCGAGGAGGCGGGGGTGGCCCAGCGGACGTCGTTCCGGGTGGGCGACATCCGCACCTGGGAGCCGGGCGACGAGCGCTGGGACCTCGTGACCGCGCACTACGTGCACCTGCCGCCCGAGCCGATGCTCGACGTCGTGCGCCGGCTCTCGGCGGCGGTGGCGCCGGGCGGGACGCTGCTCGTCGTGGGGCACCACCCGGGCGACGTGCCGGCGGGCATCCGCGACCGCGACGACCTCTTCGTGCCCGAGGCGCTGCTGCCGGCCCTCGGCGACGGGTGGGACGCACGCACCGAGGTCGTCGAGCGCACCCACACCGGCATGGGCGCCCACACCGTCCGCGACAGCATCCTCGTCGCGACGCGGGCGGCCTAGAGGCGCCGAAGGGCGGCCTCGGCGGCGTTGAAGCCGCCCATGCCGTGCACGCCGCCGCCGGGCGGGGTGGCGGCGGAGCACAGGTACACGCCGTCGACGCCGAGCGAGTACGGGTCGAGCGTGGGGCGGGGGCGCAGGGGGATCTGGCGCCACGTGTTGGCGCCAGTGCCGATGTCGCCACCCACGTAGTTGGCGTTGCCGGCCTCGAGCTGCGCCGTGCCCTTGGAGACCACCTGCACGACCCGGTCACGGAAGCCGGGGGCGAAACGCTCGACCTGGCCCAGGATCAGGTCCGTCGCGTCACCCGGCCACGCGTGCGGGACGTGCGCGTACGCCCAGATCGGGTTGATCCCGTCGCGCGAGCGACCAGGGTCGGCGAGGTGCTGCTGGCCGAGCAGCACGAAGGGACGGTCCGGCATGACTCCCCGCGCGGTGCGTCCCTCGGCGTCGACGATCTCGGCTGCGGACCCGCCGACGTGGACGGTGCCGGCGCGGCGGACCTCGTCGTTGGTCCACGGGATCTCGCCGTCGATCGCCACGTCGATCTTGAACGCCGCCGGACCGTAGCGGTAGCCCCGCAGCTGCCGGGCCACGAGGGGCGGGATCGCGTCGCCGACGATGCCCAGGGCGCCGCGCGGCGAGGTGTCGAGCAGGATCACGTCGGGTCGGGTGCCGATCTCCTCGGCCAGCTGGCCCATGCTCGTGACCTCGACGCCGGTGCGCACGGTGCCACCGAGCTCCTCCAGACGGGCGACCAGCGCTGCTGCGATCGATCCCGAGCCACCCTCGGCGACCGGCCAGCCGTAGCGGTGGCCCGCGGCGCCGAGCATGAGACCCACCGAGGCGCTGAGCGGCGTGTCGAGCCGACCGAACACGTGCGCGGCCACGCCCATGAACAGGGAGCGGGCGGGCTCGTCGTCGAAGCGACGGACCAGCACGTTCGCCGGCAGGGCCGCCTGGAGCCCGAAGCGGGCGAGGGTGAGCGGGTGCGACGGCACGTGCACGACGGGACGCAGCACGTCGGCGAGCAGGTCGTCGAAGTCTCGCGTGATCGGGCCGAACAGCTTCTTCCACGAGCGCGCGTCGGCTCCGAGCGAGGCTGCCGTGCGCTCCATGTCGCGGCTGACCACCCCGGCGCGACCGTCGTCGAGCGGGTGCGCGAGGTCGACCTCGGGCCAGAGCCAGCGCAGGCCGTTCCGCTCGAGCTCCAGGGACGCGAGGTAGGGCGAGGCGACGCCCATCGGGTGGAACGCCGAGCACTCGTCGTGCAGCACCCCGGGCACGGTCAGCTCGCTGGTGCGCGTCCCACCGCCGACCCGGTCGGCGGCCTCGAGGACGGTCACGTCGAGACCCTCCTGCGCCAGGCGCACGGCGCCCGCGAGCCCGTTGGGTCCACTGCCCACCACCACCGCCGACGTCATGGCTCCATCCTGTCACCGCCTCAGACGCCCGCAGCCCGGCCGAACGGCTGCACGGCTCAGGACAGGGCGCGGACCACGGCGCTGGCCGGCGGCTTGCCCAGCTGCTCGGCCATCCAGGAGCTGGTGGCCACGAGCGCGTCGAGGTCGACGCCGTGCTCGATGCCGAGACCGGTCAGGAACCACACCAGGTCCTCGGTGGCCAGGTTGCCGGTCGCGCTCTGCGCGTACGGGCACCCGCCGAGGCCACCGGCCGAGGCGTCGAAGGTCGTGACGCCGGCCTGCAGCCCGGCGTGGACGTTGGCGAGGGCCTGGCCGTAGGTGTCGTGGAAGTGCAGGGCCAGCCGCTCGGGCCCCACCCCGGCCGCCCCGAACCGACGCACGAGGTCGCCCACCTGACCGGCGGTCGCGACGCCGATCGTGTCGCCGAGCGACAGCTGCACCGCACCCAGCTCGAGCAGGTCGCTGCCCACGCGGACGACCACGTCGGGGTCGACCGGACCCTCCCACGGGTCGCCGAAGCACATCGACACGTACGCGCGCACGTCGGCACCGGCCTCCCGGGCCCCCCGCACGACGGGCCCGAACATCGCCATCTGCGCGTCGAGGGTGCTGTTGAGGTTCTTGGCAGCGAAGGTCTCGGTGGCGCTGGCGAAGACCGCCACGTGGCTGCAGCCGGCCTCAAGCGCACGGTCCAGGCCGCGCTCATTGGGCACGAGCACCGGGTGCTCGAAGCGCGGGCCGTCCCGCAACGCCTCGACGAGCTCGGCGGCGTCGGCCAGCTGCGGCACCCACCGCGGGTGGACGAAGCTGGTGGCCTCGACGACGGGCAGCCCGGCAGCGACGAGGCGCCGCACGAAGGCGGCCTTCACGTCGAGTGGGACGACCGCCTTCTCGTTCTGCAGGCCGTCGCGCGGACCGACCTCGTAGATCGTCACGCGCTCGGGGAGACCCCGCTCCGGCACGACCATCGGCAGGGGTGCCGGGCCCTGGGCGGCAGGGGATTCCGGGAGCGTCATGCGTCGTCCGCCCTGGGCTCCACGTGCACCACGACGTGGCCCATCGCCACCTGGTCGCCGACGGCGGCGCCCACGTGGGTGACGGTGCCGTCGTGGGGGGCGACGAGTGCGAGCTCCATCTTCATGGCCTCCACGGCGCCGAGCCGCTGACCCGCCGTCACCGCGTCGCCGACCGCGACGTCGAGCGCCACGACCGCACCAGGCATGGGCGACACGACGTCGGCGGTGCCGGCGGCCGCCACCGACGAGCGACGCATGGCGTCGGCGGCCTCGAGCACCCACGTCTGCCCCTGCCAGGTGGCCCAGACCCGGCGACCGCGGCGTGTGGCGCTCGCCGTGGCGTACGAACCGGTCGAGACCTCGTAGACCGTCCCGTCGGGCTCGGCCAAGGGCGCAGCCGTGCGCATCGACGGTCCCGCGGACCGCCAGCCGTCCCCTCGACCGAAGGGCGAGCCGTCCCGTTCCGGCTCCAGCAGCGACGCCGCCGACTGCAGCGCCTCCGGCGTCGGCGAAGGACGCTCGAGCAGCGGCCCCTCGTACGCGTCGAGCCAGCCGGTGTGTACCTCACCGGCCCGGAACTCCGGTGAGTCGACCAGTCGCCGGACCCAGCCGAGATTCGTCTCGATGCCCTCGACCTGCGACCCGTCGATCACCGAGACCAGCGTGTCGATCGCCGCGTCGCGATTGGCGCCCGCGCCGACGAGCTTCGCGATCATCGGGTCGTAGGCGGCGGCCACTTCGGCCTCGTACTCGATGGCGGCGTGCACCTGGCCGGCACCGCGAGACGAGGCCGAACGGTCCCACACCACGTCGAGCACGTGCCCGGCCTGCGGGAGGAACCCGGTGTACGGGTCCTCGGCGTACACGCGCACCTCCACGGCGTGGCCGGTGCACGTGATCTCGTCCTGCGCGAGGGGCAGCGGCAGGCCCGCCGCGACGTCGAGCTGCCACTGCACGAGGTCGAGACCCGTCACCTGCTCGGTCACGGGGTGCTCCACCTGAAGGCGCGTGTTCATCTCGAGGAAGTAGGCGGTCTGCCCCTCGGGGGAGTCCGCGACGAGGAACTCGACGGTGCCCGCGCCGACGTAGCCGACTTCCTGGCACAGCGCCACGGACGAGTCGTGCAGCAACGTGCGCAGCGCCGGATCGAGACCCGGGGCCGGCGCCTCCTCGACGACCTTCTGGTGGCGACGCTGCGCGGAGCAGTCGCGCTCGAAGAGGTGCACGACGGTGCCGTGCTCGTCGCCGAACACCTGCACCTCCACGTGGCGGCCGCCCTCGACGTAGGCCTCGACGAGCAGGGTGTCGTCGCCGAACGACGACGCCGCCTCCCGACGCGCGGTGGCCACGGCGTCGGCGAGGTCCTCGGGGCGGCGCACCACGTGCATGCCCTTGCCGCCACCGCCGGCCGCGGCCTTCACGAGCACCGGGTAGGCGTCGGCGGGGACGTCGTCGGTCTCGTACCGCGGGGTCACCGGAACGCCGGCCCGCTCGGCGACCTCGCGGGCCCGGTCCTTGCGACCCATCAGCTCGATGACGTCGGGCGACGGACCCACGAACACGAGCCCGGCGGCCTCCACGGCACGCGCGAAGGCGGCGTTCTCGGACAGGAAGCCGTAGCCCGGGTGCACGGCGTCGGCACCGGACGACACGGCAGCGGCCACGACCTCGTCGACGTCGAGGTAGGAGCCGATGCGGACCGCGTCATCGGCCTCGGCCAGGTGCAGCGCGGCTGCGTCGAGGTCGGTGAACACCGCCACGCTGCGCAGGCCCGCGTCGCTGCAGGCGCGGACGATGCGGCGGGCGATCTCGCCGCGGTTGGCCACGAGGACGGTCTGGATCTCGGTCATGATCGGCTCACATCCGGAAGACGCCGAAGCCGGGAGCTCCACCGTCGAGATCGGGTCGGTCGGCGAACGACGGCACGGGCGCGTTCGCGCAAGCCTGGAGGGCGAGCCCGAGCACGCGGCGGGTCTCGCGCGGGTCGAGGATGCCGTCGTCCCACAGGCGCGCGGTGGCGTAGTAGGGGTTGCCCTGCACCTCGTACTGGTCGCGGATCGGCGCCTTGAACGCCTCCTCGTCCTCCGCGGACCACGCGCCGCCTTTCCCCTCGATGCCGTCACGGCGCACCGTGGCAAGCACCGACGCGGCCTGCTCGCCGCCCATCACCGAGATCCGCGCGTTGGGCCAGGTCCAGAGGAAGCGGGGGTCGTAGGCGCGGCCGCACATGCCGTAGTTGCCCGCACCGAACGAGCCACCGATGATCACGGTCAGCTTCGGCACGACGCTGGACGCGACGGCGGTGACGAGCTTCGCGCCGTCCTTGGCGATGCCGCCGTTCTCGTACTCGCGGCCGACCATGAAGCCCGTGATGTTCTGCAGGAAGAGCAGGGGGATGCCGCGCTGGTTGGCCAGCTCCACGAAGTGGGCGCCCTTGAGAGCCGACTCGCTGAACAGGATGCCGTTGTTCGCGACGATGGCGACGGGGTAGCCCTCCACGTGGGCGAACCCGCACACGAGCGTGTCTCCGTAGAGGGGCTTGAACTCGTGCAGGCGCGAGTCGTCGGCGACGCGGCGGATCACCTCGCGCACGTCGTAGGGCGTGCGGCCGTCGACGGGCACGACGTCGAGCAGCGTCTCGGGGTCCTCGCGCGGCGGCAGCGCCGGCTGCGGCTCCAGGTGGGTGCGGGCCGGACCCAGGGTGCCGACGATGGAGCGGACGATGTCGAGGGCGTGCGCGTCGTCGTCGGCCAGGTGGTCCACGACGCCGGACGTGCGGGCGTGCACGTCGCCGCCACCGAGGTCCTCGGCCGTCACGACCTCGCCCGTCGCGGCCTTCACGAGCGGGGGCCCGCCGAGGAAGATCGTGCCCTGCTCCTTGACGATGACCGACTCGTCGCTCATCGCCGGCACGTACGCACCGCCGGCCGTGCACGAGCCCATGACGGCCGCCACCTGCGCGATGCCGCGCGCCGACAGCTGCGCCTGGTTGAAGAAGATGCGGCCGAAGTGGTCGCGGTCGGGGAACACCTCGTCCTGCATGGGCAGGAAGGCGCCCCCGGAGTCGACGAGGTAGACGCAGGGCAGCCGGTTCTGCAGCGCCACGGTCTGGGCGCGCAGGTGCTTCTTGACCGTGAGCGGGTAGTAGGTGCCGCCCTTCACGGTGGCGTCGTTGGCCACCACCATCACGTCACGGCCGGCCACGCGGCCGATGCCGGTGATGATCGACGCGCTCGGCACGGCGTACTCGTCCGCAGCCGCAGGCCCGTCGCCCCCGTACATCCCGTAGGCCGCCAGGGGCGCGATCTCGAGGAACGGCGAGCCAGGATCGAGCAGCCGGTCGACCCGGTCGCGCGGAAGGAGCTTGCCGCGGGCGACGTGCCGCTCGCGCGAGGCGTCGCTGCCGCCGCGGCGGACGCGGGCGGTGCGCTCGTGCAGCTCGTCGACGAGGTCGCGCAGCGTGGAGGGGGAGCCGGTGCTCATGCGCCTGAGGTTAACACCCATTAACCAGATGCGGTACGGTCGTGCCATGTCCGACCGCCGTCGCGAGATCGCCCGCAGCGCGGTCGAGCTGTTCGCCGACCGCGGCTTCCACGGCGTCAGCGTCGGCGACGTCGGCGCGGCGTCGGGGATCTCGGGCCCGGCCATCTACAAGCACTTCCGCAGCAAGGAATCAGTGCTCGCCCAGGCGCTGGTCGACATCAGCATGGAGCTGCTGGAGACCGGTCGGGCACGCGTGTCCGCCGCACCCGACGGACCGGGTCGGCTCGACGCTCTCATCGACTGGCACATCGACTTCGCCGTCACCCACCCCGCCTACATCGTGGTGCAGGAGCGCGAGTGGTCTTCCCTCGACGCCGACGCCCGTGCCGAGGTGCGAGCCCTGCAGCTGGCCTACGTCGACGTGTGGGTCGACGTCGTGCGCACGCTCCGCGACGACCTCACCCGTACCGCCGCCCGCGCCGCCGTGCAGGCGACGTTCGGCCTGCTCAACTCCACCCCGCACAGCGCGCGCATCGCCGAGGCCGACCTGCGGGTCCTGCTCGCACGGATGGCGCGGGCCGCGCTGCTCGGCTGACGCCCGGTCGCGCCGCTGGACCGTCAGGAGGGGGCGATCAGGAAGGGGCCGCCACCACGGCGGGTCGCCGGCTCGACGTCACAGCGACCGTCACGCCCACCAGCATGACCAGGGCACCCACCGCCTCGAGCACGTTCGGCACCTCCCCCAGCACGAGCCAGGCGCTGAGCATCCCGACCGGGGGCACGAGCAGGATGTACGGCACCACCGACGACGCGGGGTGCTTCGCCATGAGGCCGTTGAAGATCGTGTAGCCCACGAGCGACGCGCCGACCACGGTGTACAGGGTGCTCAGCAGCGCCGCCCAGCCGAAACCGGCCATCGCCTCGACCATGACGTCGGGGCCGTCGACGACCCACGAGACCGCCAGGCACGGCAGGGGGACCACGAGCGCCGACCACACCACGAGCGAGAGTCCGGACTCGACCTTGGCCGCACGGGCGACGACGTTCCCGATCGCCCATGACAGCGCGGCGCCCACCGTCACGACGAGGGGCACGATCGACGCACCGGCGCCGAAGCCGACCGCCACGACGACCAGCCCCGCCGTGCCGACCAGGGCCCCGGCCGCCTGGCGCCGGCTCGGCCGCTCGTCGAGGGCGACCGCCGCGATGACGATGGTCAGCACCACCTGGGCCTGCAGCACCAGCGAGGCGAGACCGGCCGGCATGCCGGTGGCGAGCGCGAGGTACAGCAGGCCGAACTGACCGAGGCTCATGAACGCGCCCACGGCGACCACGGCCTGCCACGACGCCTTCGGCCGCGGGACCAGGAACACCAGAGGCAGGGCCACCAGCACGAAGCGGATCGCCAGGAACAGGAACGGGGGGACGTCCTCACCGTCACCGCCCTCGAGGCCGAGGTGGATGGCCACGAAGTTGCCGCCCCACAGGACAGCGACGAGCACGGCGAGGAGGCTGTCACGACGGGTCACCGAGCCAGTCTGGTGGTCAAGACCGTGTACGTCCAGCGATGCTTTCTTCACGATTCCATGTACGGTTCCTGCATGATCGACCTGAGCGCCCTCCGCTCCCTGCTCGCCGTGCACCAGCACGGCAGCGTCGTGGCCGCGGCCCACGCCCTGGGCTACACGCCGTCGGCGGTCTCCCAGCAGGTCAAGCGCCTGGAGCGGCAGCAGGGCCGCCCCCTGCTGGAACGAGTGGGACGCGGCGTCGTGCTCACCGACGTCGGCCGACTGCTCGCCGAGCGTGGGTCGGCGGTGCTCGACGAGCTGGAGTCGCTGTCGAACCTCGGGCGCGACGGCAGCCGCCCCCAGGGTCCGTTCCACCTGGCCACGTTCGCGACGGCGAACCGCGGGCTCGTGGCACCCCTGCTCGCGCGCCTGGCCGTCGAGGCGCCGGAGCTGCGGGTCACGGTGGTCGAGGCGGACCCGCGCGACGTCGTGCTCCAGGTGGCCAGGGGCACCGCCGACGCCGGGCTCGTGCACGACTGGGAGTCCGTCCACCTCGAGATCCCCCCGGGCGTCGACGCGGCGCTCCTGCTCACCGACCGGGCCGACCTCGTGGTCCACCGCGACCACCCGCTCGCCGCCCGGACGTCGGTGACCCCGCGCGACCTGGTGCAGGAGCAGTGGGTGTGCACGCCTGCCGGCAGCATCTGCCACGACTGGCTCGTGGCCATGTTCGCCGGTCACGCGCTGCGGCCCGAGCTGCGCTACATCGACCACGAGTACGCCTCGCACCTCGCGCTCGCCGCTGCGGGCGTGGCCGTCGCGCTCGTCCCACGGATGGGTCGCGGGCCCCTGCCCCCGGAGGTCGTCACGGTGCCCGTCGTCGACCCGGTGCCCGAGCGACGCGTCCAGCTCGTCTGGCGGCGCGCCACCACCGACCACCCCGCACGACGACTGCTCCACGACCTCCTCGTCGACGTCGTGGGCTGAACCGGCGATCCGCGGCGGCGCTAGAGCTTCGGCTCGAACGTCTCCGGCGAGGCCGTGGTCCAGTCCCTCACCCAGCCCTCCGGCGGCGTGGCGAGCAGGGCGCCGGGCTCGAGCCACTCGAAGAGCTCGGCGTAGGTCTGGGTCACCTGCGGGTCGACGCGCCGGAACAGCTTGCGCGGGGTGAGGTCGTCGAAGGAGTCCAGCCCCATCGACGCGACGATCTGCTGTGCGCTGTTGACCGTGTTGGCCTGGAAGTCGCGCACCCGGTGCACCTTGTCGTCGACCACGAGGGCCCGGGCGCGCCACGGGTCCTGCGTCGCGACGCCCACCGGGCAGGTGTTGGTGTGGCAGGTCTGGGCCTGGATGCACCCGACCGCGAACATCATGGCGCGGGCCGCCAGCGTGAAGTCGGCGCCCTGGCAGATCCGCTTCACGATGTCGATCCCGGTCGCGACCTTGCCGCTCGCGCCGATCTTGACCCGGTCGCGCAGCCCGGTCCCGACCAGGGCGTTGTGCACGAACATGAGGCCCTCGGTGAGCGGCATGCCCACGTGGTCCTCGAACTCGACCGGCCCGGCCCCCGTCCCGCCCTCGGAGCCGTCGACGATGATGAAGTCCGGAGTGCTGTCGCGCTCGACCATGGCCTTGCAGACCGCCAGGAACTCCCGCCGCGAGCCGATGCACAGCTTGAACCCCACCGGCTTGCCGCCGCTGAGCCGACGCAGCTCCGAGACGTAGTCGACCAGCCCGAGGGGCGTGTCGAACGCACGGTGCGTGGGCGGGGAGACCACCGTGGTGCCGATCGCGACGCCCCGGGCCTCGGCGATCTCGTCGTTCACCTTCGCGCCGGGCAGCAGACCGCCCAGGCCCGGCTTGGCGCCCTGCGACACCTTGATCGAGATCGCCTTCACCTGCGGGTCGACCGCCCGTTCGGCGAACCTCGCGGCATCGAAGCCACCGTCCTCGGTCCGGCACCCGAAGTAGCCCGACCCGATCTCCCAGATGAGGTCGCCGCCGCGCCTGCGGTGGTACCGGGAGATGGAACCCTCGCCGGTGTCGTGGGCGAAGCCGCCCAGCGCCGCACCGCCGTTGAGCGCCTCGATCGCGTTGCCCGACAGCGACCCGAAGCTCATGGCCGACACGTTCAGCAGGGCGATGTCGTAGGGATGCGTGCACTCCGGCCCACCGAGCCGCACGGTCGGGCGGACGTCGGGCTTGGTGCGGGCCCGCATCGAGTGGGCCACGAACTCGTAGCCCACGGCGTTCACGTCGCGCTCGGTGCCGAACGGCTCCTCGCCGTGGTTGCCCTTGGCCCGGTCGTAGACGAGGTCCCGGGTCTCGCGGTCGAAGGGCGTGCCACCGGTGTTGGACTCGATGAAGTACTGCTGGATCTCGGGCCGCAGCCGCTCCATCGCGAAGCGGGCGTGCCCGAGCACCGGGTAGTTGCGCAGGATGCTGTGCCGACGCTGCAGCAGGTCGTGCAGCCCCGTCGCCGCCAGCACGGCGAGCGGGGCCGCAGCCCACCACCACAGCGCGGACGTCCCGAGTGCGAGCACCCACCCGACCGCAGCCGCCACCACCAGCGCGAGGACCGCGAGCCACCGGATCATGCCGTCATGCTGGCACGGATCAGTGCTGGACGCCCTCGACCGCCGGCGCGTGCTTGAGCGTGCGCCACGAGACCAGCGCAGCGAGCAGGGCGATGCCGATCGCGAGCCCCGACGTGCGCTGGACCCCGAGGTCGAAGGCAGCCCGTGCCGACTCGGCGAGCGCCGCCCCCATCTCGTTGGGGTAGCGCTCGGCCATGGTGAGCGTGCTGCCGAGCGTCTCGAAGGCGTGGTCGCGCTCGCCGTGCTGCAGCATGGCCGGCACGGTCAGCTCGGCGCGGTAGGTGGCCGTGAGGATGCTGCCCAGCACGGCGGTGCCCAGCACGGCGCCGATCTCGTAGGCGGTCTCGGAGATCGCCGACGCCGACCCCGCCTTGTGCGGGGGCACCGCCGCGAGCACGAGGTCGTTGGTGAGCGTCTCGGCCAGGCCGATGCCCACCCCCATCACCACGAAGGCGACGAGCACGGTCGCGACGGTCGGGTGGCCGGTGAAGGCCGCCACGGCGTAGCCGGCCGAGGACGCCACGAAGCTGAGGCTCACGAGGACCCGCACGGGGAAGCGGCGCACGAGACGCACGGCCAGGAAGCCGGCGGCCATCGTCACGACGAGACCCGGGAGGAGCACCATGGCCGAGTCCATGGGCGACATGCCCAGCACCAGCTGCAGCAGCTGCGCGGCGAAGAACAGGAACCCGGTCAGACCCATCAGGCTGAGCAGGTTGGCCGCGAGCGCACCGCTGAAGACCCGGTTGCGGAAGAGCGACAGGTCGAGCATGGGCGAGGCGCTGCGCTGCTGGCGACGCACGAACAGCGCGCCGGCAGCGATGCCCAAGGCGAACGAGCCGAGCGTCACGTCGTCGATGCCGGCCTTGGCGAGGTGCTTGATCCCGTAGACGACGGGCAGCATCGCCACGACCGCGAGCACGATCGAGGTCGGGTCGAGCGGGCCGGGGCTCGGGTCCTTGGACTCGGGCACGAGCCACAGGGCCAGCGGGACGAGCAGCACGATGAGCGGCACGTTGATGAGGAAGACCGAGCCCCACCAGAAGTGCTCGAGCAGGTACCCGCCGAGCACCGGGCCCAGGGCGGCGCCACCGGAGAACATGGCGGCCCAGGCTGCGATGGCCAGACGCCGGTCCTGGGCGTGGTGGAAGACGTTGCGGATCAGCGACAGCGTCGAGGGCATGAGCGTGGCGCCGAAGAAGCCCAGCAGCGCACGGGCGACGAGCAGCGTCTCGGCGCTGCTCGCGTACGCCGCGACCAGCGAGGCCGCGCCGAAGCCCACCGCGCCGATGACCAGCAGACGGCGCCGACCCACGCGGTCGCCGATGCTGCCCATCGCGATGAGCAGACCGGCGAGCATCAGTGCGTAGACGTCGACGATCCACAGCAGCTGGTTGCCGGTCGGGCGCAGCTCGGTGCTGATGGAGGGCAGCGCGAAGCTGAGGACGGTGTTGTCGACCGAGACGAGCAGCACCGGGATCATCAGGACGGCGAGGGCACACCACTCGCGCAGGCCCGCACGGACGGGGGGCACCTCGGGCAGTGGTGCAGATGACGGGGCAGTCGAGCTCGAGCGGGGATCGATGGTGGTCATGGCGGGCCTCCTTCCGGCGGACGGCGAACGGCCCGGACGGTCGTCCGGGCCGAGCACCACTATACCGTCCAGCCGGTACAGTCACCACCCTCTCCGGTGCTGCGCGGCGGTGATCCTCGTCGCACCGCCGCAGGTAGGCTCGCGCCATGCCGTCGGCCGAACGCTCCACCCGTGACCGCGTGCTCGACGCCTTCGAGACGCTCCTGGTCACGCAGGGCAGCCGCGCAGCCACGCTCGACGCCGTCGCCGCGCTCGCCGAGGTGTCGAAGGGCGGCCTGCTCTACCACTTCCACAGCAAGGACGAGCTGGTCGACGGCATGCTGACCCGCCTGCGCGAGCAGGGAGCCCGCGACGCCGACGCCATGAGCCGTGCTCCGAAGGGTCCGGTCGACTACTACCTCGAGACCTCGGTCGACTCCGGCAGCGACTTCGACCGCGCCCTCATCGCAGCCGGACGCATCGCCCAGGAGAACGACGCACGCGCCTCCGACGCGCTGGCCGACCTGCGCGAGGGCTGGTTCGTCGTCCTGCGCGAGCACCTCGGCGACGAGTCGCTGGCCCGCACCATCCAGCTGATCGGCGACGGGCTGTACTTCGACGACACGACGGGCCTGGCCGAGAAGAACGCCCTCGGGCACGTGCGCGACGTGCTGCGCCGCCTCGACGCCCTCTGACCGTCACGCGCCCGGCGGACGCACGTCGCCCGGCGTTCACCCGCAGCGGTTGCCCTGGAGTCATGAAGCTCCTCGCCATCGGCATCGCCGCAGCCGGCATCATCGCCACGCCGAGCGTGGCCGTCGCCGCACCCTCCGCTCCGGTCGTCGACAAGCCGACCACCACGCAGGGACCGAAGAAGCCCACCCGCAGCATCACGGTGTTCGCGCACCGCGGTGCCTCCGGCTACCGGCCCGAGCACACCCTCGCCGCCTACGAGCTGGCCATCCGTCAGGGCGCCGACGTCATCGAGCCCGACCTCGTCAGCACGAAGGACGGCGTGCTCGTCGCCCGCCACGAGAACGAGATCAGCGGCACCACCGACGTCGCCTCCCACCCGGAGTTCGCGGACCGGCGCACCACGAAGGTCATCGACGGCGTGGACGTGACCGGCTGGTTCACCGAGGACTTCACCCTGGCCGAGCTGAAGACGCTGCGCGCCATCGAGCGCCTGCCCCAGGTCCGTCCCGGCAACACGGTCTACGACGGCCGCTACGAGGTCCCCACGTTCGACGAGGTGATCGAGCTGGCCCGGCGCGAGAGCCGCGGACGCCGCACCATCTCGGTGGCGCCGGAGACCAAGCACCCCACGTACTTCCGCTCCATCGGCCTCGACCTTTCCAAGCCCCTCGTGCGGTCGCTGCGCCAGGCCGGGTGGGACCGCCGCAACGCCCCGGTCGTCATCCAGTCGTTCGAGACGTCGAACCTCCGCGAGCTGGCTCGCTGGACGAGGGTCCCCCTGGTGCAGCTCACGTCGGGGTCCGGCGCTCCGTACGACCTGGTCGCGCAGGGCGGGAGCACCACCTACGCGGACCTCCTGACGCCCGAGGGCCTGCGCGACGTCGCCCGCTACGCCCGGTGGATCGGCCCGGAGAAGAGCCAGGTCATCCCCCGCGACGCCTCCGGCGCCCACACCGAGCCGACGTCGCTCGTGGACGACGCGCACCGCGCCGGCCTCAAGGTGGCCGTCTACACGATCCGCGACGAGAACCGGTTCCTGCCGACGGACCTGCGCACCGGGTCCGACCCCAACGCCCGCGGAGACGTGGCCACCGAGCTGCGCCGCTACTTCGAGGCCGACGTGGACGGGGTCTTCGCCGACTACCCCGACACCGCGGTCGCGGCTCGCGCCGCCTGGGTCAAGCGCCGCTGACACCTCATCGAGACGCACGACGGGCCGGCCCTTCCGAGGAAGGACCGGCCCGTCGTCGTGCGCGTCGGGTGGTGCCGCTCAGCGGCGGCGCAGCTCCAGGAAGATGCTGGGGCCGAAGTCGTTGGCGGCGAGCCGCTCCTGCAGCGCCTTCTCGACCGACACGAGCAGCCGCGTGGGGAGAGCCTTCTTGAGCTTCTCGCTGCGCAGGTTCGAGACCGACAGCTTGCGCTCGAGACCGAGGCCGACGTCGGACAGCTGGGCGACCACGGTGTCGACGTTGTGGTTGACGAAGGCGATCGCGTCGGGCTCCTCGGCCGTGGCGGTGCGGATGCTCACCGGCTCCTTCGGCAGCGGCGTGCCCTGCTTCTTGAACCGGCGACGGTTCAGGAAGTGGCCGTAGTTCGCGACCTCGATCAGCGCGGTCGCGCCGGGCTTGAGCACGCGCGCGATCTCGCCGAACTCCGTCGACGGCTCGGGGATGTGGTGCATGACCCGCACCATCGTCAGCAGGTCGAGCGAGGCGTCGTCGAACTGCAGGTCGTCGGCCTGCATCTGCACCTGGGCGATGTCGGTGCCGGCGAGGACGCGCTCGGCGGCCTCCAGCTGGGTGCGGCTCGGCTCGGCCAGCGTCACGTGGTCGGCGTACTCGCGCAGCAGCAGGCAGAGACGGCCGAAGCCGCCGCCCACGTCAGCCGCGCGACCGAAGTGCCGGCCGTCGAGCAGGCGTCGGATCGCGGCCTCCTCGGCAGCGTGCTCGTAGTCGCGGTTGTCCCAGTACGTCGTGTAGTCGTAGCCGCGGTCGTACTGGTCGGCGACCTTCTTGCGCTTCTCGTCCGTCACGCGCGTCAGCCTAACAACGGCAGCCAGCGGCCCGACCGGCGCCGACGGGTGCAGGACCCGAACCGCTGGGTTGCTGTGCTCGGTCGGGTTCAGTCGAACGTGCGGGGGCCGAACTCGGGGGTCTCACGCTTCATCCCGGCACGGCGAGCGATGGCCGTGTTGGGCGAGCGGAACATCCGCAGCTGGTAGACCCGCTCACGCCGGAACGCCGACCGCAGACCGCCGAGCCGCACACCGTTGAGCAGCTTCTTGGTCGCGGCGACCGAGTCGGGCGAGCGGGCGACGATCGCGTCGACCAGCTCGAGCGCCGGCTTCAGCGGGTCGTCGGCCACGCCGGACGCCAGGCCGATCTCCACCGCCTCCGACCCGCTCACGACCTCGCCCGTCATGGCGAGCCGCTTGGCGACGTCGGCGCCCACCAGCTCGACGAGGGGGACCGTCCCGCTCATGTCGGGCACCAGGCCCCACTTGGCCTCCAGCACGGACCACTGCGCGTCGGGCGTCGTGAACCGGAAGTCGGCTGCGAGGGCCAGCTGGATCCCCGCCCCGAACACGTGGCCGCGCGTCACGGCGATGACCGGCACGGGGAGCTCCCGCCACGCCCAGAGCGCCTGCTGGAACCCGTTCGTCGCCCGCCACGGAGGCGTGAGGAAGAACGCGGCGACCTTCTTCCTCTGCGGGCTGACCGTCGCGAAGTCGAGTCCGGCGCAGAAGGAGCTGCCCTCACCCTGGAGCACGACCGCGCGGACCTCGCGGTTGCGGCGCAGCTCGGCCGCGGCTTCGAGCAGCCCGTCGAGCACCTCGAAGTCGACCCCGTTGAGCTTCTCGGGCCGGTTGAGGCTCACGTAGGCGAGGTGGCCCTCGATGCGGGTGGTGACGGCGGCACTGGTCATGACCTCAGGTTACCCGCCGGTAGTGCCGGGCCGACCGTCAGCGGACGCGGTCGAGGACCTGCCGGACCGCACCGTGGACGTCGGTGGGGATCTCGGGGGCCTCCAGCCCGAACCGGATGCTCATCTCGTCGGGCCAGGCGCCGGACGCCCGGATGAACGAGCCGGACTGGCCGGCGTCGAGGTGACGACGGACGAGCGACGCGGACTCCGCGGGGGCGCCCCACGTGACCACGACGGAGGGCGACAGGTGCGTGGCGAGGTCGAGCACCTCGCGCAGGTCGACGTCGGGGCCGACGATCCGCAGGCCGATGTCGGCCTGGGCCAGCGCCGCCCCCCAGGCGACGAACGGCAGCGCCTTCGCCTCGTCGACGAACGTCGCGAGCAGCACCTGCGCCTTGACCCCGTTGCGACGACGAGCGTCCTGGGTGCCGCGGACGTCGTGCAGGTGCTCGAGCACGGCCTTCCGGGCGAGGGTCTGGGACTCGGGCGTGACCGCGCCGCGGGAGACCTCGTGGGTCAGTCGGCAGAGGGTCGGCGACAGCACGTCACGCCAGACCTCCAGCACCGGCGTGCCGGCCAGCATGGCGAGCAGCAGGTCGTGGAGTCTCTGCTCGTCCGCCGCCGTGGCGGCGGCCAGCAACGAGTCGAGCAGGTCGTCGGTCGCCAGGTCGGTCTGGCTGGGCGACTCGCCCCGCAGGGCCGACGACAGGTCGTCGCGGTCGAGGTGGCGCGCCACGCGGGCGGCGTCCTGGGCGGAGACCCCTCGGGCCACCATGCGTCGAACCAGCTCGACCCGACTGATGTCGCGCTCGGTGTAGCGACGGTGACCACCGTGGGTGCGATGGCTGGGACCGATCCCGTAGCGGCGCTCCCACGTGCGGAGCGTGGAGGCAGCGACGCCAAGTCGCGACGACACGGCGCCGACGCCCCACGTGAGATCGCCTCCGGCGTGAGCGACGTCGACCCACTCCCCGGCCGTCGGGCGCGGTTCGTCGGGACGTCCCGGCGAGTCCTTCACCACGTCACCTCCCGGCCGCGTCGGGCCTTGCTGCCACTGTAGGCCTCTTGCGCAGGGTTGCCATTCGGGGAGCCACCTGGATAGGTTGTGAAGAAGTTGCGTTCGAGGTGGAGCACACCGCTTCGGGCCCATCGAGGTGAGACAGGTCGGAGCTTCCGACGTCCGCCGAGAAGGGGCACGATCATGGTCAGCATCAAACGACTCCCCATGCCACTGCAGGAGACCTACGAGTGGCAGTACGACGGCCTCTGTCGCGACGTCGACCCGGAGGGGTTCTTCTCCCCCGAGGCCGAGCGCGGCACACCGAAGGCCCGACGCGAGGAGGCGGCGAAGGCGCTCTGCGCCCGCTGCCCGGTCATCGAGCAGTGCCGCGAGCACGCGCTCACCGTCCAGGAGCCGTACGGCGTCTGGGGCGGACTGAGCGAGGCCGAGCGCCGCGAGATCCTCGAGCGTCGCCCCCGCACCACCGACGTCGCCTGAGACGTCGCCCCCCAACGAACAGGAGGACAGACATGTCCGACACGTCCTTGAACGGCAAGACCGTCGCCTTCCTCACCGCCCAGATCGGGGTGGAGAAGCCCGAGCTCGAGCAGCCGTGGCAGGCCGTCCTCGACGCCGGCGGGACTCCGGTCCACGTGGCACCCGAGGCCTCGACGGTGCAGTCCATGGTCGGTGACGTCGACAAGGACGCCACCTTCGAGGCCACCGTGGCCGTGGCCGACGCCTCGGCGGCCGACTACGACGCGCTCGTGCTGCCCGGTGGCACCGTGAACGCCGACAAGGTGCGTGCCGACGCCGACTCCGTCGCACTCGTGAAGGCGTTCGTCGACGCGGGCAAGCCGATCGCGGCGATCTGCCACGCGCCCTGGATCCTCGTCGAGGCCGGCGTGCTGCCGGGCAAGACGCTCACGTCGTTCCCGTCGCTGACCACCGACGTCCGCAACGCGGGCGGCACGTGGAAGGACGCGGAGGTCGTGCACTGCCCGGCGAACGGCTGGGACCTCGTCACCTCGCGCAACCCCGACGACCTGCCCGCGTTCGACGCGAAGCTCGTCGAGGTCTTCGCGGGCTGACGCCCCCGACGCCCACCGGGACAGCACCGAGGCGCCACCTGCTCCGTGGAGCGGGTGGCGCCTCGTCGTGCGGGTCGGTCGGACCTCAGGAGCCGGGCCACTCCCCGGTGACCTTCTCGAAGGTGCGCGCGCCCTGGCGGTCGATGACGGCCTTGACGGCGGCGTAGATCGCGCCCTGGAGCACGGCGGCGAGCATGATCTCCTTGAACGGGTACTCGCTCTGCAGCGGACCGGGGACGTCGCCGCTGGCGTCCGTCGAGGGGCTCACCCGCTTCCAGACCTGCTTGAAGATCATGCTGGCGAACAGGCCGCCGAGGATGGAGCTCACGAGCCCGACGGGCCGGTAGAGGACCTTGGCGGAGGTGCTGGGCTTCTTCTGCGGGGCACTGGACGGCATGGTCCCGACGGTAGCCACGGACGCTTCGATCCGCATCACGACGCCCGTCCCCCCGATGCGGACGGGCGTCGCGGACCGGACGCGTCGCCGCCCCCTGGAGGAGGGCGACGACGCGGCCTCAGGAACGACCGTGTCCGGAGAGCACGGTCGGCCGGCGACGGTGTCCCGCCGTCGCCGGATGGGTGAGGGCGGCCTCGAGCGCGGCCGTGGCGACGACGCGGCGCACCTGGCGTCGGCGTCGCTCGATCTCGGACCTGCGGTGGGCAGGTGCGGCGATGCGCTCCACGGTGTCTCCTCTCGTCGTCGCATCCACTGTGTCGCGCCCGGACAGGACGATGCGAGGGTCGAGCGGCTCAACCGACGTGGGCCTTCGGGCCCACCCGGCGCACGGGAAGGAGCCGAAGGGGTCAGTCGGTGCTGACGCGCACGGCGAGCTTGCCGTGCACGTGACCCTCCTGGCTGCGGGCGAAGGCCGCGGGAAGCTCCTCGAGGGGGTAGGTGTCCTCCACCTCGATGCGCAGCGTGCCGTCGTCGACCAGCCCGACGAGCCGACCCAGGTCGTCGGCGTCGGGGCGCACCCACAACCAGGCGCCGCCGGCACCGAGCACGGCGTCGTCGGCGATGGAGGCGTGACGGCCGTCCTCCTCGAGCAGCGCCGTGGTCTGGTCCACGACGCCGCCGACGAGGTCGAGCACCACGGAGACGCCGTCGGGGGCGAGCCCGCGCACGGCCTCGACCAGGCCGTCGCCGTACTCGACCGGCTCCCCACCGAGCTCGCGGATGCGGTCGTGCTGGCTGCTGGACGCCGATCCGATCACCCGGGCGCGGAAGGCCCGCGCGGCCAGCTGCACCGCGAACGAGCCGACGCCTCCGCCGGCACCGTGCACGAGGACCGTGTCCTCCGGGCCGACCTCGAGCCGCTCGAGCGCCTGGAAGGCGGTGAGCCCGGCGAGCGGGAGCGACGCGGCCTCCTCCCACGACACGTCGACCGGCTTGCGGGCGGCGGCACGCACCGGGACCGTCGTGTACTCGGCGAAGGTCCCGCCGTGGACGTAGTCCTTGCGGTTGTAGGCCACGACCTCGTCGCCCACGGAGAACTCGGGCGTGTCGATGCCCACCTGGGCCACGACACCGGCGACGTCCCAGCCCGGGACCACGGGGAACCGGACGTCCATGAGGGCGTCGAGGCCACCACTCATGAGCTTCCAGTCGACGGGGTTCACGGAGGCCGCTCGCACCTCCACGAGCAGCTCACCCGGTCCGACCTTGGGGGTCGGCTGGTCGGTGAGCTCGAGGACGTCGTCGTCTCCGTACTGGGCATAGGTCATGGCACGCATGTCATGGTCAACGGACCACGGCGGCGGACCATTCCATCCGCGCCCCGGAGGGAGTCGTGCCGCCTACCCTCGTCCCATGAGCACCCCGGACTTCATCCTCGCCCTTCGCGAGAAGATCGGGACCGACCCGCTGTGGCTCCCCGGCGTCACGGCGGTGACCACGCGCGGCGACGAGGTCCTGCTCGTCCGCCGGGCCGACGACGGCACGTGGACACCGGTCACCGGCATCATCGACCCCGGCGAGGAGCCTGCCGACGCCGCGGTGCGGGAGACCCTCGAGGAGGCCGGCGTCGAGGCGGAGCCGGTGCGGGTCGCGCGCGTGGGGGTCACCGACGTCGTCGTCTACGCCAACGGCGACCGGACCCAGTACACGGACATCACCTTCGGCCTGCGGTGGGTCTCGGGCGAGCCGCACCCCGCCGACGGCGAGAACACCGACGCGCGCTGGTTCGCCCTCGACGACCTGCCGGACATGACCGCCGACATGCGCGGTCGCGTGGCCGCCGCCCTCGAGGACGGTCCGACGACCTTCGGCTGGTCGGGGGCCTGAGCCTCAGGACTCGGCGGCCAGGGCGGTCGCGAAGCCGAGCATGACCACGCCCGTGCCGCCGTCGATGCCGCGTCGGAACCCCGGACGGGCGATCCGTGACGCGGCGGCGGACGCCCCGTGCACGACCACGAGCAGCACCACGGCGCCCACCGCCACGAGGGTCAGCGCATAGGCAGCGAGCACGGCCACGCCCTGGTCGCGGCCCACGAACTGCGGCAGCACCGCGAGGTTGAAGGCGAGCACCTTGGGGTTCGTGATGTTGCAGACGAAGCCCTGGCGCACGGCGGTGCGACGCCGCACCTGGGCGCGGCCCGAGCCGACGGCCCAGGCGCTCCCGTCGCGGCGCAGGGCCGAGCGCAGGGCCGTGACCCCGAGCCACGTGAGGTAGACGACCCCGGCCCACCGGATCGTGAGGAACACCGGCTCGGAGGCAGCGAGCACCGCACCCAGTCCCATCGCGGCGAGGAGTCCCTGGACCGCACCGGCGGCCGTGATGCCGGCGGCCGTGTACATCCCGCGCCGACGTCCGCCCACGACGCTGGCGCGCAGGGTCAGGAACGTGTCGGGTCCCGGCGCGACGGCGAGCAGCGCCGCGAACGCCAGGAAGGAGAGGTACGTGGCCACGGGACGAGCGTAGGGCCCCGCGACCGTGGTCGTGACCGCTTCCGAGGGGGCTGAGGCCTGCGTCGACGCGACCCGGCTCACACCGGTCCCCGGAACGGTCGGGGCGGGCCGTTCGTCCCACCTCTCGTACCGTCCACACGACCTCGGGGGTCCCATGTCCACGCAGTCCACATCGACCCGGACCACGTCCGGCCTCGCTCGCACGCTCGACCACCACCGGCCCGCCGTCGCCCGCGACGCCGGCCTGCTCCTCGGGCGGGTGGTCGTCGGCGTCGTCTTCGTCGTGCACGGCTGGCAGAAGTGGTCGGCCGGGATCGGTGGCACGCAGGACGGGTTCGCTCAGATGGGCGTGCCGCTGGCCGACGTCACCGCCGTGCTCCTGGCCACGCTGGAGGTGGCGGGCGGCGTCCTGCTCGTCGCCGGCGCACTGACCACGGTCGTGGCACCGCTGCTCGGCGTGGCCATGCTGGGCGCGGCCTGGTTCGCCCACCGCGACGCGTTCCTCGTCGCCGACGGTGGCGCCGAGTTCGTGATCGTGCTGGCGGCCGCGGCCTTCCTGCTGGCGCTCGTCGGGCCCGGACGCTGGAGCGTCGACGCCCTGCTCACGCGCCCCCGCCCCGCCTGACTCCCGTCCCGCCTGACTCCCGCGGCGGCCTACGGTGGCCCATGGGCTGGTGGGACCGGCACGTGGTGCCACGGATCGTCGACCGCGCCTGCGGTGACGCGCAGCTCGACGACGTCCGCGTGCGGGTCGCCCGCGGGTTGCGCGGCCGTGTGCTCGAGATCGGCTTCGGTTCGGGCACCAGCTGTCGCTTCCTGCCCCCGGCGGTGGACGAGCTGCTGGCCGTCGAGCCCTCCGACGTGGCGTGGGAGCGGTCCGCCGGGCGGCGTGCCGACTGCTCGGCGGCGGTCCGGCGCGCGGGGCTCGACGGGTCCCGGGTCGACGTCGGGACCGGGTCGGTCGACGCGGTCCTGGTCGCGTTCACGCTCTGCACCGTCGACGACCCGGCCGCCGTGCTGGCCGAGGCTCGTCGCGTGCTGCGCCCGGACGGCGCCCTGCACCTGGCCGAGCACGGGCTCGCTCCCGACGCGGGCGTCGTGCGCTGGCAGCGTCGGCTCGACGGCGTGCAGCAGCGGTCGTTCGGGGGCTGCCACCTGACGCGCGACCCCGTCGAGATACTCGAGCGCGCCGGGTTCGCGACGAACCGGCTCGACCAGGGCTACCTCCCGGTCCCGCCGATGGGACGCCCGTGGGCTTTCGTCACGACCGCCGTGGCCACGGCGACTACGGTGGGGGACGTCGACGACGAGGAGATGACATGAGCACGATCGTGGCGGGATATGTCCCGACCCCCGAGGGCGAGGCCGCGCTGGCGTGGGCCCTGGCCCAGGCCAAGAGGGACGGCTCGCGGGTGGTCGTGGTGGCCACGCCCGGCGCCGACACCGACGAGGCGATCTCCGAGGAGCAGCAGATCGACGCGCTCGAGTCGCGCCTGGCCGAGGACGGCGTGACCGGTGAGGTCGTGCACTTCCGCGGCGCCGGCGGGGCCGCCGACTCGATCCTCGACCACGCGAAGGCCGACGACGTCTCGCTCGTGGTCATCGGTCAGCGTCGCCGCTCCCCCGTGGGCAAGCTGGTGCTCGGCAGCACGTCCCAGCGCATCCTGCTCGAGGCCGACGCCCCGGTCGTGGCGGTCAAGGTCCCGCACTGAGACGACGTGGCCGTGGGTGACGGACCGGTGGAGGACGACCACTTCTTCGTGGTCAAGGGCCGGCGGTGGCGCCGTACCGACCCCTGCCTGCCCGACGACGTGGTCGAGGCGCTCACGTCGCACCTCGGCCGCGGCCGTTCCGGAGTCCGCGTGGCGAAGAAGGACGGTGACGACGAGGCCGTGGCCGCCGCGCGTCGTCGCGTCGGGCTCGCGAAGCACGGCCTCGGCGAGCGCGGCCCGCGCTGGTGGGAGGACCACCCCGACGCCCGTCGCGCCCGGGCTCGCGAGGCGCTGGAGCAGCTCGACGCACTCGACGACTGACGAGTGCCACCTGGTGGGCGAGCGACGTCGTCGTGTGGCGACCCCCGGCACCCGGTCCTAGCGTGACGCCATGAACAGCCCCACCCTCTGGTACGTGGCCGGACTCCTCTTCGTGGTCGCCGGCATCGTGAGCCTCGTGAGCGGGACCACGACCATCGCCCTGCTTCTCCTCGCCGCGGGCCTGCTGTCGCTGTCCGTCCCGAGCTACAACAACAGCCGCCGGCGGAAGTAGTCGATCACCGCCCACCCGGGCAACCGCCCTCGCGGAGAGCCTCAGCCGTCCAGCACGTCGCCGAAAGGCTCGGTGACGTCCGGTGCCGAGCGCCCGTGGACGGCCCCCCGGGCCCGCTCGCCGCGTCAGCTCGCCGACGACCTCAGGAACGCTGGTGCCACTCGGAGTGCTCGGCCTGCGACTCGTAGGCGACGACCGCACCGCAGGTGAGGCAGGTGGGCATCCTGACCCCGCGCGTCGTCAGGCGGAAGCCCGCGAGAACTGCCACCCGATCGACGCCGAAGAAGGCGCTGGTCCGCGAGAAGACTCCCATGCCCGCCACGGTAGTTCAGCCCTCACCGCGCACGAGTCCGGTCTACTCGAGCCCCAGCGACGAACGAGCCCCGACAGCAGTGCTGTCGGGGCCCGGTCGTTCGGTGTGCGCGAGGGGGGACTCCGTCGGTCGCTGAGCGACCTCCTCCTCAAATCCCCGACACCGCCGATGCACACCGAACGACCGGGCCCGTTCAACGATCGAGCCCCGGCAGCAGTGCTGCCGGGGCTCGGTCGTTCGGTGTGCGCGAGGGGGGATTTGAAGACCTTTCCATCGGTCTATCGTACTCCCTGCAACGGGGGTCGGATTGCACGTTTCCGCAGGTCAGAGGCACATTCGGGATAGTACCCGATGCCGTTGGTCCAGGGTCGTTCTGCCCGGATTTGGGTACGGCGTACCCAATGTGGGTTGAAACGCCAGACGGCCCAAAACCCGTGCGATACTTGTACTAGTCGAGCCCCTGTAGCTCAGCGGAAAGAGCACGCTTCTGTCGAAGGCTTGGTCGTGAGTTCGAATCTCACCAGGGGCACGACGGCCCTCGATCGGCGGCAACCGGTCGGGGGCCACTTCTTTGCCTAAAGCAAGAAACCCCCCGCGGCAACGGGGGGTTTCTAATGCTGGCTACCTGCAGCGCAGACGGCTAGCACGCTTCTGTCTCGACAAGTATTGCACCCAGGGTGGAACTCTCGTCAAGCGGTATGGCTTAAGAATTAACGAGACGCACGTTACTGTCAGCGCCTCCTGGCATCGTCACCCCCATGCCCCTCCCCACCCCAGACCGCGAGCTCCTGCTGCTCTGGTCCCAGGCGTGGCGCTACCCCGGCATCCGTGACCAGCGCGTCCTCGAGGCCACGGGACTGCATCCCACGCAGGCAGCTCAGCGGGTCAACATGCTGATCGACACCCAGGCGGCTCTCGAGGCTCTCCCGGTGGAGGTCAACAGGCTGCGTCGGATTCGCGCTCAGGGTCAGCGGTCGCGGCGGGTGGAGGCGTAGGTGCTTGCGGGTGTATGAACACCGGGGTATGGTTGGTGTATGAACACCGATACCGAGGACGAACTGGTGGCGTTGGCGCTGGGCGACAACTACCACGACAACGACTGCGAGAGCGGCGAGATTCGCTTCTACTGCAAGTGTCGGGAGCGCGGAGCCGGGCGTGTCCTGGGGTATCTGGCCCCCGTGCGTTCCGCCGAGCAAGAGAAGGCGGCAGAGGAAGCGCGCCAGCACGCAGAGTGCGACCGCTTCAAGGAGCAGTATCACGAGCAGTGGATGCTGAACGTCCGCGAGTGCGAACGCCTCCAGGCTCAACTGGACGCTGTCCTGGCGGTTCTCGACGAGTCGACCGTGCAGTACGGGGCTATCGGCAATCGGAGCACCGCCCTCGTGCGCGTGGATCGGGTACGAGCGGCACTAGTGGACAGTGGTGCAGTATGAACACCGTGCCGAACAAGCCGAAGACGCCGATCCGTGGCGTGCGTGTGCCGGACGAAGAGTGGCGTCCTGCGCAGGCGAAAGCCAAGCGGCAAGGCGAGACGATGACCGATGTCGTTCGACGCGCCGTGCGGGACTACGTCGGGGACGACCTTGCGCCGCTCCCGTCAATCACGGACGACCAGTTGCGACAGCTAGAGGGCCAGCCGAAGCCCCCAACCTTTCGAAGGCCGGAGCGATGAGCATCGACGAGTACGTGAAGAAGGTCGTCGACGAAGCGCCGCCCATGACGCCCGAGCAACGCAACCGTCTGCGCATCCTGCTCTCCGTCCCCGACGGAGACGACGAAGTGAAGCGATCCGCACCTATCGACCTGGAGATTGAACGATGAGCAGAACCATTCGAGGCACGACCGAACTCCAAGCCATCGTCCAGTCTTGCTACGACCTAGCGAAGTCTCAGGACATCGACACGCGCGATGCTGCACGGCGCCTGGTCCGCGACATGCGCGACGAGAAGATGCTCCGCCTCATGGCGTCAGAGTTCTTGGTCCTCTTCCTGGCGAAGGACGAGCGCAGCGCAAGCCTCGAAGCCGAGCGTGCTTCCGAGCAGCCGCTGACGCTTGCTGAGACGACGGGCGGTGGGACTTCCCTGCCGCCTAGACGGGGCACGCGGGCATTCGCCCGCTGGATCGATGAGACCGAGGAGGGTCGTGCGCACAAGGCGCAGCTCACCAAGTGGCGCGAAGAGGACAGTGCTGCCAGGGCGCACCAATGGAATGCACTCAGCGAAACGCTTCAGGAGTACACCGACTCCATGCGCATGCAGTGGACGCAGGAGATCCTGTCCACCAAGTTCCGTCTCGGCGACGGCACTGAGGTCACCTGGGGCGGCGCGACGCTGGAGCAGCACAAGAGCAGGCATCAGATGTTCATGAAGAACGCCCACGCAAATCTCGAGGGTGCGGCACGGCACCAGCAGGCGATTCGCGATCTTGAGGCCACGGGTGCGCAGACGCTCGCCGACCTGCGAGCGGCGTAGACTGAATCTGCCGGCCTCAAGCGGCATCGCGTCTTGAGGATTGTGCGTGGCCCAAAGCGCGCACACCGAACGCCCCCGGATTCGTAGCGGGGGCGTTCGTCATGTCTGGGGCCTTGATCCTCGCCGATCAACGTTGCCGGTTTGCGTCTGCCGCTCGGGGTAGAATCTGGAGTGCCGTCGAGGTCCGGATTCCGGCTTCGTCTGAGCACCGCAGACCGGTTCCTAGGACGTCCGGCCCGCACCCGCCGCACCCCCGGACTTCCAACGAGGTTCCGGGGGTGTCGTGCGTTCAGACCGCCCGCACATCCCCCTCACTCACCCACACTCCCGCCACCGTCATCCGCGGGTCACTCACCTCGACGTAGACGCACCCGTTCGCCCTCCTGGTGACGCGCCCAGTGACTGTTTCCCAGCCGTCGGTGCGCCAGTGGATGCGGGCCTGGACGGGTGTGTTCTCGGTGGCGGTGGGGATGTCTCTTGCGTGGGGTCCCTTGTCGTCGCGCTGGGGCCATTGCTGGTTGAGGATCGGCTGCCACTGGTGCGAGGGGGCGCGGTTGGTGTGGTGGGACACGGGGGCAGCGTAGGTGTGGGGTCTGACGCTTAGGTCAGCTCTCGTCGCCACCGCTGGATGGTGTCCATCGCGAGCCCGGTGACACGCATGACCTCGCGGATAGACCCTTCGTCGAGCGCAGCGATGACGGCCCGCTTGTAGGCGTCAGTGGCGTCGTCGCGTTCGGTGCGAAGTCGGACCAACTCCTGGCTGGTCTCGTCGCTGAGTTCGCGGCGCTGGGTCATCGGCATAGTGTGAACTGTACCGTAGAACGGTATACATCCGTACCGAGTGGCGGTACAGTAGAGCATCGCCACCAACGACCCAGGAGAACAACATGACCACCGCCAACCTCACCAAGACCCGCAGCGTCCTCGACCTCGTCCCGAACGCCCTCAGTGACGACCTCGCCGTCTTCGCCTCGCACGACGAGGACACCGGCCAAGTCCTCCGCAGCGTGCGCTTCTCACAGCGGGACCACGACGACATGGGTCGACCCGAGCAGGTGACGGTCACCATCGAGCCCGGCGACCTCCTTCGATGAGCGACTGCTGCACCCATTGCGGAGAACCTGCGACTCAAAACATCCAGGGGTCCCCCGCCTGCGACGGGCACGCCAAGTACCTCATGGCCGGGTCGCGCACCTACGTCGATGCCAATCGGGTTGTGACTACTGGCAGAACGCACGCGGCGGTCGTAGACGAGTATCTTCGCGGGCCGGCGCAGGGGCCATGTCGTGACGAGGATGCGACGCTCGAAGGGATGGTCGAGATGTACGAGCGGGGCCTTGCGCGGGTCCTCGCGGTCCTCGCAGCGTCGCATTACACCGGAGCTCGGGTCACTCCTGACCAGTACGCCGACACCAAGAACACTGTCGAGAACGTGCGGAACCACCTTCGCTTGCCATTCAGCGACGGAGACACGGACGACCGCCCGGAGACCGACTGATGGGCTCGGGGATCATCGTGGCCACCATCACGATCACTCGCCGCCTGTCCGACTCGGAGGACCCGGACCAGGTCGATGCCGTCTACACCCAGGTCAGCGGTGAGCCCCGACTGGTCGAAGCGCTGGGGATGCTGGAGATGGCCAAGAACACGTTCCTGTCGGGCGACCTGGACTCCTGACCCCGGGCGGCAACGCAAACAACGCCCCGACGCCCTCGCAATGAGGACGCCGGGGCGTTGTGGTTCCCAGGTAGCGGCTGGGTCAGTCGGTGCCGTCGTTCCAAGGAAGCGGCGGCACCAGATGTGGGTAGCGGCGTGCCATGTACTCCTCGGGCGTCTCGTCCAGGACCCTCCGCGCCCACTGGATGAGGGCGCGGAGGACGGCGGTCACAGGACCACCCAGAGCAGGAGCGAGATCACGCCCAGCCAGACCAGCGCGACGAGCGCAGCTGGCGTGAGGATGGTCATGGTCAGACCGCCGAGGGCGAGTCGTCGCTGCCGATCCCGCCGGACGCGATGGACGTCAGCGCCGACAGCAGTGCAGCGCCACCAGCGAACCCGGCCGCGACGGACCAGTCGAGCGACAGGACGTTGAACTGGTCAGCGCCCACAGCCAGGAGAGCACCCTGAGCGCCGGACTTCACGGCGCGCTCGAGAGTCTCGACCCAGAACAGGCCGGACGTGAGGAAAGAGCCGAACATGGTGCCTCCTAGGCAGCGGGGTAGGTGACGTGCGAGCGGACCGGCTGGTGGTCGCCGGGCTTGGGGGTGGGGAACTTGCCGCCGACGAGGTGGAGCATCAGCTCGTACTCGTCGACCGTCGCGTCCTTCTCGACGTAGATGTGGTCGATGGGGACGCCCTTCTTCGGGGTCGTGCCCGTGCCCTGGAACGAGGCGTACTCGGCGTTCGTCTGCTTCTTCGCACGGGGCCGCACCGACGTGAGGCCGATCTTGGTGAACGCGGTGATCGACGGCCCCTGGTTCATGTCCCCGGCGATGACGACGTGGTGGAACGTCTCCGTCTTGCGCAGGTCTTCGATGTGGTCGGCGATGACCTGCCCCTGCGCCTGGCGTGCCTTGTTGCCGGCGGCTGAGTTCCGCGGGTCCAGGTGTGGGTTGACGTGCAGGGTCTTCGCGCCGGTCTCACGGTCGGCGAAGATCGCGAGGGTGGCGTGCTTGCCCTCAGCGCCAGGCACCCGGACGATCAGGTCGTCCAGGCGCTTCACGAGCCGCACCCGGTCGTTGCGGTAGAAGAAGTAGTTCTCGTTCCACGGCGTCGTGGGGATGACGGCTCGCCAGCGCATGTCGAGCCCGTCGATCGCGGACCGGATCTGCCGGGAGAACGCCGACGACTTGCCATCCGCGATGCCCGTCAGCTCCTGCATGTGCCAGACATCCACGTCGGCGGACGGGTCGATCAGGTACGCGGCGATGCCCTCAGCGCGTGCGACGTCGTTCCCGAGCTTGTCGGACGGGTTGTAGGTGCCGACGCTCGTGGCGGTGCGGACCTTCGGCGGGGTCGGCTTCGGCTTCACGAGGTCGAACGACGGGCCGTGGTACCAGAACCCGTCGGCGCCCTGGATGTAGAGCACGCCCTCGAACTTCACCCAGCCCTTCGACTTGAACGTCCAACCCTTCGGACGGGCCGGGGTCTTCGTGGCGGCCTTGAGCCCGTAGGACGCGCGACCGCAGGCGGGTGCGTCGGTTACCACGTAGGTGGAGACGCGCTTGGTGAACTTAGGGGCGGCCTTGGCCTTCGCCCACGCGATGCCTTCGTCCCAGTCGATGAGCGGGAACTTGATCCCAGCGCGGGGTCCGTCGTCACGTGAGCCACGACCGCCACCACCGAGGCCGGAGTAGCCGTCGTTGATCGCGTTCCACTGGTAGCGCGACGACCCATTGCAGGGGCAGTTGATCATCAGGTGGCAGTGCACGAGGTCGAAACCCTGAGCCTTGGTGCGCTTGCACGCTCCGGCGCCCATCTGGCGGGCGACCTTGAGCTGCGCCGTGGAGTACTGGTCCGTGTCGGCCGCGCCCGGGGTGCGGTGGGTGCCCGCCGATGCCGATGCGCCGCCGACCAGCTGCCACACGTCGAGGTTCGACTTGAGCAGGCCCTGACGCAGGAGCTCGGACTGGTACGCCTCGAGCCACGCCTTCATGTGCTTGCAGGTCGGCTTGCCGCGGAAGTAGACGTAGGCCATGTGTCCTCCTGGACGTGGCAGCACCCCGCGACGCGGTGTCGGCGGGGTGCGGGAGTGGGGTGGGTCAGTGCTTGCGGGAGGTCCAGAGGGCGCCGAGGATCACGCAGCAGACGAGCGCCCATGCGACGGAGGCGGCAGTGAAGTCCGACCCGTGACGCAGGTGCTCGATGCTGCCGAGCGACCCGACGGCGAACGCGGCGACGATCCCGTGACGCATGACCCGTCCAGACCTGGGGATCGTGCGCGGGCGGTCGTTGAACCGGACCCACAGCATCGCGGCCGTCAGGATCGACAGGGCCGCGTTGAGTGCCCGCAGTTCGTCCATCACGATTCGGGCACCTCGATCAGAGCAGGCTGGCAGTCACCCGCGTCGGAGGTCGTGTTGTCGGTGTAGGTGACGACCCAGCGGCCGTCGGTGCACTGGACGTCGGCGATGCCACGCCCTGGCGCTCCGTCGGCTCCTGCTGGACCGCGTTCGCCCGTGGCCCCCATTGGGCCACGCTCGCCCTGGGGTCCGGGCACAGTGGAGTCCCGTCCCGCTGGCCCGGTAGGTCCTGGGACGGTGGAGTCCTGACCGTTCTGACCGTCGCGTCCGCTGGCACCGGGAGCACCCGGCAGGCCGAGCAGTCCGCGGAGTCCCTGCTCGCCACGAGGGCCGGGGAGGATCGTCGGACTGTTGACGACCGGCGACGTGGGGACGACAGGGTCCTCGCCGAGGTCGCGAACCTGCTGGCCGAGTGCGTCGACCCGGTCGTTGGCCTCGGTGAGCGACTCTCGCGTCTCCTGGGCTGCGGCGGCGTTGGTGTCGCCACGCTGCTCGGCCTGCGTGAGGCGGTCGGTGACGTCGTTGAACGCGAGCCACACGCCGCCCATGAGGAACGCTGCTAGGACGATCCAGCCGATCTTGCGCTGGCGCGGTGTCATGCTGCCCCCTGCGATGCGGTGTACAGGTTCAGCACGTAGAGCAGCAACGGGGCGACGAACGCGGCGATGAGTAGCCGGCGGTCGGCCTTGCGGTCGTCCTCGTTCTTCTCGACGCGCTTCTCGAGGTCGCCGACGTCCTTGCCGACGGTGTCGATGCGTGCGGCGATCCCTCGCTGGTCCGACTCGTACACGTCGCGGCGGACGAGTTCGGCACGCAGGGAGTCGATCGAAGCCTTGAGCTCGGCGACGGCCGAGGCGAGGTCAGTCACGCGCGTGCCTCCAGGGCCTCGAGACGGCAGCCCACGTCAGCCCTTGCCCGTGACCATGAAGACGCCCGATGTCCCGGTCGTCATGATCTCGACGTACTGGTAGAGCGTCGAGAGCGTGTAGGACGCAGTCCCGTCGATGGTGCCGCCGCCGGGTGGGTTGATCGTGACGCTGTTGGCGCCAGCTGATCTCTTGATGGTCCAGCGGACGCCCGTCGTGGTGGTGGCGGGCAGGGTGACGGTGCGCGCTGCTGCCGTGGCGTCGACCAGGTGGATGCGGCTGCTCGTGGTGGAGAGCGTGAGGTTGCCGGCCGTCGTGGTCAGCGAGTTGCGCACGCGGCCCATGAGGTCAACGTGGCTGAACGCTGCCGTCCCCGTGAACGTCGGGGACGCCTTCGGTGCGACGTCGGTCTCAAGGGACCCGGTCGCGCCGCCGTTGAGTGCAGCGACGACCGCCAGGCCGGGAGCGAGGGTGCCGCGCTCGTACCCGCCCGTGGCCGAGAAGAGGAACTCCACGGCGGTGTTCTGGGTGGCGTGCGCGGTGGCGGCGGTGTTGTCGACGATGTTGTTCGTGACGATGATCTGCGAGCCGCCGGGGATGCGGATGTGACCGACCCACCCGCTGTAGGACTTCGGCTTCAGGAGCAGGTTGCCGGTGATGATGACGCCGACGTAGCCGCTGACGTTGATGCCGCCGTGGTAGTCGTAGAAGCTATTGCCCTGGACCTGGACCTGGGAGCCGTTGTTGAAGATGCTGATGGCCTGGAAGTTGGAGTCGACCACCGTGTTGCCGAGCACGCGGATGCGGTCCACGTTGTCGGCGACCAGGAATCGCTTGACCTTCTCGGCGTAGTTGTTGGCGACGAGGATGCCGTCGGTCTTGTAGACCTGCACGCAGTCGGGGCCGGTGTCGACGCCGACGGTCGCGTCGGGGTAGCAGTCGATGAAGTCGTTGTCGGTGACCGTGACGTTCTTCGCGTACCGGGCCGCGTCGCCGCCGTGCTCGATGAGGTCGTAGGTGCCGGTCCCCTTGAAGCCGGTGAACAGGTTGCCGACGATGTGAGCGTTGTCGATGACCATGGGAGTGATGGCCGTCGTGGTGGCCGAGGGGTCGCCGACCGACGCCAACGAGTAGCCGGTGGCCGCCTTGACCGTCAGGATGGCGCGGGTGTTCGGCGTCGTCGTGGCGATGAACGTGTTGCTTTCGATGTGGAGGCCCTTGATGCCGACGAACCGCAGCCACGCAGCGGACGACTGGGTGTCGGTGGGAACGCAGTCCACGACGTAGTTGTTCTCGAAGCGGATGTTGCGGTGGTACATCCCATCGACGACGGCGTGGCCACCGATCGGGTTCGGAGCCGGATAGGTGGTGCCGCCGATGGTGATGGGCAGGAAGCGACTGCCGCGGACGGTGATGTTCTCGCACGGCAGCCCGTCGAAGGAGCCCGTGTGGTCGCGGCCGGAGCAGCCGACCGAGGTGGAGTTGTCGATCTGGACGGCCTCGGCAAACCCGCGGCCCGTCTCGACCCGGAACCCCTGGAAGGTGCAGTCCTCGATGAGCACGTCCCGGCACCCGAGGAGGTCCAGGCAGTGACCGGAGCCCTGAGCCTCGGTCCAGGTGCAGCGAGAGAAGGACACGTTCTGTGCGTGGTGGAGCGTCAGTGCGGCGTTCTTGCTGGCCAGGATGCTGCCCTCGAAGCGCAGTCCCTCGAAGTGGACGTTCTTGACCGTCGAGCCGTAGCCCTGGACGGCCGCACCAGCGAAGGCGGTGAACGCGTCGTAGGAGACCGGGCGGATGACAGCGCCATCGCTGACCACAGTCAGGTTGGAGATCAGCGGCACGTCGGCCTGGACGTAGACGCCCGTGCCGTGGCTGCTCGGGTAGAAGAGGATGCCGCCGCCCTGAGCCTCGAGTTCGTCCAGCGCGGACACGACCGCAGCCGTGTCGTTGGCGGCACCGTCACCGATCGCACCGTGGTCGGCGACGTTGACGACCTGGGAGCCCTTGGGGACGAAGAGGCCGCCGAGGATCTCCGCGATCAGCTCGGCCAGTTCCACGCCGCTTGGGATCGGCAGGGCAGGAGTCGGCGGCACCGTGGTCAGCGACGAGTACAGCGCCGTCGGGGTCGCCGGGATCAGCTTGTAGAACGTCAGCTTGTGGCGCGGGAACTCGAAGCGGTAGACCTCCCCCTGCTCGAGGTCGACGGTCGCGAACGGGTCACGTCGCAGCGGCACCGGCTTGAGCGCCTTGGGCAGGATGTCGAGCCCACCGTGAACGCCCTCGATGACCCGATGGATCAGGACGTCGCCCGGGTGGACTGCCTCGTCGGGGCCGTCGCCGATGTTGAGTGTGACAGTGCAATCCGCCATGACGTCATGCCCTCCTAGTACGTGAACGGGCAAGCCGTGCAATGGCTCGCATCTGGGTCAGTTCGGGGGTGTCGAGCTCGCAGACCGCGACGCCGTCATTGGTGTCGAAGTTCATCGACACGATCCGGAAGATCGTCGAGCCGTCCTGGGCGCCGGAGTTGAGCGTGTCCCGCTTGGGCTGCACGCCGAACACGCGCGCATTCCAGCCCGGGCGGATCTCGAACGGCTTCACGTACCGGCGCTCGACGTGGTCCCAGACGCGCGAGGCCACGGTGACGGTGCCGGCGTTCGGGGGGTTCACGTGCTCGTCGAGGAACGCGTTGCCCGCCTGCGTGGCTGCGGTCGTGGAGAACGTCTCGGAGCCCATGTCGATCGTGGCCGTGCGGTGCAGACCAACCTCGTCGAGCAGGGCGTTGGCGCGGGTGACGGTGACGCTGTTGTCGCGACCGTTCTGCGACTTCCCGCGCACCACCACGGCGTCGTACACCTCGGTCGACGGGGCAGGCTGCGAGAACCCGCCATCGACGGTCAGCTCGTAGCGGACGTCCTGGTCGTGCTCGCGGAACTCGACAGCGTGCAGGCCGTTGTCCTGCAACTCCCACGCCGCCCACGTGAACGCCGCATCCTGAGCGAGGACGTCCTCCATGACACCCATGGCGTTGATGCCGTCGTACCAAGCGAGTTGCTGCAACGGGAGGGTCGCCGTGTCGATGCGCGCGTTCTCGATGTCCAGGGACGGGCAGAAGCGGGCCAGGGCGTCAATGAACGCGTCATGGGCGTAGATCTCGGTCACCGCGTAGGTCGAGCCGGTGACCATCGGACTGCGCGAACGGTCGAGCCGCTGAGCCATCACGCACGGGTAGTACATCGCTGACCACGTGGCATCCGTGCCCGTGCCGCTCGACCCGTTGAACCAGTGGACGGCCGCCACGGTGCGGGAGGCGGAGAAGTCTGTCGTCACGCGGGCGTAGCGACGGGCAGACATCGTCGTCGACCATGCGTCATCGAACGCGATCTCGCTGGAGCCGTAGCCAGTCGCATAAGCCCTGCCGCGGACTCGCCAGTTGGACGAGTTCGCACCCGAATCGTGCCGGAACGAGAACCCGCCCAGCCGCATGCCGCACAGCGCAGGACCACGGTGGGCCATGACGATGCCAGCGTTCGCGTCAAACGCGCCGTTCTCCATCTGCATGACCAGGGCGTCGTTGTCGTTGCCGCCCTTGGGAGCCTGACCCGAACTCGCCGAGATCGCCTTGCGGTTGCGGTCGATCTGCACCCACTGGTCGAACCCGAGGTCGATGAGGAAGTACGGCGCCGTGACGTCCTGCGTGGCTGCCAGGCCCTCACCGAGGGCGGTGATCTGAGCGACCTGACCGGAGGAAGCGTCGACCGTCTTGCCCGGCTCGAGCAGACGACCGCCGCCGACCTGGCGACCCGTCTCGGTGTCGAACACGACCAGCCGCGAGAACGGGTGCAGGTCCGACGTCGACAGGGGCCGCGACAGGGTCAGCTCGACCGACGCGAAACCACCAGGCGCGACCGACCCGAACTTGAGCCCACCGATCCGACCGGAGATGTCCGCCGAACCATCCGGCCCGTCGAGGCGGACACCCAGACCGATGCTCACGAGAGCGCCGGCCGAGCGTAGAGGTATCGGGGGAAGTAGCGGAAGGTGACGTCCAGGGGCTCGTTGACCAGGCTGTTCTGCGTGTCGAGCGAGTGCAGGACGTTGATTTGCCCGGGGGTAACACTCGGCCAACCCAGACCAACGAGCGAACCGACCGCAGCAGGCAGAGTGCGACCATAAGCGTCCACGAACGACGCCGCCCGATCCGCCCCATCGACCCACGCCGTGACCGCAGACCCCGGAGCCTTCACGCCCAGGTATTCCGACATGACCGCCTCATCGAGACGGGCAGGCACGAACAGCAGACCCTCGAACATCGCGTCAGTCAGACCCGCCGTCTCCAGGTCCAGGCGGAACTCCACGAGCTCACTCGAAGCCCCCCACCGCATCGAAGCCTCAGCGGCCATCGGTGCGCCCTCAGGGAGCCGCGCCAGACCCAGGTCGGTCCAGCGGTTCGGGAACCACGGTTCACGAACGCCCGAACGCAGTACCGGGTCGTTGTCATAGGGGTAGGTGCTCAGGGACCACTCGACCACGGGCGCGCCGGCCTCCTGCTGGTCGCCCAGCAAGAACACGCGGTAGTCCCCAGCAGGCAACGAGAGCGACCCCGAAGCCACGCGAGACGAACCAGTCTTGGTGCCCAGGAGACGAGTCGCCGAACCAGTCACCAGCGCCGGATCGCCCGAGTAGGTCGACACCGTGATCCCGCCACCCGACGAACCCGCCGTCATCTGCGAGTGATGCAAGAACGCCGGCCACGCATCCGAAGACCCAGCCATCGAGAACCAACGGCGGAACTCGCCCAGATCAGGCGCCGCATGCGACAACTGCAACGGCGCCGGCACATCACCCTGGACCTCATCCGGCCACACGTAGGACACGCCGCCCGACGTGGGATCAGCGCCGATCGAGAACGTGCCGGAGACGGGGAGGCCGTAGCCGAAGGGGTCGGCGCGCAAGTCGAGCTGCACCGTCCGGAGGCCATCGTCGCGTCCGTTGTACTCGTTGATCGCTGCCAACGGGGACCGCTTGACCCGATAGAACGTCGGAGACGAACCACCAGCCGGAACGCGACGGAGCCAGAAGCCCGCCGAGTCCACGAACCGGTGCAGCGCCTGGAGAGCCTCGAGCGAGGCGCCCTGAGCATCCGACAGCACGTGCAGGTTGATCGTCATGACCCGATCCGCATAGGACGAGCCCGTGACGATGTCGCCGTCACCCAACGCAGCCGACGCCGACTCGCGCAGAGCCGGGGGCGGGGACGAGAATCCGTTCTGCGCGACACAGAGGGGGGCCGAGTTGTGCAGGTCCAGCAAGACGGTTGGCGTCTCGGAGATTCCGTCAACGATCTGCAACTGCTCGGTCGACATGCTCACGCTCCACTCAGGGAAAGGCGGGCGGGCTTGCCGTCCACGATCAGGCGGGCACCATCGAGCGCACCGCGTAGAGCACGGGCCATCTGCATGGGATCAATCCCGCCGGACTCGCCACCGAAGCCCGAGTCGGCCGCCTTCGGCTTCATGTTCGCGATCCGCTTGGACTCCTGCGCCGTGTGGACCTGCGAGCCCTTCGGGAGGTTGATGAGCTCCGGGCCGCGCTCGCCCACCCAGGTCAGACCGCCGCGCCAGTTGTCGGTGCCCTTGGCGTTGTTGCCGACCTTGACCTTCGCGTTCTTCGCGATGATCGAGTCGAGCCGGTTGCCCAGGGCGGAGAGGCCAGCGAGCGCGCCGCCGAGGCCGCCGACCTGAACCTCGGCACGAGCCTTCTTGCCGTCAAGCTTCCCGAGAGCCTCATTGGTCTGGTTGATCTTGTTGCGCTGATCCGCGATGGCAGATGCAGATGCACCAACCGCGCTCGTCAACGTGCCTGCGACCTTCGACGCTCGAATCGTGGCGTCATAGTTGCCCTCGGACGCCTTCACGTACTCCAGGCTCGCGAGCGTGACCCGGTCCTGAGCCGCCTCATTGCCGAGCGCGGCGTTCAACACATCGCGGTACGAGGCGCCCACCTTCCGGGCCGCGGTGAACGCGCCGCTGTCGGCAAGCTGCTTGGCAGCCGTGGCGCGAGTGTTGGCCGTGAGCGCACCCGTCTGCTCGTTCAAAGTTGCAGCGACAGCAGCACCAGCAGTCTTGAACCGCTCCTGCGCAGCCGCGGCGGCGCTCGAACGAGAAGTGAAGATCGACAGGACGCCACCGGCTGCACCGAACGCAGCGCCCCACGGACCGCCGACAGCGAACCCTGCAGCGGCACCCGCGGCGACGGTGGACAGGGCGCCGAGCGAAGTGGATGCGCCGCCGCTCTTGCTGGCGAGCGCCGCGAGACCAGCGGCAGCGCCAAGGGCGCCGACCTTGAGTCCGACCGACTTCGCCGTGGTCAGCGCGGCCTGACGGTCGAAGTTCGCCAGCGAGGGCGTCGCGATGTCGAAGCGGCTCTTGAGGACCAGTGCGGCACCGGCCAGCAGGAGAATCTTCTGCGCGCCGCCTGGGAGTGCTGCGAAGCCGGCCGCGATCGCCTGGAGGATGGGAGCGACTGTTCTGCCCGCGTCGGCGATCGACTTCAGAGCATCGACAGTCGGCGGTCCGGCTTTCTCGATGAACTGGCCGACGTTCTTGCCGAAACGCTCCGCCGCGGGGCCAAGTTTGTCCAGCTCGGTCGTCACGTCGCCGAAGCCCTTGGCCATCTTCGGGAAGACGCCCTTGAGCACCGAAGCGCCGAGGCGACCCAGGGCAGCATTCATGTTCTTGAACGCGCCCGTGAACGTGTTGCCGGACTCAAGCGCCGCTCCGCCGAGGCCGTCCTCCATGGCCTTCTGGAACGTGGCGAAGTCGACCTTGCCCTTGGACGCGAGCTCGGACACCTTCGCGGGGGTCGTATCGAGCTGCTTCGCCAAGAGCTGAAGGATTGGGATTCCCTGGTCGCCGAGCTGAGCGATGACGTCGCCCTGGATCTTGCCGGAGGCGGCAACCTTGTTGAAGATTGCGCCCATCTCGGACAGGCTCGAGCCGCCGATCGTGGCAGCGTCGCCGACCAGGGAGAGGGTCCGCTCGAGATCCTTGCCCGGCTTCACGCCGGACGCCACGGCGCCGGCTGCAACAGTGGCCGCCTCGTCGAGGCCGAAGGCCGTGCCCTTGACGGACGCGAGCGCGTTGTCCATGATCTTCGTGACGGACTCGGACGTGTGGCCCAGGCCGCGGAGCTTGGCCTCGGCGTTCTCGATGCCCTTGAGGCGGTCAAATCCCTTCGCGAGTGCCGTGCCGACGACAGCGCCGACGCCGACCGCAGCGACCTTCATGCCCGTCTTGGCGACCTTGCCGAACGCAGCAGTGAGACTCTGGCCGCCGCTCTTGCCCGCCTTGTCGAGGGGGCTCGCAATCTGCTTGTTGAGCTTGGACTCGAAGCCCCTCGCGGAGGGCATGACGCTGACGTAGGCAGAGCCGACTTCAGCCATGAGTCACCGCCTCTCTGCGTGCGGACATGAAAAAGGCCCCGTCGCAGTGACGGGGCCTTTCTGTGTTGGGGTGTGGCTATGTGGTGCGCCTCGGGCCAGCGGCGGGAACGACGAAGGACAGCAGTAGTGCCAGAACGCCGAGGGCGAGAGCCCCGTAAGCGAGCGGCTTGGCATCGCTAACCGCTGAGTCGCACGACGACTGGTTGCCATCCGGATCATCGTCCGGCGTGGACCCCTCGAGCGTGCCTGCGATCTCCTCGCCCATGTCGGCCATCTCCGCCGCTTCGCTCGAGGGCGAGAGGACGGAGCCGCACTCGACGTCGCCGGCCGAGATGGTCCTCAAGCCGAGGAACAGCCCGGCCGCGACTAGAACGCCAGCAAGGACCAGGAGGATGGCACGGGAACTCATGTCGCCCGACTCTAGTTCTGCTCAGCGACGCTGTCTCGCAGCGCCCGGAACTCTGCCGGCGTCAACGAAGCGCCGCCGATGGTCTTCGGCTGCGGGTGCCACGGCCGCGGGTATGGCTGTGGGCGCTTGAAGTTGCTCTCCAGATACTTGTCGAAGAGGTCCCGCAGTACGGCGTCGGCACGCTCGATCGGGTAGGGCCAGCCACGCAAGGCCGCCCCGACCTGAGACGAGACATCCTCGGCAAGGATCTTTGTCATCCGGAGCGCCTCGCCCCAGCCCATGACCTCAGGCACCTGGTCGAGCCCGAGATGGAACCGGGTCCGCCAGTCGTACTCGAATGCTCCCCGATGCTCGTCTACGAGTTCGAGGAGCTGGACGATTGGGGGTGCGACACCTCGCCGGCCCAGTCCTCAACGAGCTGGTCGAGGTCACCGATCGCGAGGTCATCGGCGATCTCCAGATCATCGTCGCTGACCGCGCCGGCCTCGACCATGGCGAGACTCTGCTCGAGGTTGCTCTTGCTTCGGTTCTTGCGGAACACGCCAGACGGAAGGCGATCGAACGGCTTGAGGTTGATGGTTCGACCGTCCGGGGTCGGCCACTGGTAAGGCGTCGTGGCCGGCTTCTTGTGATCCTGCGGCTTCTTCGGTTCGGACATGCGCGTGTCCCTCTCTGTGCGCGGGTGGGTTGCGCGGGCAGGTGTTGCGCCCGCCGACCCCCCGCGCAGGAGGTCGGCGGGCAGTCAGGGTCAGGCGGACTTGAGCGACGTGTCGTGGACGACGGGGTCGCTGTACGCCTTGAGGGTGACCTCGTAGCCGACGGCCTCACCGGAGGCGTAGACGGTGTCACCGAGCTCGGTGATCTCGCCCTCGGCGATGTAGATCCGCTTGAGGTTGGCGCCGTCGATGACGTCCACCACGAACGACTTGCGTCCGCCGGTCGAGCCGGGCGTGATCGTGTAGGTGCCCTCGGTTGAGGACTGGGTCACGGTCGAGCCGAGAGCGGTCTCGATGACCTTCACCGACGTCTCGATCAGCGTGAACGAGTAGGTGACTGCGGCCTCGGTGACGACGGACCGCACGACCTGGGCGTTCTGCCAGGCGCGGATGTCGTCGATGCTGCGGTCGAGCGTCTCGGTGACGCCGTCCTCGCTGACGTAGCCGAGTCCGGTGAACCCGGTCAGGGCTGCGGCCGCGGTGGCCGGCGCGGTGGCGCCGAGGGCGCCGACGCTGATCTCGCCGGAAACGCCGACGCGCACATTGGAGCTCGTCAGAGCCATGATTCCTCCTGATGCGTGGCGACGTTGCCGCCGTTAGTGGAGTCATGTGCGCGCATGACGAAGGCGGCGCCATCTGGACGCCGCCTGGAATGTGGGTGGGGCTACTTGCCCGTCTTGGGGTCGACCTCGACCCAGCCGTTCGCCTTGAGCAGTTCGGCTCGCTCGTCGTCGACCTCGATGGGCCGCGAGGTGCTGTCGGGGTGCTGGAGCTTCTTGGTCATGCGTCGTCCCTTCCTCGGGCGGTGAGTTCGGCTGTGAAGTAGCGGCGCTGCTGGCGTGAGTCGTCTTCGACGGAGTACGGGCCACTGGTGATGGTCACGCTCGTCACGGGCTCACCGTCCGGGGCGGCGGCGAGCAGGGAGGCGACCAGGCGGGCAAGGTCGTTGGCCTCTTGCTCCGTCCCCGCCCAGACGTTGACGCCGAGGCGGGGGCGTTCGAGGACGCGATTGAAGCGGCCTCCACCGTCGCGTCGAATCGTGACCATCCGCTCGCGGCGCTGGGTCGGGGTGCTGCGGCCGACGTAGACGTTCTCGGCGTAGTCCTCGGTGCGGGTCGCCAGGAGTTCGCGGATGCGACTTGCGGCCCACATCTCGATGTCGTCGAACAAGACGATCGGGAGGATGGTCATGCCGAGTCCAGGGCGCGGGACAGGATGCCGTAGCGGGCCTCGAGAATGTGGCCCTTGTAGTCGCCGGAGACGATGCGGGTGACGGCGCGATCGGTGGTGGCCTGCTCGATATGCAGGCCGGCCTCGTAGGCGTAGGTGTCGTCGTGCGTGTCGGCCTTCGCTGCGGCCAGGATGTTCGCAGCAGGACCCTGAAGTAGGGCGCGCACCTCGTCGGACTTCAGGAGTGCGGCCATCCCGGCAGAGTTGAGCTTGACTCGGTTCGCCATGTCAGCCCTCCACGATCTTGGCTTTGATTACCGTCCCGGGCTGCCAGCCAGTGAACGGGCTGCGCCAGTCGAACGGGCGGGCGACGACCTCGCAGACCAGACCCCGGATGACCAGGCGGTCGCGTGCGGTGACGTCGGACCCGAACGGGGCGATGACGTCGAAGTCAGAGATGACGGCGTCGCGTGCATCCTCGAGCGGCTCCAGCGAACCGCCATCAGCAACGGCGCAGTTCGGGATCTCCAGGTCGTCGGGCGTCTTCCAGTCGGTGCCCGTCTCCTCCTGGGAGTACGGGTCGAGGACCGGGGTGCCGCGGCGGCGAGTCACTGTCTCGCCGGCAGCGAACATCAGTCGACCTCGTACAGCGGGCCGGCGCCACCAGTGATGTCAGCAGCGCACGAGCAGTAGACGGCGCCGAAGTTGATCGAGCAGATCAGCGCGTGACCGTTGCCGAGGAGTGGTGCAGTGTCGACGCTGTACGCCTTGCCGCTACCTGCGACCCGGCACACGAGCTGGAGGTCCTTAATCTCCGACGGCCAGAACGAGTTCCGCCGCGCCTGCGTCGTGATGGTCTGCGAGAACGGGCCGGCCGACTGCTGCTGGGTGGCCCCGGAGCCGGCCTCGTTCCAGCGCAGCACGGCGCCGCGGAGGATGGCGCGCGCCTGAGCGGTCTTGATGATGCTCAGGTCGTCGTCAGCGAGGCAGGGGGCGACCAGCATGGCCAGGGCTTCCGCGTCCTCGATGAGCGTCGCGGCTCCTTCGAGGTCGGGGAAGTCATCCGGGTTCATGAACTTTCCCATGCTGGTCGCCTCCCTTCTACTTCTCGGACTTGCTGGACGCGGCCTTCTTGGCCGGCGCCTTCTTGGCGGGGGCGGGCTTGTCGGCCCGCTCCCACTCTGCGTCCATCCGATCCGCCTTCTCGGCCGGGACCGAGACGACAGCGCCGGAGTGGACGTTCTTCATGCGGACAGTCACGCCGCGTCGACCACCTTGGCGAAGGCATCAAGCGTGGCGATGCCCCAGCCGTAGACGACCTCCGCGCGGAACGCGACCTGGTTCTTGCGCTTCAGGTCGCCGCCACCGTCCGGGTCGCCGTACTCGATCAGCTCGAGGCCGATCTGCTTCTGGACGCCCCAGCGGATTGCGCTGAAGTCGCCCACGAAGGCCAGCGTGTTGGTGGCAGTCGCGGCCACGCCGACCGCGCCGACGGTGTTGGACACCGAGGCGCGGTGGCCGTCGAGCTCCGACGTGTTCAGCCCCAGCTGGAAGTTCGGGTAGAGCTTCTGCTCGGAGTTGGTGCCACGCAGCGAGGAGAACTTGGCTGCATAGGTCGGGTCCAGGGCGATGTCGCGCGGGACGTAGCCGTCGGCGAGCACGAGGCCGTCGGCCGCGTCGAGGCTCACGAAGGGCTTGTCCGTGGCGACGTACTCGACCGAGTTGGTCGTGTCGCAGAGGCCGCCGTTCATGGCGGTCACCTTGGCGCCGCCGGTCGGGTTGATCTCGTGGAACACGCCGAAGTCGAGCGCGCGCGAGAGGGCCGGCTGGATGAGAGCCAGGATCTCGTCCACGACCTCGAGCTGGCGGTCCTCGTCGGCCCACAGGACCTCCTGGTTGAACCGGAGGGTCTTGTGGAACTTCTTCGGCGTGATGGCGCTCGAGGTCGGCGTGACCGTGGAGGCACCCTTGTCGGCGCCCTCTCCCACGTACTCGGCCTCGCCGATGTTGAACGTCCAGGACTCGCCCTCACCGAAGGTCATGGGGGTCTGGTCGGAGAGGGTGGCGACGGCCGATCCGTTCTGGATCTTGCCGAGCCAGGGGGCGATCTTCTGCTTGGGGATCGAGAGCGATCCGGTGGCGAGAGTAGCCATGATGGCTTCCTTTCGGGTTACTCCGGACGCTTGAACAGGCCGCGAGTGAACTCGCGGACCTCGTCATCGCCAGAGGGGTGTGGGGTCTGGCCCTCGCGCGGCGCGCGATTGCCGTTCTGCTTCTGGGCGCCGATGTCCGTCAGCAGCTCGTCGGCGTCTGCCTCGAGTTCCTCGCGGGTGGTGCCGACCAGACGCTTGGCCTGAGTCGCCGTGAGTCCCTTGGCGTTGGCGATCTCCGCACGGATTGCACGGGCTTCGCTGTCGTTCGCCTTGCGCTCGATGTCTGCGACGCGCTGCTCGAGCGTCGTCGCTTCGCCGGCCTTGGCCTTCAGGTCGTCGTAGTCCGCGTACTTGTCGCGTTCGCGCTTGACGCGCTCGCGGACGATGCGGTCCACATCGGCCTGAGTGAAGGTCGTCGCCTCGGGCTGGGGGGTCTCGGTGGTCTCGGGGGTAGGTGTCTCGGTCGTCATCGGTGCTCCGTTGCCTCGTCAGGTGCTGCTCCGGCGTTTGGCGCCGCCGTGGCGCTTCCCCCTTGGCTCGGGGTGGCTCAGTGGATGCCCTGCTGCTCGCGCAGTCGGGACAAGATGCCCTTGGTGTCGAAGGCGTTCGAGATGTCGCCGCGGGCGTTGAGGTAGGTCTGATAGAGCGCATCGGGGGCATAGCCCTCGATCTCCTGGTCGGCCTTGCCCCAGCTCGGGGTAGGCACGCAGTCGCAGTCGCCGTGGTACTTGTTGCCATCGCGCTGCCTAGATGCCGAGTGCTCGGTGTCGTAGGCGAAACCTCGCGAGGCGAGCATCAGGCAGAACGCGCAGGTCTCATCGCCAGCGGGAACGCGAGCCCAGCGGATGTTCTCGCGCTTGGCATTTCGTGCGATCGTGTCCCGGCCTTGCTGGAGCACGAGACGGTTCGCGACGACTTGGAGTCCACTGACCGTCTGCTCGGGGCTCAGGACGTCGCGAGAAGCCCATCCGGTCGCCTTCTCGACCTGACGGACGATCACATGCGGAGCAGGGAGGGCTCGGTAACGGCCCGTAGCCTCGGCCTTGGCGCGCATTTCGTCGTACCACTCGGCGGATACTGAAGCGGCAATGTCGCCGTAGCGGTCGACCAGTCCAGGCATGGCCTGGAGTAGCGCCCACCGAGCAGCGTCCGGGTCACGCTCCGGATTCAGCGACGCCCAGAGTGCTGCGACCTCCGAGCGCACCAGACGCGAGATGGCCGCGTTCGCCGCGCGCAGTTGCTCTACGTCAGATCGCGTCGGCATCCGGGGTCGCCTGGTTCCCGGCGGCAAGGACGCGATCCAGAAGACGGCCGCCCTGAGCGAGACGACGCTCTGCCTGTGCTCTGCGGATCTGGTCGTCCGATAGGCCCATCAACTCGAGGCCGACCTCGGTCTCGGCAAGCCAGGGGACGGCGCCGAGACGCTTGGCGCCGGAGTCGGCTTCCGCGGCCTGCGTAAGGAACTGCGGGTTTCGCCACTTGGAGTCGATGCCGGCCCACTCATCAGGGACTGAGGTCAGGCCGTTCTGGATCGCAAGGGCTGTGGCGTGGATCTTGCGAATCGGGGTCGACCAGTCATCGATCGCACCTCGGGCATCAGCGATGAGCTCGTACTGCGAAGCGTCGTAGGACTCAGCAGAGGTTGGGTTGGAGACGTCCGTTAGAGCGAGCGCCGAGTCGGGGAGCGAGAGTTCGCGGGCACAGACCTTGGCGTGGACACTCAGCGAGGAGAGCTGCGGCTCAGGAGATGCGGCCGAGATCGACTGGACCGACGCGCGGGGTGTCGTGGCTTCCTCGTCGTCAGGGATGCCCTTGACGCGCCCGAGCATCGTCTGCCACGCCGGCAGGGTGTTGCCCTGGTCGTCCTTGAAGACGGACCCGTCGGCGCCAAGGAGAATCAGCTCAGGGTACGAGTAGATGTCCATGTGGCCCTCAAGCCGGATCAGGTCACGAGTGCCGGCGTCCTGGGCGGCGATCGCAGCCGGGGTGATGCGCGACGAGCCGAAGGGCCGGCCGATGCGAGGACGGTAGGTGAGGGGCTGCGCAGGAACGCCCCAGCCGTGCTCTGACCGGTCCGTGACCTCCCAGCCAGCGTCGCCCTTCTCTGCGGAAATCGTGATTCCGTCGAGATAGAGCGTGAAGGCCGTCGGACGATCCTCGGCGCGCTCAGTGACAGAGATGAAGTCCGTCAGGGAGCGCGTCCGGGGGTTCCAGGTGCCGGTGGCGCTCAGGGCATCGCGGGACAGGATCAGTGCATCGGGCTCGTCATCCTCGCCCTTGACTGCCACAAGGAACGACACTCCGTGCAGCACGGACGAGACGAGTGCGGCGTTGACCTCTGAGCGAAGGTAGTTCGCATCCCAGAGGTCGCGGGCTCCGAGGCTGTCAAGGTCACCGTCGGCCCACGTAAAACGCTCAAGCGTGGTGCGGCGCACCAACGAGTCGACGCCCTTGGCGCACCAGCCGAGCACGAGGCCGAGCCGGTAATACTGCGGCGGAATGATGGTGCCGACCTGGCGGATTGCGCGTTTGCCGTCGTAGATCGACGAGCGCATGAGGTTGCGGTGCTTGCGCTGGTCGAGCTGCTCGAGCAGGCCGTTGGCAATCGCGCGCTCGTCATCACTCAGGCCGCGGACGGGGCCGATGGACTCGAACGTCACAAGACCACGCCCCTTCGGGTTCCGGTGCGCCGGCCGTCGCCAGTGCGCTTGTTCTTGAAGGTCAGGCCATAGCGGGCCAGGGTGATTGCCCGAAGTGCAGCGATATCGTCGTCGGGGTCGAACTCCCACAGGCCCGCCTTGCCGACGAGCTTCTTGCGAGCCACTACGAGGGCTTCGCGGACAGTAGGTTGGTCGACGTGCGCCACGCGGCCTTCCGCGACCGCTTCGGAGAATCCCAGGGACGCCCGAGCCGAGTCGCTCTGCGTGGTGACGTTGACCTTGACCTTCGCCGCACGAAGCTCGTTGACGAGTGCCGCAGCCGGGTCGCGGCCGTCAATCGCCACCTTGCAGGGTCGGCGCTCGGTGAACCATTCGATGATCTTGCGCGAGTCGTCGACCCGTCCAGCTTCGGCGAGGTCTAGGAAGTCGGGACCGTCGCCACCATGGAATGCGACGCCGATAAAGCCGATGCGCTCAGGTGAGATCGAGAGGGAGTAATAGTCGGGAGTGCCAGCGGGCACGGAATCTTCGTCCGCGAGCTCGGCCCACTTGAACGGGTCGACCGGATGAACCTTGAGGTCGATGCGGTCCCAGATGCCCCGCGCTTCACGGTTCCACGAGTCCTCGTTCCGCAGTTTCTTGCGGAGGCGGAGCATCGCCCGGTGCGACGAGCGGTGCGGATAGGACGGATTGGCCTTGCGGAGCTGGTCCGGATCCATCGGGTCAGTACCCCGATCGGCACTGGTCTCGATGTAGAGCGTCGACTCTGAATCGCCGTCAAGCGCCTCTTGGCGGAGAAGTGTGAAGAACTCGCCGGCATCCCTCGGCCTTGGTGGCGTCCCCATCACGAAGAACAGTGGGTTCGGCGCCGTGTTCTGAGTGGCGCCGAGATCCTCGAGTGTGGACTCCGGGAGGATCTGACCCTCATCGCACACCAGGACATCCACGCCAGCGAACCCGCGACCGAACCCCGACTCGCGGGCTCCGAACAGGATGCGCGACCCGTTGTTGAAGTGGATGGCCTCGTCGCCCTTGCCATGAAGCACCTGGCGGACATGGGCAGCCACCTTGGGGCGCTTCGCCATGCCGTCGAACTGGTCGAAGGTCTCCCTGGCGGTGGTCTTGCGGTGAGCCGTCCAGATGACCGTGAGGCCAGGCTTCAGGAGGCACAGCGCGAAGATGATGCACGCGATTAGATAGGTCTTGCCGGCCTGACGGGGGATGCTGATGCAGGTCGTGTCCGCGGCATAGGTACCATCGACCCGCTTCGCGAGGATCAGTCGTCCGGCGTCGCTCTGCCAGCGATCGAAACCCCAGCCGAGGCGATGGCACGTCCGGCCAACCGACGGCCACTCTGTCGACCTGATGCCATCAGGTGCGACGACATGCCGAGCGACGGCCGACAGTGACCGATCGTCAGTAGCCGGTGCCGTCCCAGGCTTCGTCATCGGCGTTCACGACGACCGAATGATCCTCATCCTCCGCGACGACGATGGCCTCGATCTCGCGACCGATCTCAAGCTGGCGTCGAGACAGCGCAGCAAGATCGCGAGCCGGAGTGTTCGGATCATCGAGGGCTCGAGCGAGGCGGCGACGCATGGCACGCAGCTCCTCAAGACGCGAACCCTCTTCGGCGGCCTCGAGAATGGTACGGATCTTGGTCGGCTCGGCGACCTCATCGGGCGCCACGGCGCGCAGAGCAGGCTTGCGGGGCATGTGACACCTCCTTGGAAAAACGAGATGGGGGGTAAGGCCCTAGGCCGGAGGAGGGCCTCAGGAGGTCGACCTGGGGGACCTCCCCCTCATCCACAGGCTTGTCCACAGACCCTCAGTAGGCCCGGGCACGCACCATGTCGATCGAACCTTCTGCCGCTCTCGACCTCGCGCCATTGCCCCGCTTGATGTTGCAGTCGCGGTGAGCGAGCCGGCAGTTGGGTCGGTCGATGGGTGAGCCACCCAGGCTGACCGGGATGATCTCGTCTACTGACTTGGCCCAAGGGTTCGGCTTGCCGGTGGCCGGGTCGATGAACGTCAAGGTCTTGTCGACTGGCTTGCCGCAGATCCCACAGTCGTACTCCTCGGCGTAGACCCGAGCGGTGACCTGGCGACGGCGGTGGCCGTTGGCCTTGCGCGGGTTGCCGGGTCGGTCAGCAGCCACGTCCTGCCAACCAACCCTCAGTCCGCACCCGCATCTCCCCAACGATCTGCATGATGCGCGGGTGCACGGCGTCGCGCCCAGCCTGGTCAGCCTCAGCGTGCAGCAGGTACAGCCGCGCGAGTGCGTGGTCCAGGTCGACGTCGGATGCTGCGGTCAGGTCCTCGGGAGCGAAAAGCTCGACGGTGGGTGCAGTCATCGCGACCTCCCGTGGAATGACGAAAGACCCGCCGCCATCAGGCAACAGGTCTCCGTCAAGAATCTTCCGGCAAAAGAATCTTGATGTCAAGCGACCTCGTCAGACTCCTTCTCGCGTGTCGCCCGATCGCGCTCGGTCTTGGCGTCGGCCACGCAGTAGACCATCCGCCCCACGTTGACGTCCTTGCGCTTGGCGACCGTGCCCTTGCTCGCCCAGCCGTGGAGTGTGCCGATCGGGATGTCGTGCTCCAGGTTCATGTCCCGAGCCGTCAGCCAGTCCTTGTGCTTGCGAGCCTGGCGTGACACGTGCTCGACGTACTGGCCGACCTTGAGTGAGATCTTGCACCGATCACACCACCACCGATCGTTGACCTCGTCCTTCGCCCACACGCGTTCGAACGGCTGGTGACAGGCGTCGCACGGTGCGCCCGTGTCCACGCGCTCCCCGTCGTGCAGTACGTCCTCGAGGTGACTCCGGTGCTCGCGGATCTCACTGGCGAACGCATCGAACGCGGGATGGGTCTGGGCCGCGGACGTGAGCCGGTCGAGCAGGAAGACCGCAGCGCCGAGCATGGATGCCAGGTCGTCGGTGGGTGCGCCGTACATCGAGCGCCAGTCGTCCTCCCAGCCGACCAGCACCTGCTCTGTGGTCCGGTGCTCGCCCTTGCCGATCTCACCTCTTGGTGCGCCTGGTCCGTACATGACGGTCGCCTCGCCACCTGGGATCGGTCTGGCTGCTTCGAGCTTCCCCGCGCGCCCGCCGTCGACAGCGTGCGCCGGCAGCGCGGCGTGCAGTGCGACGACCTCGGTCAGGTCTTCCCGGGTCTCTCCCACGCACCCGGGGCAGGTCTGCTCGTCCACGTGCTCGATGCCACAGACGACGCAGTGGTAGCGCGGGCACCGAAGGCAGCCCTTGCACCGCTCGTCGTCGCAGTCATCCTCGTGTCGGTGCTTGATCGCTCGTGGCGTCTCAGTGCCGGTCCATCGGCAGTTCAGGTTGTCACTCACTTCGAGCCCTCCTTCTTGAGGTGCGTCCGCTTGTGGCGCGGCATATTCCAGGAGCCGATCTGCCTTCCGCAGATCGGGCAGGTCGCTTCCCGCGCGCACTGACGACAAGCGCGGTATCGCCCGCCGTTTTGGGGGATGATGTTCTCGGGAGTAAATTCATGACCGCGCTTGCAATGGGTCTTCCGGGCGTTGATCGCCGTTGGCCCAATGCCGCGCAGGGTGTTGGTGGAAGGAGTGACCACTTCGAGGTGGTCGGGATTCACACATCGGCGCACCCGGCATATGTGGTCAAGTACCAGCTCGCCTGGCACTGGGCCTCGCAACAGCCACCACGCGACCCTGTGAGCTCTCCGAATTCTCCAACCCTTCGGCAATCGGACATAGAACGATCCATATCCTTGATTGGAGACCTGGGCCGTCCAAAGCCAGCAAGTCTGAGTCTTTCTGACCTTCTGCCAGAAGCGTCGCTGATCGCTCTCTGAAAGCGATGGCATGACGCCGCCAGGTGCCATCGCGTCGACCTGCTCACTCATGTCGTCTCCTGCTCGTGGTCGGTGGTGCCGGCCGGGATGGTGGGGGTGTCGTCGACGACGGTGACGGCGCGAGCCGGTCCCCACGTGCCGTCGTCCTGGCGTTCGGAGATCCAGACGGTGTCGCCCGGCTTGGCCTCGCCGAGGTGGGCGATTCGGTAGCGCGCCTGTTCGTAGACGCCGGGTGCCGTCTCGATCAGCGGCTCGGGGTCCGGGACGTACCTGTAGGCGCTCACGTCCCTCTCCGCCCGGTCACACCGTCAGCGCGGGCGGGGCCGAACCGCTGGCCGGTGTTGTCTTCCACGCACAAGGCCCAGATGTCGACGGACTCCGATGGGTCCTCGCGGTGCATCGCTTCGGCTAGGTCTGTTGCGCTGCATGGCGGCGGGAGTGCGGTCGAGAAGTCGATCCCGAAGCAGATGGCCGCGAGCCAGTCGCACCAAGCCTCCGTGACCTCCCGTGCCGCCTCCTGCCGCTCAGCAGCGCGGATCGGAGCCAGGGCGGCGGTGACCTGCTCGGCGATGTGCTGTGCCCACTCAGTGCCCGTCATCCCGCGTTCGCCGCACCGGCACTCGATGCTCGGCAGGTCGCGCACGACGAGATGCAGGATCGCTACCCGCGCCACCACCTCCACCTCCCGCGCCTGCTCGGGGGCGTTGTCGTCCGCGCTCACTCCGCACCCCCATCGGTCAGGGTGACGAGCTCGGTGGGCGGCCCAAAGCAGGTACACGTGACTGCGATGAGCCCGTTGTCGGCTTCGGCTCCGCACACTTCCGAGCCGTGGTCGTGACATCCGCAGGCAGTGCATGCCGTGAACCGCACCCCCGACAGCGTCCGCGCCTCGACCTGCACGCCACGGTCCTCGCGGGCGGTCATCGGGAACGCTCCGACGTGCAACCGCACTCATCGGTGTGCAGGCTGTCGTGCTTGCCACCCCGACCGGTCGGGCGCTTGCGCTGGCACTCGTCCATCAGGTGCCGAACGCGAGTGAGGTGCGACTCGATCGACCCGCCGGCGTTGTAGCCCGGCCTGTTGCGCTCGAGCTCCCGCAAAGCGAACTCGGCGACGCACAGCGTCTCCAGCAGCATCTTGGGGCTGACGGGCACGGCGTAGGTGTGAAGATCGGCGAGGAGGTGCCTCGCATTGCGGGGGATGTCAGTCGTCGTGCTCATCAGTCATGCCTTCCTGTTGCCGGGGCTGGGGGTGGTTGCGTGGCGAGTCATGCCGATTCACCTAGGTCGTCGCGCTTGGCGCCCTTGTCGCGGGCGATCTTCTTGACCTCTGCCTCGAGCTCGGTCAGGTCGCGCTTGACGATGCGTCGGGGAGGCTCGGTCGGCTCCGGCTCGCCGCGCAGGATTCGGTCCTGGCGCTCTCGTCGCCACTGGAGGTAGGCGACCGTGTGCTGGTCGCCCTCAAGTGCGGCCAGCCACTCGGGCTCGGCGGCCGTCGTCGTGTTCGCGAGCAGCTCCCGTCGACGACGAGCGACCTCGGCCTGGATGTCGGCCGGCGCGATGAAGCGATGCGTCTGACCGAGTTCCTTGATGGCCGCGAGTGCGACACCAAGGTCCAGGTCGCCCAGAAGGTCGTGCCACGTGTCGGGCGTGTACTCGTCGATCGCCTGGGCTGGGCAGATGGCCTTGACCATCCGGCAGAGCTTCACGGTCTCGGTCGGGGTCATCCTGCGTTCCTCTCTCGCTCGATCGCGCGCTGCATGGCGGCGTCGAACACGGCGTCGGTCTCGGCCTGCTGTCTGCTGATCGGCGCCTGCGTTCTCTCGCTGCGCTCGTCCTGCCACCGCTCCTCGTTGAGCCAGGTGGTCGGGTGCGGGATGAACCGTTCCTCGGTCCTGTTCCGCTGATGCCATGCGGCGTGATCGTGCGCGGCGGAGATGATCCGGTCAGGGCTGACCTTCCTGACTGCCTTGGCGAACGCCTTCTCAGCTGCCCCTCGTCCGACCTTTTTGCCGTAGGCGTCCCAGAATTCGGAGAAACCCTCCGTCGACATCTCGCGCACAGCGACCGCCTTGGCGGGAGCGGCGACGACGTCAGTCGTCGTGTGTGTTTTCCCCTGCTCCTCTGTTCCCCTGTTCCCCTGTTCCCCTGCTCCAGGCGCGGGGATCTCGCGAGACTCTCGCGAGGATGTCGCGAGAGTCTCGCGAATCACGACGTTCTCGCAGGTCAGGTCGGGGTAGCGCGCCTTGTTCGGCTTGTCGATCCGCTGATGGCTCGACCACGCGTTGATGCAGAGGAAGTCCTTCCTCGCGACGGTGTAGCGAGTGATCTGGCCGCCTTCGGAAAGTTCCTGCAACCCTCGCGAGACTGTCGCGAGGGTCTCGCGAGGGTCGTCCTCGAGCGGGAACAGGTCGGCCTTGATCAGCTTCGGGTTGTCCCGTCCGACGCCGTTGTCATCGACGTAGGACCAGAGGCCGATGAACAGCAGGCGGGTCGGCCAGGTGAGAGCGGCGACGTCTTCACTGGTCCAGAACTCCGGCTTGATGGATCTGATTCGCACTCAGGCCACCTCCTCTCTCGCTTCTCGGACCCACCAGATGAGGTGGGTGTCGTGCTGTGTCTTCTTGCTGACGATGAAGTGGGGCCGCCCTGTGCGGGCCTGCTCGGCGCGGGCCTGAGCGTTGGCGTCTGCCTCTGCCCAGAACCCGACGCCGATCCCGGCGTTCAGTCGGGTGACCGTGGCCCTCAGAACGGCGGCTTCTCCTCTCCCCATGTCGGCGCACCTCCCTGGGTGTCCCACGGGTTGCTGGCGGCCGTCTGGGCCGGACGCTGGGCGTTGCCCCCGCCGGACCTGGGGAGCGCCTTGGAGACGCGCCCGTAGTCGATCTCGATGGACTGCCCCTTGGTGCCGTCCTTGCGGTCGTATTCGCGGACGTTCAGCTGTCCGACGACGGTCACGAGGTCGCCCTTCGCGAGGTGCTCGGCCGCTGCCTCAGCGTCGTTCTCCCAGAGGCTGACGGACAGCCAGACGGTGCTGAGGGTCTTCCACTCGCCGTTCTCGTTCTTGCGCTTGTCGCACGCGATGCGGAAGTTGGCGACGGCCTTGCCGGACTGCGTGAACTTGAGTTCGGGGTCGGCTCCGAGTCGTCCGGTGGCGGTGATGCTGGGGAGGGTCATGCGGACTCCTGGTTGGGGTTGGTCGTGCTGATGGTTCGATCGGAACATGGGCGTCGGACGCCACTGGGCGTCATCCACAGGCGCCTTGGGTGCGCGCGCTCAGCACTCACGACGCCACCTCCTCGGCGTAGTAGACGAGCCCACGACGCACCCAGCGGCCCGGGTACTCCATCGGCGATTCCTCGGCGACCTCGACGAGAACGGCCTGCTTCTCGCCCCACTTCATGGGCGGGTAGAGGTGCAGCTGGTCGGTGTCGCGCATCTCGCGGAAGCACTTCTTGCAGAGGCCGCGGGACTGGTGGTGCTTGACCTCGTGGCATCGGATGCAGGCGACGCGTGTCTTCATGACGTGGCCTCCCTGTGCTTGCGGAGGTCTTCGTCGAGGTCGTCTGACCGCTCGCGTCGCCAGGACTCGCCGCACGTGCACCTGGCGATGTGGCGGCGTCCGAGGCCAGCGACGGAGACGGCGGTCGGGTTGCGGGTGATGTGGTGGGTCACTGGTCGGCCTCGCTCTCAAGCTCCTTGAGGCGCTGCGACACGTGCTGGTGTCCACAGAGAGGCCAGAGCGTCTTGCAGAACGAACAGGCCGGGCCGTTGCCGTTCATGTCGAACATCGGCTCCGCGAGATGGGCGCCGTAGTCCTCCATCTTGTTGACGATCCAGTCCGCCACCTCTTCTGTGGAAGTGGACGCGTCGAGCAGGTCCTGCACCTCGCGGATAAATGCCTTGCTGGCCTGCATCCGGGGCGGCTTTGACATGACCGCTCTCGGCCGCCCGTCGGTCATGAAGATGCCTGCGAACTCATCGGCCTTCGACCAGGCTTCTACTGCCTCCCGCATCACGCACCGCCCTCGGGGAAGTTGAGTCCCTGCTCGGGCTCATCGGCGGGCTTCTCGAGCTCGGCGCCTCGAGCCTCGATCTGGGCTCGACGGTCAGGGCCGGACGTCTTCCACCAGGCGCGAAGGGTTGCAGGGTCCGTGCACGCTGCGACCTGCTCGGCGGTGGGCTCGGTGGGTGCCGGCGCAGCCTCCATGAGCGGCTGAACCGTGTGCGCCATCCGCTTGCCTCGGGTCTTCGTGAGGTTCGCGGTCACCGGCTTGTCGATGTGGGAGACGTGGCTGACCCTGATGCCTCCAACGCGATCGGGGCCGAACATGACGGTCGGGTCGCCGTAGAGGGTGGCTCGTCGTCCGACCCACTGGGTCGCGTCGTCGCCCCATGCCTCGACGAGCAACTTGAGCACGGTGACCGAGGGGCGCCAGACTCGCCGGTCACCCTCGATCGCGATGTCGTACTGCTGTTCCTTCGTGCCCTTGCGGACCTCGACGATGGTCACGGTTCGGGTGACGCCGCCGAGGAAGTCCTCGAAGTTCAACTGGTCGGTCTTCTTCTCGATCGTGACTCTCATGCGAGCTTCAACTCCACGTCGTAGGGGTCGGGCAGGGTGGCGGTAGGTGCGAGTCCGTTGGTCGCGGCTCGGTAGGCGTTGACGAACTCGAACGTCTTGGCCTCGACGGCGTGAACGGCTGACTCGATTGCGCCGAACCATGCGGGGTCGGCGTGGACTCGGATGACGAACGGCGGCTCTCCACCCAGGTACGAGATGAAGTCGCACCAGGAGCGGCCGGCGACGAACATGCCGGTCTGGACCTGGGGCATGTGGTCGGCGGGGATCGCACCCTCGATGTGGGTCAGTAGGTGCCGCTTCCCGCGAGGCCCCTTGATCTCGATGCAGCCGTCGTCGCCCACGAGACCATCGGGGCTGTAGCCGAGTCGGGCGCCGTCGAGGTCGAGGACCATGAGGCCGACCTGCTCGACGGCCACCTTCCTGTCGTCCGCGTACCAGGCTCGAGCGATGGGCTCGACCTGGTGGCCGCGGTCGATGTCGAAGCCGTAGAGGTCCGGGTCTTCCCAGGACGTAGCCCGCTCGGTGGCGAGCTTGAGGGCAACGGCGCGGATCGTGGTGCTGTCAGCCAGGGTGATCCGGTCCGGGAGTCCGTCCGGGTTCTCGGCTGCGAGGTTCGCACGGGGATCGTGCGGCTTCTTGATCGGTGCGGGCGTCTTCCGAGCGAGGCTGATGCAGTCCTCGCCCGGTTCGGCGTTGCACTGAGGGCAGGCGTAGTCGAGCGGGGCGGGCGGCTTGGTCGTGAGGACGCTGGCGATGGTGCTGGCGGTCAGGAGGCCGCGTCTGGCGGCTCTCCACTCGTCGCTGCCCTGGAGCATCTCGCGGTGGATGGTGAGTGTCATGCGTCCTCCCGGACGGGTTCGAAGGTCAGGTCGATGACGAAGCAGCCCTTGATGCCGGCGACGTCGGAGGTCCAGTTGCGGGCGACGATGTGGAGGTCGTGGTCCGCGGGAAGCAGGCCGGAGTCGGTCACTGCCCCATCGACAAGCGCTTTCACGGTGGGTGCGTAGTTCTCGGCGTCTCGCTGCCTCTTGTCGGGGTAGCCGAGGTTGATGCCGAGGACGGCGCGCGTGGCTCCCAGGCGCTTGTCCCGCGCCTCGGTGCGGCCCATGAGTCGCAGTGCTGCGGTTCGCTTGCTCTTGGGCGCCCAGTGCATTCGCTGGTTGGCGTTGAGGATCAGGTCGCGGGGGACGATGAAGTGGAGTCGGGTGCTCATGACGCCCACCCGTCCTTGCCGCGTTCGTGCGCTTCGTCCTCGAGGTGCTCGTCCTGGCAGCGACCGCAGATGACGTCCCAGTACCGGAGCTCGATCTCTCGGCATTCGGGGCAGATCGGGTCGCCCCACCGCACCGTCTCTGCTGCTGCCTCGGTGGCGCTGTAGACGGCGTCGCTGGGTCCGTCCGCGCTGCCTGCGTAGTCGGCGGGGTCGGGTCTGTCGTCGCGGTTGGTGGCGGGGTCCTTGTGGAGGGCTGCGCGGTACTCGTCGGCGTGGGTCATGCGCTCGCCTCCCGACACTCAGCGCACGTCCGCCACTCGTCGTCGAGGCAGCGGTCGGCGTAGAAGACGCGCTCGCCGGCCTTGATGCGTCTGCCGCAGAGGTGGCATGGCGCTCCCGGCAGGCTGGCGACGAATGCGCCATGCCAGCGGGTTGCGAACAGGGCGAGCTGGCTCATCTCCACCACCCCGCCACGTAGTACCTGCGTCGAAGCACGACACCGAGCACGAGGACGGTGACGGCGAGGAAGACTGCCCCGTGCCATTCGCCGGGGAGCCTGGATGGGTCGATCACGTGCCAACCCGCGGCGAGCGTGGTCCGTGCGCCGGGGAGGGTGAGTGTGGCTGCGGCGAGGAGTGCGGCCAGGGCGTAGGTGACGGCGAGGGGTGACGGGCGACGGGTCATCACAGCCAGATCACCGCCGCCGTGTTGATCAGGAGATGCAGCGTGTTGTCCGCGATGAACAGCAGCCACACCGCGAGCCAGTCGGGCGTCGATGCCGGATAGCCGGTGGGCGATGACTTCTCTGCTCGGAACGCGGCGGGGGCGAGTTGGTTCTTCGCCCAGACGATGTAGCGGGCGAGCCGGTAGCGGTCGATGACAGCGTGCGTGCCGCCGATGACGAGCAGTGCCGCGAGGGACTGCGTGACGAGGGCGTAGGGCAGCGTGTACGTCGCGCCGTGGGCCAGTGCGGGCCACCATGCCGTCGTCTTCTTGATCGCCATCCAGTGCGACTGGATGAGATAGTCGCCGACGAGGTGGGCCAGGAAGATGCCGAGGGCCTGTTCGGGACTCATGCGAACACCTCCAGATGCCCGGTCAGCACGTCCCACGCGTCGGCGTTGTGCGCGGTCAGGTCGCATCGGCGCAGGACGGCCTTGGGGAGGTCGTCGGTCATGCGGAAGACGGTCGGCTCGTTGTCGGCGTCGAGGGCGACGTAGAAGGTGGTGTCGGTCATGAGTGCGCCCCCTCGTGATCCTCGGGAAGCAGGCAGGGGTCGCCGTCTTCCATCTCGACGTCGCAGGTAGAGCGCGGGGCCGGATTGACCCACCAAGACGCCCGAAAGTTCGGGGCGCTAACGAGGACGGCATCGGCGATCGCAAGAGCGTGGTCGTCGATGATGGAGTCGTCCATCTCTTCGCCCTCGCCGAAGCCCGTGGCCCACCACTCGAGCAACTGAGCGATCGCGACGGCCACGTCGGGCGTCCACATGACTCCGAACGCCTCTGAGTCGAGTTGCGTGTCAGTGACGGGCATGCCCGCGGCGATCATGCGAGGGCCGAACGCCTTGTCGAACTCACGCCTGGCGAGAGCGCGGCTGCGGAGTAGCGTCGCAGCGTCCCGCAATCTCCGGGCACTCATGCCGCCACCTCCAGGCCAACCGGCCACCAACCGACCGACGCTGCCTCGAACGCCGACGTGTTCAGCTCGACGTCATCGCGGCAGATGGTGGTCGCTGCGTCGATGAGGACGTGGGAGTTGTCGCCGATGAACGCGTCGAGCCAGAGGGCGTCGTAGATGGGGGGGTTCATCGGGGATCACCGTTGGCGGCGTCGACTGCGGCGAGGAAGGCGCGGACGGCGGCGGTGAGGTTGTCGAAGAGATCGTCAAGGTTCTCCCCGATCCGATAAGCCTCGGCCCAACCGGTACGCAACTCGTCCAGCGCGGCCTTCGGGACCGCGACGGCGGGGGTGAAGGCGGTGATGTGGTCCACCAGGTACATGGGCGCGACGGCACACCTCAGATGACTTCCTTCGACCTCCCAGTGGCGAAGTAGCACCGTGTCGGAGGTCCAGTGCGGTGCGCGCACTGTGGCCCACCCCAGGGCCTCGTCGGTCGGCAGGTCCACGGCGGGGGTGGGGCGGTCGAGGAGGTAGTGGCGACCCGGCACCTTGATCACCGGACCCTTGGCCCGGTACTCGTTGGCTCGGTCGGGCTCATCCTCGGACTCCCAGCGGATCAGGTCACCCTCGCGGATGTCCTCCGGCTTGATCGGCTCCTTCATGCCCGCTCACCCCGCTTCGAGTCCAGGTCGATCACGCGCGCATCGAACTCGGCGACACGCTCAGCAGGAGACGGGCCAGCGAGGATGTGGAGACGGCGCAGGTTCTCGGCAGCGACCTCGTTGCGGAGGGCGACACGAGACGGGTGGGCCGCTTCGGACTTGGCAGCCAGCTCGGCACGGAGGTCGGACTCGGCCTGCTGCATCTCCCGACGGTGAGCCTGGACGTCGGTCAGGTCGCGGATGGTGGCGAAGTCGAAGGTCATGACTTCACCGCCGGCCGGTCCTCGCAGAAGACCGTCAGCCCCACGCCGGCGATGGTGCCGTCGACCCACTGCGTCGGACCGCTCGCTCGGAACCGATCGATGCCGACGCGCTCGGCGAACTCGACACCCAGGGTGTCGTCTTCCAGGTGGACGCTCATGGAAGCCATGCGGACGGTGATGCCCGCCGCCTCCGCTTCGGCCACGTGGTCGGCCAGGGTTCGCAGTGCTGATGAGAGGTTCATCTAGACTCCTAGTTGTTGTAGTTGCGAAGCCGTCCGCGTTGTCAGATGCCCGGGCGGCTTTGCTGTTGGGTTGGGTGGTGCTTCCGTGCTCATCCCTGGGGAGCGCGGAGGGTTAGGTGGACATCTGCCTGATCGCGGCCAGGACGGCCTGCAGGCGGGTGCGCTCGCGACGTGCAACGGGCCGTGGCTGGTGGCGGGGCGCTGAGTCCGCGTGCTCGGGATGCTTGGCGGGGCGCTGGTGGTCTGTGCGACTCATGCCGCCGCCCTCCCGACCTGCTCGGCGAGCCTGAGAACCGGCACGATTCGATGCCCGTTTCCGCCCACGTGATCCGTGGACCGCTCCGTCACATCCGTCTCGACCAGCAGGCCCTCACGACGAGCGCGCGCCCACATCTGCGAATAGCGACGCTTGGCATTCGTCGTCGTCCAGCGGTGACCGATCGACTCACGGATGCGGTTCTGCGACACCAGGCCGGCGTTCGCAGCAGCATCAGCACGGACCGCGGTGAGGAACGTCTGCCACTCCCGATCCGGGGTCGCCTGCTCCGTCGCCGTCCGAGCTCCTGCCCGCCCATCCATGCGCTGACGGGCGAGCAGGAGGTCGGCCATGTGACCCGTCGGCGTGCACGGGAGTCGGTGTCCCTGAACCTCGGGACGTGGGTCCATGCCGCAGGTGGTGCAGCGGCCGGGGAGCGTGGTGCCGATGGGGGCGGTCATGCTGCGACCTCCTTCGCGCGACGACGGCGCATGTAGGCAGCATTGGCTGCGCGCCGACACGCGAGGCAGCGGTGGCCGCCCGCGTAGTCCGAGACCCAGTTGTCAGCCCGTGGATGACCCTTGGGGCAGTGAGTGCGACGCTCCACGGCGCGTCGGATGTTCTCGGCGTGAGTGACGGCCTCGAGGTGATCGGGATTCACGCACTTGCGGACCTGGCACAAGTGGTCAAGCTCAAGTCCATCAGGGACCGGACCCTTCGCAGCCTGCCAAGAGATGCGATGAGGCAGTGATGTGCCGAACTCCGAGTGGCCGAGGAATCTGCCGTATCCGTCGGGGCTGGTGTTGCCGGTCCAGATCCAGCAGGTCTCGGTCTTGTTGACCTTGCTCCAGAAGCGCGCGGGAAGTGCCTCGGTCATGCCGACCGCCTCGCCACGCCACGGCGCTGCTTGGCCGTGAGCGTCCGCGGCTGAGCGGCAGGCGCCTCTCCCCCGGGTTCCATGAACTCGTCCAACCACTCGGGCTTGATGCGCCACCCATTGCCGAGCTTGCGGGCCTTGATGTGGCCGGCCACGCACTGGCGGGTGACGTACTCCTCGCTGCGCTGGATCGCGTCGGCGACCTGTCTGGTCGTGAGCCACTGAGTCATGACGCGTTCTCCGAAACCCGAAACGCCTTGACCTCAAAGAGAGAGCCCGGCGGAACGTTGAGCTCGCGCTCGATGGCGTCGGACCACTTCTTGCTCCGCACTCCCGAGGTGTAGCCACTACGGAGGTGACCAATGGTCGCCTTCGAGCAGCCAACGCGCAGGGCTAGAGAGGCGCAGCTGAAGCCGCGGAAATCCATGTAGCGGATCAGCAGCTGGCGGTCGATCAGTTCCATCTGGAACCTCCACGGGCTGGGTTTCATGTGCTGAGTCCAATCTAGACGGTGCGACTGACGTTTCGCAATACCCGAAACACATTAGACGGGACCGTCTCACTCGTCAAGGCGAATCTGCCTAGAAAATCAGCGCCATGGCAGGATTACATCGCTGGAGTTCGTAGACGGGGCGTCTAACCCGTCGCTGGACATGGCGCGACGACTAGCCGGAGAGTGTGCCCCGTGAGTGATACGCAGTCCGAATGGGACAAGGTGCTGGCAGGCAAAGGGCTGAATCAGTCCTCCCTTGCTCGCGAGGCCGGAGTCTCGAAGGCAACCGTGAGTCGGATGTACCACGGTGTCGGACGTCCCGATGCCGGCTCCGTCCGCAAGGTTGCCGCCGTCCTAAGCGAGGGCGACACCGACGTGGTGTGGAAGCTGATCGGGACGGGCCATGCCGACTACGGCGACTTCCCCCTCGCGACCATCGAGGACGACTTGCTGTTGCTCACACCCAAACAACGACAGTCGCTCATCGCAATCGTGAAGTCGATGGCCGACCCTGAGGGAAAGAGGCTTGGGCATGTGGCAACGCCAGCTGAGAAGAAAGAGGACGAGGTCGCCCGTCGTCGCGCGGAGCGCGAGCGAGCCGGCGGCAAGAAGAGGGCTGCTCGATCTCGAGAGTCGGACGACCCACCAAAGAAGTGACGGAGGCCGCGCCTAGCCTCTAGGGAGTGCACATCCCTCACCCCTGGCGCCGGCTTCGGCGCTCGCCAGAGATCACTCTGGAGTGGCACGACGGTGGGGATGCCGGGTACTACGACTTCGACACGCAGACGATCAGCCTGCGTCGCGGTATGACGCAGGCAGATCGCCGCAGCACGCTTCGGCACGAGCTCGAGCATCACGTGCGCGGTTGGTTCACCGAGGCCGAGCTTGAGCGCGAAGAGCTGGCGTGCGAGCTCGCTGCGGCACGGGACCTCATCGATGTGCGGAAGCTCGGTGAGGCGCTGGCGTGGTCTCAGGACGCACGGATTGTGGCGCAGGAACTCTGGGTGGACGTCGACCTGGTGCGCGTCCGCATGGAGCACCTGCATCCGGCAGAGGCGGCGTACCTCCGTCAACGGCTCGCCCACCTTGAGGACGACGCCGACCTTTAGGTCTCGATCGCGGCCAGCGCCCTGATGCCGAGGAAGACCTGGGCGGCGGCGGCGGCCTCGGCGACTTGGACGTCGGGCAGGAGGTGGCCATAGAGGTCGGAGGTGACCTTGATGGAGGAGTGACCGAGCCGGCGCTGAATGACCGTCAGTGGGACGTTGCGGCTGATGAGCCACGACGCGTGCGAATGGCGCAGATCATGCCAACGGGGTCTTGGCGTCGGAAGGCTGGATCGCTCAAACGCGGCGACCCAGTAGCGGGACCAGAACGTGCGATGCCACAGCGGCCCGCCCTGCGGCATCGTGAACAAGAGGTCGTCCTTGTCCTTGCCGTGGACCTGCTCGGCGAGTCCGGCCACGATCGGGTCCGGGAGAGTGATGGTCCGACGCGACTGCTTGGTCTTCGGTGGGCCCACGACTCGCTGACTGGCGGTCGGGTGCCATTTCACGGCCTTTGTGATGTGGAGCCGTTGCGTCTTGAAGTTCACGTCGCGCGGGGTCAACGCCGCGGCCTCCGACCACCTAATGCCCGTGCCGGCCGTAGTGTCGAGAAGGCCGAGGAAGAACGGATGGAAGACCGACCGCAGTTCTTCGTACTCCTCCTCGGTCAGGAAGCGGGGCTCTGTCTCCGTGTGCGACGTTCTCTCGGGCAGGGCGACCTCAAGGCACGGGTTGATCGGGATCATGCCGCGGCCGTGCGCGATCTTCATGGCGCCGGCCAGGACGCCATGAAAGTTCGCCACGGTCTTATCCGAGAGTTCGTCGACCTCTGAGAGCTTGATGACGACGCGGGCCACGTCGTCGCCCGTCACCTGATCGATGGGCAGTGAGCCGATCTCGGGCCCGAAGGATCTCGCCCAGTTCGTGCGGTACTTGGCTCGCGTTCCGGGGGATGCCTTGGAGCGCGTCGAGATGTACTGCTCAATCCAGGCATCAAGGGTGGGCACGTCGGACGCCGACGGCATCAGCCGGGCATAGAGCAGCTGCTCGGCTCGAGCCGGACCATAGGCGTCGAGGTCGATGCAGAACTTGCTGGCCTCGGCCTGCTCTTCGAACCGTTGGGAGGTCTGGCGGTTGCCGGCGTCGCGGTAGCGGACGACCCAGCGCACTCCCTTGGCGGTGTCGACCCGCTTCGGGGTCCTCATGCTCCGAACCTAGGTGCGAGCACCGACACCAACGACCCTATTGGGTACGGGATGGTTACGTGCCCTTGGATCGTGGTGTTTCTCGCCTGCAAATAAAGGGTGCGCGAGGGGGGATTTGAACCCCCACGCCCTTGCGGACACTGGCACCTGAAGCCAGCGCGTCTGCCGTTCCGCCACTCGCGCATGGTTCCCGGAGGAACCGATCGCCGAGTCTAACAGGAGGCGTGCGGGCCGATCCCCCGCGGGGCGCGGTGCACCCGCCCACCGTCGCCGTCATCGGTGGATCCTCAACCGCAGAGGCGCCGCTGGGGTTGAACATCCACCGATGGGGGCCGTCCGAAGGGCCTGATGCTGCGAATCCACCGATGCCGGGGTGGAACGCGTTCGCGTGCGAGTTCGCGTGCTGCGGCCCTGCCGATACGATCGTCGGGACCACCGACGACACCCGCGAACCGACCGGCAGGAGCGACACCTGATGGCAGGAGTGCTGAGCCGCTTCGAGCAGCGACTCGAAGGCGCCGTCACCGGTGCGTTCGCCCGCGCGTTCCGCAGCGCCGTGCAGCCCGTCGAGATCGCCGCCGCCATCCAGCGCGAGGTCGACAACTCCGCCCACGTGCTGTCGCGCCAGCGGATGCTGGTCCCCAACGACTTCACGGTCGAGCTGTCCGCCGTCGACCACGAGCGGCTCTCTCCCTTCGGCGACACGCTCACCACGGAGCTGGCCACGCTCGTCCAGGAGCACGTGACCGAGCAGCGGTACACGTTGGCAGGCCCGCTCAGCATCCAACTGGTGATGGCGACCGAGCTCGGCACCGGCCGGTTCCGCGTCCGCAGCCGCACCAACGCGTCGGTCCGCCCCGTCGAGGGCCAGCGGATGACCGAGACCGCCGTCCGCAGCTCGCAGGTGGTGCTCGAGGTCAACGGCCTCAAGCACCCCCTCACCCCGCCCGGCGTGGTCGTCGGGCGCGGCAGCGAGGCCGACCTGCGCATCGACGACCCGGGCATCTCGCGCCGGCACGCCGACATCAAGGTCCACGAGTCCGGCGGCAACACGAGCGTCACGGTCACCGACCTTCAGTCCACCAACGGTGTCATCCTCAACGGGCAGCGCGTGCAGACCGCGTCGGTCCGCGACGGGTCCGAGATCCGCCTCGGCAACACCACCCTCACCATCCGCATCACGACGAGCGAGGCCTGATGTCGGACCTGACCCTCACCCTCATCAAGATCGGCTTCCTCGCCGTCCTGTGGCTGTTCGTCCTGTCGGCCGTCTCCGTCATCCGCTCCGACATCTTCGGCGCGAAGGCCCCCGCGGCCAAGGCCAAGCGCCAGCCCAAGGCCGCGGCGGCGCCCAAGCCGACCAAGGGCGGCAAGAAGCAGCGCACCCCGCGCGGCGCGCCCACCAAGCTGCAGGTCGTGTCGGGTCCCAACTCCGGCCAGAGCGTCCCCCTCGGCGAGGGCCCGGTGCTGCTCGGCCGCGGCACCGACGCCGCCATCCGCCTCGACGACGACTACGTGTCCACGCGCCACGCACGCTTCGCCACCAACGGCGAGCAGTGGTTCGTCGAGGACCTCGGCTCCACCAACGGCACCTACCTGGGCAGCCAGCGCATCACCTCACCCACGCCCGTCGGCCTCGGACTGCAGGTCCGCCTGGGCAAGACGATCGTCGAGCTGCGGAAGTAGGGCGATGACCTCCCTGACCTTGCGCTACGTCGCGCTGACCGACGTCGGCCTGCGCCGCTCGATGAACCAGGACTCCGGCTACGCGAGCGGCCGGCTCATCGCCGTCGCCGACGGCATGGGTGGCGCAGCGGCCGGCGACCTCGCCTCCGCGGAGGCCATGAACGTCATCCGCCAGCTCGACCGCGAGCTGCCCGACATCGACCCGCTCGAGGCCCTCGAGAAGGCCGTCGCCCACGCCAACCACCGACTTGGTGAGCTGGTGCAGGACGACCCCTCGGTCGAGGGCATGGGCACCACGCTCGAGGCCATGCTGTGGGACGGCGAGCGCTTCGCCACCGCCCACATCGGCGACTCCCGCGCCTACCTGCTGCGCGACGGCGAGCTCACCCAGATCAGCACCGACCACACCTTCGTGCAGAGCCTCGTGGAGGAGGGCAAGCTGACGCCCGAGGAGGCGCGTGTGCACCCGCACCGCTCGCTCCTGCTGCGCGTCATGCTCGGCCGCGACGACAACGAGGCCGACTTCGACTGGTTCGAGGGCCAGCTGGGCGACCGCTTCCTGCTGTGCAGCGACGGCCTCTCCGACATGGTTGACGACGCCACGATCGAGCGCCTCTTGTCCTCGGAGACCATCGACGCCGCCGCCTCCGAGCTGGTCCGCACGGCCCTCGAGAACGGTGGGTACGACAACGTCACGGTCGTCATCGGTGAGCTCGTGGAGGACGACGGGGAGCCCGACGAGAACCTGTCGTCGTCCGACGGCCAGCCGCAGCTGGTCGGCGCGGCGTCCGGCGGACCGCGACCCCGGACCGGCCAGGCCTCCGGCGGCACCGGCAAGTCCCGCACCCGCGGCGAGGCCAAGCGCGAGCGTGAGCCGGACCCCGAGGAGCTGCGCTACGCGCCGGTCCCGCCCAGCAAGTGGCGCTGGGTGCGTCGGCTCGTGGCGCTCGCCGTGGTCGTCGGGGCGATCGCCGCGGGACTCTTCTACGCCTACCAGTGGACGCAGGACCAGTACTACGTGGCCGCGTCCGACGGCAAGGTCACGATCTACCGCGGTGTGCAGGCCGACATCCCGCTCGTCACGCTGCAGCGCGTCGACGAGGTCACCGACATCGAGCTCGACACCCTGCCGGCGTTCCGCGCCGAGCAGGTCGAGGGCGGGCTCGAGGCCGACAGCCGGGCCAACGCCCAGCAGATCGTCGAGAACCTGCGCGACCTCGCCGTCGTGCCCGAGCCCACTCCGTCGCCGTCCCCCACGCCCAGCGCGAGCGCCTCGGCCGACGACGAGCAGGGGGCCTAGGTCATGACCACCCCCACCCTCGTCCCACGCAAGCGCCGCGGGGCCGAGCTGACGCTCACGCTGCTCGCCATCTGCATCGGCGTGGCCGCCTACTGCGCGGTCGGCCTCGGCTCTGAGGGACGCATCCCGGCGGGTGCCGTCAAGCTGGCCGGCTGCCTCGTGGTCGCCGCCATCGCGACCCACCTGTTCGTCCGCAAGGTCGCGCCCTACGCCGACCCCGTGCTCCTGCCGCTGGTCATCTGCCTCAACGGTCTCGGCCTGGCGATGATCTACCGCATCGACCTCGGCTGCGAGGACCTGTGCCTCGGCGGCAACTACGCGCCGCTCGCGAACTCCCAGCTCATCTGGTCGGCCCTCGGGATCGTCGCGTTCGCCGTGGTGCTGCTCGTGGTGCGCGACCACCGACGCCTGCAGGCCTACACGTACACCTTCGGCTTCCTCGCCCTGGCGCTGCTCGTCCTGCCCCTGCTGCCGGTGATCGGGCAGAACATCCGCGGCGCCCGCATCTGGATCAACCTCGGGCCGTTCAGCTTCCAGCCCGGCGAGGCCGCCAAGATCTGCCTGGCCATCTTCTTCGCCGGCTACCTGGTCGTGAAGCGCGACGCGCTCGCCCTCGCGGGACGCCGCTTCGCCGGCATCGACCTGCCCCGCGGCCGCGACCTCGGACCCATCGGCGTCGGCTGGCTCATCAGCATCGGCATCCTCGTCTTCCAGCGCGACCTCGGCTCCTCGCTGCTCTTCTTCGGCCTGTTCGTGGTCATGCTCTACATCGCCACCGAGCGCCCCGGCTGGCTCGTGGTCGGCGGCGGGCTGTTCGTGGTCGGCGCCTACTTCGGCTACCTGGCGTTCGGTCACGTCCGGGTGCGCTTCGACGCCTGGCTCGACCCGTTCGCCGATCCCGACCGCAACGGCCAGATCATCAACGGCCTGTTCGGCATGGCCTACGGCGGCATCCTCGGCACGGGCTGGGGCCAGGGAAGTCCCCAGCTCACGCCGTTCTCGTTCTCGGACTTCATCGCGGCGGCCATGGGTGAGGAGCTCGGCCTCACCGGGCTCATGGCGATCCTGGTGATCTACGGGCTCGTGGTCGAGCGCGGCATGCGCATCGCCCTCACCTGCCGCGACGCGTTCGGCAAGCTCCTCGCGGCCGGCCTCGCCGTCTCGATGGCCCTGCAGATCTTCGTCGTCATCGGCGGCGTCACGCGGCTCATCCCGCTCACCGGCCTCACGACGCCGTTCATGGCCCAAGGCGGATCGTCGGTGGTCATGAACTGGGCCATCATCGCGCTGCTCCTGCGCATCAGCGACCAGACGCGGCGCCCCGCGCCCGAGGTGTCGCAGTTCGACCACGACGAGGAGACCCAGGTGGTGAAGCTGTCATGAACAAGCCCATCCGCAACCTCGCCGTCGCGTGCCTCGTGCTGTTCGCGGCGCTGCTCATCAACGTCAACGTGGTCCAGTTCGTGCAGGCCACGGACCTCAACGACCGCCAGGGCAACAAGCGCGTCATCGACGCCGACTTCTCGCGCGACCGCGGCGCCATCCTCGTCGGCGACGAGGCGATCGCCGAGAGCGAGCCGAGCGACGACCAGTACAAGTACCAGCGCACCTACCCGCAGGCCGAGCTGTACGCACCGCTCACCGGCTACTTCTCCTACCTGTACGGCAGCGAGAACCTCGAGCGGTCGCAGAACCGCGTGCTCTCGGGCAACGACAACCGGCTGTTCGTCAGCCGCGTGATCGACCTGTTCGCCAACAAGAAGCCCCAGGGCGGCAGCGTCGAGCTGACCATCGACCCCCAGGCACAGAAGGTGGCCGCCAGCGGGCTCGAGGCCCTCGGCAAGGACACCAAGGGCGCCGTCGCCGCTCTCGACCCGAAGACCGGCGAGGTGCTCGCCATGGTCAGCCAGCCGTCCTACGACCCCAACGCCCTGGCCAGCCACGACTTCGGCGAGGTCGCCGACGCCATGGAGAAGCTGCAGGGCGACGACGACGACCCGCTCACCAACCGGGCCACCGAGCAGATCCTGCCCCCCGGCTCCACGTTCAAGCTGGTCACCGCCGCGGCCGCGCTCGACGAGCTGGGCCTGGAGCCCGACGACGACGTCAAGGGCGGCGCGCGCCTGTCGTTCCCCGGCATCGACTACACGCTGCCCAACGAGAACGGTGGCAACTGCGGCGGAGACGAGATCACCTTCGAGCGCGCCCTCCAGGTCTCCTGCAACGTCTCCTTCGGCGACCTCGCCGGCAAGATCGGCCAGGACAAGCTCGAGGAGCAGGCACGCAAGTTCGGCTTCGGCACCGACCCGATCGAGGGCCTGCGCAACAACGCCAGCCGCTTCACGGTCGAGGGCACCGACCTCGAGGCCCCGCAGCTCGCCCAGAGCGGCATCGGCCAGTTCGAGGTCGCGGCCACTCCGCTGCAGATGGCCATGGTCGGCGCCGGCATCGCCAACGACGGTGTCGTCATGAAGCCGCAGGTGGTCAAGACCGTGCGCTCGCCCAGCCTCCGGGTCATCGAGTCCCTCGAGCCCGAGGAGCTCAGCGAGGCCATGACCTCCGACAACGCCGCCAAGCTGCGCGACATGATGGTCGCGACGGTCGAGTCCGGGACGGCCACCTCGGCCCAGATCCCCGGCGTCGACGTCGGCGCCAAGACCGGGACGGCGCAGTCCACCGCGGACCGTCCCCCCTACGCCTGGTTCGTGGCCCTCGCCCCGGCCGACGACCCCAAGGTCGCCGTCGCCGTGGTCGTGGAGTCCTCGGACACCGCCCGCAACGAGATCGCCGGCGGACGTCTCGCCGGCCCCATCGCACGCTCCGTCATCGAGGCGGTGCTCGGTGAGTGACTTCGACCCCTCAGGGAGAGTGACACCATGACCGGTACCCCCGACGAGCCCATCCTGCTCGGCGAGCGCTACGAGCTCGGCGGACTGCTGGGGCGCGGCGGCATGGCCGACGTCCGCGTGGCCCGCGACCTGCGTCTCGGCCGCACCGTGGCGATCAAGCAGCTGCGGGCCGACCTGTCCTCCGACGACACCTTCCAGGCCCGCTTCCGACGCGAGGCCCAGTCCGCGGCCGCCCTGAACCACCCGGCCGTCGTCGCCGTCTACGACACCGGCGACTCCACCGACAAGCACGGCAACCACATCCCGTACATCGTCATGGAGTACGTGGAGGGCCAGACGCTGCGCGAGATCCTGCGCGACGACCGCAAGATCCTGCCCGAGCGGGCGCTGTCGATCACCGCCGACGTGCTCAGCGCGCTCGACTACTCGCACCGGTCCGGCATCATCCACCGTGACATCAAGCCGGCCAACGTCATGCTGACGCCGTCGGGCCAGGTCAAGGTCATGGACTTCGGCATCGCGCGCGCGATCGCCGACTCCTCCAGCGCCATGACGCAGACCGCGGCCGTCATCGGCACCGCGCAGTACCTCTCCCCCGAGCAGGCGCGCGGCGAGACCGTCGACGCCCGCTCCGACATCTACTCCACCGGCTGCCTGCTCTACGAGCTGCTCACCGGGCGCCCGCCGTTCGTCGGCGACAGCCCCGTGTCGGTGGCGTACCAGCACGTCCGCGAGGAGGCCCGTCCTCCGTCGCAGCTGAACCCCGACGTGTCGCAGCCGGTCGACCACATCGTCGCCAAGGCCCTCGCCAAGCGCACCGACGACCGCTACCAGTCGGCCGCCGACATGCGCAAGGACCTCGAGCGCGCCATCGCCGGCCAGCACGTCGACGCTCCCACGCAGGCCACCTCGGCCATCCCGGCGGCCACCGCCGTGGCCCCTGCCGTCGCCGCCGCAGCCGCCACGGGCACCCAGCCCGCCGTGGCCGACGACGACGAGGAGGAGAAGAAGAACAAGGCCCTGTGGTGGGCGCTCGGCATCCTCGCAGCCCTGATCATCGCCGGCCTCGCGTACTTCCTGCTCGCCGGCAACGACACCGAGGACCCGGCCCAGGTGCGCGTGCCCGACGTGGTCGGCCAGGACGCCGTGGCCGCCCAGCGCACCCTCGAGGGCGAGGGGTTCACCGTCACGACCGAGGAACGTCCCGACGCCGACGTCGAGAGCGGCAACGTCGTCTCCCAGACCCCCGAGGGCGACTCCATGGCCCCCGACGGCTCGGAGATCGAGCTGATCGTGTCGACCGGACCCGAGCAGGTCCAGGTGCCCAACGTCGTCGGGCTGAACTACGACGAGGCCAAGGACGCCCTGGAGGGAGAGGGCCTGAAGGTCAAGAAGGAGGAACGCGCCTCCGACGAGTCCAAGGACACCGTCATCAACACCAACCCCCCGGCCGGCCAGAGCGTCGACGTCGGGGCCACCGTCACCGTGATCGTGTCCGAGGGCGAGGTCACCGTGCCCAACGTCATCGGCATGTCGCGCGACGAGGCGCAGAAGGCGCTCGAGGACCTCGACCTCGACGTCTCGGTCACCGAGGACCCGTCGTCGAGCGCCCCCGAGGACGAGGTCACCGGCCAGTCCACGCCGGCCGGGCAGACCGTGCCGCCGGGGTCGTCGATCGAGATCACCGTGTCGAGCAACCCCGGCGACGACGGGGGCCCGGGCAACGGTGACGCCGACGCGAACGGCGAGGCCGACGCCGATGCCGGGGCCGACGGCGTGGCCGACGGGCTGGGTCAGTAGCCGGGGTCAGGCCAGCGGGCGCGCGTGCTGCAGCGAGGTCGTGCCGGTGTAGGGACCGATCACGAGGTCGTCGCTCGACTCGACCTTCATGCCCAGTCGGTACTTGGTCACGTAGCGCTCGTAGTTGACGACCTCGGGCGACGTGCCGAGCGAGTACGTCATGCCCGGACGGTCACCGATCGCCTCGACGACGTAGGGCGGGGCGTAGGGCCGGCCGTCGATGATGACCGTGCTGCCGACGCACACGATCGCCGTGGTGGACACCAGCCGCTGACCCTGCAGGCTCACCGCCTCGGCCCCACCGGCCCACAGCGCGTTCACGAATGCCTGGAGGTCCTGCTGGTGGACCACGAGGTAGTTGGGGTCGACCCCCGAGGTGGCCGCGGTGCGCGGTGCGTCGTCGAGCGTGACCCTGATGCCCGGCCCGCGGGCCGTGCTGAGTCCTGCGACGTCGCGCAGCGACCGCAGCTGTCGGGTCACCGCGTCGATGCCGCTGCTGCGGTCGGCGGCGTCGAGGACGTCGTCGATCTCGCGCTGCAGGTCGTCGGCCTGCTGCTGGCGCTGCTCCACCCGGAGCGTGCGGTCGGAGACGAGCGAGGCGATGTCGCCACCGGCCGGGCGCAGGTCCTCGCCGTCCGACGTCGCGTGGGCGGCAGCTGCGGTCAGGCCGGCCACCGAGCACACCAGCAGCACCGCCACCGACCAGCCCCGGCGGGACCGGACCTGCGACCGCGCACGCGACCCTGACATGCGTGTCCCTCTCCCCAGTCCGACGACGACCACGTCGGCGACTACGCTAGCCCAGAATGTCCCGTAGGCAGCCGAAAGAGATCCCCGTGGCCAAGAACAGCAACCCGAGCAAGGTCCGCACCCCCCGAGGTGGCTGGCTGCACCCGCTCGCCCTGCTGCTGCTCGTGGTGGCGATCGCGTGGGCGGTCGGCGCCTTCTTCACGGTCTCGGACCGCTCCTTCCCCAACGTCGGAGCGATCCCCGGCCTCTTCCGCCTGGGCGGCTGGAACTTCGCCGTCGCCGCCGTCCTCGCCTTCGCCGCGTCGTCCGTGGCCGCCCGCACCCGCCCGGAGCCCGAGCCGGGCGCGCCCACCGGAAACCGGTACGCCGCGCCGCTGATGATCGCCTCGGCCCTGGTCGGCCTGCTCTGGATCGTGGTCTTCTACGTCATCTCCGGCACCGACATCCAGATCCCGGTCTACTCCGACCTCGGCGACTGGAACATCGTCATCGGCATGGGGTTCATCGTCGCGGCCTTCGGGTTCGCGATGAAGTGGGAGTGACCTCCCCCCGGATCGCTACCGGAAGGTCACCTGGTCCGCGGGCACGTGCCCGTGCTCGTTGTAGGTGAGCAGCCGGGTCCCTCCACGCCCCACGATCAGGGTCGTGACCGACGCGTTCACGATCACCCGGTTGAGCGTGATGAACAATGACGCGTCGCCGGCCAGCAGGTGCGAGGCGACGAGCGCGATCGGTCCTCCGGACGTGAACACCGCCACCCGTCGTCCCGTCCCGGCCTCGGCCACGGCGGCGTCGAGGGCACGCAGCACGCGCTCGGAGAACTCGGCGAACGTCTCCACCGACGACGGCGCCCCGCTCACCCATGCACCCAGGGCGGCGTCGAGCTGCTGCTGGAAGGCGCGCAGGTCCGTCGTCGGGGTCACGTCCATGCCGGCGAGCGCCAGGTGGTCGTACTCGTTCCAGCCGGCGTCGACGTCGTACAGGTCGCCGTCGATCGCGTCGAGCGCGGCCACCGCGGTCTGGGCGTGCCGCTTCATGGACCCCGCCACCGACCAGTCGGGGCGGAAGCCCGACGCCTCCCACGCCATGCCGAGCCAGGAGCCCTGTCGGGTGCCGCGCTCGGACAGCTGGTCGTAGTCGTCGCTGCCGAAGGAGGCCTGGCCGTGCCGGATCAGATGGAGGGCGCCCACCTCGGAAGGCTAGCGGGTCGGCGGGCCGGGAGCCGCCCGGGTGACTTGCGCTGCGAAGTGGGCCCGGTGCGTCGAAGATGGAGGGATCATGAACGTCTGGACGACACGCCGGTGACCGCCCTGGAGACTGCACACGTCGAGTCGGGGCAGGACCTGGTGGTCCTGCTCGACGACGACGGCACGCCGACCGGCACGGCACCCCGGCTCTCGGTCCACGGCACCGAGACCCCGCTGCACCAGGCCTTCTCGCTGCACCTGTTCGACGACCAGGGCCGGGTGCTGCTCACCCGTCGTGCCCTGGGCAAGCTCACCTGGCCGGGGGTCTGGACCAACTCGTGCTGCGGGCACCCCCGACCGGGCGAGGCCCTGGAGGACGCCGTGCGCCGACGTCTGCGCGAGGAGCTGGGGGTCGAGGTGGACGACCTGCGGATCGTGCTGCCGGACTTCCGGTACCGCGCCGTCGACGCCAGCGGCGTGGTCGAGAACGAGATCTGCCCCGTCCTCGTGGGCCGGGTCCGCGGCAGCCTCGCACCCGACCCGGCGGAGGTGGGCGAGCACCTCTGGGTGCCCTGGTCCGACCTCGTGGCCGCCGCGAACGCCACCCCAGGCGTCTACAGCCCGTGGTCGGTGCTGCAGGTGCCGCAGCTCGACGCCCGCCGCTCCCGCCTCCCCCTGCGTGGCAGCGCACCCGCGGTCGGCTCGACGACGGGCACGGAGGCCGGCACGGTCACGGCCGTCGCCGATCTGCTCTCCTCCGAGCTGACGTGGGTGGAGTCGGTGTGGGACGCGCTGGTCCCTCCGGGCGGCGCGGGCCCGCTCGCGGGAGGTCCCGGCGACCTTCCCGCCTGGCTGCGCTCCCTCGTGCTCGGCGGCGGGAAGCGGCTGCGCCCGCGGATGTGCCACTGGGGCTTCGTGGCGGCGGGTGGCGAGATGGGCACGCCCGCCCACGAGGACGTGGTGCGCGCCGCGGCCGCCCTCGAGACGCTGCACCTGTTCGCCCTCGTGCACGACGACGTCATGGACCAGTCCGTCGAGCGCCGGGGTGCGGCGGCCGCCCACGTGGTCGCCGCGCGCCGTCACCGCGAGGTCGACGGCCACGGCGACCCCGACCGCTTCGGCCAGAACATCGCGATCCTGCTGGGCGACCTCGCGCACAGCGAGGCCGACCGGCTCGTCCACACGCTGCCCCTGGCGCTGCGCGACTACTGGTACGAGCTCAACCTCGAGCTGATCGTCGGCCAGCGGGCCGACCTCACGGGGGCCGCAGGGCGCCGCACCGACCTGGCCCACGCCGAGGCCGTGGCCGCGCTCAAGTCCGGCGCCTACACGATCGGCCGCCCGCTCCAGCTCGGCGCGCTCGCGGCCGGCGCCACCGCGGCGCAGCGTGACGCGCTCGAACGGTTCGGCTCGCACCTCGGGCGCGCGTTCGCCTGGCGTGACGACGTGCTCGGCGTGTGGGGCGACCCCGCCGTCACGGGCAAGCCGTCGGGCGACGACCTGCGCGAGGGCAAGACCACGCTCATCTGGGTGCTCGGCGCCGACCGGCTGACGGGTGAGGCCGCCGCCGCCATGGCACGCGTCGGCACCACCGACGCCCGCGACGGCGACGTCGCGCTGCTGCAGCAGGCCCTCGCCGACGCGGGCGTGCGGCAGGAGGTCGAGGACCGCATCCGGGCCGAGACCGACCGAGCCGAGCAGATCCTGCTCGGCTCCCCGTTCACCGCGGAGGGTGTCGTCGGTCTGCGCGACATCGCCCGCACCATCTCCTGGAGGTCTGCATGAGCCACGTCGTCGTCGTCGGAGCGGGGCTGGCGGGCCTCGCCGCCGCCTGCCACCTGGTGGGCGACGGGCACCGCGTCACGGTGCTCGAGCGCGAGGACGTGCCCGGTGGTCGCGCCGGTCGACTGACCCGCGAGGGCTTCACGTTCGACACAGGCCCGACGGTGCTGACGATGCCCGACCTCATCGACCGGCCGCTGCGCGCGGCCGGCTCGAGCCTGGCCGAGCGGCTCGAGCTGAGCCTTCTCGACCCGGCGTACCGGGCCTTCTTCGCCGACGGCTCCACGCTGGAGGTCCGGCACGGACACGAGGCGATGCGCGCCGAGATCCACCGCGAGTGCGGCAGCGTCGACGCCGCAGCGTTCGACGAGTTCGTGGTGTGGCTCCGCAAGCTGTACCTGACCGAGATGCCGCACTTCATCGACCGCAACTTCGACCGTCCGACCGACCTGCTCTCCCGGCCCATGGCCGCCGCACGTCTGCTGGCGATGGGTGGGTTCACCCGGCTCGGGCCGATGATCCGGCGACGCTTCGCCGACGAGCGTCTGCACCGGTTGTTCTCGTTCCAGGCCATGTACGCGGGCCTCGCGCCGGACGACGCGCTCTCGCTCTACGCCGTCATCACGTACATGGACTCGATCGAGGGCGTCTACTTCCCGAAGGGCGGCATGCGCGCCGTGCCGCAGGCCCTGGCCGACGCCGCCTCCGACGCCGGTGCGGACTTCCGCTACGGCACCACCGTCACCGCTCTCGTGCGCGACTCCGGGGGCCGCGTGCGTGGCGTGGCCACGGGCGAGGGGACCATCGCGGCCGACGCCGTCGTGTGCACCATCGACCTGCCGACGGCCTACGAGTGGCTGCTGCCCGAGCTCAAGCTCCCCCGCGCCGTCCGTGGCATCGGCGGACGCCTCGGTGGGGACTACTCGCCGTCGTGCGTCGTGTGGCACGTGGGCGTCAAGGGTCTGCCGCAGGGCAAGGCCCACCACAACATCCACTTCGGCCACGAGTGGGCGGGGGCGTTCGAGGACCTCATGAAGCGCGGCACCCTCATGCGCGACCCGTCGCGTCTCGTCACCATCCACTCCCTCGACGACGACGAGGCCGCGCCCGAGGGCGACAGCACGCTCTACGTGCTGGAGCCGACGCCCAACCTCGACGTCGGCCACATCGACTGGAAGGCCGAGCGCGAACCGATGAAGGAGCGCCTCATGGAGTTCCTCGAGGGTGCCGGCTACCCGACCGACGTCGTCGTCGACGAGCTGGTGACGCCCCTGGACTGGCGCGAGCAGGGCATGGCCGCAGGGACCCCGTTCGCGCTGGCCCACACGTTCGCCCAGACCGGCCCGTTCCGCGCCGCCAACGTCGACAAGCGGGTCCCCGGCCTGGTGTTCGCCGGCTCCGGCACGGTCCCCGGCGTCGGCGTCCCGATGGTGCTCCCGTCGGGCCGCCTCGCCGCGGAGCGGGTCAACCAGCTCCTGCGCTGACCCTGCCCGCCAACGCGTCCTTCCGTTTCGGACACGTCCGGGGCACTTCGAGCGGTCGGACTGCCCCGGAACTGTCCGAAACGGAGGGACGTGAGGGCGGGCGGGCGGAAGGAGGGGTGGTCGGTCAGCGGCCGAGGGTGGCGCGGGCCAGCTCGCGCCGGCCCGACCACGGCATGTGGCGGAACATGGTCCACATGGCGCCGGCCACGGCCGACGGCGGCGCGTCGCGCGACATGAAGGCACGCTGCTGGTGGGCCGGGAGGCGGCCGAAGCCGTCGAAGAGGGCGAGGGTGCCGTCCACGTCGAGGCGCAGCAGGGCCCGCAGACCTGCCTCGCGAAGCCCGTCGACCGGACGCACCGGGTCGACCTGGTCCGGAACGCGCCCGGCCGCCAGGTCGTCGGCGAGGGAGCGACCTCGTAGCAGCGCGTGCGCCACCGAGTAGCCGGTGACGAGGTGCCCGCCGCGGCCGGCGACGCCGAGCGCGAGCGTGCCCGGCACCGGTGGTCGACCGCGGCCCCGCATCGGGATCCGCACGACCTCGCGGGCCAGCGGAGCGTCGACCACGGAGGGGTCCACACCGCGGGCCACCAGCCGACGCCGCAGCCGGTCCTGCAGCTCCTCGACGGCCATGCCGGGCGCGGCGGCCAGGCAGGTCTCCTCCAGCAGCACGGTCCCGTCGCCCAGGTCGAAGGCGTACAGGAACGTGGGGATCGCACCCGCGGGCGGCGCCCCGCCCGGCGCCCAGTCGGTGCGCCAGTCCATCAGCAGCGACTCCGCACCCTGCAGCGCCGGAGCCGCGACGTCGGCGGGGACGACGACGCCGAACGCGGTCTGCGCCGGCGCCGGGTCGTGGGCCACCCGTCCGTCGGGACGCGCGCCGCGGGCGTCGACGACGACCCTGGCCTGCCCCGCCAGCGCCGCGACCCCGGCGTCGTCGAGCCGGTCGCGGCGCACGTCGACCCCGTCGAGCGGCAGCGCGGCCTGCACCGCCGCGTTGTCGAGCACCACGTACGTGCGCGGCAGCCGGTGGACGGCGGTGGCCCGCACCTGTGGCGCCGCCGACCGGGCCCGCACGACCGTCGGCGGCAACCCGGACAGCTCGTCCTCCCACACGCCGTACGTGGGCGTCCAGACCGCGTCGGGCCGCGGGTCGACGGCCAGCACGCGCAGACCGAGCGCCGCGCAGCGCGACGCGAGCGTGCGGCCGGCCGGACCGAGCCCGACGACCGCGACGTCAGCGGGACCGGTTGTCATGCGGCCCATCCTCCCGCACCTCAGTAGGCTGGGCTGCACCATGGCACGCCCCCTGCACCCCGACCCGCGGCTGGCCGAGGGCTACGCGCGGTGCGCCGAGCTGACGAAGCGCCACGGCACCACCTACTACTGGGGTGCGCGGCTGCTCCCCCGCGAGCAGCGGATCGACGTCTACACCGTCTACGCGCTGTGCCGGCTCGCCGACGACATCGTCGACGAGCCCAAGCGCGTCGACCCGGCCGTACCGGGCCACGGCGAGGTCGACCCCGGGGTGCGGCTGCGGATGTTCGAGCAGCACTTCTGGGACTGCGTGGCCGCCGGCCGGTCCGACGAGCCCGTCATGGCCGCCGTCGTCGACAGTCTGCAGCGCCGTGGCACCGACCCCGAGTGCTTCGACCGATTCTTCCGCGCCATGGAGCTGGACCTGACCCGCACCACGTGGGAGACGTGGGAGGACCTGCGCGACGGCTACATGGAGGGCTCGGCCGCCGTCATCGGCGAGATGATGCTGCCCGTGCTGCAGCCCCTCACCCCGGCGGCGAAGGAACCGGCCCGCGCGCTCGGGCACGCGTTCCAGCTGACGAACTTCCTGCGCGACGTCGGCGAGGACCTCGACCGCGGGCGGGTCTACCTCCCCCAGGAGGACCTGAGGCGACACGGCGCCGACCCGTGGACGCGCCGGGTCACCCCCGCGTGGCGCTCGATGATGGCCGAGCAGGTGGAGCGCAACCGCGCGCTGTACCGCGAGGCGGCTCCCGGCGTGGCCATGCTGCCGAGGCCCGGGGCACGCTGCGTGGCCACCGCGCTGCGCATGTACTCGCGCATCCTCGACCTGGTCGAGGAGGCCGACTACGACGTCTTCTCGGGCCGCCTCCGGGTGAGGCCACGCACCAAGGTCGCGATCCTGGCCGACGTGCTGGTGCGCGGTCCGGGCCGCGGTCTGCCGCCCTCGCCGAGGGCCAGCCTCGCCCCCCGGAGCCAGTAGCCGGCGATCAGGTGGTCCCAGCCCAGCTCGGGCTCGGCCTCCAGCCGCGGCTCGAGCGCCAGCAGCCGCAGCAGCAGGGCGTCGGACTCCAGCAGGGCCAGCGGCTGCCCGGGACACTTGTGCTCGCCGTCGCCGAACGCCAGCACCGGGTCACCCACGCCTGCGGGCAGGGAGCGGCCGGGGCACAGGTCGAGCGGGGCGTCGCCCACCGCGCGGGGGTCGGCGTTGCCGGGGCGCACGCACACGTCGACGAGGTCACCGGGCTCGATCGTCCACGCGTCGTCGCCGTCGGTCACCGCGATCTCCTGCTGGGCCCGCCGGTACAGGTGCCCGACGACGGGCTCGAGCCGGATGATCTCGCCCAGGATCGCCAGCCGCTCGGACTCGGGCGCCACCAGGTAGCGGGCGCGCAGGGCGTCGTCGTCGAGCAGGTGCAGCGCGGCCATGACGATGAACTCGCGCGTGGTGACCATGCCCGCCGTGCCGTACGTGACGCACTCGACGAGGATGCTCGTCGTCGAGTACCCCTCGGCCAGCAGGTGGCTGATGATGTCCTCGCGCGGCTCGCGTCGCCTCGCCCGGACGGCGGGGCGCACGTCGGCCAGGAACAGCCGACCCACCGGGAGCAGCCCGCGGTAGGCGGCCTGCATCCACTGCCGGCGGGACCTGCCGAGGTCTCGGCGGGTGATGTCGAACGGCGGCTGGCTGAACATCGCCTCCAGCCGTCGCGCCATGCGCGGCACGGACGACTCGGTGAGCCCGACGACCTCGGCCGTGACCTCGACCGTGTACAGCAGCGCCAGCTCGTCGAGGGTGCACCCGCCGTCGGCGACGGCCTCGGCGAGCAGCCGGTCGGCCACGGAGTGCATGAGGTCGGTGTACCGCTCCGCCACGACGGTCGGTGCGAGGAAGCGCGCCACCTTGCGGCGCTGCTCGTCGTGCTTCGGGCCGTCGGAGACCAGGATCGGGTGGTGCTCGAGATAGCCCTGCGGGATCGCCTCGGCCGTGAAGCCCGCCTGGGTCGTGGCGTGCCGGGCGCGCAGCACCTGACGCGCGGCCTCGAGCGACCGGATCCGCCAGACGGTGCTGACGCCGGGGCGGCCGCCGGCGTCGACCCGCTCCACGCGCGGGTCGCCCGTCTCGTGCCCCGCCTCGTCGGGCAGGACGGCGCGACGTCGCGACCGGGTGGCGTCGCTCATCGCGAGAGCGAGGGCAGCCGTGGGCGTCGGCGCAGCAGGCCGTCGAGCGGGACGGTCCACACGTCCTCGCCCCGCACGCCCCACCCCGCGAGCAGCTGGTTGGCCGCGAGCACGCCGGTGGTGGCGGCCCGCTCCATGAGCGCGATCGGCCAGTCGACCCGCAGCCCGTCGCCGGCGAGCACGAGCCCGGCGTAGGGGGTGTCGACGGTCAGGCGGTCGCGCCACGGTCCTGTGCCCACCAGTCCGCAGTCGTCCTCCACGAGCAGCTCCTCGTGCACGATCCCGAGCGTGCGGGTCTCGGGGTACACGTTGTGCAGGGCGGTCAGGAGCCGCTGCCGCACCAGGGCGACGTCGAGACCTCCGGGGCCGTCGCCGGCCAGGTCTGCGTCACGCACGGGGTCGGTGGCGTAGGCGTGCAGCTCCACCACCGAGCCGCCGTGCCGGGCGGACCACTCGGCGGCCCCGCGCTCGAAGCGCTCCAGCACCGTGACGTTGTCGAGCAGGTCGTACCCGCTCGTGCCGAGGAACGCCTCCCGCTCCGCCGCGACCGTGCCGTCGAGCCACAGCCGCAGCACCGCGAAGGGCGGGGCGTTGCGGCCGGCGGCAGCGCGGCGGTGCCAGTCGCGACGTTCGTCGTCGTCGGCGGGCAGGGGGGCCACGAGCGTGCGCGTGGTGCGGGGGTCGGTCGCCAGCACCACGGCGTCGGCCCGCAGGGCCTCCTCCCCCGTGTGCACGAGCCAGCCGTCCCCGTCGGGTGCGACCCGGTCGGCCCGCGCGCCGGTGCGCACTCGCGCGCCCAGTCCCTCGAGGTAGCGGCCGAGCGGCGCCCAGAGCACGGCGTCGTAGTCGTCGTCGGGCACGTCGAAGAGCAGGCCCTCGGAGCTGCCGGTGAAGTAGGTGTGGAACATGCCGACCAGCTCACCGGCCCCGAACTCGGTGGGGTGGGCGAAGAAAGATCGGGCGAAGACCTCCAGCGCGAGGTGCCGCGCCCCCTCGGGGAAGCGCAGCCGGTCGAGGAAGTCCTGGGCGGACTCGCCGTCGTAGCGCTCGTGGCTGGCCGGGTAGGAGGCGTCGACCAGCTCGAGGGCGCTCGGCACGTGGACCGACGGCAGGGCCGAGACGGGGAACGTGGGGCTGCGCAGCACGAAGGTCAGCAGGTTGAACGGCGGTGTGGCCGGCAGGGCCGCGAAGGAGTCGGTGAGCCCGTCGCCGCGGCGCAGCGGGTAGTCGGGCACCGGCACCAGGTGCGACAACGTGGGATCGACGCGGCGCAGCAGCGAGCGCAGCGTGTAGTACTGGCGGAAGAACGCGTGGAACCCGCGGCTCATCGTGCGCGAGGCGTCGGTTCCGCCGGATCCGGTGTCGCCGTCGTCGGCCAGCGGCCAGGCGCGCACCCGGCCACCCAGCTGGTCGCACGCCTCGAGCAGGGTCACCCGGGCGCCGCGCTCGGCCAGCACCACTGCGGCGCCGAGGCCGGCGATGCCGCCCCCGACCACCACGACGTGTCGGTCGTCGCCCAGCCGCGAGGAGCCGGGGTCAGCGCGGTGGAGCACGGCGTTCCGGTCGCGACCGGGCGGGACAGGACGTGAGGCCATCACGCGCAGGTCAGAGCGGACGTCGGGCGAGGACGGTGTGCAGGATGCCCCGCTGCCAGCCGCCGGCCGTCGTCCAGGTGATGTCGGTGAGACCGGCACGCTCGAGCCGCGCCTGCAGCTCTGCGGTGGAGTCGTTGCGCAGCACGCTTCGCCACAGGTACCGGTAGATCGCGGGGTTGCCGCGCACCGCCACGGACAGCGGCGTGACGACGCCCCAGCAGACGGCGCTCCAGACGGCCTCGGCCGTCCGCGAGCCCTTCACGTGGTAGTCCTGCAGCGCGATCCAGCCGCCGGGGCGCACCTGGTCGGCGATGGCCGCGACCACGTCGTCACGCTGCTCCTGCGGCACGTTGCGCAGCAGGTAGGCCGCGAACGCACCGTCGGCCGGGCCGTCGAGCTGGACCGCGGCCACACCGGGCAGGTCCTGGGCCCGCGCCTGCACGAAGCTGACGTGGTCGGGCCAGTCCTTCTCCCGCGCCTGGGCGAGCATCCCGGCCGACGCGTCGAGGCCCACGATGCGGGCGCCCGGTCCGGCGGCGTCGACCAGGGCCCGGGTGGAGAGGCCCGAGCCACAGCCGAGGTCCCACAGCGTCGGCGCCGTGCCCGTGACCGGCAGGCTCAGCACCAGTCGGCGCGCGGCGTCGCGCAACGCGTCGACGTAGCCGGGGTTGAGCGAGGTGAGCAGGTCGTAGCGGGGCGCGGCGCGGTCGAACTCGTCCGCGAGCAAGGTCCCAGAGGTCGGCTCCACCCGCCCAGCCTACGGGGGTTCGCCCCTCAGGACCGGCGGGAGTACGCCCGCATGGTGAGCGGCCCGAACACGGCCACGAACACGCCCGAGATCACGAGGACCGTGACGATGGACCCGCCGTGCGGATCGCCGACCATGAGGCTGCGGACCGCGTCGACGAGGATCGAGACCGGGTTGTTCTCGACCGCCGGCTGCAGCCAGTCGGGCATCGTCTCGATGGGCACGAACACGTTCGACAGGAACGTCAGCGGGAACAGGACCATCATCGAGACCCCCATCACCGACTCCGGGCTGCGCAGCTTCATGCCGAGCAGCGTCCAGATCCAGCTGACGCTGAAGCAGAACACCAGCAGGAGCAGGACGGCCGCCACCACGCCCACGAGACCGCCGGGCGGCCGGTACCCGATGAGCATCGTGACCACCAGGATCACGACCGAGGCCATCGTGTAGCGCAGGGTGTCGCCGAGCAGGGCCCCGACCATGAGCGACGGACGCCAGACCGGGAGGGACCGGATGCGGTCGAAGACGCCCTTCTTGATGTCGTTGTTGATGGTCATGGCCGTGTACATGGTGATCATGACGACGGTCTGCACGAGGATGCCCGGCGCCAGGTACTCCAGGTACTCACCGGTGGACCCGGCGATCGCGCCGCCGAAGATGTAGGTGAACATCAGCGTGAACAGGATCGGGAACATCGTCACGTCGAACAGCTGCTCGGGCACGTGCTTGATCTTGAGCAGGGCCCGGTGCGTGAAGATCAGCGACGAGCCCAGCGGGCCCACCGGCTCGGGGCGCTCGCTGCTGCCGACCGCCTCGCGGACCTTGGCGTCCATGGTGGTGCTCATGCCGGGACCTCCGTCGTGTCGGGCTCGACGTCGGTGACGTGCTCGCCGGTGAGGGCGAGGAACACCTCGTCGAGGCTGGGCTGGCCGAGCGAGAACTCCGAGACCGCGATGCCCTGCTCGGCGACGCGCACGAGGGCATCGGGGACGCCCTGCGGCGACGGCACCGAGAACGACAGGGCGTAGGGGTCCTTCTCGAGCACGGCCTCGGCGTCGAGGGTCGCGGCCAGGACCGACGCGGCACGCTCGCGGTCGGCCTGGTCGGCCACCCGCACCTTGAGCGCCCCCGCTCCCACGGACGCCTTCAGCTCACCGGTCGTGCCCTCGGCGATCACCGTGCCGCGGTCGATCACGGCGATCCGGTCGGCCAGCTGGTCGGCCTCGTCGAGGTACTGAGTGGTGAGGAGCACCGTGGTGCCGGCGGACACGAGGGCCCGCACGATGTCCCACACCTGGTTGCGGCTGCGCGGGTCGAGACCGGTGGTGGGCTCGTCGAGGAACATCAGCTCGGGTCGCACCACGATGCTGCCGGCGATGTCGATGCGTCGACGCATGCCGCCGGAGTAGGCCTTGACCTGGCGCCCCGCGGCGTCGGTGAGGTCGAAGGCGTCGAGCAGCTGGTGGGCGCGGTCGCGGGCCGCAGCACCGCGGTACCCGTACAACCGGGCCAGCATGACCAGGTTCTCCAGACCCGTGAGGTCCTCGTCGAGCGAGGCGAACTGACCGGTCATGGCCACCTTCGATCGCACCGCGGCCGACTCGGCGACGACGTCGTGGCCGAGCACCTCAGCCCGACCGCCGTCGGGCTTGATGAGCGTGGCGAGCATGCGGATGGTGGTGGTCTTGCCGGCTCCGTTGGGCCCGAGCACGCCGTAGACGCCTCCGGCCGGGATCTGCAGGTCGACACCGTCGACCGCTCGGTTCTCGCCGAAGAGCTTGACGAGGCCCTCGGTACGGATCGCTGTGGTCATGGCGACATCGTGCCACGTGTTACTGACAGGAATACAGACCTGGACTCGTGAGGTGCCCGACGGCCAGGGGACAGCACGAGGCCCGGACCCCCTGGAGGAGGGTCCGGGCCTCGCGTCGATCAGTCGTCGGCGTGGTCGCTCACGTCGGGCTCACGACCGCGCCTCGATCACCTCGGGTGATCGGGACTCGATGATCAGGCCGGGGGCATGAGCACCGTGTCGATGAGGTACACCGTGGCGTTGGCGGTCTTGACGCCACCACAGATCACACCGGCCTGGTCGCCGACGCGGATGTTGTCGCCCTCGCCGGTGATGGTCAGCTCGGCGCCGTTGACGGTCTTGAAGGTGCCGTCGATGTCGGCGGGAGCGATCTGGTTGGGGATGACGTGGTAGGTCAGGACCGACTCGAGCGTCTTGGCGCCCTCGGGGGTGCCGAGCGTCTTGACGGTCTCCTCGGGCAGCTTGCCGAAGGCGTCGTCGACCGGCGCGAACACGGTGAACTCGCCACCGTTGAGGGTGTCGACCAGGTTCACGTCGGGGTTGAGCTCACCGGAGACGGCCGCGACGAGCGTCTTCAGCAGCGGGTTGTTGCTGGCGGCGGTGGCCACCGGGTCCTGGGCCATGCCCTCGACCGAGCCGGCGCCGTCCGGCACCTGCGCGGCGTAGTCGGCGCAGCCCGGGCCGACGAGGTCGGAACCGGCGTCGGACGCGTCCTCGGACGCGGGCGCCGAGGTCTCGTTGTCGGACGAGGAAGCGGCGTCGTCATCGCTCGAGCCGCAGGCCGCAGTGAACAGGGACAGCGAGGCCACGGCGGTGATCGCGAGGGTCTTGCTCTTGGTCGTCGTGCGCATGTTTCTTCTCCTTGGTTGGGTGTTTCCTGCTACTCGACGCGGAACCTGACGTTGTGCCAGCCGGTCGATCCGTCCGGTGCGATGGGCACCCGGTCGGAAGTCTGTGTGGTGCCGTCGGCGTCGGTCGCACGCACGGTCACCTGGTGGGTCCCCTCGGTGGCGTCCTCCCACGTCCAGGACCACTGTCGCCACGTGTCGACGCCGTCGCGGTCCGCGAGCTCGACGTCCTGCCAGTCGCCGTCGTCGATCTTGACCTCGACACGCTCGATGCCCACGGTCTGCGCCCAGGCCACGCCGCCGATGCGGACGTTGTCGCGGGGCAGCGCCTGGAAGGCCTTGGGGACGTCGATGCGGGACGACAACTTGATCGGCGCCTCCTCGGAGTAGCCGCGGGTCGACCAGTAGGCCTTGAAGTCCGAGAACTTCGTGACCTCGATGTCGACGAGCCACTTCGTGGCGGAGACGTAGCCGTAGAGGCCGGGGACGACCATGCGGACGGGGAAGCCGTGCTCGAGCGGCAGCGGCTCGCCGTTCATGCCGACCGCGATCAGCGCACCACGGTCGGTGTCGGTGAGCGCCTCGAGCGGGGTGCCGATGGTCATGTCGTCGGCGCTGGTGGTCTTGACGGCGTCGGCGCCGTCCTTGACCCCGGCGCGGGCCAGGAGCTCGGCCACGGGGATGCCCAGCCAGGCCGCGTTGCCCACGTAGGGGCCGCCGACCTCGTTGGAGACGCAGGTCAGGGTGATGCGGCGCTCCACGAGGCGCTCCTTGAGCAGGTCCTCGAAGGAGAGGTTGAGCTCCTGGTCGACCATGCCGTGGATGCGGAGGTTGAACGTGCTCGCGTCGACCTGCGGCACGCGCAGGGCGGTGTCGATGCGGTAGAAGTCCTTGTTCGGCGTCACGTAGGGGCTGATCCCCTTCAGCTCCACCTGGGCGCCGGCCGGCACCGCGCTGGCCGGTACGGCAGCCTTCGGGAGCTTGACCGAGGCACGGGACTCACGACCGGCACTGGAGCCGAGGAAGCGGGTGACGCCGCCGCCGATCGCCATGACGGCGCTGGCGGCCAGGACGACCTGCAGGAAGGCGCGGCGGTCGAAGCCGGCGGGCGTCTCGTCACCGACCTTCGGCGCGAGCTCGAGTGCGCTGAGGAAGCGCATCAGGAGGAACACGCTCACGACGAGGGTGACGGCGGAGGGGATGGCGGTGACGACGACGTTGGCCGTCGAGGTGCGGTCGAGGACCGCGGTCAGGAGAGCGACGATCCCCAGCAGCGCCGTGATGCCGAGGGCGAGCCGCGGCCGACGCAGGCCCAACCAGCCGGCGACGGCCGCGGCGACCAGGAGGGTCACGGCGACGCCGCCGATGAGCACGGGCTTATCGTTCGTCCCGAACTGCTCGATGGCGAATTCCTTGAGCGGACGGGGCACCAGGTCGATCACCCGGTTGCCGACCGACTCGATCGGCGTCGGGACGCCCAGCAGAGTGGCGACGCCCGATCCGGCTGCGACGCCTGCGACCGCAGCGAGCAGGCCCGACACGGCACCGGTCCACCACGGAGCGGTGGCCCGCGTGGTCTGGGTGGCGATCGAGTGGCTCATGCACGTGATTCGGGACCGTGACGGGCCTGGATGGGTCCAGATCCAAAAAAGTGTTCACGTCGGCGTGTCGTGAACAAGATCGTGTGTCACTCGCAGTTACCTTCGGCCGCCGGTTTCCCCTGCGCTCCCAGGGTTCCTAGGCTGTCGTCATGACCACGCGCGAGGGAGTGCAGTTCCGGTCCGAGAGCACGTCCGCCACGGCGAGGGAGGTCCTGGCCGATGCGCTGCGGCCCGCCGATCCGGTCGGTGCGCGCGCCGTCGAGCACGAGACGGCCTGGCGGCGGCAGTACCTCCAGCACTTCCGCCGGGCCGTGGAGGCCGGCGTCGGGGATGCGGCGGCTGCGCGATCGATCGCGGCCGAGGGGCTGCGCAGCGCGCATGCGGCCATGCGGTTCGACGACGTCGCCCTCGACGAGGCCCTGGCGGTGACGCCGCTGGACCAGGTGCTCAGCACGACCACCGTCCAGGGCGAGGCGGAGCCGGAGACCGAGCTGACCGTGCCCTACCGCGGCGAGAGGCTGGGGGGCGACGCCCTCCTTCGCCAGCTGGACGACTGGCTGGACCGTGGTGTGGTCACGCCGTCGTGCGCGGACGCGGTGCGCACCGTGCAGGCGAACCCCGACTGGCTGCGGCTCGAGGGCGACCTCGTCGTCGTGCTCGGGGCGGGGGCCGAGATGGGTCCGTACCGCGCGCTGCAGCGGTGGGGTGCCGAGGTGGCCGCCGTCGACCTGCCCCGCGCCGACGTGCAGGGCCGCATCGCCGAGGTCGCGACGGGCGGGGCGGGCCGCGTGCACGTGCCCAGTCGGATCGTGACCCACGGTCGACCCGACGGTGGGAGCGACGTCGGCGCGGACCTGGTGCGCGAGCTGCCGGCCCTCGCCCACTGGCTGGGCTCCTTCGAGTCCCGCGTCGTGCTGGGCAACTACTGCTACGCCGACGGCGGGCAGCACGTCCGGGTCTCGATGGCCGCGGACGCGCTCGCGGACCACCTGGTGCGAGAGCGCCCCGACACCGCGCTGGCCTTCCTGGCCACACCCACCGACGTGTTCGCCGTCGGTGCCGACGACGTGGCGAGGTCGGAGGCGGCGTACCGCGCCGGCCGGTTCGGTCGGATGGCTCGCCACGCCACACGCGTGGCGAGCGGCGGACGGCTCCTGCAGCGGAACTACCCGCCCGGCGCCGACCCGGGCATCTGCGACGCCCTCGTCCCGCAGCAGGGTCCCAACTACGCGTTCGCCAAGCGGCTGCAGCGCTGGCGTGCCACGACCGCTCGCGCCGCCGGCACCACGGTGTCGCTCAACGTGGCACCGGCCACCCGCACGCGGTCGGTCGTGAAGAACAAGGCCCTGGCGGCGGCCTACGCCGGCGCGCACCGCTTCGGCGTCGAGATCTTCGACCCCGCCACGTCGAACACCCTGATGGCCGCGCTCCTGGTCCACGACCTCCGCGCCGGCCTGCCCGCCGAGGCCGAGCCGTGGCAGGACGAGGCTCGCGGCGCCGCCCACGGCGGACTCTGGACGGCGGCCTACCACCCCCGCTCCGCCCTCGGCCTCGCCGCGGTGCTGGGCGTGGGGGCGCTGCGGGGGTGAGCCTGGGGCGAGACCTGCGGCTACGTTGCTTCCTCTGGTTCGGACCTGCGGCTGCGCTTCTTCGTTGGGTCTGGACCTGCGGCTGCGCTGCTTCCTTGGGTCTGGACCTGCGGCTGCGCTCCTTCCCCGGGTCCGGACCTGCGGCTGTGCTCCTTCCCCAGGTCCGGACCTGCGGCTGCGCTGCTCCGGCCGGGTCTCGGCTCGGTCTCCGAAAGGGGCCTTGACCGGCGGACGGGCTCCCGCTCGGCCGAGCCCCGGTGCCGCGGGCCGGTCCTGGGCCGTCGGAGGTAGGTCTCGCACCGAACCAGGCCGTCAGAGATAGGTCTCGCACCTCATCGGGCCGTCAGAGGTAGGTCTCGCACCTCAAACCGCCCGCATGCGGTGCGTCTCCTACCTCCCACTGCCCAAGACGGGTGAGAGGTAGGTCGCGCGCGGAATCGGAGCGTCAGAGGTAGAGGGCCCGCGGTATGGAGGTCTGTATCCGCGCGCCACCCACCTCCGCCCGGCGGATAACGCGTGCCACCTACCTCTCACGGCCCGCGCCCGGCGGATAACGCGCGCCACCTACCTCTGACGGCCCCAACCGACACACGACGAGGCAACGAGACGGTCAGGACGCCCCGAACGCACCATCGACGTCCCCGCGCCCCGAGAACCCAGGCCGAGCACGCACCCCACCGCCGGTCGAGGCCCCTTTCGGAGCGCAGGTCGACGAGGAGCCGAGGCAGCGCAGCCGCAGGACACGACCCAGCCGAGCAGTGGCGCCGCAGGACACGACCCAGCCGAGCAGTGGCGCCGCAGGACACGACCCAACCGAGGCAGCAGCCGCAGGACCACACCCACCCGCCGAGGCGCACCCGCAGGACGAGAGGTCAGAGCCGCAGCTCGGCCGCCTCGTCCAACGACGCGCGGGAGGTGCGGTAGGAGGCGGTGGGGTGGTCGAGGTCGGGGTGGCCAAAGGAGATGCCGCACACCACCTGACGGTCGTCGTCGAGGTCGAACCACTCGCGCAGCAGCTCCGAGCGCATGGCCAGGGCCGCCTGCGCGCAGGCGCCGAGACCGAGGGCCTGGGCCGCGAGCAGGAAGGACTGCACGTACAGACCGCAGTCGATCGCGCCGTACACGCCGAGCGAGCGGGTCGTGGTGACGATCGCGACGTGCGGGGCGCCGAAGAACTCGAAGTTGCGCATCGTCTGGGCGGCGGACCCGGCCCGGTCGCCCTTCACCACGCCGACCGCCTCGTACAGCTGCCAGCCCGACTCGCGCCGACGCTCGGCGTACACGCCCTCGTAGGACTCCGGGAAGGTCAGGTCGGGGCCGAAGCGCTCGTCGTCGGCCATGGCCTGCTTGAGCCGCTCGGTCTCGCCTACGGCGGTCACCACCACGTGCCACGGCTGGGTGTTGCACCACGACGGGGTGCGCTGCGCGGCGGTCAGCAGCCGCTCGATGGTGGCCGCCTCGACCGGTTCGTCGGTGTATCCGCGGCAGCTCCAGCGCTCCTCCAGGAGCGCCTCGAGGGCCTCGATCCGGCTCTCGCTCATCGGCCCACGAACCCGGCGGCGCGCTTGTCCAGGAACGCCTGGATGCCTTCCTTCGAGTCCGCCGTGTCGGCGAGCTCCCGCTGCAGGCGCAGCTCGCGGTCCAACGTCTCGTCGAGGTGGCGCAGCGTGTTGGCGGCGATGGCCTGCTTGGTGGCGGCGTACGCGGCCGTGGGGCCGTTGGCCAGCTTCGCGACCAGCTCGGCCACCTGCTCGGCGTAGTCGTCGCCGCAGCACCGGTCGATGAGTCCCATCTGCGCCGCCTCGGCGGCCGGGAGCCGCTCGCCCAGCAGCGAGAGGCGGTTGGCCCGGGCCCGACCCACCGACGCGGCGAGCAGCTCGGTCGCCCCGCCGTCGGGCATGAGGCCGATGTTGACGAACGCCTGCAGGAAGTAGGCCGACTCGTGGGCGACGGTCACGTCGGCAGCCAGCGCCACCGACATCGCGATGCCGGCGGCGGGGCCGTTCACCGCGGCCACGACCGGGCGGTCCGTCGAGACCAGTGCGCGCACGAGCCGGTTGCCGTTCTCGTGCGTGCCGCCCCGCTCGAGCCGACGCAGGTCCGCTCCGGCGCTGAAGGCACGGCCCGCGCCGGTCACCACGACGACGCGGGCGTCGGTGGTCTCGACGGCCTCGGCGGCCCGCTCGAGCATGGCACCGTCGAGCGCGTTCATGACGTCGGGCCGGTTGAAGGTGATCGAGAGGATGCCCTCGGTGGTGTCGAGCAGCAGCTCGGTGCTGGTCGGGTCGCTCGTCACGGGCGTCTCCATTCTCCGATGATGGCCTGCACGGCGGCGGTGAGCGCCAGCGGCTGGTCGAGCATCACGTGGTGCCCGGAGTCTCGCACGACCGTCACCGGCACGTGCCCGCCGAGCCGTTCGGCGACGGCGTCGGTGATGTCCGACGTGGCCATGCCGCGGTCTCCGCGCAGGAGCGCCACCGGGCAGGCCGCCTCGGCGAGCTCCTCGGGCTCCATGCGCGACCGCAGGAAGATGCGTGGGTCGAACTTCCAGCGCCACCCCCCGGGCTCCCCGTCGGACGCCGGGACCTCACGCACGGATCCCTCGGCGATGTGGCGGTGCACGTAGTCGAGCGTGGCGTCGTCGGCCGGGAGCGTGCGGAACCGGGCGAGGATCGCCTCACGATCGGGGTGCAGCTTCGGGGCGGGGATGACGCCGTGCGAGGCGATCCACGCTCGCGCCTCGCTCGACATCTCGCGGACCGGCGAGTCGATTGCGACGGCCCCGGCCAGTGCGGCGCCGTGGTCCCGGGCGGTGGTGAGGGCCACGAACCCGCCCATGCTGTGGCCGACGACGGCAGGGGGACGGGTGCTGCCCTGCGCCCGCGCGACGGCCATGACCTCGGCCGCCCAGGTCTCGAGCGCGTAGACGTCGCGGTGGTCGCTGTCCCCGTGCCCGCTCAGGTCCAGGGCGACGACGCGTCCGTCGAGCAGCGGCCCGACGTGGTCCCACCAGCCCGCGTGCGCGGCGCCGCCGTGCACGAGCACCGTGACGGGCTCGTCGACCGGGCCCCACGCCCGGTAGGTGATGCGCACGCCGTCGACGTCGACCGTGGCGTGCTCGGGCTGCTCCGCCAGGGCGGCCGTGAACCAGGCCGGTACGTCCTGCGCCATCGGTGCCGCCACCTCCAGAGAAACAATCAACCTTGACTGTTCTTGTCGTCCCCAGCACGATAGCGAGGACGCACGTCCACGACGAGAGGACCCCCGATGAGCCTGGCCGGAACGACGATGATCATGTCCGGAGGCAGCCGAGGCATCGGGGAGGCCATCGCGGTGCGCGCCGCCCGCGACGGCGCGAACGTGGTGCTGCTCGCGAAGACGTCCGAGCCGCACCCCAAGCTGCCCGGGACGATCCACACCGCTGCCGCCGCCATCGAGGAGGCCGGCGGCCGTGCGCTGCCGCTCGTGGGTGACATCCGCGACGACGCCTTCGTCGAGGACGCCGTGGCCCGGGCCGTGGAGACGTTCGGCGGCATCGACTTGGTCGTCAACAACGCCAGCGCGATCGACCTGTCCCGCACCGAGGACATCTCGATGAAGAAGTACGACCTCATGACGCAGATCAACGCACGCGGCTCGTTCCTGCTGTCCAAGCTGTGCATCCCCCACCTGCGTGCGTCGGCGAACCCCCACGTGCTCACGCTCAGCCCGCCGATCAGCCTCGACCCGAAGTGGTTCGGCACGTTCACCGCCTACGCGATCGCCAAGTACGCCATGAGCCTCGTGACCCTGGGCCTGGCCGAGGAGCTGCGCGAGGACGGCGTCGCATGCAACTCGCTGTGGCCACGCACGGCGATCGACACCGCCGCGGTGCGCAACGTGGTGGGCGCCGGGCTGGAGACCAGCTCCCGCACGCCGGCGATCATGGCCGACGCCGCCCACGCGATCCTCACGCGACCCAGCCGGGAGTGCACGGGGAACTTCTTCATCGACGACGAGGTCCTCGAGGCCGAGGGCGTCACCGACCTGTCGATCTACCTGAACGGCGGTCGCGAGGAGGACCTGGCGCTCGACTTCTGGGTGGAGCCGAAGGGCCCGCACGACCCCGCCAAGCGTCTGTAGCCCGTCGGCGGACGATCCGGTTCAGCAGCCGTCGCGCACGAGGCCGGGCTGCCCGCCCTTGGTGACCTCGACGAACGTCACGCGGTCGTCGTCGGCCAGCTGGTCGGGCGTCGTGTCGAACAGGAAGCCGATCCAGCTCGCGTCGTTGCTCTCGCGCACGAACACGCCGGTCTGGCCGTAGCCGGCATCCTGCGGGTCGCTCGCGACGGACCTCAGCTGGGCCCACGTGGTGCCGACACCGAAGCCGGACCGCGTGTGGGGGCCGGGCTGGCGGACGCCGACCGACAGGACGTCGCCGTTCTCGGCGGTCTGCAGGTCGACGGTGTTCACGTACTCGTCGCGCCACGTGAGGGGGCGCACGGGACAGCCGTCGACGGGCGCGGGGACGTCGGCCACGAAGTAGCCGGTGGCGAGCGCCTGCGCCTTCGTCATGCCCGCCCTCACCGGACCGACCGCACCGGGGGTGATGAGGAGGTCCGACGGCGGCAGCAGACCCGGACCTGCCTCGGGCACCCCCTGATCGCCCCCGCCTGACTCGACGGTCGGCGCTGCCGCGGCAGGCTCGGTCTCCTCCTTCTTCTCCTCCGCCGTCGGCGACGGAGTCGGGGAGGCCGACGCGCGTGGCGTGTCGCGCCCGGCGGTGTCGTCGCCACCGACGGCCGCGGCGACCGCCCCGGTGGTGACACCCAGCACCACGGCTCCGGCGAGCAGCGAGAGAGCGAGCTTGGTCTGCATCATGAGCGTGCGTCCTTCGGTGAGGGGATCTGCACCATCAGATGCCGTCCGGAACCGAAAGGTTGTCCGGACCGGGCGGTGGGTCCTGGCCGAGCCGCTCGCGCAGGTAGCGGCGGGCGGTGTGGATGCGTGCCTTGACCGTGCCGAGCGGCGCGTCGGTGAGGGCGGCGACCTCGTCGTAGGGGAGCGTCCCGAGGTCGCGCAGCACGAACGCATCGACGGCGGACGGGTGCTCGCGCTCGAGGTGCTCCAGGGCGTCGAGCAGGTCGAGCCGCGTGCCTGCGATGACGCTCGTCGTGCGAGGGTCGGGCGCGTCGGGCACGAGGTCGGTGGAGCCCTCGTCGAAGCGACGCCGCATGGAGCGGTAGGCCTGGCGCGCCGTGTTGGACGCGACGACGGTGACCCACCCGACGAACGAGCCGCGGCCGGCGAAGGTGTGGAGCTTCTGCGCCACCACGAGGAGCGCCTCCTGCGCGGCCTCCTCGGCGTCGCCGGAGTACGGCAGGAACTTCGAGCAGCGCCGGAGCACGAGCGGACGCAGGTGCGCGAGCAGGTCCTCCATGGCGTCGGCGTCGCCGGCCTGGGCCCGCGCCACGAGCTCGAGCAGCTGGTCGTCCTCCATGGATCCCCCTTGCTCGTCTGCCGTCCACGGCCCGGCACCCCCGCCGGGCTCACCGCCGGGGGCCACGCCAGCGACCATACTGTCCCGTGATGAGGCAGATCGGGAGGTACCGGCTCGACGCGGTCCAGGGGTCGGGCGCGTTCGCCACGGTGTGGCGGGGCTACGACACCGAGCTCGAGGTGCCGGTGGCGGTGAAGGTGCTGGCGGAGAACTGGGCCCACCACGCCGACGTGCGCGAACGCTTCCTGGCCGAGGCGCGTCTGCTGCGACGGCTCGAGAGCTCCCGCGTCGTGCGGGTGCACGACATCGGCACCGAGACGTTCGACGGGACCGACCGGCCCTACTTCGTCATGGACTTCGCCGGGGGCGGGTCGCTCGACGCGGTGGCCGACGGGTCGCTCGCGCCGGCTGAAGCGGTGCGCCTGGCCGTCGAGGGGTGCCGGGCGGTGCACGTGCTGCACGCGGCGGGTGTGGTGCATCGGGACGTGAAGCCGGGCAACCTCCTGGTCGCCGACGACGGCCGCGTGCTGGTGGCCGACCTCGGCAGCGTGAAGCGGCTGGCGGAGGCCACCGGGTTCACCGTGACCACCGGGACGCCGGCGTACATGGCGCCGGAGCAGGCGTCGGGCGGACGCATCGACGCCCGCACCGACGTGTACGCGCTCGCGGTCGTGACCTTCGTCCTCGTCACGGGTGCGCTCCCCTTCGACGTGCCCGACGCCGCCGCCGTCCTGCGACGCTCCGAGGGCGAACGGCCCCGTGGTCTCGCCCGGACCCGCGGCGCGGCCGCCTCCCCCTTGCTGTCGCGGCTCGACGCCGTGCTGGACCGCGCCCTGTCACGCGACCCGGACCACCGGCACGCGTCGGCCGAGGCGCTCGCCGTCGAGCTGGAGCGGGTGACGTCGGGGCACCGCCCGCGTCGTCGGCCGGGCTGGCCGACGTGGGTGGTGGTGCCGGCCGCGCTGCTGCTGTTCGCCGCCGCTGCCACCGCCACCTGGTACGGCCTGCGCTGACCTACTGCGTGTCGACGGGCGTGCCCAGCTCGACCGTGCGGCTCACCGTGCAGAGCCGGTCGTGGGACTTGGCGATCGCGTCGGAGAGCCGGCCGGCCGCCTTCGCGCCCTCCTCGTCCTCGCCGAACGCCACGTCGAAGCGCACCTGCAGGTCGTCCATCCGGTTGCCGTCGTCGTCGCGGACCTTCTCGCCCGAGGCCGTCACCGCGAACCGCTCCGGCTCGGTCCGCTTGGTGGTGACGAGGTCGACGTCGATGGCCGTGCAGCCCGCGATCGCGGCCAGCAGCAACTCGACGGGCGTGAAGTCGTCGCCGGAGCCGTCGCCGATCACCATCTGCCCGCCCCGGGCGTTGGTGACGCGGTAGCGGCCGCGGTCGAGTCGTTCCAGGCCCACCTGACGGTGCTGTTCGGTCGCGGACGCATCACTCATGGGACCATCCTGCAACAGGGGTGGGAGCCCCGGGAACGAGGACGTGATGCGCACGATCGGGATGCTCGGCGGGATGAGCTGGGAGTCGACGGCGGAGTACTACCGGCTCGCCAACGTGCTCGTCCGCGAGCGGCTCGGGGGCGTGCACTCCGCCCGCGTCCTGCTCGACTCGCTCGACTTCGCCGACGTCGAGACCCTCCAGTCCACGGACCGCTGGGAGGAGGCCGGCGCGCTCCTCGCCGACCGAGCGCAGCGGCTGGAGCGGGCGGGTGCAGAGCTGCTGCTGCTCTGCACCAACACCATGCACAAGGTCGTCGACGTCGTCGAGGCCGCCGTGAAGGTGCCCGTGCTGCACATCGCCGACGCGGCCGCCGAACGGGTGCGGCACGCCGGACTGGGCCGGGTCGGCCTGCTCGGCACCGCCTTCACGATGGAGCAGGACTTCTACCGCGAGCGCCTCGCACGGCACGGCATCGAGGTCCTGGTGCCCGGCGCCGACGACCGCGCGACCGTGCACCGGGTGATCTACGACGAGCTCGTGCGCGGGATCGTCAGCGAGACCTCACGTTCCGCGTACGCCGACGTGATCGGCCGACTGGTGGCCGACGGCGCGGAGGGGATCGTCCTCGGCTGCACCGAGATCGAGCTGCTCGTCTCGGCCGACGACAGTCCGGTGCCGGTCTTCGCGACCACCCGGATCCACGTCGAGACGACCGTCGAGCGTGCGCTGGCCAGGACTGACTAGTCCATCGGGATCATCTTGGTGCGTTCTCACCGCGTCATCATCGTGTCGTCATACCGTCAAGGAGGGGAGAAGACCAGCACCATCTCGGGAGCCTGACCACATGAGCGTGTACCTGTACGACCTCGACGGAGACGTCATCGCGTTCCGACGCGCCTGGGACGACGAGCACGTGTTCGACACGGCCGGACGCTGGATCGGCTGGATGCCCTGGGAGGGCACCGACGTCGTCGACGCGCGCGGTCACTACCTCGGGTCGGTCGTGGGCGACCGGCTCGTGCGCCGCAACGACTGCGGCAACCGGGTGTGCAGTGCCGACGTCGAGCACCCCGAGCGTGCCGAGCCCTCCGGGCGGCCCACCACGCCGCTGGAGTTCCCCAACCGGTTCGCCTACGACGACGTCGAGCAGCTGCACCGGGCCGGCTGACACCACCGGATACACCGGTGTGACCTCGACCCGCTCGGGATGCCCCGGCGCGCGGGGTCCCCGACGATGGGGACATGACGCTCTCCCTGGTCACCGGTGCCACCGGCTACGTCGGCGGCCGCCTCGTCCCCCAGCTCCTCGACGCCGGGCACGACGTGCGCGTCCTCGTCCGCGACGAGACCAAGGCGCGCGCCCACGCGTGGTCCGAGCGGGTCGACGTCGCCCAGGGCGACGCCACGGAGCCCGAGGACGTGCGCCGCGCCCTCGACGGCGTGGACGTCCTCTACTACCTGCTGCACTCCATCGGCTCGGGCGACGACTTCGCCGAGACCGAGCGCCGCATCGCCCAGAGCTTCGCCGACGAGGCCGCCGCCGCGGGCGTGAGCCGCATCGTCTACCTGGGCGGCATGGACCCCGAGGACGAGCAGCTGTCCGAGCACCTGGCGTCGCGCAAGAAGGTGGGCGAGGTGCTGCTCGCGTCGGGCGTGCCGACGACCGTGCTGCAGGCCGGCATCGTCATCGGCTCGGGCTCGGCGTCGTTCGAGATGCTCCGCTACCTCACCGAGCGGCTGCCCGTGATGGTGACGCCGAAGTGGGTGCACACCCGCATCCAGCCCATCGCCATCCGCGACGTGCTCCGCTACCTCGTCGGCAGCGCCGACATGCCCGCCGACGTGAACCGCGCCTTCGACATCGGTGGACCCGACATCCTCACCTACTTCGAGATGATGCAGCGCTACGCCGCCGTCGCGGGGCTGCCGAAGCGGCGGGTGCTCCCCGTCCCGATCCTGTCGCCCGGCCTGTCGAGCCACTGGGTCGGCATCATCACCCCCGTGCCCGCGAGCATCGCCCGTCCGCTCGTCGAGTCGCTCAAGAACACCGTCGTCGCGAGCGAGAAGGACATCGAGCAGTACGTGCCCGACCCGCCCGAGGGTCTCATCGGCTTCGACCGTGCCGTCGAGCTCGCGCTCACCAAGATCCAGAACCTCGACGTCCCCACCCGCTGGTCGTCGGCGGCGACCGCCGGTGCGCCGTCGGAGCCGTTGCCGTCCGACCCGGACTGGGCGGGCGGCTCCCTGTACAAGGACGAGCGCACGCGCGAGGTCGACGCCTCCCCCCAGTCGCTCTGGACGATCATCGAGGGCATCGGCGGACGCAACGGCTGGTACTCCTGGGCGCTCGCCTGGTGGGTGCGCGGCATCCTGGACCGTCTCGTCGGCGGGCCCGGGCTGCGTCGCGGCCGGCGCAACGACAAGGACCTCGTGGTCGGCGACGCCCTCGACTTCTGGCGCGTCGAGGCCACCGACGACCATTCCTTCCTGCGCCTACGGGCGGAGATGAGGGTGCCGGGGCTGGCCTGGCTGGAGCTGCAGGTGGGCTCGACCGAGGGTGGGAGCACGACGTTCCACCACCGCGCGCTCTTCCACCCCCGCGGTCTCCTCGGGCACGCCTACTGGTGGGCGATCCTGCCCTTCCACGGCATCATCTTCGGCTCCATGCAGCGCAACATCGCCAAGGCCGCGGAGCAGCTCGACGCGGCGAGGACCGCCTGACCCCACCGGCACGGTTGCGCGCCGCAATCGTCGGGTGCAGGATCACCCGGTGAGCCTCTTCCGCACCAAGTCCGTCGAGCGGTCCATCGCCGAGACCGACGAGCCCGACCATCGGCTGAGGAAGGACCTCTCCGCCTGGGACCTCACGGTCTTCGGCGTCGGGGTCATGATCGGCACCGGCATCTTCGTGCTGACCGGCCAGGAGGCCTACCGGAGTGCCGGTCCCGCGATCGTCATCTCCTTCGTCCTCGCCGGCATCGCCTGCGCTCTCGCGGCGGTCTGCTACGCCGAGTTCGCGTCGACCGTGCCCGTCGCGGGCAGCGCGTACACGTTCTCCTACGCGACGCTGGGCGAGCTGATCGCCTGGATCATCGGGTGGGACCTCGTGCTCGAGCTGGCGCTGGGCGCGGCGGTCGTGGCCCGCGGCTGGTCGGCCTACCTCCAGTCGCTCCTCGACCTGCCGACGTGGCTCGCCGGTGACGCGGCCCGTCCCGACTTCGGTGCCATCGCCATCGTCGTCGCCCTCACCGCTCTGGGCGTGCTCGGCACCAAGCTCTCCGGTCGGTTCACGAGCGTGCTCGTCGTGGTGAAGGTCGCCGTGGTGCTGTTCGTGGTCGTCGCCGGCCTGTTCTTCATCAAGGCCTCCAACCTCACGCCGTTCGTGCCGCCGTCGAAGCCCAGCTCGGGCGAGTCGGGGCTGGACTCCACGCTCCTGCAGACGATCTTCGGCGTCGAGCCGACCGTGTTCGGCATCTACGGCATCATCGCCGCCGCCTCCGTGGTGTTCTTCGCGTTCATCGGCTTCGACATCGTCGCGACGTCGGCCGAGGAGACCCGCAACCCGCAGCGCGACATGCCGCGCGGCATCCTGGGCTCGCTCGCGATCGTCACCGTGCTCTACGCGGCCGTCGCGTTCGTCGTCACCGGCATGCTCAAGTACAGCGACGACCGGATGAACACCGCCGCACCGCTGGCCGAGGCGTTCTCGGCCAACGGCCTGGAGTGGGCGAGCAAGATCATCTCCGTCGGCGCGGTGGCCGGGCTCACGACCGTGGTGCTGGTGCTCATGCTCGGCCAGGCCCGCGTGCTGTTCGCCATGTCGCGCGACGGTCTCCTGCCCCAGGGCCTCGCGAAGGTGCACCCGCGCTTCGGCACCCCCTACAAGATCACGATCATCACCGGCGCGTTCGTGGCCGTGCTGGCCGGCTTCGTCCCGCTGTCGGAGCTGAGCAAGCTGGTGAGCATCGGCACGCTGTTCGCGTTCGTGGTGGTCTCGGCGGGCGTCATCGTGCTGCGCCGCACCCGGCCCGACCTCGACCGCTCCTTCCGCGTCCCGGGCGTCCCGCTCGTGCCGATCCTCGCGATCGCCGCGTGCGTCTGGCTCATGGTGAACCTGTCGGTCGAGACCTGGCTGCGGTTCCTCGTGTGGATGGTGCTGGGCGTCGTCCTCTACTTCGTGTACGGCCGCACGCACTCACGCCTGGGTCGTGACGAGGCAGCCGGCAAGGCCGACTAGTCTCACCGGTCGACACGTCTGGAGGCAGCGGGTCGAACCACGCTCAGGGCGTGCGTGCGACCCGCTGGATCAGCTCCAATGTCGCGCCGTCGCGGTCGTGCAGGTAGGCGAACCGTGTTCCGGCTCGAGGACCCGTCGTCATCGTCCCGATGGCTCCCGCCAGTCGCCACCCGTGCTCACCACACCGCGCGACGGTGAGGTCGAGATCAGTGACATCGAGCGCGAGGTGCCAGGAACCGAGATCGTTGGGCCTCGGCTCCAGGTGCTGTCGGCCCGCCGGCTCGAGATACTCCAGCAGCTCGATCCGGTGACCGCCCAGCACGAGCACCGCTGCGCTGATTCGAGCTCCAGCCACACCGGTCACGTCGGCGGCGAAGGCACCGTCCAGGACGAACCGGCGCTCCACCTCGGCGCCCAGGGCCCCCACCCAGAACGCCGCAGCCGTCTCGAGCGAGCGAACAGTGATTCCGGTGTGGGCGACACTCACCACGGTGGTCATGGTGCAAGTGTCCTCGTCAGGGCTCGAGGCGCCGGCAGTGGTCAACGTGCTGACCGGTGACCACTAGGCCGGCCGGGGCCTCGGCTTCACCCCGGCGTGGAAGACGCGCACGTTCTCGCGCCAGCCGCCGAGCGCGTCGAAGGGCATCGGGTCCTCCGCGGCCTTCTTGCGCACGTCGCGACGTCGCTCGGTCGCGTCGAAGCCCTGGTCGATCGTGTCGGTGCCGCGCATCAGGAACGCGAGCGCCTCGGGCGTGTAGCGCCAGTAGTCGATCGGGCACGGGTGGTAGCGCCAGCTGAACAGCGTCGAGGTGTACACGAGGCCCCCGGGCCGGAGGATCCGCACGATCTCCTCGCCCGCGAGCCACGGCCGGTCGATGTGCTCGAAGACGTCGACGCTGAGCACCACGTCGAAGGTGGCGTCGGGGATCTCGGGGCAGTGCGTGATGTCGCCGATGATGACGCCCGGGCCGGTCTCGGCGAGGTCGAGGTTGAGGTACTCGAAGCGGTCGGCGTCGAACACCCGGTGACGCGGGTGCCCTCGGCCGCCGATCTCGAGCACGCGCCCGCCGGGGACGCCGGACTTGTCGAGCACGAGCGCGAGGTGCTCGTTGATCCGGTCGTCACGGACGGGCCCGTCCTTCCACGCGTCGCGCAGCCGGTCGAGCGCGACCAGCTCGGGGTCGCGCGGCGGCTTCGGTGGGGGCGGTGGCGTCCAGATCCGACGGGCGAGGCGTTCGCGTAGTCCGGCCATGGCTCGCACGCTAGGGCGCGGTCGTGAACGTGCCATGAGCCCTGGACGAACGTCGACCGACTCAGACGGCGGCCGGTGACTCCGCCTCGGACGTGAGCCCGCCGACGTGGTGACGGCTGCGCGGCACGACGAGCGGCGTGCCGCTCACGGGGTCGGGCACCACCTGGCAGGCGAGCCCGAACACGTCCTCCACCACGGCCGCGTCGATGACGTCGGACGGGCTGCCCTCCACGACGATCTCGCCGTGCTTCATGGCGATGATGTGGTCGGCGTAGCGGAACGCGAGGTTGAGGTCGTGCAGCACCATCGCGATGGTCTTGCCGTGCTCGCGGTTGAGGTCGGTGAGCAGGTCGAGCAGCTCCACCTGGTGGTTGATGTCGAGGTAGGTGGTGGGCTCGTCGAGGAGCAGCAGGTCGGTGTCCTGCGCGAGTGCCATGGCCACCCAGACGCGCTGGCGCTGGCCGCCCGACAGCCCCGTGATCGGGCGGTCGGCGAGGTCGGCCGTGCCGGTGGCCTCCAGCGCCTCGGCGACGGCTGTGTCGTCCTCCGGGCTCCAGCGGCGGAACCATCCCTGGTGCGGGTAGCGGCCACGACCCACCAGGTCGGCCACCGTGATGCCGTCGGGCGCGACGGGCGTCTGCGGCAGCAGGCCGACGATGCGGGCGACGTCGGCGGAGCGCTGCTCGTGCAACGACGTCCCGTCGAGCAGGACGGTGCCGTGGCGCGGCTTGAGCAGCCGGGCGAGGCCCCGCAGCAGCGTCGACTTGCCGCACGCGTTGGCGCCGACGATGACGGTGATCCGGCCGGGCGGGATCTCCACGTCCAGGCGGGACACGACATCGGTCTCGGCGTACCCGAGCGTGAGGTCCTGCGCTCTCAGCTCATGGGTGCGGGGGTCATGGGTGCGGCCGGTGCTGGTGGTGGTCATCCTCCGCGTCCTTCCCGGTTGACGGTGGCGAGCAGCCAGATGAGGTAGGGGGCGCCGACGGCGCCGGTGATCACCCCGGTGGGCAGGGCGACGGGCAGGGCGTGCTGCGCGACGAGGTCGGCCAGGAGCACGATGACGGCACCGACGAAGGCGGCCGCCGGCAGGCTGGCGGCGTTGCCGACGAGCCGGATCGCGATCGGTCCGGAGATGAGCGCCACGAAGGCGACGGGGCCGGCCGCGGCGGTGGCGAGCGCCACGAGCACGACCGACAGCGCGAGGAGGACGAGCCGCGATCGCTCCACGCTCACGCCGAGCGCGGACGCCGCGTCGTCGCCGAGCTCGAGCGCGCCGAGCCGCCGCGACAGCACGAGCACGACCGGCAGCAGCACCGCGACGCCGATCAGCAGCGCGCGCAGCTCGAACGGGCCGGCCGAGCCGACCGAGCCCACGAGCCAGGTCATCGCCTCGCGCGCGTCGCTCAGCTCGGCCTTCGCGATCACGTAGCCGGTGAGCGCCACGAACAGCTCGGACAGGCCGATGCCGATGAGGATGAACCGGTAGCCGGTGATGCCGTCGCGCCAGGCCAGCAGGTACACCGCGACGGCGGCGAGCACGGCCCCGAGCAGTGCCATGCCCGACGTCGCGACCGCACCCCACGTGGAGAACAGGATCGTCGAGACGGCGAACAGGCTGGCGCCACCGGAGATGCCCACGAAGTCGGGCGAGGCCAGCGGGTTGGCGAGCAGCCGCTGGAAGACGAGGCCCGCGACACCGAGCGCGAGGCCCACGCCCACCGCCGTGGCGGCCGTGGGCAGGCGCAGGTCGAGCACGATGAAGTCGACGCTCGGGTCGTCCGTGAGCCGGAAGACGCTCCCGACCACCTCCCAGGCAGTGAGCCGGAAGGTGCCGATCATCATGGTGGCCACGAACAGCGCGAACGCCAGCGCCGCGAGACCTGCGGTGATGGCCGTCGTGCGGGCTCGGTGGCCGCGGCGCTGCGCGCGGACCGCGTCGCGCAGGGGCGTGGTCGCGGCGCTCACAGCTGGGCCAGGTTCTTGTAGCGGACGAGCGCGATGAACGCGGGCGCACCGAGCACCCCGAGCACGACGCCGACCTGGAGCTCGCTGGGGCTCACCAGCACCCGTCCGAGCACGTCGGCCGACAGCAGGATCACCGGGCTCAGCAGCAGGGTGTAGGGCAGGATCCAGCGGTAGTCGGGTCCGCAGATCGCCCGGGCCACGTGCGGGACGATCAGCCCGACGAACACGATCGGTCCGCAGGCAGCGGTGGCGGCGCCGCCCAGCAGGGCGACCGTGACGAAGATGACCACCCGCGTCAGGCGCACCCGCTGGCCGAGGGCCACGGCCAGGTCGTCGCCGAGCGCCAGTCCGTTGAGGGCGCGACCCAGCAGCATCGCCACGACGATGCCGGCCACCAGGAACGGGTAGGTCTGCTCGAGCACCGGCAGGTACCGGCCGCTGAGCGAGCCGACCTGCCAGAAGCGCAGCTCGTTGAGCGCGCCGACGTCGGTCATGGTGATGCCGGTGGTGACGGAGTAGAGCGCGGCACTCACGGCGGCGCCGGCGAGCGCGAGCTTCACCGGCGTGGCTCCCTCGCGGCCGAAGGACGCGACGCCGTAGACCACCACGGTGGCGATGCCGGCCCCCGCGAAGCCCACCCACACCGACGCGGACTGGCTGATGCCGTCGAGGACCATGACGGCCACGACGATGCCGGTGGCCGCACCCATGTTGATGCCCATGATCCCGGGGTCGGCGAGGGGGTTGCGCGTGACGCCCTGCAGCAGCGCACCCGCCAGGCCGAGGGCCGCCCCGACGAGCAGGCCGAGCAGGGTGCGCGGAACCCGCAGCTCGCGGATGACCGTCTGCTCGGCCGACGCCCGGTCGTAGTCGGTGAAGGCCGTCCAGATCGTGCCCAGACCCACGCCGCGTGCCCCGATGGTGATGCTGACGAACGTGACGACCGCGAGCACCCCGAGCAGCACGAGCACGCCCACGCCGAGGCCCGCCGCCGACCGGTGCCGGGGCGCGGGCGCCTCGGTCGACGTCGAGCGCTGGAGCGTGGTGCTCACGTGAGGTCCGGGTCGGCCTTCTCGACCACGTCGCTGAGGATGTCGAGCTGCTCGGCGTAGGCGCGGTACGTGCTGATCCAGAAGGCGGGCCACGGGGTGACCGCCCCGGCCTCGGCAGCCTTGACCTTCGTCCACGTGGGCTGCTTCGCGACGATCTTCATGGCCTGGTCGTAGGTGCGGTCGTCCATGAGGATGAGGTCGGGCTGGTACTTGTCGGCGTTCTCCCACGACAGGTTCTCCCAGTACGGGAAGTCCGGGTCCGGGGAGTCCGGCACGGTGATGTCGAGCCCGTAGCGGCTGAAGTCGGCCAGCTCGGCGGAGTGCTTCGGCACCGCGACGTAGAGCAGGTCGTCGGCGGGCGAGACGCCGAGGACGGACAGGCCCTCGGCCTTCGCCACGGTGTCCTTGAACCGGTCGCGCGCCGCCTCGAACGTGGCCTTGTCGGTGGCGATCTGCTCGGAGTCGAGGTCGGCGCCCAGGGACTCGGAGAGCTCCTCGAAGCCGTCGAGCATCTCCTCGACCGACTGGTCGGCGGTGGGCCCGACGACCTGGGCGAGCTTGCCGACCTTCTTGCTGCTCTCCTTGACCCCGTCCTCGAAGCCGCCGTATGCCTTCTCGGTGCTCCAGTAGGTGGTGACGATGAGGTCGGGCTTCAGCGCCGCGGCCTTCTCGGCGTCGATCGTGCCCCAGGTCTCGCCGAGGATCGGGATGCCCGACACGTCGACGCCCTCGAGCGCCTTCGTGTCCTCGAGCGGCTGGTTGATGAAGATGCCGACCGGCTCGATGCCGTGTGCGATGAGCGCGGCGGCGGCCTCACCCTGCGCGATGATCCGCTTGGGCATCTTCTCCGCGGTGTAGGTCTTGCCGTCGCCGGAGGTGTAGGTCCAGGCGTTCTCGCCCGACGCCTCCCCGCTCTCGGTGGTCATGCCGCAGCCGGCGAGCACGAGGGCGGCCGCGGCGGCCAGGACGATGGGGGGGCGCAGGGTCATCGGGAGTCCTTTCGGGGACGATTCCGAAGGACACACTAACTTAGGCAAGCCTCATCTCTACAAGCGACGTGAGAGCCGTCACGTCCCGGGCCCCGTCCCGGAACGCGTCGACTCAGGAGTCGGCGCGCACCAGCCGGTCGGCCTTCTTGTCCGCCCAGTACTCGCGCACCTCCCGGCGCACCACCGGCAGGAGCAGGTAGAGGCCGAAGATGTTGACGAGTGCACAGAGGAACAGCATCGAGTCCGCGAGCGTGATCACGTCGCTGAGCGTGACGACGGAGCCGAACACGGTGAACACGCAGAAGATCACCTGGAAGAGTCGCTCGGTGAGCTGCGAGCGGCCGAACAGGTGCGTCCAGGCCTTCTGCGTGTAGTAGGCCCACGTGATGAGGGTCGAGAAGGCGAACAACGCCACCGCGATCGCCAGCACGTACGGGAACCACGGAACGACCGTCTCGAACGCGTCCGACGTGAGCACCACGCCGTCGGGGTTCGGCGAGTCGCCGGCGGCCACCGCGGCCTTGCCGTCGAGCCAGCTCTGCGGCTCGGCGATGACGATGACGAGCGCGGTCATGGTGCAGATGATCACGGTGTCGATGAACGGCTCCAGGAGCGCCACGAAGCCCTCGCTCGCCGGACGGCTCGTCTTGACCGCCGAGTGGGCGATGGGCGCCGAGCCGACGCCGGCCTCGTTCGAGAACGCCGCACGCTGGAAGCCGATGATCAGCACGCCGACGACACCGCCGGTCACGCCCTCGGGCGAGAACGCACCGCCGATGATCTGGCCGAACGCGTCGGGCAGGTTGGTGATGTTCGCGCCGATCACCACGAGGCAGGCGGTGACGTAGACGATGGCCATGGCGGGCACCAGCTTCTCGGTCACCCGGCCGATCGACTTGATGCCGCCGATGATCACGAGGCCGACGAGCAGCGCGAGGACGATGCCGAACGCGAGCGCCGCACCGTCGGAGCCGAGGAAGCCGTCCTCGCCGCCGGTCACGTTCTTGGCCTGCGCGTAGGTCTGGTTGGCCTGGAACATGTTGCCGCCGACGGCACCGAAGAAGAAGATCGCGACGGCGAAGACGCCGGTCAGGACCGTGGCCACTGCCGCACCGAACCGCTCGAACGCGATGGGCAGGTAGCGGAAGGGACCACCGCTGACGGTGCCGTCCTCGTGCTCCACGCGGTACTTCACGCCGAGCGTGCACTCCACGAACTTGGTGGCCATGCCGAGCAGACCCGCCACGATCATCCAGAAGGTCGCACCTGCACCACCCAGGGTCACCGCGACGGCGACACCGGCGATGTTGCCCAGACCCACCGTGCCGGACACCGCCGACGCGAGCGCCTGGAAGTGCGAGACCTCGCCCGGGTCGTCCTTGCTGCCGAACTTGCCACGCACCAGCTCGATCGCGTGTCCCACCCCCCACGTCTGCGGGCCGCGGAAGGCGATGGTGAAGACCAGTGCGCCCGCCACGAGCCAGAAGACGATGAGCGGGAACGCGATCCCGCCGATCGTCAGCTCGAAGAAGATGATGCTCGAGACGACGTCCGCTGCAGGAGCGAAGAATCCGTCGATGGCCCGTTCGATGCCGGTGACGTCCATCGGGCCACTTCAACGGAAGTGGCTACGTCACGCAAGTCCTACACCGGATCGTCACCTCATGACGAGGCCCCCACGACCGCAGGGTCGTGGGGGCCTCGTCGAGGTGTGGTCAGGCGAACTTCTCGCCGTTCTTCGCCTTCTCCAGCAGCAGCGCCGGGGGCTCGAAGCGGTCGCCGTAGGTGGCGGCCAGCTCCTGCGCGCGACGCGTGAACGCCTCGACGCCGATCGATCCGTCGGCAGCCTCGTAGCCGTTGACGTACTGGATCGCGCCACCCTGCAGGGCCGGGAAGCCGATGCCGAAGATGGAGCCGATGTTCGCGTCGGGCACCGTGCGCAGCACGCCCTCCTCGAGGCACTTGATCGTCTCGAGGCTCATGCGGAACGTCAGACGCTCCTTGAGGTCCTCGAAGTCGGGCTGCGTCTCGGCCGTCGGGAACTGCTCCCGCAGGCCCGACCAGAGGCCGACGCGCTTGCCGTCCTCGTAGTCGTAGAAGCCCGCACCCTTCAGGCGGCCCGGCCGGCCCAGCTCGATCATCGTGTCGATGATCTGCTCGCCCGGGTCGGAGACCCACGTGCCGCCCTCGGCCTCGACGGCCGCCTTGGACTCGTTGCGGATCTTCGTCATCAGCTCGAGGTTGAGCTCGTCGCTGAGCTGGAGCACCGGCGCAGGGAAGCCCGCGATGGTGGTGGCCCGCTCGATGGAGACCGGGTCGACGCCCTCGGACAGCATGCCGATGCCCTCGTTGACGAAGGTGCCGATGACGCGGCTGGTGAAGAAGCCGCGGCTGTCGTTGACGACGATCGGCGTCTTGCGGATCTGCTGCACGTAGTCCAGCGCGCCGGCGATCGCGGCGTCGTCGGTCTGCTCACCGGCGATGATCTCCACGAGCGGCATCTTGTCGACCGGGGAGAAGAAGTGGATGCCGATGAAGTCCTGCGGACGCTCCACCCCCTCGGCCAGGCCGGTGATGGGCAGCGTCGACGTGTTCGAGCCGAGCAGGGCGTCGGGCTTGACGACCTTCTGGATCTCGCCGAAGACCTCGTGCTTGAGCTTGACCGACTCGAAGACGGCCTCGACGACGAGGTCGCAGCCCTCCAGGTCGGCGTAGTCGTCGGTGGGCGTGATGCGCGCGAGGAAGGCGTCGACCTTCTCCTGCGTGGTGCGACCGCGCTCGAGCTTCTTGGCCAGCAGCTTCTCGCTGTAGGCCTTGCCCTTCTCGGCCGCCTCGCGCGAGACGTCCTTGAGCACGACCTCCATGCCCGCCTGCGCCGAGACGTAGGCGATGCCCGCGCCCATCATGCCGGCGCCGATGACGGCGACCTTGGTGAACTTCTTGGGCTCCACGCCCGCCGGACGCGAGCCACCGGCGTTGATCGAGCCGAGGTCGAAGAAGAACGCCTGCGTCATGTTCTTGAACTGCTGGCCGACGAGGAGCTCCACCAGGTAGCGGGACTCGATGCGGCTCGCGGTCTCGAAGTCGACCTGCGCACCCTCGACGGCAGCCGCGAGGATGTTGCGCGGCGCCTTGTAGGGCGCGCCCTTGGTCTGCTTGCGCAGCATGGCCGGGAACGCGGGCAGGTTGGCGGCCAGCTTCGGGTTCGACGGGGTCCCACCGGGCATGCGGTAGCCCTGGCGGTCCCACGGCTGCGTGGCCGCGTCGGCGTCGCCCTGGACCGACTCGATCCACGCCTTCGCTGCGGAGAGCAGCTCGTCGGCGGGGACGATCTCGTCGATGAGGCCGATCTCCTTGGCCTTGGCCGGCTGCATGCGCGGACCCTGGAGCAGGATGTTCATGAGCGCGTCCTGCAGGCCGAACATGCGCACGGTGCGGGTCACGCCTCCGCCGCCGGGCAGCAGGCCGAGGGTCACCTCGGGCAGGCCGACCTCGAGCCGGACGTCGGCCGCGATGCGGTGGTGGGCCGCGAGCGCGATCTCCAGGCCACCGCCGAGCGCGGCGCCGTTGATGGCGGCGACGACGGGCTTCCCGGAGGTCTCGAGCTTGCGGAGCGTGGCCTTGATGCCCTCCACGTTGTCGAACAGCTTCTGCGCGTCGGCCGGGGTGGCCTGCGTCATCAGCTTGAGGTCGCCACCGGCGAAGAAGGTCTTCTTCGCCGAGGAGATGATGACGCCCTTGACGGCGTCGGCGTCCTTGGCGATGTCGTCGACCAGACGGTCGACGGCCTTGGCCATGGACGACGCGTAGGCGTCGTTCATCGTGTTGGCGCTCTGGTCGGGGTCGTCGATGACGAGGTTGACGATGCCGCCCTCGACCTCGTAACGCACTGCTTCAGTCATGATCTGTCTCTCCTGGGGGTCAGACGCGCTCGACGATGGTGGCGATGCCCATGCCGCCGCCGATGCACAGCGTGGCCATGCCGTAGCGCTTCTCGCGGCGGTGCAGCTCGTCGACGAGCGTGCCGAGGATCATCGCGCCGGTGGCGCCGAGGGGGTGGCCCATGGCGATCGCGCCGCCGTTGACGTTGGTCTGCTCGTGGGGGTAGTCGCCGAGGTCGCGCATGAGCTTCATGGCGACCGCGGCGAAGGCCTCGTTGATCTCGATCAGGTCGATGTCCTCGATGGACAGGCCGGCCTTGTCGAGCGCCTTGCGGCAGGCGGGGCCGGGGCCCGTCAGCATGATCGTCGGCTCCGAGCCGATGACGGCGGTCGAGACGATGCGGGCGCGGGGCGTGAGCCCGTGACGCTCGCCGGCGTTCTCGTTGCCGATCAGCACGAGCGAGGCGCCGTCGACGATGCCGGAGCTGTTGCCGGCGTGGTGGACGTGGTTGATCTTCTCGACCGTCGTGTACTTCTCGAGCGCGACCGCGTCGAACCCGGCGAAGTCGCCGAGGTCCTTGAACGACGGCTTGAGGCCCGAGAGGGACTCGGCCGTCGTTCCCTCGCGCACGAACTCGTCGTGGTCGAGGATCGTCATGCCGTTGACGTCCTTGACGGGGATGACGGAGTTCGCGAAGTAGCCGTTGGCGATCGCCTTGGCGGCGCGCGCCTGCGACTCGGCGGCGAACTGGTCCACGTCGTCGCGGCTGAAGCCCTCGAGGGTCGCGATGAGGTCGGCGCCGATGCCCTGGGGCACGAAGTCGGTGTCGAGCGCGGTCCGGGGGTCCATCGCCCAGGCGCCACCGTCGGAGGCCATGGGCACGCGGCTCATGGACTCGACGCCGCCGGCGACGATGAGGTCCTCCCAGCCGGACTTGACCCGGGCCGAGGCCTGGTTGACCGACTCGAGGCCGGAGCCGCAGAAGCGGTTCAGCTGGACGCCGGCGACCTGCTCGCCGAAGCCGGCCGCCAGGACCGCGGTGCGGGAGATGTCGGCGCCCTGGTCGCCCACGGGCGAGACGACGCCCAGGACGACGTCGTCGACCTGGTTGGCGTCGAGGGCGGGGTTGCGGGTCTGGATCTCGTCGAGCAGCCCGTTGAGCAGCGAGATCGGCTTGACCTCGTGCAGGGAGCCGGTCTTCTTGCCGCGTCCGCGCGGGGTGCGGATCGCGTCGTAGATGAATGCCTCGGTCATGTCAGTGTCCTCAGTGTCCTTCGTGTAGAACCTTCGGTGCCGATTGTGACACCACAACTGTCAGAGTTGCTAGGGGCCTGCCGGATCGTGACGCGGGTCACGCTGTGCTCAGCGTCGCACGGCGTAGGTCTGCGTGACCGTGATCTGCCACAGGAGCGCCTGCCCACTGGCCTCGACCTCGCGGCGCACGTCGGACCCGAAGTCGTCCGTGTCCTTCTCCCCCACGGTGCCGCCGGTCAGGTCACCCACCGAGACGATCGACCTCGGCCTCGACTGCTCGGGGCTCACGGTCGAGACGTCGACGCCGCGCGACCCGCAGCGGAAGCTCGACCCCGGGAGCGACCCCGGCTCCGACTGCACGCCCTCCCGCCAGTAGCGCGCGGCCACGTCGAGACCGCCGCGCATGGCGCTCTCGCAGCCGGCGTCGGCGAGGCGGTCGCTCAGGTCGTCGATCGCCCCGGCGACGTCGGAGCGGGACGCGGCAGCAGGCACGATCCAGGACCGGCCCAGCGTGCAGGCCGAGTCGACCTCACTCACCTTGGAGCTCTGCTGCCCCTCCTGGCAGATGTCCTGACGTGCCTCGGCGATCGGCGCGCCGAGGCCCCAGGCGTCCGGCGCCAGCTCCTCGACCTCGGCCTCGGCGTCGGCGCGCTGCTCGGGCGTCGGCGGGGTCGGCGCCGGGTCGCTGCACCCCGCGAGGAGGAGCAGCGCGAGGACCGCGCTCAGGACCCGCACGCGCCCCACAGTCCCGTCTTCGCCTTCTCGGCCTTGGCCTCCGCTGCGGTGACCTGCTTCTCGTACGGGGCGAAGGTGGCGTCGTCGCGCAGGGTCGCGGCACCGTCGGCCAGCTGGCTCTCCTGCAGGAGCTCGCCGTCCTTCGTCCACACCCAGGCCAGGGCGCGGCCTCGGCGGTCGTCACGACCGGGCTTGACCCAGATGCGCTGCGAGGACTCGGAGAGTCGCTTCTCGAGGGACTCCTTGGCCTCCTCGGCGTAGCACTCCTGGCGGTAGCTGGCGCCCGGCGTGTCGACCCCGTAGAGCCGCACCGTGACGCGGCCGTCGCCGTACGCGTCGAGCCCCTTGTCCGCGTAGCGGGACGTGGTGACGACCGTGGCGGTGAACGTGCCGCTGTCGGCCACGTTCCGGACGCGCATCTCGATCGCGTCGTACGGACGGTCCGCGCCCGAGGACGACTCGGACGACGATCCCTTCGTCGCCCCGGTGATCTTGTCGGTGAGCCCGGTTGCCCAGAGCACACCTCCCAGCACCAGGACGACCACCATGAGCAGTGCCGAGTTCTTCCCCGAGAGCTTGTCCATGTCAGGGACCGTAGTGGAACGAACGCCTCATTCGCATCCGTCGATCTCGCACACCGGGTACTACGCTCTGCCGGGTGAGTCCTCAGGCAACGGAGACGATGAGCGTGGAGCAGCTCGCCACGCGCGTCGACATGACGGTCCGCACGGTCCGGTTCTACGCCGGGCGCGGGCTGATCCCGCCGCCGCGCCGGGAGGGTCGCAACGGCTACTACGGCCCCGACCACCTGGCCCGCCTCGAGCTCGTGAAGGAGCTGCAGGCGCACGGCTTCACGCTCGCGGCGATCGAGGGCTACCTCGAGCAGATCCCGGCCGACGCGACGCCCGAGCAGGTGGCGCTGCACCGCACGCTGCTCGCGCCCTGGACGCCCGAGATGCCCGAGACGCTCGACCGGACGATGCTCGAGAAGCGCGCCGGACGCCAGCTGAGCGACGACGACCTCGAGGTCCTGGTGGCCATCGGCGTGGTCGAGCCCACCCCGACCGAGGACGTGTTCCGCCTCGCGCCGGCCCACCTGGCCGTCGGCATGGGGTTCCTCGACGCAGGCCTTCCCGTCGACGCCGCGCTCGCCGCGCGGCGCATGGTCACCGAGCACGGGCGCGCGCTCGCGATCGAGCTGACCGAGCTGTTCCGCACGTCCGTGTGGCCGCAGCTGGTGGCGTCGGGCCAGCCGCCCGAGCTGATGACCGCGATGATCGAGCGGTTCAAGCCCCTGACGGTGCAGGCCCTCGTCACCGCGTACGAGGAGGCCGTCGACGACGAGAAGCGGCGGACCGTGCGGCGCAAGGCCAACGACCGCGACTGACGTCACGTCCGCTCGTGCTGCGACGTTTCGCGGCACTCGGTAAACTCGTGCACATCGAAGGGAAGTATCCCGTCGACCTGAGTGCGTCAGCACGGTCCGGCCATCCGGATCCGCACCAGGTGGCCCTCCCGGGTGGAGAAACCTTCGCGATCCCTGTCAGACCTGACACTGCACCGCGAAGGACGTTCCCTCATGCCTCTCGGCACTCCTCTGGACTGGACCCTGCTGTTCGCCGCCCTGGCGATCCTGCTCGTCGTCGACCTGATCCTGGTGCGGGCCCGCGACGACATGCCGCCGCGCGTCGCCGCGATCTGGAGCATCGTCTGGATCGCGATCGCCCTGGCCTTCGGCGGCGTTCTCTACCTGTTCGGCACCACCGAGCAGTCCACGACCTACCTCGCCGGCTACCTCGTGGAGAAGTCGTTGTCGCTGGACAACGTGTTCGTCTTCCTCGTCGTCTTCGGCGCCTTCGCCATCCCGACACCGAAGCGGGTGCGCCTGCTGACGTACGGCATCGTGCTCGCCCTGGTGCTGCGGCTGATCTTCATCCTGGTCGGTGCCGCCGCGCTCGACGCCGCCTCCTGGCTGACGTACCCGTTCGCCGCGCTGCTCGCCTGGACGGGCCTGCGGCTGTGGCGTCACCGCAACGACCACGACGGTGACGAGAAGCTGATCGAGGGCGTCAAGAACCGCATGACGATCGCCGAGGGCGACCACGGCGACAAGCTCCTCGCGAAGGTCGACGGCAAGCGCATGCTGACCACGGCGGGCGCCGCGCTGGTGGCCATCGCCGTCGTCGACATCATCTTCGCCGTCGACTCGGTTCCCGCGATCCTCGGCATCACCACCGACACCTACGTCGTGTTCGCCGCCAACGCGTTCGCGCTGCTGGGCCTGCGGCCGCTGTTCTTCCTCGTGGCCGAGCTCGTGGCGCGACTGCGCCACCTCAAGGCCGCACTCGCCGCGCTGCTCGTGTTCATCGCCGCGAAGATGACCTACGGGGAGATCTTCGGCAAGGTCGGGCCCGAGTGGTCGCTCGGTGGCGTGGTGCTGATCCTCGGCGCCGGCGTGCTGGCCTCCCTCCCCTCCTACCGTCGGGAGAAGGCGAAGGAGCAGGAGTCCGAGCGCCAGGCGTGACCTACGACGGACGGGCACCACGCGGCCTAGGCCGCGTGGTGCCCGTCGGCACGCCGAAGGTCACAGGCCCATGGAACGCCCGATGATCTCCTTCATGATCTCGGTGGTGCCGCCGTAGATCGTCTGGATGCGGGTGTCGAGGTACGCCTTGGAGATCGGGTACTCGCTCATGTACCCGTAGCCACCGTGCAGCTGGAGGCACCTGTCGACGGTCTTCTTCTGCAGCTCGGTGGTCCACCACTTGCCCATGGCGGCGTCGGAGACGGTGAGGTCGCCGCGGTTGTGCTGCGTGATCGACTCGTCGACGAACACCTGCGCGATCCTCGCCTCGGTCTCCAGCTCGGCCAGCACGAAGCGGCTGTTCTGGAAGGAGCCGACGGGCTTGCCGAACGCCTTGCGCTCCTTGACGTAGTCGAGCGTCATGTCGATCGCGGCGCGGCACGCGGCGGCTGCGACCACGGAGATCGAGAGACGCTCCTGGGGCAGCTTCTCCATCAGGTAGATGAAGCCCTGGCCGGGCTCGCCGATGAGGTTCTCCTTGGGCACGCGCACGTTCTCGAAGTAGAGCTCGGCGGTGTCCTGGGCCTTCAGGCCGATCTTGTCGAGGTTGCGACCACGCTCGAAGCCGGGCGTGCCCCGCTCCACCGCGATGAGCGAGAAGCCCATCGCGCCGGCCTCGGGGTCGGTCTGGCAGACGACCAGCACGAGGTCGGCGTTGATGCCGTTGGTGATGAAGGTCTTGGAGCCGTTGATGACGTACTCGTCGCCCTCCAGCACCGCGCGGGTCTTGATGCCCTGCAGGTCCGAGCCGGTGCCCGGCTCGGTCATGGCGATGGCCGTGATCATCTCGCCGCTGCAGAACTTCGGGAACCAGCGCGCCTTCTGCTCGTCGGTGGCGTAGGAGAGCAGGTAGCCGGACACGAGGTCGGTCTGGATGACGAAGCCGATGCCGCTCGCCCCGACCCGGGTGATCTCCTCGGACAGGATCGCGTTGTAGCGGAAGTCGTCGATGCCGCCTCCGCCGTGCTCCTCCGGCATCATGAAGCCGAGCAGGCCCAGCTCGCCGGCCTTCTCCCAGACCTCGCGGGGGACGATGCCGTCCTTCTCCCACTGGTCGTGGTGCGGCGCGATCTCCTTCTCGCAGAACGTGCGGACGGTGTCGCGGAAGGATTCGTGGTCGGCGTCGAAGATGGTGCGCTTCATGGGGTCCTCTTTCGGTGCTTGCGAGATGGTCGGTCAGGCCTGGACGGCGACGCCGTCGGCGATGAGGGACTCGACGTCGTCGATGCCCCAGGCGGTCAGTGCGTCACGTGTGCTGGCGCCGGGCGCCTCGGGCGCGGAGCCGAGGCGGGCCTCGGTGCGCGAGAAGCGTGGGGCCGGCGCGGGCTGGGTGGTGCCGTGGTGCTCCACGTAGGTGCCCCGCGCGACGTTGTGCGGGTGCTCGTAGGCCTCGGCCAGCGGGAGCACCGGGTGCACGCAGGCGTCGCTGCCCTCGAAGACCTCCACCCACTCGGCCTGGCTGCGAGCGGCGAACCGATCCTCGATCCGGTCGCGCAGCTCGGGCCAGCGCTCGAGCTCGTACTGGCCGGGCAGGTCGCCTCCCAGGAGGTCGGTGAACGCGGCGAAGAACTGCGGCTCCAGGGGGCCGACGGACATCCAGCGCCCGTCGGAGGTCTCGAAGACGTCGTAGAAGGGCGCGGCCCCACCGAGCAGGTTGGTGCCGCGACGCCCGTCCCAGCTGCCCGACTGCTGCATCGTGACGGCCATGGTCATGAGGTGGGCGGTGCCGTCGGTGATGGCGGCGTCGACGACCTGGCCCTCGCCCGTGCTGCGCGCGTGCAGCACCGCGGCCAGCACGCCGGCGACCAGGTAGAGGGACCCGCCGCCGAAGTCGCCGAGCAGGTTCATCGGGAACGTGGGGGCGTCGCCGGGTCGGCGGCCGATCGGGTCGAGCGCACCGGCGACGGCGATGTAGTTCATGTCGTGGCCCGCGGTCTGGCTGAGCGGTCCGTCCTGGCCCCACCCGGTCATGCGGCCGTAGACGAGCGCGGGGTTGCGGGCCAGGCAGGCGTCGGGGCCGATGCCGAGGCGCTCGGTGACGCCGGGACGGAAGCCCTCGAGCAGCACGTCGGCGGACTCGACGAGCCGCAGCACGGTCTCGACGCCACGGGGGTCCTTGAGGTCCAGCGCGACGGAGGGGCGACCGCGGCCGAGCAGGTCCTGCTCGGGGGTCGTGAGCTGGAGGCCACCGCCGCCGGGGCGGTGCACCCGGACGACGTCGGCGCCGAGGTCGGCGAGCATCATGGCCGCGAAGGGACCGGGGCCGATGCCCACGATCTCGACGACGCGCACGCCCTGCAGGGGCCCTGAACCGGAGTTGATCGTCACAGCACCATTGTGACAGTCCTACTGTCACGATGTCGAGAGGGTGTCGAGATACCGTCGGTATGTGGCACCATGCTGCCGTGCATCCTGATCTCGCCTACACCCGACGCGGCACGCCCGGCGCTCCCCCGCTCGTCCTCCTGCACGGCATCGGCCACCGTCGCCAGGCCTGGGACCCGCTCCTGGACGACCTCGCCCGCGACTACGACGTGATCGCCCCCGACCTGTCCGGGTTCGGCGAGTCCCCCGCCTTCGCCGGCGGCGTCCGGTACTCGATGGAGAACGCGTGCGAGCACATGCTCGACCAGTTCGAGCGGTGGGGCGTCGCGAAGCCGCACGTCGTGGGCAACTCCCTCGGCGGCGCCATCGCGCTCGAGCTCGGCTCCCGCGGCCTCGTCTCGTCGGTGACGGCGCTCAGCCCCGCCGGGTTCTTCGGACCCGTCAACCGGTTCCAGGCGCTCGTGCCGCTGCTGCTCATGCGGCTGTCGGCGCTGCTCACCCCGGCGCGACTGCTCCAGCGCCTGGCCGCCGACCTGCGCGGACGGCGGGCCATCGGCGCGATCCTCTACGCCCGACCCGAGCGCCACGACGCCGACCACACCTACGGCGACTCGCTCGCCCTCAAGCACGCGACGGCCTTCGAGCGCACCGCTCGGGAAGGCGTCACGTACCGCTTCGCGAGCCAGGTGCCGGTCCCCACCACCGTCGCGTGGGGCACGAAGGACCGCCTCCTGCCCTACGCCCAGGCAGCCGTCGCGAAGTCCCGCCTGCCGCAGGCCCGCCACGAGCCCCTGCCCGGCTGCGGTCACGTGCCGATGGCCGACGACCCCGAGCTCGTCCTGAGGCTGATCCGCCAGACCGCGGTCTAGACCGACCTGGCGAAGCGGGCGGGCGTGGTGCCGACGGTCCGACGGAAGTGCCGGGTGAGGTGCGCCTGGTCCCAGAACCCGGCTGCGGTGGCGGCGTCCGCGGCGGGGACGCCGTGCAACAGCAGCGCGCGAGCCCGGTCGACCCGTCGACCCACGACGTAGCGGTGCGGCGGCAGCCCGTAGGCCCGCTGGAACGACCGCGCCAGGTGCGCCGGTGAGCGGCCGAGCAGACCGGCGGCCTCCTCGAGCGTGATCCCGTCGACGACGTGGTCGTCGAGCACGTCGCGCAGCGCCCGCGCGGCCGGGACGTCGGCAGCAGGGGGGATCACCTGCCGGCCCGAGCCGAGCACGACGTCGCGCAGGCCCAGCAGCAGCGACTCCGCCTGCCAGGTGTCCTCGGGTCGGGCGAGCACCTCGTGGAGCTCCTCGGTGAGTGCCCGGGCCGCAGCACCGGGCAGCACCGGACGGTCGACGGCGTGGCCGGTCACCGACGCCGGCAACCAGGTGGCGTCGAGGTAGAGGACGCGCTTGCGGAAGCCGTGGTCCTGCGAGGCCGACCGACCGTCGTGGGTGACGTGCGGCGGCAGCAGGCTGACGTGCCGCTCCGGCGCCGTGCGCGCGTGCCGGTCGAGGTCGTACGCCACGCACCCCTCGTCGATCAGCAGCACCGTCCAGGTGTCGTGGGTGTGCGCCGGGTACGCGTGCGAGGTCATCGTCGCGTGGAACACCTCGCGGACCAGGGGTGCCTGCGGCGCCCAGGCCCGCACCTGCTCGGCCATGTCAGGAACGTACAAGACCGCGCCCGGGCCGGGGGCGGATCGTGGTGGCCATGGAGGACATCCGCTTCGACACCAAGATCGCCGTCGTCCTGCGCGACGACCTGCTCCCCTGGCAGGAGCTCAACGTGACCGCCTTCCTCGTGAGCGGGGTCGCCGCGAACCCCGAGCTCCTCGGCGAGCCGTACGAGGACGCCGACGGGCAGCGCTACCTGCCACTGCTGCGCCAGCCCGTCGTCGTCCTGACCGCTGATGCCGCCACCCTCTCTCGAGCCCACGCGAAGGTCGTGTCCCGAGCGCTGCCCCTCGCGGTCTACACCCACGAGATGTTCTCGACCGGCCACGACGCCGCCAACCGCGCGGCCGTCGCGGCGGTGCCGACCGACGCGCTCGACCTCGTGGGGATCGCGGTGCACGGGCCGAAGAACGCGGTCGACAAGTCGCTCAAGGGTTCCCGGCTGCACGGCTGACGGGCATAGACCCGGGCTTCCAGGCGTTCCCGTGGACGTGGAGGTCCTCGAGAGCGTGGTGATCGGTGCAGGCCAGGCCGGCCTCTCCGCGTCGTACCACCTGGCCCGACGTGGGGTGCGGCACGTCGTGCTCGACGCCGACGACGCGCCGGGCGGTGCGTGGCAGCACCGCTGGGACGCGCTGACCATGTCCGACGTGCACGGCGTGGCCGACCTGCCCGACGCGCCCGTGCCCCCGGCCGAGGGTCACGAGCGGGCCAACGTCTTCGTGCCCGCCTACTTCGCCGCGTACGAGCGGGCGCACGACCTGCCGGTCGAACGACCGGTGGCGGTCGACCGGGTCGAGTCGGTGCCAGGAACGGGGGACGACCTCCTCGTCGTCCACGCCGGTGACCGCACCTGGCGCACCCGGACCCTGGTGAACGCCACCGGGACCTGGCGGCGGCCGTTCGTGCCGCGCTACCCCGGCCAGGAGGTCTTCGCAGGCGAGCAGCTGCACACCGTCGACTACCCCGGCCCGGAGCACTTCCGCGGCCGGCGCGTCATGGTGGTCGGCGGCGGCGCCTCGGCCGTCCAGTTCCTCGGCGCGCTGCGGCCGGTCACGGACACCCTGTGGGTGACCCGCCGCGCGCCCGTGTGGCGCACCGAGCCCTTCGACCCCGAGGCGGGCCGCGAGGCCGTGGCGATGGTCGAGGAGCGGGTCCGGGCCGGGCTCCCGCCGCGCAGCGTCGTGAGCGTGACCGGGCTGATGCTGCGCGAGCAGGAGGCCGAGGCCGAGCGGCTCGGCGCCTACGAGCGGCTGCCGATGTTCGACCGGCTCGAGCCGGACGGCGCCGTGTGGGGCGACGACCCGGCGGGGGTGCCGGGCCGTGGGCGGCGGACGGAACAGGTCGACGTGATCCTCTGGGCCACCGGCTTCCGCCCCGACGTCGACCACCTGGCGCCGCTGCACCTGCGCTCACCGAGGGGTGGCATCCAGCTGGGCGCCACGCTCGCCACGTCCACGACGGCCACCGCCGACCCGCGGGTGCAGCTCGTCGGCTACGGACCGTCGGCCTCGACGATCGGGGCGAACCGGGCCGGGCGCGCTGCCGCCAACGCGGTGGCGCGGACGCTCAGCTCTCGCGTGGACGCTTGAGCGCCCACGGCTCGAGGTGCTCGTAGCCCTTCACCGAGACCCGCCGTGTGCGGCGCAGCCGGAAGTCGTCGTGGTCGAGCAGCTCGGCGAGGTCGTGGTCGACGAGGACGCGCGCCGGGCGCGCCACCGAGGTGAGCCGCGCAGCGATGTTGACCGTCGAGCCGAACACGTCGCCCAGGCGGGCGAGCACGGGACCGTGGGCGAGCCCGACGCGGACGTCGGGGAACTGCTCGTCGGCCTCGGCACGCTCGACCAGCTCGAGCGCGAGCAGCGCGGCCTCGGTCGGGTCGTCGACCGTGAACAGGGCCTCGTCACCGATGGTCTTGATCACCTGTCCGCCGTGCTGAACGACCAGCTCGGTGACGACGCGCTCGAACCACTCGACCATCGCACCGAGCGCGCGAGGACTCATCTGCCGGCTGCGCGAGGTGTACCCGACGATGTCGACGAACCCGACGACGAGATGGCGCTCGGACTCCGACCGCACGTCGCGCAGCGCGATCCGCGAGGCAGTGGCCAGCAGGTGCCGCCGCCACACGTAGCCCTGCACCTCCTCGACCATCGGGATCACCTCGGCGAGCACGTCGAGCGGCGGCTGGCCCCCGTCCTCGGTCTGCAGGACCCCGAGCAGGAGGCGCGTCTGCCAGTCGGCGAGCCGGGCGAAGGTCCGCCCGAGCGACCGGACGAACTGCGGCAGCCGGTCCTCCTCGAGCACCCCGAGGTCGATCAGCCGCTTCGTGACCTCCAGCGCCGCGACGTCGGCCTCGGTGAACGCGACCTTGTCGTCCTCGACCTCCGGGAAGCCGAGGTAGCGCCACAGGTCGTTCGCGAGGTCGAGGTCCATGCCGGAACGCTCCGCCACCTCGCGCTGCGTGAGGGTCGGTCCGCCGTCGAACAGGAAGTCGGCCGCGACGTCGATGAGCAGGCTCGGGTCGAACGCTGGCTGGTCGGACGTGCTCACGCCCGCATCGTAGGGGCTCAGGCGCTGTCGCGGGAGACCAACGCGGGAGGGAAGACGACCTGCTCGGCCTCGCGCTCCCCGACGTCGGCGAGCTGGTCGAGCAGCAGCCGGGTGGCCCGTTCCACCATCTCGCCGACCGGGTTGCGCACCGTGGTGAGGGTCGGCGAGGTCCGCTCGGCCACCTCGAGGTCGTCGTAGCCGACCACGGCGACGTCGCCGGGGACGCTGCGACCCGCCTCGGCGAGGGCGCGCAGGGCGCCCGCCGCCATCAGGTCCGAGGCGGCGAACAGGCCGTCGAGGTCGGGGTGCTCGGCGAGCAGCGCGCGACCCGCGGCAAGACCCCCGGACTCGGTGAAGTCGCCGCGCCGCACGGCCGAGGCCGACAGACCGGCGCCCTCCACGACCTCGCACCACCCGGCGAGCCGGTCGGCGCCCGCGGCCATGTCCGCCGGTCCGGCGATTGTCGCGAGCCGGCGCCGACCGCCGTCGAGCAGTCGCTGCGCCGCGAGCCGTCCACCCGCGACGTTGTCGGTGTCGACCCACGACAGGGTCTGCACCGCGGCCCAGGGCCGGCCCACGAAGACCGCCGGGAGGCCGAGGCCGCTGAGGTGCTCGGCCAGCCGGTCGTGCCGGTGGTGCGAGACGACGAGGGCGCCGTCGATGTTGCGTCGGCTCAGGTACCGCAGGAGGCGGCCCTCCTCGCCGGGGCGGGCGAGCAGCAGCACGAGCTGCAGGTCGCGCTCGTCGAGCACGCGGTTCACGCTGCGCAGCGTGTGGCCGAAGAACGGGTCCGCGAACACGCGCTCGTCGGGCTCCGGCACCACGAGCGCGACCGAGTCCGTGCGACGAGTCACGAGGCTGCGCGCGGCCGGGTTGGGCCGGTAGCCCAGGGTGCGGACCGCCTCCTCGACGGCGGTCAGCGCCCGTGGCGACACCCGATGACCGCCGTTGATGGCGCGCGACGCGGTGGCGCGCGAGACGCCCGCGAGCCGGGCGACCTCGTCGAGCGTCGGGGCACCACCGGGTGCCGTCAGGTCCTCGCTCACCCGTCGCACGTTAGAGGATCCCCTGCGCCGCCACGCGGGAGTACCAGAGAGCGCTCGACTTGGGCGTGCGCTGCTGGGTCTCGTAGTCGACGCGGACGATGCCGAACCGCTGGTCGTAGCCGTAGGCCCACTCGAAGTTGTCGAGCAGCGACCACACGAAGTAGCCGCGCACGTCGACCCCCTTCTCGATCGCCGCGTGGACCGCCCGCAGGTGTCCGGCGACGAACGCCAGGCGCTCGGGGTCGTCGACCGTGCCGTCGTCGGCCACGACGTCGGGGTAGGCGGCGCCGTTCTCGGTCACGTACACGGCCGGCAGGTCGTAGTCGTCGTTCAGCGCGACGAGCAGGTCGGTGAGTCCCTCGGGCTGGACCTCCCAGTCCAGACCGGTCACGGGCAGTCCCCGCCGCGGGAAGGTGATCGCCTCGCCACCGGGGTAGGGCGACGTGGTCTCCCGGGAGGGGTGCCGGATGCGGGAGCCGAGGAGGTCGGCGTCGCGGTGAGGACGGCCGGAGGCCGCGTCGCCGTGGTAGTAGTTCACGCCGAGCACGTCGATCGGTGCACCGATGAGCGCGAGGTCGCCGTCACGGATCGCCGACTGCCACGGGTGACCGCGCCAGCACAGCCCGTCGGTGAGCTGGTGGATCTCCTCGGCGTAGGACCCGCGCAGGATCGGGTCGAGGAACACCCGGTTGAACAGGTGCTCGACCCGGTGCGACGCGGCCACGTCGGCCGGCTCGGTCGGGTCGAAGGGCTCCGGCACGGTGAGGTTGAGCGTGATGCCCACCTGCCCGCCCTCGCGCCCGTCGACCCCGCGGCGGCGCAGCTCGTCGACGACCAGGCCGTGGCCGAGCATCAGGTGGTGCGCGGCCACGAGGCCCGCCACGCCCTCCTGTCGTCCGGGCGCGTGCTGGCCGCCGGTGTAGCCGAGGAAGGCCGAGCACCACGGCTCGTTCAGCGTGGTCCAGTAGGGCACGCGGTCGCCGAGGGCGTCGTGCAGCGTGAGGGCGTACTCGGCGAACCGGTGCACGGTGTCGCGGTTCGTCCAGCCGCCGGCGTCCTCGAGCACCTGCGGCAGGTCCCAGTGGTAGAGCGTCACCCACGGGGTGATGCCCCGGTCGAGCAGCGTGTCCACGAGCCGGGCGTAGAAGTCGACACCGCGCTGGTTCGGCTCCCCGCCGTCGGGCCGGACGCGTGCCCACGACGTGGAGAAGCGATAGGCGTCGAGGTTGAGCGACGCCATGATGTCGACGTCCTCCTCGACCCGGTAGTAGTGGTCGCACGCGACGTCACCGGTGTCGCCGTCGAGCACGGCTCCCGGGACCCGCGCGAACGTGTCCCAGATCGACGGGGTCCGGCCGTCCTGGTCGTGGGCTCCCTCGATCTGGAAGGCGGCGGTGGCCGCGCCCCAGAGGAAGCTGGAGGGGAAAGATGTCTCGGTCATCCCTTGACGGCTCCTTGCATGATGCCGGCGACGAGCTGTCGGCCGGCGAGGACGAACAGGATCAGGAGGGGCACCGTCGACATGGCCGACCCCGCGAGCACCAGGGCGTAGTCGGTCGACTGCCCCTGCCCGGTCAGGGCCAGCCGGTCGAGCGCCAGCTGCAGGGTCTCGGTGCGCTGCAGCGCGACGAGCGGCCACAGGTAGTCGGTCCAGACCGTCATGAACGTGAAGACGAACAGGATCGCCATCGCGGGCCGCCCCGCCGGGACCGCCACCGTCCAGAAGGTGCGCAGCATCGAGCAGCCGTCCATGCGGGCGGCCTCGAGCAGCTCGTCGGGCACGGCGTCCACCAGGTACTGACGCATGAAGAACACGCCGAAGGCCGTCACCAAGGTGGGCAGCGCCACCGCGACGAGCGTGTCGAGCAGCGCGTAGTCGCGCATCAGGATGAACAGCGGCACCATGGCCAGCTGCGTCGGCACGGCCATCGTCAGCACCACGAAGCCCATGAGCGCGTTGCTGCCGCGGAACCGCAGCTTGGCGAAGGCGTAGCCGGCGAGCGTGGAGAAGAACACCACGGACGTCGCGCACGCCGTGGACACGACGAGGCTGTTCACCATGGCCTGCCAGAACTCGACGGTGTCGAGCACGCGTGCGGCGTTCTCGAGGAAGTGCCCGCCGGGCAGCAGGGGCGGCGGGAACGAGGTGGCGCGCTCCCGCGTGTGGGAGCCGATGACGACGGACCAGTAGAGCGGCAGGGCGGAGCCGATGACGAACGCGGCCAGCAGGCCGTAGGTGACGAAGCCCGGACGCCTGCTCATCGCTCGCTCCTTCGGGTGGCTGCTCGGACGACGAGGAAGTTGACCAGCGCGATCGCGACGATCACGAGGAACAGCACCCAGGCGGCCGCGGAGGCACGTCCGTAGAACTGGTCCTCGATCCCGCGGGCGTACACGTAGAGCGTCGTCGTCATGTACTGCTGGCTCGGGCCGCCCTCGCGGGCCGGGGTGTCGTCGAAGAGCCGCGGCTCGGTGAAGATCTGCAGCCCGCCGATCGTGCTGGTGACGATGACGAAGATCATCGTCGGGCGCAGCAGCGGAAGCGTGACGGAGAAGAACTGGCGGACCCGACCGGCGCCGTCGAGTGCGGCCGCCTCGTAGAGGTCGCGCGGGATGGCCTGCATGGCGGCCAGGAAGATGAGCGCGTTGTACCCGGTCCAGCGCCAGTTGACCATGCCGGCGATGGCCACGTGGCTCCACAGCCGCTCGACGTGCCAGCGGATCGGCTCGAGGCCCAGCTCGGTGAGGGCGGCGTTCACGAGGCCGTAGCGGTCGGCGAACAGGCTGCCGAAGATCAGGACCGCCGCGGTCGGGGCCACCACGAAGGGCAGCAGCACGCTCATGCGCCACAGCCCGCTCGCCCGCAGCCGGGTGCTCAGCAGGGCGGCCACCAGCACCGCGATGACGACCTGCGGGATCGTCGACAGCACGAAGATGCTGAAGGTGTTGACCATGGACTTGCGGAACACCGGGTCGGCGAGGACGAACCGGAAGTTGTCGAGGCCGACGAACTCACCGCGCGAGTACGCGAGCCGGTCCCAGTCGTGCACGGCGAGGAAGCCGGTGTAGACGAGGGGGAAGAGGCCGACGAGCCCGAACAGGACGAAGAAGGGCGAGACGTAGAGGTACGGCGCCAGGCGCACGTCCCACTGGGACCGCCGCGCCCGGCGGAGGAGACGTCGCTCCTCCACCGGGCGCTCGAGGGTCGTGGTCACTGGAGCGCCTTCACCTCCGAGACGAACGAGGCCCACGACTCGTCGGGGTCGGTGCCCTGGTCGACCCGGTTGATGGCGTCCTGGAACTTGGTCAGGATGTCGGAGTAGAGCGGCCCGTGGAACGGCTGCACGTCGATCGCGTCGGCGCGCGAGGAGAAGATCTCACCGACCGGCGCGTCGTTGAAGTACTCGTCGGTCACCGACAGCAGGTCGGGGCTCTCGAGCGCCTCCACCTGCGACGGGAAGTTGCCGAGGGTCTCGAAGATCGTCAGCTGCTGCTCCGGCGCCGTGATCCAGGCGGCGAACTCGCGGGCCGCGTCCTGCTTCTTCGACGTCTGCGGGACCGCGAGGTAGGAGCCGCCCCAGTTGCCGCCACCGCCGGGGAAGACGTCGGCGATGTCCCACACGACGCCGTCGGGGGCGGGGTCGCCGGTGTTGTCCTTGATGGGGTTGCGCATCCAGCCTGGGCACGGGATCGTCGCGAAGCCGTCGCGCGCGAAGCCGGCGTTCCAGTCGTCGCTCCACTGCGCCGTCTGCGTCGAGAGGGAGTCGGAGCGGCTCGTGACGGTCTCCCAGACCTCCTTGAGCTCGGCGTTGTCGACGTCGACCGTGCCGTCCTCCTGCTCGAACGGGAACTCGACCTGGTTGAGCATGGCCTGGGCGATCGAGCCGGAGGCGTCGTACCAGGCGACGTCGGGGCTGGCCTTCGTGAACTTCTCGCCGAGGGCGAAGTAGTCGTCCCAGGTGGACATCAGGGCGGCCACCTCCTCGCGGTCGCTCGGCAGGCCGGCCTTCTCGAACAGGTCGGCGCGGTAGCAGATGGCCTCGGGCCCGGCGTCGGTCGCGTAGCCCAGGAGGGCGCCGTCGGCGGTGGTGGCCTCCTTCTCCTTAAAGTCGAGCCAGCGGCCCTTCACGTCGTCGCTGGCGAGGTCGACCCAGCGATCGGGCGCGGCGACGATCGCGGGCATGAAGTCGCCCTCGACCGCCACGACGTCGGGCAGGCCGGTGCCGGCCTGGAGCATGGTGTTGAGCTCGTTCTTCCAGTCGTCCCACTTGGAGACCTTGGTCTGCTTGACCGGGGTGTCGGGGTTGTCCTCGTTCCACTGCTTCACGAGGTCGTCGTAGCCGAACTCCCCGAACGTGGTGAGCTCGATGGTGCCGGTGGCGTCGTCGTCGCCGCCGCCACCACCGCAGGCGGCGGTCAGGCCGAGGGCGGCCGTGGCCAGCCCGAGGGCGAGTCGGTGGGTGGTCTTGCGCACGATGGTCTCCTGGGGGCGGGGTGGGGAAACACCCCTCGCCCCGTGGGGTGAGAGCGCTTCCATGATGTGATGGCCGTCACTGTGCCGCGCTTCACGGGGATTTGTCAACGCTCACCACAAAATAGATGGAAGCGCTTCCACTTCGGCCCGTGATGTGATCCACTGTGAGCCATGACACAGGTGCGGTACGTCCAGGCCCGACACACGTACCCGGGTGCCGAGCGCCCGGCCGTGGCCGACCTCGACCTCACGGTCGACGACGGCGAGCTGCTCGTGCTCGTCGGTCCGTCCGGCTGCGGGAAGTCCACGTCGCTGCGGATGCTGGCCGGCCTCGAGGAGATCAGCGACGGCAGCATCTGGATCGGCGACAGGGACGTGACCCACGTGGCGCCGAAGGACCGCGACATCGCCATGGTCTTCCAGACCTACGCCCTGTACCCCCACCTGAGCGTGGGCGAGAACATGGCGTTCGCCCTCAAGGTCGCCGGCGTCCCCAAGAGCGAGCGCGCCGCACGGGTGGCCGAGGCCGCCACCATGCTGGACCTGACGAAGGTCCTCGACCGCAAGCCCAAGGCCCTCTCCGGCGGCCAGCGCCAGAGGGTCGCGATGGGCCGGGCGATCGTGCGGCAGCCGCAGGTGTTCTGCATGGACGAGCCGCTCTCGAACCTCGACGCCAAGCTGCGGGTCTCGACCCGGACCCAGATCTCGGCCCTGCAGCGTCGCCTCGGCACCACGACCGTCTACGTCACCCACGACCAGGTCGAGGCGATGACCATGGGCGACCGGGTCGCCGTGCTGAACGACGGCGTGCTGCAGCAGGTCGACACCCCGCTCGCGCTGTTCGACCGGCCGGCGAACCTGTTCGTCGCCGGCTTCATCGGGTCGCCGTCGATGAACCTGCTCCCGCCCGACGTCCTCGACCTGCCCCTCGATCGCACGGCGGTCGCCCGCGCCGGTGCCGACGGCGTGACCCTCGGGCTCCGGCCCCAGGCGCTGCGGCTCGCCGGGCCGGAGGAGACCGGTCTCGACGTCGTCGTCGACCTCGTCGAGGAGCTGGGGTCCGAGGCCTACCTGTACGGCCGTCCGCCCGCCGGCGGTCAGCGCGTCGTGGCCCGGATCGACGGTCGTGCCGGGATCGCGCCCGGCGAGAAGGTCACCCTCGTCGCTGACCCAGACGCGGTGCACGTGTTCGACACCGCGTCGGGCGAGCGGCTCAGCGCCTGACGAGGTAGGAGGGGTCGAGGTCCTCCGCACGCGGGCAGCCCAGCAGGGCCAGCGTCGAGTCGAGCTCGGCCACCAGCTGTTCCAGCACCGCCTGCGCCCCGGCGGCACCGTCACGCGCCAGGCCCCAGAGCACGGGTCGTCCGACCAGCGCGGCGTCGGCACCGAGGCACAACGCCTTGGCCACGTCCCAGCCCCGCCGGATGCCTCCGTCGACGAGCACCGCGGCCCGACCGTCGACGGCCTCGACGACCGGGGGCAGCGCCTCGGCCCCGGTCAGCACGGTGTCGAGCTGGCGTCCTCCGTGGTTGGACACGATCACACCCGCCGCCCCCACGTCGACCGCCCGAGCGGCGTCGTCCGGGCGCAGGATCCCCTTCAGCAGCAGCGGCATCCCGGCGGCCTCGGCGAAGGTGTGCACGTCGTCCCAGGTGAGCGTGGGGTCGTGCATGGCGAAGATCTGCTCGGTGGTGAGCGGAGCACCGCCGGGGTTGAGCGCGATCGGGTGCGTGACGCTGAACCCCGTGCGCCTGTCGCGCTCGCGCCACCCCGCCACGGGGAAGTCGACCGTGAGCACGAGCGCCTCGTAGCCGGACTCCTTCGCCTCGGCCACCAGGTCGAGCGAGACCTGCCGGTCCTTGAACACGTAGAGCTGGAACCAACGGTCCGGGCCCGCCACCCGCGCGACGTCGGCCGGCGACGTGGTGGTCTGCGACGACAGCACGAACGTGGAGCCGGTGGCGGCCGCGGCCCGGGCCGTGCCGCGCTCGGCGTCCTCGTGGGCGTGCCGCTGGTAGGCCATCGGCGCCACCACGACCGGGTGCGAGCGACGTCGGCCCAGCAGGTCGACCGACAGGTCCCGCTCACCGACGTCGACGAGCACCCGCGGCGCGAGCCGCACGTCGCTCCAGCTGGCCTCGTTGGCACGCAACGTGATCTCGTCACCCGCACCGCCCGCGAAGTAGCCGTGCGCGCCCGCGCCGAGCAGGTCCTCGAGGTCCATGGCTCGAGGCTAGGTCACGCGCGGAACCGCGCGAGGAACGCCGCGGTGCGCGGGTCCTGCGGGGCCTCGAACAGCTGCTCCGGCGGACCGATCTCGACGATCTCGCCGTCGGCCAGGAAGGCCACGACGTCGCTCGCCTCGCGTGCGAACGACATCTCGTGCGTGGCCATGACCACGGCGATGCCGTCGGCCCGCAGGCCGCGGACGACGTCGAGGACCTCACCGACCAGCAGGGGGTCGAGCGCCGACGTGATCTCGTCGAGCAGCAGCACCTCGGGATCCATCGCCAGGGCGCGGGCCAGCGCGACTCGCTGCTGCTGACCACCGGACAAGGAGTCCGGGTACGCCGACGCCTTGTCGGCCAGGCCGACCCGGTCGAGCAGCGCGAGGGCCCGCGTCCGGGCGTCGGCCCTCGACACGCCCGCCGCCTTCGTCGGCGCGAGCACGAGGTTCTGCAGCACGCTGAGGTGCGGGAAGAGGTTGTAGGCCTGGAAGACGATGCCGATGCGGCGTCGGATCGCGTCGATGTCGACGCGGGGATCGGTGATGTCCTGCTCGGACCCCGCGTCGTCGGCCAGCCAGACGGTCCCGTCGTCGACGGTCTCCAGCAGGTCGATGCACCGCAGCAACGTCGACTTCCCGCTGCCGGACGCACCGATGAGGCAGACGACCTGCCCGGGCTCGACCACGAGGTCGATGCCCCTCAGCACCTCGGTGGAGCCGAACGACTTGCGCAGCTGCTCGATCCTCAGCATCAGGCACCCGCCTCCCTGCGCATGCTGCGGATCGACAGCCAGTCGGCGACCCGCGCGATGACGATGGTCGCCGCGATGAACAGCACGGCGGAGACCACGAGCGGCGTGAACACGAAGTCGCGGTTCGAGATGATGTTGGCCTGCCGCAGCGCCTCGACCAGGCCGATGGTCGACAGCAGGGCGGTGTCCTTCTGCAGCGACACGAAGTCGTTGAGCAGCGGCGGCACCTGGCGGCGCAGGGCCTGCGGCAGCACGACATGACGGAGCGTGCGCCCGTAGGACAGCCCGAGGGCGCGGCCGCTCGCCCACTGCGTCGGGTGGACCGACAGGATGCCGGCGCGGATCACCTCGGCCACGTAGGCGCCGTAGCTGAGCGTGAGCGCGACGACGCCGAGCCAGAACAGGCTGGTCGGCAGTCCCGTCAGGTTGAGCGCCGGGACGCCGAAGCCCACGAGCAGCACCACCAGCAGAGTCGGCGTGCCGCGGAAGACGTCGGTGTACACCGTGGCGATGAGCCGCAGCGGGGCCATGGCCGGCGACGGGACCACGCGCACCACCGCGACCACGAGGGCGACGACGAGGATCAGCACCTCGCACACGAGGAACAGCCGCACGTTGAGCCAGAAGGCCTCGGCGATCGGTCCGGCGGAGTCCTTCGCGTCCTGCCAGTCGAAGAAGGTGCGCTGCACCCGCTCCCAGCCGGGGGCGTTCAGCACGACGAGGACCACCACGGCGAGGACCACGAGGGTGGACCCCGCCGCGACGCCCCCGCGACGCAGCGCCCGGGAGCGGCGGTACCGCTCCCGGGCCTGCTGGCGCTCGCTGGGCTGGTGGTGGGTGCTCAGGACTGGCTCAGCTCGGGCACGTCGACCTCGGTCGACAGCCACTGCGTCTGCAGCTTCTCGAGGGTGCCGTCGTCGGCGAGCGCGTCGACCGCGGCGCTCACGCACGGGGTCAGCGGCGAGTCCTTGTCGAGCAGCAGGCCGAACTCCTCGGACTCACCCGTGCGCGGCTCGAACTGGCCGACGAGCGTCGCACCGTCGAGCTCGGCGGACACGAGGTAGAACGCGGTGGGGACGTCGGCGATGATCGCGTCGACCTGGCCGTTCTGCAGCGCCTGCGCGGCCTTGGAGGTGTCGTCGTAGACGAGCGGGTCCGACGACAGGCCGAGCTGCTCGGTGGCCTCGAGCGACGTGGTGCCGACCTGGGCACCGACCTTGGCGTCCTTCAGGTCCGCCAGGCTCGTGACGTCGGCGTACTCGGAGTCCTCGAGGGTGATCACGCCCTGCTGGGCCTTGTAGTACGGGCTGGAGAAGTCGACGACCTTCTCGCGCTCCTTCGTGATCGAGAACTGGTTGACGTCGAAGTCGAACGCCTTGTCGCCCGGCTTGACCGCCTCGTTGAAGCCCTGCGTGATCCACGTGATCTCGTCGGGCCCGAAGCCCAGCTTCTGGGCGACCGCGCGGGCGACGGCGCCCTCGTACCCCTTGCCGTTCGTCGGGTCGTCGTCGGTGAACCACGGCTCGTACGCGGGGGTGTCGGTGGCGATCGTCAGGGTTCCGGACTCGTGCAGGTCGAGGTCGTCGCCCTGGCACTGGTCCAGCGAGACGGCGCCGGCGGAGTCGTCGGAGGAGTCCGACTCGTCGGCGGGGGCACAGGCGGTGGCGAGGGCGAGCGTGGCTGCAGCAGCGGCAGCAGCAACCATGGGGAGGGGGGTCAGGCGCATGGGCGAAATCGTACGGCGCGCCCGTCGTCAGGCCGTGAAGTGCCCGGCCAGTGAGCCGAGGATCGGCTTCCAGTCGCGCACCACGTGCTCACCGACGAATCCCGCAGCCACGAAGGGGTCGGCGGCCACGAGGGCCTCGACCTGCTCGCGCGAGTCGGCGCGGAACACCAGCACCGCCTCGCGGCTGTCGGACGCCGGGCCGCTGATCAGCAGCTCGGGCAGGTTCGCGAGGTAGTCGCGGTGCTCGGTGCGCAGCGTCGCGAGCTGCTCCTCGGGCGCTCCGTAGGTGTAGGTCACGGCGAAGATCGACATGCACGTCACTCTAGGCGTCACTGTTGCTGTGCAACTGGTTGCATATGTACTCTCGGACCATGGCGCTCGAGCACGCGATCCTCGTGTCCCTCGCGGAACGCTCCGCCACGGGCTACGAGCTGGCGCGCCGCTTCGACGCCTCGATCGGCAACTTCTGGAAGGCCAGCCACCAGCAGATCTACAAGGTGCTGGGCCGCATGGACGCCGACGACCTCGTGACGTCGCAGGTCGTGGCCCAGGACGGACGGCCCGACAAGAAGGTCTACGCCATCACCGACGCCGGCCGTGCGGAGCTGGTCCGGTTCACCACCGAGCCGTCGACCATGGAGCCGCTGCGGTCGGCCTTCGCGGTCAAGCTGCGTGCCCTCGAGCACGGCGACCGCGACGCGATCCTGGCCGACGTGCACCGCAAGCGTGCCGAGCACGCCGAGAAGCTCAGCTACTACGAGGCCAGCGCCGAGCGCTTCTACCCCGACCCCGACGCCCTCGACGCCGCCGACGTCGGCCCGTGGCTCGTGCTGCGCGGCGGGATCCTCGGCGAGCAGACCGCGATCAGCTGGTGCGACGAGATCCTCGCCCGGCTCGAAGGGCCCGCACCCCGATGACGAGCACGCAGAGTCCGAGGGTCACAGCCGTGCCGATGAGCACCGCGTGCACCCAGAAGAACGCGGTGGGCGCACTGCTCCAGGCCTCGCCGGCCCACGCGCGCTCGTCGTCGACGATCGCCTTCGCGAACCGCGGCCAGATGACCACGTTGAAGACGCCTGCCACCACGAGCACCCACGCCGAGACTCTCGAGATCACAGGACCAGTATGAGCACCCCGACCCAGCCCCCGTCGTCGCAGCCCAGCCCGTTCACCCAGCCCGACCACCAGGACTACCCGCACCTGCTGAGCCCGCTCGACCTGGGCCACACGACGCTGCGCAACCGCGTGATCATGGGCTCGATCCACAGCAAGCTCGAGGACCGGCGCAAGGACCTGCCGAAGCTCGCCGCCTACTTCGCCGAGCGCGCGAAGGGTGGCGTGGCGCTGTCGGTCACGGGCGGCTTCTCGCCCAACCGCACAGGCTGGCTGCTGCCGTTCGGCGGCACCATGAACAACGGCTCGTTCGCCGACGCCCACCGCGTGGTCACCGACGCCGTGCACGAGCACGACGGCAAGATCGCGATGCAGATCCTGCACGCCGGTCGTTACGGCTACCACCCGCTGGTCAAGAGCGCGTCGCGTCGCAAGTCGCCCATCAGCCCCTTCCGGCCGCGTGCGTTCTCGGCCAAGGAGATCGACCGCACCGCCACCGACTTCGCCAAGGCGGCGGCGCTGGCCCAGCGCGGTGGGTACGACGGCGTCGAGATCATGGGCTCCGAGGGCTACCTGATCAACCAGATGATCACCGCCCGCACGAACACCCGCGACGACGCGTGGGGCGGCACGGCCGAGAAGCGCATGCGGTTCCCCGTCGAGATCGTGCGGCGCACCCGCGAGCTGGTCGGCGACGACTTCATCATCATGTACCGCCAGAGCCTGCTGGACCTCGTCGACGACGCCCAGTCGTGGGACGAGACGGTCGAGCTGGCGCTCAAGGTCCAGGAGGCCGGCGTCTCGATCATCAACACCGGCATCGGCTGGCACGAGGCCCGCGTGCCCACCATCGTCACGTCGGTGCCGCGCGCGGCCTTCGCGCCGCTCACCGGGCGGCTGCGCGAGGCCCTGGCCGAGAACGGCGCCGCCGTGCCGGTCGTCGCCTCGAACCGCATCAACACCCCCGAGGTCGCCGAGCAGGTGCTCGCGTCCGGCCAGGCCGACCTGGTCTCCATGGCCCGTCCGCTGCTCGCCGACCCCGACTTCGTGGCGAAGGCCGCCGAGCGCCGCAGCGACGAGATCATCACCTGCATCGCCTGCAACCAGGCCTGCCTGGACCACACGTTCAAGAACCAGCGCGCCACCTGCATGCTCAACCCGCGGGCCGGGCACGAGACCGAGCTGGTGCTGCTGCCCACGCGCGCGGCCAAGCGCGTGGCCGTCGTCGGTGCGGGTCCGGCCGGGCTCGCCGCCGCCGTCGAGCTGGCGGGTCGCGGCCACGCCGTGGAGCTGTTCGAGTCCGACGCGACGATCGGCGGGCAGTTCAAGCTCGCCGCGCGCATCCCCGGCAAGGAGGAGTTCGTCGAGACCCTCCGCTACTACACGCGCATGCTCGAGGTCCGCGGCGTGACCGTGCACCTCGGGCGTCGGGCCGACCTGGACGACCTGACCGGCGGGGGTTCCGGGCCACGGGCGGAGGAGGGCAGAGCGTTCGACGAGGTCGTCCTCGCCACGGGCGTCGAGCCTCGGATACCCACGATCCCGGGGATCGAGCACCCGAGCGTCCTGCGCTACGACGAGGTCGTGAACGGTGCACCCGTCGGCGACACGGTGGCCGTGCTCGGCGCCGGCGGCATCGGCTTCGACGTGTCGGAGTTCCTGCTGCACGACGTGCACGAGTCGCTCGAGCACTGGATGCAGCGCTGGGGCGTGACCGACCCCGCCCTGGAGCGCGGCGGACTCACGACCAAGGTGCAGGCGCCGCCGCGCCGGCAGGTGTACCTGCTGCAGCGCAAGCACTCCGCGCACGGCAAGGGCCTGGCCAAGACCACCGGCTGGGTGCACCGCCAGACCCTGAAGGACTCCGGGGTCGAGTTCGTGGGTGGCGTCACCTACGACCGCATCGACGACGACGGCCTGCACGTGACCGTCCGTCGTGACGAGAAGGACGAGACCGGGGAGGCGCTCTTGCTCCGGGTGGACACCATCGTGGTGTGCACCGGTCAGGAGTCCGTGCGCGACCTCGTCGAGCCGCTCGAGGCCGCCGGCGTGACCACGCACGTGATCGGCGGCGCCGACGTCGCCGCCGAGCTGGACGCCAAGCGCGCCATCAAGCAGGCGACCGAGCTCGCTGCGCGCATCTGAACCATCCACATCGAGGGAGAACACATCATGGAGACCACCCAGATCCGCCTCGCGGCCTACCCCGTCGGCGAGCCGAAGGACAGCGACTTCGAGACCGTCACGGTCGACCTGCCCGAGCTGCAGGGGGGCCAGGTGCTGCTGCGCTCGGTGTACCTGTCGCTCGACCCGTACATGCGCGGCCGGATGAGCCAGGCGAAGTCGTACGCCGCCTCGCTCGCGCTCGGCGACGTCGTGCTCGGCGGGACCGTGTGCGAGGTCGTGGAGTCCCGCGCGGAGAACCGGAAGGTCGGTGACCTGGTGCTCGCGTTCATCGGCTGGCAGACGCACGCCGTCGTCGACGCGCGTCAGATGAAGGGCCTGGACCCGTCGGTCGCGCCCGTCTCGACCGCTCTGGGTGTGCTGGGCATGCCGGGCTTCACGGCCTACGCGGGACTGCTCGAGATCGGCAAGCCGAAGGAGGGCGAGACGGTCGTCGTCGCGGCGGCCGCCGGCCCGGTCGGCTCGGCCGTCGGCCAGATCGCCCGACTCAAGGGCGCCCGGTCCGTCGGCATCGCCGGCGACGAGGAGAAGGTGCGGCTGCTGCGTGAGCACTTCGGCTTCGACGTCGCGCTCGACCACCGCTCGCCGACGTTCGCCGACGACCTCGAGGCCGCCACGCCCGACGGGGTGGACGTGTACTTCGAGAACGTCGCCGGGCCGGTCGGCGAGGCGGTGCTGCGCCGCACCAACACCTACGCGCGCGTGCCGGTGTGCGGGCTCGTGGCCAACTACAACGCCACGTCGGCCCCGGAGTCGTCGCTGAGCTTCCCCGGGTTCATGAACCTCGTGCTGTCGCGCAGCCTCACCGTCCGCGGCTTCATCCAGGACGAGTTCACGCAGAGCCACGGCGCCGACTTCGCCCGCGAGATGGGCCAGTGGGTCTCCGAGGGCAAGGTGGCCTACCTCGAGGACGTCGTGGACGGACTCGACAACGCGGTGGACGCCTTCCGTGGTCTGCTCACCGGCCGCAACGTCGGCAAGCTGCTGGTCAAGGTCGGGGACGACCCGACCCTCTGACCCTCAGGCCGCGTCGTCGAGGCGGGCGGCGCGGCTTCCCCGGGGAACCGCCACGCGCACCGCGTTGCGCTCCACGGTGAACTCCGCCGGCGTGGTCGCGAGCAGCTCGCCGTCGAGGTTGATCGGCATCGGATCGTCGGTGACCACCCGCACGCGGCGGGTCGTCAGGTGGTGCACGCGCTCGTGCTCGACGAACCGGCCACTCCTCAGCAGCCGCGCGATCGAGACGTGGTCGGCGAGGCGCCCCCTCTCGATCGCGTACACGTCGAGCAGGTGGTCGTCGAGCGAGGCGTTCGGCGCCACCGTGTTCCCGCCGCCGTAGTGCCGGCCGTTGCCGACGGCGACCTGCAGCAGGTCGTCGAGCTCGAGCGACTCGTGGCCGTCGAGCTCGAGCCGGGCCGAGAAGCCCCGGTGCCCACGGAACGCCGCGAGGGTCGCGACCGGGTAGGCCGCCGGTCCGAGCCGACGCTTGAGACCCGGCGTGAGCCGCTCGGTGACCGCGACCGAGAGCCCCAGGGACGCGACGTTGACGAAGGCGTGGCCGTTCACGCGTCCCAGGTCGACGTCGACGACCTCGCCGGTGAGGACGGCGCGGACCGCCGCCTCGACGTCGACGGGGATCTCGAGCGTGCGGGCGAAGTCGTTGGCCGTGCCGAGCGGCAGCACCACGAGCACGGTGCTCGTGCCGGCGACCCGCGCCGCCGCGCACGAGACCGTGCCGTCGCCACCGCCGACGACGAGCACGTCGGGGGCGTCGGCCATGACGCGGTCGAGGGTGGCGACGAGCTCGGCGCCCGAGTGCACCGCATGGCTGCGCAAGGAGGCGGGGGGATGCTCCAGCACCAGACGCTCGGCACGGTCGAGGGCGAGCGCGCCCTGCCGTGCGTTGGTGTTGACGACGAGGGCCACGGTGGATTCGGGTCGGTCGATCAGGGTACGGACGTCCATGACCACGACGCTAGGAACGCCTGATGAGGAGTGCGTGAGGGGACGATGTGGACCCCCTCAGAATTATCTCGAGGTGCGATCTCGTCAGGAATCCCTAGCGTTGATCGTCGGACGTGATCCGTCCGTACCCAACCGAAAGGACCCCCATCATGGGCCTCATCTGGCTTCTCATCATCGGTCTCGTCGCCGGCCTCCTGGCCCGCGCCATCGTCCCCGGCAAGGACTCGATGGGCATCCTCGCCACCATCGTGCTCGGCGTCGTCGGCTCGTTCGTCGGTGGCCTCATCGGCGCGCTGTTCTCGTCCGACCGCAGTGTCACGGACCTCTCCACGAGCGGTCTCATCCTGTCGATCGTCGGCGCCATCGTCGCCCTGCTGATCTACCGCCAGGTGCGCGCTCGCGCCTGAGCGTCACCCGCACACGACGACGCCCCCGCACCGTTCGGTGCGGGGGCGTCGTCGTGCTCGTCGGGCCTAGAACCAATGGTTCCGGCCGCCGACCGCGCGGCCCGTGGCGCCGAGGATCCAGAGGATCACACCGACGACCAGCAGGATGCCGCCGATCGTGTACAGGATCGAGATGTCCAGGACTGCGCCCAGGATCAGCAGGATGACTCCGAGGATGATCATGCGGTTCCCTCCCTCTACCCTGACGTATTTCGTCGTGGGGCGCCCTTCAACGTACGGGTTTCGCGGCGATCCGCATCTTGGCGCGATCAGGACGACCGTCGACATACTGGGTCCATGACACGGATCCACCTGCTGCGAGCGGTCAACGTCGGCGGCGCGAAGCTGCCCATGGCCGAGCTGCGGGACCTCGCGTCCGGCCTCGGCGCGGCCGACGTGAGCACCTACATCGCGTCCGGCAACCTGCTCTGCACGCCCCCGGGCGACCCGGCCACCTTCGACCGCGCCCTCGAGCAGGCGGTGCAGGAGAGGTTCGGGTTCTTCCGCGAGGTCATCTCCCGCGACGTCGACGAGCTTCGCGCGGCGCTGCAGGCCCACCCGTTCGAGGTGGTGGAGGCGAAGTTCTCGCACGTCTACTTCCTCCTCGCCGAACCCGCTCCCGACGCGGTCCAGGCCTTCGAGAGCACGGACTGGGGTGGCGACGAGGTGCGTGTGATCGGCCGCGACCTGCACATCCGCTACTCCGACGGCGTGGCCGGCACGAGGCTCACCCCGGCCCGCATCGCGAAGCTGCTCGGGCACCACGGCACGGGCCGCAACCTGCTCACCGTCGCGAAGCTGGTCGAGCTCGCGGACGCCTAGGGTTCGAGCATGCTCCCCTTCTCGCAGGTCGACGTCTTCACCGACACCCTCGGGCTCGGCAACCCGGTCGCCGTCGTGCACGACGCCGACGGCCTCGACGAGGACGCGATGGCCGCGTTCGCCCGGTGGACCAACCTGAGCGAGACCACCTTCCTGCTCACCCCCACCGTCCCGGACGCCGACTACCGGCTGCGGATCTTCACCCCCGGCGGTGAGCTCCCGTTCGCCGGTCATCCCACGCTCGGCTCGGCCCGCGCCTGGCTCGAGGCCGGCGGGCAGCCGCGGTCAGGCGACCGGCTCGTGCAGGAGTGCGGCGTCGGTCTGGTGGCCGTGCGCCAGGACGACGACCTGCTGGCCTTCGCTGCTCCGGAACGCATGCGCTCCGGTCCCGTCGATCCCGCCGAGGTCGAGGCCGTCACGTCGGCGCTCGGCCTGCACGCCCACGACGTGGTCACGGCTCACTGGTGCGACAACGGCCCTGGCTGGATGGGGCTGCTGCTGCGTGACGCGGCCACGGTTCTCGCCGTCGACGGCGACCGGGCCCACCTGCTCGGGGCGAGCGGCGCCCACGACAAGGTCGGTCTCGTCGGCCTGCACCCCGACGGCGACGTGGCGCTGGAGGTCCGTGCCTTCTTCCCCGGCGGGGTGGGCGAGGACCCGGTCACCGGGAGCCTCAACGCCGCGGTCGCCCAGTGGCTCGTCGCCGAGGGGACGCTGCCCGACCGCTACGTGGCCGCCCAGGGCACCGCACTCGGTCGACGCGGCCGCGTGCACGTGGAGCGCGACGGGGACACGACGTGGGTCGGCGGACGCACCGTCGTCGGGATCCGTGGGACCGTGGCGCTGTGACCCGACTCTGGCACGCCACCACCGCGGTCCTCGGCCTCGTCGCCCTGGTCGGCCAGACGATCCTGACGGCGGACGAGGGTCGCAGCCTGGTGAACCTGTTCAGCTACTTCACCATCGAGTCGAACATCCTGGTCGTCGTCACGTGCACGCTGCTCGCGATACGGCCCGACCGGGGCGGTCGCGCCTTCGGCATGCTGAGGCTGGCGAGCCTGACGGGCATCACCGTCACCGGCATCGTCTACGCGACGGTGCTGGCCGGCAACGTCGACATGACGGGCGTGGAGTGGTGGCTCGACAAGATCTTCCACTACGTCGTCCCGATCCCCACGGTCGTGGGCTTCCTCGCGCTGCGGCCCCGCACCCGCCTCGACTGGTCGGCGCTGGGTGGACTGGCGTTCCCGGTGCTGTGGCTCACCTACACGCTCGTCCGCGCGCAGGTGGCCGAGCCGACGTTCCTGCTCACGCCCACCCAGACCGCGCCGGTGCCCTACGGCTTCCTCGACGCAGCGGAGTCCAGCGCGGGGGCCGTCGCCGTCGTGTGCGTCGTGCTGACGGCGGTGTTCGTGGCGCTGGGATCGGCGGCGATCGCCTACAGCCGGCGCACGTCCGACTGATCGGAGGTCGCCAGCTCGCGCAGCGCGACCTTCCAGGCGTCGACGACGTCGGAGGTACCTGCCCGCGGACTCAGGATCCCGGCGAGGTGCGCACCGGTGAGCAGGTCGATCGTGAACTGCACCAGCATCGGGCTCCGGGGGTGGTCGGCGCCGACCAGACGCGTGACGCCCCGGTGGACCGTCCGGTAGATGCGTTCCTGCAGCGGCAGCAGCGCGGCACGCAGGTCGTCGTCGGTGCGAGCGGCCACCCACAGCTCCAGCGCGACGGCGAAGGCCGGCGACTGCAGCTCGCGCCACACCAGGTCGACCACGTCGTCCCAGCTGGCGGGGGCGGGGTCGTCGTCGCGAGCGGTGGTGAGCAGCTCGAGCCGCCGCTCGACGACGTCCTCCACGACGGCGCCCATGAGCGCACTGCGGGTCGGGAAGTGGTGCAGCAGCGTGCCGCGCGCGACACCGGCCTGCTGCTGCACGTGACCGACCGTGGTCGCGCCGTACCCGCCCTTGAGCAGGCAGGTGAAGGCTGCCTCGAGCAGGCGCTCGCGCGTGGCGACGGACCGCTCCTGCTGAGGGCGCCGGGACGTCGACATGGCCGCGACCCTACCCGGCAGCGTGGGGCGGGCGCCTTGCGCGCGAGGGGGCGACCAGCGATGATCGACGAAACAGTCTGGTCGGACGGGATCAAGGAGTGACCATGGCATCGAGGTCCCGTGGGACGCGATGGATCGAAGGCGCACGCACGGTCGCGCCGGTCCTCGCGAGCACCGCGAAGGTGATGGCGACCGACCTGGTCGCGCGCGTGCGGCCGGCGTCGGCCCCACCGGCACCGACGGTCGACGTTCCCGCGCCCGCCGGCGCCCAGGGCTACGCGCGGCACGTGCACGCCCAGCGCGACGTGGCCGCCCCACCCGCCGACGTGGTCGCGCTCGCCACCGACCTCGACCGCGCCCACGAGTGGCTCACCCTCCACCTCAGCTGGCGCGGCGACCGACCGGACCGGATGGTCGAGGGCACGGAGTTCATGCAGCAAATCTCGCTCATGGACATCCCGGCGCAGGCGCGCTGGCAGGTCGAGCGCGCCGACGCCGACGGCTTCGCCCTGCGCGGCACGGGCCCGATGGGCATCACCGTGGGGCTGTGGTGCACGGTCGTGGCGCACCACGGCGGCTCGGCCGTCCGGCTCGACGGAGCACTCGACGGACCGCCGGTGCGGGGGCCGGTGGGCCTCACCGCCGTGCGCAGCGTCGAGACCGCGCTGGCCACGTCGCTCGACGCGCTCGCCGGACTGCTGACCGGCAGCGGCGGGCCCGCACGCATCCCCGACGAGCCCGTGCTGCACGAGACGAGCGGGCGGCTGCTCGACCCGACGACGCCGGTCCTCGTCGGCGTCGGCCAGGTCGTGGTCCGCGCGCCGGACCTGGCCGACCCGATCGAACCGGCCTCCATGGCGGCACAGGCACTGCGCGCCGCGGCCGAGGACAGCGGCATCGGCCCCGACCTGCTCGCCCGGGCCGACCTGGTCCACGCCGTGCCGAGCGCCTCCTGGACCTACCCCGACCAGGCCGGGCTCGTGGCCGGACTCGTGGGTGCCGACGACGCCGGCACCGTCCAGACCTCGCCCTACGGCGGCGACGGTGGACAGCTCGCGCTGAACGACGCAGCCCACGAGGTGGCCGAAGGTCGCGCGCACGTCGTGCTGGTGAGCGGTGCCGAGGCCGGCGCCACGGTCGCCGCCCTGCAGGCGCAGGGCCGGGAGCCGGACTGGACCCGTCAGCCGGCCGACGCCGCACCGGACCGGGTCATCGGCACCGACCGTCCCGCGAACAACGAGGCCGAGACGAGCGTCGGCCTCGGGGCCCCGATCTACGCCTACGCCTTGCTGGAGTCGGCGCTGCGTGGTGCCGCCGGGACCGACGAGGCCGCGCACCGCGCCCGGATCGCCGACCTGTGGGCCCGGCACAGCGCCGTGGCCGTCGACAACCCCTACGCGTGGGACCGGACCGAGCGCACCGCCGACGAGATCGCGACCGCGACCCCGGACAACCGAGCGGTCAGCGACCCGTACACGAAGCTGATGTGCGCGAACCTGCAGGTCGACCTCGCCGCAGGGGTCGTCGTCACGAGCGTCGCGGCCGCGCACGCCCTCGGCATCGCCCAGGAGAGGTGGGTCTTCCTGCATGCCGGCGCCAGCGCCACGGACGAGTGGTTCGTCTCCGAACGTGCCGACCTGGCCTCGTCGCCGGCCATCGCGGCCGCAGGCGCTGCCGTGCTCGACCACACCGGCATCACCGCCGACGACCTCGGACCGGTCGACCTGTACTCGTGCTTCCCCGCGGCGGTGCAGCTGGGCGCGCAGGCGCTCGGCCTGCCGTGGGACGACCCGGCGCGTCCGCTCAGCGTCACCGGCGGACTGACGTCGGCGGGCGGGCCGGGCAACGGCTACGGACTGCACGCGGTGGCGTCCCTCGTGCCGCTGCTCCGCGAGCAGCCCGACGCGTACGGCCTGTCGAGCTCGCTCGGCTGGTACGCCACCAAGCACGCCCTGGGCGTCTACTCCGCCCGGCCCCCGGAGCGACGGTTCGCGCACCTGCGCCCGGCGTTCGACCGACCGGCACCCCGGCCTGCCCTCACCGACCTCGACGGGGACGCGGTCGTCGAGGCGGTGACGGTCCTGCGTGACCGCGACGGCAGCGCGGAAGCCGCCATCGTCGCGGCACTCACGGCCGACGGCGCTCGGGTGCTGCTGCGTCGCGAGAGCGCCGACGACGTCGCGCTGCTCACCTCGGCCGATCCCCTGCGTCGCACCCTCCGGATCGAGGAGGACCGGCTCGTGCTGGTCGGCGACCGGCAGCCGCTGCCCGGCCCGCCGCCGGCACCCGTGCGCACCGCGCGCGACGGCGACGACGTCTGGGTGGTCACGCTCGACCGCCCTCGGGTGCGCAACGCGATCGACCGGCTCACCGCCCAGCTCCTGGAGCGTGCCGTCGACGACGCCGAGGCCGACGACACGATCCGTTCCATCGTGCTCACCGGCGCAGGAGGCACGTTCTGCGCGGGCATGGACCTGGCCGGGGCGAGCCGGGGCGAGGTCCCCGTGACGGACCGGCGCGGTCCGCTGGGGCTCACCGCCGAACCACCGACGAAGCCGACGGTCGCCGCCGTGGAGGGTGCCGCCCTGGCGGGCGGGTTCGAGCTGGCCCTGTGCGCCGACCTCGTGGTCGCGGCCGACGACGCCACCTTCGGCCTGCCCGAGGTGAAGCGGGGGCTGCTCGCGGCCGCGGGCGGGCTGTGGCGCGTGTCGACCCGGCTGCCCCGCGCCGTCGCGCTCGAGCTGGCCCTGGTCGGGGACGCGCTTCCGGCCGCCCGACTGGCCGAGGTCGGGCTCGTCAACGCCGTCGTCCCGTCCGGCCAGGCGCTGGAGCACGCCCTCGACCTCGCGCACCGGATCGCCGCCAACGCCCCGCTCTCGGTCGCCGTGGGCAAGCGGATGGTCGACGCGGCACCCGGGTGGTCGCCCGACGAAGGCTTCGCGCGCCAGAGCGAGCTGGCCAGCCCCGTGCTGCTGTCCGACGACGCCCGCGAAGGGGTGGCGGCGTTCGCGCAGAAGCGACCGCCCGTGTGGACCGGGCGCTGACGCCGGACCGGACGTAGGCTCGACGGCGTGGACGTCGGCACGGATCGCGGTGGGGTGGAGCAGGCCGCCCGGATCGTGTCCGCAGGGCGCCTGCTGGTCCTGACCGGGGCCGGCGTGTCCACCGACTCCGGCATCCCCGACTACCGGGGGCCGGGCCGTCTCTCGACGCCCACGCCGATGACCATCCAGCAGCTGCGCTCGGGCCCCGAGGCGATGCAGCGGTACTGGGCGCGGGCGCACCTCGGGTGGTCACGGATGGGGCACGCGGAGCCGAACGCGACCCACCACACCCTCGTGGAGTGGGAGCGCGAGGGTCGGCTGGTCGGTCTCGTCACGCAGAACGTCGACGGCCTGCACGAGCGCGCCGGGCACCAGGACGTCGTGGACCTGCACGGTCGGGTGGACCGGGTGCTCTGCATGGACTGTGGCGACGTCACCCCGCGCGAGGAGGTGCAGCGGCGGCACGAGGAGCTCAACCCCGGCTGGAGCGACCAGACCGTCGTGCACGGACCCGACGGCGACGTGCAGCTCGACGACACGTCCGGCTTCGTCGTCGCCCCGTGCCTCGTGTGCGGTGGCCGGCTGCGACCCGACGTCGTGTTCTTCGGCGGCAGCGTGCCCAAACCGGTGGTCGAGCACTGCTTCGACCTCGTGGCGCAGGCGTCGGCCGTGCTGGTGCTGGGCTCGAGCCTGCACGTGATGAGCGGGCTGCGCTTCGTGCGACGTGCCGCGGCCCTCGGCACCCCCGTGGTGGTCGTGAACCGCGGGCCCACGCGCGGCGACCCGCTCGCGACCGTGAAGATCGACGCCGGATGTGCCGAGACGCTCGGCGATCTGGCGATAGCCTTCGCGTGAACCGAGAGAAGGATCCAGCATGAGCGTGCAGCCGCCCCCTCCCCCGACCACACCGCCGACGTCGCCGGCGCCCGGCGGCTACCCGGTCACGATCACCTTCGACCTGCCGGATCGCGTGGCACGCTGGCGTCCCCTCGTGCAGTGGATCCTGGCGATCCCGCACTTCGTGGTGCTGTGGGTCATCGGCATCGCTGCGAGCCTGGCCGTGATCGCCGCGTGGTTCTGCGGTGTGATCCTCGGACGGGTTCCGCGTGCCCTGCTCGACCTCATCGCGATGTACCTGCGCTACTCGGCGAGCGTCAGCGCCTACGCAGGATTCCTGCACGGGACGTACCCGAAGTTCGCGATCGACGCGTCGACCGCCGACCCCGGCACCGACCCGCACGTGCACATCGACGTGGTGCCCCAGGTCGAGGGACGGAGCCGCCTGACGATCTTCTTCCGCATCCTGATGCTGATCCCTCAGATGTTCGTGCTGTACTTCGTCACCATCGCGGCGGCCGTGGTGCACGTCATCGGCTTCTTCGCGGTCATCGTCCTCGGCCGCTGGCCCGAGGGAATGCGTGACTTCGTCGTCGGGTGGCTGCGCTGGAACCAGCGCGTCTCGGCCTACGCCTACCTGCTGACCGACGACTACCCGCCGTTCAGCCTGCGCTGAGACGACGGGCTCGCCGGCGGCGGAAGCGGTGACGCCTCGCGGTCAGGCCGTGCCAGGACGCGCCACCAGCACGCGGGCCGAGCCGGTCACGTGCCAGTCGCCGGCCGCGGCGGGCACGGCGTAGGTCTGGCCCCTGGCGATCGCCAGGTCACCCCCGGCGCAGCGGAGCGTCCCCGATCCGTCGAGCACCACGAGGGCGGCGAAGCCGGCCGGAACGACCGCACCGTCGACGGCGAGGTCGAGGCGGAAGAACGGGTCGGCCTCCGTCGGCAGCAGCGACGTGAGCGGGTCCGCGGCGGCGTCGAGGTCGCGGTGCACCGACAGCTCGGCCAGCCTCTCGGTCGACGTCGCGGCGTGCTCGAGGGCCTGCATGGCCAGGTCGAAGCCGAGCCCCAGGTGCGACTCGTCGCGGGTGGACGTCGTGATCGACCACTCCAGCAGGATCGAGAAGTCGGTCGGCTCCTGCGCCTCGGCCACGAACACGCCCTCGCCGATGGCGTGCGGCGTGCCGGCCGGCACCAGGATCCCGTCGCCGCGGCGCACCTCGATGCGGTGCATGTGCCGCAGCATCCACGCGCCGTCCTGCTCGTCGCGGGCGCGGACCACGTCGCGTGGGTCCACGTCGTCGACCCAGCCCAGGTGGACGGCGGCACCGGGCTCGGCGTCGAGCACCAGCCACGCCTCGGTCTTGCCGTACGGGCAGTCGAGGTGCCGGGCGGCGAAGGAACGGTCCGGGTGCACGTGCACGGGCAGCCGCTGTCCGGCGTCGAGCAGCTTGAGCAACAGGCCGACGTCGCCGGGCCACGCGCCGACGCCTCCCGTCCACGTCTGCGGGTCGGCGACCACGAGGTCGCGCAGCAGCGTGCCGTCCTGCGTGGACGACAGGCCGAGGCGTGTGTCGCCCTCGCGGGAGACCGTGGCGGCGATCCACTCCTCGGGCTGGTGGTCCGACGTCGTCGTGATGCCGCGCAGCGCCGCGATCCGACCACCACCTCGGTAGAAGTGGTCGATCAGGTTGGGGCGCAGCGCCACCGGCAGCGGGCTCACCCGATCAGCTGAGCTGCCGCAGCCGGACGGTCTCGGGGAGAGCGGCGAGCTCGCCGAGCACGTCGGCCGTGACGGCCTCGGCCACGTCGGTCACGACGTAGCCCAGCTGGCCGCGGGTCGACAGCGACTGCGCCTCGATGTTGACGCCCCGCTCGCCGAGCAGGCCGTTGATGGTGGCCAGCACGCCGGGAGCGTTCTGGTGCACGAGCGCGATCCGCTGTCGGCTGTTGTCGGCCGGCAGGTTCATCTCCGGGAAGTTCACGCTCAGCGACGTGCTGCCGAACGCCGCGTAGGAGCGGAGCTTCGAGGCGACGAAGCGGCCGATGTCCTGCTGCGCCTCCTCGGTGGAGCCACCCACGTGCGGCGTGAGGATGACGTTCGGGATGCCGCGCAGCTCGGACTCGAACGGGTCACCCTGGCGCTTGGGCTCGACCGGGAAGACGTCGAGCGCGGCGCCGGCGATGTGACCGGACTCCAGGTGCGCGCGCAGGGCCGTCGTGTCGACGGCGATGCCACGGCTCAGGTTGAGGAACAGCGCTCGCGGCTTCATGAGGCGCATCTGCTCGTCGCCGAACAGGCCCGCGTTGCCGGGGCGACCGTCGACGTGCAGCGTCACGACGTCGGCCTGCTCGAGCAGCTCCTCCAGCGTGGAGCAGCGCTGGGCGTTGCCCAGGGCGAGCTTGTCGTCGATGTCGTAGAAGACGACCTTGAAGCCGAGCGCCTCGGCCACGACCGACAGCTGGCTGCCGATGTTGCCGTAGCCGACGATGCCGAGCGTGCGGCCGCGCACCTCGTGGCTGCCGGCGGCGGACTTGTTCCACACGCCGCGGTGCATGTCGGTGGACTTCTCGTGCAGGCGACGGGCGAGGGAGATGATCTCGGCGATCGCGAGCTCGACGACCGAGCGCGTGTTGGAGTAGGGCGCGTTGAAGACCGCCACCCCCTTGGCGCTCGTGGCCTCGAGGTCGATCTGGTTGGTGCCGATGCAGAAGGCACCGATGGCGATGAGGTCCTCGGCGGCCTCCAGCACCTTCGGCGTGATGTAGGTGGTGGAACGGATGCCGAGCAGGTGGACGCCCTGGATCGCCTCGATCAGCTCGTCCTCGCCGAGCGCACCGGCGTTGGTCTGCACGTCGTATCCCTTGCCGCGCAGGAAGTCGCGTCCGTCGGCGTGGATGTTCTCGAGCAGCAGGACCTTGACGTCGGCGTCGTCGATCGTCGTGGCCGGCTGGGTGGCGTGGGGGTTCACGGTCATCATCATGGGGGACGTCCTCGGGTCAGCGGTGTCGGGGCTGACGCGGGGCCCAGGCGAACGGTCCCTTGTCTGGTGCAGTCGTGCGGAGGTCGGGCTCCCTGGTGGTATCCACCTCAACGCCAGTCGCGCCGACCACCCCAGTCTACGGGGTGCGGTAGGAGCCCACGAACTTCTCGAGCACCTCGGGCGGGATGGGCTGGTCGAGGTTGGCCAGACGCACCTGGCCCTGCGCGATCAGCTTGCCGTCGGCCCCGGTCGAGTCGAGGTGCCAGAGCTGCTGGGTGCGGCCTCGGTGGATGGGGGTCGCGGTGACCGTGATCGTGTCGCCGACCTTGGCCTGACGGATGAAGTCGGTCGAGTTGTTGGTGCCGACCACGACACCCTTCTCGCCCAGCCACATCTGCCCGGCCACGCTCGCGGTCGACTCGTGGACCGCGCAGTAGATGCCGCCGTGGGGGATGCCGAAGGGCTGGAGGTGGTGCTCGGTGATCGTGAACCGCACGACCACCTTGTCGGGAGTCAGCTCGACGTGCTCCACGCCGAGCACGCCGTCGAGGCCGGGAACGTCGCTCATGGGGCGAGCGTAGGACCTCTGACGGATCGATCGACGAGCGGGCGACTTGAAACCCCTACCCCCTAGGGGTATACAGGAGGCATGCACCGACTCATCCTCGTCCTCCTCGCCGCCGTGGCGCTCGCGGGCTGCGGCTCGCCGAACACCGTCTCGGCCGACCCCGCCGACGTGACCTTCGCCCAGCAGATGATCCCGCACCACCAGCAGGCGGTGGAGATGTCCGAGCTGGCGCTCGACCCCGCCCGTGAGGCGTCCGATCCGGTGCGCGACCTCGCCGGCCGCATCGGCGACGCCCAGCAGCCGGAGATCGAGACCATGCAGGGCTGGCTCGAGGACTGGGACGCGAAGGCCGAGGACCACGGCGACCACGACATGGGTGGCATGACCGGCATGATGAGCGACGACCAGATGAGTGCGCTCGCCGCGGCCACCGGCACCGACTTCGACCGAATGTGGCTACAGATGATGATCGAGCACCACGAGGGCGCCGTGGAGATGGCCGAGACCGAGATCGCCGACGGTCAGGACTCCCGGGCCAAGGCCCTCGCGCGGGCGATCATCGACGCCCAGCGCGCCGAGATCACCGAGATGACGAGGCTGCTGGCATGACCGAGATCCACGATCCCACCACCGAGGCCGGCGTCGTCCCCGGCTACTCCGACGACAAGAAGGCGGTGCTGGCCCGGCTGCGTCGTGTGGAGGGCCAGGTGCGCGGACTCACCCGCATGGTCGAGGACGACACCTACTGCATCGACGTGCTCACCCAGGTGAGCGCCACCACCAAGGCCCTCGAGGCCGTCGCACTGAAGCTGCTCGACGAGCACCTCGCGCACTGCGTCGTCGACGCCGCCCGCAAGGGCGGACCCGAGGCCGACGCCAAGGTCGCCGAGGCCTCGGCCGCGATCGCCCGGCTCGTCCGGTCCTGATCAGCAGCCCACCGATTCCCCGCCCGAAGGAGGGCACACCATGAGCACCACCACCTACGCCGTCACCGGCATGACCTGCGAGCACTGCGTCGCCGCGGTCACCCAGGAGCTCTCGTCCGTCGAGGGCGTCACCGACGTCACCGTCGCGCTCGTCCCCGGCGGCACGTCCGACGTCACGGTCACCGGCCCCTCCGAGCCGTCGCTCGACGCCGTCGCGTCGGCCGTGGCCGAGGCGGGCTACACCCTGGAAGGACCCGCGTCGTGAACACCCAGGAGACCGTCCGCCTCGACGTGCACGGCATGAGCTGCACGTCGTGCGCGATGCGCGTCGAGAAGCGGCTCAACCAGCTCGACGGCGTGGAGGCGAGCGTCAACTACGCCACCGAGAAGGCCACCGTGCACGTGCCCGAGGGCACCGACCACCAGGTGCTGCTCGACGCCGTCGCGGCCACCGGCTACGAGGCCACGCTGCCCGACGCCCACCGCGGGCACGGCGACCACGCCGGGCACGAAGGTCTCCACGGGGCCCCCTCGATGCGGCGGCGAGCCGTCGTGTCGGCGGTCCTGAGCCTGCCGGTCCTCGTGCTGTCGATGGTCCCGGCCACGCAGTTCACCGGGTGGCAGTGGGTGGCCCTGGCCCTCGCCACACCCGTCGTCACGTGGGGTGCCTGGCCCTTCCACCGCGCCACCGCGACGAACGCCAGGCACGGCGCCGCGACCATGGACACCCTCGTGTCCGTCGGCGTCGGCGCGGCCTACCTGTGGTCGCTGTGGGCGCTGTTCTTCGGCGGTGCCGGGATGCTCGGCATGCGGATGGAGTGGTCGTTGACCGGTGGCGGGTCCCACGAGATCTACCTCGAGGTCGCCGGCGTGGTCACCACCTTCGTGCTCGCCGGGCACTACCTCGAGGCCAACGCCAAGACGCAGTCCAGCGCTGCGCTGCGGGCCCTCATGGACCTCGGCGCGAAGACCGTCACGCTCCTGCGGGACGGCCGCGAGGAGCAGGTCCCCATCGACGACGTCGCGGTCGGCGACGTGTTCGTGGTGCGGCCCGGCGAGACGATCGCCACCGACGGCGAGGTCGTCGACGGCGCGTCCGCGGTCGACGAGTCGATGCTCACGGGCGAGTCCGTGCCCGTCGAGGTCGGCGAGGGCGACGCCGTCACCGGCGCGACCGTGAACGTCGGTGGCCGGCTCGTGGTGCGCGCCACCGCCATCGGCTCCGACACCCGCCTGGCGCAGATGGCCCGGCTCGTCGAGGAGGCGCAGGAGGGCAAGGCCGAGGTGCAGCGCCTCGCCGACCGCGTGTCCGCCTGGTTCGTCCCCGGCGTCATCGCGCTGGCCCTGCTGACCTTCGCCGGGTGGCTCGTGATCGGCGGGACCCTCACGCAGGCGTTCGTCGCGTCGGTGGCCGTGCTCATCATCGCCTGCCCCTGCGCCCTCGGGCTGGCCACGCCCACCGCCCTCATGGTGGGCACCGGTCGCGGCGCGCAGCTGGGGATCCTCATCAAGGGCCCGCAGGTGCTGGAGTCGACCCGGCGCATCGACACCGTGGTGCTCGACAAGACCGGCACCGTCACGACGGGCGAGATGCGGGTCGTCGACGTCGCCCCGGCACCCGGCGTCGAGATCGGACGGCTCCGGGCGCTCGCCGCCGGCGTCGAGCACGCGTCGGAGCACCCGGTGGCGCGCGCCGTCGCCGCGCTCGTCGACCAGCCGCTTCCGGTCACCGACTTCGCCAACCACCCCGGCATGGGCGTGAGCGGTGTCGTGGACGGGGTGATGGTCCGGGCCGGTCGTCCGGGCTGGCTCGGCCACGACGTCGCGTCGTCGGCGCACGTGGGCACCACCATCGCCGTGGAGGCGGACGGTGCGCTGATCGGCACCGTGACGGTGGCCGACACGGTCAAGCCGACGTCGCGCCAGGCCGTGGCCGACCTGCGCGACCTGGGTCTGGAGCCCGTGCTCCTCACCGGTGACGCCCGGGTGGTCGCCGACGCGGTGGCGCAGGAGGTGGGCATCGAGCAGGTCGAGGCCGAGGTGACCCCCGACGACAAGCTCCGCACCGTGCAGCGGCTGCAGGCCGAGGGCCGCGTCGTGGCCATGATCGGCGACGGCGTGAACGACGCCGCCGCGCTCGCCGCCGCCGACCTCGGCATCGCTATGGGCACCGGCACCGACGTGGCCATCGCGGCGTCCGACCTGACGCTCGTCTCCGGCGACCTCGGTTCCGCGGTCGACGCGGTCCGGCTGGCCCGCGCGACCCTGCGCACGATCAAGACGAACCTGTTCTGGGCGTTCGCCTACAACGTGGCCGCGATCCCGCTCGCCGTCTCCGGCCTGCTCAACCCGATGATCGCCGGTCTGGCGATGGCCGCGAGCAGCGTCCTGGTCGTGACCAACAGCCTGCGCCTGCGTCGGTTCCGCGGCCAGGACAGGTGAGCCTGGGCTCCGTGAGGGGAGGCTGATCTTCGTTGCGCACGATGGAATTTCCCGCGAGGGTGGTGGTTGTAGAAGGAAGAACCTGACTGAGAAGGACGTGCACCACATGACCTCGACCACCCACACCGACGCCCCCTCGGCCCTCGCGACCACGTCGGAGATCGCGGCCGGCGTCGCCCAGTTCCTCACCCCCGTCGTCCACGACCTCGAGGCCCTCGTCGTCGATGGCAAGCAGGCCCACTGGCACGTGCGCGGCGGCAGCTTCGCCGGCGTCCACGCACTGCTCGACGACCTCGTCGCCCACGCGCAGGACTTCGCCGACACGGCCGCCGAGCGCATCGTCGCCCTCGGCCTCCCGCTCGACTCGCGTCTGGCCACCGTGGCCGCCAAGTCGACGCTGCCGGCGCTGTCCGACGGCTTCCAGCCCTGGCAGACCACCGTCGCGCAGACCGTCGCGCAGATCGACGCGGCCCTCGTGACCGTGCGCGCGGCCGTCGCCGGCCTCGACGACATCGACCTGTCGAGCCAGGACGTCGCCATCGAGATCGAGCGTGGCCTCACCAAGGACCGCTGGCTGCTCCAGGCGCACATCGCCGCCTGAGCCTCGCCCGCTCGTCGAGCCCGATCCGCTGCTGCGGGTCGGGCTCGCTGCGTTCCAGGCCGGAGTCGCTGATCTGCGACGTCGAGCTGCGGAGGGGGTGGGGCTGCGTCGCCTCGGCTGGCTCTGGTCTCGATCTCCGAAAGGGCCTCGACGGAGCAGACGCCCATGGCCTGCTCGAGCCTGCCGTCCGTGCCTGTCATCGGTGGATCCTCAACCTCAGGAGCACTCCTGCAGTTGAGGATCCACCGATGGGTGAGTCAGGGCCGCCCCATCGGTGGATCTGCAACCTCACGCGCCGCCCTGCGGTTGAGGATCCACCGATTGGGGTAGAGAAGGCGGTGGCCCGGGAGCTCGGCCGGGTCGCTGGGAGTCGCCCGGTCGAGGCCCTTTCGGAGACCGCACCCAGCACCAGCCGAGGCAGCGCAGCCCCGACCCCGACCCGACCCCACGAGCCCCCCGCCGCGAATCGTAGTGACATAGGCCACCCTTGCCTCACACGAGGCAGGTAAGCCTATACTCACCTCATGAGGTCCCACCGCCGTCGCACCCCGCTGCAGCACGTGCTGCTGGCCGGCTGCGCCGACGACCTGGTGGTCCTGCAGTCGGTGCTCGCGATGCTTCCGTCCGACGTCTACGGACAGGTGGTCGTGGAGATCGAGCCCGACGTCGCGCTGCCCGAGCTCGACACCCCGGCGCGCGTGACCGTGCACCGGGTGTGGCCCGGCGCCGCCGACCGCGCCGTCGCCGCGTGGATCGCCGAGTGGATGCCCAGCGAGCCCGACGCCGCCCGCACCGTGGGCCTGTGGATCAGCGCCGGCTCGAGTGCCCGCGCCGTCCCGCTCGAGCTCGACGTCGTCGCCCAGACGATCTGACCCCGGCCCGCGCGCCTCACCTGTCGAGGTGGATGGCCATCCACACGTCGTCCACGGGTGTGCCGTCGATGACGAACTCGCCGACCAGCACGCCCTCGACGGCGAACCCGCACCGCTCGTAGAGACGACGCGCGGTCGGGTTGGTGCCCAGGACGCGCAGCGTCACCTTGGCCGCACCCTCGGCGCGGGCCCGCTCGACGGCGGCGCGCACGAGGGCCTCGCCGACGCCGCGACCCTGCGCGGCCGGCAGCACGCCCAGTCCGTCGATGATCCGCACGTGAGCGTGGCTCGCCAGGTCCCCGGCAGGGTGCAGCCCGACGTAGCCGACGACGCCGCCGTCGAGCTCAGCCACCAGGAAGCCCTCGGGCCCGCCGTGCTGCTCACGGAAGAACGCGGGGTCCCGCTCCCGGTCCGGCGGGCTGCCGGGCGACCACCTCGGGCTCCACGTGACGTGGTCGATCTCGAGCAGCTCGGCGTCGTCGCGCGTGGTTGCCGACCGGATGACGGCGCTCACCCGACGGGGGTGCCGAAGGCGAGGACGAACACGACCCAGCCCGCCCAGAGAGTCGCGCAGCCGGCGGCGATGGCCCGTCCCGCCGGGTGGGCACGACGACACCGCCAGAGAGCCAGACCCACGAGGACAGGACCGAGGATCGGGCTGCCCAGCAGGAGCGCCACCAGCACCGTGCCGACCAGGTATACGTCGTGCACGTCGGCCTGGATGGTGGTCCGCCTGGCGTCGGGCAGCGTGCTCATGGCGACATCGTCCCACCACGAGGGCTCCCTCGTGGTCCTTCGATCCACCTATGCTGACGCGATGACCCATCCGTGGCGTCCCGAGCGCGAGATCACCGTCGCCGAGGCCACCGCTGCCGTGCGCGGGCTGGGACTCGCCGGTGACGACGTCCGCCAGGTCGCGGCGGGGTGGGACAACTCGATCGTCGCCGTCGACCACACGTGGCTGTTCCGCTTCCCGCGACGCTCGATCGCGCTGCCCGGGGTGGAGCGGGAGGCGCTCCACCTTCCGCGTCTGGCACCGCTGCTGCCGCTGCCGATCCCGATCCCACGCCACCACGGCACCTACGGCGAGCCGCCCTGGCCGTTCTGGGGCGCCGAGGTTCTGCCCGGGACCGAGCTCGCCGTGACCGCGCACGCCGACGTCGAGTCCGTCGCCGGCGCACTCGGCCGCTTCGTGCGGGCCCTGCACGACGTGCCGCTCGACCCGACGCTCCCGGTCGACCCCATGGGGCGGGCCGACGCCGTCGACCGCGCCGCACGCACCCGGGTCATGCTCACGGACCTGCGGTCCGCCGAGGTCTGGCGCGACGACACCGCGCTCGACGCCCTGCTCGAGCGCGCGGACGGCGCACCACCGGCGCCGGACCAGGTGGTCACCAGCCACGGCGACCTCTACGCCAGGCACGTCCTCGTCGACGACGCCGGCCAGGCGTGCGGCGTGATCGACTGGGGCGACCTGTGCGTGGCGCACCCCGGCGTCGACCTCGCCTTCGTGTTCAGCGCCCTCGCGCCCCAGCACCGCGCGGCGTTCTGGGCCGAGTACGGCGACGTGGACGACGACACCGTCCTGCGGGCGCGCACGATGGCCGCGTTCTCGGCCGCCGCGGTCGCGTCCTACGCACGTGACACCCGGCTCGACGCGCTGCTGACGTCGGCGCTCGAGCGGCTCGCGACGGTCGCCGTCGACTGACACCGCTGGGAACAGGCCACGCTCGCCGCTCGTTGAGCAGGGCATGACCACCATCGCCGTCACCGGAGCCACCGGCACCCTCGGTGGGCTCACCGCACGCCACCTCGCCGACGCGGCGTCGACCGACGGTGCCGACGTGCGGCTTCTCGTGCGCGACCCGAGCCGCGCCCCCGACCTCGGGTTCAGCCTGTGGGAGTGCAGCTACTCCGACGGACCGAACCTGCGTGAGGCGCTCGCCGGCGTGGACACGCTCTTCTTCGTGTCGGCCCACGAGAGCGACGCGCGGGTCGACGAGCACCGGTCCGTCATCGAGGCCGCACAGGACGCCGGCGTCGGGCACGTGGTCTACACGTCGTTCGTCGGGGCGTCCGCCGACAGCACCTTCACGCTGGGCCGCGACCACGGCGCCACCGAGGACCTGCTGCGCGAGTCCGACCTCGGCTGGACCTTCCTGCGCGACAACTTCTACGCGGAGGTGTTCACCCACTTCGCCGACGCCGACGGCGTGATCCGAGGACCTGCCGGCGCCGGCCGGGTGGCCGCGGTGTCCCAGCGCGACGTCGCCGCCGTGGCCGCGCACGTGCTGCAGGACCCGGCGACCCACGCGGGCCGTGCCTACGACCTGACCGGTCCCGACGCCCTCACGCTCGACGAGGTGGCTGCCGCGCTCACGCAGGTGACCGGACGTCCGCACCGCTTCGAGGACGAGACCCTCGACGAGGCCCGCGCCAGCCGCGCCCACTACGGCGCGCCCGACTGGCAGCTCGACGCGTGGATCAGCACCTACACGGCGATCCGCGACGGTGAGCTCGCTGCCGTGAGCGGCGACGTCGAGCGTCTGCTGGGTCGCCCGGCGACGTCGTTCGCCGACGCGGTCGCCGCCGCAGCGCACTAGCGATGGCCTGAGGGACGGGAGCTAGAGGAGCGCGAGCAGCTCCCGCTCCTCGGCGCGGGTGAGGCCGGCCCTCCGCGGCCGGTCGATGCCGCGGGCCCGCTCGTCGGCGAGGGTGTCGACGGCGGTCTCCTCGAGGGAACGACGACGCAGACCGGCGTGCCCGGCGTGGCTCGTGTCCATGCGGACCATGCCGCCGTCCTCCTCCGGGAGCCACAGCGGCAGGGACCGCTCACCCGACCACGGCTGCACGCCGAGCTCCTCGAGACGCGCCGGGTGCACCGGCACGAGCCTGCCCCGGTGGCCCACCGCAGCGGCGATCCGCACGAGCGCGTCGCCCAGCGGCAACGACTCCCCAGCCAGGTTGAGCACGCCCGTGACCGAGCGCCCCGTGGCGTCGACGGCGAAGGCGGCGGCGTCGCGCACGTCGACCACCTGGCACAGACCGTCGGGCGGGTCGGGCACGAGCACGTCGTCCTCACCGGCCGAGCCGAGGCGCGCGGGCCAGTAGCCGAAGCGGTCCGACGGGTCGCCCGGTCCGGCGATCAGGCCGGCTCGCAGCACCAGCGCTCCGGGGTGGGCGCGTACCGCCTGCTCGCACGCGACCTTGCCCTCCCCGTACTGGTCGGGGTCGACCGTGTCCCCGACCGCGGGAGGGCGGAGCGGGTCGTCCTCGTGCATCGGGAGGGCGGGATCGGCGTAGACGTTGCCGGTCGAGACGAAGGTCCAGCGCCGCGCGTCGGCACCGAGCGCGGCGAGCGCCGACCGCACGTGGCCCGGCTGACGGGCGACGTCGACCACCGCGTCCCACGGGCCCTCGACGTCGTCGTACGCGTCGGCGTCGTCGCGGTCGGCCCGCACCCACTGCGCACCCTCGACCACACTGCCGCTCTCGCCACGCGCCAGACAGGTCACCTCGTGGCCCCGCGCGAGCGCCTCACGCGCGATCTCGCGTCCGAGCCACGCCGTGCCGCCGAGGACCAGCCACCGTTCCATGCCCCACCCGACCACGGCGGGGCCGCCCGGCGCCAGGGATGTTCACCCAGGGCCAAAGGCCTAGGCTCGGTGCATGAGCTCCCTCGACGTCCTCTCCGTGACCGGAACCGCTGCGATCCGCGAGAAGATCGCCCTGCCCGGCGGTGGAGTCCTCTCGGTCAAGCTCGTCTCGCCCGACGGCGAGGTGCTGGCCGCCGTCGCCGTGAAGGCCACCGACGGACCGACCCCGTTCGAGCTCTCCGCCGACCCCGCGCTCGTGCCCGACCCCGACGCCGTGCGCCTGTGGGCCATGCTGCGCACCGAGGTCGGCGTGTGGGGCACGCCCGAGCTGGTCTCCGTCCGCGAGGAGCTGATGTTGTCGCGGGTCGACGCCTGATGCCGCGGGGCGCACAGGTCACCCACCTGACGAAGGAGGAGATCACCGCGGCCGATGCACCCGTGCTCGGCCGCATCGCGTCGCTCCTGCGCCCCTACCGTGGTCAGCTCGTGCTCGTGTGCGTGGCGGTGGTCGCCGCCGCCGCACTCACGTCGGTGATCCCGTTCCTCACCCGGGCGGTCTTCGACGACGCCCTGTTCCCGACCGACGGCAGCGCGGCCGACCTCGGCCTGCTCGGCAAGCTCATCGCGTTCATGTGCCTCATCCCGGTCGTGACCGCGCTCATCTCGGTGGGCCAGAACTGGCTGACCGCCACGATCGGGAACTCGGCCATGGCCGACCTGCGCAGCCAGCTGTTCGCGCACCTGCAGACGATGGAGCTGGCGTTCTTCACGGCCACGAAGACCGGTGCGATCCAGTCACGGCTGGCCAACGACGTCGCGGGCGTGCGCACGGTGCTCACCGACACCGCCACGACGATCCTGCAGAACACCGTCACCGTGATCGCGGCCGTCGTGTCGATGGTGCTGCTCTCGTGGCAGCTGACCGTCCTGACGCTGATCCTCATGCCGGCGTTCATCGCCATCCAGCTGCGCGTCGGCCGACGCCGCCAGAAGCTGGCGCGACGCACGCAGGAGTCGCTGTCGGAGATGACCGCGATCACCGAGGAGTCGCTGAGCGTCTCGGGCATCCTGCTGTCGAAGGTGTTCGGGCGCGGCGAGTCCGAGACCGAGCGGTACCGCGAGGCGAACCGGGTGCAGGCGCGCCTCCAGGTGGCGCAGGCGATGACCGGCCGCACGTTCTTCGCGACGGTCCAGACGTTCTTCGCCATCACGCCCGCGCTCATCTACCTGCTCGCCGGGCTGATGATCACCGGCGGGCTGCCGGGAGGGTCGGAGGCGCTGACGGCCGGCACGCTCGTCGCGTTCACCACGCTTCAGGCCCGGCTGCAGATGCCGCTGCTGCAGCTCATGCGCGTCACGCTCGACGTGCAGACCTCGCTCGCGCTGTTCCGTCGCATCTTCGAGTACCTCGACCTCGAGCCCGCCGTGAAGGAGAAGCCCGGCGCCGTGGCGCTGCCCGCGGTGCGCGGCGACGTCGAGCTCCGTGACGTCTGGTTCCGCTACCCGGAGCCGAGGTCCCTCACCGGTGGCCGCGGAGGTGACCGGTTCGGTGAGTCGACGGTGCGGATCTCCCGTCCCGACGGGTCGACGGCGCCGTCCGTCGACGACACGTGGGCTCTGCGCGACGTGTCGCTGCGGATCCGACCCGGCCAGCTCGCGGCCATCGTCGGGCCGTCGGGGTCGGGCAAGACCACTGCCACCTACCTGGTGCCGCGGTTCTACGACGTCACCCGCGGTGCCGTGCTGATCGACGGCCACGACGTGCGCGACCTGACCCTGGACTCGGTGACCGGCTCCGTCGGCATGGTCACGCAGGAGCCGTACCTGTTCCACGGCACGATCCGAGACAACCTCGCCTACGCCCGTCCCGACGCCACCGCCGCCGAGATCGAGCAGGCGGCCCGCGACGCGAACATCCACGACCGCATCCTCAGCTTCGCCGAGGGCTACGAGACGATCACCGGCGAGCGCGGCTACCGGCTGTCCGGCGGTGAGAAGCAGCGGCTCGCGATCGCCCGCGTGCTCCTCGCCGACCCCCGCATCCTCATCCTCGACGAGGCCACGTCGGCGCTCGACACCGAGACCGAGCGGCTCGTGCAGCAGGCCCTGGAGCGGGCCCGCGCCAACCGCACCACCATCGCCATCGCGCACCGGCTCTCCACCATCCACGACGCCGACGTCATCTTCGGCATCGAGGACGGCGTCCTCGTCGAGCAGGGCACCCACGACGAGCTGCTGAGCGCCGGCGGGCTGTACGCCCGGCTCTACGTCGAGCAGTTCCAGTCCGGCCGGGGTCCGCAGCGTCCCGACGACCGCCGGGCCGACGTCAGCGTGTGACCGACCCCAGCCAGCGGGTCAGGTCGGCGGCGAGCGCCTCCGGTGCGTCGAGCTGGACCAGGTGACCCGCCCCGTCCAGCACGGTGAGGCCGGCGTGAGGCATGAGCTCCACGAGCCGATGAGCACGGTCCACGGGGATCCAGGCGTCGGCCGACCCCCAGACCACGTGCACCGGTTCGTCGATGTCGCCGTAGCGCGGCTCGACCTCGTCGGTGTGCCGCTCGTCGGCCTGGGCGATCTGGCGGTAGAACGCCGGCTGTCCGAGGTCGCCGGTCCAGGGGTCGACGAGCATGGCGAGGTCGTCGTCGCGCAGTGACCGCGACGCGGCGCCGCGGACGTAGGCCTCCACCGCCCCTCGGTGGACCGCGGGAGGAAGCTGCTCGAGGACGTCCGCGTGCTGCTGCACGAGCGTGAAGAAGTCCGACCCCCACGGCGAGAGGGCGACCACGTCGACGAGGCACAACGACGCGTAGCGGACGTCGTGCAGGAGACGGGCGCGCAGGGCGACGGCGCCACCGATGTCGTGGGCCACGACGTGAGGTCGGTCCAGACCCCATTCCATGAGCAGGTCGGCGAACAGCTCACCCTGGGTGCCGAGGTCGACGGCGTCCTCCGGCCGCTTCGAGGAGGAACCGAAACCCGGCATGTCCCACAGGTGGACCGTGAAGTCGCGCGCCAGCGCGTCCGCGATCGGGCGCCACAGGGCCGACGACCACGGGGTCCCGTGCAGCAGGACGAGCGGCGGGCCGACGCCGAACCGGTCCCACGCCACGGTGCGCCCGCGCCAGGTCAGCGACCGCCGGAGGACGCGGGCCGACGCAGACTCAGAGCCCACCGAGCCCCACGTACTTCGTCTCGAGGTACTCCTCGATGCCCTCGGCGCCGCCCTCGCGGCCGAAGCCGGAGGCCTTCACGCCGCCGAACGGGGCGGCGGGGTTGGAGACGATGCCCTGGTTGATGCCGACCATGCCGGTCTCCAGGCCCTCGTACACGCGGACCGCGCGGGCGTAGTCGGTGGTGAAGGCGTAGGCGACGAGCCCGTACTCGGTGTCGTTCGCCAGGCGCAGCGCCTCGTCCTCGTCGGTGAAGGTGAAGATCGGGGCGACCGGGCCGAAGATCTCCTCGGTGGTGACCTTCGCCGAGAGCGGGACGTCGGTGAGGACCGTCGGCGGGTAGAACCACCCCTGACCGTCGGGCACCTGGCCTCCGGTGAGCACGGTGGCGCCCTTCTCCACGGCGTCGTCGACGAGCTCGGCCACCTTGTCGCGCTGCTTCTCCTCGACGAGGGGGCCGACCTTGACGTCGTCCTCGAGGCCGTCGCCGACCTTGAGCGCGGCCATCTTGTCCGCGAGCTTGGTGGAGAACTCCTCGGCGACGTCGGCGTGGACGATGAACCGGTTGGCGGCGGTGCACGCCTCGCCGATGTTGCGCATCTTGGCGAGCATCGCGCCCTCGACGGCCGCGTCGACGTCGGCGTCGCCGAACACCAGGAACGGGGCGTTGCCGCCGAGCTCCATCGAGACGCGGAGCAGGCCCTCGGCGCTCTGCTCGACCAGCGACCGGCCGACCTCGGTGGAGCCGGTGAACGTGAGCTTGCGCAGACGCGGGTCGCGGATGATCGGCTCCATCACCTCGCCGGTGCTCTTCGTGGTGACGACGTTGAGCACGCCCTCGGGCACGCCCGACTCCTCGAGCACCTTGGCGAGCCACAGCATGGTGAGCGGCGTGAGGCCCGCGGGCTTGACCACCATCGTGCAGCCGGCGGCGATGGCCGGCGCGATCTTGCGGGTGCCCATCGCGAGCGGGAAGTTCCAGGGCGTGATCATCAGGCACGGGCCCACCGGCTGCTTCAGCGTGAGCAGACGCGTGGCGCCGTTGGGTGCCACCGAGTAGCGGCCCGAGATGCGCACCGCCTCCTCGGAGAACCAGCGCAGGAACTCCGCGCCGTACGTGATCTCGGCCTTGCTCTCGCTGAGCGGCTTGCCCATCTCGAGGGTCATGATCGTGGCCAGCTCGTCGGCGCGAGCCGTGACCGTCTCGAAGGCGGAGCGCAGGATCTCGCCGCGGTCGCGCGGCGGCACCTTCGCCCAGCCCGCCTGCGCGGCCACGGCGGCGTCGATCGCGGCCTTGCCGTCGTCGACCGTGGCGTCCGCGACCTGCACGAGCGTGGAGCCGTCGGCGGGGTTCTCCACCGCGAACGTCGAGCCGCCGCTCGCGTCGCGCCAGGAACCGCCGATGAACAGCTGGGTGGGGACGTCGGGGAGGGCTGAGGAGGTCATGGTTCGAGGCTAGACCTGCTGCCCTCGCGCGCACCTCCTCACCGGTCGATCGCCGAACGGCGCGTCACCGCGGCAGGCGAGCACGCCGTCCTCGACCTCGACAGCTGGGAGGTGGGCGGCGCTACGGCACCCGCCGCACGTGCAGCGAGGGCTCGACGACGTCCGGGTGAAGCACCGAGGCCATCGCCTCGACCCCGTCGACCAGCCGAGGACCCGGTCGCACCACCACGGCGTTGCCGTCGATCGCCCACACCTGGGCGTCGGGCAGCTCCCGCACCACCACCGCGGCCTGCTCGGCCGCGCCGTCGAGCCCGTAGCCGCACGGCGCCACGAGGACGACGTCGGGCCGCTCCGCCCGCAGGCCGTCCCACGCCGACGGGCCGGACGGGGTCCCCGGGTGCATGCCCACCGGCTCGCCGCCGGCAGCCGCCACCTGGTCGGGGATCCAGTGGCCACCCGTGAACAGCGGGTCCACCCACTCGACCACGGCCACCCTCGGCCGTGGCCGGCCCTGCGCCGCGGCGGCGACCGCAGCGAGCCGCTCACGCAGTCCGGCCACGACGTCGCGCCCGCGACCGGGCACACCCGCCGCGGCGGCGACCCGCTCCACCGAGGCCAGCACGTCCTCGAGGGTGTGCGGGTCGAGCGTCAGCACGTCGGCGCTGCAGCCCAGGTGCGCCAGCGCCTCGTCGACCCGGTCGGTCGGCAGCGCGCACACGCGACACAGGTCCTGGGTGAGCACCAGGTCGGGCTCGACGTCGGCCAGTGCTCCCTCGTCGAGGGTGTACAGGTCCACCCCGGCGGCTCGACGTTCCCGGACGTACGCGTCGATCTCACCGGGCGTCCAGCCGCTCGTGTCGGCGCCGGTGACCACCACCCGGTGGTCCAGCCGCGCCCGGGCCGGCTCGTCGCACTCGAAGGTCACGGCCGCGAGCCGGTCGTCGAGGCCGAGGGCGTAGACGATCTCGGTGGCCGACGGCAGCAGCGACGCGATCCGCGAGACGGCCACGACGTCGCCCACGGTCAGCGCTCCCGGTGGAAGCGCGGCAGCTGGCGGACCCGCACCACGACGAAGACGGCGATGACGAGCAGCACGCCGAGGATGACGACCTTCTGGAACGTGTCGGCGTACGGCTCGACCTGCTCCCAGTTCTCGCCCAGCCGGTAGCCGGCGATGACGAAGATGCTGTTCCAGATCAGGCTGCCGGCCGTCGTGAGCAGGAGGAACAGCGCGAACGGCATCTTCTCCACGCCCGCCGGCAGCGAGATCAGGCTGCGGAAGATCGGCACCATCCGGCCGAAGAAGATCGCCTTCGTCCCGTGCTTCGCGAACCAGGCCTCGGTGCGCTCGAGGTCGCTGACCTTGAGCAGCGGGACCTTCTCGAACACCCACACGGTGCGGTCGCGTCCGTAGCCGCGACCCAACCAGTAGAGGATCGCGGCACCGATGACCGACCCTGCCGTCGTCGCGAACAACGCACCGGCCAGGGAGAACGTGCCCTGCGCGGCGGCGAAGCCGGCCAGGGGCAGGATGATCTCGCTCGGGATCGGTGGGAACAGGTTGTCGGCCCCCACGGCGATGGCCGCACCCACCAGCCCGAGCCGGTCCATCAGGTCGACGGTCCAGCCGGCGAGGCCGCTGTCGGGACCCGTGGAGGTGGCGGACTGCACGAGTGCGGTCGACAGGGCGCTGATCACGGTGCCGAGGGTACCTGCGTCGGCCCACCCGCCCCGGTCGCCTTCCTGCGCCGACGGCGTCGTTACGGTCGGAGCATGCGATCCGTGGGCGCGACCCTGACGGCTGCCCTCGTCGTGGTGGCTCTCGTGGCCGGTGGCTGCACCGGTGGACGGTCCGCCGGCGCCGAGGACGGTCCGGTGGTCACGCGCTCGCCCGCGAAGGGCGTCGACGTCATCGACGTCCCGACCCCGGCCAGCGCAGCCCTCGGGGTGAGTCGCCGCCTGTTCGACAGGTCCGAGGTGGTGGTCCTCTCGTCACCGGACCCGGAGGTCCAGCAGCTCGCCGAACGGGCCGCGCGGCGCCTGGGCGTGCCGATGCTGCTGCCCGGACCTGCCGTGCCGGCCGAGATCGAGCGCCTGGGCGCGCGCACCGTGCTCGGCATCGGCACCGCTCCCGACGTCGCCGGGCTCCAAGAGGTCGAGCCCACACGCGCCGCGGTCGACGCGGCCGTGGACGACCTCCCCCGCGCGGACGTCGAGCCACGCGACGTCGTCGTGCTCACCCGCGCACCGGGTCCCAACCGCGCCGCCGTCACGACGGCGCGCACGGCCGGGGCCACCGTGCTGCGCGCACCCGACGCCGACCCGCGCTCCGCCCCCGACGTGGTGGCGGCCCTCCGCGACCGGCCGAAGGCGGCGGTGATCGGCCTCGGACGCCCGTTCCGCCACGGGCTCGGGTACCAGGTGATGGCCGTCCGGCGGAACCTGGAGCAGCCCGGCGGCGGGCTGCTCGCCTTCCCCGGTCGGCACGTCGTCGCGCTCTACGGCCACCCGGGGACCCCGTCGCTCGGCCTCCTCGGCGAGCAGGGGGTGGGTGCCACCGTGAAGCGTGCCGAACGGGTCGCCGACCGGTACCGCGCGCAGACGAAGGCGAAGATCGTGCCCGCGCTCGAGATCATCGCGACCGTCGCGTCGGCATCGAAGGGCAAGGACGGCGACTACTCCGCCGAGGCCGACGTGAAGGACCTGCTGCCGCTCGTGCGCGCCGCCGAGAAGGCCGGGCAGTACGTGGTGATCGACCTGCAGCCGGGTCGGACCGACTTCCTGACCCAGGCGAAGCGCTACCGGTCGCTGCTGCTCCGGCCGCACGTGGGCCTGGCGCTCGACCCGGAGTGGCGGCTGAAGAAGGGCCAGAAGCACCTGCGCCAGATCGGGTCCGTGAAGGCGGCCGAGGTCAACCGCGTCTCCGCATGGCTCTCGAGGCTGACCCGCGAGCAGCGGCTGCCGCAGAAGCTCTTCGTGCTGCACCAGTTCTCGACGTCGATGATCAAGGACCGCGCGAAGGTCGTGACCACCCACCCGGAGCTCGCCACCGTCATCCACGTCGACGGTCAGGGCACCCCGGCCGCCAAGAAGGGCACCTGGGCGACCATCCGCCGCGGAGCACCCGACGGCGTGCACTGGGGCTGGAAGAACTTCCACGACGAGGACGAGCCGATGCTCACGGCCCGGCAGACCTGGAACGTACGACCACGTCCGGACCTCGTGACGTACCAGTGACGGCCAGGGAGGCCACCACGCCCGCGGGCACCCCGTGCGCGGGACCGAGGTCGACCAGGTGGACCGGCCGCGGGTCGGCGACGTCGACGACCGACCACGAGACGAGCTCCGCAGGGTCGTGAGCCGCGGACACCGCCAGCTGGGACGGGTCCGCGGCGAGCCCCACACCGACCGCCTTCAGCACGGCCTCCTTGCGGGTCCACGTGCGCAGCAGTGCCGACGACGTCGGTGCAGGGGCGTCGTGCGGCCCGAGGGCGACGTCGGCCAGGTGCTCGACGTCGGTGTCGAGCGGCTCCAGGTCGACCCCGACCCGGGCTCCCTGCACGACCGCGACGAGGGCGAGCCCACCGGCGTGCGCCAGTGACAGGCCGAGGGCGGGCTCGTCGGTGACGACCGGCTGCCCGTGGCCGCTCGAGCCGCACCCGGGGCACGTCCGCACGACCTCCACGTCGGCGCGGCCGAGACGCTCGGCCGCCCCGCGCTCCAGCAGCTGCTGACCGGGGCGCCGCTCGCCGGGGGCGACCGGGGCCCACCAGAGATCGACGCGCACGGCGTCAGCGTAGGGCGCTCAGCACGCCGGCGGGTCGGCCGAGCAGAGCGAGTGGTCCGCGGGTGCGTCGGCCGCGACACGCGCCAGCAGCGACCTGAAGACGTCGGCCTCGTCGGCGGACAGGCCGGCCAGCACGCTGCGCTCGACCTCCTGGATGCGATCGGTCGTCTCGCGCAGGACCGTCTCGCCGTCCGACCGCAGCACGACCTGACGGGCTCGCCGGTCGGCGGGGTCCGGCCGGCGCTCCACCAGGCCGGCGCGCTCGAGGTCGTCGACCAGGTAGGTCATGACGGTGCGGTCGATGCCCAGGCTCGCGGCGAGCGTGGCCTGGTTGCTGCACTCCCCCTGACCGGCGAGCGACAGCACCTGGAACCCCCGCGGTCCACCGGGTAGCTCGGCCACGGCGTCGTGGGCCGCGTCGAGGTAGCGCCGCAGCACCGCGCCGAGAGCCTGGCCGAGGTCGACCCGCGCGGCGGCGGGTTCCCGTGCGAGGGCGGGGGTCTCGGTCATGACCCCATCGTAGCGCGACCTGCGTCCGTGACGATCATCACGATTGCCGATCATCGTCTTTGTATATGATCTGCGTGACAGACGATCTCTTCCGACTTCAGGAGCACCCCATGACCACCATCTTCCGGCTGGACTCCAGCATCCGCGTCGAGGGCTCGACGAGCCGCGCCGTCGCCGACACCCTCGAGGCCGCCATCGTCGAGGCCGAGGGCGACGGGGTCACCGTCACCCGACGCGACGTCGGCACGCAGCCCCTCGACGGCTCGCTCTGGGGCACCTCCGCGTTCGCGGGCTTCGTGCCCGAGGAGTCGTGGACGCCCGAGCAGCGCGCGGCCAAGGCGCAGGCCGCGCAGCTCGCCGACGAGGTCGTCGAGGCGGACGTCCTGATCATCGCCACACCGCTCTACAACTTCGGCGTCTCGGCCCACCTCAAGCTCTGGATCGACACCGTCATCTCCGACCCGCGCTTCGCGCCCGGGACCGAGACGGTGCGGGGCAAGCCCGCCTTCCTCGTCGTCGCGAAGGGTGGCGGCTACGGCGAGGGAACCCCCCGCGCCGGCTGGGACCACGCGACGGCCTACCTGCGCCGCATCCTCGAGGACGTGTGGGGCCTCGACCTCGACGTCATCGAGACCGAGCTGACGCTCGCCGAGGTGACGCCCCAGATGGCCGAGCTCCGCGACCTCGCCCGCGAGCAGCTGGCCGAGTCCCACGAAGCCGCTCGCGCGAGCGGCCGCTCGGTGACGCTGAAGCTCCGGTCGGCGGCCTGACCCTGCGAACGGGACCGGGCGACCCCCGCCCGGTCCTACGCTGACGCTCGTGGACCGAGCTCGCGTCGCCGTCAGCACTGGATTCCTGCTCCAGGGCTTCACCTTCGCCGCGATCGTCACCCAGACGCCCCGCCAGCAGGACCGGTTCGGCCTCGACGAGGCGGACGTGACGCTGATCCTCGTCGTCGTCGCGGCGATCGCCGGCCTCGGCAGCGTGCTCGCCGGGATCCTCGCGACGCGACGGTCCAGTGCCGCGGCGCTCACCACGTCGCTCGTGGCCATCGGCGTGGGTGCTGCGGCCATCGGCTGGGCGCCCAGCCACCCGCTGCTGCTCGCGGGGTTCGTGGTCTACGGGATCGCGCTGGGCGGGGTGGACGCCACGATGAACATGCAAGGGGTCCGCGTGGAGGGGCTGCGCGGCCGCAGCATGATGACGGGGTTCCACGCCTGCTGGAGCATCGGCGGCATCGTGGGCGCCGGCTACGCGGCCCTGGCCTCGCGACTCGACGTCTCGGTCGCCGCGAACCTGACGGTGGCGGCGGTCCTCGTCGTCGCAGCCGCGCTGGTCGTGCGTCGCGACCTGGTCGTCGACGCTCCGGGCAGCCACGTCGAGGACCTCGTCGCGGCCGCGACGGTCCGCGTGCCGTGGCGGCCGGTGCTGCTGTTCGGCCTGGTCATCTGCCTGTTCTACGCCGCCGACACCGGCACGGGGACGTGGAGCAGCGTGTACCTGGAGGACGCGATGGACGCCTCGGCCGGGCTCGTCCCGCTCGGCTACGCCGCCTACCAGGCGGGCGCCCTGGTCTCCCGTCTCTGCGGCGACCACCTGGTACGTCGCGCGGGCGCGGCCTCGGTGGTCGCCGCCGGGACGGCGCTCGGACTGGTCGGCTACGTCGCCGTGCTCGTCGCACCGTCGGCGGTGGCCGCGGTGGTCGCCTTCTTCGTGGTCGGTCTCGGGCTCGCGGTCGTCGCGCCGCTCGGCTTCGCCGCGCTCGGTGCCGCCGTGCCGCCCGAGGCCGCCGACGCGGCGATCGCCCGGATGAACATCGCCAACTACGTGGGGGCGATCCTCGGCGGCGGTCTGATCGGAGCGGTGGCCGAGGGTGGTGATCTGCGCTGGGCCTTCGTCGTGCCGCTGGTTCTCGTGGCACCGATCCTCCTGCTGGCTCGCTCGTTCGGCCGGGCCGATCCCGCGGCGCGACGACCTGCCGACCAGACCTCCCCCGACCCGGCTCCCACCGACCCCACCTAGCCCGACGCCGACCGCCACAACGTGGCCCACTGCTCGGGGCTGACGTCGCGCGGGAGCCCCCTCGGGTCCACCCCGGCACCGACGCACCACCGTCGGGTCGTCGCGACCGGTGTCGACGTGGCGCGCGCCAGCACCTCGGCGAGCCCGCGGCCACGGCCGGTGAACACGCGTCGCACCAGCTCGGCGTAGCGCCGCTGGTCCGCCGGGGGGACCAGCGGCTCCGGTCGGCGACGCACCAACAGCAGCCCACCGTCGACGCTCGGGCGTGGACGGAACGCAGCGGCCGGGACGCGGTCGTGCAGCGCGAAGGTGAACCACGGGGCCGTCTGGGCGGTCATCATGGTCGACCCACCCACACCGGCCCGCTTGCGAGCGACCTCCCACTGCACGAGCAGGACCGCATCGGTCCAGACGGGTGCTGCCAGGACCTTTCGCAGCAACGGGGTGGTGAGGTGGAAGGGCAGGTTGCCGACCACCACGCGGCTGCGGGGTCCGAACCGGTGCTGCGTGGCGTCGGCGTGCACCACCTCCACGCCCGGCAGCTCCCGACGGAGCGCGGCGACCCGGTGCTCGTCGAGCTCCACGGCGGTGAGGGGCCGGCCGAGATCGGCGAGGGGACGGGTCAGGGCGCCTCGTCCGGCGCCGATCTCGAGGATCGGCCCGCGGGTGCGGCGCACGAGTCGGATGATCGCCTCGACGGTGCGAGGGTCGTGCAGGTCGTTCTGGCCGAGCTCGGCTCGGCCACCGTGCTGGGAACGGTGAGTGGGCATGCGTGAACGCTCCGTGGCGTCGTCGGGTCAGGACGCTTGCGGCGGCGCGTACGTGCGACGGTGTCGAGCAGCGGCGCCGTCAGGCGCGGCGCTCGCGGACCGTGCGGGTGGCGGCCACCATGGCCGCACCGATCAGGGTTCCCATGGCGACCATGGTGCCAGACCCGCCGGTCGGGCTGCTGTCGCCGCCCTGGCGCCCGGTGCCCTCTCACCCCGCGCCCCGTCGCCCTGCACCGGTCACCACGCGCCCGGTAGCCTCGCAGGGTTGCGATCCGCAACCACTCCCGACGCCACCTGAAGACCCGGAGGACCCGCCCGTGACGACGCCGCGCCGACGTCAGCTCGTCACGTTCACCGTCCTCACCCTCGCCGTCGCGTCGTTCACGCTCCTGCAGTCGCTCATCATCCCGGTCCTGCCGCTGATCCAGGACCACTTCGACACCACCCAGAGCACCAGCACGTGGGTGCTCACCGCCTACCTGCTGTCCGCGTCGGTCTGCACGCCGCTGCTCGGCCGCATCGGCGACGCGTACGGCAAGAAGCGGATGATGGTCATCGTCCTCGTGGCGCTGGCGATCGGCTCGCTCATGGCGGCGCTCGCGCCCAGCATCGGCTGGCTGCTCGTGGCCCGCGTGGTGCAGGGACTCGGCGGCGGCGTGCTGCCGCTCTCGTTCGGCATCATCCGCGACGAGTTCGACGACCAGCGCCGCGGGCGCGCCCTCAGCATCATCGCCTCCCTGGCCGCCGTGGGCTTCGGCGTCGGCATCGTGCTCGGCGGCCCGATCGTCGAGGTGCTCGGCTACGCCTGGCTGTTCTGGCTGCCGATGATCGCGACCGCGATCGCGGCGCTCGGGGCGGCGTTCCTCGTGCCGGAGTCGCCGGTCCTCACCCCCGGTGGCATCCCGGCGACGCCGGCCGTGCTGCTCGCCGCCTGGCTCGTCTGCCTGCTGCTGCCGGTCAGCCAGGGGAACGTGTGGGGCTGGACGTCGTGGCCCGTGCTCGTCCTCCCGGCGCTGGCCGTGGTCCTGCTCGTCGTCTGGGTCGTGGTCGAGCTGCGCGCCGACGTGCCGCTCATCGACATGGCGATGATGCGCCGGCGTGGTGTCTGGACCGCCAACCTGGTCGCGGCCGGCGTCGGCTTCGGCATGTTCGCGGCGTTCGGCTTCCTCCCGCAGCTGCTGCAGACCCCCACCGAGGCCGGGTACGGCTTCGGGGCCACGACCACCGAGTCGGGTCGGCTCATCGCACCGTCGGCGCTCGCGTCGTTCCTCGTCGGGTTCGTCACGGCCCAGCTCGTCGCCCGCCTCGGCGCCAGGACCGTGATCCTCACCGGCACGCTGCTCAACGGCCTCGCCTTCGCGTCCATCGCCCTGTTCCACGACCAGACCTGGCAGCTCTACGCGGCGATCACCGTGCAGGGCATCGGTGGTGGTCTGGTGTTCTCGAGCCTGGCCAACGTCGTGATCGCGTCGGTCCCGGCGCACCAGACCGGGGTGGCGAGCGGCATGAACGCCAACATCCGCACCATCGGCGGATCCATCGGGTCCGCCGTCATGGCGGCCATCGTGACGAGCAGCACCGGCGTCGGCGGGTTCCCGCTCGAACGCGGCTACACCGTCGGCTTCCTGGTGCTCGCCGGTGCGATGTTCGTGGCCGCCCTGGCCTCGCTCCGCATCCCCGACATCCGCGCCGTCGACCAGGAGGCGGTCGAGGACTCCACCGACCTCGCCGACGAGCCGGCCGACGCGTCGCCGGTCGCCGTGCCCGTCACGTCACGCTGAGCTCGGCCAGCCGCTGCACGAGAACGGCGTACTGAGGCGCCACCCGCCCGGGATCGGCCGGGCGCGCGACCGTGGTGCCACCGGAGACGATCTCGTGGGGCGCGAACTGCTCGCGCGTGAGGTCGACCTCCGAGCCGTCGGGCAGACGATTCCACCAGTGGAAGTCGACGCGCTCGCCGTCGACGTGCACCTCGCCCCTGACCAGCTCTCCGCCCAGGTGGTCGTGGACCACCAGGACCGTGGTGATGCACTGCCCCCGCGCGGGGTTGCCCGGGTGCCACACCGACCGGTCCTCCGGGGCGCAGGTGTCCGGCCCCCAGGCTCGACGCAGCGCGCCGGCCAGCTCCGCGACACCTGCCGGGGCCGTCACGTCAGCCGCCGTAGAACTCGCCTGCGGCAGCACCGGGCGACGGCTCGGCGTCGCGAGCCATGGGGGTGAAGCGCGAGTAGTGGCCCTGGAAGCTGACGGCGACCTTGTTGGTCGGTCCGGAACGGTTCTTGGCCACGATGATGTCGGCCTCGCCGGGCCGCTCGGACTCGCCCGCGCTCGTGGCGTCGGGCCGGTTGATGAGGAAGACCATGTCGGCGTCTTGCTCGATCGATCCGGACTCGCGCAGGTCGGAGATCTGCGGGGTCTTGTCGGTGCGCTGCTCCGAGCCACGGTTCAGCTGGCTGATGGCGATCACCGGGACGTTGATCTCCTTGGCCAGCAGCTTGATCTGGCGGCTGAACTCCGAGACCTCGACCTGGCGGTTCTCGACCTTCTTGCCCGAGGTCATGAGCTGCAGGTAGTCGATGACGATGAGCCCCAGCTTGCCGTCGGCCGCCTTCTGGATGCGCCGGGCCTTCGACCGGATCTCGGGCATCGTCATGTTGGGCGAGTCGTCGATGGTGATCGGCGCACCCTGCACCCGCGGCATGACCCGGCTGACCGAGTCCCAGTCGCGGTCGGTCATGCCGCCGCCCCGCATGTGGTGGATGGCGACCTTGGCCTCGGCCGAGAGCAGACGCATGGCGATCTCGGCGCCCGACATCTCCAGGCTGAAGATGGCCGACGGGACGTTGTTCTTGATGGAGGCGGCGCGGCAGAAGTCGAGCCCGAGGGTGCTCTTGCCGACGCCGGGCCGGGCGGCGACGACGATCATCTGGCCGCCACGGAAGCCGGTGGTGAGCTTGTCGAGGTCGGGGAACCCCGACTCCAGGCCGGCCATGTCGCCGTCGCGGCTCTGGATGTCGTCGATCTCCTGGATGGTCTGCGCCATCAGCTCGGAGATGACCCGGTAGTCGTCGGTGCCGCTGCTGCCGTCGACGTCGAGCACCTCGGCCTGGGCGCGGTCGACGATCTCGGCGATCTCGCCGGTCTCGGCCCAGCCGAGGCCGGCGATCTTCTGGCCGACCTCGATGAGGCGGCGCAGGATGGCCTTCTCGCGGACGATCTCAGCGTAGTAGTCGACGTTGGAGGCGATGGGCACGCCGGCCACGAGCGTGTGCAGGTACGGGGCGCCGCCCACGCGGGTGAGGTCGCCGCGGCGCTGCAGCTCGGCGGAGACCGTGATGGCGTCGGCGGGCTCGCCGCGCTGGGCGAGGTCGACGATCGTCTCGAAGATGGCCTCGTGGGCGGGGCGGTAGAAGTCGCGGCCCTCGAGGAGGTCGGCCGCCGGGTCGATCGCCATCTTGCTGAGCAGCATGGCGCCCAGGACGCTCTGCTCGGCCGGGAGGTCCTGCGGCGGGACGCGTCCGGCGGGGACGTCGTCGGGCTCAGGCCCCATCGCGTGCAGATCGGCGACAGTCACCGGCATCCTTCCTCTCTTCGCCCACCCCACGGTAGGTCGGACCTCGGACACCGCCGCCCCTGGTGATGGCGCACAGCCTCACCGGCCGGGCGGGTCCCTCCCTCGGCACGTCTGCCGACGCGTCAGACTAGGTGCCCGACGGGGTCGGATCAAAGCGCGCGCTGCACAACGGCTGGGGACAACCCTGGGGAGAGTGTGGAAAACGCCGCACACGCTGTGCACAGCCAGTGGACGACACTGTGGAGAAGTGGGGGAAAAGCATGGGCATCAGGCCTCTGACCTGCGCAGACACGATGCACACAGTGTGGAGCCGGAATACTTTCCCGCCACGTTCTGTCCACCCGCCCGTCGCATCGACATGTCGACAGAACCCCGTCCTCCCCACGAAATCCACAGGCTGAGGACGCAGAGTGAACAAGTTTGGTGAACAAGATCGGCGCATCGTCGCGGTCGCCGTGCCCGCGTTCTTCGCGCTCGTCAGCGAACCCCTCATGCTGCTCGCCGACACGGCGATCGTCGGTCGGCTCGGCACCTCCGAGCTGGGTGGTCTGGCGGTCGCCTCCAGCGTGCTGCTCACCGTCGTCGGGCTCTGCGTCTTCCTCGCCTACGGCAGCACCGCCACCGTCGGTCGGCTGCACGGCGCGGGGCAGGAACGTGCAGCCTACGACGGTGCCGCCGGTGGGCTCTGGCTGGCCGTGGGACTCGGGGTGGTGCTCGGCGCCCTGGTCGCGGCGACGGCCGGACCCGTCGCCCGGGGTCTCGGCAGCTCGCCCGAGGTGGAGGGGCACGCCGTCACCTACCTGGTCGTGTCCGCGGCCGCGGTCCCGGCGATGCTGCTCGTGCTCGCGGCCACCGGCGCCCTGCGTGGCGTGCTCGACCTGCGCACGCCGCTCGTCGTGACGATCCTCGCCAACCTCCTGAACATCGCGCTGAACCTGCTGCTGGTGCACGGGTTCGACCTCGGCATCGGTGGCTCGGCCGCCGGCACCGCGATCGCCCAGTGGGCCGCGGCACTGTGTCTCGTCGCCGTGGTGCTGCGGCGCGCGCGGGCCGCCGGCTCCTCCGGACGCCCCGACGTCGCGGGCGTGGTCGCCGCGGCCCGTCAGGGGGTCCCGCTGCTCGCCCGCACGGCCACGCTGCGCGCGGCCCTGCTGCTCGGCACGGCCGTCGCGGCGACCTTCGGTGACGCACCCCTGGCCGCGCACCAGATCGCGACGTCCCTCGTGTCGTTCCTCGCCTTCGCGCTGGACGCCGTCGCGATCGCGGGGCAGACCCTCACCGGCCGCACCCTGGGCGCGGGTGACGCGGAGGGAACCCGTGCCCTGACCCGGCGCATGATCGTCTGGGGCCTCGGCACCGGCGTGGTCGCGGCGGTGCTGCTGCTCGTGCTCGCGCCGTTCGTCGGTGGCTGGTTCACCCCCGACGCCACCGTCCACGACGCGCTCGTGCCCGCCCTGGTCGTGGTCGCCCTGGTCCAGCCGATCTCCGGCGTGGTGTTCGTGCTCGACGGCGTGCTCATCGGCGCCGGCGACGGGGTCTACCTTGCCTGGGCGGGCCTCGCCGTGCTGGTCGCGTACGCCCCGCTCGCCCTGCTCGCCGGGTCGCTCGGCGCCGGGCTGGCCTGGCTGTGGGCGGCCTACGGCGTGTTCCAGCTGGCCCGGCTCGTCACCCTGTGGCTCCGGCAGCGTGGTGACGCCTGGCTGGTCCTGGGGGCCTGAGTCCTCGCGCCGGGAGGTCTCAGCGGCGCCAGTAGCCGGAGACGTCGAGGCAGTCGCGGGGGACGCGGCGGTCGGAGCGCCAGTGCGTGCGCACGTCGCGCGCGGCGGTGGACTCACCGGCCATCCAGGCGTACACGTCCCCGGCCGGCCACGGGAGGGCGCGCACGGTGTCGGCCAGGAGCGTCGTGGTGCCCGGCTCCATCCCCGCACCGCGGTGCAGCCACGTGACGTCGACGCCCTCCCGGACCACGAGGTCCTGCTCGTCCTGCGGTCCCGCGACCTCCACCACCACCTGGGCGGGCACCCCCGGCGGCAGCTCCTCCAGGAACCGTCCGATCGCCGGCAGGGCGGTCTCGTCTCCGGCGACCACGAACGCGTCCACACCGTGCGGGAACGCCTGTCCGATCGTGGGCCCGGCGATCCACGCCAGGTCGCCCGGACGCACCCGCTCGGCCCAGCCGGCCGCCTGCCCGTGGCCGTGGCGCACGAAGTCGAGCTCGACCTCGTCGGGCGTCGCCCGCCGGGGCGTGTAGTCCTTGCCGAGCGGACGCACCCCCTCGGTCGTGAAGTCGAGCCCGTCGGGCCGCTGCCGCGGGAGGACGGGACGCTCGGCACCCGACGGCGGCACGAACACCTTCACGTGGTCGTCGAAGCCGGGTGACGTGAACGCGGGCAGCGTCACCGGCTGCCCGTCCGGTCCCTCGACGACCCGCTCCCCGAGCGCCGGACCGGCCACCGTGAGCCGACGCATCCCCGGCGTCACGTCGTGGACGCGGACGACCTCCAGCTCGCGGAGCACCGCGAGGTGGGTGGTCGTGGTCCGTCTCAGCTTCGGCACGCCGACACCTTAGGCGGTGCGGGTCAGTCGCCGGCCCGGAAGCCCACGGTGGTCCACTGCGGCTGCTCGAAGGAGGTGGCGCCGACGTTCACCACGCCCTCGCGCACCGCGACCACCGACGGCGTGACCGCCAGCGGCACCACGACCGCGTCCTTGCGCAGGTCGGCCTCGAGGTCGCGCAGGGCGTCGACGAGCGCGTCCTCGTCGTCGGCGTCGCGGGCGACGTTCCACGGCTTCGCCGGCGACGAGACGCCCGTGAAGTTGGAGGTGGAGGTGATCGGGCGGAACCGGTCGCGGGCGGCCTCGGCACCGAGCAGCGACGGGCCCCAGCTGAAGGTGAGCAGGTCGAAGTCGAGCGGCACGAGGACGTCGGCGGTGAAGGCGTCGGGCTCGACCGACCGCACCTCGACGGCGATGCCGACCTCGGCCAGCTGCGCGGCGATGCTCTTGGCCCGGGCGGCGATGGACGGTGAGCCACCCACCACGGGGAGGGTCAGCGTGAGCTGGTCGCCGTCCTTCGTGGCCTTCGGTGCTTCGCCGCCGGAGACCTCGTAGCCGGCCTCCTCGAGCAGCGACCGGGCCTCGGCGAGGTCGCGCTTCCGTGGCTCGGCGACCTCGTCGTAGCCGGCCTGTCCGGGCAGGACCAGCACGCTGTCGGCGGTGCTGGGCTCGGCCCCGACCGGGGTGGCCACGGCTGCGGCGAGGGCCTCGCGGTCGAGCGCGGCCGCCACGGCGCGACGCACCTCGACGTCGCGCAGCGCCCCGCGACCGGCGTTGACGGTCAGGTGCGACCACTGCGAGCCGCCGGCGTGCTGCACCCGGTCCTCGTCGACCTTGTCGTAGCCCTCGGCGTCGAGGGTCGCGACGTCGAGCTCGTCGGCGTCGAAGGCTGCCGCCTGCACCGCGGGCTGGGCCACCCGCCACACGACCTTCGACAGCCGAGGCTTCTCGCCCCACCACCGCGGGTTGCGCTCCTGCGTGATGGTGCCGGTGGACTCGTCGACCGAGGTGACCACGAACGGACCGTTGGACGAGGTCGGCCGGTCGACGAAGCCGGTGTTGAACGTCTTGGGCTTCGACGAGGCGTTGGCGGGCAGGCGCGGGTAGACGAACAGCGGCCAGTCGGGCCGGCGGTCCTCGAACTCGACCTCGTACTCGTACGGGTCGTCGTCGGTGGTGACGTCCTCGATGTCGTCCCAGCCGTCGCTGCTCGCGACCTGGTAGGCGTCGTCGCTGCCGCGCAGCGCCTTCCAGTAGGCCGTCATGTCGCGGGCCGTGATGGCGGTGCCGCCCTGCCACACGGCGTCGGGGTTGAGCCGCACCCGGACCGTGAAGGGGTCCTCGTCGACGACCTCGACGTCGCGCGCGTAGTCGGGGTCGACCTCCCAGCCGCCGTCGGCGGTGATGCGGACGGCGTTGCCGCTGGTGGGTCCCAGCAGGCGCTCGACCTCGCTGCCGGCGGCGTCGGCGTGGGCGGGGTTGAAGTTCGTGGGCTGCTCCGCGACGGCCAGCCGCAGGGTGCCGCCGGGCTCGACGTCGGCGACGTCGGCGCGCTCCCACGCCGTGCGGGTGTCGGCGGCCTGCTGCGTGGTCGCACCCTCGGGCTGCTTGGTGTCGCCGGAGAACCACGAGCAGCCGCCGACCAGCAGGATCGAACCTGCCACGGCGGCGACGGTGCGCGTGCGGCGCGGGTGCGCTCGGCGTTGCGACATGAGGAGAGGGCTCGTGGAACGAGGACGGGGTCCGGACCGGCGCTGCCGATCCGGACCCCGACGTCGAACTACTTGGAGGCCACCACGTTGAGACGGACCTCGGCGGTCACCTCGGGGTGGACGCGCACGGTGACCTGGTGGGCACCGAGCGACTTGATCGGGTTGCCGACCTCGATGCGACGCTTGTCGACCGAGCCGCCGGCCGCCTCGAGGGCGGAGGCGATGTCGGAGACGGTGACGGCGCCGAACAGGCGACCGCTCTCGCCGGCGCGCACCGGGACGTTGACCGGCTCGGCCTCCAGGCGACCCTTGATCTGCTGGGCCTCCTCGAGGTCGTGCACGGCGCGCGAGTCGCGCGCGGCCTTGATGGACTCGACCTGCTTGGCTGCGCCCTTGCTCCACCGGATGGCGTAGTTGCGGGGGAGCAGGAAGTTGCGGCCGTAGCCGTCCTTGACCTCGACGATGTCGCCGGGCTCGCCGAGGTTGGTGACCTCGTGCGTGAGGATGAGCTTCATCGGATCAGCCCTCTCTCAGCGTCCGCTGGACGTGTAGGGCAGGAGCGCCATCTCGCGGGCGTTCTTGATCGCCTTGGCGATCTGACGCTGCTCCTGCACGGACACACCGGTCACCCGGCGCGCGCGGATCTTGCCGCGGTCCGAGATGAACTTGCGCAGCAGCGCCGTGTCCTTGTAGTCGATCGTGGTGACACCGGCGGCCGCGAGCGGGTTGCTCTTCTTCTTCGGCTTCCGGATGACTGGCTTCGCCATGGTTCTCCTTGAACTGTGAATCTAAGAACGGGGTGTGTGACTCAGAACGGGGGCTCTTCGGCAGCGGCGCCGCCGCCGCCCCAGGCGTCGTTCCCACCCTGCGGTGCAGCCTGCGGCGAGGACCAGGGGTTGGCGCTGCCGCCACCGGCGTTTCCGCCGCCCTGTCCGCCGCCGTAGCCACCGCCACCGCCGGAGCCGCCACCGAAGTCGCCGCCGCCACCGCCGCCACCGCCACGGGAGGCCTTGGTGACCTTGGCCGTGGCGAAGCGCAGGGATGCTCCGACCTCGTAGACGTTCATCTCCACGCTGGTGCCCCGGCCGCCGTCCTGCCGCTCGTACTGACGCACGTTCAGGGCGCCGTGCACGATGACGTGCTGGCCCTTCTGCAGCGACTCGGCGACGTTCTCGGCCATCTGCCGCCACACCGAGCAGCGGATGAACAGCGGGTTGCCGTCCTTCCACTCGTTCGACTGCCGGTCGAAGGACCGGGGCGTCGAGGCGACGGTGAAGTTCGCGACCGCCGCGCCGGACGGGGTGAACTTCAGCTCGGGATCGTCGGTGATGTTGCCGACGACGGTGATGACGGTCTCGCCTGCCATGGGACCAGCCTTTCGGTGTGGCTGTGGTTGCGGTGCTGGGTGGGGGTCGACGCCAGTCAACCCCAGGGCGCGGACAACGGCGGTGCCGTCGTCCACAGGGAGCTCGAGAGCCCTTACTTCACGTCGGGTCGGGTGACCTTCGTGCGGACGACGGACTCGTTGAGCCCGAGCTGACGGTCGAGCTCCTTGACCGTGTCGGGGGTGGCGGTCAAGTCGATGACGGCGTAGATGCCCTCGTTCTTCTTGTCGATCTCGTACGCGAGGCGGCGCTTGCCCCACACGTCGACGTTCTCCACGCTGCCTCCGTCGTTCTTCACGACGTTGAGGTAGGTGTCGAGGCTCGGAGCGACCGTGCGCTCGTCGAGATCGGGGTCGAGGATGACCATGACTTCGTAGTGACGCAACGACAAGGTGCGTCCTCCTTCGGTCTGAACGGCTACGGACGGTCCGCAGCAGGAGGTGTGCCCAGAACGGGCAACCACGGAAGTCTAGCCGTGCCGGTGATCGCGGGCCAAATCCGGCCCAGACCCGGTCGCACGTCCCCGTCGCACCCCCCGGTCGGTGGGGGTCGGCGCTAGCGTGGCGGGGTGCAGGACGCGCTACCCACCGGCTTCGAGCCGGTCGACCTCGAGATCGTCGGGCTCGTCGTCTCTCCACGGCACCGCTACGACGGGCGCCCCTCCGACGGACCGAGGCCGTCCGTCGCGGAGGCCACCGGCGGCACGGAGCGGGTGTCGTCGGTGCAGGTGCGAGCCGGCAAGGGTCTGGTGGGCGACCGCTACTTCGGCACCCGGCACCGCTTCGCCGCGGTCACGTTCCTCGCCGTGGAGGAGCTGGAGCGCGTGCAGCGCGACCTCGCCGTCGAACCCCTCGATCCCTTCCTCACCCGCCGCAACGTGCTCACCCGGGGGCTCGACGTCGAGTCGCTGGTACACAGCGAGTTCACGCTCGAGGTCGGCGGGGCCCGCCTGACCTTCCGCTCGCTCACCCGGGCCAACCCCTGCGCGTGGATGGACGTCGTGCTGGCGCCGGGGGCCCACCAGGCCATGCGGGGGCACGCGGGCATCCGGTCTGAGCCGCTCGACGACGGCGAGCTGGCCGTCGGCCCGGCGCGGCTGGTGGCGGTGCGACACCTGAGCCCCGACGACGCGGCGCAGCTGCGGCGCGAGGCGCTGGCGGCGGCCCGACGCGGCTGACGTCGAACCCGGCTCAGCCGCGCGCCGGCCGGACCCGCCCCTCGTCGTCCACGCGATGCCCCTCCGCCTGCAGGAGCGAGGTGGCCGCCTCGCGGTGCTGGCGGTAGAGCCGGCCGTTCGTGGGCAGGACGCGCCACCAGGGCAGTCCCGGGACGCGACGCAGCACGTTCGCGACCGCCTGGCCCGCACCGGGGTGACCAGCCTCCAGGGCCACCTCGCCGTAGGTCAGCAGCTCGCCGGGCGGCAGGGCGCCGACCACGTCGGCGACGCGCTGCTGGAACGGCGTGAGCCGGTCCGGCGGGTCGGCGTGCCCGCCACCGGGCAACGGCATGGTGGAGGCGTCGTCAGCCATGTCCCCAGTGAACCCCAGACCTGTCGTGGGTGCAGCCGCGTCAGCGGGGCCGACGTCGGGACGGACGGTCGTCGAGACCCCGGACCAGGGCGCCCAGGGCGGCGTCGAGCTCGCGGTCGCTCACGCCGCCGAAGCCGACCACCAGCCCGGTGAGTCCGGAGCTGCGCGCGTAGTCGGACAGCAGCGGTACGTCGAACCCGGCACGGGCCGCCGAGCGGACGGCGGCGTCGGCCCGGTCCGGTGGGAGCAGCCAGGTCGAGTACATGCCGGCGCTCGGACCCGCCGGCTCGGCGTGCGGTGCGAGCACGCCCGCGACGCGCGGCGCCCGGTCGGCGTAGACCCGTCGGGCCGAGCGGACCACCCGGTCGACGTACCCGTCGCGCAGCATCGACAGGAACGCGCGCTGGACCGGCCACGAGATGCCCTCGTGCCGCACCGCGCGAGCGGAGCGGACGGCGTCGAGCAGGTGCGGGGGAGGGACGAGCCAGCCGAGGCGCAGGCTCGGCGAGACCGACTTCGAGGCGGTGCCGAGATAGGCGACGCCGGTGCGGTCGAGCGACGCGAGCGCGGGGACGGGCGCGACGTCGTAGCGGAACTCGGAGTCGTAGTCGTCCTCGACGACCACGGCGCCCCGCTCCCTCGCCGCCGCGAGCAGCGCCACGCGGTCGGCGGCGGGCAGCACGTGGCCGAGCGGGTGCTGGTGCGCGGGGGTCACGTAGGTCGCGACGACGTCGGGTGGCACGGTCGGGGTCCCCCGGGCCGGCACGTCGACCACGGTCCGCCCCGTGGAACGGACCGTGGCGACCGCCGCCCGGTAGCCGGGGTCCTCGACCGCGACCGCACCGGCGGGCAGCACCTCGAGCAGGGCGCGCAGGCCGTCGGTGGTGCCCTGCGTGACGACGACGTCGTCGGCCCCGCACTCCACGCCGCGGAGCCGACCGAGCCGCTCGGCGATCGCGGCGCGCAGGTCGGGGATGCCGCAGGGGTCGTCGTAGCCGGCCGGTGGCGTGGCGGCGGCGACGTCGCGCCAGGCTCGGCTCCATCCCGCCCGGTGGCGCGGATCGATCCACGGCGTGCCGGTGTCGAGTCGTACGAGGCGCGGGTCCGTCGTCGCCGCCGCTGCCTGCTGAGCGACGGCGGGCGAGGGGTGGGCCGTCGCCGTCCCCGCGACGAAGGTGCCCGAGCCGTGGCTCGCGTCGAGCCAGCCCTCGGCGACCAGCTGCTCGTACGCCTGCGTGACCACGGAGCGGGAGACCCCGAGCTCGAGGGCGAGGGCGCGACTCGCCGGCAGCCGCACGCCCCGCCGCAGCGTGCCGGCCGCGACGAGCCGCCGCACGTCGGCGGCGAGCTGCGCCGGCAGGGGCGTGGCGGCGGTTCGGTCGAGGTGCACCGGCAGCGCGGGCGAGCGCGAAGTGGTCTGCACAACCCCTACGATAGTGGCCCTCGACGTCGGACCACTTGGTCGGCACGCTGAGGTCATGGCCGCGATCGACACGTCACCGCTCTCCCCCACCCCACGCACGACCCTGGGTCGCTCGCGCGAGCGCGGGCTCACCGACCGTGCCGCGCTGCACGCGATCCTCGACGAGGCGCTCGTCGCGCACCTGGGCGTCGACGTCGGCGACCATCCCGTGGTCCTGCCGGTCGCCATCGCCGTCGATCCCGAGGGCCCCGACGCCGACGGCACCCTCTACGTGCACGGCTCGGTCGCCGCGCGGTGGATGACCCGATCGCGCCGACGCACCGTCTGCGTCACGGCGACGCTGCTCGACGGGCTCGTCGTCGCGCGGTCGGGCTTCCACCACTCGATGAACTACCGCTCCGCGGTGGTGGTGGGGGAGGCGCGGATCGTGGACGACCCGGACGAGAAGGCGCGCGCGCTCGACCTGACCGTCGACCACGTCGTGCCGGGCCGGTCGGCCACCCTGCGCCGGCCCACCCGCAAGGAGGTCGCGGCCACCGCCGTGCTGGCCGTCCCGTTGCGCGAGGCGTCGGTGAAGGTGCGCGCCGGGGACCCGGTCGACGACGACGCCGACGTCGAGGTCGGCGCGTGGGCCGGCGTCGTGCCGCTGTCGGTCGTCGCGTCGAGCCCGGTGTCGGCGGCGGACTCGCACGACGTCGTGCCGACCGACGTCGCCGAGCGGGCCGCCCGGCTGGGGGCCTGACCCGCACTCACCACCGTTCACCCCCACTCACCACGGGATGCACCCGCAGGTGGGTGGGGGAGCACCATGGTGGGCTCGTGATTCCCATCAGCCGATGGGAATCACCAGGACGGGTCAGAGGTCGCTGGAGACGCTCCAGATGTTGACGCCGTCGACGCTGCCGGCGAGGTCGTCGATGCGTGACAGCTCCTCGTCGCTGAAGTCGACGTTCGCCGCGGCGGCGAGGTTCTCGTCGAGCTGCTCGGTGGACGAGGCGCCGATGAGCGCCGACGTGACGCCGCCGGGCCGGAGCACCCACGAGATCGCGAGCTGCGCGAGGGTCTGGCCGCGCTCCTCGGCGATCGCGTTCAGCCCGCGCAGACGCTCGACCATGTCGGGCGTGACGACGTCGTCGGTGAAGGAGCCGCGCTCGCCCGAGCGCTCCGCCGGCTCGTCGCCCAGGTACTTCGACGTGAGCAGGCCCTGGGCGAGCGGGGTGAAGCCGATCGATCCCATGCCGTGCTCGTCGAGGACCGACAGCAGGCTCGACCCGCTCCCGGCGCCACCGGTCGCGCCGAACCCGGCGGGGCGCGCGTCGGTGCTGCCGGACTCGATCCAGCGGTTGAGCATCGAGTACGAGGGCTGGTGGATGACCAGGGGCGTGCCCAGGTCGCGGGCCACCGCCACCGCCTCGGCCGTCATCTCCGGCGAGTACGACGAGATGCCGACGTAGAGCGCCTTGCCCTGGCGCACCGCGGTGTCGAGCGCGCCGATCGTCTCCGCGACCGGCGTGCCGGGGTCGGTGCGGTGGGAGTAGAAGATGTCGACGTACTCGACGCTCATCCGCTCCAGCGACGCGTCGAGGCTGCTGAGCAGGTACTTGCGCGACCCGAGCTTGCCGTAGGGGCCCGGCCACATGTCCCAGCCGGCCTTGCTCGAGAGCACCAGCTCGTTGCGGTACGGCTTGAAGTCGGTGCGCATCATCCGCCCGAAGTTCTCCTCCGCCGAGCCGTACGGCGGGCCGTAGTTGTTGGCGAGGTCGAAGTGGGTGACGCCCTTGTCGAACGCGTGCCGCAGGATCTCGCGCTGCGTCGCGAACGGCCGGTCGTCACCGAAGTTCCACCACAGCCCCAGCGAGATCGGCGGCAGCAGCAGGCCGCTCGTGCCGACCCGGCGGTAGTCGAGGTGGGTGTACCGGTCCTCGGCGGCGACGTACGGACGGTGGGTCTCGGGCACGGCGTCGGCCCAGTAGCGCTCCTCGGTCATGGACTCGACGCTACCGAGGTACGCCACTCCTCACCCGTCGAGCCGACCGTGGGAGGGTGCGGGCATGGTCGTGGCGGTCGCGGTGCTCGGTGCGCTGACCTTCCTGGCGGTGGTGAAGGTGCTGCAGCCCACCCTGCTGGCCCGCCGCGCGCGCCGTCTCGACGACGAGGAGCTGCGACGAGCCGCACCGTTCCTGCGCCGACGCGACGCGGTGCTGCCAGCGAGCGCCTTCGCGGTGTGCGTGGTCGCCTGCGGGTCGGCGTTCGCGTCGCTCGACGGGTCCTGGACCCTCTGGGCCGCGGCTGCGGGTGCGGCGGTGGCGCTCGGTGCGGCCGGACGTGGATCGGCACCGCGGGTCGACGCGGTGCTGCGCGCCCGGGGTGTCCCGCTCGGGGACCGTCCTCGCTATGTCTGGCTCGACCTGACCACCGCGCTGTTCGCGGCGACCTGGATCGTGCGGCTGCTCGCCACCCACACCGCGTTCCAGACACTCGCCGTCACCCAGCTGGTGCTCCTGCCGGCCCTCACGGTCTGCGCCGGCGTCGCCGCGTGGGTGGCGCTGCGCGACCCGGTTCAGTGACCGCCGTCCCTGCGTCTCGGACAGTTCCGGGGCACTCGGGGTGTCGCCCATGCCCCGCAACTGTCCGAAACGGAGGGACCCGCCGGGTGGAACGGGTTCCGACTCGACGTGACGTATCGTCCCCGACCCGTCACCCTGGACCCATGAAGACGGTGATCGGGGTGGTGCTCGGCGTCTGCGCCGTCGCGCTCGTCGCCGCCGCAGCGCTGGGCAAGGCGCCGCTCCTGGTGCTGCCGACCCCGTGGGGCGTCGGCCTCATCGGCGTGGCCATGCTCGCCGTCCTCGCCCAGCCGTCGGCGGCCCGGTCGGCCCGCACGGCCGCGGTGGCCCTGACCACCGTCGGCTCCGCGGGTGCGATCGTCGCGTGGCTCGCCTGGCTGCGCGGGTTCGGCCACGACAACGCGGTCGGTGGCGCTCCCGACGCGATCGACTCGATGGTCGACCTCGGCTCGTCCACGGCTGCGCTCGCGCTCGCCGCGCTCCTGGTGGTCGCCGGCTCCGCCTCGTCGATGCCCGGACGGGACCGACCCGGAGCCGAGACCACCCCGCTCAACACCGGCGTCTGAGCCCGACGCCGACGAGCCCGGACCGAGGTCCCAGTCGGTCGGGCGGCAACGATCAGGCGGGACCGATCAGTGAGGGCGCAGCACGACGAGCGGGACCGGCTGCTCCACACCTGGCCACGTCCCCTCGAGGAGCGGTCCGCCCTCGGGCACGGCCTCGTCGAGCACCCGCCGCACGAGCAGGTCGCCGACGGACGTGACCACGACGGTCACGTCACCCTCCTCGCGCACGTCGACCAGCCCCACCGACCCCGGGTGGGCCTCGTGGCCGGTCCCACGCACCCGGACCGGCGGGTCGACGACGCTCGACGAGCCGTCCGGGAGCTCGCGCACCAGCTCGGCCTGGGTGCCACCGGCGAGGACGGACGCCGCGAGCGCCGCCACGTGGACGGGGTCGCCGCACCCGTCGTACACCCAGCGCGGGCCGAGCACCGAGTGCTCCATGGTGGCCACGAGATACGGGTCGGCACCGGCCAGCGGCGCACCCCGGTAGGTCAGCGGCACCTGCACGACCGTGCCGTCGGCGGTGCGGACGAGGTGCGTCTCGAGGCCGACCTCGCCGTCGGGATCCTCCAGCCGGTAGGCGCCGAGGACCTCGATCTCGCCATCGCTCGCCCAGGGTCGGTCCGCGAGGTAGGTCGCGAGGACCTCGGGCTTCGTCGGACGGATCTGCGCGCCGCCGTGCAGGAGTGCCACGGGCCGAACGTACGCCCGGGGCTCAACGCAGGCGCGTGATCTCGACCGAGACGAACAGCTCGGACTCCCCCTGCGTGGAGTAGATGCCGCGCAGCGGGGTGCTGTCGGAGTAGTCGCGTCCGCGGGCCACGAGCACGTGCCGCTCGCCGGGCACCACGGCGTTGGTCGGGTCGTAGCCGCGCCAGTCGCCGTCCCAGTACTCGATCCACGCGTGCGACTCGCCCTGCACCGTCTCGCCCACGACCGGCTCGGACGCGGGGTGCAGGTAGCCCGACACGTACCGGGCCGGGATGCCCGCCCGTCGCAGTGCGCCGACCGTCACGTGCGCGAGGTCCTGGCAGACGCCCGCACCGGCCTGCCACGCCTCGGCGGCCGTGGTGGACACGACGGTCGCACCCGGCAGGTAGCGCAGGTGGCCGTGCACGAGTCCGAAGACCGCGGCCGCGTACTCGCCCGGCGTGGCCGAGCCGGCCCGCAGGCCGTCGAGCTGTGACTCGAGGGCGACGTCGGGCCGGACCCAGTCGTCGAGCACCAGGAACTCGCACCACTCGTCGGCCACGGCCGGCAGGGCGTCCCACCCCACCGTCGGCTCGTCGACCGGGTGCGGGGTGCTCTCGACCGTCGACGTCGCGACCACCGTGAGCGCGTCGTGCGGCTCGTGCACCTCGAACGCCGTGACCACGGTGCCCCAGTAGTCGCGGTACTCCTGCGACCAGGCCGTGGGCGTGACCTCGATCCGGGAGCGCAGCACGAACTGGTCGGGCGTCGTCAGCGGCGTCAGGCGCGCCTCGTTGTAGGAGGCCGCCGCGCCCTCGTCGTACGTGAAGCCGGTGACGTGGCGGATGCGCAGCTGCATGGGCCGACCCGAGCCACCGCCCTGCGTCTGGGACTGGAGCTGACCGTTCACAGTGCCACCCCGCCCGTCCACGCGTGGTTCTCCGAGTGCGAGAAGTACCGCGCCGAGACCGCCTCGCTGGCCGCTCCGCAGGTGCGCTGGAGCCGCTCCATCTCGATCGGCATCGCCTCGACGATCTCGGCCAGGGGCCGGTACTCCAGCTCGGTGCGCGCCCGACCGAGCAGACGCTGCGCCTCGTCGCCGAAGCCGGACCGCTGGCCGCGCGCCTCGAGCCGGCTGAGCGCCCGTTCGGCCTCCATGAGCGCCGAGACCACCGACCGCGGGAACCAGCGGTCCAGCAGCAGGAACTCCGCCGCCTGGCGGTCGCCGTCGAGCCCGCGGTACGCCCGGATGAACGCCTCGTAGGCCCCGCACGCGCGCAACGTCGTCGGCCACGCGACCTGCGTGTCCGACGCGAGCGCCGCGGTCGAGAGCAGCCGAGCGGTCATGTCGACCCGCTCGATGCTGCGGCCGAGCACGAAGAAGTTCCAGCCCTCGTCGCGCGGCATGGTGCCGTCGGCGATGCCGTTGATCATGGCCGTGCGGTTGCGCACCCACGCGAACATGTCCGGCGGACGCTTCGTGCGTGCCGACGGCAGCCCGCGCCACATGGTGTTGATCGAGGCCCAGATGTCGGTCGACAACGTCTCGCGCGCACCTCGGGCGCCCTCGCGCGCGGCGGTGATCGCCGCGGCGATCGAGCTCGGCGAGTCGACGTTGTGCGCCAGCAGGTCGAGGATCGTCCACCGGTTGATCGACCCGGCGTAGTCCTCGACGCCCATGACGCTCAGCAGCTGCTCGCACGACGCGGCCTCGTCGATGGCCGGGTCCTCGACCAGCACCTGCAGCTGGACGTCGAGGATGCGCGCGGTGTCGTCGGCGCGCTCGAGGTAGCGGCCGATCCAGAACAACGACTCGGCGATGCGACTCAACATCCGCCCGCCACCTCTCGCTGGGGGTCGTCGGCGCGCTCGAGGTAGCGGCCGATCCAGAACAACGACTCGGCGATGCGACTCAGCATCCGCCCGCCACCTCTCGCTGGGGGTCGTCGGCGCGCTCGAGGTAGCGGCCGATCCAGAACAACGACTCGGCGATGCGACTCAGCATCAGGCACCTCCACCGATCTGGGACTGGCCACCCTGGGACTGGGACTGCCCGTCCTGGGTCTGCGTCTGGGCGGACCGCTTGGGCTTCTTGTCCGGCACGTCGTCGTCCTCGTCGACCGTGTCCTTCGGGTCGGCGGGCGTGAACGGGTCGGCCAGCACCCACGTGTCCTTGGAGCCGCCGCCGCGCGAGGAGTTCACGATGAGCTCGCCCTCGGGCAGGGCCACGCGCGTGAGGCCGCCGGGCAGCACGTACACGTCGTCGCCGTCGTTGACCGCGAACGGACGAAGGTCGACGTGCCGGGGCCGGATGCCCTGGTCCACGAGCGTCGGGACGGTGGACAGCGACACGACCGGCTGGGCGATCCACGCACGCGGGTCCGCGTGGATCTTGCCGCGCAGCTCGTCGAGCTCCTCGGCCGACGCCGCCGGACCGATGACGATGCCCTTGCCGCCGGACCCGTCCACCGGCTTGAGGACCAGCTCGTCGAGCCGGTCGAGGACCTCCTCGCGCTGGTCGACGTCGCCAAGGCGCCAGGTGTCGACGTTGGAGAGGATGGGGTCCTCGCCCAGGTAGTAGCGGATGAGGTCGGGGACGTACGTGTAGATCAGCTTGTCGTCGGCCACGCCGTTGCCCACGGCGTTGGCGATCGTCACGTTGCCCGCGCGGGCCGCGTTCACGAGACCGGGGACGCCGAGCACCGACTCGGGGACGAACTGCATGGGGTCGAGGTACTCGTCGTCGATGCGCCGGTAGATGACGTGCACCGGCTCCAGCCCGCGGGTGGTGCGCATGGACACGCGACCCTGCTGGCAGACCAGGTCGCGACCCTCGACCAGCTCGACGCCCATCGTGCGCGCGAGCAGGGTGTGCTCGAAGTAGGCGGAGTTGTAGACGCCCGGGGTGAGCACCACGACGTTCGGGTCGCTCACGCCCGACGGTGCCGACGCCCGCAGCGCGGCGAGCAGGTTGCGCGAGTACTGCTGCACCGGGCGGATGCGGTGGTCGGCGAAGACCTCCGGCAGCGCGGCGGACATGGCCGGCCGGTTCGTCATCACGTACGAGACGCCCGACGGCACGCGGCAGTTGTCCTCCAGCACCCGGAACCGGCCGTCGCCGTCGCGGATGAGGTCGATGCCGGAGATGTGCACCCGCACCCCGTTGGGAGGCTCCAGCCCGGCCACGACGCGGTGGTAGTGCGGCGACGTCAGCACCGTCTCGCGCGGGACGACGCCGTCGGTGAACACCTCGCCGGGGCCGTAGACGTCGGCCAGGAACGCCTCGAGGGCCTTGACCCGCTGCCGCACGCCCGTGTCGACGTGCGCCCAGTCGACCGCCTCGATGATCCGGGGGACGATGTCGAGCGGGAACGGCCGCTCCTCGCCCCCGACGCCGAACGTGACGCCCTGGTCGAGGTAGGCCGACGCGAGCGACTCCGCCCTCGAGCGGATCTCCTCGTTGCCCATCTGCGAGAAGGCGGAGTGCACCCGCGCGTACTCGTTGCGCAGGCTGTCGGCGTCGAACATCTCGTCGAACCCGGCCACGGGCCCGTAGCCGTCGAAGAGGTGCGCGTCGCTCACGTGGCCACCCTAGGCAGAGGAGGTGTCGGTCATGTTTCGTCTTCTGTCTAGCGGACCCCGGCGCCCCGTGCACCCCCGCAGGGGATCCGGCTCGCGCCCACCGAGTCGCACCGGACCTCCAGGACTCCTAGGGTCGGAGCATGAGCGACGACGGGGGCGGACCGCACGAGAAGCCCGGCATCAAGGAGCGCATCGCTGCGGCGAGCCCGTTCCTGGCCCACGTGATCCGGATGCTCGACCACTACGGCCAGCGCCGCGGGAACCTGGCCGCCGGTGGCGCCACCTACTTCGGGTTCCTCAGCTTCTTCCCGCTCCTGGCGGTCTCGTTCGCGGTCGTCGGCCAGCTCGCCGAGGTCTACCCCGACGCCCAGCAGGACTTCGTCGACGCCCTCAGCGGGGTGCTGCCGGGGATCGTGTCGGTCGATCCCGCGCCCGGGCGCATCGCCCTGTCCGACATCGCCTCCAACGCCCCGGCCATCTACACGATCGGTCTGGCCACGGCGCTCTACGCGGGGCTGAACTGGGTCAGCGGACTGCGCGACGGCCTCAACCAGATGCTCGACCTGCCCACCACCGAGGCCGGCAACATCGTCAAGGCCAAGGGAACCGACCTCGTGACCCTCGTGGTCCTGGGGCTCGTGCTCGTGGCGTCGGTGTCGATCGGTGGTCTGCCGGTCGCACTCGGGTCGACGATCCTCGACGCGGTCGGGCTGCCCGGGCCGCTCGGCGCCGTGCTGCTCACTCTGCTGTCGGTCGCGGTCGGCGTGGCGGTCAGCACCCTGCTGTTCTGGGCCATCTTCCGCCTGCTGCCGAAGCCCGACCTCCCGGGCGCCGCCCTCTGGCGCGGGGCACTGTTCTCGGCGGTCGGCTTCGAGCTGATCAAGCAGTTCGCCAGCCTGATCCTCCGTGGCGCCAGCTCGGTGCCCGTCGCGTCGCTCGCGATCGCGCTGACCCTGGTCGTGTGGATCTACTACTTCTCCCGGCTCGTGATGTACGGCGTCTCGTGGGCCTGCACCGATGAGGAGACCTTGGCCGAGATCGCTGCGCTGGAAGGCGCGGGCCTCGGCGAGGACGGGCGCGACCGGGTCGCCGACGACGACGGGGCGTGGGTCGAGGACGACGTGGTCGAGGTCGAGCCGGCCGACGTCGGCTACGTGCGGCCCCTGGCCGTCGGGTTCGGCCTGGGCGCCCTGCTCGGAGGCCTCCTCGGCCGGTCCACGCGCGACGACTGAGCCGGGTCGTACCCTGGGCCTGTGAACGACCAGGCCGAGGGCGACGTCCGGCGCACGGTGTCCCGCACCATGAGTGCCGAGGAGACGGCCGCGCTGCAGAAGGTGCGCCGTCGCACGACCGCCATCTGCTTCTTCGTCGTGGCGATCCACGGCGTCATCGGCCTCGTGGTGGTGGCCGAGGTCATCGCCGGCCAGGACCGACGAAGCGGTGCGATCGTGCTGGTGGTCATGTCCGCCCTGCTCGCCGTCGGCATCAGCATCGCGACCCGCGCCATCCTCGCCGCGACGCCCTACCTCTCCTGGCCGTGGGCGCTCGTCTCGCTCGTGCCCTCGGCGGCCGGGCTGTTCTGGGTGCTCTGACCACCCACCCGACACGAAGTCTTCACCCCCCGGTGTCGGGCGCGGCGGCTACCCTGGTCGCGGAAAGGGTGCGCCCATGGCCGACCACGTGCTCGTCCTCAACGCCAGCTACGAGCCGCTGCAACGCGTCTCGCTGCGCCACGCCATCAAGATGCTCGTGCGCGAGGTGGCGGTCATCGAGGAGGAGGACGAGGGCACGTTCGGCCCGTTCCCCAAGCCCAAGGTGCTGCGGCTGGTGCGCTACGTGGTGGCCCGCTGGCGGCACCGTCGGGGTCACCTGTGCACCAAGTCGGCCGTCAAGGCGCGCGACAAGATGTGCGGCTACTGCGGTGGCCGGGCCGAGACCGTCGACCACATCGTCCCGCGCAGCCGTGGGGGCACGCTCACCTGGGAGAACGCCGTGGCCGCGTGCCTGCGGTGCAACCACCGCAAGGCCGACCGGACCCCTTCCGAGGCCGGCATGACGCTGCTCGTCACCCCCGCCGTCCCCCCACCGGGCTTCCTCGTCGGCTGACCGGTCGTCCCGTCGCTGCGTGGCGTCCACCGGGCCAGGTGCCGCGTCCTACGATGGGAGCGCACACGGAAGAGGTGGCGATGACCGAGCGGCGGGCCCTGGGGGCCGGTGACGAGCTCGACGGACGCTACGTGCTGCAGGACCTCGTCACCGAGAAGCTCGGCTCCACCACGTGGCGCGCTCACGACACCGTGCTGGCGCGCAACGTCGGCATCGAGATGCTCCCGAGCACCGACCCGCGAGCCGACAACTTCCTCGAGGCCGCCCGGCAGTCGACCACCGTCACCGACCCGCGGTTCCTGCGGGTGCTGGACCTCGTGGAGTCCGACCACGACCACCACGTCATCGTCCGGGAGTGGGCGCGGGCGTTCCCCCTCGACCAGCTGCTGCGGCAGTCGGCGCTGCCCAACCGTCGTGCTGCCACGGTCGTCGCCGAGGTCGCCGAGGCGCTGGCCCACGCGCACGAGAAGAACCTCTTCCACCGACGGCTGACCCCGCACCACGTGCTGCTCAAGCAGACCGGTGCCGTGCGCATCGTGGGTCTGGGGGTGGCCACCGCTCTCGCGCCCGCCGGCCACCGTGACACCTTCGACGACCTGCAGGCCTACGAGCAGATGGACGTCGAGGCCCTGGGCAAGCTGCTCTACGCCTGCCTGGTGAGCCGGTGGCCCGGGGTTCCCGTCGACGGCCTGAGGTCGGCGCCCGTCGAGCACGGACGGCTCCTGCGCCCCCGGCAGGTGAGGGCCGGCGTCTCGCGCGACGTCGACGCCGTGTGCGACCGGATCCTCGGCCGTCCGCCGATGCACCACCGCACCCCGCTGCGCACGGCCGCAGACATCGCCCGGGCCCTGCGCCTGACCGGTGAGGACGAGTCGGAGGTCGACGACCCGAGCCCGCTGCACATCTCGTCGCCCGACCTGCTGCGGCTCGACCCGGTGATCGTGCCGGCCGGGCCACCCCCGGGCCTGGAGCCGCCGCGCCGACGGCCCAAGGCCTTCGAGCCTGCTCCGCCCACGACCTTCGAGCGGGGCGTCTCCCGCGCCCGGCGGGCGACGTCGACCGGTGACCGCAAGCTGGTGCTCGCCGGCATCGTCATGGTGCTCCTGATCGCTGCCGGCCTGGCCTTCGTGGTGGGTCGGTCCACCGACGAGGACGCCCCCGTCGCGGGCACCACCCCCGGTGGGGACCGCGCCGCGGTCGAGACGCTGCCCGTGGTCGACGTCCAGGACCTCGACCCCCAGGGAGAGGACGGCGAGGAGAACCCCGAGGAGGTGCCGCTGGCCGTCGATGGGGACCCCGACACCGCCTGGCGCACCACGACCTACTTCAACCGCGCCGACCTGGGCGGCCTCAAGGACGGCGTCGGGCTGGTGCTCGACCTCGGCGGCCCGCGCGAGGTCGAGTCGGTGCGCGTGCTCCTCGGTGGTGCCGGCACGTCGCTGTCGGTGTACGCCTCCAGCCCTGGCGGCGAGGTTCCCACCCGGCTCGCCGACCTGCAGCGCATCGCGGCGCTCGACGACCTCGGCAGCGACGTCACCGTGAGCTTCCCCGAGGGCACCTACACCCGGCGGATCGTCCTGTGGCTCACCCGGCTCCCCGAGGTCAGGCCCGGCGACTTCCAGGGCGAGGTGCGCGAGGTCACCGTGCAGGGCCGACGCTGACCCGTGCTGTCGGCGGTGCCTGGAATGTTCGGCACCTAGACTGCGTTGGAGCAGGGAGAGACCCGTCTACGAGAAGGCATCCATGAGTACTCAGTCGTCCACCGATGGCGTCCGCAACCTCATCATCATCGGCTCCGGCCCGTCCGGCTACACCGCAGCGGTGTACGCGGCGCGCGCCAACCTGGAGCCGCTCGTGTTCGAGGGCTCGGTCACTGCCGGCGGTGCCCTTATGAACACCACCGAGGTCGAGAACTTCCCCGGCTTCCCCGACGGCATCATGGGCCCGGCGCTCATGGACAACTTCCGTGCTCAGGCCGAGCGCTTCGGTGCCGAGCTGATCTCCGACGACGTCACCGAGGTCGACCTCACCGGCGACGTCAAGACCGTGAGCCTGGCCGACGGCAGCACCTACCGCGCCCACGCGGTCGTCCTGGCCATGGGCTCGGGCTACCGCAAGCTCGGCGTCGACCGTGAGGACGAGCTGTCCGGCCACGGCGTCAGCTGGTGCGCCACGTGCGACGGCTTCTTCTTCCGCGAGCAGAACATCGTGGTCGTCGGCGGCGGCGACTCCGCCGTCGAGGAGGCCACCTTCCTCACCCGCTTCGCCTCCAAGGTCACGCTCGTGCACCGTCGCGACGAGCTGCGCGCGTCGAAGATCATGCAGGACCGCGCCATCGCCAACGACAAGATCGAGTTCGCCTGGAACTCCGAGGTCGCCGAGCTGCACGGCGAGGGCCGGCTCGAGAAGATCACCCTGCGCGACACGGTCACCGGCGAGACCCGCGACCTCGACGCCACGGGCCTGTTCATCGCCATCGGCCACGACCCGCGTTCGGAGCTGCTCACCGGCCAGGTCGACCTCGACGACGAGGGCTACGTGCTGGTGAAGCCCGGCAGCACCGCGACCAACCTGCCCGGTGTGTTCGCCGCGGGCGACCTCGTCGACCACACCTACCGCCAGGCCATCACCGCCGCCGGCACCGGCTGCTCGGCCGCGCTCGACGCCGAGCGGTTCCTCGCCGACATGGAGCAGGCCGGGCTGCCCACTCCCGACGTCGCCATGGCCCAGTACGCCGAGTGACCTGCACGCCCACCGACCACCGACCCCACCTGCTGAAGGAGAACCCCATGCCTGACATCACCCCCGTCACCGACGCCGACTTCGACGAGAAGGTCCTCAAGGCCGACGGCCCCGTGCTCGTCGACTTCTGGGCCAGCTGGTGCGGCCCGTGCCGCCAGCTCGCCCCGATCCTCGAGGAGATCGCCGCCGAGAAGGGCGAGGCGCTCACCATCGTCAAGATGGACGCCGACGCGAACCCCGTCACCCCGTCGCAGTACCGGGTCACCGGCCTGCCGACGATGAACCTCTACTACAAGGGCGAGGTCGTGAAGTCGATCGTCGGCGTCCGCCCCAAGTCGGCCATCCTCGGCGAGCTGTCCGAGTACGCCTGACCCGTAGGCGCCTGTGCGCCTGACGTCACGAAGCCCCGGTGCACCGCGCCGGGGCTTCGTCGTTCCTCGAGGACGCGTGGGCCCGTACCTGGTGGGCGCTGGGCTGGTTCTCGCGTGGTGCTGCGTCTCTGCGGGTGGGTCTTCGCGTGCTGCTGCGCCGCTGTGACTGCGAGTGAGGGTGGTCTCCGAAAGGGCCTCGACCGGAGCAGCGGTCTCGTGCCGGCTGGGTCTGCGGGGCGCGGCCAGGGGCCCGTGCGGGCAGAGGTCCTCCCTTCGTGCGGAACGGTCCACGACGAAGGAGAGTCACTGCCCACCCCCGCCCACCGGGACGCAGGATTCTGCCTTTGCGCGCAGAAGCTCGAACGGTGCTGCGTTCGCGACGGGATCTCGTAGCGAACGCAGCATCCTTTGCCCCCTCACGCGCGAACGCAGAACGTTGCGTCACCCAGGCCGCGCTCCGCGAGCCCGCCCGAGCCTGGACCCCGCCGCCGGTCGAGGCCTCTCGGAGCGCAGGTCGAGGAGGAGCCCCAGCGACGCAGCGGCACCTGAGAGCCCACCCCAGCGCCGCAGCGACTGGCGACGACGGACGCCGATCACCGAGTCGGCGAAACGCTAAAGCGACTTATCGATTTGTCGATTTGTATGCCTTCTGATCTGTTGATCAGTGGTTCCGCGGCGGGTCCATCATGGCCACGATGCGCTCGAGGTCGTCGACCGTCGCGAACTCCACGGTGATCTTGCCCTTGGACTTGCCGAGGTCCACCTTCACCCGGGTGTCGTAGCGCTCGGACAGGCGCGAGGCCAGGTCGGCGAGGCGCGGTGCCGTCACCGTGCGGCCCTGCGTGCGCGAGCGTGACGTGGCCTGGTCCTCGGAGTCGCCGAACTTCACGATCTCCTCGAGCGCACGCACCGAAATGCCCTCGGCTACCACCCGGGCGGCCAGCCGGTCCTGCACCTCGGGGTTGCCCACCGAGAGCAGCGCACGAGCATGACCCGCCGAGAGCACACCGGCCGCCACGCGACGCTGGACCGCGGGCGGCAGCTTCATCAGACGCAGCGTGTTGGTGACCTGGGGACGTGAGCGACCGATCCGGTCGGCCAGCTCCTCCTGGGTGCAGCCGAAGTCCTCGAGGAGCTGCTGGTACGCGGCGGCCTCCTCCAACGGGTTCAGCTGCGAGCGGTGCAGGTTCTCCAGCAACGCGTCGCGCAGGAGGTCCTCGTCGGTCGTGTCCCGCACGATGGCGCCGATGGTGTCGAGGCCGGCGAGGCGGCTCGCCCTCCACCGGCGCTCGCCCATGATCAGCTCGAACGAGCCCGGGGACACCTCCCGCACGACCACGGGCTGAAGCAGGCCGACCTCCTTGATGGAGTGCACGAGCTCGGACATGTCTTGCTCGTCGAAGACCTGACGCGGCTGGCGGGGGTTCGCCACGATGGAGTCCAGGGGCAGCTCGGCGAACCGCGCCCCCGCGACCTCCTTCAGGCCCGACGCCTCTGCCTCAGCGGGGGTCGAGGGAATCAGCGACTCCAGACCTCGTCCGAGTCCACGGCGTGGTGCCATCATGCATCCCCTTCGCTGGTGTGCGCGGCCTGCGCGATCTCGCGGGCCGCCTCGAGGTACGACAACGCCCCGGACGAGCCGGGATCGTAGGTGAGGACCGTCTGCTGGTAGCTGGGCGCCTCGGAGATGCGCACCGAGCGCGGGATCGCCGTGGCCAGCACCTTCGGGCCGAAGTGCTCGCGCACCTGCTCGGCGACGCCGGCCGACAGGCGGGTGCGGGCGTCGTACATGGTCAGCAGGATGGTCGAGATCTCCAGCCGCTGGTTCAGGTGGGCGCGCACGAGCTCGATGTTGCGCACCAGCTGACCCAGACCCTCGAGCGCGTAGTACTCGCACTGGATCGGGATGAGCACCTCGCGTGCCGCCACCAGGGCGTTCACCGTGAGCAGACCCAGGGACGGCGGGCAGTCGATGATCACGTAGTCGATGCGGTCCCCCGCGCGCTCACGCTCCTCGAGATGGGTCTCGAGAGCCCGCTTCAGCCGCGTCTCGCGCGCCACGAGCGAGACGAGCTCGATCTCGGCGCCGGCGAGGTCGATGGTGGCCGGCAGGACGGTCAGTCCCTCGAGCTGGGGTGCGCGCTGCACCAGGTCGCTCATCGGCACGTCCTCCACGAGGGCCTCGTAGACCCCCGGTGTGCCCTCGCTGTGCGGGATGTCGAGAGCGGTCGAGGCGTTGCCTTGCGGATCGAGGTCGACCACGAGGATGCGCAGACCCTTCTGCGCCAGCGCCGCGGCCACGTTCACCGCGGTGGTCGTCTTGCCGACGCCACCCTTCTGGTTCGCGACGACGAAGACGCGGGTCGACGACGGGCGCGGCAGCTGACTCGTGCTGCGCGCCCGGCGCGCCAGGTCCACGTGGTCCTGGGCCTCACGGGCCAGAGGTGTCGAGTCGTCAGGCATCGGCGTCGCTGCGGCCGTCTCGGCTGCCGTGGTGGCGTAGCTCGATGCCGGGCTGGCCTGCTCGGAGATGCCGTGCAGGGGGTGTGTTTCACGTGAAACGCCGCCGAGGCCGCTTTCACCGTCATGGGCGTTCACTTCGTCACCTCCACCACCGTCGTCGGGACCTCGACCTCACCGTACGTCCGGATCAGCGTATCGGTGGCACCGAGGCGTCCGAGGGTGCGCTTCGCACTCTCCAGCTCATCGGGCGCCGACTGCCCCTTCAGTGCCAGAAGCACCCCTCCCGGCTTCACCAGGGGCATGCACCACTTCGCCAGCTTCTCCAGAGCGGCCACGGCGCGCGCGGTCACGACGTCGAAGGTCTCGTCGACGTCCTCGGCACGCGAGCGCACCACCCTCACGTTCGTCAGGTCGAGCTCCGCCACGACCTCGTCCAGGAAGGTCGTGCGACGCAGCAGCGGCTCGACCAGCGTGACCTGCAGGTCGGGTCGGCCGATGGCCCACACGAGACCCGGCAGCCCGGCGCCGGAGCCGACGTCGGCCACGGTGGCTCCCTGGGGGAGGCGAGGCAGCACGACGCCGCTGTTCACGAGGTGGCGGTCCCAGAGACGGGGCACCTCGCGGGGTCCGATCATCCCGCGCTCGACACCGTCGGACGCGAGGATGCCGGCGTACCGGGAGACCAACGGCAGCTGGTCATGGAACACCCCCGCAGCCACGGGCGGCGGCGGGGGTGTTTCACGTGAAACAGTCATCCGGAGATCAGTCGTCCGATGCTGGCAGGACCACGACGTGGCGCGAACGATCGGCGCCCTCGGACTCGCTGACCAGGCCGGCTGCCGCGACGGCGTCGTGGACGACCTTGCGCTCGAACGGGCTCATCGGATCGAGAGCGACGCTCGGCTCGCCGGCGCGGACCCGCTCGATGGCACCGGCAGCCACGGACTCCAGAGCGGTACGACGCTGGGAGCGGAAACCGCCGATGTCGAGCATGAGTCGGCTGCGCTCGCCGGTCTCGCGGTACACCGCGAGACGCGTCAGCTCCTGCAGGGCCTCCAGCACCTCGCCGTCACGGCCGACCAGCTGGTCCAGGTCGCCACCGACGATCGAGACCGACGCGCGGTCGTTCTCCACGTCCATGTCGATGTCGCCGTCCAGGTCCGCGATGTCCAGCAGCTCCTCCAGGAAGTCCGCAGCGATGTCGCCCTCGGCCTCGAGCTTGTCTGCATCCGTCATGCGCCGGTCACTTCCTCTTCTTCTTGTTCGGGCTGGGTCGCGATCCCGACACACGCTGGTTGCGGGTCTGCTTCTTGGGCTGGTTGCGCGTCACGCCGGGGTGCGGCTTCTCCAGCTCCTTCAGAGGATCCTCGGCCACGTTCTTGCCATGCTTCACGTCGCGCTCCTGCTTGGCCTTGAAGGCCGGGGTGCCAGGAGCGGGGTTGTTGCGGATGACGTAGAACTGCTGGCCCATGGTCCAGAAGTTCGACGTGGTCCAGTAGATGAGCACACCCACGGGGAACGCCACACCACCGATCGCGAAGACGAACGGCAGAACGTAGAGCAGCATCTTCTGCTGCTGGGCGTACGGGCCGGACAGAGCGTCGGGCGGCATGTTCTTGCTCATCAGCTGGCGCTGCGTCAGGAACTGCGTGGCGCACATCGTGATCACCATGACGATGGCGATGATGCGCGTCTCGACGTGCGTGGCGTTCACGAGCGTGTCGGCGATGCGTCCGCCGAGGAAGATCGCATCCTGCAGCTGCTCGGCGAGCTTCTCGGTCATGAAGCCGCGGGCGCCCTCGGCGCCGTTCTTCGCCGCCTGGTCGATCACCCGGAACAGGGCGAAGAACACCGGCATCTGCAGCAGGAGCGGCAGGCACGAGGCGAACGGGTTGGTGTTGTGCTCCTTCCAGAGCTTCATCTGCTCCTGGGCGAGACGCTCCCGGTCGTGCCCGTACTTCTTCTGCAGCTCCTTGATGTGCGGCTGCAGCAGCTGCATGTTGCGGCTGCTCTTGATCTGCTTGACGAAAAGCGGGATCAGCAGGGCACGGATCGTCACGGTGAGGCCGACGATCGCGAGTGCCCACGACCAGCCACCGGCGGGGTCGAGCCCGATCCGGGTGAACAGCTCGTGCCAGACCAGCAGGATGCCGGACACCGCGTAGTACAGCGGCGTCATGATGGCCGAGCCGATCGAGCCTAGGAAGTCGAACATGGTTCTCCAGGGGTGGGGGTGGTCGCCGTCGTGACGGCGAGAGAATCAGGGGTGCCCGACCCACGGCGCGGGGGGACCGGGTCGACGCCGCCGGCGGCCCACGGGTGGCAGCGTCCGACTCGACGTGCCGCCATCCAGGAACCGCGCAGCGCACCGTGCGTCTCGACGGCCTCGAGAGCATAGGCCGAGCAGGTCGGGTAGTACCGGCACACCTGGCCGTACAACGGGCTGATCGCGAAACGATACGCCTTCAGCAGGGCCACCAGCACGGTCCTCATCGACCGGCTCCGGCCGGCATCCGCTGCTCGGCCTTGCGCACGACCGTGGTCAGCGCGAGGTCGAGATCGGCACCGAGCCGCACGCTGTCGGCACGGGCCGACGCCGGCAGGGCGCGGACGACCAGCTTGGAGCCCTGCGGCACCGACGCCGGCGTGCCACCAACCAGGTGAGGCGCCACCAGATGGCGCAGTCGACGCTTCACCCGGTTGCGCACCACGGCGGGACCGACGGCCTTGGACACGACGAAACCGACGGAGGTGTCTCCGTCGGTTCCGATCGAGAGATGCGCGACGAGGGTCGGCGTCGAGGCCTTCGCCCCGCGACGGACGGCGACCTTGAAGTCACCTGCCTCACGCATGCGGTGGGCCCGTCGGAGCACGGCTCAGGCAGACAGCTTCGCGCGGCCCTTGCGGCGGCGGTTGGCCAGGATGGAGCGCCCCGCGCGGGTGCGCATGCGGAGGCGGAAGCCGTGCTTCTTGGCGCGACGGCGGTTGTTCGGCTGGTACGTACGCTTGCTCACGAGAATCAGGTCCTTCGACGTTTCGGGCCGGGGATCGACGGCCACCGCTCGCCCGCGGTGAGGATCTCGATCCGTGGGCATGCGGCAACGGTCGTGTTGCACGACTGCTCCACGGTACGGGGGCGCCGGACGACGGTCAAACTGACCCCATAGGGCACTACGCTGACGCTGGTCCAACCGACACGCCGCACGATCCACACGAATGTTCCGAAGTCGCTTGATCGAGCCTTGGCCGCGCTGCTAGCGTCGCCCGTCTGCGACTTTTCCACAGCGCGCGGCCATCGGGGAGCTGGATGCACACCGTGTGGAAAACCTTGTGGACCACACCACCATCCGGGAGAGATGCATGACCGAGGGCTCAGAGCCGAGCAATGAGGTCGGCGACCTCGCTGCCGCGTGGGAGCAGGCGGTGTCCACACTCTCGATGGGCGCCAAGGTCTGGGTCTACAACGCCGAGCCGATCAGCCGGCACCCCGGGATCTTCATCGTCGGCGTGCCCGACGACCTGAGCCGGGCGCAGCTGGAGTCGCGGGTGCGACCCGCCCTGGAGCACGCCCTCTCGGCAGAGCTCGGCGAGCAGGTCCGCCTCGTCGTCACGATCGAGCCGGCCCTGGGCGAGAAGTCGTCGGCTGCCACGGCACAGCCCGACGAGCAGCGACCTCCCGTCGAGAGAAGTCCACAAGACGACAAGTCGACATATCCACTGACGTTGGTCAACCAGGCCCCTGACGAGGACGTCGAGGAGATCGACGCCGACGAGTTCAAGCCCAGCTGGGCCCAGGAGCCCGACCCCCACCAGCGACGCACGAGCGTCCACGAGGCACGACTCAACGCGCGCTACCTCTTCGAGAACTTCGTCATCGGCTCGTCCAACCGCTTCGCCCACGCCGCCGCCGTCGCCGCGGCCGAGGCGCCCGGCAAGGCCTACAACCCGCTTGTCATCCACGGTGACTCCGGCCTCGGCAAGACCCACCTGCTGCACGCCATCGGTCACTACGTCCTGAACCTCTACCCCTCCTCGCGCGTGCGCTACGTCAACAGCGAGGAGTTCACCAACGACGTGATCAACGCGATCCGCGAGAACCGCACGTCGGCGCTGCGCCAGAAGTACCGCGAGATCGACGTCCTCCTGGTCGACGACATCCAGTTCCTGGAGAACAAGGAGTCGACGCAGACCGAGTTCTTCCACACGTTCAACGCGCTGCACAACGCCAACAAGCAGATCGTCATGACGTCGGACCGCCCGCCCAAGAACCTGCGCACGCTCGAGGAGCGGCTGCGCAACCGGTTCGAGTGGGGCCTGCAGACCGAGATGCTGCCGCCGGACCTCGAGACGCGGATCGCGATCCTGCGCAAGAAGGCGGCCATCGAGAAGCTCACCGCCCCGGCCGACGTGCTGGAGTTCATCGCCAGCAAGGTCCAGACGAACATCCGCGAGCTCGAGGGCGCCCTCATCCGCGCCACGGCCTTCGCCAACCTGCAGGGCACCACGGTCGACCTCCAGCTGGCGCAGATCGTGCTCAAGGACCTGGTCGCCGAAGGTGAGGAGCCCGAGATCACCTCGGGCGTGATCCTCGCCCAGACCGCGGCCTACTCGGAGTTCTCCATCGAGGAGCTGTGCGGCACGAATCGCAGCCGCGACCTCGTGCTCGCCCGTCAGATCGCGATGTACCTGTGCCGCGAGCTCACCGACATGTCACTGCCCAAGATCGGCGCCGACTTCGGCGGCCGCGACCACACCACCGTGATGCACGCCGATCGCAAGATCCGCAAGCTCATGGCCGAGAAGCACGCCGTCTACAACCAGGTCACGGAGCTGACGAACCGCATCAAGCAGCAGGCTCGCCAGAACTGACCTGGTCGCCCCTCCACGGCCGCCGCCCCCACGGGCGTCGGTCTCGTCGTGCTGCACCCGCATCGTTCATGCACACCTGGGGACGACTCTGTGGGAAAGTCTCGACTCGAGGTGGACACACACGACGTCCGTGTGAACGAGATGTGAACGGCGCCACGCGCTGCACAGGGCACCGGGGGCCGTCCACGGACCACGCACAGGCCTGTCCACCGGCTCGCAGGCGACCTGACCTGCACGAACGGCAGTTGTCCACCGAATCCACACCGGCTACGACGACGACGAGAGAGTTACATGTCCGGATGCTCCGCAAGAGTGTCCTGCGGGGTGGGATGTGGACGACCGACCCGACGGCCGAACCCGTGCTCTCCCGACCTACCTGTCCCACCGCGTCCGTGGCAGGATGCAGTCCTAGTCTCTTCATGCCCGAAAGGCCTCGATCCTTGAGATTCCGCATCGATCGCGACACGTTCGCCGACGCCGTGGCGTGGACCGCGCGCAGCCTGCCCACCCGGCCGAGCGTGCCGGTCCTCGCCGGCCTGCTCGTGGAGACGTCCGGCGACGGCCTCACGCTGTCGGGCTTCGACTACGAGACCTCCACGCGAGCGACCCTGCCCGCCGAGGTCGCCGACGACGGGCGTGCGCTGGTCTCGGGGCGTCTGCTCGCCGAGATCGTGAAGTCGCTGCCGGCCAAGCCGATCGACGTCAGCCTCGACGGCACCAAGGTCCAGGTCTCCTGCGGCAGTGCCCGGTTCAGCCTGTCGACGATGCCGGTCGAGGAGTACCCGCAGCTGCCCCAGATGCCCAGCTCGTCCGGGACGATCAAGGCCGACGAGTTCGCCACCGCGGTCGCTCAGGCCAGTGCGGCGGCCGGCCGCGACGAGATGCTGCCGCTGCTGACCGGCGTTCGGCTCGAGATCGACGGCTCCACCATCTCGCTGATGGCGACCGACCGGTTCCGCGCAAGCCTGCGCGAGATGCAGTGGTTCCCCGAGGCGGGCGACGCCTCCGGCCACGCCCTGGTGCCGGCCCGCGTGCTCGGCGAGACCGCGCGGTCACTGGTGTCGGGCTCCGACATCACGATCGCGATCTCCTCGGGCGAGGCCGGCGACGGCCTCATCGGCTTCGAGGGCACCGTGGGCAACGGCACCCGCCGCACCACCACCCGCCTGCTCGAGGGTGACTTCCCGCGGGTGCGCCAGCTCTTCCAGGCGCAGGCCGAGACGGTCGCGTACGTACGCACGTCCGACCTGGTCGACGCCGTCAAGCGCGTGTCGCTGGTCGCCGAGCGCAACACCCCGGTCCGGCTCACCTTCTCCGAGGGCCAGGTGCTCCTCGAGGCAGGCAGCGGCGACGAGGCGCAGGCGTCGGAGTCGATCGAGGCCACCATCGACGGTGCCGACATCTCGATCGGGTTCAACCCCGGCTACCTGCTCGAGGGGCTCGGCGTCATGTCGGAGCCGGTCGTGCACCTCGCGTTCACCCAGCACACCAAGCCCGCCGCCATCTCGGGCGTCCGCGAGATCGGCGACTCACCCGACGGCGCCTTCCGCTACCTGATCATGCCGGTGCGTCTGCAGGGCTGACCTGCGCCACCACCTCGCACACCACGACTCCTGGGAGGGAGATCCATGCACCTCGGACTCGTCGGACTCGGCAAGATGGGCGGCAACATGCGGTCCCGGCTGCGCGACGGTGGTGTCACCGTCACGGGCTACGACCGCAACCCCGACGTCACCGACGTCGACTCGCTGGAGGCGCTCGTCGCCGAGCTCCCCTCGCCCAAGGTCGTCTGGGTGATGGTGCCCTCGGGCGAGATCACCCGCGCCACGGTCGAGGAGCTCATCGGGCTGCTCGGCGAGGGCGACGTCATCGTCGACGGCGGCAACTCCCGCTGGACCGACGACGAGAAGCACGCGGCCCTGGCCGCCGAGAAGGGCATCGGCTACGTCGACTGCGGCGTGAGCGGCGGCGTGTGGGGTCTGGAGAACGGCTACGCGCTCATGGCCGGTGGCGACGCGCACGACATCGCGAAGGTGCAGCCCGCGTTCGACGTGCTCAAGCCCGAGGGTGAGTCCGGCTTCGTCCACGCGGGAAGTGTCGGCGCGGGGCACTTCTCCAAGATGGTCCACAACGGCATCGAGTACGCCATGATGCAGGCCTACGCCGAGGGCTTCGAGCTGCTCGAGAAGGCCGAGCTGGTCGACAACGTCACCGACGTCTTCGACTCGTGGCGCGTGGGCACCGTGGTCCGTTCGTGGCTGCTCGACCTCCTGGTCAAGGCCCTGCAGGACGACCCCGGCCTGTCGAAGATCCGCGGCTACGCCGAGGACTCCGGTGAGGGACGGTGGACCGTCGAGGCGGCCATCGACCACGCGGTGCCGGCACCCACGATCGCGGCGTCGCTGTTCGCGCGGTTCGTGTCGCGCCAGGACGAGTCGCCGGCCATGCAGGCCGTCGCGGCCATGCGTCAGCAGTTCGGTGGTCACGCCGTGCAGGCTGCGTCCGAGGCCGGTCACGACCCGGCCGACATGGACGCACGCCCCTCCTGACGCATGCACGTCGCCCGTCTCTCGCTGCACGACTTCCGGTCCTACCCCGAGGTCGAGATCGTTCTGGAGCCGGGACCCACCGCGTTCATCGGGGCGAACGGCCAGGGCAAGACCAACCTCGTCGAGGCCGTGGACTACCTCTCGCGGCTCGACTCGCACCGGGTCTCGTCGGACACGCCCCTGGTGCGGGCCGGCACGGACCGCGCCGTGGTCCGGGCCGAGGTCGTGCGGGGTGATCGGACCGCGCTGCTGGAGCTGGAGATCACGCCGGGTCGGGCCAACCGGGCCCGGGTCAACCGCGCCGCACTGCCGCGCACCCGCGACCTGGTCGGCGTGCTTCGCACGGTGACCTTCTCCCCCGAGGACCTGGCGCTCGTCAAGGGCGACCCGTCGGACCGGCGCCGGTTCCTCGACGGACTGCTCGTGCTGCGCACCCCGCGGCTCGCCGGCGTGAAGGCCGACTACGAGCGGGTCCTGCGTCAGCGCAACGCGCTGCTGAAGTCCGCCCGCAGTGGACGGTTCTCGAATCGACAAGTCGACATGTCGACTCTCGATATCTGGGACGACAAGCTGGCGACCCTGGGTGGTGAGCTGGTGGCCGCGCGCATCGCGCTGCTGCACGACCTGGCACCGTTCCTCGTCGACTCGTACCGGACGGTGGCCACCGAGGCGGCGGCCGACCGGCGGGACGTCACCGCCCTCTACCGTGCGTCGACCCCGGCCGACGACGAGTCGCCCGCCGGGGTCCGGGAGGCGTTGCTCGCCGGCATCGAGGAGCGTCGACGCGACGAGCTCGACCGAGCGGTCACGCTCGTCGGTCCGCACCGCGACGAGGTGGAGCTGGCCATCGGCACCCTGCCCGCCAAGGGCTACGCCAGCCATGGCGAGTCGTGGTCGCTCGCGCTCGCGCTGCGACTCGCGTCGTTCACGCTCCTGCGCGACGACGACGGCGACGACCCCGTGCTGATCCTCGACGACGTCTTCGCCGAGCTCGACCAGGGTCGGCGCGAGCAGCTCGCCGAGCTGGTCGGCGACGCCGAGCAGGTGCTCGTGACCGCGGCCGTGGCCGAGGACGTTCCCAAGGCGCTCGCCGGGCAGCGGTTCGACGTCCACGGCGGACAGGTCACCGGAGCATGACGTGAGCGGTCCGGACGACGACGCCCCCGGTGACGACACCTCCGGCGAGGACGCACCCGACAGGGCCACCCCAGGCTCGGACGGTCCTGCTGACCACGCCCCCACGGACCCGCCCGATCGGCCGGACACCGGGGCGGTCGAGCCGGACCCGCTCAGCCTGGCGCGCGAGATCGCCGACTCCTACCGCGGCACGGGCGCACCGGTTCGACCACGGCGGCGTCGGGTCCACGGCTCCACCCCGGCTCGGCGCAAGGGTCGCGAGGACCCGTCGTCGGTGGCCGACGCCCTGGGCGACCTGGTGCGCCAGCAGGGCTGGGACGGACGTCTCTCGGCTCAACGCGTCTTCACCGACTGGGCCTCGATCGTCGGTCCGGAGATCGCCACGCACTCGGCCGTCGACGGGTACGCCGATGGCATCGTGCACGTGAAGACGGACTCCACGGCTTGGGCCACCCAGCTGCGTCTGCTCGCCCCGCGCCTCGTGGCACGCCTGAACGAGGAGCTCGGCGACGGCTCGGTCCTGCGCATCGAGGTGCGCGGTCCCCAGGCCCCGTCGTGGAAGCGTGGCCTCCGCTCGGTCAAGGGTCGCGGCCCGCGCGACACCTACGGGTGAGGTCACCGACCTCCGCTGGCCAGCCCCTACGACGTCGGCGTGACCCGGTTGGCCGCGGCGACGCCGAGGCCGAGGGCCACACCCAGGGCTCCGAGCACGAGCGCGGCGTCGGTGAAGCCGTCCCACCCGTACGACGGGCGCACACCGATGGCGACGAGTGCGACGATCGCACCGATCGATCCGACGAGGGCGAGCAGCCAGGTGCCGGGGACCCGTTCGTGGTCGCTGCCCAGCAGCACGGAGACGGCGGCCGTCCACGCGGTGGTGACCAGCACGGCGCCCACGACGTCGGACGGACGGTGCCAGCCGGCGACCACGGTCGAGGCTCCGGTCAGGGCGACGGCGAACGCGCCGACGGGGACCACGAGCGGGCGCATCCACCGCGGGGAGACCAGGCACAGCGCTCCGACGCCCGAGGCGATGACGGTGGTGTGGCCGCTCGGGAAGCTGTTGGACGCCACGACGCCGTCGACGAGGTCGGCACGCTGGAGCAGCACGTGCTTGAGCACCTGCGTCGTGACGTTCGCCCCGGCGATGATCGTCAGGGCCCCCACCGCCAGGGGAACCCGTCCACGCGACAGCGCCAGCGCAACGCAGACGATCGACACGATCCCGATGGCACCGATCGAGACGTAGCCGAGCACGCTCAGCACCTGCAGCTGGGTCTCGCGCCCGGCGACCACGGTGTTCATGGCGCGCTCGTCGAGGCGCTGGCCGAGCGGCGTCAGCAGGACGAACCAGACGAGGACGCCCCCGAGGGCCACGGCGGCGACCGCCGTGAGAGCGGCCGGACCCCGCACCGCGGAGCCGCGGACCGGACGCTGCGGCGTCGGTACCGTGGTCGGGTCGGGTTCGGTGAGCGCCATGGCTCAACGATGACGCATGGCTGCAACCTCCGTCGAACGACGCCAGAGTGGCCGCAGACGCTCGAACAGGACCGGCGGGCGATCGGGCCATGGGTGACCACCCTGCGCGAGGCTCCCAGGCATGCTCTGTGGCCTCCCAGTGGCATCTGAGCGGGAAAAGTCCGCGGCTGACACTGGGGACAGTGCGCTGGGAGCCACAGAATCGCCCGTATACTGATTCGGTGACCACAACTCCAGACGACGCCGTGACTCCCGAGAACTCAGCGCCGACGAACGAGGACATCGTGACCGATGGCACCGTGACGGACGAGGGTGGAGCTGCTGACGGCGGAACCGCCCTGCAGCGCGGCGGCCCGGTGGCCGGCTCCTACGACGCCAGCAACATCCAGGTGCTCGAGGGCCTCGAGGCGGTCCGCAAGCGCCCCGGCATGTACATCGGCTCCACCGGTGAGCGCGGCCTGCACCACCTGGTCTACGAGGTCGTCGACAACTCCGTCGACGAGGCCCTGGCCGGTCACGCCTCCCACATCGAGGTCACGCTGCAGGCCGACGGCGGCGTCAAGGTCGTCGACGACGGTCGTGGCATCCCGGTCGACATCCACCCCACCGAGGGCATCCCCGCCGTCACGCTCGTGCTCACGTCGCTGCACGCCGGCGGCAAGTTCGGCGGCGGCGGCTACAAGGTGTCCGGCGGTCTGCACGGTGTCGGCATCTCCGTGGTCAACGCGCTGAGCACGACCATGCACACGGTGGTCAAGCGCGACGGCTTCGTCTGGCGGCAGACGTTCGACAACGGCGTGCCCACGGCCGAGCTCGAGAAGGGCGAGGCCACCGACGAGACGGGCACGGCGCAGACCTTCTACGCGAACGCCGAGATCTTCGACTCCGTCGAGTACAGCTTCGACACCCTCAAGACGCGGTTCCGCGAGATGGCCTTCCTCAACAAGGGCCTCGAGATCCGGCTGCGCGACGACCGCGACGCAGCCGTCGAGGCCGCCGCCGACGACTCGGTCGTCGACGAGATCGAGCGCGAGGTGCAGTTCCGCTACGACCGCGGACTCGTCGACTACGTCGAGCACATCAACGTCGGCAGCAAGTCGCCGATCCATCGCGAGGTCATCTCCATCGAGGCCGAGGACGAGGCCAAGGGCCTGTCGCTGGAGATCGCGATGCAGTGGAACGACTCCTTCACCGAGTCGGTGCACACCTTCGCCAACACGATCAACACCCACGAGGGCGGCACGCACGAGGAGGGGTTCCGGGCAGCGCTGACCACCACGGTCAACAAGTTCGCCACCGCGCAGGGCCTCATCAAGAAGGCCAGCGACAACCTCTCGGGCGAGGACATCCGCGAGGGCCTCACCGCGATCGTCTCCATCAAGCTGGAGGAGCCGCAGTTCGAGGGCCAGACCAAGACCAAGCTGGGCAACAGCGAGGCCCGCTCCTACGTGCAGTCGGTCGTCAACGACTACATCGGCGCCTGGTTCGAGCAGAACCCCGCCGAGGGCAAGGTCATCGTGCGCAAGTCGATCGACGCCGCCACGGCACGTCTCGCCGCGCGCAAGGCGCGCGACCTCGCCCGCAACCGCAAGGGCCTCATGGGCGGCGGTGGTCTGCCGGGCAAGCTGGCCGACTGCCAGTCGCGCAACCCCGAGGAGTGCGAGATCTTCATCGTCGAGGGCAACTCGGCCGGCGGTTCGGCCAAGGGTGGTCGCGACCCGTACGCGCAGGCGATCCTCCCGCTGCGCGGCAAGATCCTCAACGTCGAGAAGGCCCGGATCGACAAGATCCTGCAGAACGCCGAGGTCCAGGCGATCATCAGCGCGCTCGGCACCGGCGTCCACGACGACTTCGACATGGCCAAGCTGAGGTACCACAAGATCGTGCTGATGGCCGACGCCGACGTCGACGGCCAGCACATCTCCACCCTGCTGCTCACGCTGCTGTTCCGGTTCATGAAGCCGCTCATCGACGGCGGCCACGTGTACCTGGCACAGCCGCCGCTGTACAGGATCAAGTGGACGAACTCGCCCCACGAGCTGGCCTACACCGACAGCGAGCGAGACGGTCTGCTCGCGGCCGGCGCCGAGGCGGGCAAGCGTCTGCCCAAGGAGGCCCCGGTGCAGCGCTACAAGGGTCTGGGCGAGATGAACGACTCCGAGCTGTGGGACACCACGATGGACCCGGCGCAGCGCGTGCTGCGCCAGGTGACGCTCGAGGACGGTGCCATGGCCGACGAGATGTTCACGATCCTCATGGGCGAGGACGTGGAGCAGCGTCGTTCCTTCATCCAGCGCAACGCCAAGGACGTCCGCTTCCTCGACATCTAGGCCGGCCGCCAGCGTGGCCCCAGCCCCTCACCGTGACCTCTCCGAAATGAGCACCGACCGATGACGCAGACCCCTCCCGAGCACGACCGCACCGAGCCCGTCGAGCTGCAGGTCGAGATGCAGCGCTCCTACATCGACTACGCCATGAGCGTGATCGTGTCGCGCGCGCTTCCCGACGTGCGCGACGGCCTCAAGCCCGTGCACCGTCGCGTGCTCTACGCGATGTACGACGGCGGCTACCGCCCCGACCGTGGGTTCTCCAAGTGCTCGCGCATCGTCGGTGACGTGATGGGTCAGTACCACCCGCACGGCGACACGGCGATCTACGACACCCTCGTGCGCCTCGCGCAGCACTGGGTCATGCGTGCGCCGATGATCTCGGGCCAGGGCAACTTCGGCTCGCCGGGCAACGACGGCGCCGCGGCCATGCGGTACACCGAGTGCAAGCTCGCGCCCATCGCCATGGAGATGGTGCGCGACATCGACAAGAACACCGTCGACTTCCGGCCCAACTACGACGGCCGCTCCCAGGAGCCCACGGTCCTGCCGGCCCGGTTCCCGAACCTGCTCGTCAACGGCTCGGCCGGCATCGCCGTCGGCATGGCCACCAACATCCCGCCGCACAACCTGCGCGAGGTCGCCGACGGCGCCCAGTGGGCGCTGGCCCACCCCGACGCCGGTCGCGAGGAGCTCCTCGAGGCGCTCATGGAGCGGATCAAGGGTCCGGACTTCCCCACCCACGGCCTCATCGTCGGCACCCAGGGCATCGACACGATGTACCGCACGGGTCGCGGATCGATCACGATGCGCGGAATCGTCGACATCGAGGAGGACGTCAAGGGCGGCCTGAGCCTGGTCATCAAGGAGCTGCCGTACCAGGTCAACCCCGACAACCTCGCCGAGAAGATCGCCGACCTCGCCCTCACCGGCCGGGTGCAGGGCATCGCCGACGTCAACGACGAGTCGTCCTCGCGCGTCGGCCGTCGCCTGGTGGTCAAGCTCCGCCGCGACGCGGTCGCCCGCGTGGTGCTCAACAACCTCTACAAGCACACCGAGCTGCAGTCGAACTTCAGCGCCAACATGCTGGCGATCGTCGACGACGTGCCCCGCACGCTCACCCTCGACGGCTTCATCACGCACTGGATCAGCCACCAGATCGAGGTCATCCAGCGACGCACCCAGTACCTGCTCGACGACGCCGAGGCGCGCGCCCACATCCTGCGCGGCCTGGTCAAGGCGCTCGACGCACTCGACGACGTCATCGCGCTCATCCGTCGCAGCCCCACCGTCGAGGAGGCCCGCGACGGCCTGATCGGGCTGCTCGACATCGACGAGCTGCAGGCCCGCGCCATCCTCGAGATGCAGCTGCGGCGCCTGGCGGCCCTCGAGCGGCAGAAGATCATCGACGACCTCGCCGCGCTCGAGCGCGAGATCGCCGACTACAAGGACATCCTCGCCAAGCCGGAGCGCCAGCGGACCATCGTGTCCGAGGAGCTGGCCGAGATCGCCGACAAGTACGGCGACGACCGCCGGTCGCCCATCGTGGCCGCAGACGGCGACCTCTCGATGGAGGACCTCATCCCCGACGAGGACGTCGTCGTCACGATCACGCGCGGCGGCTACGCCAAGCGCACCCGCACCGACCTGTACCGGGTGCAGGGTCGCGGCGGCAAGGGCGTGCGCGGGGCCCAGCTGCGCGACGGCGACTTCGTCGAGCACCTGTTCCCGACCACGGCGCACCACTGGATCCTGTTCTTCACCACGGCGGGCCGCGTGTACCGCACCAAGGCCTACCAGCTGCCCGAGGCCGGACGTGACGCCAAGGGCGGGCACGTGGCCGGCCTGCTGAGCTTCCAGCCCGACGAGGAGATCGCGCAGGTGCTGGCCATTCGCGACTACGAGCAGGCGCCGTACCTGGTGCTCGCGACGCGCAAGGGCCTGGTCAAGAAGACCCGCCTGGCCGACTACAACAGCCCGCGCCAGGCCGGCGTCATCGCGATCAACTTCCGCGACGACGACGACGCGCTCATCGGTGCCGACGTGGCCGGCCCCGACGACGACCTGCTGCTGATCAGCAAGAAGGCCCAGGCCATCCGCTTCCGGGCCGACGACGACCAGCTGCGCCCCATGGGTCGCGCCACGTCGGGCGTCACGGGCATGAAGTTCCGCGGCGACGACGCTCTGCTGTCGATGACGGTCATCCGTCACGAGCACGCCGACGTCGCCGTCGAGGACGTGCCCGAGGAGGACCGGCTCTACGTCTTCACCGTCACCGACGGTGGCTACGCCAAGAAGACGTCGATCGACGAGTACCGCCTGCAGGGCCGCGGCGGCCTGGGCATCAAGGCCATGCAGATCACCGAGAACCGCGGTGAGCTGGTCGGTGGCCTCGTGCTCAAGGACACCGACGACGTCATCTCGGTGACGGCCAGCGGCCAGGTCACGCGCAGCCAGGTGGCGGGGGTCCCGGCCAAGGGTCGCGGCACGATGGGCGTCACGTTCGTGAAGTTCAAGGGCTCCGACCGGGTGGTCACGATCGCCCGCAACACCGATCTGAGCGGCGCGGCGGAGCCCGACGCAGATGCCGAGGCGGCTGCTCCCGGTACGGTGGAATCCGTGACGCCCGAGGCCGACGCCGCCGGGCCCGACACGACCGACGAGGGGCAGGACGAGTGAGCGATCCGCAGAAGCCTGAGGACCGGGCTCCGCGCCCGGGCGCCGGCGACGCCGCGCGCACCCAGCAGATCCCCCGGCTCGGTCGCGACGGCAAGCCCGTCCGGTCGCAGAAGACCGTGGCCGACGCGCTGAGAGAGGCGCGTCAGTCCCCGGAGGAGCCGGCCAAGAACGAGTCCAACGGCACGGCCCGTCGACCGGCGGGTCCGGCACGCCCGGCCGCGAGCGGTCGGCCGTCGTCGTCCTCGAGCTCGTCGGAGAGCAGCGCCACGAAGCCCGCACCGAGGACGCCCGCGGCGAAGCCGACCGAGAAGCCCACGGACAAGACCGCGCCGCGCGAAAAGGCCGCACCCGGCGCACCGCGATCGAGTGCTGCGTCGGCGGCCACGAAGCGCGCCGAGGCCAAGAAGGCCGCCGAGGCCAAGAAGACCTCGCAGTCGCCGAGGACCCCGGAGTCCACGCCGGCGAAGTCTCCTGCTTCGGACTCGTCCACCACGACGTCGTCCAGCTCGTCCCGTTCATCGACGCCGACGGCGGGCGACTACGCCCGCACCACGCGCCAGAGCCCGGACTCCACCGCCGTCATCCCGGCGGTCAAGGACGATGCTCCCGCAGCGACCAGCCCTGCTCCGGCCGCCTCCGCCGCGTCCACGTCGGGTCGCCAGGCCCGTCTTCGGCTCACGCACGTCGAGCCGTGGTCGGTCACCCGTCTGGCCTTCGTCGTGTCGGTCGCGCTGATGATCGTCTCGGTCGTCGCGGTCACGATCTTCTGGGTCGTGCTCGACCTCACGGGCATCTGGGACCAGCTGAACGGCACGGTCACCAACGTGCTGTCCGACAGCGAGGGCAGCTTCGACCTCACCGACTACCTGGGACTCGGCCGACTCGTGGGCCTGACGCTGGTGTTCAGCGCCATCAACGTGGTCCTCATGACGGCGATCGCCACGGTCGCCGCCCACCTGTACAATCTCGCCGCCCAGCTCCTCGGCGGCATCGAGGTCACCTTCACCGACAGCTGATCTGGCTGTCGCCCCCGTCGGTGGATCGTCAACCTCAGCCACGCGTCTGCGGGTGACGATCCACCGATGGCGGGGAACGACCGTGCCGCATGACCCGATTGGTCCGGCACGAGGACGGTGGGGTAGAGTTCATCGCTGTTGCGGGCCCATAGCTCAGCTCGGTTAGAGCGCTTCCCTGATAAGGAAGAGGTCGCTGGTTCAAGTCCAGCTGGGCCCACCACCGGACGCACGAGGAGGACACGATGAAGAAGCTTCTCGCCCTCGTCCTCGCGGCGCTCGGGGTGCTGTGGGTCCGGTCCCGTCGTGACGACGGAGTCGCGACCACGCGCACCACCTGGGAGCAGGCGACCGACCCGGTCTGATCCTCTGAGGGGCTGTGGCGCAATTGGTAGCGCACCTGCTTTGCAAGCAGGGGGTTAGGGGTTCGAGTCCCCTCAGCTCCACCCTGGTCACCATGCATCGCTGCGGAGGTGGACCGCCCCACCACCCCTGACATCCGTCACGGTCAGGTCGTGACGTGCGGACGGGGCACGGCGGTCGGCGCCGGACGATGCTCGGAGCATGAACCAGACCAGCACCGTCTCCCAGCAGGGGACGACCGGGCACGACGCCCGGCTCGACGCGGTCCGCCTCGAGCAGGTGCGCCGCTCGTTCGGCGACGTCGAGGCCGTCCGCGGCATCGACCTGACCGTCCGGCCCGGCGAGGTCGTCGCCTTCCTCGGCCCGAACGGGGCCGGCAAGACCACCACGATCGACATGATCCTCGGCCTCAGCAGGCCCACGTCCGGCTCGGTCCAGGTCCTGGGCCGGGACCCGCGCGACGCCGTCGCCAACGGGCTGGTGGCCGCCGTCATGCAGAGCGGTGGGCTGCTGAAGGACCTCACCGTCGTCGAGACCGTCCGGTACGTGAAGAGCCTCTTCACTCACACCCGTCCGGTCGACGACGTGCTCGAGCGAGCCGGGATCACCGATCTCGCCGACCGCACGGTCGGCCTCTGCTCCGGAGGTGAGCAGCAGCGCCTGCGGTTCGCGCTGGCGCTCCTGAGCGACCCCGAGCTGCTGCTGCTCGACGAGCCGACCACCGGCATGGACGTGGAGGGCCGCCGCGCGTTCTGGAGCGCGATCCGTGACGACGCCCGCCAGGGCCGGACCGTCATGTTCGCCACGCACTACCTCGAGGAGGCCGACGCCTACGCCGACCGGATCGTGCTCGTGAGCCGCGGCCGGATCGTCGCCGACGGCACCGCAGCACAGATCAAGGCACGGGCAGCCGGCCGCACCGTGCGCGCCACCTGCCCCGGTCTCGACGACGCCGCGGTCGCGCAGATCGCCGCGCTCGCCGGCGTGGAGGGCGTCGACGTACGCGGCGAGACGCTGATGGTCCACGGGACGGACACCGACGCCGTGGCGCGACACCTGCTCACCCGCACCGACGCGCACGACCTCGAGATCGTCGCGCGCGGCCTGGAGGACGCGTTCGTCGCCCTCACCGCCGATCCCACGGGCGAGCCCCTCGCCACCTCGTCCGACAGGAGCCTCGCATGAGCACCCTCAGCACCGCCCCGACGACCACGACCGACAGCGAGCGCCGCGTCCCACGCCTCGGCGGCTTCAACGGGACCCTCTTCGGTCTCGAGCTGCGCAGGATGCTGCGCAACAAGCGCACCCTCTTCTTCACGCTGCTGTTCCCACCGGCCCTGCTCTTCGCCTTCGGCAGCGGCAGCGACATGAACGAGAGCGTGGGCCACGGCAACGTCTCGGCGTACGTGATGGTCTCGATGGCGCTGTACGGAGCGGCCATCACGACGGCCGTGGCCGGCTCGTCGGTCGCCCTCGAGCGCGCGGTGGGCTGGTCGCGCCAGCTGCGCCTGACCCCGCTGCACCCCATGGCCTACATCGCCACGAAGGCGCTCTGCGCGCTCGCGCTGGGTGCGCTCGCGGTCGGCGCGGTCAACGTGGCCGGCATCGCCCAGGGCAACGCCGACATGCCGGTCGTCCGATGGGTGGCCTGCGCGGTCCTCGCCCTGCTGTGCTCGTCGGTGTTCGCCGCACTGGGGTTGTTCGTCGGATACGTGGTCCCGGGCGAGAACGCGATGCAGGTCCTCGGCCCCGGCCTGGCCGTGCTGGCCTTCCTCGGCAACGTCTTCATCCCGATCTCCGAGGGGTCCGTCATGTGGCACGTGGCGTCCCTGACCCCGATGTTCGGGGTGGCCGAGATCAGCCGTGCCCCGCTGACCGGTGAGCTGCCCTGGTACGCCGTCGTCAACGCCCTCGTCTGGGTCAGCGTCTTCGTCGCCGGCGCGGCGTGGCGCATGAGCAAGGACACGGGACGCGTGTGAGTCGTACGCTGCCCGACGTGAGCACCATCGAGACCCGGCAGTCCTCCCCAGGACGCCTGGGTCCGTGGTTCGCGCTGGTGTGGTTGTTCTTCCTGGGCGACCCGCTGCTCGCCGCGTGGGACCGACGCGACGAGCTGGCAGGCGTGCTCGGGCTGGTCGTCACCGTCGCCTTCGCCGCGTTGTACATGCTCACGTGGGTGCGGGTGCGCCGTGAACGCTGGCTGACCCGCGGTTCGTCGGAGGGCGTCGGCCGGTCGGCCCTCGCCCTGTTCGCGGGGCTGGTCGTGCTCGCCGGTCTCGACATCGCGCTGCTCGGCGAGGTCGGCCTCACCTGCGTGGTCTACGTCGCCATCTCCTCCGTCGTGCTCTTCCCCGGACGGATCGCCCTCGGCGTCGTCCTGGTCTGCGTCGTCGGGTCCCTCGGCCTGGGTGCCGTCGAGGACTGGGGCAGCCAGGCCGGCGTCGCGTTCGGCACCCTGGCCGGCTCGGTGGCCATCTTCGGCCTGCGGGCCCTGCTCGCCCGCAACGCCGACCTGCTCGTCGCGCAGCAGGAGAACGCCGAGCTGGCGGTGGAGAACGAGCGCAGCCGCTTCGCCCGCGACCTGCACGACATCCTCGGCCACTCGCTCACCGTGATCACCGTGAAGGCCGAGCTGGCCCGACGTCTGCTCGAGTCCGGCGACGCGGACGATCGCGACCGGGCCCGGGCCGAGGTGGCCGACCTGGAACGGCTCGGCCGCGACGCCCTGGCGGACGTGCGCCGCGCCGTGGAGGGGTACCGCGAGATCACGCTGCCCGGCGAGATCTCCCGCGCCCGCGAGGCGCTCCGGGCCGCCGGTGTCGAGGCAGACCTGCCCGGCACGGTCGACGAGGTGCCGGGCGACCTGCGCGACCTCTTCGCCTGGACCGTGCGCGAAGGGGTCACCAACGTGGTGCGTCACGCCGACGCCCGCGCGTGCGTGGTCACGGTGGACGCCACGTCGGTCGAGGTGCGCGACGACGGCCAGGGACTCCGGTCCGCGTCTGCAGGCGACGGCCACGGGCTCGCCGGCCTGCGCGAGCGCGCCGCAGAGGCCGGGGCCGCCGTGGTGCTGCGCGACCTCGAGCCCGGGCTCAGCCTGCGCGTGGTCTCGGGAGGCGAGCGATGATCAGGATCCTGCTGGCCGACGACCAGGCCCTGGTGCGCGGAGCCCTCGCGGCGCTGCTCGATCTCGAGAAGGACCTGGAGGTCGTCGCGCAGGTCGGGTCGGGTGCCGACGTGCTGGCCGCCGTCCGCGAGCACGCCCCCGACGTCGCCCTCCTCGACATCGAGATGCCTGGACTCGACGGCATCGAGGCCACCCGCGGCGTGGTCGCCGAGACCGCCACGCGGGTGCTGGTGGTCACGACCTTCGGACGGCCGGGCTACCTGCGCCGGGCGCTGCAGGCCGGCGCGTCCGGGTTCGTCGTGAAGGACGTCCCCGCGACGCAGCTGGCCGACGCCGTGCGCCGCGTGCACGCCGGGCTGCGGGTCGTGGACCCGACGCTGGCCGCCGACAGCCTGGTCAGCGGGGACTCTCCCCTCACCGAGCGCGAGACGGAGGTGCTGAGGGAGGCGCGCGACGGCGCCAGCGTGGCCGCGGTCGCCGGTCGCCTGCACCTATCGCAGGGCACGGTGCGCAACCACCTGTCCGCGGCGATCGGCAAGACCGGGGCCGCCAACCGCGCCGAGGCGGTGCGCGAGGCGGAGCGGCAGGGATGGCTCTGACGGCCCCCACTCCGCGCTACCGTGTCCCGATCCGACGAGCAGGGGGTCAGTCGTGCAGGTCCGCAACGCCACGCCCGAGGACCGGACGTGGATCCACAAGCTCCGTCACCGGGTCTACGCCGAGGAGCTGGGCCAGCACCCGGTCAACGCCGACGGCGTGCTCGTCGACGCGCTCGACGGCCGCAACGTCTACCTGGTGGCCGCCGACGCCGACGGTCCCGTCGGGTTCGTCAGCCTGACGCCGCCCTGGGCGGGCAGCTTCGGTCTCGACAAGTACCTGGGCCGGGAGGAGCTGCCCCTGCTCGACGAGCCCGACGTGTTCGAGGTCCGCATCCTCACCGTCGAGCCCGGGCGTCGCTCGGCCGGGGCGGCCACGTTGCTCATGTACGCCGCGATGCGGTGGATCGCCGGGCGGGCCGGGCGCACCATCGTCGCGATGGGTCGCGACGACCTGCTCGACCTGTACCGCGGGGTGGGTCTGGTGCCGACCGGGCGCGTCATCACGAGCGGGACGGTGCGCTTCGAGGTGATGACCGCGTCCGTGGCCGACCTCACGGCGCTCGCGCTCGGTCCGTTCGCGTCGCTGGTGCAGCAGTGGAGGGACGAGGTCGACTGGCAGGTGGACACGCCGTTCGCGCCGCGAGCCGACGGGTGCGAGCACGGTGGTGCCTCGTTCGGCGCCATCGGCACCGACTTCCGCACGCTGGAGCGACGTCGGGAGGTGGCGGTGGCCGACGTCCTCGACGCGTGGTTCCCGCCGTCGCCCCACGCCCAGGCCGCGCTCACCGAGGACGTCGCCTGGATGACCCGTAGCTCGCCGCCCACCGACGCCGGCGGGCTGCTGGACGCGATCGCCGAGGCACGCGACCTCCCGGTCGACTCGCTCGCCGTCGGGGCGGGCTCGTCGGACCTGGTCTTCCGCGCGTTCGGCCAGTGGCTGTCGCGCGAGAGCCGGGTGCTCCTGGTCGACCCCGGCTACGGCGAGTACGCCCACGTGACGGAGCGGGTGATCGGCTGCCAGGTCGACCGGTTCCGGCTGCGCCATGCCGAGGGGTGGCGTCTGGACACCGAGCGGCTCGCAGCAGCGGTGCGCGACGGGGCGTACGACCTCGTCGTCGTGGTGAACCCGAACAACCCGACCGGCCGGCACGCCCCGGCCGCCGAGCTGCGGGCCGCGGTCGAGGCGTCCCCTGCTGGCACCCGCTGGTGGGTCGACGAGGCCTACGTCGGCTATGTGGGCCTGCACGAGTCGCTGGCCCCGTTCGCGGCCACCGACCCGCGACTGGTGGTGTGCACGTCGATGTCGAAGATGTACGCGCTGTCGGGCGTCCGCGCGGCGTACCTCGTCGCCGAGCCCACCGTCGCTGCGACGATGCGCCGGCTCACACCGCCCTGGCAGCTGGGTCTTCCCGCCCAGCTCGCTGCGGTGGCTGCCCTGCGCGACGTCGACCACTACCCGCCGCTGTGGCAGCGCACCCATGACCTGCGCGAGGCGCTGGTGGCCGACCTGGCCGTCCTCGACGAGGTGCAGGTTGAGTCGTCGGTGGCCAACTTCGTGTGCCTGCGCCTGCCGGCCGACGGTCCCAGCGCCACACGCTTCGTCGAGCAGTGTCGCCAGGACGACGTGTACGTGCGTGACCTGTCTCCGCTCTCCCCGTCGTACGAGGGGCGCACCGTGCGCATCGCCGTGCGCGAGGAGGCCGAGAACGCGCGGATCGTCGCGGCCTGCCTGCGGGCCATGGAGGTGCTGCGTCCGTCGGTGCGGGCGGGCGCCTCCTGATGGTCGACGTCGTCGAGGTCGCCCCGTGGATCGGGGGCCTCATCGCGGTGGCCGGGGTCGCGATCGCGGTGTCGGGTCGGCGGGACCTGCTGCGCCGGTGGTGCCTGTGGGCGGTGGCGGTGCCGATCGTGCTGGCGCTCTTCTGGTGGGGCGAGCCCGGCCTGGCGCTGCTCGCCGTGGTGGTCGTGGTGGTGGCCGCGCTGGAGCTGGGCGCCATGCTCGACGTCCCGCGGCCCGACCGGCTGGTGCTCGCGGCCGCGCTCGTCGCCGTCGTGCTGACCGCGTGGCTCGCGCCCGAGCACGTCGTCCAGGTGGCGGGTGGTGGCGCCCTCGCCGTCGTCGCCGTGCCCGTCCTGACCGGCGATGCCGAGCACGGGCTGCGCAGGGTCCTGGCCGGGTTGCTCGGTCTGGCGTGGCTGGTCCCCCTGGCCGGGCTCGGCTCGCTCGGCACCACGGCGCTCGCCCTGTTCGTGGCGGTGTCGGTGGCCGACGTCGTCGCCTACTTCGCCGGCCCTCTGCTGAAGGGTCCACACCTCTCTCCCCTCTCCCCGGGGAAGCGGTGGAGCGGGACCCTCGCAGGGTCGCTCGCGGCGGTGGCAGCCCTGGCCGCGCTGGGTGCCCTCACCTGGCCGACCGCGGCCGCGGCCGCCGTGGGCGGGCCGGTGGGTGACCTGTTCGAGTCGATGGTCAAGCGCGGCGCGAAGGTGAAGGACTCCGGCACGATGATGGCCGGCGCCGGCGGGCTGCTCGACCGCATCGACTCGCTGCTGATGGCCCTGGCCGTCGTCCTGGTGCTGGGCTGACCTGGTGCTGGGCTGACCCTTGGGCACACTGGACCGACCCCGACGAGAGGACCACCCATGGCCGTCGACCCCACCGGCTCCGACCTCAAGGCCTTCCTCGCGGCCGATGACGACGGACCGGTCGTGATGCTCAACCTGCTGCGCTTCGCCCCGGGCGGACGCGAGCTGTACGCCGAGTACTCCCGGGCCGTCGTCTCGACGTTCCTGCCGCGGGTGGGCGGCGAGGTCGTGTACGCCGGCCGGGGCCACGCCGCACTCGTCGCCGAGGACGGTCAGGCCTGGGACGCCGTCCTCCTGGTCCGCTACCCCTCGCGCGCGGCCTTCGCCCGCATGGTCGCGGACCCGGAGTACCAACAGGTCACCCACCTGCGGACCGAGGCGCTCAGCGAGGCCGTGCTGCAGCCGACCTCGGCGTGGGGCTGACGGACCGGCTCAGGCCTCGTCCTCGCCGTCGGCCGACGTGAGGCCGGCCTTGACGATGTAGACGATCAGGGCCGACGAGATCACGAGGAAGCCCAGGACCCACAGCGGCGCCCACTTCTGCGTGGGCTCGTCCTCGACCTCGGTGATGGTCACGTCGTCCTGGGAGCTGCCGGAGGTGCCGGCCGACGCCGACGGCCCCGAGGCGCTCGCGCCGGCACTCACCGTGAATCCGACCTGGCCGCTCACGGCGTGGCCGTCGGCCGAGACGACGCGGTAGACGAGCCGGTAGGCGCCGGGCTCGGCGTCGGCGGTGCGCACGCCCACGAGGACCCGACGTCCGGCCACCGTCACCTCGCCGTCGTCGAGCCGGGTGCCCGAGGAGTCGAGCACGCGCAGCACCGCGCCACTGCCGATCTCCTCGTTCAACGTCACCGAGACGGTCTGCGGCAGCGCGCTGAGGGTGGCGCCGTCGGCGGGGTCGGACGACTCGACGGACGCGTGCGCGAGGGCCGGCGTCGGCACGGCGAGCAACGCAAGGGTCGCGACGAGACCGAGGACGAACGAGCGCACGGGCTACCTCCAGGAGCGGCGGCGGGAACAGGTCGGCTACGACGCACTGTAGTAGCGCTCGCCTGAGCGCCGGGACGCAGTGCGGCCCGCGGCAGTCGGGTCGAGGGTGGCGCATCAGCGTCGGACGGCGCTATCATCGTCGTATGGCGATGAAGCATCACCCGTCCGACGGCCACGTCACCCGGCGGACCGGAGCGGGCGCGCGCACCCACGAGCAGCACCGGCACGCCGACCTCGACGTCGGGACCGACGGCACCGACCTCGTCGCCCGGCTGCTCCACGGGTTCGCCGACCCGGGGCGGCTGCGGATCCTCGAGCACCTCCGGCTCGGCGAGCACCGCGTGGTCGAGCTGACCGCCCACCTGGGGCTCGCCCAGTCCACGGTCTCGGCCCACCTGGCGTGCCTGCGCGACTGCGGCCTGCTCGACGTGCGCCACGAGGGTCGCTCGTCGTACTACCGGCTGGCCCACCCGGAGGCCACCGAGGCGCTGCTGCGGGCGAGCAGCCTGCTGCTCGACCGCACCGTCGGCGGAACCCCGGGCCCCGACGCGACCGAGCCGACCGGAGCGGCCTGATGGGTCACGGCCATGCGCACGGTCACGCCGGGGGACCCGCCAGCGGTCGGCACCGCGGGCGGCTGACCGTGGTGTTCGTCATCATCGCCGCGTTCTTCGTCGTCGAGCTCGTCTACGGCATCCTCGCGTCATCCCTCGCCCTGCTGTCCGACGCCGGTCACATGGCCGCCGACGTCGTCACGCTCGGTGCCGCGCTCGCCGCCACCAAGGTGGCCACCCGGCCCGACACCACCGGACGACGGACGTTCGGCTCCTACCGCGCGGAGGTGTTCGCGTCGGGTTTCGCCGTGCTCGTCATGCTCGGGGTGTCCGTCTACGTCGTGGTCGAGGCGCTGGCCCGGGTCGGCTCCACGATCGAGGTCCAGACCCGGCCGATGATCGTCGTCGGCACGCTCGGGCTGGTGGTGAACGTCGTCGCCCTGGTGATGCTTCGCGCGGGCGCCGGTGAGTCGCTCGTGATGCGCGGCGCCTACCTCGAGGTCGTCGCCGACACCGCCGGGTCCGTCGGCGTGGTCGTCGCCGGTGTCCTCGTGGCCACCACGGGGCAGACCGGGTGGGACGCCGGCGTCGCCCTGGCGATCGGGGCCTTCGTGGCGGTGCGGGCGGTGATGCTCGGACGACAGGTCCTCGCCGTGCTCGGCCAGCACGCCCCCGAGGGCCTCGACGTGGACGAGGTGGTCGCCGACCTGCGGGCGATCGAGGGCGTCGGCGACGTGCACGACCTGCACGTCTGGGTACTCACCTCCGGCATGAACGTGGCCACCGCCCACCTCGTCGCCGACGGCAGCGCCGACGTCGACGTGATCCTCGCCGAGGCCAGAGCCGCGCTGCGCGACCGGCACGACGTCGAGCACGCGACCCTGCAGGTCGAGGGCGCTCGCGCACCGGAGTGCCACAGCGTCGACTGGTGACGCCGACTGTCACTCGTCCTCAGGCGTTGCCGGCGGTCTTCACGTAAGGTTCCCGGGTCCGTTCGGGTCTTCATGACGCCGGCGTCGTCGTACCCGATCGCCGAGCGTCCCACCGACGAAGGCGATGCCCATGAAGGCGACGACCTGAAGAACTCGGTCGTCGACACCCATGACGTGGTCGAGCGTCGCGACGACGACGATCGCTACGAGCGCGCCGATGAGGATCTTGAGATTCATGGCCGTGGATCATTTCCGGAGTGGTCGTCCTGCAGCGCTGGGGGCGATGAGCCGTCGAGCGCGATGCTCTGCCTGATCACGATTCGGCGCATGCGCACGACGTTAGGCGAGCACGGGACCTGACGCACGGGGACCGGCGGTAGGCGACTACGGCCAGGGGTTCTTCACGCAGCCCTGCAGGCCCTTGGTCTGCTGCAGCATGACGGGCGCCTTCGCCCCGGGTGCCGGGCAGCCGACGTGGTACTTGCCGAGGGCGTGCCCGACCTCGTGGTTCACGAGGTAGGTGCGGTAGCCGCTGAGGTCGTCCCCGTAGTACTGGACGCCCAGCGCCCAGCGCTTGACGTTGAGCACGACCCGCGAGCCGCTGCGGCACGACACCTCGCCGCGGGTGAGCAGCGGGGCGCACAGGCGGTCGACGGTGTCGGGGCTCGCCAGCATGATCTGGAAGTCGCCACCCCCCTCGACCTGCTCGAACGACCAGCCGTCGGAGCGCCAGCCGCGCTCGTCGCCCAGCACCTGCGCGACCTGGCGGGCGAAGCGGTCGGGGTCCTGCGGCAGGCCTCCCTCGACCTCCACGGAGTAGCGGCGGTTGCGTCCGGAACCGGCCCCCGCCACGTCGGCGACCGCGGCGGTGGCGAACGTGCCCTCGCCGCTCTGCGGGAAGTCGGTCGGCTCCGGGGCGGGGGTTGTCTTCGTGGGGGTGGGCTTCGGCGCCGGGGTCAGCGTCGGCAGGACGGCGTCGTCGGCCCACGACACGTTCGTGGCGGCCGACGCGGCGGGCTCGTCCGACGACGGACGGACGGCGGCCAGCACCACCACGACGAGCGTGACGAGCACGGATCCGCCGAGGGCTGCGGCACGCCGACGACGTCGACGCATGGCGCGTTGCCTCGCCGCGCGGTGGCGACCCACGGCGGTGGAGCTCGCGCGGCGCGAGGGGCCGGGCTCGCGCTCTGTCACCTGCACAGACTACGCGGAGCTACCCTGGCGACGACCGGTGCCGCGACACGGCACCGTCACGACGAAGGGGTGGAGCAGCCCATGAGCAACACCGAGACATCGCCCGACGAGCTCGTGTGCGGTGAGGACTCCGCCGTCGAGCTGCAGGTCCTCACCCCGCGCGACGTGCCGCTCGGCGGGCCGCGCGCCATGACCGTGCGCCGCACGCTGCCCCAGCGTCAGCGCTCGCTCATCGGCGCCTGGTGCTTCCTCGACCACTACGGACCGGACGACGTGTCCGAGTCCGGCGGCATGGACGTGCCGCCCCACCCGCACACCGGGCTGCAGACCGTCAGCTGGCTGTTCTCGGGGACCATCGAGCACCGCGACAGTGCCGGGTTCCACGCCGACGTGCGGCCCGGGGAGCTCAACCTCATGACGTCGGGCCGCGGCATCAGCCACTCCGAGCGCTCCACGCGCGACACGACGGTGCTGCACGGCGCCCAGCTGTGGGTGGCGCTGCCGCAGGAGGCGCGCTTCGTCGACAAGACCTTCGAGCACTACGCCCCACCGACCCTCGAGGGCAGCGCCGACGGAGGCGCCTGGCGCGCGCAGGTGTTCCTCGGCAGCCTGCTGGGCTCCACGTCCCCGGTCTCCACCCACACCCCGCTGCTGGGTGCCGAGCTGCGCCTCGACGCCGGCACGGTGCTGCAGCTCGACGTCGACCCGACGTTCGAGCACGGCGTGCTCGTGGACACCGGCGCCGTCCTCGCCGACGCCGACCCGATCGCGAAGGACGAGCTGGGCTACCTCGCCCCGGGCCGTGACCGCATCACGCTGCGCGCGAGCCAGGACAGCCGGGTGCTGCTCATCGGCGGGCCGCCGTTCGGCGAGCAGATCGTCATGTGGTGGAACTTCGTCGGCCGCAGCCACGACGACGTGGTGGAGTACCGCGACGCGTGGATGGCCGAGATCGACGGCAAGGCGCCCGGCGCCCCGTCCGACGGTCCGTACGGCCTGCCCGAGGGCGACCCCGAGCGTGCCCTCCCCGCCCCCGAGCTGCCCAACGCCCGCATCCGCCCACGCGGCTGATCAGGAGGACACCCATGGCCCTCGACCCGATCGAGCACGACGGCATCACCGTCCGGCATGCCCCCGACCGGCAACGCTACGAGCTGGCGGACGGTGAGGAGGTCATCGGGCACACCGACTACCGGGAGCTCGGCGACGACGGCGCCCTTACGCACAGGGACTTCCTGCACACGGAGGTCGACGACGCCTACGGCGGGCGTGGGCTCGCGTCGGTGCTGGTGCAGTTCGCCCTCGACGACGTGCGCGCCGCGGGCCTGCGCATCGTGCCGCACTGCCCCTACGTCGCGGGGTGGCTGCGCAAGCACGAGGGCCGGTTCGACGACCTCGTCGACTGGCCCGCCTGAGGCTCGGTCCGGCTTAGGTCTCGGCGATCTCGCGCTCGACGTCGGCCATCGGGCGGCCGCGGAAGCGGCGGAAGCTGTAGACGATCGTGGCGAGCGCGATGGCGGCGGAGAAGATGAGCGTGGCGCCGGTGCCCCAGCCGCCGAGCAGCCACCAGGACTCGCGCAGCGGCCACCAGTCGGGGGCCGGCGGACGCAGCCCCCACACGACGCCGAGCCCTGCGAGCCACACGACGCCGAGCAGCGACAGCGCGACCCGTGGCCAGGTCTGCACGCCCTGCGCGGCGGTGCGCAGGGCCGCGTCCTTGACGGGCTCGACGCGTCGGCGCGCCCACTCGTAGCGCTGTGACAGCAGGGCCAGGCCGCCGAACAGCAGCAGCAGGCCGGGGCCAGGGAGGAAGATCGCGGCGAGGCCGAGCAGCACCATGATCCAGCCGAGCACCTCGAGCGCGAGGGTCTTGCCGTGGTCGATGACGCCCATGTGGTCCTTCCGTCGTCGCTGGCCGGAGCGTAGCGGGTCGATCTGAACGCGAGGCTCAGCGCTTGGCCATCAGCATCCGGACGAGGTAGATGACGGCCACGACCACGAGGATGAGCAGGATGATGCGCACGGGAGGCTCCTTCGCCCGGACGCGCCGGTCGCGTCGGTGCTTGAACGGTAGGCCCGCCCGGCCCGTCCCGCACGGCAGACCCCGACTCCCGCTCAGTGGGCTGGACCGAGCGGGCCACCCACCGCTCCGCTAGCGTCGGCCGTGAGCCACGCCACCCCCAGGAGGAACCCGATGCCGCAGACCGTCAAGGCCGTCGTCGCCCGCAGCAAGGGCGCACCCGTCACCGTCGAGAACATCGTCGTGCCCGACCCCGGGCCCGGTGAGGCGGTCGTGGCCGTGCAGGCCTGCGGGGTGTGCCACACCGACCTGCACTACCGCGAGGGCGGCATCAACGACGAGTTCCCGTTCCTGCTCGGCCACGAGGCCGCCGGTGTCGTGGAGTCCGTCGGCGAGGGCGTCACCGAGGTGGCCCCGGGTGACTTCGTGGTGCTCAACTGGCGTGCCGTGTGCGGTGACTGCCGGGCCTGCAAGCGGGGCCGCCCGCAGTACTGCTTCTCCACCTTCAACGCCGAGCAGAAGATGACGCTGGAGGACGGCACCGAGCTCTCTCCGGCGCTCGGGATCGGCGCCTTCGCCGAGAAGACCCTCGTGGCTGCCGGCCAGTGCACCAAGGTCGATCCCGAGGCCGACCCGGCCGCCGTCGGGCTGCTCGGCTGCGGCGTGATGGCCGGCATCGGCGCGGCGATCAACACCGGCAACGTGGGTCGCGGTGACTCCGTGGCCGTCATCGGCTGCGGCGGCGTGGGCATCGCCGCGGTCGCCGGAGCACGTCTGGCCGGAGCGGCCAAGATCATCGCCGTGGACCTCGACCCGCGCAAGCTCGAGCAGGCCACGGCCCTCGGTGCCACGCACACGATCGACGCGTCCAAGGACGACGTGGTCACCAAGGTGCAGGAGCTCACCGACACGTTCGGCGCCGACGTCGTGATCGAGGCGGTCGGCCGCCCCGAGACCTGGGAGCAGGCCTTCTACGCCCGTGACCTCGCCGGCACCGTGGTCCTGGTCGGCGTGCCCACGCCGGACATGAAGGTCCCCGAGCTGCCGCTCATCGACGTGTTCGGCCGTGGCGGCTCGCTCAAGTCCAGCTGGTACGGCGACTGCCTGCCGAGCCGCGACTTCCCGATGCTCGTCGACCTGTACCGCCAGGGCCGGCTCGACCTCGACGCCTTCGTCACCGAGCGCATCGGCATCGACGACGTCGAGGCCGCGTTCGACAAGATGCACGGCGGCGACGTCCTGCGTTCGGTGGTGATGATCTGATGTCGGCACAGGTCACGAAGGTCGTGACGTCGGGGCAGTTCGCGCTCGACGGCGGCAGCTGGGACGTCGACAACAACGTGTGGATCGTCGGTGACGACAGCGAGGTGGTCGTCGTCGACGCACCGCACGACGCCGAGGCCATCGCCGCGGCGGTCGACGGTCGCACGGTGCGGGCCATCGTGCTCACGCACGGCCACAACGACCACCTGAACGCCGCGGTGCAGCTGCGCGACCTCACCGGCGCACCGATCTGGTTCCCGTCGGCCGACACGATGCTGTGGGAGGCCGAGCACGGTACCGACGTGCGACCGGACCACGACCTCACCGACGGCACGACGTTCGAGGTGGCCGGCACCACGCTGCGGGCCGTCGCCACCCCGGGCCACTCCCCCGGCAGCACCTGCCTCTACAGCGAGGACCTCGGCGTCCTGTTCAGCGGTGACACGCTGTTCAGCGGCGGGCCCGGTGCCACGGGACGCAGCTACTCCAGCTTCGACACGATCGTCGCGTCCATCCGTGACCACCTGCTGACGCTGCCCGAGGACACCGTCGTGCACACCGGCCACGGTGACGACACGCGCATCGGCGACGAGGCGCCCCACCTGCAGGAGTGGATCGACCGAGGGCACTGAGCCCCTCGTCGGCTCAGGTGGGCGGCCAGGTCTCGAGTGCGCCGTGCAGCACGTCGACCACCCGGGTCCAGCTGACGTCGGCCTCGGGGTCGCTGTGGTCGAAGGACCCGGTGGCCTCGAGGGCGATGAACCCGTGGACGGTGCTGCCGATCAGCCGCACCGCGTGCACGTGGTCCTGCTCAGGCACGCCGTAGCCGCGCAGCACCGAGGCGAGCAGCTCGGTGTGGCGTCGCCCCGCCTCGACGCCGTCGTGGTCGGGGGCCAGCCGGCGTCGGGTCGCCGCGTACCGGCCGGGGTGGACGCGCGCGTAGTCGCGGTAGGCGTCGGCCAGGGCGCGCAGCGCCGACCCCCCGGAGCGGCCGGCGACGTTCCTCGACGCCGCATCGGCCATCTCGTCGAGCGCCCGCACCGTGAGGCCGTCGCGCAGCGCCTCGGCGCCGTCGACGTGCGCGTACAGGCTTGGCGTGCGGATGCCCACGGCGCGCGCGACGGCGGACGGCGTCACCGCCTCGAAGCCGACCTGGTCGGCGAGGTTGGCGGCGGCATCGAGGACGAGCGAGCGAGTGAGTCCGGCACGGGGCACGCGATCAACCTATCACCACTAGGTGTATACCTAAGGGTGTTAGGAAACGATGAAGGGACGCATCATGCAACCGCTCTCCGCCGACCAGGTCCGCGCCTGCTTCGTGAACAGCTCGCGCAGCAAGGTCGCCTCCATGACGCTGCCCGCGCCGTGGCCGCCCGACCGCCTCGAGGAGCGCGACTACCTCGGCTGGGTCGACGCCAAGTCCCCGCAGCGTGCCTACGTCGTGCTGGGTGAGGACATCAGCGACGAGCCCGTGGGCATCGAGCTGCGGGTCGGCACGTCCGTCGGGCCGGCGCGGACGACCTTGTGCGACTGGTGCCGCACCGACGACGGCACGTCCACGGCGCGTCTGCTCGTCGCCCGACGGGCGGGCCCACGGGGCCGGGCCGGCGACACCGTCGGGCAGTACGTGTGCGGCGACCTCGCCTGCTGGAAGCGCGTGCGCCGACCTCTCAAGCCGCACGAGAAGTCGGTCACGGGCGCGCCCGACCTGCGGGTGGACGACCTGCGCTCGCGGGTGCTCGAGTTCGTCGAGCGGGTGCGTGCGGCCTGAGCGAGGTGGCTCAGCCGCGACGCAGCAGCACGATGCCGACGACCGCGGCCACGGCGGCCCCGGCCAGCACGGCGATACGGCCCTTGTCAGCCTCGGCCACGGCGTCCTGCGCGCGCGACTTCACGTCGAGCTTGTCGCCCAGGGCGTCGACCGTCTCGGCCAGGTGCTCTCGGGTGGCCGCGATCTCGGCCTCCAGCTGGTCGCGCTCGCTCATGACGGGTTCCCCTTCGCTGCGGCGACGTCGGCCTGCACGCTCTCGACGCGCGCGGCAGGAGCCTGCGCGACCTTCGAGACGTTGCTCTTGCCCAGCAGGGCGGCCACGCCGGCCACCACGAACAGGGCGACCGCCACGATGAGCGCGGCGAGCCACGGGTCGGTCACGTTGGCCAGACCCAGCACGGCGGCGCTGAGCAGCACGCCGAGGCCGTAGAGCGCGATCACGCCGGCGGCGCCGAACAGGCCGGCACCCACGCCGACCCGCTTGCCGGCCTGCGCGAGGTCGTCCTTGGCCAAGGCCATCTCGGCGCGGATGAGGGTCGAGATGTCCTCGGTGGCCTGCGCGATCAGGCGGCCGGTGGACTCGTCCTGCGGCGCCGCGGTCACGGGCGACCCAGGCGGTCTTCGGCGAGGTCGGCCGCCGTGGGCGGCGTGGTCACCGAGGGCGAGCTCGGGACCTCGGTGTCGGCCTCGGCCAGGTCGGCGTCGAGCTGGGGGTCGGCGACCTCGTCGATCGCGAACGAGGGGTCGGCCGGGTCGGCCGAGACGCCGTCGGAGGACGCGTCGTCGGACCGGTGGCTCTTGACCGCGTCGACGACCTTGGAGCCGGCCGCGCTCGCGGCGCTGGACGCGGCGTCGGCGGCAGCGCTGCCGGCAGCACCGGCGGCGCTCTTGGCGGCGTCGGCGGCATGGTCCACGCCGCTCTGGACGGTGGGAGAGTTCCAGACCTTCTGGGACTGGGTACGGATCTGGTCGTAGCGCTCGCGGCCGGCCTTCGTGCCGAGCACGTAGCCGGCGACGCCAGCAGCCGCGATGAGCAGCTTGTTCACGTCGGACCCTCCTTCGGTGGTGGTCCGTCCATCTTGCTCCACTCCGCCGTGGCCAGCCAGTCGGACCGCCCCACGCCGCTCCCCGAGCTCGTCGAGGGGGCCTCAGGACAGACGTCGTCCGAGCGACCGCCCCGCCGCACGGCCGGAGAAGATGCACCCGCCGAGGAAGGTGCCCTCCAGGGCGTTGTGTCCGTGGACCCCGCCACCGCCGAAGCCCGCGACCTCGCCGGCCGCGTAGAGCCCGGGCACGGGCATGCCGCTGTCGTCGAGCACGCGGGACTCGAGGTCGGTCTGCAGCCCGCCCAGCGTCTTGCGCGACAGGATGTTCAGCCGGACGGCGATCAGCGGACCGTGCTCGGGGTCGAGGATCTTGTGCGGCTTGGCCACGCGCACGATCTTGTCGGTGCGCGAGCGCCGCGCGTTGTGCACGGCCATGAGCTGCAGGTCCTTGCTGAACGCGTTGTCGATCTCACGGTCCCGCTCCACCACCTGCTGCTCCAGCGTGGCGAGGTCGATCGTGGCCCCGCCGCGGCTCTTCGCGTTCATCCCCTCGACCAGCTCGGCCAGCGTGTGCGCGACGACGAAGTCCTCGCCGTGCTGCTTGAACTTCTCGACCGGCTCCGGTGCGCCCTTCGCGAGCCGCGTCTGGGCGAGGAACTTCAGGTCCTTGCCGGTGATGTCGGGGTTCTGCTCCGAGCCCGACAGCGCGAACTCCTTCTCGATGATCGACTGGGTGAGCACGAGCCAGGAGTAGTCGTGGCCCGTCGCCAGGATCTCCTTCATCGTGCCCATCGTGTCGAACCCCGGGAAGTTCGGCGCCGGGAGACGGTGCCCGGTCGCGTCGAACCAGAGCGACGACGGGCCGGGGATGATGCGGATGGCGTGGTCGGGCCAGATCGGGTCCCAGTTGTGCACGCCCTCGGTGTAGGCCCACATGCGGTCGCGGTTGACCACGCGTCCGCCGGCGGACTCGGTGATGGCAAGCATGCGGCCGTCCACGTGGGCGGGCACGCCGAGGATCATGTGCTCCGGCGCGGGCCCGAGGCGGTGGGTGGGCCAGGACTCCCGCATCAGGTCGCGGTTGTGGCCGATGCCGCCGGACGTGACCACCACGGCGGCGGCGCGCTCCTCGAACGTGCCGACCGGGGTGCGCGACGACGCGACGCCACGGTCGGACTCGTCCGGCTCCAGCTCGGTGCCGCGCACGCCGACCACCGATCCGCCCTCGACGACCAGGTCGTCGACCTGGCGGCGGAAGGCGAACCGCACCCGCCCGGCGCGCTCGGCTGCCAGCACGGGCTCGGCGAACACGCGCACGACCTCGGGACCGGTGCCCCACGTGAGGTGGAACCGCGGGACGGAGTTCCCGTGCCCGCTCGCGCTGCCGCTGCCGCGCTCGGCCCAGCCCACGATCGGCAGGACCTTGAGGCCGAGGTCGCGCAGGTACTGGCGCTTCTCGGTGGCCGCGAAGTGCACGTACGCCTCCGCCCAGCGTCGGCCCCAGGCGTCGTGCCCGGTCGCGTCGTCGGCCGGGCTCTCGAATGCCGCGGAGCCGAACCAGTCCTGCAGGGCGAGCTCGGGCGAGTCCTTGATGCCCATGCGCCGCTGCTCCGGGGAGTCGACGAGGAACAGCCCGCCGAGCGACCAGAAGGCCTGCCCGCCGAGGTTCGACCGGTTCTCCTGCTCGACGACCAGCACGCTGCGGCCGGCCAGCACCAGCTCGTGCGTCGCCACCAGCCCCGCCAGTCCGGCACCCACCACGATCACGTCAGGTTCGAAGCTCTTCTGGTCCACCCCCCGATCCTGCCAGGCCCCCCGATCACCGCACGTCCCGGCGATTCCCAGGTCGACCTGGGAATCTCCTGGTCCGCACGGGTTCCCCACGTCTGCACGGGTTGCTTTCCGTGCCGACGTGGGAAAGCCGTGCAGCAGGCTTGGGTCAGGCCTCGACCGGGTGCTCGGGCGGCGTCATGGCCCAGCGGATGGACCGCGTGACGACCTCGCCGCCCAGCCGGACGGCGCTCGCCTCGGCCACCGGGAGCCAGGGCAGGCGAAGCGGCCAGCGCGACCAGCGCGGCATGAGTCCGACCCCGGCCGCCGCGAGCACGCCGTACGGGACGCGGATGGCGAGGGGCACGGGTGGGTGGACGAGCAGGTACCGCACGGTTCGTCGGGCCGCCTCGGTGCTCTCGAGCTCCGGCCGGAACGCCTCGAGGGCCGCCTCCAGCTCGGCGACCGACTCCGGGACGTCGCTCGCCCCGAGCTCGCGTGCCACCACGGCGGCCTCGCGGACGTAGGCGTCGCGCCCCTCGGCGTCCAGCGGCTGGTGGCCGTACCGGTCGTGGGCGCGCAGGAAGCTGTCGACCTCGGCCACGTGCACCCAGCGCAGCAGGTGCGGGTCCGAGGCCCGGTACGGCCGGCCGTCGGGTGCGACGCCCTCGATCGTGTCGTGCACGGCGCGCACCGCGCGAATGGCCCGCGCTGCGTCGGCGTCGGTGCCGAAGGTCGTGACCGCGAGGAAGCCGCTCGTGCGCTGGAGCCGGCCCCAAGGGTCGCCGCGGAAGCCGGAGTGCTGGTCGACCGCTGCCATCGCGAGCGGGTGCAGCGACTGCAGCAGCAGCGCACGGATGCCACCCACGAACATCGACGCGTCGCCGTGGACCGTCGCGATCGCGGAGTCGGGAGCGAATCGGCGCGGTCCGGGCGCGAACATGATCCGCTCGCGTCGGGCCGGCCCCTCGTCGCCCGCGACTCGCGCGAAGATCGTCGCTCCGAGGGTCGATCGTGCGGAGGTCAACGGCTTCATCGCTCCAGTGTCACCCGGGGTGCGGCGTTCCACCCGCCGACCGGGACGCAGCCACCCGGCCACTCACCTCGGGAATCCCCGACTCACCCTGGCGAGCACGCCAGGGTGAGTGAGGGATTCCCAAGGTGAGCTCGTGATTCCCATCACCTGATGGGAATCGCGGGCACGCGGCGGGCGGGGGTGGCCACCCGGTCAGGGGGTGGGGGTCGCGCGGCGAGCCCGCTGCTCGACGGGGTCGGGGACGGGGACGGCCGCGATGAGGCGGCGGGTGTAGTCCTGCTGCGGACGTCGCAGCACGTCCTCGCGCGGGCCGACCTCGACGAGACGGCCGTGCTGGAGCACTGCCACGCGGTTCGCGAGCGAGTCGACCACGGCCAGGTCGTGGCTGATGAACAGGCACGCGAAGCCCACCCGCTGCTGCAGCTCGGCGAACAGCTCGAGCACCCGCGCCTGCACCGACACGTCCAGCGCCGACGTCGGCTCGTCCGCGATCAGCAGGTCGGGATCCAGCGCGATGGCGCGGGCCAGGCTGATGCGCTGGCGCTGGCCACCGGACAGCTCGTGGCCGAACCGCGTCGCGTACGACGCGGGCAGCTCGACCGACTCCAGCAGCGACGCGACCTTCGCATCCACGTCGGCGGAGGACAGGTCGGTCTGCACCCGCAGCGGCTCGGCGATGCAGTCGCCGATGCTCATCCGGGGGTTGAGCGAGGCCGCCGGGTCCTGGAACACGAAGCCGAAGCGCGACCGCAGGGGCCGCAGCCGCGCGTCGGACAGTCCCGACACCGTGGTGCCCGACACCGAGATCGTCCCGCTCGTGGGCTGCTGCAGCCCGACCGCGGTGCGTCCGATCGTCGACTTCCCGGAACCCGACTCGCCCACCAGCCCGAGCACCTCGCCCCGACGCACCTGCAGCGACACGTGGTCGACCGCGGTGAACGCCGGTTGCCCGAGACGCCCTGGGAACTCGACGACCAGGTCGTCGACGTCGAGCACGACGTCGGCCTCCTCGGACACGAGCGACGGACCGTCCTCGCGGCCGAGGTGCGGCACCGCGTCGAGCAGGGCCCGGGTGTAGGGGTGCCGCGGGGCCGCGAACAGCCGGTCGACAGGTGCGGTCTCGACCAGCCGACCGCGGTACATGACCACCACGCGGTCGGCCACGTCGGCGACGACTCCCATGTTGTGGGTGATGAGCACGATCGCGGTGCCCAGCCGGTCGCGCAGGCTGAGCAGCAGGTCGAGGATCTGCGCCTGCACGGTCACGTCGAGCGCGGTCGTGGGCTCGTCGGCCACGATCACGTCGGGGTCGCACGAGATGGCCATCGCGATGACGACGCGCTGCTTCTGCCCGCCCGACAGCTGGTGCGGGTAGTAGTCGACACGCTGCTCGGGGTCGGGCAGGCCCACCATCTCGAGCAGCTCGACGGCCCGCGCGCGGGCGGCCTTGGCGCTGACGTCGCGGTGGGCGCGGATGCCCTGGACGATCTGCCAGCCGACGGTGCGCACGGGGTCGAGGGCGGTGGACGGCTCCTGGAACACCATGGACACCTCGTCACCGCGGATGGGCCGCAGCTCCTTGGCGCTGCGCCCGACCAGCTCCCGCTCCGTGCCCACAGGGGCCGTCCCGCCCCTCGACGGGTCCTGCCCCGACCGCAGGATCGCCGATCCCGAGACCGTCGCCGTCGACGGCAGCAGGCCCAGCACCGCACGCGCGGTGACGGACTTGCCCGACCCGGACTCGCCGACCACGGCCAGCACCTCGCCGGGGGCGACGTCGAACGACAGGCCGCGCACGGCACGCACGGCTCCACCGTCGGTCGCGAACGAGACGGTGAGGTCCCCCAGCGAGAGGACCGCGGCCCTCCGGACGTCGTCCGGCACCTCCTCGACGCCGCCGCTCGCGTCGAGCTCGGCCAAGGCCTGCTCGTCCAGCTCGATCTCGGACTCGGTGGTGCCGGATCCGCCGTCGCCGCCGCGCGTGCGCAGCAGCGGGTTGAGCACGTCGTTAAGGCTCTCGCCCACGAGCGTCACGCCCAGCACGACCAGCACGATCGCCAGGCCGGGGAACACGCCCGTCCACCAGATGCCGTTCGTGGCGTCGGGCAGTGCCTTGTTGAGGTCGTAGCCCCACTCCGCGGCGGCCGACGGCTCGATGCCGAAGCCCAGGAATCCCAGGCCGGCGAGGGTGAGGATCGCCTCGGAGGCGTTGAGGGTGCCGATGATGGGCAGGTTCTGCGCGACGTTGCTGAACACGTGCTTGAACATGATGCGCGGCGTCCGCACGCCCACCACGCGAGCGGCGTCGACGTACGGCTCGGTCTTCACCGACAGCGTGGCGTTGCGGATCACCCGGAAGTACTGGGGCACGAAGATCACGGTGATCGAGATGGCGGCCGACATGATGCCGCCGAACGCCCCGCTCGACCCGCCCGACAGCACGATCGAGACGACGATCGCGAGCAGCAGCGACGGGAAGGCGTAGAGCGCGTCCATCACGAGCACGAGCACGCGGTCGAGCCAGCCACCGAGGTAGCCCGAGACCAGACCGAGCGGCACGCCGACGAGGCTCGACAGCACCACGGCCAGCGCGATGACGATGACCGCGGTGCGGGTGCCGTAGACGACGCGCGAGAACACGTCGGTGCCGCCGACGTTGGTGCCGAACCAGTGCGCGGCCGACGGTGCCTGCTGCGTGCCGAACACGACGCCGTCGGCACCGCGGTCGTCGTTGAAGCCGTACGGCGCGATCCACGGCGCGAGCACGGCGACGACGACGAACGCGATCACGATCGCGAAGCCGAGGAGCAGCATGAAGCGCTGCAGGCCGTGGCTCTGCCGCACCACACCGGGCACGAGGTTCCTCGCCCGCGCCATCAGAACCGCACCCTCGGGTCGACGAGCGCCACGATGACGTCGATGAGGAAGCTGGCCAGGCAGACCACGAGCGCGATGAGCGTGACGATGCCCTGCACGGCCAGGAAGTCGCGGGCCTTCAGGTACTCGGCGAGCATGTAGCCGATGCCCTTCCACTCGAAGGTGGTCTCGGTGAGCACCGCGCCGGCCAGCAGCATGGCGATCTGCATGCCCATGACGGTGACGACGGGCACGAGGGCGTTGCGGAACGCGACCTTGCGCACCACACGACCCTCGGAGATCCCTCGGGCGCGAGCCGCGGTCACGTACTCGGCGCGCAGCGTCTGCAGCAGGTTGATGCGCACGAGACGCAGGAACACGCCTCCGGTCAGCAGACCCAGGGCCAGCGCCGGCAGCAGCGCGTACTGGAGGACCTCGAGCACGTAGCCCGGGTCACCCCACAAGATGGCGTCGACGAGCAGGATGTTCGTCCGGGGCCTCACGTCCTGCAGGGTGAGCAGCGTGGTCGTGGAGGCCCGACCGGACGACGGCCAGCCGAACGGCGTGAACGCCAGCTTGAGCAGCAGGCCGACGAAGAACACCGGCGCCGCGTAGGCGACGATCGCGAACAGCCGCAGGGTCACGTCGGGCAGGCGGTCGCGGTACCGGGCGGCGAGCCGGCCGAGCGGGATGCCGATCGCGAAGGCCACCACCAGGGCGTAGAGGGTGAGCTCGAGGGTCGCCGCGCCGTTGACCTTGAGGATCTGCGAGATCGGCTGGTTGTCGGTGAGCGTGGTGCCGAAGTCGCCGCGCACCAGACCCGACACGTACTCCCAGTACTGCACGAGCATGGGTCGGTCGAGGCCGGCGTCGGCCTTGCGCTGGGCGATCTGGTCGGGGGTCAGGCGTCCGCCCTGGGCTGCGGTGATCGGGTCGCCGATCACCCGCAGCAGCACGAACACGAGGGTGACGAGCACCCAGATCATCGGCACCACGAGGGCCAGACGCACCAGCAGGTAGCGCGCCAGGGGCGGCAGCCCCCGACGTCGAGCGGGCGCGGGCCCCGATGACGGGGTGGCGGGCGGCTCGCCTGCGGCGAGCACCTCGGCGGAAGACATGGGACTCCTCGGGGAGTGGGGTCGTGCAGGGACGTGCGGTGTCACAGGGTCGGCGTCACGGTGCTCGTGTCACCGGGGAGGGGCACGCGGAAGGGGGTGGGCCCGACCGAGTTCACGGTCCGGCCCACCCCTCCGTCTGCGTCAGCCCTTCGAGAGCGACGAGAACCGGAACTTGAACGCCGCGTCGAGCGTGTCGTCCACGCCCTCGACGTCGTCGCCGGCCACGGCCACCTGGGCACCCGTCAGCAGCGGCAGGATCGGCACCTGCTGGGCGACCCGCTCCTGGACCTGCGCGAGCGTCTTCTCACGCTCGGCCTCGTCGGCCTGGGTCCGCTCGGTGTCGAGCAGCTTGGTCGTCGTGTCGTCCTCGTAGTGGGACTGCAGGAAGTTGTTCGGCGCGAAGAACGGCGTCAGGTAGTTGTCCGGGTCCGGGAAGTCCGGGAACCAGCCCAGCTGGTACATCGGGTAGGCGTCCTTCACCCGCTCCTCGGAGTAGGTGTTCCACTCGGTGGACTGCAGGTCCACCGTGAAGAGCTTCGTGGCCTCCAGCTGCCGCTTGACCATGGCGTACTCCTGGTCGGAGTTGGAGCCGTAGTGGTCCGGGTTGTACTGCAGCTTGAGGTCGACGGGCGTGTCCACGCCGGCGTCGTCGAGGAACTTCTTGGCCTTGGCCGTGTCGGGCTTCTCGCCGTAGAGCTCCTTGAACGGCTCCGTGGCGCCGGGCTGACCGTCGGGGACGGCCGAGTAGGCGGGCGTGAACGTGCCCTTGTAGACCTGCTCCGACAGCTCGGCGCGGTCGATCGAGCTGGCCATGGCCTGGCGGATCGCCGTCTTCTGCTCGTCGTCCTCGCCGGGCATCGTCTTGAGGTTGAACACGATGTAGCGGAGCTCGCCGCCGTCGCCCTGGTGCACCTCCACGCCGTCGGCCTTCTCCAGGCTGGCGATGTCGGTGGGGGTGAGCGAGCGCCACGCCACGTCGATCTTGCCGTTCTGGACGTCGAGCTTGAGGTTGTTGGAGTCCGAGTAGTAGGTCAGGGTGACCGCGTCGTTCTCGGGCTCGCCGTAGGCGCCGTCGTACTTCTCGTTCTTGGTGAACTCGGCGAGCTCGTTCTTCGTGTACGACCCGATCGTGTACGGACCGGAGAAGCCCTGGGCCTTCACGGCGGCGTCGTCGTCGAGCACCTTGTCGGCGGGGTAGGTCTCCTCGTCGACGATCGGTCCGGCCGAGGTCACGAGCACCTGCGGGAACGTCACGTCGTTGGGGGCCGCGAGGGTGAACACGACGGTCTTGTCGTCGCGCGCCTCCACGCTCTTCATGGCCCCGAGGAGCGACGCCGGGCCGTTCGGGTCGTTGATGTCGACGATGCGCTTGAACGAGAACGCCACGTCGGAGGCGGTCAGCTCGTTGCCGTTGGCGAACGTCAGCCCGTCCTTCATGGTGCAGACGTACTCGGTCGGCGTCTCGAAGTCGCAGTTCTCGGCGGCGTCGGGCGTGAGCTCGGTGCTGCCCGCGGGGAAGTTCAGCAGGTACTGGTAGGCCTGGGTCTGGATCTGCGTCGAGCCGTTGTCGTAGGCACCGGCCGGGTCGATCGAGACGACCTTGTCGGTGGTGCCGACGAGGATGCCGGCCTTCGTGTCGCCTGAGTTGCCTGCGCCGCAGGCGGCCAGGGTGACCCCGGCCAGTGTCGTCGCAGCGAGGACCGCTGCCCCCCGATGGATGTGCATGCGCTGCCTTCCTGAGCAGGTGTGCCACGCGCGATGGTTGCGCGGATCATGGACTTCTCGGCACGCTAGTGGTGGCTCGCGCCCGCTGGAAGGGCGCGCAGGTTGCGTTTCGATGACGACGCGGTCGGTGCGCGCGGCCTCGCGTCATGACCGGGCGGCTGGGGACTCTCGCAGACATGTGTCCATCAGGTTCGGCTCAACCCCCTCCGTGGGGGCAGCCACAGCACTATCCTCCCTCGGGAGGGAGTCGTCGATGAAGAAGAGCGGAGTGGGGTCGGAGCGTCAGAGCAGTCTGCTCGACGCTGTCGTCGCGCTGTCCCAGGACCTCTCCCTCGACAACGTCCTCCAGCGCATCGTCGACTCCGCCAGCGAGCTCGTCGGAGCCACCTACGGCTTCCTCGGCGTGCTCGACGGTCGCTCCTCGCACCGCCTCGGCACGTTCGCCGTGCACGGGCTCGACGCCGAGCACCAGGACATGATCGGCCGCCTCCCGCAGGGCCAGGGCCTGCTCGGGCTGGTGATCGACCGGCCCGAGCCGCTGCGGGTCAACGACCTCAAGAACCATCCCGAGAGCGCGGGGTTCCCGCGACTCCACCCCGACATGACGTCGTTCCTCGGCGTGCCGATCCGCGTCCACGACCAGGTGTTCGGCAACCTCTACCTCACCGACAAGCAGGGTGACGGCGGGTTCACGCCGGAGGACGAGGAGGTCGCGGTCGCGATCGCGTCGGCCGCGGGCGTCGTCATCGAGAACGCCCGGCTGTTCGAGCAGAGCGAGCAGCAGCGTCGGTGGCTGCGCGCCACCTCCGAGGTCGCCACGGCGTTGCTGCGCCCCATCTCCCGCCAGGCCGCCAGCCAGCTCATCGTCGAGCGGGTCCGCGACGTCGCCGGCGCCGGGGCTGCTGCCCTCGTCGTGCCCGACGACGACGGGCCGTTCGTAGTCACGGCCGCGGTGGGCATCGAGCCCGACCCGGTGGGAATCCGTCCCGACATCCCGTTCCTGCGCGAGGTCGTCCGGTCGGGGCAGGCGGTGGTCATCACCGACGCCCTCCACGACGAGCGCATCGACGACGACACGCTGGCCGCGCTCCCGGGGCTGCAGACGGTGCAGGCGCACCCGTTGCACTTCGAGGAGGGCACGGCGGTCCTCGTCATCGGGTGGTTCTCCGAGCAGATGTCGTCCACGTGGGCCCTCGACCCCGAGCTGCCGAACGGCTTCACCCAGCAGGCGGCCCTGGTCATGCAGGTGGTGCGGGCCCGCGAGACCCAGGCCAAGCTGGCGATCTTCGAGGACCGCGACCGCATCGGCCGCGACCTGCACGACCTGGTGATCCAGCGCCTGTTCGCCATCGGCCTCTCGCTCGACAGCGCCTCGGCCTCGGTCCCGCCGGCGGTCGGGGCTCGACTGTCCGACGCCGTCGACGGGCTCGACCAGACCATCAAGGAGATCCGTCGCACGATCTTCGACCTCAGCTCTCCCACGGTGCCGGCCAACCTGCGGCTCGAGATCGACGCCATCGTCGGCGAGGCCGAGCGGATGCTCGGCTACCGCCCGACGGTGGAGACCATCGGACCGGTCGAGAGCGTGGTGCCCGACATGGCGGCCGAGCAGCTGGCGGCCGTGCTCAAGGAGATCCTGTCGAACGTCGTGCGGCACTCCCACGCCGGTGAGGTCGCCATCGAGCTCGACGTCACCGACGACATCGTGCTCACCGTGACCGATGATGGACTCGGGCTCGATCCCGACCAGCCGTTCGGCAACGGACTGCGCAACATGAGGCACCGCGCCCAGAACCTGGGCGGCAGCTGCGAGTTCCTGGAGCCGTCGCACGGCGGCCTCCAGGTCCGCTGGAGCGTCCCGAAGTCGATGCCGTGATCCCCGCCAACGAAGGAACCCCCACATGAGCGAGTCCGTACGGATCTTCCTGCTCGACGACCACGAGATCGTCCGACGCGGCATCCGCGACCTCCTGGAGGCGCAGGAGGGCCTGTCGGTCGTCGGCGAGGCCGGCACCGCCGGCGAGGCGCTCGAGCTCATCCCGACGCTGCTGCCCGACGTGGCGGTGCTCGACGCGCGCCTTCCCGACGGGTCGGGCATCGAGGTGTGCCGCGACGTCCGGGCCGCGCACCCGGAGGTCAACGTCATCATCCTGACGTCGTTCGACGACGACGAGGCGCTGTTCTCCGCCATCATGGCCGGCGCCGCCGGCTACGCGCTCAAGCAGATCCGCGGCAACGACCTCGTCGACGCCGTCCGCCGGGTGGCCGACGGCCAGTCGCTGCTCGACCCCGCGGTCACCGCCCAGGTCCTCGACCGGATCCGCAACGCTCCCGCGCCGAAGGACCCGCTCGCCGAGCTGACGGCACAGGAGCGCCGTATCCTCAGCCTCATCGGCCAGGGCATGACCAACCGCCAGATCGCCACCGAGATGTACCTCGCCGAGAAGACGGTCAAGAACTACGTCTCCCAGCTGCTCTCCAAGCTGGGCCTGCAGCGCCGCACCCAGGCCGCGGTGCTCGCCGAGAAGCACCGCCTCTCCGGGGACTGACCCCTCCCTTCGGCCGGCTGGGCTGCCTCCTGTCCTGCGGCTGCGGTCGCTGGGTGGGTCTCGTCCTGCGGCTGCGTCTCTTGGCGGGGCCTCGTCCTGCGGCTGCGCTGCTCCGGGTGGGCTCGTCCTGCGGCGGCGTCTCCTGGCGGGGCTTCGGCTCGGTGCTGCGCTGCTCCGGCCGGGTCTCGGCTCGGTCTGCGAAAGGGCCTCGACCGGCGGATGGGCTCCCGCCCGGCCGAGCCCCGGTGCCGCGGGCCGGTCCTGGGGCGTCGAAGGTAGGTAGCGCACCGAACCAGGCCGTCAGAGGTAGGTGACGCACCGAACCAGGCCGTCAGAGGTAGGTGACGCACCCCAAACGACTCGGATGCGGTGCGTCACCTACCTCCCACTGCCCAAGACGGGTGAGAGGTAGGTAGCGCGCGGAATCGGAGCGTCAGAGGTAGGTGGCCCGCGGAATCGGAGCGTCAAAGGCAGGTGGCCCGCGGTATGGAGGTCTGCATCCGCGTGCCACCTACCTTCGCCCGGCGAATAACGCGCGCCACCTACCTCCCACTGCCTCAACCGACGCACGACGAGGCAACGAGACGGTGAGCGCGCCCCGAAAGCATCATCGGCGTCCCCGCGCCCCGAGAACCCCGACCGAGCACCCACCCCACCGCCGGTCGAGGCCCTTTCTGAGCGCAGGTCGACGAGGAGCCGCGGCGCCGCAGCCGCAGGACACCACCCAGCCGAGCAGTCGCAGCCGCAGGACAAGACGAACGCCACCCACCCCCCGCCCACGTCACACCCGGACTCCCCCGCCCTTCGAGGACGCCCACTACCCTGGGGGCATGGACCTGAACCAGTCGCTCGCCGCGTTCGACCCCGACGTCGCGCGTCTCCTCGACGCCGAGCTGGAGCGCCAGCAGACGACGCTCGAGATGATCGCCTCGGAGAACTTCGCCCCCGTTGCCGCCCTGCAGGCGCAGGGCAGCGTGCTCACCAACAAGTACGCCGAGGGCTACCCGGGCAAGCGGTACTACGGCGGCTGCGAGGTCGTTGACGAGGTCGAGCAGATCGCGATCGACCGGCTGAAGCAGCTGTTCGACGCGGACTACGCGAACGTCCAGCCGCACTCGGGCGCCAGCGCCAACGCCGCCGTGCTGCACGCGATCGCCCGCGCGGGCGACACGATCATGGGTCTGGACCTCGCCAACGGCGGCCACCTGACGCACGGCATGAAGATCAACTTCTCCGGGCGGCTGTACGAGGTCGTCCCGTACCACGTGGACGACGCCGGTCTGGTCGACATGGACGAGGTCCGCAGCCTCGCCCGCGAGCACTCGCCCAAGGTCATCATCGCCGGCTGGTCGGCCTACCCCCGTCAGCTCGACTTCGCCGCGTTCCGCGAGATCGCCGACGAGGTGGGTGCCTACCTGTGGGTCGACATGGCGCACTTCGCGGGCCTGGTCGCGGCCGGCCTGCACCCGTCGCCGCTGCCGCACGCGCACGTCGTCTCGAGCACCACGCACAAGACGCTCGGTGGTCCCCGCGGCGGCGTGATCCTGTCCAACGACCCCGAGCTGGTCAAGAAGCTCCAGTCCGCGGTGTTCCCCGGCCAGCAGGGCGGCCCGCTCGAGCACGTCATCGCCGCCAAGGCCGTCGCCTTCAAGATGGCGCTCGAGCCCGACTTCAAGGACCGCCAGCAGCGCACCATCGAGGGCGCGCAGATCCTGGCCGAGCGGCTGCTCGCCGACGACGCCCGTGAGGCCGGCGTGCAGGTGCTGTCCGGCGGCACCGACGTCCACCTCGTTCTGGTGGACCTGCGCGACAGCGAGCTCGACGGCCAGCAGGCCGAGGACCGCCTCCACGAGGTCGGCATCACGGTCAACCGCAACGCGGTCCCGAACGACCCGCGTCCGCCGATGATCACGTCGGGACTGCGCATCGGCACGCCCGCACTCGCCACCCGCGGGTTCGGTGCCGAGGAGTTCCGTGAGGTCGCCGACGTCATCGCCGAGGCGCTCAAGCCGGGCGACATCGACGTCGAGGGCCTGCGCAAGCGGGTCACGACGCTCGCGGAGCGGTTCCCGCTCTACCCGCACCTCACGCCCTTCACCTCCTGATCGTGACGTCCGCGGCCAGGCCGTCCACCGCGCGGCTGTGGCTGCGGCTCACGCCGTTGCACCTGTTCGCGCTGGTGGCGCTGGCGGCGTGCGTGGCCGGCGGGTTCTGGCAGCTCGGCGCGTACGAGTCGCGCCAGGGTGAGGCGGCGCGCGAGTCCGCCGCTGCGGCGCCGGCTCCCATCGTCGACGTGTGGGGGCTGGGCCAGCCGTTCCGGACCGATCTGCAGGACCGGCGCGTGACCGTCGAAGGACGGTTCGGGCCGGTGGACGAGCAGTTCTGGGTGCGGGGCGAGATGACGCGAGGCGACGTGTGGCTCGTCGCTCCCTTCGTCGTCGACGGCTCCGACGGCGCGCTCCTGGTGGTGCGCGGACGCGCCGATCCGTCGGCCGAGCGGGACGCCGCCATCCCGGCGGTCCCTGAGGGTCGCCAGCAGCTGTCGGTGGTGCTGCAGCCCAGCCAGGGCGGCGGGTCGCCCCTCGGTCGCGAACGCACGACGACGGCGATCACCACGCCCTCGTTGCTGAACGAGCTGCCCTACCGGCTCTGGTCCGGCTACGGGCTCCTGGACACGCCCGCGCCCGACGGTGCGCTGGCGCAGGGTTGGACCCCCGTGGAACCGCCCGACCCCGACGTCTCCTGGACGGTGGGCCTGAAGAACCTCGCCTACGCCCTCCAGTGGTGGGTGTTCGGCCTGTTCGCCGTGGTCATGTGGTGGCGGATGTGTCGCGACCAGGTCGACGAGGCACGCGCCCGCCACGGCGCCGCACCACCGGAGCGACCCGCCGACCGACCCTACGACCAGCCCGCCGATAACCTGTCCCCGTGAGTCGCATCGCTGTCGCCTACCGCATCCTCGCCTGGGTCGTGGGCGTGAACCTGCTGGTCGTGTTCGCCGGATTCTTCGGCAAGATCCTCACCGAGCCCGGCTCGTGGTGGCGCCGCAACCAGGACGTCTTCCTGGTCATCGACCAGGTCCACGGGTTCCTCTTCATGGTGCTTCTCGTGCTCATCGCCCTGCTGTCGAGCCGTCACCGCTGGAAGCCGGCGTTCACCGTAACGACGATGCTCCTGGCCACGGTGCCCTTCGTGAGCTTCTGGGCCGAGCGTCGCACCACGCGGGTGCTGCGCGCGGAGGCCGACGCCCCCGGCGCCGCCTGACGCGACGGCTCAGCGACCGGAGAAGGTCGCCTTGCCGGGCCCGTTCTCCAGGAACGAGGCCATCCCGTGCTGCAGGTCCTCGGTCTCGAACAGCTCCGACGCGATGCGCGTGGTGGCCGCGACGGCACCGGGCACGCCCGACGACTCGTGCACCCGCAGGATCCGCTTGGCGGCGCCGAAGGCCCGCGTGGGGCCGACGGCCACCTGCCGCACGACGTCGAGGACCGCGTCGTCGAAGCCCTCGACGGGCAGCACCCGGTTGACCACGTTCCAGCGCTCGAAGGTGGCGGCGTCGAAGAGCTCGCCCGTGAAGACGACCTCCTTCGCCCGGGCCACGCCGGCCCGCTGGGCCAGGCGCTGCGTGCCGCCCATCGTGGGGGTCAGGCCGATCACGCGCTCGACGAGCCCGAACTTCGCCTTCTCGCTCGCGAGGACGATGTCGCAGGCCAGCGCCACCTCGAGGGCCCACGTGAGGGTGAGGGCGTGCGCCGCGAAGAAGGTGGGCACGTCGAGGGCGGCGATCCGCTCGGGCAGCTCGAGCATCCGGTCGTAGAGCGCCTTGGTGTCGGCCTGCGAGGTGCGGGCGTGGAACTGGGCCACGTCGACGCCGCCGGAGACGAGCTTGCCCTCGGCGCGCACCAGCAGCGCGCGCGGCGGGTCCGCCACGACCTCGTCGAGCGCGACGTCGAACGCGTCGTGCAGCTCCAGGGAGTACAGGTTGACCGGCGGCGCGCTGAAGGTCAGGACGGCGATCCCGTCGACCCGGGTCACCTCGACCCGCAGGTCGGAGCCCGCGGCGGCGCTCATCGGGCGTCGCCGGCCGGGTCGTAGACCCCACCCCGGTCGGCCGTCAGGTTGCGGGCGACCACGACGCCCGCCGCCAGGGCGAGCAGGGCCAGGACCAGGCGCAGGGGGTGCTCTCGCATGGGCTCACCGTAGCGGGCGTACCGACGGCATGCGGTGCGGAGCGTCGCCGCGCCTCTCTTGAGGCCGCGTGGAAGGATGGAAGGGTCCCGCCCCGCACGACCAGAAGAGGAACGACGTGTCTTCCCCCCTGAGCGCCACCTTCAAGACCAACCACGGCGACGTGGTCATCCGTCTGTTCCCCGACCACGCCCCCAAGACGGTGGAGAACTTCGTCGGTCTGGCCGAGGGCACCAAGGAGTGGCTCGACCCGGCCACCGGCCAGGTCGCCACCCGCCCGTTCTTCGACGGCCTCACCTTCCACCGCATCATCAGCAACTTCATGATCCAGGGCGGCGACCCGCTCGGCACCGGAACGGGCGGCCCCGGCTACACGTTCGAGGACGAGTTCCACCCGGACCTGCGCTTCGACAAGCCCTACCTGCTGGCCATGGCCAACGCCGGGCCCGGCACCAACGGCTCGCAGTTCTTCATCACCGTGGTGCCCACCGACTGGCTCAACCGCAAGCACACGATCTTCGGCGAGGTCGACGGCGAGGCGAGCCAGAAGGTCATCGACGCCATCGTGGCCGTGCCGACCGACGGCTTCGACCGTCCGGTCGACCCCGTGGTCATCGAGAAGGTCACGATCGACCGCGGCTGACCCGTGGACGAACCGCGCGCCGACGGCGCGCAGCGGTGCTACCGGCATCCTGACCGCGAGGCGTACATCTCGTGCCAGCGGTGCGAGCGGCCGATCTGCCCCGACGACATGCGCGACGCGTCGGTCGGCTTCCAGTGCCCGGAGTGCGTGAACAAGGGCGCGAAGGCCGTCCGCGCTCCGCGCACGGTCGCCGGCGGCGCGGTGCAGACGCGCGAGGGAATCGTGTCGATGACGCTCATCGTCGTCAACGTCACCCTGTACGTGCTGCAGATGGCCACCGGTGACCTGCGCAGCGAGCTGTACCAGCAGGGCACCATGTGGCCGTTCGGCGTGGCCGAGGGGCAGTACTGGCGGCTCCTGACCTCGGCGTTCCTGCACCTGTCGGTGCTGCACATCGCCTTCAACATGTACGCGCTGTACCTGTTCGGGCCGTTCGTGGAGCGCGCCCTCGGCACGGTGCGGTTCATCGCCGCGTACGTGACGACGGCGGTCGTCTCGGGCGTGTTCGTCATGTGGCTGTCGAACCCGCTCGGCGGCACCGCCGGCGCCTCGGGAGCGGTCTTCGGCCTCTTTGGCATGGCCCTGGTGCTGCTGCTCAAGGCCCGTCAGGACGTGCGCGGCCTGCTGGTGCTGCTGGCGATCAACGGAGCGATCAGCTTCACGGGCAACATCAGCTGGCAGGGTCACCTGGGTGGGTTCGTGGCGGGCTGTCTGCTCGGTCTCGTCTTCGCGTACGCCCCGCGCGAGCGCCGCACCCTCGTGCAGGTCCTCGCGTTCACCGGGATCTGGGTGGCCGTGGTGGTCGCGGTCGCCCTGCGCACGGCGTCGCTCACGGCCTGAGCGCCCACACCACGACCGCGCCCCCTCACCGGTGCGGCGAGGGGGCGCGGTCGGTGCGGTGGTCGGTCAGCGCGGCGTGCGGTTCACGTTGCAGATCGCGTCACGCAGGTTGAGCGTGATCGGGATGCCGATCACCTCGACCCGGACCTGCAGCGCGGTGGCCGACACGCACCGGACGATGCCGGTGCCGCCCGTCGCCCGGACACCCGTCGTCTGGCCGAAGAGCTTCGTCGTCTCCAGGTCGGTCCTGGCGTCGACGGCCGAGAACCCGTTGCCCGGGGTGAAGGTCAGCCGTGCCGAGCCGAGCTCGGCCACGACGTTCCCGCCACGGATCGGGTGCTCGCACCCTGCGGTCCCGCACTCGCCGCCGAACGACGTCGTGTTCAGGTAGACCGGCCCTCCGTCGTCGGCGTCGAGGTCACCGGTCAGGTCGAGCCGCTGCAGCCGCAGGCCGTTGGCCGACAGCCCACCGGCGGAGTCGACCAGGTCGAGCGTCGTGTACTCGCTCGCGTCGAACTGCACCGACCCGATGCCCGGGTCGTCGATCCCGGCGCCGGGCAGGCAGGCCTCGTCCTCGGCCATGCAGACCCGCAGCCTCGCGGGCAGGGGTCCGGCGATGGAGCCGGAGAGCCCGCCGAGGTCGAAGGACAGACGGTTCGTGCTGGCGTCGGCCGCGTACTCGAGGCGGGTCGCCCCCTCGGCCTCCACCAGGCGCAGCGTCATGTTCGGCTGGAGGTGGTCGATCGTCGCCGTGACCGGGTCGCCCCCGTCGTCGAGCGAGATCTCGAAGACCCTCCCGGCGACGGTGTCGAGCAGGACGTCCGGCTGGTCGCCGAGCGACGCCCTGATCGCCCGCAGCCCGCTCACCCGGGCAGCGAGCCGGGTGTCGTCCTCACGCTGGCGCAGCGCCAGGCCGTCCTTGTCGGCCGGCAGCTCCAGCGGCGTGCCGGAGTGCGCGTCGACCTCGACGAGGCCCACCGCCTTGCCGCCGGTGTCGAAGCTGACGCCGTCGTCGCCGACCTCGACCGCGAGCAGCTCGGGCACGTCCGTCAGGCGCAGGTCCAGCTGGTCGGCGCCCAGGAGTCGACCGCTCTGGTCGGTGGCCTCCACGGTCACGGACTCGATGGGGTCCGAACCTCGGACCGAGACGCCGCCGTCGTCGGAGAGCCCGAGCGTCAACGTGCGTGGGGCGTCCTCGATCCGGGCGTCGAGCGTCAGCGTCTCCTGCGTCACCAGGGCGCGCAGCGGTGTCGGCGCGATGGTCAGGCCGAGGGAGATCGTCTCCTGCAGGTCGATCGTCATCCCCTCGAACCCCGGCAGGCGGACCGCGACGGAGTCGTGACCGCCCTCGTCCACGAGGCGCAGGTAGCTGGGGTCGTCGAGCGTGACGATCTCGCCGCCGCGGCTGTAGCCGGCTGCGAACCTCCCGATCGGGCCGCTCGCCTCGAGACCGCCGGCGCCGTCCGCACCGAGGGTGAAGTCGATCGACGTCGGCACCTCCTGCAGGCTGAGGCGGACGTCCTGGGCCGTGCGGCCCTTCGCCAGGGTCTGCGCCCGCAGCGTGACGTCGTCGAGCTCGACGTCGCTGGTGACGGAGGCCTTCAGCCCCGTCTCCTCGGTGCCGGTGAGACCGACACCGACCTCGCCGTCGACCGAGCGGAAGGTGCCGTCGACGACCATGACCTCGTCGCTGCCGGCGTCCTCGGTGAACTGGATCCCGATCTCCGTGGGCCGCTGGGTCGTGAACGTGCCGGCCACCTGCTGGGTGCCGCCGAGCGACAGTGCCAGGCGCGCCGCCTCGGGCGCGTGGTCGAAGCTGATGCCGAAGCGCTGCTCCCGGGGTGCGAGGTCCTGCGGCGCCTCGAGCGGGGCGTCGTCGAGCTCGACGTCGTCACCGGAGGCCACGGGCGTCTCGTCCGACGGCTCCGCCTGCTCGGGCACAATCGCACCGGTGACGGCCAGGGGCGCGGTGCCGCTCGAGGCGACCTCGAGCGCGGCGCCGCCCGGGGCCAGGACGACCGCGGCACGGAACTCGCGCGGGGCGTCGCTGGTCCGGGCGTCGAAGCCGAACCGGTAGCGGGTCGCGTCGCCGGGCAGTCCGACGACGGCCTGCAGGCTCAGGGGCAACGGCGTGCCCTCCGTGTCGGCGCGCAGCGTCGTGATGACCGGCGTGGTGCCCTCGAGAGTCACGCGGGCGAGCACGTCGGGCTTGCCGTCGCCGGTGACGTCGAGGTACTGCGGGACGCCGACGACGGCGGCGAACTCGCGGGCCCGCTGGGTGCCGTCGGGCTGGGCGAGCACGGCCCGCCAGCGGAATCGCGCCGCGTCGGCGAGGTCGGCCAGCGGGCTGCCGGCGGTGACGCCGTCGATCACGGCGTCGACCGTGTCGTCGAGCGGGTCACCGATCCGCCCGACCTCGTCCCCGAGGTCGCCCAGCTGCGCCGCGAGCTGCTCGAGCAGCGGGTCGACGGCTGCCCCGGAGTTCGGCAGGCTGCCGGTCAGCCCACCCACCGCGGTGCCGAGGTCGGCGACGACGCCGCCGAGCAGTCGGGTCAGACCGCCGATCAGACCGTGCTCCTTGGGTGCGGGCTCTGCGGCCGCATCGCCGACGTAGAGCTTGACGTCGTCGCGGGACGGGCCCCAGATCTCGGTTCCCGCGAAGACGGCAGCGACGGGCTCGACCCGGCTCTGTCCCTCGACGGTGACGGTGCGCTGGGCCACGCCCTCGGCGTCGGTGGTGGCGTCGGTGGTCTCGTCCCCGATCGACAGGGCGACGGGAAGGTCGGCCACGGGCTCGCCGGCACGGGCGCTGCCCGGGGTGACGTCGGTCAGGACCGCGGCGAGCGTCGCCTTCCTGCCGGGCTGCACGCGGGTGGTGCCGTCGTAGCGGAGCGCGGTGCTGCGACGGGCGACGGTCGTGCTGGTGGAGCCGTCGAGGCCGAGATAGGAGGCGTCGTCGGCCACCGAGGCAGAGACTTCGAGGGCGCCGCGCGGGAGGTCGGGCAGGTCCACGACCACGCTGCCGCGGCCCTGGGCGTCGGTCGTCACGGTCCGCTCGTCGTCGCCGACGGTCACCGTCACGGTGCGACCACCCAGCGCACGGTCGGTCACGCCGTTCGCCTGCACCGACGTCGTCACCGAGACGGCGAGGTCCTCGCCGCTCACCACGGACCCGGGAGCGCTCACCCGCACCGCGGCGCGGTTGCGCAGGGTGACCACGAGGTTGGAGGCCTGCACCTCGCTCTGGGCCGTGCAGCCCAGGTTCGCGAAGCCGGAACGTCGTGAGTCGCGGGTCCACGACTGCACCCGGTAGCTGCCGAGCGGCTGGCCGAGCGTGTCCCAAGTGCTGCTGAGCGCCCCGGACCCGTTCCGCGACGCCGTGTGCACCACCTGGCCGTCGGCCACCCGCGTGACGCTCAGCCGGGAGGAGCTGCGGTCCTGGGCGATGCAGTTGTTGTCGCCGCCCCGCGCCTCGTTCACCGCGACGATCCCCGAGATCTCCTGACCCGCGGTCAGGCCGGAGACGGCTGCCTGTGCACCCAGCGTCGGGAGGACTCCGGCCAGCACGACGGCACTCGCGCCGAGGACACCGAGGCGTTGCCGACGCGCCCCTCGAAGCGGGTCGCGGTGGCGGGGGGAGGGGCGATGGGGCATCGGACGACTCCTGTGCGGGACGTGAGAGGACTGTCAGATTCCTCCAACGTCGGCGAGGACCGGGAGTCACGGACCATTTCCGGGGGGCTCCGACGGCTCTGGTGGGCGCGTCGTCGAACCGCTAGGTTGTGCCCCCGACGAGACCTGCGTCACGTCATCCGGAACGCTGCGGCACGAATGACACGCGTGTAGTTCTCCCCAGGTTTGCCCACAGCTGTGAACAACATCGGTGTGATTCGTGCACAGGGCCGTCCACACCTGTGCACGAAGCCGCGGCACGCCCGTCGCCGGGTGGTCGTCGAGCCGGTCGAGGGCGACCCGCCGGGCTGTCCCTCGATTTCGGATACCGTTAGTATCTGACCATGACGAACTTCGCTCCGGGCACTCGTGTGCTCGTCACCGGTGCCGCCTCCGGTCTCGGCCTCGCCCTCGTGACCCAGCTGGCCGAACGTGGCTGCCGGGTGCTCGCGACCGACGTGCACGCCGACGTCCCGGCTCCCGTGCAGGCCCTCGCCGAGGCCGGACCCGGCACGGTGGAGTACCGCCGGCTCGATGTCACCTCCGACGTCGACTGGCAGACGGTCCGCGACCACGTCGTCGAGACCTGGGACGGCCTCGACGTGCTGTTCAACAACGCCGGCGTCGCCGCAGGTGGCCGCATCGAGCTGTCCGAGATGGACCAGTGGCAGTGGATCGTCGACATCAACCTGCTCGGCGTCGTGCGGGGCTGCCGCACCTTCGTGCCGGTCTTCAAGCAGCAGGGTGGAACCGCGACCATCGTCAACACCGCCTCGGCCGCCGGACTGATCCACCCGCCGCGCATGAGCGAGTACAACGCGGTCAAGGCGGGGGTCGTGGCCCTCAGCGAGACGCTGTTCCACGAGCTCAAGCCGTACGGCATCGCCGTGAGCGTCGTCTGCCCGACCTTCTTCAAGACCAACCTGACCGCCTCCATGCGCGGCAAGGACGAGTCGGCGCAGGCCTCTGCGGCCAAGCTGATCGACGGCTCGAAGCGCACCGCGGCCGACATCGCCACGGTCGTCCTGGCCGACGTGGAGAAGGGTCGCCACATCGTGCTGACCGACCGGGAGGGCAGGATCGCGTACACCGCGAAGTGCTTCCTGCGCCCGCTGTACTACCGCGAGATGGCCAAGGCGGCCACCCGCATGGCTCGGAAGGACTGACGTGCGCACCAACGTCCTCATCACGGGGGCCAGCTCGGGCCTCGGCGCCGAGATGGCCCGCCAGCTCGCCGCCCAGGGCCACCACCTCGCCCTGACCGCGCGCCGCGTGGACCGCCTCGAGGCCCTCGCCGCCGAGATCACTGCGGCGCACCCGAAGGTGCAGGTGGTCGTGCACGCGCTCGACGTGAACGACCACGACCAGGTCTTCGCCGTCTTCAAGGCCGCCATCGGCGACCTGGGCGGGCTCGACCGCGTGATCGTCAACGCGGGCCTCGGCAAGGGCGGACGCATCGGCACCGGGATGTTCGCGGCCAACAAGGAGACCGCCGAGACGAACTTCATCGCCGCGATGGCCCAGTGCGAGGCCGCGATGGAGCACTTCTACGAGCGCAAGGCCGGCCACCTGGTGGTCATCTCGTCGATGTCGGCCATGCGCGGCATGCCGTCGTCGATGACCTCCTACGCCGCCACGAAGGCCGGCATCGCGCACCTGGCCGAGGGGATCCGCATGGACCTCGTCGGGCGCAAGGGTGTCGACATCGCCGTGACCACGCTCTTCCCCGGCTACATCGCCTCGGAGATGAACGAGCAGGTCGAGCAGGAGCAGAGGCTCATGGTCGACACCGAGACGGGCGTGCGCTCGATGGTCAAGGCCATCCAGAAGGAGGTCGACACCGCGGCCACGCCGGGCTGGCCCTGGGCGGCGGTCGGCCAGGTCATGAAGCACGCTCCGCGCGGGATCGTGCGCAAGCTGGTCTGACGGGGTTGGGGCCACGGCCGATAATGTGATATCACCTTCATAGCACTCCGGACGACCCGGGGAGCTGGGAGGAGAGCATCATGAGCGCACCCGTCGTCCCCGAGCCCGCCTCGGCCGTCGAGACGCCGCTGGCCGACGAGAAGCCGACCATCGCCGAGCGCGAGGCCTGGAGCACCGGAGGAGCCACGATCGCCATCGCGTCGATCGTCGGGTTCCTCGCCGGCGTCGGCCTGGTGGTGCTCGCAGCGGTGCAGGAGTCCATCCCGCTGATCGTGGTCGGCGTGCTGCTCGCCCTCGTCGCGTTCGCGGCGTCCTGCGGGCTCACGCTCGTGGCGCCCAACGAGGCGCGCGTGCTGCAGATCCTCGGCGGCTCCTACACCGGCACCGTCCGCACGGAGGGCCTGCGCTGGGTGAACCCGCTGACCGGCCGGACCAAGATCTCCACCCGCATCCGCAACCACGAGACCGGCACGGCCAAGGTGAACGACGCCGACGGCAACCCGATCGAGATCTCGGCGATCGTCGTGTGGCGGGTCGAGGACACCGCGCGCGCCAGCTTCGAGGTCGACGACTTCGTGGAGTTCGTGGCCATCCAGACCGAGGCGGCCGTGCGCCACATCGCCGGCAGCTACCCCTACGACACCGCCGGTCGACTGTCGCTGCGCGAGAACGCCGACGAGATCACCGGCCGGCTGTCCGAGGAGGTCGACGAGCGGGTCCGCTCCGCCGGCGTCCGGATCGTGGAGTCGCGGATCAACCGTCTGTCCTACGCCCCCGAGATCGCCCAGGCGATGCTGCGTCGTCAGCAGGCCGGCGCCATCGTGGCCGCGCGACAGGAGATCGTCGAGGGTGCCGTGGGCATGGTCGAGTCCGCGCTGGAGCGGCTCGAGTCCAAGGACTTCGTGCAGCTCGACGAGGAGCGCAAGGCCGCGATGGTGAGCAACCTGCTCGTCGTGCTGTGCGGCGACCGCGACGCCCAGCCGGTGGTCAACACCGGTTCGTTGTACTCCTGAGAGGGTGACCTCGACCATGTCCGCGACCCTGTGAGCCCGACACCGTGAACCCGTCCCGATGAGCACCGAGCGCAAGAAGCTGCTGCTGCGGCTGGACCCGCAGGTCCACGACGCCCTCGCCCGCTGGGCGTCGGACGACCTGCGGAGCACGAATGCGCAGATCGAGTACCTGCTGCGCGGGGCGCTGAAGGACGCCGGGCGGATGCCGAAGGGTGCCGCGGCCCCGCGCCGTCCCGGCCGTCCGCCGAAGGACGACTGACGTCCTTCCGATACGGGGTCACGGCACAGCGACGGACGCGCCCACGGCGGCCTCGAGGGGAGTCGCGGCGATGCCGAGCCGCTCGACGCTCGCCTGCTCGTCGACGAGCAGCGGCTCGGTGAAGAGGTAGGACATCGCGGCCATGGCCCGCATGTCCGCGCTGACCGGGGCGAGCGACCTCAGCACCCAGGCGGGTACAGGACGCACGCGGGCCGACGTGTGCCCGGCCGCCACGGCGTACGCCGTGGCCAGCTCGCGCTGGGTGGCGTGGACGACGGGGGCGAGGACGATCCGGTCGGGCGTGGCCGGCAGCTCGGCGGCGGCGATCATCGCCGACGCCAGGTCGGGCAGGTAGGTCCACGCGTGGGGGAGGTCGACGCGACCGAGCGGGCGGACCGTGCGTCCTTCCGCCGCCGGCCTCCTCATGCGGTCGCCGCCGTGCGCCATGGACGCCCCCGGACCGTAGAAGTCCGACGCCACCACGCTCGTGGTCCGCGCCGAGGACGCTGCTCGACGCGCGAGCAGCTCGGCACGGATGCGTCCCATCGAGGATCGGGGAGCGACGCGGGGATCGTCGCCGAGGACGGTCGACGTGTTGAAGGCGTACACGCTCTCCGGATAGACGACGTGCACGTCGTGCCGCGCCGCTGCCGCGAGGACCCCGGCCTCCAGGGGGTACAGCTCGCGCTCCCACACGTCGGGCCGGTAGGCCGAGGCGTGCAGGCACAGGTGCACGACGTCGACGTCGGCGAACGCGCGGTCGAGGTCCGCGGGATCGGTGGCGTCGAGCCGGACGCGCTCGACGAGCGGGTGCTCGGGGCCGGAGCCGGAACGGGTGCCGACACGGACGGACTCGCCGCGACGGGCGAGCTGAAGAGCGACGTGGGGGCCGACCTGGCCGGCTCCGATGACGAGGGTGCGCATGATGTCTCCTGGTTGTCCGAAACGAGAGCAGTGCTCTCTGTTGTGTTCAGAGTGCGCCTCGCGCGCCGGGATGTCAAGAGCACTGCTCGCGTTGTCGACATAGCGCTGCTGACGCCCTAGGGTGAGTGGGTGCCCACTCCCCGCGAGCTCGCCCGCGAGCAGACCCTGCGCGACATCGTCCGGATCGGCCGCGAGCAGCTCGCGCACGTCACCCCGGCCGAGCTCTCGCTGCGGGCCGTTGCCCGCGAGCTCGGCATGGTGTCGTCGGCGGTCTACCGCTACGTGAAGGACCGCGACGCGCTGCTCACGCTGCTCATCGTCGACGCCTACGACGAGCTCGGGTCCGAGGTGGAGGACGCGGTCTCCGCGGCCGCGCGCCGCACCGGGACCGGTCAGCTGCAGGCGGCGGCCCAGGCCATGCGCACCTGGGGTCGGCGTGAGCCCTCCCGCTTCGCGCTGCTCTACGGCACGCCGGTCCCCGGCTACGCGGCCCCGGCGACCGTCACGAACGAGCCGGGCACCCGCGTCGTGGTCGCCCTGGCGGGCGTCCTCGAGCGGGCGCACCTCGCCGGACGACTTCGTGAGGTTCCGGGACCGTTGCCGCGATCGGTCCGCACCGACCTGGAGTCGATCAGGGCCGAGTACGGGCTGACGCTGCCCGCGACCAACCTGGCGCGGGGGATGGGCCTGTGGTCAGCCGTCGTCGGAGCCGTGGCGTTCGACGTCTTCGGCCAGTACGGCCCCGACACCCTCACCGACACCGCCGCCTTCCTCGACGTCCACGTGGCGGCGCTCGCCGAGACCGTCGGCCTCTAGCTCAGTCGGCGAGGAGGGCTGCGGCGAGGGCGCCGACCTGGTCGAACTCCACCAGGAAGCCGTCATGTCCGTGCAGCGACGTGACGACGTCGAGTCCGTCGGCACCGGGGATCAGGTCGGCCAGCTCCTGCTGCTGGTGGATCGGGTACAGCCGGTCGGTGTCGATGCCGGCCACCACGGTGCGGGTGGTGATGCGCGCGAGAGCGGCCGCCACCCCACCACGGTCACGGCCGACGTCGTGGCTGTCCATCGCGCGGGTGAGCACCAGGTAGGAGTTGGCGTCGAAGCGACGGACGAGCTTGACGCCGTGGTGCTCCAGGTAGGAGGCGACGGCGAACCGGCCGTCGTCCTGGACCGTCCGTCCGAACCGCTCCTGCAGCTCGGCCTCGCTGCGGTAGGCGACGTGGGCGATGCGGCGGGCCACGTCGAGGCCGGCGGTCGGACCCAGGGGAGCGCCGTAGTAGTCGCCGTCGTGGAAGTGCGCGTCGGCGGTGATGGCTGCCTGCTGCGTCGACGACAGGGCGATCTGCTCCGCCGACGCCTGGGCCGACGTGGCCAGCAGGAACAGCCGTTCCACGCGGTCCGGATGCGTGACGGCCCACTCCAGGGCTCGCATGCCCCCGGCGGAGCCGCCGATGACCGCGTACCAGCGATCGATGCCGAGCCGGTCGGCGAACGCGACCTCGGCCGCCACCTGGTCGCGGACGGTGAGGTCGGGAAAGCTTCCGCCCCACGGCTCGCCGTCGGCGGACGACGTCGAGGACGGGCCGGTCGACCCTTGGCAGCCGCCGAGGATGTTCGCGGCCACCACGTAGTACCGGTCGGTGTCGATCGGGCGGCCGGGGCCCACGAGCGTGTCCCACCAGCCCGGGCTCGCGTGCCCGTCGCCGACCGGACCGACCACGTGGCTGTCGCCGGTCAGGGCGTGCAGCACCAGCACGGCGTTGTCGCCCGTGAACGTGCCCCAGGACTCGTACGCCAGCCGCACGTCGGGGAGCACGGCGCCCGACTCGAGCGTCACGTCGCCGACGTCGACGAACTGTCGGGAACCGACAGGATCTCCCTCACGCCACGCGCCGGTGACGGAAGGGAGATCCTGGTCGGTCAGGTGAGGTGAGGTCACTTGGCCGCGCGCAGTCCCGCCTCGAGGTCGGCGAGGATGTCGTCGATCCCCTCGATGCCGACGGCCAGACGCACCAGGCCCGGGGTGACGCCGGTGGCCGCGTGCTCCTCCGGGGTGCCCTGCGAGTGCGTGGTGCTGGCCGGGTGGATGGCGAGCGAGCGGACGTCGCCGATGTTCGCCACGTGGCTGAACAGCTCGAGCGAGTCGATGAACCGGCGACCGGCGTCCACGCCGCCCGGCAGCTCGAACGTCAGCACCGCGCCGGAGCCGCGGGGCGTGTACTTGTCGGCCAGCTCCTTGTAGGGGTTGCCGTCGAGCGAGGCCCAGGTGACCTTCGAGACGTCCTCGCGGGCGGTCAGCCACTCGGCGACCTTGCGGGTGTTCTCGATGTGGCGCTCCATCCGCAGGCTCAGGGTCTCGAGGCCCTGGGCGATGAGGAAGGCGTTGAACGGCGAGAGGGCAGGGCCGACGTTGCGCAGGTACTGCACGCGCAGCTTGGCGATGTAGGCCGCCGGCCCGAGGGCCTCGGCGAACACGAGCCCGTGGTAGCTGGGATCGGCGGTCGTGAAGCCGGGGAACTTGTCGCCGTGGGCGGCGTAGTCGAACGTGCCGCCGTCGATGACGACGCCGGCGATCGTGGTGCCGTGGCCGCCGATGTACTTGGTGGCCGAGTGCACGACCGTGTCGACGCCGTGCTTCAGCGGGTTGAGCAGGAACGGCGTGGCCACGGTGTTGTCGACGATGAACGGGACGCCGACCTCCTTGGCGACCGCGCTGATCGCCTCGAGGTCGAGGATGTCGCCCTTCGGGTTGCCGATGGTCTCGCCGAAGAACGCCTTGGTGTTCTCCTGCGCGGCGGCCCGCCATGCGGCGGGGTCGTTGTTGTCCTCGACGAAGGTCACCTGGATGCCGAGCTTCGGGAAGGTGTGGCGCAGCAGCGAGTCGGTTCCGCCGTAGAGGCTGGCGGAGGCCACGATGTGGTCACCGGCCTCGGCCACGTTGGTGAGGGCGCCGGTGGTGGCGGCCTGGCCCGAGGCGAACAGCAGGGCGCCGACGCCGCCCTCCAGGGCCGCGAGACGCTCCTCGACGACGCCCTGGGTGGGGTTCATGATGCGCGTGTAGATGTTGCCCGGCTCGGCCAGCGCGAACAGGTCGGCGGCGTGCTGGGTGTCGCGGAACTGGTACGACGTCGTCTGGTAGATCGGCAGGGCCCGCGCACCGGTGGTGGGGTCGGGCGTCTGGCCTGCGTGGATCTGCTTGGTCTCGAACGACCACTGATCGCTCATGGGATCTCCTGAGGTGGGGCGCGGGGTGTCGATGGACCTCCACGGTGACAGGTCCTCCAAGGGATGAGAAGAGGTCTCACCATCCGGACCGTGCGACGATCGGGGCATGGAGCTGCGCCCCGCCGTCCCCGGCGACGAGGGTCTGCTGGCCTCGGTCGAGCAGGCGGCGAACACCGACGCCCTGGCCCACGTGTTCGACGGCCCGTACCCGTGGACCGAAGTGCGCGACCGCTGGGTCGAGGTGCTCACCGACCCTGCCGTGCGCGCATGGCTCGTGGTGGTCGACCAGGTGGCGGTGGGCTACCTGGCGCACGACGCGACCACGCTGCGCCACATCGGCGTCGTGGCCCGCCACCGCGGCACCGGCCTGGCCGCCGAGGTGCTCGCGTCGGTGCCGGAGTCGGTGGACCGGCTCTGGGTCCTGGAGGCCAACACCCGAGCCCGCCGCTTCTACGAGCGGCACGGCTGGCGCCCCGACGGCCGCTCGCAGCCCTGCGAGTTCGAGCCGTTCCCCGTCGAGGTCGGGTACGCACGAGGCTAGGCACCGTCGTCCGAGGAGGGACCTCGCCGCGACCCCAGCGCTGCACGAGCGCAGCCAGCACGACGTCGCGCCCCGAGCCCAGCGCCGTGGCCTCGAGGACCTCGGGCGGAAGCTTCTGGACCGGCCCACCCCGGGCGCCCGACGTCAGTAGACCTTGATGTCAGCCTTCAAGAGGCGGTCGTTCCCGAAGCAGCCCGTGAGCGAGGTCTGGCCCACCCCGGCGATCCTGGACTCCTTGTAGGCGATGACTCCCGTGTTGGTCCGGCACACCGCGAGTGCCTTGTGCCTGTTGGACGGGCAGACGCCCTGGACCGTCGTGGATGTGCCACTGGGTGTGAGCGTGACCTTGCAGCCCGCGGGCCACGCGGCCGCTGACGCCGGACCGCTGAACGAACCCAGTGCGGGAAGGCTCAGCACGCTCACCGCAAACGCTGTCAACCATCGCTTCTTCATGGCAATGCCCCCATGTCTCGCCTCACGCGTGTCACGTGACGTCGATCAACGGTAGGTGACTCGGGCGCTGCGGGCCATGAGCAGTCAGCGCATGTCGAAGGGCTGGGCGGTGGACTCGAGCACGCTCAGCCACAGGTCGCCGTCGGGCGAGACGTGGTGGGGGCGGTGCGTCACGTAGGGGATGGGCACGTGCACGAACCGGTGCCGACGTCGCCCGACGACCATGTCGGTGCGACCGGCCATCGCCGCGTGCACGGCGGTCTGCGCCAGGCGCGAGCAGTACACGGAGTCGGCCGGCTCGGCCGGGACCGAGCGGATGAAGTAGCCGGGGTCGAAGTAGCGGAACAGCACCTCGGCGCCCCGCGAGGAGAAGTCGTCGGTGATCCGCTCGCGCAGCAGACGACCGATGTCGGCCAGGCGGGCGTTGCCCGAGGCGTCGGTCTCGTCGTGGCTGGGCAGGTGCTCCTGGCCGGCACCCTCGGCCACCACCAGCACGGCGTGCCCCTGGGCCTGCACCTTGCGTCGCACGTGCTCGAGCAGCCCGTTCTCACCCTCGAGCTCGAACGGCACCTCGGGGATGAGGACGAAGTCGGCGTCGTGGCCGGCGAGCGCCGAGTAGCAGGCGATGAAGCCGGCGTGGCGCCCCATCACCTTCACCAGGCCGACGCCGTTGAGCGAGGCCTCGGCCTCGATCTTGGCGGCCTTGATCGACTGCGCGGCCCGCGAGTAGGCGGTCTGGAAGCCGAAGCTCTGGCCGATGTGCGGGATGTCGTTGTCGATCGTCTTGGGGACCCCGACGACCGCGATCTGCGCGCCGCGCGCGAGGGCCTCCTCGGCGATGCGGTGGGCGCCGCGCATCGAGCCGTCGCCCCCGATGACGAACAGGATGTCGATGTCGCGCAGCTGGAGCGTGTCGACGACGGTCTTCACGTCCTGCGCGCCGCGCGACGAGCCGAGCACCGTGCCCCCACGCTCGTGGATGTTGGCGACGAACCCGGGGGTCAGCTGCACCGGCTCGAGCAGGTTCTCGGGCACGAGGCCGGCGTAGCCGTTGCGGAAGCCGATCACGTCGTTGACGCCGTAGTGCTCGTGCAGCTCCATGACGAGGGCCCGGATCACGTCGTTGAGCCCTGGGCACAGGCCACCGCAGGTGACGATGCCGACCCGCACGGTGGCGGGGTCGAAGAAGAGCTTGTCCCGGGGGCCGCCGGTCTCGAAGGAGGGCAGCTCCTCGAGCGGGAGGCCGCGTTGCTGGATCAGCGAGATGGTGTCGTCGAAGAGGATCCGGTCGTCCTCGCCCACGTAGTACTCGTTGGTCGCGCGCCCACCCACGTACTGGGCGAGGGGAGAAGGAACGGTGGTCGGGCCGAGGGTTCGGACCTGCAGCTCGGCGAGGGTCACCATGGCTCCATCCTAGGGTGAGGGAACCCTCGGGTTCGCCAGCGCGGCCCCCGTGAGGACGGGCCGATCGCCCTGCGCGACGCGGCCCGCGTCAGAGTTCCAGTGGTCGTGCCTCTTCCGAAGGAGAAGGCCGCCGTCCGGTCTCGGCGAAAGGACGCGCAGGCACCACCAGAACGGCACGATGGGGGGATGGGTGTGCAGATCACGGTCCGAGGCTCCGCCGAGGGGCGATTCCCGGCCGAGCGCGCCCTCGTGCGGCTCGAGGTCGTGGTCGAGGGCGCCGAGCGTCAGGACGTGCGCGACCGCGCCGTGGCGCTGCAGGAGCCGTTGCGCTCCCAGCTCGCCGAGCTCGTGAGCCTCGGTGCCGTGCGGACGTGGTCGAGCGACCAGGTGCGGGTGTTCAGCCGGCACCCGTGGGTCGACGACCGTCGCTCCGACGACCTGGTGCACAGCGCCCAGGTGCAGGTGCTCGCCGAGTTCGTCGACTTCGAGCGGCTCAGCGGCTTCGTCGACCACTGGTCGGGCCAGGCCGGGGTCGAGGTCCAGGGCCTCGAGTGGGACCTCGGGGTCAAGAGCCGACGGGTCCACGAGGCCGAGGTGCGCAAGGCGGCGGTCGACGACGCCGTCACCAAGGCCCAGTCCTACGCCGACGCAGTGAGACGGGGCCGGGTGACCGCGCTCGAGCTGGCCGACCCCGGCATGCTCGACCGGCCCGGTGATCCCGGGCACGGCGAGCCCCGTGCCTTCGCCCTGGCCTCGGCCGACGCAGGCGGTGCCACCCTCGACCTCGTGCCGGCCGACATCGTGATCCGCGTGGAGGTCGACGCCCGCTTCCAGGCGGAGTGATCTCCCCGCTCGGCTCGGCGTGCACCTACGCTGACCTGCGCAAACATCCCGTCCGGGTGTGACGGGGCTCCTGGCCCCGAAGCCATACCGGGAGTACGGTGGAGGCATGTCCCTGCGTTCGTTGGCACGTCGCCTGCGCGACCTGCTCCTGCCCGGCGGCTCGTCGTCGACCGCTGACGAGACCACCCGGACCCGTCCGCTGCCACCGGTCGTGGCGGTCGCCGAACGAGCGAGGAACGTGCTTCCGCTCGGCTCCCGTCCCATGCGCGTGGTCTACGACGAGGCCGTGGTGCACGAGTCGGTCAGCCTCAAGAGCCGGTTCCTGGGCCGCACCGCACGGCTCGTCTTCAAGCCGCTCCTGCGGCTGGCACCGCTCAACGACCGCACCCTCACCACCCTGCGCTCCCTCGACCGGCTGTCGGCCCGCGGCCCGCGCTCGCGCTACGTGGAGCCGGTCTCGTTCGAGCTGGGTGGCGTGCACGTGGAGTCCATGACGCACCGCTACGGGCCCGAGAGCGAGATGACCGTGCTCTACCTGCACGGCGGCGGGTTCTTCTCGTGCGGGATCGAGACCCACCGACGGATCTGCGAGCGGCTCGCGCTCTACACCGGCGCCACGGTGATCTCCGTCGAGTACGTGCAGCTGCCCGAGGGGTCGGTGGCCGACTCGGTGAACGACGCCATCACCGCCTACGAGGCGCTCGTGGAGATGAGCGACCGCCCCGACAAGATCGTCGTCGCGGGCGACTCCGCCGGCGGCTACCTGACCATGAAGATCGCCGAGCTGGCCCACCGCCGCGGTCTGCCGGCTCCCGCGGCGCTGCTCACCTTCTCGCCGCTGCTGAGCCTCGACCCCGACCGCATCGACAAGGAGGGCGTCGCCCGGGTCTCGCGCGTGCGCGACGCCTACCTGCCGGTCGGGCGCGTGGCGCTCATCCGCAAGCGTTGGGTCCCCGAGGGCGCGGTCATCGAGGGCGAGGTGTCGCCGCTCGACGCCGTCGAGCACATCAGCTCGCCGAGCTTCTTCGTGGCCGTCGAGGACGAGATGCTGCGGCCCGAGGTGGAGGCCATGGCGCTCATGCTCGCCGAGCGCGGCGTCGAGGTCGAGACGCACCTGTGGCGCGGCCAGGTGCACGCGTTCCCGGTCCTGGCGGACACCCTGCCGGAGAGCCGGCAGGCCCTGCGGCTCGCCGCCGACTTCGCCCGGCGCGCGGTCGGGGAGGCCTCGACCACCGAGCACGAGGCCGATCCGACCCAGCACGACGACCCGCAGCACGAGGAGTCCATCTCCGGCGAGGTCGTCGAGGAGCAGTCGGCACCGCAGGACGACGTGATCGAGGGTGAGCTCGTGGGGGAGGGTCGGCGTCGCTGGTTCTTCCAGGCCGGCTGACGGGTCGTCGTGGGGCACCACGTCTGGGACGATGGCGCCGTGAGACCCCGATGGCTGCAGGCGCCGATCATGCTGCTGCCGCTCGTGTCGCTGGCGCGGGGCATCGACCTGCTGAGCCTCGTGGTGCTGCTGGCCGCGGCGGCCTATCTCGGCACCCGCCGGCAGGCGTCGTGGACCGACGCGGTGGGCCGCGCGATCGACCTCTCCCTGGCGGGGCTCGTGGTCGTGGCGCTGGTCGTCCTGACGATCAACGTGCTGCCACGCGACCTCCACGAGGCCGTCACGGTGACGTTGACGGGGGCGTGGGCCGCGACGGTGGTGGTGTGCGCGGGTCTCGCCCTCACCACGGCGGACCGTCCGCGCTGGACCCCGCTCCTGCACCGCGTGACGGTGCTGCGGGACCGACCGGGCGCCTAGGGCACACGTCGACGGAGTTCAGTCGACGTCGCGCGCGGCGTTCTCCGCCTCCGAGCGCAGGATGCAGAACTCGTTGCCCTCCGGGTCGGCCAGCACCACCCAGCCCGTCCCGGGGCCGTACTTGCCCCGCAGGTCGGCGACCTGGGTCGCGCCGATCGACACCAGCCGGGCCACCTCGTCGGCCTGCGTGCCCGAGCGCGGTCGCAGGTCGAGGTGGATCCGGTTCTTCACGGTCTTGGCCTCGGGCACCTCGATGAACAGCAGGTGGTGGCCTGATCCCGGGTCGAGGATCATGCACTCCTCGTGGCCGGGCTCGTTGGGGTCGCCCTCGACGTCGACGTAGGCGAGGACCTGCTTCCAGAACTCGCTGAGCGCATAGGCGTCGGCGCAGTCGACGGAGGTGTGGGAGACGAACGACGTCATGTCGTCAGCCTCGCCGCACCCCCGTCTCCTGTCCAGCCCGTGCGTGCCGGTGCTACTTCTTCTCGGTGAACGCGACGGCGAGCGAGAAGCCGCGGTACCCGTCGTCGGGGCGCGTGCCGCTGATGCCGACCGCCTCGATGTTGCGCAGGCCCGTGAACACCTCGTCCTCGGCCAGGTCGGGCTCGGCGTTCTCGACGGTGTCGAGGATGGTGCTCACGTCGACGAACAGGCCGCCGCCCTTCGCGTCCTCGTCGATGACCGAGGAGAACCGGTCGGAGCCGCCGAGGCCACCGTCCTTCACGAGCGACTCGGCGACCTCGGGCGACGTGGCCAGCGAGACCGCGTCGTCGCCGTCGGCCGTGGCGATCTCGACGCCGGCCAGCTTCTGGACGGTCGCCACGAGGCGCCCGGCCAGGTCGGAGGCCTTGGCCTCGTCGCCCTCCATGACCAGCCCGGTGCTCACCTCGGACGGGTCGGACGGACCCTGGGCGCTCGCGAGGGTCTCCAGACCCTCGGACCCGACGTACACGGTGAACGCGTCACCGAGCAGGGTCACGAGGTCCTCGGGCAGCGTCACGTCGAGCGTCTGCTCGATCTCGGCCAGCGTGTCCTCGACGTCGGGGGCCTGCGAGCCTCCGAGGCCGCCGCCGGACGACTGCTGCTCGAGCTGGTCGAGGTACTCCTGCTGGTAGCCCTCGGGGTCGGCCGCATAGGCGTCCGCGTCGAACTCCACCGGCGGTCCGACCGGTCCGGCGGCGGCACCGCCGGACAGGCCGGGCACGAAGCCGAGCGCCGGGCCGAGCTCGAGCAGGTCCTGCACGCCCGACTTCAGCTCGTCCCAGTTCTCCTCCACGGCCTTGCCGCCGCCGGGGACGGTCAGACCCACCACGGTGTCCTCGGGCAGGGCGCCCAGACCGCGGATCTCGGGGACCTCGCTCGGCTCGTCGCCCTGTCGGGCGACGGCGTCGAAGTGCAGCGAGGTGGACGACGCGCTCAGCGCGAACGCCACGCTGCTCACCTCGTCGGTGATCTGGTCGAGCTCGGCCGCGTCGCCGCCGAGCTCCTCGTCGATGCCCGCCTTCTTCGCGGCCTCGACACCACTCTTCACGTCGACCCAGCCGGACATCACGCCCTGTTCGTCGAGCGCGTCCTGCGCGGCGGTGAACTGCTCGACGTCGGCGAGCGGCTTCTTCTCCGCGGCCTTCACGGCGGCGGTGGCGCTCTTCTGGGAGGGCGTGACGATCGCGTAGCCGTCGAGGAAGCCGATGCCGTAATCCTCGTCGTTGCACGCGAAGAGCTTGGCGATGCCCTTCTTCGCAGCGTCCTCGTCGCTGACCTGCACGGCGATGCGGATGACCTCCTCCTCGTCCTCGAAGTTGGAGCCGATGCCGAGGCCGATGCGCTCACCGAGCCACGGCTCGACGTCGCGGTCGTAGTCGACGTCCTTGCAGTCGCCGAGCGCGTCCTCGAGCACCAGCTTGCGCAGGTCGTCGTCCTCGTCCTCGATGCCCAGCTCCTTCGACAGGTCCGGCACGCGCTTGGCCAGGCGGAAGAGGTCCACCTTCTGGCTGGCGGACGGGTCGAGGTCGAGCCGCACGTAGGCGACGGTGTCGGCGGGCAGCACGTCGTGGGGCTGGGTGCCGCCGCCGGAGAGCTGCGTGAAGGCGTAGGCGCCGCCACCGATCGCGGCCACGGCCAGGGCACCGGCGATGCCGAACCCGATCTTCTTGCCGGCGCCGCCGGACCCGGCTGCCGCGCCCTCGGTCCCGGTCGCCGCGGGCTGCACGACGGTGGCGTCGGCGGCACCGTCCCCAGGCGGTGTGGGCTGCGCCGTGGGCTGGGGGCTGGTGGGGGTGTCGTCGCTCATGGGGGTCCTCCAGGGGGATGTGTGCCGTCGAAGGCTATCGACGGCGCGCCGCCCGGGTCCTGGGCCCTTGGACCTGTTCCTGGGCGTGCGTCCCAGGACTGCGTCACACCCGAGGAACTAACAAACAGACTTGACTGTTTGTTGTGGTGCGGCGCAGGATGTCCTGGTGACCACGACCCGCACCCCGCAGGCCGAGCGGACCGCCGCCATGCGGCTTCGGCTCATGGAGGCCACGGTCGACTCGCTCGTGGAGCTCGGCTGGGCCGGCACCTCGACGACGGTCGTCTCCCAGCGCGCCGGGGTGAGCCGGGGTGCGCAGCTGCACCACTTCCCGAGCAAGCAGGCCCTCGTGGTCGGCGCCGTGGAGCACCTGACCGAGCGCCGCCGGCATGCCATGGCCGACGCGGTGCGTGCCCTGCCCGACGTCGGCCGCACCCGGGCCGTGCTCGACGTGCTGGCCGAGCAGTTCACGTCGCCGGTGTTCTTCGCCGCGCTCGAGCTGTGGGTGGCCGCCCGTACCGACGCCGAGCTGCGCGGAGCCGTCGGCCCGCTGGAGCGTCGCGTCGGCCGCGAGACCCACGCCTACGCCGTCGACCTGCTCGGCGTCGACGAGGACCGCGGCAGCAACCGGGCCCTCGTCCAGGCCACGCTCGACCTGCTGCGCGGCCTCGGCCTCGCCGGGACCCTCACCGACGACAGCCGACGTCGAGCCGCCGTGCTCGACGCCTGGGCCGTCACCCTCGACGCCGGACTGGAGCGCTGACATGCCGCCGACCGAACCCGACGACCGGCTCGCCGCCGTCCTGACCGACCTCGCGGCCGAGAGCGACCAGCTCGACGGCTGGGTCGCCGACCTGCCGGTCCAGGAGTGGGGCGCCGTCACCACGCCCGAGGGATGGACGGTGGCGCACCAGGTGGGACACCTGGCCTGGACGGACCAGGCCTCGCTCGCGGCCCTCACCGACCCCGAGGCCTTCGGTGCGGGGATGAAGGCCGCGGCCGAGAGCCCCAGCGGCTTCGTCGACGACGGCGCGAACAGCTGGGCCGCCAAGCCCGTCCCGACGCTGGTCGACGAGTGGCGCGACGGTCGGCGCCGTCTGGCCGAGGCGCTGCGCGCCGTGCCCGCCGGCGAGAAGGTGCCGTGGTTCGGCCCGCCCATGAGCCCCACGTCGATGGCCACGGCTCGCGTGATGGAGACGTGGGCCCACGCGCACGACGTGGCCGAGGCGCTCGGCGTCGACGTCCCGCGCACCGACCGCGTGCGTCACGTGTGCCACATCGGCGTGCGCACCCGCGGCTTCGCCCACCTGATGCGGGGCGAGGATCTGCCGACGTCGGACGTGCGGGTGGAGCTCGTCGCGCCAGGCGGCGACACCTGGACCTGGGGTCCCGAGGACGCGGAGCAGCGGGTGACCGGCGACGCGTGGGACTTCGCGCTGCTCGCCACCCGTCGTCGGCACCGTGACGACGTGGACGTGCGCGCCGAGGGTGCGGACGCCGATCACTGGCTCGACATCGTGCAGGCGTTCGCCGGGCTGCCCGGCAACGACCCCCGACCCCTGGCCGAGCGGGGCACCGACGGCGGGGACGCATGACCCTCGACCGGCCGGCCCGGATCGGCAACTGCTCCGGCTACTACGGCGACCGGCTGTCGGCCTTCCGCGAGATGCTCGAGGGAGGCGACCTGGACTACCTCACCGGCGACTACCTGGCCGAGCTGACGATGCTGATCCTCGGCAAGGACCAGATGAAGGACCCGTCCACCGGGTACGCCAAGACCTTCGTGCGCCAGCTCGAGGACGGTCTCGCGCTCGCGCTCGAGAAGGGCGTCAAGGTCGTCACGAACGCGGGCGGGCTCAACCCGGCCGGGCTCGCCGAGCGGATCCGCGAGATCGCGACGGCCCAGGGGCTCGACGCGCGCGTGGCCCACGTGGAGGGCGACGACCTCAAGGCCCGCGCGGCCGAGCTGGACCTGCCCGGTGACGCGCTCACCGTCAACGCCTACCTCGGTGCGTTCGGCATCGCCGCCGCGCTCGAGGCCGGTGCCGACGTCGTGGTCACCGGTCGCGTCACCGACGCCTCGGTGGTGATGGGCCCGGCGATCCACGCCCACGGGTGGGGCCGCGACGACCTCGACGCCCTCGCGGGCGCGCTCGTGGCGGGTCACGTCATCGAGTGCGGCACGCAGGCCACGGGTGGCAACTTCAGCGGGTTCCGCAGCCTCGACACGTCCGCGCCGCTGGGGTTCCCGATCGCCGAGGTCGCCGCCGACGGCAGCAGCGTCGTCACCAAGCACGCCGGCGTCGAGGGGCGGGGGGTCGAGGGGCGCGAGGTCGGTGGTGCGGTCACCGTCGACACCGTCACCGCCCAGCTGGTCTACGAGATCCAGGGCCCGGCGTACCTCAACCCCGACGTCGTCGCGCACCTCGACACCGTCGAGCTGACGCAGGACGGCCCCGACCGCGTGCGCATCGCGGGCGTGCGCGGCACGCCCCCGCCGGCCACCACCAAGGTCTGCCTCAACCTGATCGGTGGCTTCCGCAACAGCGTGGAGCTGCTGCTCACCGGGCTCGACATCGAGGCGAAGGCCGCCTGGGTGCGCCGCCAGGTCACCGACGCGCTGCAGTCCGACCCGCCCGACGCGCTGGTGTGGACGCTCGACCGCACCGACGTGTTCGACCCGCCCACCCAGGCCGCCGCCACCTCGTTGCTGCGCTGCGTGGCCAAGAGCACCCGGCCCGAGCCGGTGGGTCGCACGTTCAGCGACGCGTTCGTGAACGTGGCCCTGGCGTCGTACCCCGGCTTCACCCTGACCGCCCCGCCCGGCCGCGGCGCGCCCTTCGGCGTCTACCGCCCGGCCTACGTGCCGCAGTCCGAGGTGCCGCACGTGGTCGTGCACCCCGACGGAAGGCGTGAGGAGATCGCCCCGCCGACCGGCACGGCCGATCCCGAGCAGGGCTCGTCCACCCGACCCGCTCCGGCGCCCGACCTCGGCGACACCCGCGCCGTCCCGCTCGGCGAGCTCGTGCACGCGCGCTCGGGCGACAAGGGTGGCGACGCGAACGTCGGGCTCTGGGTCCCGGCGGAGCACCCCCGACGTGACGACGCCGTGGCGTGGCTGCTCGGCGTCGTGAACCCCGGCTGGGTCCAGGCGATGCTGCCCGAGGCCGCCGACCTCGACGTCGACGTGCACCCGCTGCCGAACCTCGGCGGCGTGAACATCGTGATCCACGGGCTGCTGGGGGAGGGCGTGTCGTCGTCGACCCGGCTCGACCCCCAGGCGAAGGCCCTCGGCGAGTGGCTGCGCGCCCGCGTGACCGCCGTCCCCCTGACCCTCCTCGAAGGAGCCCGACCATGACGGACCTGTGGACGACCCCCGAGCGCCAGGCGCTGCGCACGGCCGTCGAGCAGTTCACCCGGCGCGAGATCGTGCCGCACCTGCCCCAGTGGGAGGACGACGGGCAGCTCCCGCGCGAGCTGCACGCCGCCACCGCGAAGGCCGGGTTCCTCGCGGTCGGCTACGCCGAGGAGGTCGGTGGCGCGGGCGGCGACTCGCTCGACGCGTGCGTCATCACCGAGGCCATGCTGGCCGCGGGCGGCTCGACCGGTCTGCAGGCCAGCCTGTTCACCCACTCCATCGCGGTGCCGCACATCATCGACGCCGGTGACCCGGCGCTGATCGACGCCTACGTCCGGCCGACGCTGGCCGGCGAGAAGATCGGCTCGCTCGGGGTGACCGAGCCGAGCGGCGGGTCCGACGTCGCGAACATCCGCACCCGCGCCGTGCGCGACGGCGACCACTACGTCGTCAACGGCGCCAAGACGTTCATCACGTCGGGCGTCCGGGCGGACTTCGTCACCACCGCGGTCCGCACCGGTGGTGAGGGGCACGCCGGGATCTCGCTGCTCGTCATCGACAAGGACACGCCCGGCTTCACCGTGAGCAAGAGCCTGCGGAAGATGGGCTGGCACTGCTCCGACACCGCCGAGCTGGCCTTCGAGGACGTGCGCGTCCCCGTCGAGAACCTGGTCGGCGAGGAGAACGGCGGCTTCTACCTCGTCATGCAGCAGTTCGTGGGCGAGCGGCTCGGGCTGGCCGTGCAGGCGTACGGCACGGCGCAGCGCGCGCTCGACCTCGCCGTGGCGTACGCCCGCGAGCGCGACACGTTCGGCAAGCCGCTCATCGCCCGGCAGGTGATCCGCCACAAGCTCGTCGAGATGCACGCCCGCACCGCGGCCGCGCGCGCCCTCACCCGGCAGGCGCTCGAGCGCTCGCTCGAGACGCCGAAGACCGACCCGTCGCTCATCCTCGACGCCGTCACCGCCAAGAACGTCTCGGTGGCCGCCGTCGAGCACGTGGTGCACGAGGCCGTGCAGATCTTCGGCGGCATGGGCTACATGCGTGAGTCCGAGATCGACCGCCACTACCGCGACGCCCGCATCCTCGGCATCGGCGGCGGCGCCACCGAGGTCATGAAGGACCTGTCCGCGAAGCTCCTGGGCTACTGAGAGGCCTGCTGTGAAGACCACGATCGACCCGACGACGGCGACGTTCGCCGACAACCGCGCCCAGATGCTGGAGCGTGTCGCCGACCTGGGCGAGCAGCACGCCAAGGCGCTCGCCGGCGGCGGGGAGAAGTACGTCGAGCGCCACCACACCCGTGGCAAGCTCACCGCCCGCGAGCGGATCGAGCTGTTGCTCGACGCCGACACCCCGTTCCTCGAGCTCGGCGCCCTCGCCGGCTGGGGCACCGACTTCACCGTCGGCGGCTCGATCGTCACCGGCATCGGCGTCGTCGAGGGCGTCGAGTGCATGATCGTCGCCAACGACCCGACCGTGAAGGGCGGCTCGTCGAACCCGGTCACCGTCAAGAAGGGGTTCCGCGCGGCGCAGGTCGCCGAGGAGAACGGGCTCCCGACGATCAACCTGGTCGAGTCCGGCGGCGCCGACCTGCCGACGCAGAAGGACATCTTCATCCCCGGCGGCGCGAGCTTCCGCAACATCACCCGCGCCAGCGAGGACCGACGGCCCACCGTGGCCCTCGTGTTCGGCAACTCCACCGCCGGTGGCGCCTACATCCCCGGCATGAGCGACTACGTGGTCATGGTCGACGGTGGAGCGAAGGTGTTCCTCGGCGGTCCGCCGCTGGTGAAGATGGCCACGGGCGAGGAGTCCGACGACGAGTCGCTCGGCGGCGCCTCGATGCACGCGAAGACGTCGGGGCTGGCCGACTACCTGGCCGTCGACGAGCACGACGCGATCCGCCTCGGCCGCCAGATCGTGCGGCGGCTCAACTGGCGCAAGAAGGGCTCGGCCCCCCGCACCGACTACGCCGAGCCCGTGCTCGACGCCGAGGAGCTGCTGGGAATCGTGCCGACCGACCTCAAGGTCCCGTTCGACCCGCGCGAGGTCATCGCCCGGCTCGTCGACGGAAGCGAGTTCGACGAGTTCAAGCCGCTGTACGGCTCGAGCCTGGTCACCGGGTACGCACAGCTGCACGGCTACCCGATCGGCATCCTGGCCAACGCCCAGGGCGTGCTCTTCAGCGCCGAGGCGCAGAAGGCCGCGCAGTTCATCCAGCTGGCGAACCAGACCGACACGCCGCTGCTCTTCCTGCACAACACCACCGGGTACATGGTGGGCGCGGAGTACGAGCAGGGCGGCATCATCAAGCACGGCGCCCAGATGATCAACGCCGTCTCCAACTCCAAGGTCCCGCACCTGTCGGTCGTCATGGGCGCCTCGTACGGCGCCGGCCACTACGGCATGAGCGGCCGCGCCTACGACCCGCGGTTCATGTTCAGCTGGGTCGGTGCGAAGTCGGCCGTCATGGGTCCGGCGCAGCTGGCCGGCGTCATGGAGATCGTGGCGCGCCAGTCGGCCGAGTCCAAGGGTCAGGTGTTCGACGCCGAGGGGTTCCAGGGCGTCAAGGACTACGTCGAGCAGCAGATCGAGGAGCAGTCCCTCGCCTACTTCACGTCGGGCATGGGCTACGACGACGGCGTGATCGATCCCCGCGACACCCGCGCGATCCTCGGCATCTGCCTCTCCGCGATCCACACCGCACCCGTCGAGGGCGCCCGCGGCTACGGGGTGTTCAGGCTTTGAGCACGAGCGAGCAGCACAGGAGTCCTTCCATGATCCGTTCCGTCCTGGTGGCCAACCGAGGGGAGATCGCGCGCCGGGTGTTCCGCACCTGCCGTGACCTCGGCATCCGCACCGTCGCCGTGCACTCCGACGCCGACGCCTCCGCGCCGTTCGTGGCCGAGGCCGACGTGGCGGTGCACCTGGTGGGCAACAGCCCGACGGAGACGTACCTGCGCGCCGACCTCGTGATCGACGCCGCGCGTCGGGCCGGCGCCGACGCGATCCACCCCGGCTACGGCTTCCTGTCCGAGAACGCCGACTTCGCGCGCGCCGTCGCCGAGGCCGGCCTGGTCTGGATCGGCCCCACGCCGGAGTCCATCGACGCGATGGGCAGCAAGATCCGCGCCAAGGAGATCATGGCCGAGGCGGGCGTGCCGATCCTCAGCATCGAGCCCGAGACTGCCCAGCCCGGCGACTTCCCGCTGCTGGTGAAGGCGTCGGCCGGTGGTGGTGGACGTGGCATGCGCGTGGTCGAGCGCTCCGAGGACCTCGAGGGCGAGCTGACGGCCGCCGCGGCCGAGGCGGTGTCGGCGTTCGGTGACGACACCGTGTTCGTCGAGCCGTACCTGCCCACGGCGCGCCACGTGGAGGTGCAGGTGCTGGCCGACACGCACGGCACCACCTGGATCCTCGGCGACCGCGACTGCTCGATCCAGCGTCGGCACCAGAAGGTCGTGGAGGAGGCGCCCGCGCCGAACCTCAGCGACGCCGTCCGCCGCACCCTGCACACCGCGGCTCGCAACGCCGCCGAGGCGGTGGGCTACGTCGGCGCCGGCACCGTGGAGTTCCTCGTGTCCGACGGTCACGCCGACGACGGACGCGTCTTCTTCCTGGAGATGAACACCCGCCTGCAGGTCGAGCACCCCGTCACCGAGGAGGTGTTCGGCATCGACCTCGTCGCGCTGCAGGTGTCGGTCGCCGAGGGTCACGCGCTGCCGACCGACGAGCCGACCGGACCCACCGGCCACGCGATCGAGGTGCGCCTCTACGCCGAGGACGCCGGCGACGACTGGGCTCCCCAGACCGGCACCCTGCGCACCTTCGAGGTGCCCAGCGGGCCGGGTCTGCGCACGGACTCGGCGGTGGAGTCCGGCTCGGTCGTCACGCACTTCTACGACGCGATGATCGCCAAGGTGGTCGCCTACGCCGACGACCGTACCCAGGCGGTCCGACGTCTCGACGACGCCCTGCGCCGCACGCGCGTGCACGGGCTCACCACCAACGTGGGTCTGCTGCGCGGCGTCCTGGCCGACGAGGAGTTCGTCGCCGGCCGGGTGCACACCGCCCTGCTCGCCGAGCGGATCGCCGACTGGACGAAGCCCCTCCTCGACGACGCCGCGGTGCAGCGAGCAGCCCTCGCGGCCGCGCTCGCGCAGGCCCGCACCGCGTCGACGTCCTCACCCGTGCTGGGCCGCATTCCCACCGCGTTCCGCAACGTGCCCAGCCAGCCCCGCACGCGACGGCTCCGCGTCGGCGACGAGGAGATCGTCGTCGAGTACCGCGCCGAGGGCGGGCGGCTCGTGAGCGACCTGGCCGACGTGGTCGAGGCCTCCCCGTCGCACGCGGTGCTCCTGGTCGACGGCGTCACCGAGACGTACCGCGTGACCGTGGCCGACGAGACCGTCGACGTGGACGGGCCCGCCGGGTCGCTGTCGTTCGACGTCGTGCCCACGTTCGTCGACCCGGCCGACGTCGTCGCCGAGGGCTCGCTCCTCGCTCCCATGCCGGCCAGCGTCGTGCAGGTCGGCGTCGAGGCCGGCCAGCAGGTCACGAAGGGCGACGTCGTGGTCGTCCTCGAGGCCATGAAGATGCAGCACACCATCACCGCGCCCGTCGACGGCGTGGTGACCGAGCTCGCCGTCACGGCCGGCCAGCAGGTCGAGTCCGGTGCGGTCCTCGCCGTCATCGAAACCATCGAAGGGAAACTCCCATGAGCCAGTTCACCGAGACCCAGGAGCGCCAGGAGCTGCGCAAGGCCGTCGCGTCCCTGGGCGCCAAGTACGGCGAGAAGTACTTCCACGAGACCGCGGCGGAGGGACGCAAGACCACCGAGCTGTGGGCCGAGGCCGGCCGGAACGGCTACCTCGGCGTCTCGATCCCCGAGGAGTTCGGCGGTGGTGGCGGCGACATCGGCGACCTCGCGGCCGTGTGCGAGGAGCTGGCCACGGCGGGCTGCCCGCTTCTGCTCATGGTGGTCAGCCCGGCGATCGTCGGCACGACCATCGCGCAGTACGGCACGCAGGAGCAGAAGGAGCGCTGGCTGCCCGGTCTGGCCGACGGCACCGCCACGTACGCCTTCTCCATCACCGAGCCCGACGCCGGCTCCAACTCCCACAACATCGTCACGAACGCCCGGAAGGACGACGACGGCACGTGGGTGCTCAACGGCACCAAGACCTACATCTCCGGCGTCGACGAGGCCAGCCACCTGCTGGTCGTCGCGCGCTACTCCGACGCCCGCACCGGCAAGCTCAAGCCCGCGCTGTTCATGGTGCCCACGGACGCCGAGGGCTTCACGAAGCAGCAGATCGAGATGGGCGTCGTGAGCCCGGAGAAGCAGTTCACGCTGTTCTTCGACGACGTGCGGGTGCCCGCCGATGCCTTGGTCGGCGACGAGGACGCCGGTCTGGAGCAGCTCTTCGCGGGTCTCAACCCCGAGCGGATCATGGCGGCGTCGATGGCCACGGGCACAGCCCGCTGGGCCATCCGCAAGGCGGTGGCGTACGCCAAGGAGCGCGAGGTGTGGGGCAAGCCGATCGGCGCCCACCAGGCCATCAGCCACCCGCTCGCCCGCCTGCACATCGACGTCGAGATGGCGCGCCTGCTCACCCAGAAGGCTGCCGCGCTCTACGCCGCCGGCGACCTGATGGGCGCCGGGGAGGCGGCCAACATGGCGAAGGTGGCTGCCGGCGAGGCCGCGGCGAAGGCCGTCGACCAGGCCATCCAGACCCACGGCGGCAACGGCCTGGCGCTCGAGTACGGCCTCGTGCAGGCCGTCGCCTCGTCGCGGCTCAGCAACATCGCCCCCGTGTCCAAGGAGATGGCGCTCAACTTCGTGGCCCAGTTCTCCCTGGGCCTGCCCAAGTCCTACTGAGAGGAGCGGTCATGGCAGAGCTGGTGCACCTGGAGGTGGCCGACGCGGTCGCCACGGTCACGCTCGACAGCGAGCACAACCGCAACGCGCTCAGCCGGCAGCTGGTCACCGAGCTGGCCGACCGGCTCGAGCGCGCCGACGCCGACCCGGCGGTCCGGGCGATCCGGGTCCGGTCCGCGCACCGTGTGTTCTGCTCGGGGGCCGACCTCTCGGAGGCCGCGAGCGGCGGCATGGAGGAGGGCGCGCGGGCCATCGTCGCGCTGCAGCGCCAGATCGCGACCGCCGGGACGCCGGTCGTGGTCGAGCTGGCCGGCCCGGTGCGGGCCGGGGGCCTCGGCATCGTGGGAGCAGCCGACGTGGTCGTCGCGGCGGAGTCGGTCACCTTCGCCCTCACGGAGGTCCGGCTGGCGCTGGCGCCCGCGGTCATCTCGCTCACGCTGCTCGAGCGCTTCTCCGACCGGGCCGCGGCCGAGCTGTTCCTCACCGGTCGCACCTTCGGCGCCCAGGAGGCGCAGGCCGCCGGCCTGGTCACCCGGGCCGTGCCCGACGCCGACCTCGCCGACGCGGTCGGGTCGGTCCTGGCCGACCTGGTGCAGGGCTACCCGCAGGGGCTGCGCGAGACCAAGCGGCTGCTGAACCACGACCTCGTGGCGCGCATCGACGCGCTCGGTGCCGACGTGGCCGCGCAGTCCGCGCGCCTGTTCGGCAGCGACGAGGCCCGCGAGGCGATGACGGCCTTCCTGCAGCGCAAGCGCTGAGCCTGCGCCGCGGTGGGTGACGTTTCGGCCAACACCTGCGGGCTGAGGGAATGCCTGGGCGCCCAGGTCGTTAGGATGGGTAGTTCGCAGAAAGACCCACGAGAGCCGAGGAAAGCGTGTCCTCCGAGCAGCAGGCCGCCGCCGAGATCGCGGCGGAGCAGGCGTACGTCGACGTCGTGTACGGCCGTCTCGACGAGTCGACGAAGGTGGCCCAGTCACTCGTCACCGAGGGCTTCGCGCGTGGCCACGTCGGCAACGAGGGCGGCCTCGTCGAGCGTGACGCGATGGTCTTCCAGGCCACGCGCCGGCTGACGGCGCTCAACGCCGCCCACGACGGTCTCGTGTTCGGCCGGCTCGACCTGCTCGACGGGGAGGCGCGCTACATCGGCCGCATCGGCGTGCGCGACGCCGACCGCGAGATCCTGCTCATCGACTGGCGCGCCCCTGCGGCGGCGCTGTTCTACCAGGCCACCGCGCAGGAGCCGTCCGGCGTCGTGCGTCGCCGGGTGCTCCGCAGCTCGGGCAAGACCGTGGTGGGGGTCGAGGACGACCTGCTCGACGGCGACAACGCCCCCGACGACATGGTCGTGGTGGGCGAGGGCGCGCTGCTGGCCAGCCTCTCGCGCGCCCGCGACAGCACCATGCACTCCGTGGTCGCGACCATCCAGAAGGAGCAGGACGAGGCCATCCGGGCGCCCAGCCGCGGCGCCACGATCATCGGCGGCGGCCCGGGCACCGGCAAGACCGTCGTGGCGCTGCACCGCGCCGCCTACCTGCTGTACACCGACCGGCGACGCTTCGAGTCCGGCGGCGTGCTCGTCGTCGGGCCCTCGTCGGTGTTCATGAACTACATCGAGCGGGTGCTGCCGAGCCTCGGCGAGACGGCCGTCACGCTGCGCTCGCTCGGCGAGGTCGTCGACGGGCTTCGGGCGCTGCAGCACGACGAGCCCAAGGCCGCCGCCGCGAAGGGCTCGTCGCGCATGCTGCCGGTGCTGCGCCGGCTCGCCACGTCGCCCCAGCCGGGCGAGCCCACGTCGTTCCGCTACTTCTACAAGGACGACGTGCTCGTCCTCGACGCCAAGAAGCTGGCGAACATCCGGCGCGGGCTGCTGGCCAACCTGCCGCGCAACCGCGCCTACGCGAAGGCCCCGGCCGCCGTGGCGCGCGCCCTGTGGCAGCAGGTCGAGGGCGAGCGGGCGCTCGAGAAGGGCGAGGAGGGCTTCCTCGACACGCTCACGACCGACTACCGCTACGTCGACTTCGTGGAGGCCTGGTGGCCGCCCGTCGAGGCCGTCGAGCTGTGGCGCACCCTGCCCCGACGGGTGCGCGAGCTGGCCAACGGCGCCTTCTCGGCCGAGGAGCTCGACGCCATGGTCGCGTCGTGGCAGGCGGGCGTGCCGGCCATCGAGGACGTGCCGCTCATCGACGAGCTGCGCTACCTCGTGGGCGAGGTCCCGCCGGAGGACGACGACGACCATGACGTCCCGCGCCAGCTGATGAGCTTCGAGCGACGTGAGCGCGAGGTCGAGAACGAGCTGCGCTCCACCACCAGCATCGACGACGACGGGTACGCCCACGTGCTCGTCGACGAGGCCCAGGACCTGTCGCCCCTCCAGTGGCGCATGCTCGGACGTCGCGGTCGGTACGCCAGCTGGACGATCGTCGGCGACCCCGCCCAGTCGTCGTGGCCGCACCCCGAGGAAGCCGCGGCCGCCCGGTCCACCGCGCTGGAGGGCAAGCCCGAGCACCGGTTCCGGCTGTCGACCAACTACCGCAACTCCGCGGAGATCTACGAGCTCGCGGCCGACGTGGCCCAGGTCGCGATCCCCGGCGCCGACCTCGCCGAGGCGGTGCGCAAGACGGGGGAGGCGCCGCGTCACGAGTGGGTGGCCGACGCAGTGCTGCTCGACGCGACCGCCGCGGAGGTCGCCACGATGCTCGAGCGGGTCGAGGGCACGGTGGCGGTCGTGGCCGCCCGCGCCGACCTGCCCCGTCTGCGGGAGCGGCTCGCCGGCGAGCTCGCCGCACACGACCGGCTGCGGGTGCTCGACGGGCTCGACACCAAGGGCCTGGAGTTCGACGCCGTGGTGGTGGTCGAGCCCGACGCGATCGTCGCCGAGTCCGAGGCCGGCTGGCGCACCTTCTACGTCGTCCTGACTCGCGCCACCCAGCTGCTCACCACCGTCGGCACGACGCAGACCTGGCTCTCCCGCGTCTCCTGAGTCCCTCCGTCTCGGACACTTCCGGGGCGGTCCGGACCCCGACAGTGCCCCGGAACTGTCCGAAACGGATGGCCTAGGCCCGTGGGACCGGCACGTCCCTCCTAGGGTGGTGCCGTGCGAAGGATCCTGGTCGGAGTGGCCCTGCTGGCGGTGGCCGTGCTGGCCGGTCTCCCCGTCGCGTCCTCGACGTTCGTGCACAGCGAGCGGCACCTCACGATCGGCGCGCACCAGGCGGTGGTCAGCCCGGCGTTCGACGGGCACGCGACCCTCGACTTCGGGCCGCTGCTGCCGAAGGCCCGGGTCGACGTCGATGCACCCGTCGGCCTCGGTGTCGACATCCGCCTGGGCGACTCCGACGCCGTCGGCCTGGAGGAGCTGCTGCAGCGCGACGCCGCGATCGCGGCGCAGCCCCAGGGTGAGATCCGCGAGGTCACGGCAGCCGTGACCGACATGGCTGCCGAGGCGGCGCTGCGTGGCGTCGGTGTCGGCGTGCTGGCCGTCACCGTGGTGGTGCTGGCGTGGCGGGCGGTCGGCGAGGACCGACGTCGCCGGATCCGCCGCGACGCCGTGCAGCCGTCGCGCGGCCAGGTGGCGGGTGCGGTCGCGACGTCGGTCGTGGTGGTCGGTTCCCTGGTGCTGGTGACCCTTCCCGAGCGCCAGGACGACGCTCCCGAGCAGACGTGGTCGAGCGTGCGCGAGGTCTTCCCCCAGCTGCCGGCCGACCCGGTGCTCGACCGGCTCGAGCTGGCGCAGGGCAGCGCCACGACGAGCAGCCGGGCCCTCGTGGAGGGCGCGCTCTACCTCTACCAGGACTCCGTCAGCTTCTACGGCGCGCTGGAGGAGCAGGCCCAGCAGGTGAGCGTGCGCCGGCCCGAGGTGGGCGAGAAGACGGCCCTGGTCGTCACCGACCGGCACGACAACATCGGCATGGACCCGGTCGCGCGCCGCATCGCCGACCAGGCGCAGGCGGAGCTCCTCATCGACCTCGGCGACGACACGTCGCAGGGCGGGGAGTGGGAGAACTTCAGCATCAACTCCCTCGCCCGCGAGTTCGACGGCTTCGACGTCGTGGCCGTCGGCGGCAACCACGATGCCGACCCCACGGTCGAGCAGATGCGCAAGAACGGCTTCACCGTGCTCGACGCCGAGCCCGTCGAGGTCGGCGGGGTGCGCTTCCTGGGCGAGACCGACCCGCGCGGCACGAAGATCACCGGCTACACCGAGGACGCGGCCACCCGCGACTCCGCGCTGTCGGACCAGGACACCGCCCTGCGCGACGTGGCGTGCGAGTCCGACGAACGAGGCGAGCGGGTGGGCGTGCTCGCGGTGCACTCGTGGGCGTCGGCGAAGGAGGTGGCCGGCAGCGGCTGCGTCGACCTCGTGCTCACCGGCCACCTGCACTACCAGGTGGGGCCGAAGGCGATCGCGGGTCCGGACGGTGCCACGACCACACGCCTCACCACCGGCTCGACCGGCGGCGCGGTGCTGCCGATCGCGCTGGGCAGCAGCCTGCGCCGCGACGCCCAGGTCACGCTCGTCACCTTCGACGCCGACGGTGCGCCGGTCGGTCTGCAGGTCGTCACCTTCACGCCCGCCGGCGTGATCGACGTCGGCGACTACACGCCGCTGCCGCTCACGTCGGCTCCGACGCCGGCCGAGCCGGATCCCACGGAGGACCCGACCGCCGACGAGGAGGACCCGGAGGCGCCCGTCCAGCCGTGACCCGCGGTGGGCGCCGGGTGGTTGTCTGGAGGCGTGATCGCGCTCCCGCCGGACGTCCTGGCCTTCGCCGACCGCGGGCCGGAGTGGGCCACGTTCGTGGAGGCCTTGCCCCGGACCGTCGAGACGCTGCTGGCGGAGTGGACGGTGCGGCGCGACGGCGAGGCGATGCACGGTGAGTGCGCGCTCGTGCTGCCGGTGCGGACCGCCGACGGGGTCGAGGCCGTGCTCAAGGTCGGGTTCGTCGACGAGGAGACCCGGCACGAGCACCTGACGCTGTCGACCTGGGACGGCCGCGGTGCGGTGCGGATGCTCCGTGCCGACCCGGCCCGCGGGGCGCTCCTGCTGGAGCGCGCCGGCCCCGCCGCACTGTCGTCGCTCCCGGTGCTGGAGGCGTGCGAGGTGGTCGCCGGGCTCTACGGCACGTTGCACCGGCCCGCGCCGCGTCGGCTCGTCGCGCTGTCGTCGCTGGTCGCCCGCTGGACCGACGAGCTCGCCGCGGCGGAGGCCACGGTCCCGGCGCCGCGACGTCTCGTGCAGCAGGCCGTCTCGCTCGGGCGCGACCTCGCGGCCGACCCGGACACCGACGGCGTGGCGGTGCACACCGACCTGCACGACGCGAACGTCCTCGCCTCGCGTCGTGGAGCGCCGGCTGAGGCGGACCTGCGTGAACCATGGCTGGCGATCGACCCGAAGGGCATCAGCGGCGACCCGCACTACGAGCCGGCCCCATTGCTGTGGAACCGCTGGGACGAGGTGCTCGCGGCTCGCGACGTCCGGTTCGCGGTCCGTCGACGCTTCCACACCGTGGTCGACGCGGCGGGCCTCGACGAGGACCGGGCGCGCGACTGGGTCGTCGTCCGCATGATGCACAACGCACTCTGGGCGGTCCAGGACGCGCAGCGCCTCGGCCGACCGCTCACGACGGGGGACCGCGACTGGTCGACGACCTGCGTCACCGTGGCCAAGGCCGTCCAGGACTGACGGCTCGGCGCTGGCCTGGGTTCGCCGTCGCGTTGCCTCGGCTCGCGTAGGTGCCGGTCTCCAAGAGGCCTCGACCGGGCGGCCGGCGCCATGGTCGGCTGGGTTCTCGGACTGCGGCGGGTCGTGGGCGGTGGAGGTAGGTGGCGCGCGCTTCATGCGTCGGGAAGGTAGGTGGCGCGCGGATACACGCTCGCTTTCCGCGCCACACCTACCGCCGAGGCCCGGGAAGTGCGTGCCACCTACCGCCGCCCCTCCGTTCCTCTCGTCACCTACCGCCCACCCAGGCCGCAGGACGAGGGCTCGAGCGACCGCGCCGCCAGCCGCCCGGTCGAGGCCCTCCGGGGCCGCACCCGGCGCGAGCCGCGGCTGCGCACCAGCAAGGTCGAGCCTCGCGCGGCCGCGCACCGGCAGGTCGAGACCTCCCGCAGGTCAGCTGCAGTGCTGCAGGAGCAGGTGCGCGTAGGCCCGGGCGCTGAGCACGACCTCGTCGATCGGCACGTACTCGTCGACCGCATGGGCGTGCTCGATGTGGCCGGGACCGAACTGGACGGTGGGGATGCCGGCGGCGGCGTACTGGCGCAGGTCGGAGCCGTACGGGGCGCCCACGAACGGCGGCGCCTCGGCCCCGGCGGCCACCGCGGCGTCACGCACCGAGTCGCCGAACGGATGGGCGTCGGGCAGCGAGCCGGCTGCGAACCGACCGCCGGGCCACGTGACCTGCGGCGGGTGCTCGCGCAGCCACGGGTCGTCAACGGAGGCGACGGCCGCCTCGAACGTGGCCATGGCGTCGACGAAGGACTCGCCGGGCATGACCCCGAACCGGCCCTCCGCGACGAGCAGGTCGGGCACGGTGCTGGCCCAGTCGCCGGCCTGCACGATGCCGACCGACAGAGGCCACGGGCGGTCGGTGAACGGTGCCGGCGGGTCGACGTTGCGCTCGGCGTCGAGTCGACGCAGCGCCTCGTGCACGCGCTCGAAGAGGTCGACCGCGCTGACGCCGTGCCCGGCGCGCGACCCGTGCGTGGCCCGGCCGCGCAGCTCGAGCCGGAACGTGAGCGACCCGGCGTTGGCCGACACGATCGAGCCCGCCGTCGGCTCGGCGATGAGGCAGGCCAGACCCGTGTGGCCGCGGCGCAGCGTGGCGAAGGTGCCGATGCCGCCGTCCTCCTCGCCGACCACGACGTGCACGGCGAAGGGCTTGGTCAGGCGGTCGCCGACGGCACGCACGGCCGCGAGGATGGCGACCACGCCGCCCTTCATGTCGCAGGTGCCGCGCCCGTACCAGCGGCCGTCGGCCTCCTGCAGGTACCAGGGGTCGTGGGCGGTCCACCAGTCCGGGTCGCCGGGTGGCACGACGTCGACGTGACCGTTGAGCACGAGGTTCGGGACGCCGGCGCCGTCAGTGCCGTCCGCCGCCCGGGGCCCGGCACCCGCGCCGAGGCCCACGCAGCCCCAGGCCTCGTCGCGCTCGACCTCCTCGCCCGGGTAGTCGGGGTCGGCGCGCAGCGCGGCCAGGTCGATCGGCCAGAGGTCGACGTCGAGCCCCAGTCCCTGCAGGGTCGCGGCGCACCAGCGCTGCACCGACGCCTCGGACTCGCTGCCGCCCACGCTGGGGTAGCTGACGAGCTGCGCGAGGTCGCGGCGGATCAGGTCGACGTCGATCTCGAAGGGCTCCACGTCGCACAGTCTGGCAAGGGTGACAGCCGTCCCCGCAGCCGAGGCACTACGCTGGCGCCATGATCGTCGTTCCCACCCCCTGGTGGCGCCTCCTCTAGAGGAGGCCTCGACGCGACCCACGCCCAGACCCCTCAGCCGAGCGGTCTGGGCGTTCTCCGTCCCGGCGTCGGCCGAGGCGACCCGAAGGACACACCATGACCCACCCGCTCGTCGGCGAGCTCCAGCAGCAGGCCGCGTTCGCGCTGATCCGTGTGCGCGACAGCGACACGGTGACCCTCCTCGGTGGCGCCTTCGAGGACGTCGAGGACCTGGCCGACGTGCCCCTGTCGGCCGGTGTCCCCGACCGGCTCGGCGGGGGTGCCGGGCCGCGGGCGGCTGGTGGCGGAGTGTGGGACCACCTGGTGCTGGTGCCGTTCCGACAGGCCCGTGAGCGCGGGTTCGCCGCGCACGACGACGGCACCCCCCTGCGCGTGGTGAGCGCCGACGTCCTCCACGAGGTCCCGCTGGCCGACCTGCTGCCGACGCTGCCAGACGGCGGCGTGCAGCTGGCCGACCGCGGCGGCTTCGAGACGTCCGACGCCGACTACGCCTCGATGGTGCGCCAGATCATCGACGACGAGATCGGCCGCGGCGAGGGTGCCAACCTGGTGATCGGGCGGCACTACCGGGCGAAGGTCGCCGACTGGGGCCACGACGCCGCGCTGGCCGTGTTCCGTCGGCTGCTCGAGCGCGAGCGCGGTGCGTTCTGGACGTTCTGCATCTTCACCGGCGACCGCTACCTCATCGGCGCGAGCCCCGAGCGGCACGTGAGCGTCGAGGCCGGCCAGGTGCGGATGAACCCGATCAGCGGCACGTTCCGCACCAAGGGGCTCACGACCCACGCCGAGAAGACGTCGGCCCTGCTGGAGTTCCTGCGCGACGAGAAGGAGATCTACGAGCTCTTCATGGTCGTCGACGAGGAGCTCAAGATGATGTGCGACATCTGCCACGAGGGGGGTCTCGTGCTGGGGCCGTACCTCAAGCCGATGAGCCACCTCGTGCACACCGAGTACCTGCTCGCCGGTCGCACGGACCGCGACGTGCGCGCCGTGCTGCGCGACTCGATGTTCGCCGCCACGGTCACGGGCAGCCCCGTGGAGAACGCCTGCCGGCTCATCGAGCAGTACGAGGCGCACGGCCGCGGCTACTACGCGTCGGTGGCCGCCCTCGTGGGCCGCGACGCCGACGGGCTGCAGCGCGCCGACGCGCCCATCCTCATCCGCACGGCCGACGTCGACCTCGGGGGCAACCTGAAGGTCACCGCCGGGGCCACGCTCGTGCGCGACTCCGACCCCGACTACGAGACCGCCGAGACGTGGGCCAAGGCCTCGGGCGTGCTGAGCGCGTTCGGCCTCGTCGACGCGCCGGCCCCCGCCACGGGCGGCGCGCCCGACACGTTCGACGCGTTCACCCGGGAGGACGACGTGCTCATCGCCCTCGGCGAGCGCAACGCCCGGCTCAGCCAGTTCTGGCTGTCGGACCAGTCCGGTGCCGCGCCCGAGCCGTCGCTGCAGGGCAGCAGGGTCGTGGTGGTCGACGGCGAGGACGACTTCGTCAACATGCTGTCGCACGTGTTCGGCGTGCTGGGCATGAGCACCGACGTCGTGCGCCACGACGCCTACCGCGCCTGGGTCGAGGGCGGGCGTGCGCTCGACGAGTACGACCTCGTGGTCGTCGGTCCGGGCCCGGGCGACCCGCGCGACGTCGGCGACGCCAAGATCGCGGTCCTCGACGACGTGGTGGTCGACCTGCTCGCCTCGGAGCAGCCGTTCCTCGCGGTGTGCCTGGGTCACCAGGTGCTGAGCCGCAACCTCGGCCTCGTCGTCGACTTCAAGGACATCGTCTTCCAGGGCACGCAGTCGCGGCTCGACGTGCTGGGCCGACCGGAGACGGTGGGCTTCTACAACACGTTCGTGGCCCGCGTCGGTGCGGCGGGCCTGCCCGCAGGCGTCTCCGTGGAGCGAGAAGAGGCGACCGGCGACATCCACCACGTGGCCGGTCCGCACTTCCACGGCATCCAGTTCCACGCCGAGTCGGTGCTGACCCAGCGCGGGTTCGCCATCCTCCGCGACCTGGTCCTCGACCTGCTCGGCTGAGCTGTCGGCGCGGGCGGGGGCGGGGGTCGCGCGGCTAGCTCTTCAGCTTGTTCAGCGCCGACGGCTCGTGGGCCGCCTTCGCGCCGGTCTTCTCGCTCTCGACGACGAGCTTCGGCTCGTCATCGCTCGCCTTCCACTGCCGGCCGTCGAGCTGGAAGTCCTTGGTCTTGCGCTCCACGACCTTGCCCTGCGTGCGGCCCTGCGGGCTGTCCCAGCTGACCCGATCACCGACCTGGATGTTCTTCGTCATGACCTCAGGGTGCGATGATCAGCCCACGTGCGCACGTCGAGGACGCAGGCGGGTGACGGCCACGCCGGCCAGGCACAACGCGCCGCCCACGAACGCGAGGGGCGCCGGCACCTCGCCCAGGAGCGCCCACGAGATGAGCGTCGCGACGGCCGGCACGAGGTAGGTCGTCGACGCGACCGAGCCGGCACTGAGCCGGCGCAGCGCGTACGACCACGTCGTGAACCCGATGGCGGTGGGGAAGACCCCCAGGTAGACGAGCCACGCCACGTCACCGCTCGACGCCGACCCCAGCTGGTCCACGAGGCCCGGCGCGAACGGCACGCAGACCACGGCGCCGATGGTGCACGCCATCCACACCGACATGGCCGGAGCGACGGTCCGCAGCGTCGGCTTCTGGGTGAGGGCGCCGACGGCGTAGAGCACCGCGGCGGCGACGCACAGCAGCACACCGGTGGCGCTGGCCGTCTCGACCGCCGTGTCGTGACGCGTGCTGGTGGCGATGAGCACCACGCCGGCGAAGGCGATCGCCATGCCGACCACGAGCGGACGTGGGAATCCCTCCTTGAGCACGATCCCGGCGAGCAGCGCGATGAGGATCGGCCCGATGTTCACGACGAGCGCGGCGGTGCCGGCGTCGAGGTAGGTCTCCCCGGCGTTGAGGGCCACGTTGTAGGCACCGAACCACAGCACGCCGTAGACGACGACCAGTCCGAGGGTGCGTCCGCGCGGCAGGCGGTGACGCCACGGCCGGGCGATCACCACGAGCGCGAGCGCTCCCACGAGCAGCCGACCGAGGCTCAGCGGACCGGGCTCGAAGACGTCGGCCACGGCGCGGATGCCGACGAACGCCGACGCCCACAGCACCACGGTGACGGCGAGCGCGGCCACCGACCAGTCCCGCTCGGTCACGCGTTCGGTCACGGGGGAGACGGTCATGCCTCCACGCTAGGGCTGGCAGGACCTTGACGTCGCGCGGTTTTCGGACACGTAGGCCTGAGATGCCGCCAGACATGGCTCCTCCCCGGACGCAGGTGCCGCGTTCCGGGGAGGAGCAGGGCGGCGCAGTGCTCGGGGGGAGGGGCGCGCCGCCGATCGGGGGAGCGTCAGTCGCTCGTCTCGCCACCGTCGGAGGCGAGGGTCACCTCCGCCTCGGCCTTCTTGCCGTCGCGCAGGTAGGTCAGCGTGACCTTCTCGCCGGGGCGGTAGCCGCGGATGCCGGCCACGAGCGCGTCGGAGCTGCCGACGGGCTGGCCGTTGATGGCGGTCACGATGTCGCCCTGCTCCAGACCGGCCTCGGCGCCGGCGCTGTCGGGGTTGACCTCGGTGATCTCGGCACCGATGCCGGTGATGTCGTCGCTGTCGACGGCAGGACGGACGGTGACGCCGATGAGGGCGTGCTCGACCTTCTCACCCTTGACCAGCTGGTCGGCCACGCTCTTGGCGAGATCGATCGGGATGGCGAAGCCCAGGCCGATGGAACCGGCGCTCGCGGCGGTCGTGCCACCCGAGCGGATGGCGGAGTTGATGCCCACCACGCGACCCTCGAGGTCGACGAGCGGTCCGCCGGAGTTGCCCGGGTTGATCGCGGCGTCGGTCTGCACGGCGGGGAACACGGTGGTGTTCTGGCCCGAGCCGTCTGAGGAGGAGACGGGACGGTTGAGCGCGCTCACGATGCCGCTCGTGACGGTGCTCTCGAGCCCGAAGGGCGAACCGATCGCCACGACCTCCTCGCCGACCGCGAGGTCGGACGACTTGCCGAACGTGGCCGGGGTGAGGCCGTCGCGCTCGACCTTCACCACGGCGAGGTCGGTCTTCGGGTCGCGGCCCACGATCGTGCCCTTGGACGTGGTGCCGTCGCTGAAGGCCACCGTGATGGTGCCCTGCTCGGCGGCCGCCTCCACGACGTGGTTGTTGGTCAGGATGTTGCCGTCGCTGCTGATGACGATGCCCGTGCCGGACCCGGCCTCCGACCCACCGGAGACGTTGATCTGGACCACGGACGGCAGCACGGCCTTCGCGACCTTCTCGACCTGGCCACTCGTGGCCTGGTCGCTCCCGCTGGTCGAGTCGAGCGAGCTGACCACCGGGCTCGTGCCGGAGTCGCCGGCACCGAGCTGGTCGTAGAGGGCGGCGCCGCCGGCTCCGGCGGCTGCGGCCAGCAGCGCGATGGCGGCGACGCCGGCCACGGCCCGGCGGGGTCGACGTCGGGGCTTGTCCGCCGGCGCGGTGTGCTCGGCGAAGGGCGGCTGCTGGCCGCCACCGGCGCCGGCCGGGAGCACGACGGTGGGCTCGGCTCCGGGGTGGCCGGCCGCGGGCGCGGCGGGTGCCTCGTAGCGGTGCGCATACTCCGGGGGGACCGGGGTGCCGGTGCGGTCGGGGGTCGAGGCCACCGGCTGCTCGGTCGTGGGCTGCCCGGTGGTGGGCTGCTCAGTGGTGCGGTCCGGGGTCGAGCCGTGCTCGACGGGGGTCTGCACCGTCGGCTCGTGGTCGGCCGGGTGGCCACCGGCCTGCGGCTCACCGGTCGCCTGCTCGGGCGTGATCTGAGCGTCAGCGGGCTGCTGGGGAAGGTGCTGCTCGGGGGCAGCGCCAGGGGTGCCCTCCGCGCCCGAGGAGGGCGCATCGCCGGCCCCGCGCTGCGTCGGGGGGGAGTAGGGGCGATCGGCGAAGGGATCGTTCTGGTCGGTCATGGAACAACATTCTCCCCGATCACTGAGAGCGCGCTGAGCGGCGCGTGTGAGCGGCGGAAGAAGATCGCGGTTCCTGTGGCCCGACGCCGCAGGTCAGAGCGGCGTGTCGTCGCCGCGCTCGGCCGCCGACGGCAGCGAGAACGTGACGACCGTGCCGCCACTCTCGGGCGACTCAGCGTGCACGGCACCGCCGTGGCGCACCGCCGCCTGCTGCACGATCGACAGACCCAGCCCCGACCCCGGCATGGTGCGCGCCTCGGTGGAGCGGAAGAACCGGTCGAACACGTGCGGCAGGTCCTCCGCGGCGATGCCCGGACCCTCGTCGCGGACGGTCAGCACGCCCTCGTGCAGGGCCACGGTGACCCTGCCGCCGTCCGGGCTCCACTTGACCGCGTTGTCGAGGAGGTTGGTCACGGCGCGCTCGAGCACGTGGGCCTCGCCGATCACGTCCCACTGCTCCAGGCGGACGTCGAAGGTCAGGCCGGTCGAGCGGGGTCGCACCCGCTCCAGCGCCTGCTCCACCACGTCGACCAGGTCGAGCGGCTCGGGGGCGCGGTGCAGGGGCTCGTCGCGCGCCAGCTCGACCAGGTCGCCGACCAAGGTGGTCAGCTCGCCCAGCTGGGCCCGCACGTCGTCCATGATCTCGCGACGCTGCTCCAGGCTCAGGGTGCGGTCCTGCCGCTCGGTGGCCTGGCCCAGCAGCTCGATGTTGGTGCGCAGGCTGGTCAGCGGGGTGCGCAGCTCGTGGCCCGCGTCGGCGACGAGCTGGCGCTGGCGCTGCTGCGAGGCGTCGAGCGCCATGAGCATCTGGTTGAACGACGACGTGAGCCGGGCCAGCTCGTCGTGCTCGGACCCGGTGACCTCGATCGGCTTCAGCTCCGCGGTGCGGGCCACGCGCTCGGTGGCGGCGGTGAGCCGGCGGACCGGCCGCAGCCCGTTGGTGGCCACCACCCAGCCCGCCACGCCGGCCACGAGGATGCCGACGGCGCTCGTGAGCAGCAGGATCAGCTGCAGCCGATCGAGCGAGCGCTGGGTGGACTCCATCGACTGCGCCAGCACCAGGGCCTGCCCGGGTCCGGCCTGGACGGCCACGATGCGGTACGGCACGCCACCGATGCGGGCCGTGCGCTGCGACGTCGTCTCCTCGCCCAGCGACACGGCGATCTCGCGCTGGTCGTAGGGCACGTTCGAGCGGGTCTGCGCCGTGAAGATCTTGCCGCCCTCGACGGAGATGAACCGGATCCCGAACACCGAGAGCAGGTCGACGTCGGCCGCCGACATCGACGACGGGGAGTAGCCGGCCGACACGGCCGCGTCGGCCCGCTTCACCAGCGAGGCGTCGAGCGAGCCCTCCAGCTCGGCCCGCACCGTGATGTAGACCGTGGCGCTCGCGACGGCCAGCACCGCGGCGACCGCGCCCGTGGTGAGAAGAGCGACGCGCAGGGCCAGCGAGGCCCGCGCGGTGTACGGGTGGATCCGCCGCCTGGCCGCGTCGACCACGCCGGTCGTCCGCGAGGTCTCCTCGGCGGGCGAGGTGTCACCGCTCGCCGCGCCGGCCCCCGAGGGACGGACGCTCGTCGTGGCGGGACGGGAGGCGTCGGGGGACGAGGCCGTCATCAGGGCGGCGTCTCGCGCAGCACGTAGCCCACGCCGCGCACGGTGTGCAGGAGCCGCGCCTCGCCCTCGGCCTCGAGCTTGCGGCGCACGTAGCCGACGTAGACCTCGAGCGAGTTGGCGGTGGTGGGGAAGTCGAAGCCCCACACCTCCTCGAGGATGTACGACCGCTCCAGCACGCGCTTCGGGCGCTGCATGAACAGCTCGAGCAGGGCGAACTCGGTGCGGGTCAGGGAGATGGCGCGCTCGCCGCGGGTCACGTCGCGGGTGACCGGGTCGAGGGTCAGGTCGGCGAACTCCAGCGGCTGCTCGTCGGCCTCGAGCTCGGCCTGGCGGGCCGAGCGACGCAGCAGGGCGCGCACGCGGGCCAGCAGCTCGTCGAGGGCGAACGGCTTGGTCAGGTAGTCGTCGGCGCCCGCGTCGAGGCCGTCGACGCGGTCGCTCACGGCGTCGCGCGCGGTGAGCACGAGGATCGGCACGTCGTTGCCCGCGCTGCGCAGCGCACGGGTGGCCTCGAGCCCGTCGAGCCGCGGCATCATGACGTCCATGACGATGATGTCGGGGTCGGTGCGGGGGACCACGGCGAGCGCCTCGGCGCCGTCGGAGGCGAGCTCGACGGTGTAGCCGTTGAACTCCAGCGAGCGTCGCAGCGAGTCACGGACGGCGCGGTCGTCGTCGACCACCAGGATGCGCATGGGTCCAGTGTGCCCAACCCTGGTGAGAATCGGCTGAGTTCGCCGTCGAGTCCTGCGGCGGACCGCGGGTGCGGTCAGTCGGTGGGCGGGTGGAGCGCGGCCTGCGCGGCGGCGGTGGCGCGGGCGCCGTAGGTGCCGCCGAACAGCACGGCGTGCACGAGCAGCGGGTGCAGCTGGTGCAGCGGGACGCGGGCCTGCCACCCGTCGGCGAGCGGGGCCTGCTCCTCGTAGGACTCGAGCACCCGCTGAAGGTGAGGCAGCCCGAACAGCGACAGCATGGCCAGGTCGGTCTCGCGGTGCCCGCCGTGCGCGGCCGGGTCGATGACCCAGGCCTGTCCGTCGGTGCCCCACACGACGTTGCCCGACCACAGGTCGCCGTGGATGCGGGCGGGGGGCTCGGCCGGCCCGGCGATCTCACGGATGCGGCCCATCGTGCGCTCGATGGTGCCGGCCTGCTCCTTCGTGAGCGCCTTGCGCTGCACCGCGGCACGTACGTAGGGCATGACCCGGCGCGACGCGTAGAACTCCGGCCACGTCTCGAGCGGACGGTTGGGCAGCGGGGCGAGCCCGATGAAGCCGTCGACGTCGGCACCGAACGTGGGCGCCCCGGCGGCGTGGGTGCGGGCCAGGGCGCGGCCGAACCGCTCGGCCGCCTCGACGGTCGGCTTGCCGGGCTCGACCCAGGCCAGCACCACGCACTCGTCGTCGGCACCCAGGAGCTCGGGCACCTTCACCCCGTCGGACACCTCGGCCAGCCAGCGCAGCCCGGCGGCCTCCCGGGCGAAGAACCCGGCGGGGGCCTGCGGGCGGGTCTTGATGACCGCGGTGCGGCCGTCGCTCAGCCGGAGCCGGGTGGTCGTGCAGATGTCGCCACCCGCCACGGGGGTCGTGGCGACCACCCCGTGCCCGATGAGCGCCTCCGCGCGCGCTGCCGTCCCCGTCATCCGTGCCATGGCGGCGAGGTTACCCGGTGAGGTCGGCACGGAGCCGCGGTACGGCGGCCACGACGGCGTCGCTGGTCCGCTCGACCATGGCGAGCACCTGCTGGAAGCCCTCGGCCCCGCCGTACCAGGGGTCCTCGACCTCGTCGTCGCCCGGCGCGGCCTCCGGGTCGAACGAGCGGAACATCCGCACGCGCTCGGCGTCGGCCACGGTGGGGGCGAGCTCGGTCATGTCGGCGTGGTTGCGGGCGTCCATCGCGAGCATGAGGTCGGCCTCGGCGTACGTGTCGGTGGTGAACGTGCGGGCGCGGTGACGGGTCGGGTCGTACCCGGCTGCGCTCAGTGCGGTGGCGGCGCGCTCGTCCATCGGCTCGCCCTCGTGCCACCCGCCGGTGCCGGACGACGTGACCACGACGTCGTCGGCCAGGCCGGCGTCGGCGAGCCGCTGCTCGAGCACCACGTGCGCCATGGGGGAGCGGCAGATGTTGCCCAGGCAGGTGACCTCGACGCGCAGGGGTCGCTCGCTCATGCGCTCAGTCACCCGCGAAGGCGCCGAGGACGGCGTTGACGATCGAGATCACGATCGACGCCAGCACCGCCCACCAGAAGCCGTCGATGAAGAACGGGGCGTCGAGGGAGTCGGCGATGCGCGACGTCAGCAGCAGCAGGCCGGCGTTGATGACGACCAGCGCCAGCCCCAGCGTGAGGATGATGAACGGCAGCGACAGCACCTTGATGATCGGCGCGATGAACGTGTTCACCACGGCGAAGATGGCCGCGACGACCGCGAGGGTGACGAGCCGGTCCGACGTCGTGTCGCTCGCCGTGCCGATGCTCATGTGCGTGCCGAGCAGCCACGCGGCCGTGGCCAGCGCCGCCGCGCCGAGCACCCAGGAGGTGAGAAGTCGAGAGAGCATGCGTCGATCATCGCAGTCGCCCCGCTCCCGGCGCGATTCGCCGCGGAACGTGTTCCGCCCCTCCCGTCCCGCAGATTCCCAGGTCGACCTGGGAATCTTCCGCCGCGCACGGGAAACCCCCGTCTGCAGGGGTTGCTTCCCGTGCGGGAGCGGGGAGAACCGTGCGGCTAGGTCAGGGGTGGCAGCTCGTCCGGGTGGTCGCGCCGGGCAGTCTGCGCCAGCACGATCCCGACCAGCACCAGCACGACGCCGCCCAGCTGCACGGCGGTGAGCGACTCGGCGTACCAGCCCCAGCCGACGACGCTCGCGACGACGGGCTCGAGCATGGCCACCACGCTCACGACGGTGGCCGGCAGGGCGCGCAGCGCGAGCAGCAGCAGGAAGAACGGCGTGACGGTGCCGAGCACCACGACCCAGCCCATCGCCAGCCACGCCGGGACCGTGAGGTCGGAGAGTCGGCCGAGCATCGACGCGTCCGCGCCCAGTGCGTCGGCCTCCCAGACGGGTGCGACGACGTTCATGAGGACCGCGGCCATCGCGAACGCCCACAGGATGTGGTGCAGCGGCTCGGCCGAGACACCACCGTCCTCCCCGAGCAGGAAGTAGGCGGCGAAGCAGCCCGCCGCCAGCAGCGCCATGACCACGCCCAGCCCGTCGAACACCAGGCCCGACCAGACCTGGCTCACGACCGCCAGCCCGACCAGGGTGAGCGCCAGAGCCGGCCACATCCGGGCGTGCACGGGTTCGCGTCGGGCGAAGCGCACCCACAGCACCACGAGCACCGGGCCGGTGTACTCCAGCAGCAGGGCGATGCCGAGCGGCAGCCGGTTGATCGCGACGTTGTAGAACCCCTGCAGCCCGGCGATGCCGACGACACCGAGGCCGATCAGCAGCGGCAGGCGGCGCACGGCGGGCAGGCGGAGGGCGGACCGGTCGACGACGAGGGCGACGACGACGAGCACGAGCAGCGCCCCGGTGATGCGCACCGTCGTGAACGTGGCCTCGTCGGTGCCCGAGCGCAGGGGGATGCGGGAGGCGCCGGCGTTGAGCCCGAACAGGACGGCCGCGGTGAGGACCAGCGCGTAGCCGACGACGGGCGACCGCACGGGCTGCGGGAGGTGGGCGCTGGTCACGACAGCATCATCGCGGTCCAGCGGCGCGCGGCTACCCTCGGCCCATGACCGTCCCGCTGCCGCGCTCCGTCGTCGACGCCATCCCCGGCTACAAGGCCGGCCGCGCCGCCGAGCTCGACGAGCTGAAGCTCTCGAGCAACGAGAACCCCTTCCCGCCGCTGCCGGGCGTCGTCGAGCGCGCCGCGGCCGAGCTGGCTCGCGTCAACCGCTACCCCGACGCCGGCGTCACGCTTCTGCACGACGCGCTGGCCGCCCACCTGGACCGACCGACCGAGGCGTTCGCCGCGGGCACCGGCTCGGTGGCCGTGCTGTTCTCGCTCCTCGACGCCTACTGCGGTCCGGGTGACGAGGTGGTGACGGCGTGGCGCTCGTTCGAGGCGTACCCGATCGCCGTCACGGTCACGGGGGCCACGCACGTGCGCGTGCCGCTGCGCGCGGACGCCACGCACGACCTCGACGCCATGGCCGCGGCGGTCACCGACCGGACGAAGGTCGTCGTCGTCTGCACGCCGAACAACCCGACCGGCCCGGTCGTCGGCCATGACGAGCTGGAGCGCTTCGTCGAGTCCCTGCCCCCGTCGGTGCTGGTGGTCGTGGACGAGGCGTACGTGGAGTTCGTGCGCGACCCGGCCGCCGCACGTGGTCTGGAGCTGCAGGCGCGGTTCGACAACGTGGTGGTCCTGCGCACCTTCTCGAAGGCGTACGGGCTCGCCGGCCTGCGTGTCGGCTACCTCGTGGGCCATGCCGACGTGGCCTCGGCGACGCGCAAGGCGACGCCCCCGTTCAGCGTCACGGACGTCGCCCAGGCGGCCGCGGTCGCGTCGCTCGAGGCGCGCGACGAGCTGGCCGAGCGCGTCGAGTCGGTCGTCGCCGGGCGTGCGACGCTGCTCGAGGGCCTGCGCGGCCAGGGCTGGACCGTCCCCGACAGCGAGGCGAACTTCGTGTGGCTGCCCACCGACGACGGCCCCGCCCTCGCCGAGGCACTGTGGCCCGTCTCGGTCCGTCCCTTCCCCGGCCCGGTGCCCGACGGCGGCGGCGTGCGGATCAGCGTCGGCACCGACGCGGCCAACGAGCGCCTGCTCGACGCCGCGGCGCGGCACCTGACGGGGCGGTAGCCGGGTCCCGTCCTGCTGCTGCGCTGCTCTGGCTGGGTCTGGTCCTGCGGCTGCGCTGCGTCGGCTGGGTCTCGTCCTGCGGCTGCGCTGCGTCGGCTCGGCGTCGTCCTGGGTCTAAAGAGCGGCCTCGACCGGCGGTGGGGTGCGCGCTCGGCGGAGGTTCTCGGGAATCGGTCGGGGCCGGTCGCACCGCTGCGCTGCTGCGGGGCGAGTGGTCCTGCGCTCCGAAGGGGCCTCGACCGGCAGCGGGGTGGGTGCTCGGTCCGGGTTGTCGGGCCGTGGGTCGCATGATGCGTTCGGGTCGTCCTGACCGTCTCGTTGCCTCGTCGTGTGTCGGTCGGGGCCGTCAGAGGTAGGTAGCGCGCGTTATCCGCAGGGCGGAGGTAGGTGGCACGCGGATACGGACCTCCATACCGCGGCTCACCTACCTCTGACGCTCCGATTCCGCGGGCCACCTACCTCTGACGAGCCGGTTCGGCGAGCCACCTACCTCTCACTCGGCCTGGGCAGTGGGAGGTAGGTGACGCACCGCATCCGGGCGGTTTGAGGTGCGAGATCTACCTCTGACGGCCCGATGAGGTGCGAGACCTACCTCTGACGGCCCGATGAGGTGCGAGACCTACCTCTGACGACCCAGGACCGGCCGCGGCACCGGGGCTCGGCCGAGCGGGAGCCCATCCGCCGGTCGAGGCCCCTTTCGGAGACCGAGCCGAGACCCAGCCGGAGCAGCGCAGCCGCAGGACCAGACCCAGCCGAGGCAGCGCAGCCGCAGGACCAGACGCAGCCGAAGGACCAGACCCAGCCGCAGGACGACGACCGGACCTACGGCGCCAGCCAGCGGTGGATGAGCGGGACGACCGACGAGCCCTCGCCGCTGGCCGCCGCGACGCGCTTCATCGACCCGGCGCGGATGTCGCCGACGGCGAAGACGCCGGGGGCGGTGGTGGCGAGGGTCTCGGGCGGGACGATCGCCTCGGCCGACCAGGGGCCGGGCACGCCGCCGGGGCCGAGCCAGGCCTCCTTCGGCACGTCGCGACCGGTGAGCACGAAGCCGTTGGGGTCGCGCGTGACCTCGGCGGGCAGCCAGCTGCACGTCGGGCGCGCGCCGAGCAGCAGGAACAGCCCGGCCGCGACGACCCGCTCGACCTCACCCGTGGCGTTGGTGCGCAGGTCGAGCCACTCCAGCTGCCCCGCGCCGCCGCCGTCGACGACCTCCACGCCGACCCGGACCGAGACGCGCTCGTTCCAGCGGAGCTCGTCGACGAGGTACTGCGACATCGTCTCGCCGAGGTCGCGGCGCACGACGATCGTCACCGACGACGCGAAGCGGGCCAGGTGGATGGCCGCCTGCCCGGCGGAGTTGCCGCCACCGACCACGACCACCGGCTGGCCCTCGACCTCCTGCGCCGCGGTCATCGCCGACCCGTAGTGCACGCCGCGACCCACGAGCTCCTCCACGGACTCGACGTCGAGGTGGCGGTAGGCCACGCCCGTCGCGATCACGACCGACCGCGCGCGCACCTGCCCGCCGCCCACCGTGGTGATGACGTGCTCACGCTCGGCGTGCGGGGCCGACGGGACGCACGGCCGGAGCGCGTCGACCTCCCACCCTGTGAGGAACCGTGCCCCGAACCGGATCGCCTGCGACCGCGCGCGCTGCGCCAGTCGCATGCCGGAGACGCCGCGCGGGAAGCCGAGGTAGTTGCGGATCATCGAGCTGGTGCCGGCCTGCCCGCCGATGGCCTCGCTCTCGAGCACGACGGTGCTGAGCCCCTCGCTCGCCGCGTACACGGCGGCGGCCAGTCCTGCCGGTCCGGCGCCGACCACCGCGACGTCGACGACGTCGTCGACCACCGTCTCGCCGGGTCCGCCGTACATGACCTGGGCCACCTCGCGCACCGACGTCGGCACGAAGGGCGGTCGGTACACGCTGGCGACCACCGGCTCCCCGGGCTCGCCGCCGTTCTCGACGAGCTCGGCCAGCACCGCGCGGCCGACGTCGCTGTCGGGGTGGTGCACTCCCGTGGGGATGCCCATGCGTTGGGCGAAGTCGCGCACGGCGGCCGTGAGCGGGTTGGACGGGCCCGAGACGATCCGCATCGTCTCGACCTCCGGTGCGGCCACGGTGGACCCCCAGTCCGACAGCAGCTCCCCGACGGCGCCGTGGAACTCCTCGTCGCGCAGGCCCCGTGGCATGAGCAGGTAGCCGTCGAACTTGCCGTGCGCGAGGCCGGGGCGGAGTCGGTCGCCCTCGTCGAGGAAGCGGTCCCAGGGAACGGTCACGAGCCGACGCGCGGTGGGCACCACCCGACGCCAGGTGGCGAACGACGTCCACACGTCGGCGTCAGGGAGGGCGGCGTCCTGCACCACGAGCGCGACCTGGCGGCCGTCGGCGCACAGCCGCTCGAGCAGGGCGGTGGCGTCGGCGCACGTGCGAGCGACCCGCACGTCGTAGTCGCGGTGGTAGCGGCGGAACTCGTCGTCGAGCAGCGACGCGTGGTCGTTGCTCGCGAGGAGGATCACGGGGTGGTCCACCCTCGAAGTCTAGGAAGGCCCCGGTCGCCTCCGGTGACGATCCGGTGAACGTGCACCCCACGGGGGCCGCGGGGCTTGGCCGACGTGGTCCCGACGCGTTACCGTGGCGTCGTGATGTGACTGCGGTCACGCCACGACCGACCGCCACGCCCGCGCCACCACTGCGGGTCAGCGGTCCCGTACCGCCCCACCGACGTGGAGACCCCGCGCCGGCAGCGAGAGGAACAGCGCATGACCGTACCCCTGCACACCCCGACCACGTCCACGGACGCCGGGTCGCGGCGAGTGACCACGCCCTCGACCGTCGACACCGAGCTCGTCCAGCTGCTCACACCCGAGGGTCGTCGGGTCGAGCACGAGCGCTACGCCTTCGAGGGCGACGACGAGAGCATCCGCGCGATGTACCGCGACCTCCTCCTCGTCCGCCGCATCGACCACGAGGCGCACGCCCTGCAGCGTCACGGCGAGCTCGGCCTGTGGGCGCAGTGCCTCGGGCAGGAGGCCGCGCAGGTCGGCTCCGGCCGCGCGCTCGCGGCGCAGGACTTCGCGTTCCCCACCTACCGCGAGCACGGCGTGGCGTGGTGCCGCGGCATCGACCCGGCCAAGCTGCTCGGCCTGTTCCGCGGTGTCGAGCTCGGCGGCTGGGACCCCGCCGAGACCGGCATGGCGCTCTACAGCATCATCATCGGCGCGCAGACCATGCACGCCACGGGCTACGCGATGGGCCTGCAGCGCGACGGCGTCGTCGGCACGGGCGACCAGACCCGCGACGCCGCTGCCCTCGCCTACTTCGGCGACGGCGCGAGCAGCCAGGGCGACGTGCACGAGGCGTTCGTCTGGGCGTCGTCGTTCAACGCACCGGTCGTCTTCTTCTGCCAGAACAACCACTGGGCGATCTCGGTGCCGATGGCCCGCCAGAGCCGCGTGCCGCTGGTGCAGCGCGCCGCCGGCTACGGCTTCGGTGGCGTGCGGGTCGACGGCAATGACGTGCTGGCCGTCCACGCCGTCACCCAGGCGGCGCTCCAGCGAGCACGCGACGGCGAGGGACCGACGCTCGTCGAGGCGGTCACCTACCGGATGGGCGCGCACACGACGTCGGACGACCCCACCCGCTACCGCGACACCGCCGAGGTGGAGGCGTGGAAGCACCGCGACCCGCTGGCCCGCGTGGAGACGTACCTGCGCGAGGTCGACACCCCCGAGTCGTTCTTCACCGACCTGCAGACGGAGGCCGAGGACCTCGGTGCGCACCTGCGCGAGGCCTGCCGCTCCCTGCCCGAGCCCGACCTCGGCGCGCTGTTCGACGGCGTCTACGCCGACGCGCACCCCGAGCTGGCCGAGCAGAAGGCCGAGTACCTCGCGTACCGGGCGTCGTTCGAGACCGAGGGTGGTGCGGCATGAGCACCAGCACGAGCACGAGCCAGAGGACGTCGGCCGTCGGCCAGCGGCTGAGCCTCGGCAAGGCGATCAACGCCGGCCTGCGGGCCGCCATGGAGTCCGACCCCAAGGTCGTCGTCATGGGTGAGGACGTCGGCCCGCTCGGCGGCGTCTTCCGCGTGACCGAGGGCCTGCAGAAGGACTTCGGCGAGGACCGCGTGATCGACACCCCGCTCGGGGAGTCCGGGATCGTCGGCGCCGCGGTGGGCATGATGCTGCGCGGCTACCGCCCGGTCGTGGAGATCCAGTTCGACGGCTTCGTGTACCCCGCCTACGACCAGATCGTCAGCCAGGTCGCCAAGCTGCACGCCCGCAGCCAGGGCGTCGTGACGATGCCGGCCGTCATCCGCATCCCGTTCGGCGGCGGCATCGGCGCGGTCGAGCACCACTCCGAGAGTCCCGAGGCGCAGTTCTGCCTGACCGCCGGGCTGCGCGTGGTGAGCCCGTCGAACGCCCACGACGCCTACTGGATGATCCAGCAGGCGATCGCCAGCGACGATCCCGTCGTCTTCATGGAGCCCAAGCGTCGCTACTGGGACGCCGGGCCGGTCGGCCAGGAGAGCACGCCGCTGCACGCCTCGCAGGTGGTGCGCGACGGCCGCCACGCCACGCTGCTGGCCTACGGGCCCATGGTGCGCACGTGCCTGGAGTCGGCCGAGGCCGCCGCCGAGGACGGGGTGGACCTGGAGGTCATCGACCTGCGCACCCTCAGCCCCCTCGACCTGGGCCCGGTGCACGAGTCGGTCCGACGCACGGGCCGCGCCGTCGTGGTGCACGAGGCGTCACGCACGCTCGGCCTCGGTGCCGAGATCGCCGCCCGCGTGCAGGAGGAGTGCTTCTACTCCCTCGAGGCACCCGTGCTGCGCGTCACCGGCTACGACATGCCCTACCCACCCAGTCGGGTGGAGGAGGAGTTCCTGCCCGACCTCGACCGTGTGCTCGACGCCGTCGACCGCGCGATGGCGTTCTGAGAGCGGGAGACATCTGATGAGTGAGTTCAGGCTGCCCGACGTGGGCGAGGGACTGACCGAGGCCGAGGTGCTCACCTGGCACGTCGCCGTGGGCGACGTCGTCGAGGTGAACCAGGTGATCGTCGACATCGAGACCGCCAAGTCGGTCGTGGAGCTGCCCAGCCCGTTCGCGGGCGAGGTGACGGCCCTGCTGGTGCGCGAGGGGACGACCGTGCCCGTGGGCACGCCGATCATCGCGATCGGGGGTCCGACGGGAGCCGTCGTGCCCGACGACGCCCGCGACCTCACCGACGAGCGCCCGGTCGAGGACGACGCCGAGGAGCCGGCGGCGCGGGACAAGCGCGAGCCCGTGCTCGTCGGCTACGGGGTGCGCACCGCGTCCACGCGCCGACGTCGGCGCAAGGGCGACGAGCAGGTGAGCGCTCCCCTGGCCGCCCCGAACGCCGGCGTGGCGAGGGTCGAGCGTCCGGCCCGGTCCGGCTCGGCGACGGGTGACGTGCGTGCGCTGGCCAAGCCGCCCGTGCGCAAGCTGGCCAAGGACCACGGCGTGGACCTCACCACGGTCCCGTGCGACGGCCCCGTGGTCACCCGCGCGGACGTGGAGGCGTTCATCGCCGGACGCAGGTCGGAGCCGGTCACCGTGCCGACGTCGACCTCACCCGCCGCGCCGGCACCCGTCAGGTCGGCCGAGGGCGACACCCGCATCCCCGTGAAGGGGGTCCGCAAGGCCACGGCCCAGGCCATGGTCAGCTCGGCGTTCACCGCACCGCACGTCACCGAGTGGGTCACGCTCGACGTCACCGCCACGATGGAGCTGGTCGAGCGGCTCAAGGCCGACCGGCGCTTCCGCGAGGTCAAGGTCTCGCCGACGCTGGTCGTGGCCAAGGCCGTCTGCCTGGCGCTCGCCCGCACGCCCGAGCTGAACGCCAGCTGGGACGAGCAGGCGCAGGAGATCGTGCTCAAGGGCTCGGTCAACCTCGGCGTCGCGGCCGCCACCGACCGCGGTCTCGTGGTGCCCAACATCCCGGGCGCCGACCGGATGAGCCTGGTCGAGCTGGCGCAGGCGCTGGGCGACCTCACTGCCACGGCCCGGGCCGGCCGCACCCAGCCCGCGCAGATGAGCGGTGGCACGTTCACGATCACCAACGTCGGCGTGTTCGGCGTTGACGCGGGCACGCCCATCCTCAACCCGGGCGAGACCGGCATCCTGTGCGTGGGCCAGATCGATCGACGTCCCTGGATCGTCGGCGCCGGACCGCAGGAGCGCGTCGAGGCCCGCTGGGTGACCACCCTGGCCGTCAGCTTCGACCACCGCGTCGTCGACGGCCAGCAGGGCTCGCAGTTCCTGGCCGACGTCGCCGCGCTCCTGCGCGACCCCGCCCTCGCCCTCACGTTCTGACCCACCGAGCGGTGACTTCTCCACCGATGGGCGGGCGGAGTGGCCGAGCGGTGCGGATTCCACCGGCTCAGGGCTGAGACGGTGGAATCCACACCTCCCTGCGCGATGCGCACCGTTTCGGTGGAGAACTCACCGATCGGGGGGAGTCAGGAGAGGCGCTCGCCCGCCTCGACGACGTCGGTGACCATGTTGCCCGGCGACGCGAGGGGGCAGCGCCAGCGGTCGTCGTAGCGGCACGACGGGTGGTAGGCGAAGTTCAGGTCCAGGACCAGCGTGCTGCCGTCGGCACCCTCGCCCAGCCAGGAGCCCTTGGCGGTGTCGAGCAGGTAGCGCCCCGCACCGTACGACCCGCCGGCCTCCGACTCCCGGCCCGACGTGCCGTCCCGCAGGGGCACGAAGATGCCGCCGGCGTACTGCTGCAGCGTCCACACGTCGAGCGTCGAGCCCGATGGCAGGGCCAGCTGCCCGGTGCGCTGCATCGTCACGTCGCCGTCGCCCCCGCCGTCGACGACCCGCTCGTCGGGGTCCACGGCATCGGTCGGCGCGGGCAGCAGCGGCAGCTCGAACCGCCAGGCGGGGTCGTAGGGCCAGTAGGGCAGCCCGGTCTCGCGCAGCGGGTCGCGTGCCGGCAGTGGTGACTGGGGGTGGCTGCGGAACAGGTCGTCGCGACCGCTCCGCCACGTCGCATGACCCCGTTCGGGGTCGGGATCGGCGCGCACCTGCTCGTAGAGCGCGGCCACGCGCACCCGCCAGTCCACCAAGGTCAGCACACCGGCCACGCTAGAGACCCCCGGCGGATCCGCAACCCCCGAGGCGACCTGGGCACGGCCCGACACCCGGCGCATACTGGGGCGAGTGAGCGGAGCGACGAGCAGGAGAGGGCCGGTGGCGGTCTGGCTCGTCGGGCTCTCGCTCTACTTCCTCGCCGTCTTCCACCGCTCGTCGCTCGCGGTGGCGGGACTCGCCGCGAGCGAGCGGTTCGGCATCTCGGCCGCTCAGCTGTCGACGTTCGTCATGCTGCAGCTGGTGGTCTACGCCGGCATGCAGATCCCGGTGGGTCTGCTGCTCGACCGGTTCGGTCCCCGCCGGATCCTCACCATCGGCGTCCTCGTGCTCACCGCGGCGCAGGTGACCTTCGCCCTGGCCGACACGTTCGCCGTGGCGCTCGTCGCCCGCGTGTTCGTGGGGCTGGGCGACGCGATGACCTTCGTGTGCGTGCTCCGGCTCGTGACCACGTGGTTCCCGTCGCGCAGGATCCCGCTCGTCACCCAGCTCACGGGCGTGCTCGGCCAGATGGGAGCCCTCGTGGCCGCCGCTCCCATGACGTGGGCGCTGCGCGAGCTCGGCTGGACCACCACCTACCTGTCGGCGGCGTCGCTGGGCATCGTCCTGCTCGCCGCCCTCCTGCTCGTGGTGCACGACGAGCCCGGCTCGCCGCGGGTGCTCGGCGCCCCGTTGTCGTGGACGACGGTCCGCTCCAGCCTCGCGGCGTCGTGGCGTCACCCGGGGACCCGACTGGGCTTCTGGGTGCACTTCACGACCCAGTTCAGCGCCACCACGCTGGGCCTGCTGTGGGGCTACCCCTTCTTCGTGCGCGGCGAGGGTCGCACGCCCGCCGAGGCAGGCGCCCTGCTGACGATCCTGGTGCTCGCCGTCATGGTGGCCGGGCCGACGCTGGCCTGGGCCATCACCCGCGACCCGTGGCAGCGCTCGAGCATCGTGCTCGGCATCGTGTGGGCGGTCGTCGCGGTGTGGACGGTCGTGCTGGTGTGGCCGGGCGACGCGCCGGCCTGGCTGCTCGTGGTGCTCGTGGTCGTGGTGGGCGTGGGCGGACCCGCGTCGATGATCGGCTTCGACCTCGGCCGATCGTTCAATCCTCCCAACCGGCTGGGCGCCGCGACGGGCATCATCAACCAGGGTGGCTTCGTCGCCTCGTTGCTGCTGGTCGTGGCCATCGGCCTGGTCCTCGACTGGCGCACGCCCGGTACCAGCACGGCCTACTCGGCGGAGTCGTTCCGCTGGGCGATGTCGGTGCAGTACGTGCTGTGGGCCGTCGGCATCGTGCAGATCTGGCGCTACCGTCGGCGCACGCGCGCAGAGCTCATCGCCGAGGACCCCGACGCCCGCGAGCGCTGGCGCGACGGCCTCGCCTAGCCGAACCGGTCAGGCGACGTCGAAGGTGACGCCCGTGGCCAGCTCGGACGCGGTCCACAGGTTGTCGGCCAGCTCCTCGTCGCGCGCGGCGCGGGTCATGCCCACGAGCACGGGCTTGCCGCGCATCTGACCGAGCAGGTTCGGGCCGACGTACTCGCCGCCGGTGAAGCTCTCGTCGGTCGCCGCCCTCAGCGAGGGCAGGGCACCGGCGGCGGCCGACTGGCCGACCACGCGACTGATCTGGTGCAGTCCGAAGCCGAGCATCGGGTTGCCCATCTTGAGGCCGGTCTGCTGGAGCTCGGTGTTGGCGTAGCCGGGGTGGGCCGCGGTGCTCACGACGCCGAGGCCGGCGGCCTTCGCGCGCCGGTCGAGCTCGAGGGCGAACGACAGGTTCGCCAGCTTGGACTCCGCGTAGGTCTGCCAGCGGCGGTAGCGCCGCGGCGAGCCCTCGGGCGTGAGGGCTCGCAGGTCGACGCCCTTGGCACCGGTGTGGGCGAGGGAGGAGACCGTGACCACGCGCGCGTCACTGGCCTTCAGCACGGGCCACAGCCGCGCGGACCAGGCGAAGTGCCCGAGGTGGTTGGTGCCCATCTGCAGCTCGAAGCCGTCGGCGGTGGCGCTCTTCGGGGGGATCATGATGCCGGCGTTGTTGACCAGCAGGTCGATCCGGTCGTGGCGCGACGTGAGCTCGCCGGCGGCGCGCTCGACGTCGGCCAGGTCGGCCAGGTCGAGGGCGAGCGTCTCGAGGTCGACGTCGGGCAGCTCGGCCCGCAGCCGTGCGACGGTGGCGTCGGCCTTCTTCGGGTTCCGTGCGGTGACCACGAGGGCGGCGCCCTTGCGGCCCAGCTCGAGGGCCGTGTGGAAGCCGAGCCCGCCCGTGACGCCGGTGACGACCGCTCGGGTGCCGGTGAGGTCGGGGATGTCCTGCGCGCTCCAGCTCATGGGATGAACGGTAGCGGCCTCCGGCGAGCCGCGCCGGACCTATGATCCGCTCGTGAGCAGGGTCCTCGTCGTCGTGTCCGTGGTCGTCGCAGCCGTCGCAGGGTTCGTCCTCGGGTCCTCCTCGGCCGAGGAGGTGTCGTCTGTCCCGGTGGGGGACGCGGGGGCCGGCGCGAAGGTCGTCGTCACCTATCCCGACGTGCCCGAGGCGTGGCGCGGCTGGCAGGACGACGTGCGCGAGAGCGGTGTGCTCGAGGAGGCCGCGAAGGACCTGCGGTCCGTCGTGGCCCTGCCGCGGGAGCTCACCGTCGAGGTGACGACCTGCAAGGACGGCACCGGCTACCTTCAGGGCGAGGCGCTCGTCGAGCTCTGCCTGCAGGACGTGAAGTCGAGCCGCGACGAGCTGGAGGACGCGGACGCCGACGACGTGGACGAGACGCTCCGGGGCATCTGGCGCGAGACGTTCTTCCACGAGGCCGGGCACGCCCTGATCGACCTGCTCGACCTGCCCTTCACGGGGCGTGAGGAGGACGTGGCCGACCAGTTCGCCGCCTGGCGGCTCGCCGAGTCCGGCGACGAGGCGTCGACCGACGCGCTCCTGTCGTCGGCCTTCGAGTACGAGATCCTCGCGTCGGCCTACGAGGCCGACCCCGACGACGAGCACTCCTCCGACGCCGCGCGGGCGGTCAACTACCTCTGCTACCTGTACGGGTCCGACCCGGCCACCTGGGAGGACCTGGTCGACGACGAGCCGCTCACCCAGGACCGGGCGGACCTCTGCGAGGACGAGTGGGACCGGCTGCGCCTGGGCTGGCGCGAGCTGCTCGACGACGTCGACGCGCTGCGCGGCTGACGCCGCAGGGTCGTCAGAAGGTGACGGCCATCTGCTCCAGCACGCGGTGGGCCAGGTCGGTGTCGCCGGCGATCCCGACGTCGACCGCTCCCGGGCCCCGTCGGCCCGCCGCCAGGACGGCGAAGGCGTCCGACGACAGGGTCAGGGTGGCCGACGGCGATCCGGGGACGCCGGGACGGGCTCGACCGTCGTCGCCGACCGTGGCGCCCACCTGCATGGCGAGGGGGCCGGTGAGGTCCCACAGCACCGACGTGCCCGCGGTGGCACCGACCTTCTTGCCCAGCACGTACGGCATCGCGAAGGAGAAGGTGTGCGTGGTGACGACCGCGGCGGGCGAGTCGAGGTTGCCCGGCCTGCCCACGGCGCGGCGGACGTCCTGCTCGTGGCACCAGATGTCGACGGTGCGGTTGCGCAGCATCGTGTCCCACGTCCAGCCGACGCCGGCGGGCGTGTGGTCGGCGCGGGCCGCGGGGTCGGTCGGCGGCGCGTCGGCCAGGCGGTCGGCCCGCGCGTCGATGCCGGCACGGAGCTCGGTCAGCACCTGCTCGCGGGAGAGTCCGCGGCGTGCCTCGACGCCGGCCTCGGTGTAGGCCGACGCGAGACTTCCTGGCGAGGCGGTGGTCGGTGCCTCGTCGACCACGTGCCCGGCCGTCACCGCCTCGAGGTGCGCCAGGTGGGACGCGACGTCGGCGACCGTCCAGCCCGGCAGGTCGGTGGGCGTCGACCACTGCGCGTCGTCGAGGTCCTCGAGCAGGGCGAGGGTGTCGCGGGCGCTGGCGAGCCAGGCGTCGATGTAGGTCTGCAGCATTCAGCTCTCCTGATGGCTCTTGCGTCGGGTCCACCACGTGGCGATGGCGAGCACGACGCCCACCGCGGTGGCGATCCAGGTGAGGCCCGCGCCCAGCCGGGCCCGGTCGAGAACGCCCTCGGCGACGGCCACCCGATAGGTGGCGGCGTCGGCGGCGCGGTCGCGCGGGGTGCACCGGATGGCCACCTCGTCACGACCCTCGGGCTCGAACGCGATGAGGTACCAGGTGGAGCCGTCGCGCGCGACGGTCAGGTCGATCGGCGCCTTCTCGAGCTCGACCGGCTTCGCGCTCTTGCCCGGCGGGGTGGCCGTGCAGGTCACGTCGCGCTCGGGCTGGCGGACGTCGGTGAACACCGCGAGCGACCCCCCGCCGGCGTCGACGCGCTCGGTGACGGACTCCAGCGTCGCGTCGCGCACGTGGTCCCACGAGCCGGCCGCGACGATCGTGCCGACCATCCACCCGCCGAGGACCACGAAGAGCGCCGCGAGGTACCAGAGCGGGTTGGTCAGACGCACGCGCTCACTCTGGCACACCTCGGGCGAGGTGCCGGTGTGACCACGCGCGTCGGTGCTTGACCGCGGCACGTCGAACGAGGACGATGGTTGAACATTCACCTTCTTTAGGAGTCCGCCATGGACGAGGTCTTCCTCATCTCCCGCATCCTGTTCGCCTACCTCGTCATCGGGTCCGGCATCGGCCACCTGACGGCCACCGGCGCGATGGCCGGCTACGCCGAGTCGCGCGGCCTCTCCAACGCCAAGCTGCTCGTGCAGATCAGCGGCGTCGCGCTGCTCGCCGGCGGCCTGTCGGTGCTGCTCGGCATCTGGGGCGACATCGGCGCGCTCGGGCTGGCCGTGCTGCTCCTCGTGACCGCCGTGCTGATGCACGCGTTCTGGAAGGAGAGCGACGGCCAGGCCAAGCAGATGGAGATGGTCGCGTTCAACAAGAACGTCGCGCTCGCCGGCGGCGCGCTCGCGCTGTTCGTCCTGCTGTCGACGGACTTCGCGCCGTACACGATCACCGGGGCGCTCGTCAGCTGGTGACGACTCCCGGGGCGCCCGCGAGGCGCTCCAGCACGAGGGCGAGCGGCGGCCACGTCGCTCGCCCTCGGCGCGTCCAGACGTAGGTGCGCATCGTGACGCCCGGGTCGTGGAAGGGGACCACGGTCACGCCGTCGCGCGGCGCACGCCAGAGCGGCAGCATCCCGACGCCGAGCCCGGCCACGACCAGGTCCTCCACGAGGTCGAGGCTGTCGGAGAGGTGCTCGACCCGCGGCTCGAACCCGGCCATCGACGCCAGGACCCGCAGCACCTCCTCGTCGGCCGTGTTGCGGGAGTTCCCGATCCACCGATCATCGGCGTGGCGGCGCAGCAGGTCGGGCGCTGCGAGGTCGACCGACGGCGCGTCGGACGTCGGCACTCCCAGGCCCCACGGTGCCCGCCACAGGGGCTCGGCATCGATCGCCCGGTCGAGGGTCACGGGCGCCAGGTCGTAGTCGTAGACGAGTGCGAGGTCGATCCGGTCGGCGAGGAGCGCCTCGCGGGCCTCCCCGGGCTCCAGCTCGTGCACCACGACGTGGACGTCGGGGTGGCTTCCGGCCAGGGACTCGACGACGGGCAGCAGGGTGGACCGGATGGCCGTGGCGAAGCCGGCGACACGGACCGTGCCGGCCGGCTCGGCGTCGGGGTCGAGGTCGGTGCGTGCGGCCTCGACGGCGGCGAGGATCGAGACGGCGTGGTCGGCCAGCCGACGTCCTGCGGGGGTGAGTCGGACGCCGCGGCCGTCGGGCTCGACGAGCGGCGTGCCCACCTCGTGGGCCAGGGCAGCCACCTGCTGCGAGACGGTGGAGGTGCTCGTCATGAGCACGTCGGCCACGGCGCGCATCGACCCGTGGCGGGCCAGCTCCAGCAGCACGACGAGGCGGTCGGTGTTCACCTCATGATCGTCCATGATCGACGGACGATCTGTCCATCAATGTCGCGTGGACACGGATGGCGCGGTGGCGTTCGATGGCGGGGTGCAGAAGAACCCGACGCCCGCCTCACGTGGCGCGCTCATGGCGCTCGGCTCCATGACCTCCGCGCAGATCGGCCTCGCTGCGTCCGTCGGCCTGTTCGACCGCATCGGCTCGGAGGGCGCGGCGTGGCTGCGGCTCTCGTGGGCGGGCGTCATCATGCTGCTGCTCGTCCGACCCTGGCGTCGACGCCTGAGTCCGGCCGCGCTGCGAGCCTGCGTGGTGCTGGGCGTGGTGACGGCCGGCGTGACCATGCTGTTCATGGCCGCCGTCGCTCGGCTGCCGCTCGGTACGGCCAGCGCCCTGGAGTTCCTGGGGCCGTTGTCCGTCGCGGTGCTCCGCGGTCGGCGCGGCACGTGGGCGTGGCCCGCGCTGGCCGCGGCGGGCGTGCTCCTGCTGACCCAGCCGTGGAGCGGCGAGACCGACGGTCTGGGTGTCCTGTACGCGCTCGGCGCGGCCTGCTGCTGGGCGGCCTACATCGTCTACACGCAGAAGGTGGGCGACGCCGTGGACGGCGTGGTCGGGCTGGGCGTCTCGATGCCGGTCGCCGGTCTGGTCGCCACGCTGGTGGCGGGGCCGGCCACGATCGGCCATCTCGACCTGGAGCTGCTCGTCGTCGGCATCGGACTGGCCCTGCTCGTGCCGGTGGTCCCGTTCGCGCTCGAGATGCTGGCGCTGCGCCGCCTCACGACCGCCGCGTTCGGGACGCTCATGTGCCTGGAGCCGGCCATCGCCCTCGTGGTCGGGCTCGTCGTGCTCGACCAGGTGCCCGACGTCGCTGCCGTGCTCGGTCTCGTCTGCGTCGTGGCGGCCGGCGTGGGTGCCACGCGCTCGGGCGGCCGCGAGACCGTGCCCGCGGCACCCACCCCGTCCGCCTGACTCCAGACGCACGACGACGCCCCACCCGCGACCGGGTGGGGCGTCGTCGTGGAGGTCAGGCGATCAGAACGCGGCCTCGTCGAGCTCCATGATGCTCGCGTCGACGTTCTCGGCCATCGCGCGCTCCGCCGTCAGGCGGGGCAGCACGGTGCGAGCGAAGAACGACGCCGCGGCGACCTTGCCCTCGTAGAAGGCCTTGTCGGAGCCGGTGACGCCCTCGTCGAGCCGGGCCAGCGCCACCTCGGCGCCGCGCAGCAGCAGCCACGACACGACGAGGTCGCCGAGCACGTACACGAGGCGCGTCGTGTTCAGGCCGACCTTGTAGAGGTTCTTGACGTCACCCTTCTCGTCGGCCGGGTTGCTGGCCATGAGGTCGGTGAACGCGGCACCCAGGATGGCCTGGGCGTCGTCGAGGGCCGTCGCGAGCAGCTCGCGCTCGACCTTGAGGCGACCGTTGCCGGCCTCGCTCTTGACGAACTCGCCGACCTGCTCGGCCAGGTAGCCGATCGCACGACCCTTGTCCTTCACGATCTTGCGGAAGAACAGGTCCTGTCCCTGGATCGCCGTGGTGCCCTCGTAGAGGGTGTCGATCTTGGCGTCGCGGACGTACTGCTCGATCGGGTAGTCCTGCAGGAAGCCCGAGCCGCCGAACGTCTGCAGCGACTCGGTGCCGAGCAGCACCCAGGAGCGCTCTGAGCCGTAGCCCTTGACGATCGGGAGCAGCAGGTCGTTGACCGACTCCTCGAGGGAGGCGTCCTCGCCGGACTCCTCCTTCTGCATGATCGCGTCCTGCCACGTGGTCGTGTAGAACACGAGCGAGCGCAGGCCCTCGGCGAACGCCTTCTGCGTCATGAGCGAGCGGCGCACGTCGGGGTGGTGGGTGATCGTCACGCGCGGGGCCGTCTTGTCGGAGGCCTGCGTGAGGTCGGCGCCCTGGACGCGCTCCTTGGCGTACTCGAGCGCGTTGAGGTAGCCCGACGACAGCGTGGCGATGGCCTTCGCGCCGACCATCATGCGCGCGTTCTCGATGACGCGGAACATCTGGCTGATGCCGTTGTGAACCTCGCCGAGCAGCCAGCCCTTCGCCGGCTCGCCGCCACCGGTGGACGGGTCGCCGAAGGTGACCTCGCAGGTGGTGGAGACCTTGATGCCCATCTTCTTCTCGACGTTCGTGACGTAGACGCCGTTGCGCTCGCCGGTCAGGTCGCCGGTCTCGTGGTCGAAGTGGATCTTGGGCACGAGGAACAGGCTCAGACCCTTGGTGCCGGGGCCGCCGGCACCCTCGACGCCCTGGGGGCGCGCGAGCACGAGGTGCATGATGTTCTCGCTCATGTCGTGCTCGCCCGAGGTGATGAAGCGCTTGACGCCCTCGATGTTCCAGGAGCCGTCCTCGTTCGGGAAGGCCTTGGTGCGGCCGGCGCCGACGTCGGAGCCCGCGTCGGGCTCGGTGAGCACCATGGTGGCGCCCCACTGACGCTCGACCATGTGGCCGGCGATCTTCTTGTCCCGCTCGGTGCCGTTCTCGAACACGATCCGCGCGAAGGCGGGGCCGGCGGCGTACATCCAGATGGGCGGGTTGGCGCCCAGCACGAACTCGGCGGTGGCCCAGATGATGGAGGCGGGGGTGCGCTGGCCACCGAGCTCCTCGGGGACCTGCAGGCGCCACCACTCGGCATCCATCCAGGCCTGGTAGCTCTTGACGAACGCGGGGTTCATCGCCACCGTCATGGCGCTGGGGTCGTAGACCGGGGGGTTGCGGTCGGCGTCGTCGAAGGATGCGGCGAGGTCCTCGCGGGCGAGGCGGTCGACCTCGCCGAGGATGCTCTTGGCGGTGTCGAAGTCGATCTCCTCGAACGGGCCGGCGCCGAGGACGTCCTGGCGGTCGAACAGCTCGAAGAGGTTGAACTCGACGTCACGCAGGTTGCTCTTGTAGTGGCTCATGACTGCCTGTTCCTGGGTCGGGGGCGCGTGCGGTGCACGCATTCAGGGGTCCGGTGCGCGAGGATTACTCGTGAGTGCTACCGGCTGGTAACTTAAGTATCCGCAGATCAGGGGCTCGACACAAGTCATTCGGCCCACCTCGCACGATGTTCTTGGACACGCCCCCGAGGGACGGACGTGCGCTGCTGTGCGGATCAGGACGTGAGCGACGGAACCAGGTCCACGACGCCGAGCAGGTCGGGCACGACGTGGGTGGCGCCGGCGGCACGCAGCTCGTCGGCGGTGCAGGGGCCGGTGGGCACGGCGATGCCGACGACGTCGGCCGAGCGGCAGGCGTCCATGTCGTGCACGTGGTCGCCGACGTAGGCCGCGACGCCCCGCTCGCGGAAGACGTCGGCCTTGCCCTCGCGCCACACGTCGCCCACGACGTCGAGCTCGACGTCGAGGCGCTGCAGGTGCAGACGGGCGTTGTGGGTGTTCTTGCCGGTGACGACGAACGCCTCGCCGCCGGCGTCGAGCACGGCCTGCACCGCCTCGCGCGCGCCGGGGAGCAGCTCGACGCGGGGGATTGCCAGCTTTGGGTAGAGGGCGCGGTAGCGGTCGGCGGCGGCCGGGACGTCCTCGGCCGCGAACCAGTTCGCCAGCTCGTGCTCGAGCGGCGGACCCAGGCGGGACGTCACGAGGTCGACGTCGATGGGGGTGCCGGTCTCGGCGGACAGCGCCCGGTAGGTGGCGCCGATGCCGGGACGGGAGTCGACGAGCGTCATGTCGAGGTCGAACCCGACGACGAGGCGGCTCACGTCGTGAAGACTACGCAGCCACCGTCCCGGGGGTGGACGGTGGCTGCGAGTGATGCTGACCTGCAGGCCGCAGGGCCGGGGCGTCGGGACCCGGCCGCGGACGTCGTGCGGTCAGACGTGGGTGGGGGGGTTGCCGGGACGCGGGCGGCGGACCGGCGACCGCGTCAGAAGCGCCGGATGGTCGGGATGCGGCCGTAGCCGTCGGTCGCGACGAGGTAGGCGGTCTTGGTGACACCGATGGTGACGACGATCGCGCCGAGCACGGAGAGAGCGAGCATGGTGGGGGCCTCCTCGGGAGGGTCGGGGGGTGGTTCTTCCCTCTCAGGATGACCCTGCTCATCGTCAAGGACAAGCGAAGAGAACTACATGTAACGTGTAGCATCTCTACATGGACGTGCGCCGCCTCATGGTTCTCAGGGAATTGTCGGAACGCGGCTCCGTCGGGGCCGTCGCCGACGCGATGAGGGTCACACCGTCGGCGGTCTCCCAGCAGCTGAAGGCGCTCGAGAAGGAGGCCGGCTACCCGCTCGTGGAGGCCGCCGGCCGCGGCGTCGCCCTGACCGAGGCGGGGCGGGCGCTGGCCCGAGCGGCCACCGACATCGCCGTGGCCATCGAGCGCGCCGAGGGGGACTGGCGCGCCTTCATGGAGCAGCCGGCCGGCCGCGTCACCCTCGTGACCTTCCCGACAGGTGGCGAGATGCTGCTGCCGGGCCTGCTGACCCGCATGGCCGAGCGGCCCGACGTCGAGCTGGTGTGCACCGACCTGGAGGACCCCGAGGCGGCCGGTGACCTGACCGCCGACCACGACGTGGTGCTGTCGGACGCGCCGACGACGTCGGCCACGTGGCACGAGCGCGGACTGCAGGTGGTGCCGCTCATGAGCGAGCCGCTCGACGTCGCCCTGCCCGAGGACCACCCGCTCGCGCGGAAGGCGAGCCTGTCGCCCCGCGACGTGGTGGACGAGACGTGGATCGGGGTCCCGCCCGGCTATCCCTTCGACCGGGTGCTGGAGCAGGTGGTGGTCGCCACCGGCCAGCCGGTGCGGGTGGCGCAGCGCTTCGCCGACAACGGGGTGGTGGAGGCGATGGTCGCCGGCGGCCACGGACTGGCGATCCTCCCGCGCTTCACCACCCGCGAGCACAGCAACGGCCTGGTCACCCGCCCGCTCATCGGCGTCCGCGCCCGCCGCGACATCTCCGCCGTGCTGCGTCCCGACCGCTTCGAGCGCCCCTCCGTCCGCCTCGTCGTCCAGGCCCTGCGCGAGGAGGCGCGGCTCGTCGCCGACGCCCACGGCGCCGCCTGACCGCAGATTCCCAGGTCGACCTGGGTATCTTCCGGTCCGCACGGTTTCCCCTACGTCTGCACGGGTTGCTTCCCGTGCAGACGTAGGCGAACCGTGCAGGTGTCAGGACTTCGAGAATCGGGCTGCGAAGCGCTCGAACTCCGGGCTCGAGAGCGACTCGGCCTGGAACTGCGCCTCGACCTCGAGCGACGCGACGAGGTCCGACGTCGACGCGACGCGCACGGACTCCTTCACGTGCGCCATCAGGGTGGGGTTGCGCTCGCACCAGCTCAGGGCCAGCTCCCGGGCGCGGGTCGGCGCGTCGTCCACGAGCTCCTGGGCGATGCCGAGCCGCAGCGCGTGGTCGGCCCCGATCACGTCGCCGGCGTAGAGCGCGGCGGCCGTGTTGGCCGAGCCGATGCGCTGCGTGAGCATCCAGGTGCAGCCGCCGCCGGGGTGCAGGCCGATCTGGGTGAAGGTCGGTCCGAACCCCGCCTTGGGGCCGGCCACGATCACGTCGCACGCGAGCGCGATGTTGAGGCCGGCTCCCACCGCGGGCCCGTGGACCGCGGCGATCGTCGGGATCGTCAGGTCGCGGATGGGCAGGAACGAGGCGTAGACCTTCATGAGGTGGTCGCGCAGCTCGTCGACGGGCCGGGTGCGGTCACCGAACAGGTTGCCCACGTTGGCGCCCGAGCAGAACGCCCGGCCGGCGCCGGTCACCAGGAGGGCGCGGGCCTCCTCGTCGGCGGCCACGGTGGCCACCGCCTGACGCAGCTCGTCGAGCAGTGGCCAGTCGAGCGCGTTGAGCCGCTCCGGGTCGTTCAGCGTGATGGTCCGCAGCGGACCGTCGGACTCCAGCAGCACGTAGGACATGCGGCGACCGTACCGGCGGGACGCCTCAGAGGGCGTGCCGGATGACGTCGGCCATGCCGGCGTAGCCGCGGTCGTTGGGGTGGAACCGGTCCTCGGCGAGGCGCCCGCGCCAGTCGCGCATGTGGGGGACCCGGAAGTCGGCGATCACGATCTCCCCGGCCCGTTCGTGGGCGTCGACGGCCCGGTTGAAGCGAGCGGCGGAGCGCTGCAGACCGGGCTGGGTCGCGACGACGGTGCCGTGCGGCACGGCGTCGAGCAGCGTCTCGATCGCCGAGGGCAGCAGCCTGCTCCACTTGGGGCTCATGAGGTCGTTGTTGCCGATGAGCAGGGTGACGAGCGCGATCTCGTGGCCCTGCTCGCGGACCTGGTCCAGCGCCGGGAGCTGCCGCTCGAGCACGTCGAGCACGCGTGCACCGTTGAACGCCAGGTTGAGCACGGCCGCGTCGCGGATCCTCGTGGGCGGGTCGGCCGCGATCTGGCCGACCCAGCCGCGGTCCGGAGCACTGGCGCCGATGCCCTGGGTCATGGAGTCGCCGAGCGCGACCCACAACGGCCGGCCCGAGCCGAGTGCGCGACGGTTGCTGTCCTCCCACCACCGCGCGTAGGGCTCCACCTGGCCCATGACGCTGCGCACGCCGGGGAGCACCAGCGCGAGCTTCGAGACCACCGGCCCGGGCGGCCGATCGCTCAGGTTGGAGTAGTCGAACGTCGTCACGATCACCAAGTGAAGCAACGGTATGGTGATCGCGCAGGTCAGGTGAGCGGTCTCACGCGTCAGCCGCGGGGGTCGCGCAGGTCGGCGCCGTCGCCCACGAGGAGGAGTCCGCCGGGCAGGAGGGCGGCCGTGACACGAGGAAGAGCCCGCGACGCGAGAGTGGGGTGACGGCCGTCGAGGGCGCCCACCCGCAGCGCGAACGCGAGGTCGTACGGCGCCTCGTCGGGTTCGAGCAGGAGGTCCTCGACGGCGACCTGCCGGACGTCGAGCCGCCCGGCCGCGATCTCCGCGGCAGCGTGACGTCGGCACTGGTCGACGGCGGTCGCGGAGCGGTCGGTGGCCAGGGCGAAGCCATCGGGTCCGAGGCGTCGGACGACCTCGCGGGCGGCCGCGCCGGGACCGCACCCGATCTCGAGCACCCGCATCCCGGGCTCGAGCGGGAGCGCGTCGACCGCGGCCAGGATGCGGGCTGACGGCGGGGCGGGCACGCTCCCATCGTCGCCGCTCGCCCGCCGGTTGGGTACCCTGACATCACCGGCCGATGTAGCTCAATGGCAGAGCGCTTGCTTCCCAAGCAAGACACGCGGGTTCGATTCCCGTCATCGGCTCCATCGCGCCGAAGGCGCTCCCTCGCCGATGTCGGGAATCGAGTCGGGCCCCCCTCCGCGCCGAAGTCGCCCCGCGAGGGATCCCGTTATCGGCTCCACGCCGCGAAGTGGCCCCTTGAGGGATTTCGTCATCGGCTTCATCGCGCCGAGACTTCAGAGCCCCGCCCTACGGCTCCGCCGCTCGACCAGCACCGTGTCGCGCCAGTGTCCCGCGTACGGGCCGACCGCGGCCCGGCCGATGCGCTCGCGGGTGCCGACGACGCGGAAGCCGTGGGCGGCGTGCAGCCGAAGGCTCGCCTCGTTCTCGGGGAACACGTTGGACTGGATGGTCCAGATGCCGGCCGCCTCGGTCGAGGTGACGAGGGCGCCGAGCAGCAGCCCGCCGACGCCGCGGCCCCGCGCCGACGCTGCGACGTACACCGAGTGCTCCACCACGCCGGCGTAGACGGCGCGGGTGGAGACGGGGGAGCAGGCGACCCAACCCACCACGTCACCGTCGCCGCGCAGGGCCACGTGCCGATGGCCGGGCAGGCGGGAGGCGTCGAAGTCCCGCCACGACGGCGGCGCGGTCTCGAACGTCGCGCTGCCCGCGGCGATGCCCTCGGCGTAGATCCTCTCGACCTGCGGCCAGTGGCGCTCCGTCAGGGGGACCAGCGTGATCTCCGAGCGCTGCACGGGGGAAGCGGGTCAGACGGTCGCGTCGACGTCGGCGTCGGCGAGCACGCCGGCCACGCGCGCGAGCGCACCCGGCACGAGCGAGTAGTAGGCCCACGTGCCGCGCTGCTCGCGTGCCAGCAGGCCCGCCTCCACCAGCACCTTGAGGTGGTGCGAGACGGTGGGCTGGCTCAGCCCGACCGGCTCGGTGATGTCGCAGACGCAGGCCTCGCCGCCCTCGTGCGCGGCCACGAGCGACAGCAGTCGCACCCGCGTCGGGTCGCCGAGCGCCTTGAACGTGCGGGCCAGCTCGACGGCCTCGTCACGCTCGATGGGTGCCGACGTCAGCGGCGTTCCACAGCCGCTCGGCGGCGCGGGGACGGTCTGGGCCATGAGGCGAGTATGCCCCAGTCACGGTGACCCCGGGCCGGCCCGAGCGGACCCCCGGGCGCGTTCACCCGATGTTCACCGCCATGGTCCGCCCCGAGCCTGACAACGCCGCGGATCGACCGCTACGGTGACCTGTACATAGACCGACGTCGATGCAGTTCGCCTGCGTCGGACGGCGACCCGAGGAGCAACGAGTGGACCGCACGGCGATGGAGAACGCGTCGACCGACGAGGACGCGATCGCGAGGCTGTCGAGGCTCGACCGCTTCCTGCCGGTGTGGATCGTCCTGGCGATGGTCGTCGGCCTGGTGCTCGGCCGCACGATCGACGGTCTCGACGAGGCCCTCGAGTCGGTCTCGATCGGCTCGGTCTCGCTGCCGATCGCGATCGGCCTGCTCGTGATGATGTACCCGGTGCTGGCGAAGGTCCGCTACGACGAGACGTCGCGCGTGACCGGCGACAAGCGGCTCCTGCTGGCCTCCCTCGTCCTCAACTGGCTCGTCGGCCCGGCCCTCATGTTCGCCCTCGCGTGGCTGATGCTCCCCGACCTGCCCGAGTTCCGGACGGGCCTCATCATCGTCGGCCTCGCCCGGTGCATCGCGATGGTGCTGATCTGGAACGACCTGGCCTGCGGCGACCGCGAGGCGGCGGCCGTGCTGGTCGCGGTCAACTCCGTCTTCCAGGTGTTCGCCTTCGCCGCCCTCGGCTGGTTCTACCTGCAGACGCTGCCGGGATGGCTCGGCCTCGAGACCACGTCGGCGGAGTTCTCCATCTGGTCGATCACCGTCAGCGTGCTCGTCTTCCTCGGCATCCCGCTCGTCGCGGGCTGGGCCACCCGCACGATCGGCGAACGGACGAAGGGCCGCGACTGGTACGAGTCGACCTTCCTGCCGCGGATCGGCCCCTGGGCGCTCTACGGCCTGCTGTTCACGATCGTCGTGCTGTTCGCCCTCCAGGGCGACGCCATCACGAGCCGTCCGCTCGACGTCGTGCGCATCGCCCTGCCGCTGCTGGCGTACTTCGCGATCACCTTCGCCCTCGGCATGGTGCTGGGCCACGCGCTGCGCCTCGGCTACGCCAAGACCGCGACCCTCGCCTTCACTGCAGCCGGCAACAACTTCGAGCTCGCGATCGCCGTGGCCATCGGCACCTTCGGGGTCACGTCGGGCCAGGCCCTCGCCGGTGTCGTCGGTCCCCTCATCGAGGTCCCGGTGCTCGTCGGCCTCGTCTACGTCGCCCTCTGGGCGCGCCGCTTCTTCGCCACCCAGGAGACCTCGTGAACCCTTCCGCCCGTCCCAGCGTCCTGTTCGTCTGCGTGCACAACGCCGGACGCTCCCAGATGGCTGCCGGCTTCCTGAACCATCTCGCCGGTGACCGCATCGACGTGCTGTCGGCCGGCTCCATGCCCGGCGACGCGATCAACCCGGTGGCCGTGCAGGCTATGGCCGAGGTCGGCATCGACATCGCGGGCGAGCAGCCGAAGAAGCTGACCGACTCGGCCGTCGAGGCCTCCGACGTCGTCATCACGATGGGCTGCGGCGACGAGTGCCCCTACTTCCCGGGCAAGCGCTACGAGGACTGGGTGCTCGAGGACCCCGCCGGCCAGGGCATCGACGCCGTGCGACCCATCCGCGACGAGATCCGCGGCCGGGTCGAGACGCTGATCGCCTCGCTCTCCTGACCATCCATTGACATCCATCGATGGAGGGCTAGGCTCAACACATCGATAGTCGTCGATGTCCTGACCGAGGAGTCCGCATGAGCCCCACGTCGTCCAGTGCCACGTCGATCAGCCCCGGCCCGGCCGACCTGCCCGTCGTCGTCGTGGGAGCGGGGCCCACCGGCCTGGCCGCCGCGGCGCACCTCAGGAGTCGTGGCGTGGCGCACCTCGTGCTCGAGGCCGGCGAGGGCCCCGGCGCCGCGGTCGCCGAGTGGGGCCACGTGCGGCTGTTCTCGCCCTGGCGCGAGCTGGTCGACCCGGTCGCCCGCGAGCTCCTGCTCGAGCAGGGCTGGGAGCCGCCGCATCCCGACCGCTACCCGACGGGCGCCCGCTGGGTGGACGACTACCTCCGCCCGCTGGCCGAGGTGCTCGCTCCGGCCGTGCGCTACGGGACCCGGGTCACGGCCGTCGCCCGCCACGGTCGCGACCGCCTCGTCAGCTCGGGCCGGGACCGGTCGGCGTTCACCCTCCACCTGCGCGCCTCCGCCGGCACCGAGCACCTGGCGGCCCGAGCCGTCGTCGACGCCACGGGGACCTGGGGCACGCCGAACCCACTGGGCGGCGACGGCGTGGTCGCTCTCGGCGAGCGCGAGAGCGCCGACCGCATCGGCTACCGGGTGCCCGACCTCGACCAGGCGGTCCAGCGCTCCCGGTTCGCCGGCAGGCACATGGTGGTCGCCGGTACCGGAGCGTCCGCGAAGGGCGCCCTGCTGGCGCTCACGGCACTGGCCGAGAGCGATCCCGGCACGACGATCACCTGGCTCGTGCGCCGCAGCCGCGTGGGTGCGGCCTTCGCCGGGTCGGGCCAGGACGAGCTGCCCCAGCGCGGCGCCCTCGGTCAGCTGGCCCGGGCCGCCGTCGACCGTGGCCCCGTCACCACGCGCACCGGCTTCCGCACCGCCGAGGTCCGGCGACGCGACGACGACCGCCTCGACCTCGTCGCGTTCGACGGGCAGGTCGTCGAGGAAGTCGACGAGGTCCTCGCCCTCACCGGGTTCCGCCCCGACCTCGGGTGGACCGACGAGCTGCGCCTCGACCTCGACCCCGTGCTGCAGGCACCGCGCGCCCTCGCCCCGCTCATCGACCCCAACGAGCACTCGTGCGGCACCGTCTACCCGCACGGCGTGGCCGAGCTGGCCCAGCCCGAGGTCGGGTACTACCCGGTCGGCATGAAGTCGTACGGCCGAGCCACGTCGTTCCTGGCGCTCACCGGCTTCGAGCAGACCCGGTCGGTCGCGGCGGCCCTCGCCGGCGACCACGAGGCGGCGGCGCGCGTCGAGCTGACGCTCCCGGACACCGGGGTGTGCGGGGGCGCGGGCACGTTCGACGACGAGTCGGCCGACGGTGGTGGCTGCTGCGGAGCACCTGCGGTCGAGGTGCTGAGCATCGGCGGCGTCGGGACGCGCTGAGCCGGGAGAAGCCCGCCGAGGGTCAGTGGATGCGGTCGCGCCAGTCCTCGGGCACGCGGTCGGCCGGACCGGGTGCGGTCTGGTCGCCCGGGTGCGACTGCGGGTCGGCCAGCCGGGGACCTCGCGCGGCGGTCTCGGAGGCGTAGTCCCAGAACCAGTCCTCGCCGGGCTCGAAGCTCTGCACGACCGGGTGCCCGGACTCGCGGAAGTGCGCCGTGGCGTGCTGGGCGGGGGAGCTGTCGCAGCAGCCCACGTGGCCGCACTGCGCGCAGCGCCGCAGGTGCACCCACCACCCGTCGGGCTCCGCGAGGCACTCCACGCACCCCGCGCCCGAGGGCTTGACCGTGACGTCGATCGACGAGTTCTCGGGGCCGGGAGTCTCTGACATGTCGCCACGGTAGTCCGGTCCGGCGCGGCCCGCGAGGGTCCGACGACCCCTCCTCGACCCCACCGCGTGCGTGCGCCGCCGCGCGCTGGGAGGGTGGGGTCATGACCACACCCGACGTCGCCGTCATCGGCGGTTCCGGCTTCTACACCTTCCTCGACGACCCCGAGCAGGTCGAGGTCGACACCCCCTACGGCGCGCCGTCGGCGCCGATCTCGGTCGGCCAGGTGGGGGACCGGACGGTCGCCTTCCTGCCGCGGCACGGTGCCGACCACCGCTTCCCCGCCCACCAGGTCCCGTACCGAGCGAACCTCTGGGCGCTGCGTTCGCTGGGCGTCCGCCAGGTGCTCGCCCCCTGCGCCGTGGGCGGTCTGCGACCCGAGCTGGGTCCGGGCAGCTTCGTGGTCCCCGACCAGCTGGTCGACCGCACGACCGCGCGCACCCAGACGTACTACGACACCGGCGCGGTGCACGTCTCCTTCGCCGACCCCTACTGCGACCGCCTGCGTGGCCACCTGCTCGAGGGTCTCGCCGACCACGACCCGACCTACGGCGGCGCCATGGTCGTCATCGAGGGCCCGCGGTTCTCCACGCGCGCCGAGTCGCGCTGGTACGCCGAGAACGGCTGGGCCGTCATCAACATGACCGGCCACCCCGAGGCGATCCTGGCTCGCGAGCTGGCGCTCTGCTACGCCACCGTGGCACTGGTCACCGACCACGACGCCGGGGTCGACGCCAGCGACTCCGTGAGCATGGAGGCGGTGTTCCAGGTGTTCCGGGAGCACACCGACACCCTCAAGTCGACGCTGGCCGGGGTCGTCGGCTCGATCGGAGAGCGCGACTGCGCCTGTGCATCGGCCGTGGACGGCATGACCCTGCCCTTCGAGCTGCCGTGAAGGTCCTGCTGACCGGCGCGGCCGGGTTCATCGGGTCGCGGATCGCGCTGCGGCTGGCCGAGCGCGGCCACGACGTCGTCGCGCTCGACGCGTACCTGCCGATGGCGCACGGACCGAACGCCCGGGACGACGCGCCCGCCGACGTGCACCTGCTCGACCTGCGCACCGACGACCTCGACGACGTCCTGGCCGACGTCGACGTCGTGTGCCACCAGGCGGCCATGGTCGGCAACGGCGTGGACGCCCAGGACCTGCCCGGCTACGCCGAGCACAACGACCTCGGCACGGCACGCCTGCTCGCCGCCATGGCCCGCGCAGGGGTCCAGGACCTCGTGCTCGCCTCGTCGATGGTCGTCTACGGCGACGGTCGCTACGACTGCCCCGACCACGGCGACGTGCCGCCCGCGGTGCGCCGCGAGGACGACCTGGCGGCCGGCCGCTTCGACCCGCGCTGCCCCGTGTGCGGTGGTGACGTGACGTGGCGCCGGGTCACCGAGGACGCGCCCATCCGACCGCGCACGTCGTACGCGGCGTCCAAGATCGCGCAGGAGTACTTCGCCGACGCGTGGTGCACGCTGCAGGCCGGCCACGCCGTCGCCCTGCGCTACCACAACGTGTACGGCCCGGGGATGCCCGCGGACACCCCGTACTCGGGCGTGGCCGCGATCTTCCGGTCCGCGCTCGAGCGGGGCGAGGCGCCGCGCGTGTTCGAGGACGGCGCCCAGGTGCGCGACTTCGTGCACGTCGACGACGTGGCGCTGGCCAACGCGCTGGCCGTGGAGCAGGTGGCGCAGCACCCGGTGGGCGTGACGGCCTACAACGTGGCGTCGGGGCGACCGTTCACGATCGGCGAGATGGCGCAGGTGCTGTCGCGCGCCGTCGACGGACCCGAGCCGGAGGTGACGGGCGACGCGCGGGTCTTCGACGTCCGGCACGTGCTCGCCTCGCCCGACAAGGCCGCCGAGGGTCTCGGCTTCCGCGCCGAGATCGCGCCCGAGGACGGCATCGCCCGCCTGGCCACCGACCCGCTCCGTCGCCGCTGAGGGTCTACGCCCCCCGTTTCGGACACCTGCGGGGCGTCCGCGGGCTCCTAACCGCCCCGCACCTGTCCGAGACGAGGGCCGGCTCGGCCGTCACCAGCGGGTGATGAGCAGGGTCTGGGCGAGGAGGGCGAGGACCAGCTGGGAGGCGAGGAGAGGGCGCTGCCAGCGGTCCGGCAGGAGGGCGGGGATCGCGACGACCCAGATCGTGAACGGCAGCCAGATGCGCTCGACCTCGGCCTTGCTCATGCCCGACAGGGTGGCCGCGACGATCGTGGCCACGCCCGCGCCGGCCAGCACGGCGAGCGGGACGCGACGGCGAGCGGCGTCGACGGCGGCAGGGAACGCGGCCCACACGGCGAGACCTGCGGTGAAGGTCCAGGCCGCGATGTTGGCCCAGACCCAGTAGCCGTAGGCGCGCTCGGACGCGATGCCCTCGTAGTAGCGCTCGCGCAGCACCGGGTAGGCCTCCCACCAGTGGAACCCGTACGCCGAGAAGGCCGCCGTCACGACAAGGGCCCCGCCGACGGCCCACGGCAGCGCCCGCCAGCCCGCACGCGCTCGGGCGGCGGCGCGACCGTGCGCCAGCCAGAGGACGGCCAGGGCGAGGATGCCGAGCAGCACGAGCCCGTACGACAGGAACACGCACCACCCGAGCAGCAGCCCCGCCCCGACGCCGAGCGCCCAGGACCGGGGTCCGACCGCGACCGCGGCCCGGGCGAGCAGGTACAGGCCCCAGGCCGCCACCGCGGCGAAGTAGTAGTCGGCGCTGACCCCCGCCCACACGACCAGCGGCGCCAGGGCGAGCCAGGGAGCAGCGCGCCTGGCCAGGTCGCGGCTGCCGAGCAGGTCGAGGGTCAGCAGCACCGCCGCCACCGACGTGGCGCCGATCGTCACGACGACCATGGCGACCCAGAAGGGGTCGTCGATCCCGACGCGGTCGAGACCGACGAAGGACAGCAAGGCGCCTGGAGGGTGCCCGGCCACGTGCGTGTGCCAGTTGTCGACCGCGGCCGAGGGGATGCGCTCGACGAAGTCGTGCAGCGCGGCAGGGACGTCGCGGACCTCCGTCGCGTCGTTGAGGTACTCGCTCTTGCGTCCGTACACGCGGCTGAAGCCGTAGCGCCCGTCGCTGAGCCCGAGCGCGCACGTCCAGAGCCACGACGAGACGGTCGCGAGCACCACGACGACGCGCCACGGGAGATCGCGGCACGCCCGGGGCAGCGCCGACCAGAGCAGCACGGCCGTCGCGACGGCGACCAGGAGGAGGGGATCGAACCGCGGGCCCCAGAAGGCGTGGAGCGGGGGCCAGTGCACGCGCACGTCGTCGGAGAGGACGGCCGGGACCGCCATCGCGGCGATCACCAGCACGAGGCCGACCAGTGCCGAGAGCACGGCCGTGCGGGGGCGGGCCAGCATGGCGCCACGCTATCCGGCGAACCCAGGGGACGCATGGCCGTCCCGGGGGAACGTGGTCGAGCGCCTGTCGCAGGACCCCTTGACGTGCGAGCGGGCCCTGCGCGGCTTAGGTTCGGGGGATGCAGGATCACCTCGGGGCGTGCGACGTCGTGATCCCGTGCCGTGACGAGGCCGCGGCGCTGCCCCTCGTGCTGCGTGACCTCCCCGCCGGGCTCCGCCCGATCGTGGTCGACAACGGCTCGACCGACGGCACCGCCGACGTGGCTCGCGAGCTCGGCGCGCGCGTCGTGCACGAGCCCCGACCCGGGTACGGGGCCGCTGTCCACGCGGGCATCGAGGCCGCCACCGCCGAGTACGTCGGCGTGATCGACGGCGACGACTCCATGCGGCTCGTCGACCTGCTCCCCATGCTCGACGCCGTGCGTGACGGCGGCGTGACGATGGCGGTGGGCCGACGTCGGCCCGTCGCCCGCGGCGTGTGGCCGTGGCACGCCCGTGCCGGCACGCTGGCCCTGGCCACGTGGATCCGCCGATCCAGTGGCTTCGGCATCCACGACCTCGCGCCCATGCGGGTGTGCCGCCGCCAGGACCTGCTCGACCTCGACGTCCGCGACCGACGCTTCGGGTACCCGCTCGAGCTGATGGTCAAGGCCTCGCGCGCCGGCTGGACCGTCCGTGAGCTCGACATCGACTACCGCCCGCGCGCCGCCGGGACCCGCTCGAAGGTCTCGGGCTCCGTCAAGGGCACCGCGCGCGTCGTGCAGGACTTCGCGAAGGTGCTGCGATGAACAGCGGAACGATCGTCCCCGTGCTGCTCGTCGTGGCCAAGGCGCCCGTTCCGGGTCTGGCCAAGACGCGGCTCGGTCGCGTGGCCGGCCCGCAGCGGGCCGCCGACGTGGCCGCCGCCGCCCTGCTCGACACCCTCGACGCCGTCTCGTCCGCCCACGACGTGACCGGCTGGCCGGTCGTGGTCGCGCTGACCGGTGACCTCGAGCAGGCCGCACGGTCGCGTGCCGTCCAGGACGCACTGGCCCGGGTGACCGTGGTGCCCCAGCGCGGCGACGACTTCGGTGCCCGCCTGGCGCACGCCCACGTCGACGCCGGCGGCGTGCTGTCGGCGTCCGGTCCCGCGTGGGGCACCGTGCAGATCGGCATGGACACCCCCCAGGTCACCTCCGACGACCTGGTCACAGCGGGCGAGCTCGTCCGCGACGGCACGCAGGTGCTGGGCCCGGCCGAGGACGGTGGCTGGTGGCTCCTCGGGCTGCCTGATCCCACGCACGCCGACGCGCTGCGTGCGGTGCCGATGTCGCGCGGCGACACGGGCACCCGGACGGTCGAGGCGCTGGGCGGCGACGTGCACCTGCTCCGCCCCCTGCTCGACGTCGACGAGTGGCCCGACGCCCAGCGCGTCGCCGCCGACGTGCCCGGCTCGCGGTTCGCCGCGGCCGTCGCCCGATGCGCGGAGGCGGTGGCATGACGCTCGACGACTCGCTGTTCGACCCGGTCTTCACGTCCGGTGACTCGCACTTCGTCGACGACCACGGCGCCGAGGAGCGTCTGGCGGTCCACCGCTGGGCCGCCGACGCCGACGCTGCCGACCTGACGCTGTTCGTGGACCCGTGCGTCGGACCCACGCTCGACCTGGGCTGCGGTCCGGGTCGGCTCGTGCAGGCGTTGCTGGCGCGGGGCCTCGACGCGCTCGGGGTCGACAGCTCGCGCTCGGCGATCGGGCTGGCCCGCGCCCGGGGCTCCCTCGTGCTGCGGCGCGACCTGTTCGAGCGGCTGCCCGGGGAGGGCGGCTGGCAGCACGCGCTGCTGGCCGACGGCAACATCGGCATCGGCGGCCGTCCCGACCGTCTGCTGCGCCGCGTCGGAGAGCTCGTCGTGCCGGGCGGCACCGTGCTGGTCGAGGTCGAGGAGCACGGGGCGATCCTGCAGGAGTCGCGCCGCCTGCGCGTCGACGGCACCCTCGGAGAGCCGTTCCCGTGGGCCGTGGTCGGTCTGGACGCGGTCCCCTGGCTCGCCCAGCGGGCGCACCTGCAGCACACCCGCACGCTGTCTGCCGACGGCCGCTGGGTCGCCGAGCTCCAACGACCCCTCGCGTCCTGACGACGCCGCTCGTCGCCCCGCCCCGTCCGGGACCGGGCGCCTTGGTCGCTCGCGCTCCCGCGATGGGTTACGTTGCTGCCGTGCTGCTGAGCGACCGCGACATCCTGGCCGAGATCGATGCGGGACGCGTGGGTCTGGACCCGCTCGAGCGCTCGATGATCCAGCCGTCGAGCATCGACGTGCGGCTCGACAAGTTCTTCCGGGTGTTCGACAACCACAAGTACCCGCACATCGACCCGGCAGCCGACCAGTCCGACCTCACGCGCCCCGTCGAGGTCGAGGGCGACGAGACGTTCGTGCTGCACCCGGGCGAGTTCGTCCTCGGGTCCACCTACGAGCTCGTGACGCTGCCCGACGACGTCGCGGCCCGCCTCGAGGGCAAGTCGTCGCTCGGTCGGCTCGGCCTGCTGACCCACTCCACGGCGGGCTTCATCGACCCCGGCTTCTCGGGCCACGTGACGCTCGAGCTGGCCAACGTCGCCACGCTGCCGATCAAGCTCTACCCGGGCATGAAGATCGGCCAGCTCTGCTTCTTCCGGCTGTCCTCGGCGGCCGAGAACCCGTACGGATCGGCCAAGTACGGGTCCCGCTACCAGGGGCAGCGCGGACCGACGGCGTCGCGGTCCCACGCCAACTTCCACCAGACACGCATCTAGAGCCGAGGGCGATCCCCCATGTCCCTACCCCTCTCGATCAGCACCGAGGTCTCCGAGGCACTGTCGGCCGGGCGTCCGGTCGTGGCCCTGGAGTCGACGATCATCTCCCACGGCCTGCCCCGCCCCGACAACCTCGTGGCCGCGCGGCACTTCGAGCAGATGCTGCGCGATCGCGGCGTGGTCCCGGCCACGATCGCGGTGCTCGACGGCCAGCTGAAGGCCGGGCTGACCGACGCCGAGCTGGAGCGGGTCGCCTCCGAGGACGTCGCCAAGCTGAGCATGCGCGACCTGCCCGTGGTGCTGGCTCGCGGTGGCAGCGGTGCCACGACGGTGGCGGCCACGTCGTTCATCGCCGACCACGCGGGCATCCGGGTCTTCGCCACCGGCGGCCTGGGAGGGGTGCACCGAGGAGCGGGCAGCACCTTCGACGAGTCCAACGACCTGAAGGCGCTCTCGGAGGTGCCGATCACGGTCGTCTCCGCGGGCGTGAAGTCGGTCCTCGACATCGGCGCGACGCTGGAGCGCATGGAGTCCCTCGGCATCACGGTGCTCGGCTACGGCACGCAGGAGTTCCCGAGCTTCTGGCTGCGGTCGTCCGGCGAGCCGCTGGACTGGACGGTGCCCGACGGCGGCGCCGTCGCCGCGGTCATGGAGTCGCGCGAGCAGCTGGAGCTGTGCAGCGCGATCGTCGTGGCCAACCCGCTCCCCGTCGATGAGCAGCTCGACCCCGACCTGCACGACCGGGTGCTCGCCGAGGCGTTGCGCCGCTGCGAGGAGAAGGGCATCGAGGGCAAGGAGGTCACCCCCTTCCTGCTCTCGACCATCGTCGAGCTCACCGACGGGGAGAGCCTGTCCGTGAACCTGCGGATCGTCGAGAACAACATCAGGGTGGCGGCCGACATCGCGTCGGCCTGGGCCGCGCTGTAGCCGATGACGATCCTGGTCGTCGGCGACGTGGTCGACGACATCAGCGTGCAGCCGCTCGCCGAGGTCACCCCGGCGAGCGACACGCCGGCGACCATCCGGATGGCACCCGGTGGCTCGGCGGCCAACGTGGCGGCGTGGTTGGGCAGCCTCGGCGTCCCGACCCGGTTCGTGGGCCGGGTCGGCGCCGACGCGGTCGAGCGCCACGCGGCGGCCCTGCAGGCGCACGGCGTGGACGTCCGCCTGGCGGCCGACCCCGAGCTGCCGACCGCCACCATCCTGCTGCAGCTCGACGAGGTCGGGGAGCGGACGATGTTCGTCGACAGGGGTGCGAACACGCGGCTGGGGGCGGCCGACGTCCCGCCCGAGGCCTGGGACGGCGTGACCTGGCTGCACCTCACCGGCTACTCGTTCTTCGACGAGGGCACCCGGTCGATGGCCCTCGGGCTCGTGGCGCAGGCGAGGGCACGAGGCGCCGGGGTCAGCATCGACCCCAGCACGGTGTCGTTCCTGCGGGCGTGCGGCGGGGCGACGTTCCTCGACTGGGTCGACGGCGCCGACCTCGCGTTCCCCAACATCGACGAGGCGCGCGTCCTCGTCGACGCGCGCGGGCCGCAGATCGACCTCGACGCCCTGGCGGGTCGCTTCGGGGCGGTGGTGGTGACGCTCGGCTCGATGGGCGCGGCCTTCATCGGCTCCGTCGACGGTGCACCCGTGCGCGAGCAGCTGACCGCGCCCCGCACGTCGGTCGTGGACACGACGGGAGCCGGCGACGCCTTCGCGGCCGGGTTCCTGTCGGTGTGGGTGCGTCGGCACGACCCCGTGCCGGCCCTGGAGGCCGGCCGGTCGGCCGCGGAGCGGTGCATCGCCGCGCTCGGCGCGCGACCCCCGCGGTGAGCATCCGGCGCGAACTTGCCCGGAAGTTGCGGAATCAGTAGTCCTATCGGGCCATTTATTGCGGTTCCGTGACAGTTCTTCGAGAATCGCTGGCCAGAACGCGGGTGGTTGAGGTTTCATCGATCCGTGGGACCGCCCAGGGATCGGCCTCACGAGGGAGGGGATCATGTCGCTCGCGCTGCCGGCTCGACGCCGCCACGTCCGGGGACCGCGCTCGGCGCCGGTTCGGCGGCGGGTGATCGTCGAGGGGACCGAGCACGTGGCCGCCACCGGTCACCGCGTGTACGTGGTGGCCTACTACCGCTCGCCCGAGGACGCCCGCGACTTCCGGGGCGGCGTCGTCACCACGTACGCCGACCACGACGCTGCTCCGGACCGGGTGACCGTGGCGGCGCCGGGGCCCGGTGACTGGTTCGTCAGCATCCTCGAGCGTTCCCCCGGGGCCTCCGGCTACACCTTCGTCGCCGGCGCCGACGGCGTGCCGCTGGTCCCGCGCTGAGCGTCGCTCGCCACCACTCGCCCTGACTCGTGGGCCATGCGGTGTCATCCTGTCCGGGTGACAGGACAGGGCGTCTCGTGGCGGCGCGACCCGCGCTCGCGTGCCGTCCTCGCGGTGAGCGTGCTGGTGGGAATGCTCGGCGTGCTCATGGCGTGGATCGTGATCGCCCCGGAGTCCACCGGCACGGTCTTCCCCGACCGGGGTTCCGCCACGTCCGGCCAGACCCGCGCGGCTCCCGGGGGCGGGTCGTACGCGTTCCTGCAGACGCAGGCCGACGGTGAGACGCCGGTGGCCTACGACCCGTGCACGCCCGTGCGGATCGTCGTCAACGAGCGACGCGCCCCAGATGACGCCGACGCGGTGCTCCGGAGGGCCGTGGCGGAGGTGGAGGACGCCAGCGGGCTCGACCTGCGGGTCGTCGGCACGACCACCGACGCGCCGCTCGCGCATGAGGACGACCCCGAGGACGGGGAGGGTTGGCGTCCGGTGCAGATCAGCTGGACCGACGCCGACGAGGTCGCCGAGCTGGAGGGTCGCGTGGGCGGTCTCGGCGGCAGCACCTGGGTCGAGCGGGACGACCGCCGCACCTACGTGACCGGCGAGATCATGCTCGACGCCCCCGACCTGGTGCGCCGAGGGAACGGTGGCGACGTCGCGACCGGGGTGCTCATGCACGAGCTGGCCCACGTGCTCGGCCTCGACCACGTCGACGACCTCGGAGAGCTCATGCACCCGAGCAGCCCGCGCGACGCCTGGGGCCCGGGCGACCGGGTGGGACTCGCCGCGCTCGGTGCCGTCGGCTGCGCCTGACCTGCTCAGACGAGCGGCAGCGTGAGCACCTGGTCCGCCGATCCGGTCGTGATCGTCACCGGCGCCGAGACGAGGCCGCCGCGGTAGTTGACCGAACCGCCGGCGACCACGAGGCGCAGGGCGTGACCCTTCTCGAAGCGGTGCGCGATGCCGGGGAGGGTCACGGTGAACGGCTGCCCGGCGTCGGGCACCCGCACCGGCGCGACGAGGTCGCGCACGACGGTGCCCTTGCCGTCGGGGCCCACGTCGAGGACCTTCACGAAGACCACGACCTTGCCGGCGTCGAGGGCCTGTGTGAGAGCCGCGGTGGGTGCGGTGACGGACAGGTCGAGCGTGGGGGAGCCCACGACCGTCAGCGGCGCCGTGAGGGCGGGGGTGGTCCAGCTCGCGGACGTCCCGGGCAGGTCCAGCTCCGGCAGCGCGATCGGCACCTGCGAGCCGACGACGTCGATCGTGCCGAGGGAGGTGGGTGCGCCGGCGGGTCCCGTGAGCAGGGTCTGCGACCCCTTCGCCACGGCACCCTTCGAGCGCGTGAGTGCCGTGCCGGAGAGGTAGAACGGCGTGCGTGAGCCGATGGGGAACGTCGAGCTCGTCGCGTACGCCGGACGGGCGTTGCCGGTGTAGGGGACCCAGTCGCGGAAGTAGGAGAACAGCGGCCCGGTGTCGGTCTTCTGCCCCTTGAGGTAGTGGTCGAACCAGGCGCTGAGGCGCGCGGTGAGGTGCTGGCCGGAGATGCTCGGGGCGTCGAAGTCGATCTCGCCCGGCGCGTTGGGGCCGGAGTGGCCGCCGTTGATCCACACGAGCTTGGTGGGCACCTTCTGCTTCCGGAGCGCCTGGAAGGTGGCGGTGCCCTCGTTGAGGTTGAACAGCGTGTCCGACTGACCCTGCAGCAGGAGGGTGGGGATGCGCACCTGCTTCACGTAGCTGGCCACGGAGCGCCTGCGCAGCTCCTGCACGGTGCCCTGGTCGAGCGTCCCGGTGACGCCGGCGGTGACCACGGCCGGGCACACGAACGCCACGAAGTTCGGGCAGCCCGCGATGCGAGAGGGGTCCTGCGGCGCTCCGGTGAAGCCGTCGAGAGCGCCCTTGCCGACGAAGCCGAGCGCCCAGACGAGCTTGGCGGCACCGGGGGTGGCCGAGCTGACCCCGGTCTGGGAGGTGTTGTTGGGCGAGAGGGAGTAGCTGAGGTCGTTCCACGTGGCGCCGGGGACGATCGTGTCGAGGCGCGGGTCGATGGCGGCGGTGGCGAACTGGATGCCACCGCCGTAGGAGATGCCGACCATGCCCACGCGTGGGTCGTTCCGCGAGACCGTCCCGAGCTGGTTCCTCGCGTCGCGCTTCACGACCGTCAGGGCGGGCGCCTTCTTCGTGAGGCCGGCGTCGAGGTAGGCCGTGCCGGTGGCGCCGCCGAGGTAGCCGATGATCTGGCTGGCGGCCTTGCCGTCGACCGCGGGATCGTCGAGGGAGATCGGGCAGCCCGAGCCGCCGAAGCCGAGCCCGGAGTAGCTGATGACGGCGTAGCCGCGGGAGGCGAAGAGGCGTCCGAGACCGGCCTGGTCGTCCTTGGAGCCGCCGAAGCCGTTGGTCGTGAGGATGGCCGGCACCGGCTTCCTCGCCGTGGCCGTGCGGGGCAGGTACTGGTCGGCCACGATGGTGCACTTCTGGTCGTTCTTCTCCCCGACGGTCACGCGGAACCACAGCGAGGTGACGGTGTACGGCGCGGCAGCAGCCGTGGCGGTGGGTGCGGCGGCGAGCCCGGCCAGGACGAGGACGGCGGACAGGGCGGTCAGGACGGCTCGACGCACGGTGGCTCCTCGACTGGTACGCGGGTACAGGTTGCAACGAGCAACCGTGAGGTGGGTCACGGGGACGAAGGTCCCGACTCGGGGCTGCCAACGCTGACGCCTGCGGGGGTAGCGTCGACGCATGCTCACGCAGATCGGTGACGGGGTGCACCTGTCCGGCGGCACGGACGTCAACTGGGTGCTGGTGCAGGACGGCGACGCCCTGACGGTCGTCGACACCGGCTACCCCGGGGACGCGGACCGGCTTGACGCGACGGTGCGGGAGCTCGGTCTCGTGCCCGGCGACGTCTCGGCCGTGCTGGTGACGCACGCGCACGTCGACCACGTCGGCAGCGTGGCGCGCTGGTGGGAGCACCACGGGGTGCCGGTGCTGATGCACGCCGACGAGGTGCCGAACGCGACGGGGGAGCGGGCCGAGTCGGCCACCACCCTCGACGTCGCGCGTCGGGCCTGGCGCCCGCGGACGGCGCTGTGGGCTGCCCGGATCTCCCGGCTGGGCGCGACGTCGCACCAGACCTTCGCCCACGCCCGCGCGTGGACCGACGGTGCGCCGCTCGACGTGCCGGGCGCCCCGGTCCCGGTGCACACGCCGGGCCACACCAGCGGACACGCGGCGTACCTGTTCCCCGCGGCCGGCGTGCTCGTCACCGGCGACGCCCTGGTGACGGGCCACGCGATCTCGCGTCGGCGCGGCCCCCAGCAGCTGCCCGGCTTCTTCACGGCCGACGGCGTGCAGGCGGAGCGCTCGCTGGTGCGGCTGCGCGGCCTCGACGCCGACACCATCGCCCCCGGTCATGGCCCGGCCTGGCGCGGCCCCCTGGGCGACGCCGTCGACCAGGCCCTCTCCCCCCGGCCTTGACTCGTCAGAGGTAGGTGGCGCGCGGAATCGACTCGTCAGAGGTAGGTGGCGCGCGGAATCGACTCGTCAGAGGTAGGTGGCGCGCGGATAGGAGGCGCGTATCCGCGTGGCACCTACCTCGGGGTGCCGGGGTTGCGCGGGCCACCTACCTCCCGCGGCCGGCACCGTGCGACGGCTCCCGTCCGCCTGTCGGGGCGTGGCACGGGGACGAAGACGACGAGAGGGCGCCCGCGTGGTGCGGGCGCCCTCTCGGCTGGGATCGGTCGTGCGTCAGGCCTTGGGCTCGTCCTCGCCCTGGGGCTCCTCGTCCTTGGCCGCGTCGGTGGCCGCGGTCGAGACGTCCGTGCCCGACGGGTTCGCGTCGCTCAGCGGCGCGACGTCGTCGGACTCCGGGTCGGCGTTCGGCGCGTCCTCGACGGCGACGACCTCCGACGGTGCCTCGTCCTTGGCCGCGCCGGTTCCGTCGGTGTCGGCCTTGGCCTCCACGTCGGTGGCGTCGGCCTCCTCCTCGCGCGCGCCGCCGTCGACGGGCTCGTCCTCGGCGGGTGCGGGCTCGTCGTCGGTGGCCGGGCTGGCCTCGTCGTCGCCCTCAGCACCATCGCTCGGGACGGTCTCGACCTCGGGGTCGGTGGTGTCGCCGGGCTCGGGCTCCGGGTCGGGCTCGGGGGCACCGTCGGACGAGGTGGTGGACTCGGCCTTCGGCTCNGCTCGGGACGGTCTCGACCTCGGGGTCGGTGGTGTCGCCGGGCTCGGGCTCCGGGTCGGGCTCGGGGGCACCGTCGGACGAGGTGGTGGACTCGGCCTTCGGCTCGTCCCCACCCTCCTCGGCCTTGTCGTCGGTGGCGGGCTTGGCCGGCTGCGAGGGAGCGTCGACCTGGACGGGCTCGTCCTTCTCGGTCTCGGACTCCCCACCGTCGGTGTCGGCCTTGGCCTGGACGTCACCGGCGGCGTCGGCCTCCTCCTCGCGCGCGTCGCCGTCAACGGGCTCGTCCTCGGCGGGTGCGGGCTCGTCGTCGGTGGCCGGGCCGGCCTCGTCGTCGCCCCCAGCACCATTGCTCGGGACGGTCTCGACCTCGGGGTCGGTGGTGTCGCCGGGCTCGGGCTCCGGGTCGGGCTCGGGGGCACCGTCGGACGAGGTGGTGGACTCGGCCTTCGGCTCNGCTCGGGACGGTCTCGACCTCGGGGTCGGTGGTGTCGCCGGGCTCGGGCTCCGGGTCGGGCTCGGGGGCACCGTCGGACGAGGTGGTGGACTCGGCCTTCGGCTCGTCCCCACCCTCCTCGGCCTTGCCGTCGGTGGCGGGCTTGGCCGGCTGCGGCGGGGCGTCGACCTGGACGGGCTCGTCCTTCTCGGTCTCGGACTCGTCACCGTCGGCGCCAGTCTCGTCGGCCTTCGACGTCTCGGCGGCGGGCGCCTCGTCGGGCGTCGCGTCCCCGGACTCGTCGCTCTCGGTCGAGGCCTTCGCGTCGTCCGCCTCGACCTCGTCCGCACCGGGCGCCTGGCCGGCGTCGCCGGAGGTGTCGGCGGCTCGACCCTGGTCGTCGACGTCCATGTTGTGCTTGGCGGCGACCTCGACGTCCTCCTCGCGCGACGTCGTGGCGGGCTCGTCCTGCGGCTCGTCGTCGGGGACGTCGGTCGCCTCGGGCTCCTCGTGGGCGTCCGCGGCCGGCGCGGCGACCTCGGTGTCGCTGATCGAGGCGTCGTCGGCCTGGTCGGTCGCGTCGGGCTCGGCGTCCGTGGCCTGGTCCGTCGACCCGGCCGCCGCGGCCGCGGCGGTGGCCGCCTCGGCCTCGTCGACGACGTCGGCGGACTCCTCGGCCGTCGGCTCGGGAGCACGCTTCACGGCGGCGAGCAGCATCTGCGCGACGTCGAGCACCTCGACCTCCTCGCGGGCCTCGCCTGCCGCCTGCTGGGCGGTCAGGCCGTCCGACAGCATGACGCGGCAGAACGGGCAGCCCACGGCGATCTGGTCGGCACCGGTGGCCACGGCCTCCTGCGTGCGGTTCACGTTGATCCGCGACCCGAGGTTCTCCTCCATCCACATGCGCGCGCCACCGGCGCCGCAGCAGAAGGAGCGCTCGGAGTTGCGCGGCATCTCGGCGAACTTCGCGCCGGGGATGACGCTGAGCAGCTCGCGCGGCGCCTCGTAGACCTGGTTGTGACGGCCGAGGAAGCAGGGGTCGTGGTAGGTGATCGTCTTCTCGGGCTCGGCCGCGGCGGCACCGGCCTTGCCGGCCACCGGCGTCAGCCTGCCCTCGCGCACGAGGCGGTTGAGCAGCTGCGTGTGGTGCACGACCTCGAGCTCGACGCCGAACTCGGCGTACTCGTTCTTGAGCGAGTTGAAGCAGTGGGCGCAGGTGGAGACGACCTTCTTGGCCTTGGTCTCCTTGAGCACCTCGGCGTTCTCCATGGCCAGCTGCATGAAGACGATCTCGTTGCCGGCTCGACGCGCGGGGTCGCCGGTGCAGGTCTCGCCGTCACCGAGGACGGCGAAGTCGACGCCGGCGGTGTTCAGCAGCTCGGCCACGGCCTGCGTGGTCTTCTTGGCGCGGTCCTCGAAGGCGCCGGCGCAGCCGACCCAGAACAGCCACTCGACCTCGTCGAGGCTCTCCACGTCCACGCCGACCTGCTTGACCTCGAAGTCGAGGTCCTTGGCCCAGTCCATGCGGTGCTTGGGGTTCATGCCCCACGGGTTCCCCTTGCGCTCCAGGCCCTTGAAGATGTTGTTGAGCTCGGCGGGGAAGTTGGACTCCACGAGCACCTGGAAGCGGCGCATGTCGTCGATGTGGTCGACGTGCTCGATGTCGACGGGGCACTGCTGCACGCACGCGCCGCAGTTGGTGCACGACCACAGGACGTCGGGGTCGATGACGCCGTACATCTCCTCGTCGCCGATGAGCGGACGCTCGACCTCCTTCTGCTGCTCCTCGGTGCGCTCGTCCTCGGGGATCGCCAGGGCGGGGATCTTGGCGTAGGCGTGCTCGCGCAGGCCCATGACCAGGAGCTTGGGGCTGAGGGGCTTCTCGGTGTTCCAGGCGGGGCACTGGCTCTGGCAGCGACCGCACTCGGTGCAGGTCGTGAAGTCGAGCAGGCCCTTCCAGGAGAAGTCCTCGACCTTGCCGACGCCGAGCTTCTCGAAGTCCTCCTCCTCGAGGTCCTCCATGGCCTCCATGTCGAGGGCCTTGCCGTTGATGCGGATGGGCTCGAGGCCGCCGAGGGCCGTGCCACCGTCGGACTCGCGCTTGAACCAGATGTTCGGCCAGGCGGTGAAGCGGTGCCAGGCGATGCCCATCGTCAGGTTGGTGGAGATGACGAGCAGCCAGATCATCGCCGACGTCACCTTGATCATCGCGATGACGACGATGATGTTCTCGAGGGTGTCGATGTTCTCGGCGCCGGTCGGGTAGAGGTTGCCGAAGAACTGGGCGATCGGGAAGTGGAAGCCGGTGGCGTACTCGGAGTCCTCACCGCCGCGGGCCTGCAGCAGGTTGTACTCGGCGCCGCGGATGAACAGGATCGCGGCGCTCTCGAGGAAGACCATGAACTCGACGAAGTAGGCCTGACCCATCCGCGAGCCGAAGAACCGGCTCTGGCGCTGGAGGCGCTTGGGGTGCTTGACCTGGCGGTAGACCGCCAGTGGGATGATCGCGAGCGCGCCGAGCAGGCCGATGGCCTCGCTGATCCACTCGTAGAGGAAGAAGTGGCCGATGATCGGCCAGACGAACTCCGGGTCGAACAGCTGGAAGAACGCCTGGGCGACGGCCGTCGCGAGCACCAGGAACGCGAGGTAGACGAACCAGTGCAGGGCACCGATCCAGCTCCACTGGAGCATGCGCGTGTGGAGGAACGTCTCCTTGAGCATGTTCACCGTGCGCGCGGCGGGGTCGTCCGTGCGGCCGGGTGCCGGGCCACCGGCACGGATGACGGCGGTCATCCGGCGCACGGCGACGACCGTGACGGGGATCGTGATGGCCGTGACGGCCAACGAGACGATGATCGCGACGAGCTGCATGGAGCCTCAATCCTTGGGGCGACGACCGTGACAGTTGGGCTGACAGTAGCCCCTCGCGAGCGGGTCCGCGGGGTAAGGCCACCCAAAGGTCGTGCAGGTCAGCGGTCGGTTACCGGTGGGTAGGTAAAGGCTATCCCGGGCGGCGCCGCCTTGTCCTGTCGGCGTGGTGTGAGTCGTTCGTCATCGATCGCGCGGGACGAGCGGGATCGCGACGAGCGGGAAGAGGGCCACGAGCGCGAACGCCCACCCGTAGCCCAGCCCGGCCACGGTGACCCCGACGACCGGCGGGACGGCCGCGCTCACCAGGTACTGGCCGGTGTTCTGGACGCCCAGCGCCTTGCCCGACCACCACGGCCCGGCCCGCTCGGCCACGGCGGTGAAGGCCAGGCCGTTGTCGGCGACGGTCACGACCGTGGCAACGACGACGAGGACGACGGCCAGGGGCGTCGGCTCGAGCACGCCGAGCGCCAGCATCGTCAGCGCCGCCCCGACCGCGACGATCCGCATGGGTCCCATGCGACTGCCCACCCGGTCGGACCACCAGCCCACCCCGATGCGGCCGGCAGAGCCGAGCAGCTGGGTGGACGCCACGAGCACACCGGCTGCGCCGGCGGCCCAGCCGCGCTCGTCGATGAGCCAGACGAGCATGTAGGTCCACACGGTGAACTGCGGGACGACCAGCAGGGCCGACGCGGCGTGGATGCGCACGAGCGTGACGTCGCCCCGGTAGGGGCTGCCCGTCTCGCCTGCGTCGTCGGCGTCGGCGCGGGACCGTCGTGGTGGATCGACCACCAGCAGGGCGCAGGCCACGAGGACCACCGCGTTGAGAGCGGCGATGCACAGCAGCGTCGTGCGCAGGTCGGTGGCCTGCACCGTCGTCGGAACGAAGACCGCCGCGGCCCCGACCCCGAGCGGGAGCGCGGTCTGGCGCACCCCCATGGCGGTGCCGCGGCGCTCGGCCGGGAACCAGCCCACCACGAGTCGACCGCTGGCGGCGTTGGAGCTGGCCACGCCCACGCCGGCGACGAACCAGCACGCCGCCAGGGCGGGGTAGCCGTCCACGAACGCGGCGGCGACGGTGCCGCCGGTCGTGACCACCAGACCGAGCGTGAGGGTCAGTCGCTCACCCCACCGGTCGACGACGACGCCCCACGCCACGAGCGAGACGGTGGTGCCGAGCAGCGAGGCGGACGCCAGCGCGCCGGCCTGCGGGAGGGGGAGTCCCCGCTCGAGGTGCAGGTAGGGGATGAGGAAGACGGCGGCGTTCGCGGCCACCGTCCCCGACGCCTGCGCGAGCATGCCGACCGCGAGCATCAACCAGCGGTTCGGGGTGGTCACCGGACCATGGTCCGCCCGCGCCGACCGGTGCCGGCAGGGGGGTCAGGCCAGGGCGCCGACGTGGGCGAGGGCCTGCCGGACGAGCATCCCGCGCCCGCCCTCCATCTCGTCGAGGACGGCCGGGTCGAGGGCCTGCTCGGGCGTCATCCAGCTGAGCTCGAGGGCGTCCTGGCGCGGGTTGCACTCACCCGTGACCGGCACGACGTACACGAGCGCCACCGCGTGCTGGCGGGGGTCGTGCAGGGGCGTGACACCCGGCAGCGGGAAGTACTCGGCCACCGTGAACGGCACGATCGACGCCGACAGCTGCGGGAAGGCGGTGGGGCCGAGGTCCTTCTCGAGGTTGCGCAGCAGCGCGTCGCGCACCGACTCGCCGTGGGTGACGCGTCCGGAGACGAAGGTGCGCGTCATGGCCCCGGTGGTGGGTGAACCACGCAGCAGCAGACCCAGGTGCTCGACCTGGCCGTGGGCGTCCACCCGGACGGGGATCCCCTCGACGTAGAGGATCGGCACGCGCGAGCGGGTCTCGTCGAGCGCGATCTCGGAGAGCCAGCCGGGATTGGGGTCAGGGGTGCGGACGGACGCCATGGCCTCATCCTCCCCCACGCGTGGGCGTCAGCCGTGCCGCCCCGGCGGGACGGCCCCTCGTCAGGAGCTCGACGCGGTGGTGGAGGCCGCGATGCTGGCCGTCATCGCGGCGGTCATGGCGGCCTGGGCGTCCTGGATCGCCTTGCGGACGCCCTCGCTGGCCCAGTCGCCGTCGGCGACGACCTTGGCCCGCGCCTTCGCGGCCTTCCTCTCCCGCTTCTCCACCACGAGCCCGAGCTGGTCGGCGGCCAGGAGCAGGCCGACGAGCGGACCCGTGACCTGGTCGGCCGGCTGGTCGTGCAGGAGCACCTGCCGCATCGCGCCGACGAGCTGGTCGCGTCGTGCGACGTCGACGAGCTCGTACCGCTCCAGCCGGATGCCCAGCACGCGGCGCTGCTCGTCCCGCACGAGCCCGTCGGCCTCCAGGGACGCGAGCACGGCCTTGCGCTGCTTCTTGCCCAGGCGGGTCACGATCGCCTTCGGCGCCTGGTGGCCCTTCTGCCAGACGCGCTCGAAGGCGGCCTGCAGGTCGGGATCGTCCACGGGCGTGCGGTCGGCGACGGCCACGCGGGCCTTCCGTCCCGTGCCCACGAGCTCGAGGCGACCGAGCAGCACGAGGTCGATGAGTGCCGCGCCACCGAGCGCGGGCTCGGCGGCCATCGACGGCAGCCGCACCTTGCCCGACTCCGGGTCGAGCGCCACGAGCAGGAGGTCGCGAGCCACGGTCATGCCTCGAGCGTAGGCCGACCTGCGACCGACGTCACCCCGCCCTACGGTCGAGGGATGGACCCGTCGGACGACGCCACCACCCCTGACCACACGGCCCTCGACCCGCGGGCCGTGGCGCTGGCGCAGGACCTGCTGGACGACGCCCGCGAGGGTCGCACCGAGCGGTTGGTGCAGCACGTCGACGCGGGCGTCCCGGTCGAGCTCACCGATGCCTCGGGCAACACGCTGCTCATGCTCGCGGCCTACCACGGTCACGCGGGGACGGTGGCCGCGCTCACCGACCGCGGCGCCGTCGTCGACGCGCTGAACGACCGCGGCCAGAGCCCGCTGGCGGGTGCGGTGTTCAAGGGCGAGGACGCGGTGGTGCGGGTCCTGCTCGAGGCCGGCGCCGATCCGGACGCCGGTCACCCGACGGCCCGCGAGACCGCGGCGATGTTCGGACGCGAGGACCTCCTGGCCTGACCCCGGCTCACGGCCCGGACGGGCTGGGCGCGGTGGCCCGTGGGCGGCTAGGCTGGCACCACCACGACAGGGGAGCGCCGCCGCAGAGGGCGCTGAGAGTGCGGATCAGCCGCAGACCCTTGAACCTGCGCCGGTTAGCACCGGCGAAGGGAGTCACGATGAGTTCTGCATCCACGCGTACACCGACCGAGGGTCGGGCACGTCTGTCCTATCGCACCATCGACCTCGTCACGATCGCGTCGCTCGGTGTCGCGTTCGGGGTCATCTTCTGGGCCTGGGGGAAGCTCTACGGCCTCCTCGACCTGGCCGCGACGATCGGCTACCCGCCGGCCGGCGCGCTGCTCGGCGGCGGCTGGCTCCTCGCCGGGGTCGTCGGCGGGCTGGTCATCCGCAGGCCGGGTGCCGCGTTCGGCACCGAGGTGGTGGCCGCCGCGATCTCGATGTTCGTGCTCGGCGGCACCGAGTGGGGCTTCACCGTCCTGCTCTCGGGCCTCGTGCAGGGCGCCGGCGCCGAGCTGGGCTTCGCCCTCGGTCGCTACCGCCGGTGGGGTCTCGGCGTGGCCGTCCTCGCGGGCGTGCTGTCGGCCGTGTTCGCCTCCGTCTACGAGTGGAACTTCTACTACGTCGACTGGGGCCTCGCCTACAAGGTCGCCCACCTCGGCTTCTTCGCCGTGTCGGGAGCGGTCGTCGCCGGTCTGCTCGGCTGGATGCTCGTCCGCTCGCTCGCGGGCACCGGGGCGCTCGACTCCTTCGGCGCCGGTCGCGACGCCGCCGGAGAGGGCGTGCAGGCCTGACCGCCCTGACCACCACCCGACCCGTCGAGGTCCGCCTCGACGGGTTCGGGTGGCGGCCGGTGGGTCACGCCCGACCCGTCGTGGCCGACCTCGACCTGCACGTCCCAGCGGGCCAGCGGGTGCTGCTCGCGGGCCCGAGCGGCGCCGGGAAGTCGACCCTCCTGCTGGCGCTTGCCGGTGCGCTGGGCGAGTCCGTGCCCGGGGACCTCTCGGGATCGGTCCGCGCCGAGGGCGTGCGGGGGCTCGTGACGCAGCAGCCCGGCGACGCCGTGGTGTCGGCCCGCGTGGGCCGCGACGTCGCCTTCGGGCCCGAGAACCTCGGTCTCGACCACGACGAGACGTGGCGCCGGGTCGACGCGGCGCTCGACGCGGTCGGACTGGCCTACGGTCGTGAGCACCCCACCGACGCGCTCTCCGGGGGAGAGACCCAACGTCTGGCCCTGGCCGGCGCCCTCGCCCTGCGCCCCGGTCTGCTGCTGCTCGACGAGCCGACCTCGATGCTCGACGAGGTCTCGGCCGCCGAGGTCCGACGGGCGGTCACCGACGCCGTGGCGTCGACGGGTGCGACGCTCGTGGTGGTGGAGCACCGCATCGGGCCCTGGCTCGACCTCGTGGACCGGGTGGTCGTCCTCGGCCGTGACGGTGGCGTGCTCGCCGACACGGATCCGAACAGCTTCGTGGCCGCGCACCGTGAGTCCCTCGGCGCGGCCGGGGTCTGGATGCCCGGGCTCGCGACTCCTGTCCCGGTGCTCCCGGACCGGGGGCTGGTGGCGCCGGACGACGACGCGGTGCCGCTCGACGTCGAGCGGCTCACGGTCGAGCTGGTGCGTCGCTCCTGGCGCGGCACCACCCGCACCCGCGCCCTCGACGACGTCGGCCTGCGCCTGGTCGACGGCGCCGCGCACGCCGTCGTCGGTCCGTCGGGGGCGGGCAAGTCCACGCTGCTCGCGGCGTGCGCCGGTCTGCAGGCCCCCACCTCGGGAGCGGTCGAGCGCGCGGGGGAGCCGCTGCACCGGATGCGGTCGTCGGCACTGGCCGCCGTCTCGGGCTGGGTGCCGCAAGTCCCCGAGCACGGCCTGCTCACCACCACGGTGCGCGAGGAGGTCGCCTTCACGGCGGGTCGTCTCGGCCGATCCGTCGACGTCGACGCCGTGCTGGAGCACCTCGGGCTCGGTGCCCATGCGGACAGGAACCCCTACCGGCTCTCCGGTGGTGAGCAGCGACGGCTCGCCCTCGCCGCCGCGCTGGCGCACCGGCCCGGCTCGGTGCTGCTCGACGAGCCGACCGTCGGCCAGGACCGGCTCACCTGGGCGACCGTGGCCGGCTGGTGGCGTGCCGCCGCGGACGCCGGGGCCGTCGCGGCAGCCGCCAGCCACGACGCCGACCTCGTGGCGCTCGCCGACCGGGTCCACCGGCTCGACGGAGGGCGGCTCGCATGACGACCCGGCACACCGTTCCCACCGCTCGACGGTCGCTCCTGCTGCACGTGAACCCGCTGGCGCTCGCCGTGGTGGGCGTCGCTGCCGTGCCCGGGTCGCTCGCCGTGCGGACGCTGCCGATCGCCCTGGTGACCGTGGCGGTCTACGCCGTCGTGCTCCTGCTGGTGGTGCCGTCGGTGCGGTACACGCTGCTGTGCCTGGCACTCGCGGCCTTCGCGGGTCTCACGGTCGCCTACTCCACGTGGCGTCTCGGCGGGCACGGCGAGACGCTGGCCCTCACCGCGGGCCTGCGCATCGTGGTGCTCGCCTGGCCGGGCGCCGTGGTGGCGGTGTTCGTCGACCCGGCCCGGCTCGGCGACCACCTGGCGCAGAACCTCCGGCTGCCGGCGCGGCCCGTGGTGGCGGTGACGTCGGCGCTGCAGCAGGCCGCCGGTCTGCTGGTCACCTGGCAGCAGCTCGTGCGAGCGCGCCGGGCCCGGGGCGCGGGGCCGGCCGGTGGCCCGGTCGCCCGCTCCCGGTACGGCGGCGGCCTGGTCTTCGCCCTGCTCGTCTCCTCGTTGCGCGGTGCGTCACGCCAGTCCATCGCCCTGGACGCGCGCGGCTTCGCGTCGGCCCACGGCCGGTCGTGGGCCGAGCCGGCGCCGTGGACCGGGCTCGACGTGGCCGTCGCGGTCGGGGGAGCCCTGCTCGCCGCCGTCCCGGTGGTGCTCCTCGTGGCGGTCTAGCCAGGACCTGGGTCACGCACTAGGGTGCGAACTAAGCAAGCGCTTAGCCCGACGCCACTTCCGGAGGTACCCCCATGGTCCGCGTGTTCGACAGTCTCGACGCCTTCAAGGCAGCCGCTGGGGAGGAGCTCGGCACCAGCGACTGGGTCACCGTCACCCAGGAGCAGATCAACACGTTCGCCGACGCCACCGGCGACCACCAGTGGATCCACGTCGACCCCGAGCGCGCCGCGTCGGGCCCGTTCGGCGGCACCATCGCGCACGGCTACCTCACGCTCTCGCTGCTGCCGGTCTTCGTCGAGCAGATCTACTCGATCCAGGGCCTGGCGTTCGGCATGAACTACGGCGCCAACAAGGTGCGCTTCCCCGCCCCGGTCCCGGTCGACTCACGGCTGCGGGCCACCGCGACCCTCGTCGAGACCCGCGACATCCCGATCGGCACCCAGGGCATCGTCAACGTGGTCGTCGAGCGCGAGGGCTCCGACAAGCCGGTGTGCATCGCCGAGGTCATCTACGTCATGGCCGGTGCCTGAGATGCACTTCGCCTTCGACGAGACCACCACCGAGCTCATCCAGAAGCTCGAGACCTTCATGGACGAGAAGGTCTACCCCGCCGAGCACGAGGCCGAGCAGCAGATCAAGGCCCTGTACGACGAGGACCGCTGGGACCCGCCGGCCGTGCTCGACGGCCTCAAGGCCGAGGCGCGCGAGCGCGGTCTGTGGAACTTCTTCCTCGCCGGCCACCCGGAGGAGGGCGGCCTGACGAACCTGCAGTACGCCCCGCTCGCGGAGATCACCGGCCGGTCCATCCAGCTGGCTCCGGCGGCCATCAACTGCGCCGCACCCGACACGGGCAACATGGAGGTGCTGACGATGTTCGGCACCGCCGAGCAGAAGGAGCAGTGGCTGAAGCCGCTGCTCGCCGGCGAGATCCGGTCCGCGTTCGCCATGACCGAGCCCGACGTGGCCTCGTCGGACGCCACCAACATCGAGCTGTCGATCGTGCGTGACGGCGACGAGTACGTCATCAACGGCCGCAAGTGGTGGATCACCGGCGCGATGAACCCGAACTGCCAGGTCTTCATCGTCATGGGCAAGACCGACACGTCGGCCGAGCGCCACCGCCAGCAGTCGATGATCCTCGTCCCTCGCGACACCCCCGGGCTCGAGGTCGTGCGCGGCATGCACGTGTTCGGCTTCCACGACCGCGACCACGGCGGCCACGCCGAGCTGAGGTTCACCGACGTCCGCGTGCCCGCCACGAACCTCATCGGCGGCGAGGGCGAGGGCTTCGCCATCGCCCAGGCGCGCCTGGGGCCCGGCCGCATCCACCACTGCATGCGCTCGATCGGCCTGGCCGAGCGTGCGGTCGAGCTCATGTGCGAGCGTGCGCTCAGCCGCACGACCTTCGGCAAGCCGATCGCCCAGCAGGGTGTGGTCCAGGACTGGATCGCCGAGTCGCGCGTCAAGCTGGAGCAGCTGCGCCTGCTGACCCTCAAGACCGCCTGGCTCATGGACACCGTGGGCAACCGCGGCGCCCACAAGGAGATCCAGGCGATCAAGATCGCCACCCCGCAGACGGTGGAGTGGATCCTCGACAAGGCCATCCAGGTGCACGGCGCCGGTGGGCTGAGCCAGGACTTCCCGCTCGCGGAGATGTTCGCCGGGATCCGCACGCTGCGCTTCGCCGACGGACCCGACGAGGTGCACAAGGCCTCGCTCGCCCGCGCCGAGCTGAAGAAGTACGCGGCACGATGAGGCCTGGGCGATGAGGATCGAGGGAGCGTCGGCGGTCGTCACGGGTGCGGCCGGCGGCATCGGTCTGGCCGTCGCGCGGGCCCTGCTCGAGCGGGGTGCGGGCTCGGTCGTGCTGGCCGACCTCGACGGCGACCGGCTCGACGCCGCCGCCGACGCCCTGGCCGACGAGCTCGGTGACCGGGTCCACCGCCGCGCTGCCGACGTGACGAGCGAGATCGGCGTCGACGCGGTGCTGCAGAGCGCCCCGGCGCCGGTCGACCTCTACGTCGCCAACGCGGGCGTGTTCCGCGGCTTCGGCCTCGAGGCCTCCCCGGAGGACTGGGCCGCGTCGTGGGACGTCAACGTCATGGGCCACGTCGCCGCCGCCCGGGCACTGGTGCCCGGGTGGGTCGAGGGCGCGACCGCCGAGAGCGGACCGGCGGGGTGCTTCGTGAGCGTCGCGTCGGCCGCGGGCCTGCTCACCCAGCTGGGCTCGCCGACCTACTCGGTGACCAAGCACGCGGCCGTCGGCTTCGCCGAGTGGCTCGCCGCCACCTACGGCGACCGCGGGGTGCAGGTCACCTGCGCGTGCCCCATGGGTGTGCGCACGGCCATGCTCGAGTCGGGCGAGACGAGCGACGACCCCGACGCGACCCTCGGGATGCGCGCGGTCACGTCGGCCGGCAACGCGCTCGAGCCGGCCGAGGTCGCGGCGACGATCCTCGACGCCGTCGAGGCAGGTCGCTTCCAGGCCCTGCCCCACCCCGACGTCGCCACCATGTGGGCCCAGAAGGCCGCCGACCCCGACCGGTGGATCTCCGGCATGCAGCGCTACCGCCGCCACCTCGAAGCCTGACCCGTCCCAGCGATTCCCATCAGGTGATGGGAATCGCGAGCACACCATGGTTCTCTGCCACTCACCTCGGCGTGCCCGCCGGGGTGAGCAGGTGAGAACCATGGTGGGTGCGTGGCCGGTACCCGCCACCCGTCGAGCCCGAGAGTCGCTCGGTAGGGTCGCGGCCATGAAGATCGGACCCGGCCTCGTGGTGCCCGCCCTCGCCGAGCTCGTGCTGCTCGCCCTCTACGTGACCGACGTGCTGGGCGACGCCGCATGGCCCGACGGCTTCGTCGTGCCCGGTCGCGTGGTCGTGGTCGTCGCCGCCGTCGTCATCGCCGGGATCTGCTACCAGGCGTGGGCGAGCGTGACCTCGCAGCAGCGGACCCCCCTCGTGCACGCCTCGGCCGGCGCGTCGCTGATCGGCGGCGCGGCCCTCGCCTCCGCGGTCACCGCTGCCGAGGCCGGTCGGATCTTCGGCGCCCCCGCGCTGGCCACGCTCGGGACGGCCGCGCTCGTGGCCGCCGTGGTGTGCCACCAGCTGTCGTCGGCACGCCGCTCCCTGTCCTGACCCACGCACGCACGACGACGGGCCCCGACCGCCATGGTCGGGGCCCGTCGTGGTGCGCGTGTCGTGCCGTGCGTCAGACGCCGATCTCGCGGCCGTCCTTGCGCCACACCACGGCCACCGAGGGACGCGGGACCGACGAGCCGCCGTCGGGCCAGTGCGACGCCGGAGCGTCCGCCGACGCGCCGTCCTTCTCGCCCGGGTGCTGCACGCAGACGAGCACGCGGTGCCTCTGCACCACCGGCCCGCAGGTCTCGGCGCCGAGCGGGACGGTGAGGAACTGGCGGGTCAGGCCACGGTCGCGACCCTCCACCGCCACGCCGAACAGCCCGTCGTTCGAGCCGAGCGCGTTGCCGTCCGTGGAGACCCAGAGGTTGCCGTGGCGGTCGAACGTCACGTTGTCCGGGCAGGAGATCGGCGAGACCTGGCTCTTGTCGTAGCCGCCGAAGTACGTGGCCGGGTCGTTCGGGTCGCCGCAGACCAGCAGCAGGGTCCACGCGAACCGGGTGGCACCGCTGTCGTTGCGGTGCTCCGTCAGCTCGAGCACGTGACCGTTCTTGTTGGCGTTGCGCGGGTTGGCCTCGTCGGCACCGGCCTTGCCCGCGGCACCCCGGTTCGAGTTGTTGGTCAGGGCCACGTAGACCTTGCCGCTCACGGGGCTCGGCTCCACGTCCTCGGGGCGGTCCATCTTGGTGGCGCCCGCGACGTCGGCGGCCTGCCGGGTGAACAGCAGCACCTCCTCGGCCGTGAAGCCCTTCACGAACGACTTCGTGCCGCTCACGAGCGGGATCCAGGCGCCGGAGCCGTCGAACTCGCCGTCCTTCGGGAGCGTGCCCGTGCCGTCGATCTGCGACGTGGGGGAGTCGCCGGTCAGCTTCGCGACGTAGAGGGTGCCGTGGTCGAGCAGCGTGTCGTTGTGCCGCTTGGCCGACGCGGACCGCCCCTTCTTCATGCGGTCGCGCGAGACGAACTTGTACAGGTAGTCGAAGCGCTCGTCGTCGCCCATGTAGACGGCGACCCGTCCGTCCTTCGTGATGCGGGGCTGGGCGGCCTCGTGCTTGAACCGGCCCAGGGCGGTGCGCTTGCGCGGGACGGCGCGGGGGTCGTACGGGTCGACCTCGACGATCCAGCCGAAGCGGTTGACCTCGTTGGGCTCCTTCGCGAGGTCGAAGCGGTCGTCGAACTTCTCCCACTGGCGCTCGCTCGCGGTGCCGGCGACGCCGTAGCGGGCGAGCCGCGCCGCGGTCGTCGGGTCGGTCACCGTGGCGGCGTTGGCGAAGTACTGGTTGAAGTTCTCCTCGGCCGTCAGCCACGTGCCCCAAGGCGTGGTGCCGCCGGCGCAGTTGTTGAGGGTGCCGAGCACGGTGCGACCACGCGGGTCGGCCTTCGTGCGGACGAGCGGGTGGCCGGCCACGGGACCGGTGAGCCGGAACTCGGTCTGGGTGTGGAAGCGGCGGTTGAGCTGGTGCCCGACGACCGGCTCCAGCGACCCGTTGCGGGTCTCCCGGACCGCCACCACGGACAGCCCGTGGGCGGCCCACGACGTCTCGACCTGCTCGCGCGTCGGGTTGGCCGGGTCGTAGCCGGGGTACATGAGCTCCTCGCTCGTGTACTCGTGGTTGGCGACCAGCAGCTGCGTGCCGCGCGACAGCGGCAGGAGCGCGAGGAAGTCGTTGTTGAAGCCGAACTGGCGACGCTGGGCCGCAGCGCTCTGCCGGTCGACCGACCAGCGCGGGGAGTCCTTGAACAGCGGGTCGCCCCAGCGGATCACGACGTCCTGGCGGTAGCCGGAGGGGATGGTGATCGCGTCGGCGGTGTTGGGGGCGACGGGGTCGAAGCGCAGGCCGTACGGACCCTTGCCCTTGGGGGCGGGGCCGGGCTTGCCCTTGGGGCCCTTGGTGGCGGGGGCCGTGGGCACGGCGGCGGCCGGCCCTGCGAACGCCGCCGTGGCGGCCGTGGCGGCGCCGATCACGGCACCGGCGCGCAGCACGCCGCGGCGGCTGGCCGCACGAGCCATCACGTCGGCGAACGTCTCGTTGTCCGACGTGTTGGGCGCGTCGTGGGCGCAGGCGTCGCCGCAGCGGTAGCGGCAGGTGAGGGCGGCGCGTCCGGACGCGCAGGGCGCCTCGGGCGGGCAGGTTCCGGCGGCACCCTCGGTGGGGAGGGTCACGACGGGGAGCAAGGGGCGTTCGGGCGTGATCGTCACGGAAGTCCTCCAGAGCGGGGGAGCGTCGGGCCGCCCCCCTTCGACGCCATGACGGTAGGAGCGCCGCCGGACGTCGACGTGGACCCTGGGTGAACAGGAGGTGACGGTACTCAGGGCCCGGGCCCGTGGCCGGGCGGACTACGCTCGATCCCATGGCGATCGAGCTCCGCACCCCCGACCAGGTCGACGAGATGCGTGCGGCCGGGCGCTTCGTCGGCGAGGTCCTCACGGCCCTCGTGGACGCCGCCGACGTGGGGGTCGACCTGCTCGACCTCGACGCGCTCGCGCACCGCATGATCCGCGAGCGTGGAGCCGAGTCCTGCTACATCGACTACGCGCCCTCGTTCGGCCGCGGGCCCTTCGGCAAGGTCGTGTGCACGTCGGTCAACGACGCGGTCCTGCACGGGCTGCCGCACCGCTACCGGCTGCGCGACGGCGACCTGGTCACGTTCGACTTCGCGGTCTCGGTCGACGGCTGGGTCGGTGACTCCGCCGTGAGCGTCGTGGTCGGCGCCCCGCGCGAGGAGGACCTGGCGCTCATCGCCGCCACCGAGGAGGCCCTCGAGGCGGGCATCGGGGCCGCGCGCGCCGGCAACCGGCTGGGTGACATCAGCGCCGCCATCGGCGACGTCGCGCGTTCCCACGGACTCAAGGTCAACACCCAGTTCGGCGGCCACAGCGTCGGCCGCACCATGCACGGCGACCTCCACCTGCCCAACGACGGCCGGGCGGGGCGCGGCGTGAGGCTCGACCCGGGGCTGGTCATCGCGATCGAGCCGTGGTTCCTGCAGACCACCGACGAGATCGTCATGGACCCCGACGGCTGGACCATCCGCAGCGCCGACGGCTCCCGCGGAGCCCACAGCGAGCACACCATCGCGGTCACCGAGGGCGACCCGATCATCCTCACCGCACGCGACTGACGAGGCGCGTCCGGGCTCGCACCGGGGACTGGTGCGTTCGCCCCAGTGCGCCACAAGGCCCTCCGAGCATGTGACTTTGGTCCTACGCTGACGGCGGGAGTGTAGGTCGAGGGAGCTTGGGAGGGCCCCGCGATGCGTCGTGTCGCCATGTCTGTGGGAGCGCTGTTGGTCGCCGCCGTGCTGGTGGCCGTACCGAGGAGCGTGTCGGCGCAGGAGCCGACGATCAGCTCGAGCGGTGACGAGGTCAAGTACACCGACCCCGCGCTGGAGGGGGAGCCCACCGCGACGGTCGAGGGTGTGCTGCGCGAGGTCGTGGTCGAGCGGGCGGAGTCCGACGGCCACGGGGAGGGTGGCCACGCGGGCGCCGAGGTCGGCGAGCCGGTGCTGGTGACCGACGACGGGTCGGTCGTCCCGGTCGACCTCGCGGCCCTCGCGGGCGGTGAGGAGGCGCTGGATGAGCTGGACCTCGCCGGCGCCCCGGTCGTCGCCGAGCTGGTCGAGAGCGCCTCGCTGGAGTCCGCGCTCGACGGCACCGTCACGCAGGCGGTCGACGTGGCCACCGCGGTGTTCGACCGGAGCGAGACCACCGCGACGACCGGCGCCCACCGCGCCTACGTCGCGATCGTGGCCAACAGCGGCAGCGTCGACGCCACGAGCACGATCGAGTCGAGGATCGCCGCGGGACTCACCTGGTGGTCGCAGGAGACCGGGGCGACCTTCTCCCGGGCGGGCACGGTGCGGTACTCCTCCGGCCGCGCCGACCGGTGCGGGTTCGGCGACGTCAGCGGCCTGTGGAGCGAGGCCATGCAGCGGTTCCCGACGGTCGACTTCTCCGCGGCGGGCAACCACCTGGTGGTGGTCGTCGACGACCAGTGCGACGGCACCGGTGTGGGCACGATCGGCGGATCGGTGGCCGACGGCGGACTGGTGACCCTCACGGAGTCCTCGCGCGTCTTCACGCCGACCCTCGTGCACGAGGTCGGTCACAACCTGGGCCTGCGCCACGCCAACCTCGAGTCCGTGGAGTACTGGGACCTCTACAGCCCCATGGGGCTCGCCGTGTCCGGCTCGGGCACGACCGCGCTCGACACCGAGTACCGCGCCCAGCTCGGACTGGCGCGCTCCGGCGAGGTCGAGGTCGTTCCGTCCGGCACGGCGGTCACCCGCACCCTCGCCGCGCGCGGGTCGACCTCCGGCCTGCGAGGTCTGGAGGTCCGCTCCGGCGGCACGAGCCACTGGGTGGAGTGGCGGCCGGCGACGGGCCGCGACGCGTCGAGCTACTACGCCCGCGAGGCGACCGGCTCGGTGTGGGTCAGCGGCACGAGGAAGTACCCCACCGGGGTCACGGTGAGCACCCGGGCCACCGACGGGACCGGCGTGACGTCCTTGCGACCGCGTCTGGACGGGTCGGTGCGCCAGGGCGCGTGGAAGGCCGGACAGTCGTACGTGTCGGGCTCGGTGACGGTCCGCGTCGACGCGATCTCCTCGAGCGCCGCCACCGTCACGGTGGCGAACGGCGTCGCGGCTCCTCCTGCGACCGTCGTGGCCGCGACGCCGCTCGTCTCGGGTGTCGCCAAGGTCGGGTCCCGGCTCACGGGACGGACGGGGACCTGGACGCCGGGCGTCACGTTCGCCTACCAGTGGCGGCTCGATGGTGCGACGGTGACCGGAGCGACGGCGTCGACGTTCGTCCCGGCCGCGTCGCACCGCGGCAAGCGCGTGTCGGTCCGGGTGACCGGGTCGCTCCTCGGGCTGCTCCCGATCTCGCGGACGTCGGCCTCGACGGCTGCGGTGGTCCCGGGGACGCTCACCCACTCGACGCCGAGGATCTCCGGCACCGTGAAGGTGGGCCGCCGACTGTCCGCCCTCCGCGGAACCTGGACGAGCGGAACCACGTTCTCCTACCGCTGGTACGCCAACGGCAAGGCGATCTACCGGGCGACGAGGTCGACCTACGTCCCGACGAGGGGCGTGAAGGGCAAGCGGCTCACCGTCAAGGTGACCGGACGGAAGTCCGGCTACACGACGGTCACGAGGACGTCGGCGCGGACGACCACCGTGAAGTGACGGGGCCGGCGCACCCCGGTGGACGGGCAGGCGAGGACGTCGTCGTCCGGTCTCTCGCTCAGTCGTGGACGGGAGGACGTGGCGGACGACGCCGGTTCCACGGGTCGGCCTCCTCGACCTGTGCACACAGGGAGAAGAGCGGTCCGTCCTCGCCGGGGCGTCCCGCGAGCATGACGCCGACGGGCAGACCGTCGACCTCGACGAGCGGCAGGCTCGCCGCGGGGACCCCGGCCATGTTGTAGACCGCGGTGTAGGGCGTGAAGGCCAGCTCGCGGCGGTGGTCCTCCGCGGGGTCGCCGGACTCGGTGAACCACGCGACCGGCTGGGGCGGCATGGCCAAGGTGGGCGTGAGCCAGGCGTCGAACCCGGACATCGACGTGACGACGTCGCGCGTGGTGGCCTCCAGGAACTGCATCGCGCGGGCCAGGTCGGCGGCGCTGTGCGTGCGACCGCGCTCCAGCCAGTAGCGGGTGGTGCCGCGCAGCAGGTCGAGGCCCTCCTCCGGGATCGGGGCCGCCGCCATGCCGCTCGACCACACCACGTTGAACTGCGGCTCCAGCTCGGGCGGGAACGGGTTCTCGACGTCGACCACCTCGTGGCCGAGCCCTCGCAGCACCTCGGTGGCGTGCTCCCAGGCCGCCAACGACCCCGCCGAGGCCTCGAGCCCGGGCAGGTAGGGGTCGACCCAGCGAGCGATGCGCAGCCGACCCGGCCGTCGACCGGCCCAGGCGGCGAACGGCTCGACGGGGTCGGGGAGCGGCCGCAGGTCGCCGGGCATCGGGTGGGCCATGGCGTCGAGCAGGGCCGCCGCGTCGCGCACCGTGCGGGTGATCGGGCCGTCGCCGGCGAGTCCGCTCCAGTCCGAGCCGACGGGTCCGGCGCTCACGCGTCCGCGGCTCGGCTTGAACCCGAACACCCCGCAGCAGCTCGACGGGATGCGGATGGATCCACCGCCGTCGCTGCCCTGGGCCAGCGGGACGAGCCCGGCGGCGACCGCCGCTGCCGCCCCACCGGAGGATCCGCCGGCCGTCCGGTCGAGGTCCCACGGCGTGCGCGCCGGCCCGACCACGTCGTTGTCGGTGTAGGAGGAGAGCCCCAGCTCGGGGGTGTTCGTCTTGCCCAGGCTGACGAACCCGGCCCGCTCCACGAGCGTGACCACGTGGGCGTCGACGTCGGGGACGTGGTCGGCCATGAGCCGCGAGCCGAGCGTGGTGCGCACGCCGGCCGTCGACGTCAGGTCCTTGAACGCCGTCGGCACGCCGAGGAACGGCGGCAGGGCCTCGGGCGACGCCGCACGTCGGGTGGCGTCGGCGTCGCGTGCCGCCTGGAGGGAGCGCTCGTGTGTCACGGTCACGAAGGCACCGAGCGCGGGCCCGCGGTCGTCGATGCGGCGCAGGTGGTGCTCCACCAGCTCGAGCGACGTGGTCTCGCCGCGTGCGAGGGCGTCGGCCATGGCGTGGGCGTCGAGCTCGTGCAGCGCGGTCACCCGTCCAGCGTGCCACGCGTCGATCGGCTCGGGGACAATCGACGGCGTGGCCGTGCCGAAGGTGATCCTGTTCTACGTCTTCACGCCGCTGCCCGACCCCGAGGCGATCCAGGTGTGGCAGCGCCAGCTCGCGGGCTCGCTCGGTCTGCGCGGCCGGGTGATCGTGTCGCCGCACGGCATCAACGCGACCCTCGGCGGCGACCTCGACGTGCTCAAGAGGTACGTGCGGGGCCTGCGCGACTACGCGCCGTTCCGGCGTGCCGACGTCAAGTGGTCGGCCGGACGTGCGCTCGACGACGGCGTGACCACGGCGCTCTTCCCGCGGCTGTCGGTCAAGGTGCGCGACGAGGTCGTCACCTTCGGAACCCCCGACGAGGTCCAGGTCGACGCGCAGGGTGTGGTCGGCGGCGGCACGCACCTGACCCCCGCCCAGCTGCACGACCTCGTGGCCGAGCGCGACGACGTCGTGCTGTTCGACGGACGCAACAGGATCGAGTCGGAGGTGGGCCGGTTCGCCGGTGCCGTCCGGCCCGACGTCGAGACCACCCGCGAGTTCGTGGAGCTGCTCGACTCCGGCGCCTTCGACGACCTCAAGGACCGCCCGGTCGTCACGTACTGCACGGGCGGCATCCGGTGCGAGGTCCTCACCCCGCTCATGCGCAGCCGCGGGTTCGGCGAGGTGTACCAGCTCGACGGCGGCATCCACCGCTACGGCGAGACCTTCGGCGACGGGGGTCTGTGGGAGGGCTCGATGTACGTGTTCGACGCACGCACCACGGTCGAGTTCAGCCCCGACGCGACCGTGGTCGGACGCTGCGACACGTGCGGCACCGCCAGCCGCGACGTCGTCGACTGCTTCGACCTGGCCTGCGTGCGGCAGATGGTGCGTTGCCCGTCGTGCGCGGCGGCCTCGTCACGGTGCGCCGCGCACGCCTGAGGGTCAGGCCCAGGACCAGGACGCCAGGATGGAGTGGTCGACGTCGTCGCGCTCGGACTCGGACTGGTCCGCGTTGTGCGAGAACGTGATCACGTAGCCCGTCCCGTCGACGGTGAGCGTGTACTGGTCGACCCGGTACTCGTTGCCGTTGAGGTTGAACAGGCCCGTCGTGTGCACGGCCTCCTGGCCGTCGACGACGAACGGCTCGCGCACGGAGATCTCCGTGACGTCGGCCTGCTCCAGCGCGTTGGTGATGGCGTCCGCCAGGTCGTCGCCCTCGAGGCTCGTGATGGTGGGGTCGGTGACCACGTTGACGTTGTCGGCGAAGCCGTCCTTGTCGGTGGAGTCGAGCGCGAGGGTGATCGCCGTGCCCTGCAGGTCGGTGTTCTTCTCCCAGCCCTCCGGCACCGTGTAGCTGAAGCCGTCGGCCTCGATCGTGTCGCCCGAGGCGGGCTCGACGTCGGACGCGGCGGCCGAGGAGCTGCTCGACGCCGAGCTCGAGGCGTCGGGGTCGTCGGAGCCGCCGTCACCACCGCCGCAGGCGGCGAGCACCAGAGCGGCCACCGAGGCGACGAGGGCGGACCGGACGGGACGGTGTCGGACGAGGTGGGGCTGGAGGCGGCGCATGCCCGGAAACCTAGCCGCGCCCGCAGGGCGTCGCACGTCCAGCCCCGGGCGGGCCTCAGCCGAGCTCGCCACCGTCCCAGTCGGGGTTGGCCAGGCGTCGTTGCATCGCGATGTTGAGGTCGCTCACCACGAGCGCCACCTGGCGGGCGACGAAGTCGTTCACCCGGCGCTGCAGCGCCTCGGTGGGCTCGGGGTGGATCTCGTCGATGCGTACCTCGAGCCGGTGCCCCTCGGCCGGGCCCTCCATGGACTCGACGCCCTCGCGGACGACGAGGAGGTCCACGACGTCGGCACCGCCGAGCGCGGGCCACACGGTCACCCGCAGGCCGAGGCGCGCAGCCGTGGAGGTGCGTGACTGCACGACCACGCGCACGGTGACCGCGCCCGCTGCCGGTCGGCGGTAGCCGTCGGGCGGGCTCAGCTGCAGCGCGCCGTCGGTGTCGACGCCGATCTCGAACTCGTGCAGGAGCGGGCGACCGATCTGGCGCTCGGCAGTGGCGACCAGCAGGCCGCGGAGGCGGCGGGCGCAGTCGTCGAGCTCTGCGTAGGAGAGACCACCGCGACCGGCGAGGAGGGGATCGACGTCGTCGGGGCTCATGCAGGCAGTATCGCGCACCCGAGATCAACCGGATGGTTGACAAGGCGAGGGAAGCTTGCCTAGGTTGTGATCAACCACATGGTTGAGAAAGGATCTCCGATGGCCGACCAGCTCTCGCAGGTGTTCGCGGCGCTCGCCGACCCGACCCGACGCGACATCGTCGCCCGGCTCGCCGTCGCCGACGCCACCGTGGGTGAGCTCGCCGAGCCCTACGACGTCAGCCTCCAGGCGGTCTCCAAGCACCTCAAGGTGCTCGAGGGCGCCGGGCTCGTCACCAAGGGCCGCGCGGCCCAGACCCGACCGGTCCGACTGGAGGCGGGGGTGTTCGACCTCATGGAGAAGTGGATCGAGCGCTACCGGCGCCAGGCCGAGCAGCGCTACCAGCGGCTCGACGCCGTGCTCGCCGACCTGAACGGGACCACCGAGGACGGGGCCACCGACGCCACCACCACCGAAGGAGCAGCATCATGACCAGCACGCACCAGCAGCAGGCCGAGGCCGCCATCGAGGCCGACCCCACGGTCCCGGCCATCCACATCACCCGCGACTTCGCCGCGACCGCGGCCCAGCTCGTCAGGGCGCACACCGACCCGGAGCTGTTCGTCCGGTGGATCGGGCCGAACGGTTACGTGACCACGATCGATCACTGGGACGGGCGCACCGGCGGCAGCTACCGCTACGAGCACGCCGGCCAGGGCTTTCACGGCTGCTTCCACCACGTGTCCGACGACCGGCTCGTCCAGACGTTCACCTGGGAGGGCATGCCCGAGGGCGTCTCCCTCGACACCATGACGTTCGAGGACCTGGGCGACGGCCGCACGCGCATGCACGCCACCAGCCTCGTCGGCTCCTTCGAGGCCCGCGACGGCATGCTCAGCAGCGGCATGGACGTCGGCGTGAACGACGGCTACGCCAAGCTCGACGCACTGCTCGCCGACGGGGCCCTGGGGTGAGCGGTTCCCGGGTGGGTGGACCCGCCGACGACCACCGCCGGGTCGCAGCCGACTTCACGACCGTCGTCGAGGGCGTGACCGACTGGGACGCACCCGCACCGGTGGAGGGGTGGGCGGCGCGCGACGTCGTCGACCACCTCGTCACCTGGTTCCCGGCCTTCCTCGCCGGCGGGGGAGTCGCGCTCGACGTCGACCTGCCGAGCGACGACCCCGGTGATGCTTCCAGCCGCCCACGGCCCGGCACCCCCGCCGGAGCCGTCCGCCGCCCACGGCCCGGCACCCCCGCCGGTGCTGTCCGCCGCCCACGGCCCGGCACCCCCGCCAGGGCCTGGCGCGCCCACGCCGATGCCGTGCAGCACCTGCTGGACGGTCCCGACGCCGACCGCCCGTTCACCCACCCGCACGCAGGCACCCATCCGCTCGACCAGGCGGTCGCGCAGTTCTACACCGCCGACGTCTTCATGCACACCTGGGACCTCGCGCGGGCGAGCGGGCAGGACGTCGACCTCGACGCGGACCGCTGCGCCGCCATGCTCGCCGGCATGCAGCCGATCGAGGAGATGCTGCGCGCGTCCGGTCAGTACGGTCCGGCCGTGCCGGTGCCCGACGACGCGTCGGTGCAGGACCGGTTCGTCGCCTTCATCGGACGCGACCCCGCCTGGGCGCCCCCGGCGCGAGCCTGACCGCGACGCTGGATTTCCGTCGGCGCGCCGGTGCACGATGACAGCAGGACGATCCAGGAGCGCCCCATGGCCCAGCACACCACCAACAACACCGACACCTTCACCGCCGTCGCGCCCGACTGCCCGGCATCCGTCGCCGAGGTGCCGCCGGTGCGCAAGGAGCCGAGCGTCGCGCGTCTGCAGTACGACATGCTCGTCGACGCGCCCTACCGCTACACGTCCGACGACGTCGTCCACCGCTCGCAGGGCGAGCGGCGCGGCATCGACCGCGACACGTTCTTCTCCAAGGGCCAGCCGTGCCTGCGCGCGTCCCCGTTGGTCAAGCGGTACGGCTGGGGCGTCCACCACGACGCCGAGGGTCGCGTCGCGCTCGTGCCCGTGGAGTCCGCGGAGTACGCCGCGTTCGCGGCCGACCCCGACCTGACGCAGACCTCCGGCATGAGGTCGTCCCGCGCCTGAGCGCGCGATCGTCCCGAGGTGCAACCTTGTGCGGGCGGAGTTGACTGGGGTCATGACCACGACGCACACCACGCTCGGCACCACCTCGCCCCTGGACGTCTCCCCGCTCGGACTCGGCTGCATGGGGATGAGTGAGTTCTACGGCACGCGCGACGAGGCCGAGGCCACGCGCACGATCCACCGCGCGCTCGACCTCGGGGTCACCTTCCTCGACACGGCCGACATGTACGGCCCGTTCGTCAACGAGGAGCTGGTCGGTGCGGCCATCGCCTCCAGCGCCCAGGGACGCGACGCCGTCCAGCTCGCCACCAAGTTCGGCAACGAGCGGCTGCCCGACGGCACCCGGCTCGGCGTCAACGGCAAGCCCGACTACGTGCGCTCCGCCTGCGACGCCTCGCTCCAGCGGCTCGGCGTCGACACGATCGACCTCTACTACCAGCACCGCGTCGACAAGACCGTGCCGATCGAGGAGACCGTCGGCGCCATGGCCGAGCTCGTGCAGGCCGGCAAGGTGCGCCACCTCGGTCTGTCCGAGGCGTCAGCCGAGACCATCCGTCGGGCCCACGCCGTGCACCCCATCACCGCGCTGCAGACCGAGTACTCCCTGTTCACGCGTCACCTCGAGGACGAGATCTGGGGCGTGCTGAGCGAGCTCGGCATCGGCCTGGTGCCGTACTCGCCGCTCGGGCGTGGCCTGCTCACCGGCGCCATCACCGCCGAGTCCGACCTCGAGGAGGCCGACTCGCGCACCACGTCGTACTTCCCGCGGTTCCAGGGCGAGGCCCTCGAGGCCAACCTGAGGCTCGTCGCGAGGATCCGCGAGATCGCCGAGGGGCTGGGCTGCACGCCGGGCCAGCTGGCGCTCGCCTGGGTGCTGAGCCGCTCGGGTCGCGACGGCGTGGGCGTGGCGCCCATCCCCGGCACCAAGCGCGTGGCCTACCTCGAGGAGAACGCGGGCGCGCTCGAGGTCGAGCTGACCCCCGACGTCGTGGCCGACCTGGAGTCCGCGGTCCCGCGCGACGCCGTCCAGGGCGACCGCTACGGCGACCTGTCCAGCATCGATGCGTGAGGACCCCATGACTGCCACCACCCCTGCCCCCGACATCACCACCGTGGGGGCGCTTCGCGCCTCCGGCCACGTGCACCGGCCGCTGCGCGTGGAGATCCGCGACAACCTGCTCGCGGCCCTCGCCGAGGGTCGTGACCCGTGGCCGGGTCTGCACGGCTTCGAGGACACCGTCGTCCCCCAGCTCGAGCGCGCCCTCATCGCCGGCCACGACGTCGTGCTCCTCGGCGAGCGCGGCCAGGGCAAGACCCGCATCCTGCGCACCCTCGTCGGTCTGCTCGACGAGTGGACGCCGGTCATCGAGGGGTCCGAGCTGGGCGAGCACCCTTACGAGCCGATCACCGTCGCCAGCATCCGACGTGCCGAGGAGCTGGGCGACGACCTGCCCGTCCGGTGGCGCCACCGCGACGACCGCTACGCCGAGAAGCTGGCCACGCCCGACACGAGCGTGGCCGACCTCATCGGCGACGTCGACCCGATGAAGGTGGCCGAGGGGCGCAGCCTCGGTGACCCCGAGACGATCCACTTCGGGCTCATCCCGCGCAGCCACGGCGGCATCGTGGCCATCAACGAGCTGCCCGACCTCTCCGAGCGCATCCAGGTGGCCATGCTCAACGTGATGGAGGAGCGGGACATCCAGATCCGCGGCTACGTGCTGCGGCTACCGCTCGACGTCCTGGTGGTGGCCAGCGCCAACCCCGAGGACTACACCAACCGCGGCCGCATCATCACGCCGCTGAAGGACCGGTTCGGTGCCGAGATCCGCACCCACTACCCCACGCAGCTGGTCGACGAGATCGCCGTGATCAAGCAGGAGGCCGACCTCGTCGCCACCGTCCCCGACCAGCTGGTCGAGGTGCTGGCCCGCTTCACGCGGGCCCTGCGCGAGTCGTCGGCGGTCGACCAGCGCAGCGGTGTGAGCGCCCGGTTCGCCATCGCCGGGGCCGAGACCATCGCGGCCGCGGCGCTGCACCGCGCCACCCGGCAGGGCGAGCCGGACGCCGTGGCCCGTCCGGTGGACCTCGAGACCGCCGTCGACGTGCTCGGCGGCAAGATCGAGTTCGAGTCCGGCGAGGAGGGTCGAGAGGACCTCGTCCTCGACCACCTCCTGCGCACCGCCACCGCGGAGACCGTCCGCGGGCTGTTCACGGGCATCGACTTCGGGCTGCTGGTCGAGGCGCTCGAGGGCGGCTCCCTGGTGGCCACCGGCGAGCAGGTGAGCGCCCGCGACTTCCTCGCCGGCCTGCCGGTGCTGGGCGAGTCCGACCTCTACGACCAGGTCTGCGACCGGGTCGGCGCAGGGCTCGAGGGCGGGGGCAACGACGGTGAGCGCGCCGGCGCGATCGAGCTGGCCCTCGAGGGACTCTTCCTGGCCCGCCGCATCAGCAAGGACACCGCCGGCGGCGAGACGGTCTACGGGTGACGGCGTGAGTCGCCAGAACCGTCGACTGTCCCGTGCCTCCCGGTACGGGGCGTACGTCGACGGCCCCGACCCGCTGGCCCCGCCGGTCGACCTCAGCGAGGCGCTCGAGGCCATCGGCGAGGACGTCATGGCCGGGTACTCGCCCGACCACGCCCTGCAGGAGTTCCTGCGCCGTGGAGGCGCCGACCAGCGCGGCCTCGACGACCTGGCCCGCCGGGTGGCCGAGAAGCGGCGCGAGCTCATGCAGAAGCACAACCTCGACGGCACCCTGGCCGAGGTCAAGGAGCTCCTCGACCGCGCGGTCCTCGAGGAGCGCAAGCAGCTCGCGCGCGACGTCGACCTCGACGACGGCGACCGGGCGCTCGCCGAGCTGACGCTCGACAACCTCCCGCCCTCACCTGCCGCTGCGGTCAGCGAGCTGAACGGCTACGACTGGCAGTCCACGCAGGCTCGCGAGGACTACGAACGCATCAAGGACCTGCTCGGGCGTGAGCTGCTGGACCAGCGCTTCGCGGGCATGAAGAACGCGCTCGAGAACGCCACCGACGCCGACCGCGAGGCCGTCAACGAGATGCTCGACGACCTCAACGGGCTGCTCGAGAAGCGTCAGCAGGGTGTGGACACCCAGCAGGACTTCGACGACTTCATGGCGAAGCACGGCGAGCACTTCCCGGAGAACCCGTCGAACCTCGACGAGCTGCTCGACACGATGGCCCAGCGGTCCGCCGCGGCCCAGCGCATGCTCAACTCCATGACGCCCGAGCAGCGCCAGGAGCTCATGCAGATGTCGGCGCAGGCGTTCGGCTCGCCCCAGCTGATGGAGGCGCTCGACCGGCTCGACGGCAACCTCCAGTCCCTGCGTCCGGGCGAGGACTGGGGTGGCTCCACCCCCATGGACGGGGAGCAGGGGGTGGGCCTCGGCGACGGCACGGGCGTCTTCCAGGACCTCGCTGACCTCGACGCCCTGGCCGAGCAGCTGGCCCAGTCCTACCGGGGCTCGAACCTCGACGACGTCGACCTCGACGCGCTCTCGCGCCAGCTCGGCGACGAGGCGTCGGTCGACCTACGCACCCTGAAGGAGCTGGAGAAGGCGCTGCGCGACTCCGGCGTGGTGCAGCGCGGCACCGACGGTGCCCTGCGGCTGACCCCCAAGGCCATGCGGCAGCTGGGCAAGGCGCTGCTGCGCGACGTCGCGGAGTCGATGTCGGGTCGCCAGGGCCAGCGCGACACCCGCCATGCCGGTGCGGCCGGCGAGCGGTCGGGCGCCACCCGCGAGTGGGCCTTCGGCGACACGGAGCCGTGGGACGTCACCCGCACGGTCACGAACGCGGTGGTGCGCACGGTCGGCGAGGGTGGGACCGCGGCGTCCATAGCCCGCGACGGCGTGCGGCTGCAGATCGGCGACGTCGAGGTGCAGGAGACCGAGGACCGCACGCAGGCCTGCGTGGCCCTGCTCGTGGACACGTCGTTCTCGATGGCCATGGACGGCCGCTGGGTGCCCATGAAGCGCACGGCGCTGGCGCTGCACACCCTCATCAGCACCCGGTTCCGCGGCGACGCGCTCGAGCTGATCGCGTTCGGCCGGCATGCCGAGTCGATGCAGATCGAGGAGCTGACCGCGCTCGACGCGCAGTACGCCAAGGGCACGAACCTGCACCACGCCCTGCTGCTCGCCAACCGGCACTTCCGCAAGCACCCGAACGCCCAGCCGGTGCTGCTGATCGTCACCGACGGCGAGCCGACGTCGCACCTGGAGTCGTCGGGCGAGGTGTTCTTCAGCTATCCGCCCCACCCGGTCACGATCGCGCTGAGCGTCCGCGAGCTGGAGGCGTCGATGCGCCTGGGCGCGAAGACCACCTTCTTCAGGCTGGGGGAGGACCCGGGCCTGGCGCGCTTCATCGACCAGATGGCGCGCAAGGTCGACGGCACCGTCGTGGCTCCGGAGCTCGACGACCTCGGCGTCGCGGTCGTCGAGTCCTACCTCGGCTCCCGCCGCGGTGGCACTGGCGGTGGCGCTGGGTTCGACGGCGGCTTCGGCGGCTGGCCCGGCCGCGGCTTCTGGGCCGGCTGAACTACGGTCGGCCCGGAGAGGACGGGACCGTGCCACAGACCATCGAGCTGACGCTCGACGAGGACCTCGACGCCGCCGTGCGCGAGGAGTGGGGCCTGCTGTCGGCGGCGGGGCTGCCGAGCCAGGCGCTGCACCTGGGGCTCACCAACGCCCCGCACGTCACGCTGGGTGTCGCGTCGGCGCTGGGCGTGGCGACGATCGAGCGCCTGGCCGACGTCGAGCTGCCCGACGAGGTCCGGCTCGGGGGACTGCTGGTGTTCAGGGGACGACGGTCCGCCGTGGTCTCGCGCGCGGTGATCCCGAGCGCGGCTCTGCTGGCCACCCACGCTGCCGTCGACGCGGCGATGGTCGACGCGCCCGATCGGCCCGACCTCACGCTGCCCGGGCGCTGGACGCCGCACGTCACGCTCGCCCGTCGTCTCGGCGACGAGCAGCTCGCGCACGCGCTCGACCTCCTGGCCGGGATCCCGTCCGAGCTCGCGGGCGCTCCTGCCGCCCTGCGCCACTGGGACTCCGACGCGAAGGCGGTCCACGTCCTACGAGCACGCGGCGACGCGTGAGGGCGGGGCCGGCACGAAGCCTCTCCAGGGGATGACGACACGTCGCGCCGGCGATCGTGTGCCCGGTCGACCGTGCGACGCCGGCCCGGGCAGCGCTGCCTACTGGGCCGCGTACCCGCCGTCGACCAGGTGGTAGCTGCCCGTCACGAACGTGGCCGCGTCCGAGGCGAGGAAGGCCACGAGCGACGCGACCTCCTCGGGGGTGCCGAGGCGGCCTGTCGCGTGCTTGGCGGCGAGGGCGGCCTGCGCGTCGTCGTCGAGGTTGGCCTCGAGCAGCGGGGTGCTGATGAAGCCGGGGCCGACGACCGTCACGCGGACTCCGTCGGCGCTGTGCTCGAGTGCTGCGTTCTTCGTCAGGCCGACGAGTGCGTGCTTCGTGGTGACGTAGGCCGAGGAGCCGGCGATGCCGACGGAGCCGAGCACCGATCCCATGTTGACGATCGCGCCGCCGCCGGCGTCCGTGATGGCGGGGACCTGTGCACGCATGCCGTAGAAGACGCCGTTGAGGTTGACGCTGACGACCTTCTCCCAGCTGTCGACGGGGTAGCTGCCGACGGGCTCGGCGGCACCGCCGATGCCGGCGTTGTTGACGGCGATCCGCAGCGGTGCCATCTCCTGGGCTGCCGCGACGGCGGCCTGGGCGACCGCGGGGTCGGCGGCGTCGCCGACGAAGGCGCGCGCGATGCCGCCGGTGGTCTCGATCTCGTTCACGACCTGGTCGGCCGAGTCCTGTCGCAGGTCGTGGACGAGCACCGAGGCTCCGTTCGCGGCGAGCAGCAGGGCCACGGACCGGCCGATGCCGGAGCCGGCGCCAGTCACGATCGCGGAACGGTCCGCGACGTCGTAGGTGGCCATGATGTCCTCACTTTCTGTCCGACACCTGTCGGACAAATCTCATCCTACAACTGTCGGATAGACTTGCCCAGCGGTGTGACGAACGAGACCGGGACGGTCCCGGCGACGTCGGTGAGGAGGGGTCCCGTGGACGCGAGAGCCCGACGTAGCCGTGACCGGTTGTTCGCTGCCGTCCTTGCCCTCGCGGCCGAGACGCCCGTCGAGCAGCTGAGCGTCACCGAGGTGGCCCGCCGTGCCGACGTGCATCGCTCGACGTTCTACGAGCACGCGTCCACGCCGGACGGACTGCTGCGTGCCGCGCTCCTGGCCGAGCTCGACGGCCTGCGCGCCGATCTCCTCCACGACCCCGGCCGAGGCACCGATGCGGCCGTGGTGGAGACGACACGACGGGTCCTGGAGCACGTCCTGAGGCACCTGCCCGTGTACCGACGTGGCCTGGCCGACGACGCGGGAGCCGGAGGTCTGCACGCCATGCTCGGCGAGCACTTCCTCGGATCCTCGCGGCAGCTGCTCGAGGAGGGCCGCCTCTCGCTGCCCACCGACGTCCCCGGTGCCGACCCGGACGTCGTCGCCGACGCGGCCCTGCGCCTCATCGCGCTCGGGACGGTCGGCGTCATCCGGTCGTGGATCGACCTGCCCGACCCGGACGCGGCGGCGTTCACGGCGATCTACGATCGGCTCGTGCCGGACTGGTGGTCGCAGCTCGACCGATGACCGGGCCGTCCGATCCTGCCGGCTGCCGATGGCCGAGTGCCTCCACGAGCGCCGGCGAGGGGAGGGGAATCGAGACCACTCCGGGCGGTTCAGTGGTGGCTGGGCAGCACGCCTGCCCCGACCGATGGGTCGGGGTGTCGTGGTGGCTCTTCAGGGTCGCCAGCGGGTGTTGCGTTGCCAGGTCTCGGAGCCGGGGAGCTTCCACTCGACGTGGCCGTCGTCGGGGTTGATCCGTCCGATCCAGCTTTGTTCGTGGGCTCGGTGGTGGTGGAACGAGCAGAGGAGTGCGCCGTCTCTGATGTCGGTGGTCTTGGAGATGGCGTAGGGGTTGAGGTGGTGGGCCTCGGTCCATCTGGCGTCGCGGTCGCAGCCGGGTGTGGTGCAGCCGCCGTCTCGCTTCTCCATCGCCCGGCGTGAGCTGCGGTTGAAGTACCGGTTCGCGGACCCGAGGTCGAGAGGCAGTGGAGATCCGTTGAGGACCATCGGCACGAGTTGGGCGGAACAGGCGAGCCGGCGGGCTTCGCCGGCGCTGATGCGGGTGCCGTCCGACAGCCCGGCGGCCTTGACGCCGCCCATCAGGGTGTCGAGATCGAGGTTGACGGTCACCACGGCGGACACGCCGCCGTTGGACGGGAGCTGGTCGGCGGGAAGGTGCTCGACGAGGGTGGCGAAGGCGTGGCCGAGGCGCTGGGGGTAGGTCTGCCCGAATCCCACCTCGTCCATCTGCCCGGTGGCGGCGTTGACGGTCCCGACCTTCTGGTGCGGTGCGGCCAGGGCGTCGAGCGCGGTCTTGAGCATCGCGCCCTGTGCTTCGGGGAGGGTGAAGCGTCCGGTGACGGTGCCGTCGTTGTTGTCCCACATCGAGAAGCTGGTCTTGGCTCGCGCGGCTTCTTCCTTCTTGCGGAGGAGCTCGTCCTCGTCGGCGTCGACCTCGTCGACGGTCTTGCGGTAGGTCTCGGTGATCCGGGCGGCCCTGCGGCGCAGGTCCTTGAGGGTGAGCTTCTGCGCGTCCTTGAGCAGGGTCTTCTCACACATCAGGCGTTGCTCGCTGGTGACGTCCTCGGGCAGCTTCGCGAGGGCGCGGGAGAGGATGTCGGCCTGCTTCATCGTGATCTCGCCTGCCGCGAGGGCGGCTTCGGTGAGGGTGGTCTGCTCCTCGATCCGTTCGGCGGTGTTCACNCGGGAGAGGATGTCGGCCTGCTTCATCGTGATCTCGCCTGCCGCGAGGGCGGCTTCGGTGAGGGTGGTCTGCTCCTCGATCCGTTCGGCGGTGTTCACCAACGCGTCGGCGCCACTGCGGTCACCACCGAAGTCGATCGAGATCGTTGCCCCGGTAGAGGTGCCCGTCCCCGGTCGCGGTCCGTCACCGTTCGCAGCGGCCCTGCGAGCCTTCTCCAGCACACGTGCGGCGGCCATCTTGTGGGCCGACAACCGAGCTTCGGCGCGACCGATCTCAGCCAGGAGTCGTCGGACCTCGGCGGGGTCCAGGCCGTCCCACGCCGCGGTGGGGACCGTGTCGAGCAGGGCGTGGAGTCCGTGCACGCACGACGGCACCGGGTGGGTGTCGAGTGCGGCGACGCTCATGGTTCCTCCTGCTGATCTACACCTATTCTACAGGGCACACCGGACAAGAAACAAGCACACGTTCGAATACGTGACGGAGGTCCCGGACCTCCGGGACCTCCGTCACGCCGATGCCTCAGTCGAGCGTCAGGCCCTCGGCCGGAGCCACCCGCGACGCCCGTCGGGCGGGCAGGACGCAGGCCACGAGACCCGCCAGAGCGGCCACGACCACCACGGCCAGCAGCTGGTCCCACGGCGTGACGAGGGAGACGTCGGCGACAGCCGTCCGCACGACCGCGAGCGTCCCGAGCCAGCCGTAGGTCACGCCGACCGCCGTGCCCAGGACCGCGGCGACGAGCGCCAGCAACAAGCCCTCGGCGGCGAGCATGCGGCGCAGCTGGCGCCGGGTCAGGCCAAGGGCCCGCAGCAACGCGTGCTCACGACCGCGCTCCAGGACCGACAGGCCGACGGTGTTGGCGATGCCCACCAGTGCGATGCCGACCGACACCGCCAGCAGACCGAGGACCGACCACACCAGCACGTCGAGCTGCTTCTCGACCCATCCCCGCTGGGCGAGGGTGGACGTGAGCTCCAGGTCGGCGTCGCGGGCGACGGCGCCCAGGCTGCCGCTCAGCTCGTCGACGTCCACGCCGTCGTCGGCTCGCACCCAGACGGCCTGCGGCTCGATGCTGCCGCCGAGGGCCTCCAGCACGCCGGGCCCTGCCACGACGGACCGCCCCCACTCGCTGCCCACGAGCACCCGCTCGACGTCCACGGTGCGGCCGGCGCGCTCGAGCGTCATCGTCTCGGGGAACCCGGTCTCGGTGTCGGCCGAGACGTCCGGCGGGATGAACACCTCCAGGCGGCCGGGTTCGACCAACCCACGACCTCGCGCCACCGACGAGGCGGCGGCGTCGGGCGCGAGCACGGGAACCTCGCCAACGCCCTCGAGCGTCGCGCGGACGCCGGGCACGGCCTCGGCGTCCTGGACGCCGCGAGTCGCTCGCACCGACTCGAGCGTGCCGGCCGAGACGGGTCCGTCACCGGTGAGCGCGACGTCGACCGGGTACTGCACCTTCAGCTCGTCGTCCATGGCTCCGCGGGCGCTGGCCATGCCGGTGAGCACCGCCGTGGTCAGGGTGACGCCGACGAGCAACGACGCCGTGGTGGCGGCGCTGCGGCGCGGGTTGCGCACCGCGTTGGCCGTGGCGAGGCGGGCGGCGAGACCGGTGCGGCCCAGGAGACGTCCGGCCACTCCCAGCATCGCCGGCACGAGCACGGGTCCGAGCAGCAGCACGCCGACGAACGACAGCATGCCGCCGGCCAGGAGGGGTGGCATGGACGTCTGCTGCACGGCGAGGGCGAGAGCCGCCGAGCCGGCGAGCACGGCCGCGACACCCAGGGCGACGCGGCCCTTGCCCGCACGGGTGCGCACGTCCGCGTCCATCGGCCGGAGCGCGGCGAGCGGGCTGACCCGCACCACGCGTCGGGTCGGCAGCCAGGCCGCCGTGACCGTCACGACGATGCCGCCGACGAAGGCCGCGACCATCCAGGTGGGGGACAACGACACGGTCCCCAGCAGACGACCTCCGGTCACCCCGCGCACCGCGGCGACGATGCCGTAGCCCGCCCCGGCGCCGGCGAGCACGCCGACCGTCGACGCGACCAGCGCCACGGCGAGGGACTCGACGCGGACCGAGCGGACGACCTGGCGCCGGGTCGCGCCGACGCAGCGCAGCAGGGCGAGGTCGCGGGTGCGCTGCGCGAAGAGAATGGTGAAGGTATTCGCGATGACCAGGACCGCCACGAAGCCGGCGATGGCGGCGAACAGCAGCAGCACGTAGCTGATGACGTCGACTCCCTGGTTGACGGCGATCACGCGCGCGTCCACGTACGCGGCGCGGTCGCGCACCTCCGCGTCCACCGCTCGGGAGAGCGCGGACGTGGCGGCTGCGGTGTCACCGCCGCGCACGTCGTAGACGACGGCGTCGGGGTAGGCCGACGGGAGCTTCGACAGGGTGCCCCACGGGACGTAGACGTCGGCCGCGAGGTACGACGACGGCTTCGCGATGCCGACGACCGTCACGGTGCTCGCCTCCTCGCCCTTGCCCACGACCAGCTCGTCGCCCACGCCGAGTCGCGCCGCCGTGGCGGTGCGCTCGTCCACGAGCGCCTGGTCGTCGCTGGTCGGGGCCCGACCGCTGACGATGCGCTGGCGCAGCAGTCGTTCGTCGGTGCTCACCGTGCCGATGGACGTGTCCGAGCCGAGGCCGATGCCGTCGTGGGTGACGGGCTCGAACGACGACCCGATGACCGCCGCGGCGTCCCCCTGGCGCGCCGCGGTCTCCAGGACGGGGGCGACGTCGTCGGTGCCGATCCCGTAGTCGTCGCCGACGACCAGGTCGGCGCCGCGGTAGGCCTCGTCGATCCCGGCGGAGAGGCCGGACTTGGCCGCCGAGGCGATCGCGTTGGTGGCCACCACGAACCCCACGGCGATGGTCACGGCGAGCAGCGCGGCGACGTAGCGGCGCGTGTGGGTGCGCAGCGACGCGAGCATCACGGTCCTCATCGGGCGCCTCCCTCGGCCCGCGTCAGGTCGGCGTCGGGGCGGGCGGCCAGCACCGAGGCGAGCTCGGCCCGCGACGGGTCCACGAGGTGCGAGCGGATCCGACCGTCGGCCAGCACCACGACGTCGTCGGCGTAGGCGGCGGCGTCGAGCTCGTGGGTGACCATCACGACGGTGCGGCCCAGCTCGCGCACCGAACGCCGCAGGTAGGCGAGCACCTCGGCCGAGGCGGTGCTGTCGAGGTTGCCGGTGGGCTCGTCGGCGAACACGATCGACGCCTGGCTCACCAGCGCGCGGGCGATCGCGACGCGCTGCTGCTGTCCGCCGGACAGCTCGCTCGGGCGGTGGTCGAGCCGGTCGCCGAGCCCGAGGACCCCGACCACGGTGTCGATGTCGTCCTGCACGTTCGCGTCGATGCGTCGGCCGGCCAGCTCGAACGGCAGCACGATGTTCTGCCGGGCGGTCAGCATCGGCAGCAGGTTGAACGCCTGGAACACGAAGCCGAGGTGGTCGCGGCGGAACCGGGTGAGTCGGTCGTCGTCGAGGCTGGTCAGCTCGACGCCGTCGACCGAGACGGTCCCGTGCGTCGGCCGGTCGAGCCCGGCGAGGCAGTGCATGAGCGTCGACTTGCCCGAGCCCGAGGGCCCCATGATCGCCGTGAAGCGTCCGGGCGCGAGGTCGAGGGAGACGCCGTCGAGGGCGTGCACGGCCGCCGGGCCGGTGCCGTAGGTCTTGGTCAGGTCGCGCGCCGACGCGGCGGTCGCGACGGCTGCCTGTGCTGTGATCGTCATGCCGACGACGCTATGGATCCGGCACCCCCCGAGTCGTCGGAGCGAGGGATGGTCCTGGCGTCAGCCCGTGGGTGGACTCCCGCCCCGTCCGAGCCGTCAGAGGTAGGTGACGCACCGCATCGCGGGGTCGGCGGTAGGTCTCGCACCTCATCGGGTCCGTATGGGGTGCGAGGCCTACCTCCCTACCCGAGGAGGACGCAGGATTCTGCCTTCGCGTGAGGGAAGGCGAAGGATGCTGCGTTCACGACGGGATCCGGACGCGAACGCAGCATCGTTCGGGTCGCCGCACTCGAACGCAGAATCTTGCGCCCCCCGGGCGGCCCCCGCCTACCCCAGCCCCGCCTCGAGGGCGAGCAGGACGAGCTGGACGCGGTCGCGGGAGTCGGTCTTGGCGAGCAGTCGGCCGACGTGGGTCTTCACGGTGGCCTCGGAGACGACGAGGGTCGCGGCGATCTCGGGGTTGGTCAGGCCGCGGGCGATGAGGCCCAGCACCTCGCGCTCGCGGTCGGTCACCTCCGCGAGCCGCCGGGTGGTCGCCTCGCTCACCACGCTGCGCGAGCCCGACGGCTGCACGAAGTGGTCGAGCAGACGTCGGGTGGTCGACGGCGCCACGACCGCGTCACCGGCCTGCACGGCTCGGATCGCGGCCAGCAGGTCCGGTGGCGCGGCATCCTTGAGCAGGAACGCCGACGCGCCTGCCTGCAGGGCCGCGAACGCGTACTCGTCGAGGTCGAAGGTGGTCAGCACGATCACCCGGGGCGCGGTCTCGCGGTCGTCCTGCAGGATCCGACGTGTCGCCTCCACGCCGTCCATCACCGGCATGCGCACGTCCATGAGCACGACGTCGGCGCGGGTCGCGCCGAGGAGGTCGAGCGCCGCCTGGCCGTCGCCCGCCTCGCCCACGACCTCGAGGTCGGGCTGGCTGTCGACCAGCATCCGGAACCCGGCACGCACCATCTGCTGGTCGTCGACGAGCAGTACGCGGGTGGGTGCGGTCGCGTCGCTCACCGGGGGATCCTCGCACGCACCTGCCAGCCGCCACCGGGCGCCGGACCGACGTCGAGGGAGCCACCGTGCACCGCCACGCGCTCACGCATGCCGACCAGGCCCAGGCCACCCGACGTCGGCGATCCGGCTGCGCCGTGGCCGTCGTCGGCGACCGTCACGACGAGGTCGGCCCCGTCCTCGCGGACCCGGACCTCCGCGGTCGCGTCGGGTCCGGCGTGCTTGCGCACGTTGGTGAGCGACTCCTGCACCACGCGGAAGACCGTCAGCGCCACGCCGTCGGGGACGGTGGGAGTCGGGTCCGGCAGCGTGGCCCGCACCCGGCCGGCCTCGACGTCGGCGGCCAGGAGGGCCGGCAGCTCGCCCAGTCCGGGTTGAGGGACCAGCTCGGGGTCCGACGTGCCGCGCAGCAGGCCGAGGAGGCGCCGCATCTCGGTGAGAGCCTCGCGGCCGGTCGAGGCGATGGTCCCGAGCGTGCGCACCGCGACGGCCGGGTCCTGCTCCGCCGCGTAGCGCGCACCGTCGGCCTGCACGATCATGCCGGTGATGCCGTGCGCGACGACGTCGTGCATCTCTCGTGCCACCCGGGTGCGTTCCTCGGCGGCTGCGGCGCGCGTGCGTTCCTCCGCCTCGGCCGCCATCCGCTCGCCGCGCTCCATCAGCGCCGCCTCGTACGCGCGTCGCAGGCGAGCCTGGGTGCCGAGCGCCCACGCGGCGACCACGATCGCCCCGATGCTCAGGGCGTACGGCGCGAAGAGCTGCAGGCTCAGGGGCTCCTGCTCGACCGTGGGCGGCAGGCCGTCGTAGCGCCCGGCCATGACCCAGACGTAGGTGGCGACCCCCGTCGCGACGGCGCTGAGCCCCAGCCCGACCCAGGCGTCGCGGGGGCGCCCGAAGCGAGCGAGCGAGTACATCGCCACGGGGTAGGCGAGCTGGCCGATCGCAGGGTAGTCGTGCACCAGGGCCTGCACGCCACTGAACACCCAGACCAGCGCGAAGGCCATGGCCGGGCGGTGTCGACGCCAGACGAGCGGCAGCACCTGCAGCCCGCTGAGCGCGGTGACGTACAGCGGCTGGTCGATCCCGAGCGTCGCGGCCACGAGCAGGAGGAGCCCGGCCACGAGGGCTGCGTCGAACCACTGGGTGGCGCGCGGACCCAGCCGCCACGGTCGACGACCGCCCGGACGGTCCGCTGGCGTGCTCACCCGCCCGACCCTAGGTGCTCCTGCAGCGCCACGCCTCCACCCACGGTCTGATCTGCATCCGGCGTCCCGAAACGTCGTCCCGCGGGTCTAGCGTCGGGACATGAGCCAGTTCCCCGACAGGTCACGCACCGCCCTCCTCGTCGTCGACGTGCAGAACGACGTCGTCGAGAACGCCCACGAGCGTGATGCCGTGGTCGGCCGGATCGCCGAGCTCGTGCAGCGAGCCAGGTCCGCCGACGTGCCGGTCGTGTGGGTGCAGGACTCCCTCGCCGACGACGACGGTCCTGCGACGGGCACCGAGGGGTGGAAGATCGTCCCCGAGCTCGAGCCACGTGCCGGCGAGCCGGTGGTGCACAAGGACTACGGCGACGCCTTCGAGGCCACCGAGCTCGAGACGGTCCTGGCCGAACGCGGCGCGGGGCGAGTCGTCGTCACCGGCGCCCAGACCGATGCGTGCATCCGCGCCACGTTGCACGGGGCGTTCGTGCGCGGCTACGACGTCACGCTCGTCTGCGACGCCCACACCACCGAGGACCTCACCGCGTACGGAGCGCCCTCTCCCGCCGAGGTCGTGGCGCACACGAACCTCTACTGGCAGTTCCAAGGGGGCCCCGACCGCGTCGCCGACGTCGTGGCGGCGGTCGACGTCGAGCTCTGACCTTCGTCCTCCTCTCGAGCCCCGGACAGGCTCGGGGCCCGGATATCGGCGGTCGGGGGACGGAATACTGCGGGCTCCACCAAGGTTGATACGATCAGACTCAAGTCAGTTGCCAGCACTTCGGCAACGGCTCCCCGAGCTCACGAACCCCGCAGCAGCACCCGATCAGCAGGAGGAACCCCCATGGCACGAGCCGTCGGAATCGACCTCGGAACGACGAACTCCGTCGTCGCCGTCCTGGAGGGCGGAGAGCCCACCGTCATCGCGAACGCCGAGGGCGCTCGCACCACCCCGTCCGTCGTCGCGTTCGCGAAGGACGGCGAGGTCCTGGCCGGCGAGGTCGCCAAGCGCCAGGGCGTCACGAACGTCGACCGCACGATCCGCTCGGTCAAGCGCCACGTCGGCACCGACTGGAAGACCGAGGTCGACGGCAAGTCGTTCAACCCCCAGCAGATCAGCGCCTTCATCCTGCAGAAGCTGAAGCGCGACGCCGAGGCCTACCTGGGCGAGACGGTCACCGACGCGGTCATCACCGTGCCCGCGTACTTCAACGACCACCAGCGCCAGGCCACCAAGGAGGCCGGTGAGATCGCCGGCCTCAACGTCAGCCGCATCATCAACGAGCCCACCGCGGCCGCGCTCGCGTACGGCCTCGACAAGGGCGACGAGCAGACCATCCTCGTCTTCGACCTCGGCGGCGGCACCTTCGACGTCTCCCTGCTGGAGATCGGCGACGGCGTCATCGAGGTCAAGGCCACGAGCGGCGACAACAACCTCGGTGGTGACGACTGGGACAACGCGGTGGTCGACTGGATCGTCAGCACCTTCAAGTCCAAGACGGGCATCGACCTGACCAAGGACAAGATGGCCATGCCGCGCATCCGCGAGGCCGCCGAGCGCGCGAAGATCGAGCTGTCGAGCTCGTCCTCGACGTCGATCAACCTGCCCTACATCACCGTGCAGGACGGCAGCCCCGTCTTCCTCGACGAGACGCTGTCCCGCAGCGAGTTCGAGAAGATCACGGCCGACCTGCTCGAGCGCACCAAGGCGCCGTTCAACAACGTCGTCAAGGACGCGGGCATCTCGGTGAACCAGATCGACCACGTCGTCCTCGTGGGTGGCTCCACCCGCATGCCCGCCGTGAGCGAGCTGGTCAAGACGCTCACCGGCGGCAAGGAGCCCAACAAGGGCGTCAACCCCGACGAGGTCGTCGCCGTGGGCGCCGCGCTCCAGGCCGGCGTGCTCAAGGGCGAGGTCAAGGACGTGCTCCTGCTCGACGTCACCCCGCTGAGCCTCGGCATCGAGACCAAGGGCGGCGTCATGACCAAGCTCATCGAGCGCAACACGACGATCCCGACCAAGCGCAGCGAGGTCTTCACGACGGCCGACGACAACCAGCCGTCCGTGGCGATCCAGGTGTACCAGGGCGAGCGCGAGATGGCGGCGGGCAACCAGCTGCTGGCCACGTTCGAGCTCACCGGCCTGCCCCCGGCGCCGCGTGGAGTCCCGCAGATCGAGGTCACGTTCGACATCGACGCCAACGGCATCGTGAACGTGTCGGCCAAGGACCGCGGCACCGGCAAGGAGCAGTCCATGACCATCACGGGCGGCAGCGCGCTGTCCAAGGACGACATCGACAAGATGGTCAAGGACGCCGAGCAGTACGCCGAGGAGGACCGCAAGCGTCGCGAGTCCGTCGAGACGCGCAACCAGGCCGAGGCGCTCGTGCACACCACCGAGAAGTTCCTCGCCGAGAACGGCGACAAGGTGGGCGACGACGTCAAGGGCGAGGTCCAGGCCGACGTCGACGCGCTCAAGGCGGCGCTCGAGGGTGACGACAACGACGCCGTCCAGGCCGCCGTCACCAAGCTCGGCGAGTCCAGCTCCAAGATGGGCGAGGCGATGTACGCCGCGGCCGCCGCGGAGCAGCAGGCCGCCGGCACCGACGCACCCACGGGTGACGCCGACGCCGGCACCGACTCCGACGACGACGTCGTCGACGCCGAGATCGTCGACGACGAGGAGAAGAAGTGACGGCTGGGCCCGACGGCCCCACCGAGGGCGCTGACCCGGAGGTCTCGCAGGAGACCTCCGGGGAGGCCCCCGTCGACGAGGCTGTCGACGAGGCCGTCGAGGTCCCCGCGGACGAGGAGGAGGTCGTCGAGGCCGAGGCCGTCGAGACGCCCAGGACCGTCGAGGACGAGCTGGCCGAGCGCACCGCCGACCTGCAGCGTCTGCAGGCCGAGTACGTCAACTACCGCAGGCGGGTCGAGCGCGATCGCGCGCAGTCGCGCCAGCAGGGCGAGGCCGCGGTGCTCCGCTCGCTGCTCACGGTGCTCGACGACATCGGTCGGGCCGAGCAGCACGGTGAGCTGACGGGCGGCTTCAAGGCCGTCGCCGACGCGCTCCACCAGGCGCTCAAGGCGCACAAGCTGGAGGGCTTCGGTGCCGAGGGCGACGTGTTCGACCCCCGTCTGCACGAGGCGCTCTTCGCAGCCGGCGAGTCGCCCGACGTGCAGGTCACGTCGGTCGGTCCCGTGGTCCGCACGGGCTACCGGATGGGCGACGAGGTCCTGCGCCACGCGCAGGTCGGAGTCATCGAGCCCGCCTCGGGCGAGGCGCCGGCGGGCGACGAGGACGAGTGAAGGCGGTCGGGCAGGAGCCGTGTGCTGCTGCCCGACCGGACGACCGATCGATCAGAGAGGAAGGGGTGAGCCGTGAGCAACCCGAGTGACTGGGCGAGCAAGGACTTCTACAAGGCGCTGGGCGTGTCGAAGGACGCGTCGACCGCCGACGTGAAGAAGGCCTACCGCAAGCTCGCGCGCGAGAACCACCCCGACTCCAACCCCGGCAACAAGGCCGCCGAGGAGCGCTTCAAGGAGGTCTCCGAGGCCTACGCCGTGCTGTCCAACGCCGAGAAGCGCAAGCAGTACGACGAGCAGCGCACCCTGTTCGGCCAGTTCAAGGGTGGCTTCGGTGGCGGTGGCTTCGGCCAGCCCGGAGGCACCTACGGCGGCGGCGGGACCACCGCCGACTTCGACCTGAGCGACCTGCTGGGCGGCATCTTCGGCGGTGGCGGGTCGCGCGGCGGCCGACGTCGTCAGCCGCAGGGCCGCCGGGGCGACGACCTCGAGACCGAGGCCACCATCACCTTCGCCCAGGCGGTCGAGGGCGCCACGCTCCCGCTGCGCATGACCAGCGACGAGGCGTGCCCCACGTGCCACGGCACGGGCGCCAAGCCCGGCACCGTGCCCAAGGTGTGCACCAAGTGCCAGGGCAGCGGCATGCAGACCGGCGCGTCGGGCGGCGTGTTCGCCATGACCGAGCCGTGCTCGCAGTGCCGCGGCCGTGGTCTCGTCGTGGAGCACGAGTGCTCCACCTGTCGCGGCAGTGGCCGTGCGCCGTCGAGCCGCACCCTGCAGGTGCGCGTCCCGGCCGGCGTGAAGGACGGCCAGAAGATCCGGCTCAAGGGCAAGGGCGGCCGTGGCGAGGGCGGTGCTCCCGACGGCGACCTGTTCCTCGTCGTGCACGTGGAGCCGCACACCATGTTCGGCCGCAAGGGCGACAACCTGACGATCACGGTCCCGATCACGTTCGACGAGGCCGTGCTCGGGGCCCAGATCAGCGTGCCGACGCTCGAGGGTCCGCCGGTGCGCCTGAAGGTTCCCGAGGGCACGCCCACCGGTCGCACGTTCCGCGCCAAGGGCAAGGGCGCGACCACCAAGGCCGGCACCCGCGGCGACCTCCTGGTCACCGTCGAGGTGCAGGTCCCCACCGACCTCGACGACGCCCAGCGCGCGGCGGTCGAGGCCCTGCGTGAGGCGCGCGGCGCCGCCACCCCGCGTGACGGCCTGTTCGAGGAGGTGCCCAGCTCATGACGGGAAGCCCGTTCGTCCCACCCGGACCCGAGGCGAAGGTCTTCGTCATCAGCGTCGCGGCAGAGCTCTCGGGCCTGCATCCGCAGACCTTGCGCACCTACGACCGGCTCGGCATCGTCGAGGCCGGCCGCACCGGGGGCGGCGGCCGCCGCTACTCGCTGCGCGACATCGAGCTGCTGCGCACCGTCGCCCAGCTGAGCGCCGAGGGCCTCGGCCTCGAGGGCGTCAAGCGGGTGATCGCCCTGGAGAACCAGGTGATGGCGCTCCAGCAGAAGGTGGCCGAGCTCCAGACCGAGCTCGCCGCGGCGCACCACGCGCTCGGCACCGTGCAGAACCTGCCGGTGCTGGCGCAGCAGGCTCAGATCTCGATCTGGCGCCGCCCCGCTCGCTGAGCGGTCGGGTCAGCGGGTCTCGAGCTCCCACCGCGGGACGGCCGCGCGGAGCGCGATCAGCAGCTCGAGACGGACGTCGGGGTCGGTGAGCGGGTCGCCGAGCAGACGCTTGGCGGTGCCCAGCCGCGTGTGCACCGTCTGGGCCGGCACGCCCATGAGGCGGGCGACCTCGTTGGCCGGGCGGCCGTGCTCCAGCCAGGTGAGCAGGGTGCTCGCGAGGGAGCTCCGACGCGACGCGGGCAGGTCCGCCAACGCGGCCAGCCGCCGGTCGACGAGCAGGTCGACGAGCACCGGCGACGACGCCACGACGAGCCGGGCGAGCACGTCGACCGACGCAGTGACTGGCCTCCCGGGCTCGGCGACGGCGGCCGTGGCGCGGGCCAGCCGGACCGCCTCGGGCAGCGAGACGAGGTCGACCGACGGTCCCCGGGCGATGTCGGCGCCGGCGAGCGTGCGGACGCGGTCGTCGGACCACGCCGCCGGCGCGGCTGCCTCCTCGGGTCGAGGGGCGGCGAGGACGTCGTCGTGTCCGCGCAGCTCGGCGTCGAGGACCGCGCCCGAGGCCGTCGCGACGACGGGAGTCAGGCGGGCGTTCGGGTCGATCCCGCAGGCGATGGCCAGGCCGCGCAGGCCCGGTCCGTCGGACCCGCCGAAGAGCGCCGAGGTGAGGGCTCGCCGACGGTGGGCCGGGCTGAGGGCGTGAAGGCGCAGCACCGCCTGCATGCCCCGGCGGACGTGGCCGACGATGCGCAGCAGCAGCTCCTGCACGGCACGCGACAACGTCTCGACGTCGGGAAGGTCCTGCTCGCGGACCACGGCCGGGATGACGTGTCGCCGCAGGCCACGTCCGACGGCCTGGACGATGGCGGTCAGCTCGTCGTCGGTCATCCCGGCCTGGGCCTGGGTCTCGCCGAAGTGGAGGCAGCGGGCGGCGACGCTGCGCCCGGCGGTCACCGGGTCGCCGCCGTGCGTGACGAAGGCGTCGGCGCAGGCGAGAGCGAGGTCCACCCACGCGTCGGTCGCGCGCGGGACGGAGCTGCGCACCAGCTTCTCCAGCCGGCCGCGCAACCCCGCCCCGTCAGGGAGGCCACTCGACGGGTGGTGCGGGAGGGAGGGTCGCACCGATCCCGTCGACGCCATGGCTGCACCGTCACAGCGGTAGATGCACCGCGTCAACGCACGACGGCACCGGTGCCGCCAACGCGGCCGATTCTTGTCACGCGCATGACAAGACCCGTCGAGGTTCAGCCGCCTGCCACGACCACGGTGGCGGCGACGCCGACGCCGGCGGCGATGCCGGCCAGACCGGGACCGAGCAGCCCTGCGGCCGCGACCGCGCCGGCCAGCCCGCTCCAGGCCAGGGCGATGGACTGACCCCGACGAGCCGACCCGACCGCGCCGCGGGCGGCCCGCACGGCCCGCGCCACCCGGCGGACGTCGAGGTCGGCCAGACCCAGGTCGGACGTGAGGGTCGAGCCGGTGCTCACGTGCAGCACCCGTCGACCGTCGTCCGTCCACGCGGCGACCGTGGCGCGCTGGCCGTCGGCGTCCAGATCGCCGGCCGCGTCGTCGATGCCCACCTGCGCGGCCACCTCGCGCGTCCGCGCGTCGGTGTCGCAGGAACGGAGGACGACCTCGAGGCCGAGGTCGCGCAGGGCCTGGACGCCCTCGGTGGCGTCGACCCGGACGTCGTCCCCCACGGTCAGCGTGCCGAGGACGCGTGCGTCGACCTCGACGCCCACGGTGGTCCAGACGCCCCCCTGGGCCGGCAGGCCGAGCCAGGGCAGATCACCGACGCGCACCGGATGTCGGTCGACCCGCCCCGACACGCCCACGTCGCCGTGGCGCTGCAGCTCGGTGACCCGACCGCGACCGGAGAGTCGCGAGACGGCGCGTGCCACACGCCCCTCCTGCTCGTGCTCGAGGGCGCCGGCGAACCAGCGCAGGTTGCGCTCGTGGTCGGGCTCCACGGGATCGATCGAGGTCACCCGCAGGGCACCGGTGGTCACGGTGCCGTCCTTGTCGAGGAGGGCGACGTCGGCGGCCGCCACCTGGGGAAGCGCCGCCGGGTGGGGGAAGGTGACGTCGTGCGGGGCCATGTGGCGGCGCGCGACCCGCAAGGCCGCTGGCCCGGCAGCGAGCAGACCGGCCGGTCCGGCGGCGACGAGCACGAGGGCGGCGACCTGGAGACCACGACCGGGCGTCTCGACCACCGCCCAGACCGCGGCGGCCACCGTGGCGGCGGCGACGACGGACAGGACGAACCAGGCGGGTGCATCCACGATGCTCTCGTCGCCTCGCCACAGCGACACGAGGCTGAGCAGCGCGGCGGAGGCGACGACGGCGATCGCCGTGGTGGGCCGCTCCTCGGCCAGCGCCTCGTACAGGGTGACGACGAGCGCGACGACCAGGCCGAGGCTGCCAAGCGTGGCAGCCCCGGGTCGCCGGCTCGCCAGCTCGGCCAGGGACCGCTGGTGCACGGGCGCGGACAGGACGAAGGCGAGGGCGGCCACCCCGACGAGCGTCCACGGCCAGCCCTGGAAGCGCAGGTCAGGGACCATCGAGACGCCGACCGTGCCTGCGGTCAGCACCAGGCCGACGGCGAACGTGAGCACCAGGCAACGACGTGACGCCTGCGCGGAGAACGAGGCGGCTGCCGCGTGCGCGGTCACGACGCGTCCTCCGCCCGGAACCGCTCGAAGTCGCTCTGGTCGCCGGCCTTCCACAGCGGCACGCTGGCCTTGAGGAGCATGGTGAGCTGCACGAGGAACTCGGTGTCGTGCATGGCCTCGCCGAACAGCTCGTTGATGCGCTTCCAGCGGTAGCGGACGGTCTGGGGGTGGACGCCGAGGCGGGCGGCGATCGCGGGCGCGCTGTCGCGGGTCTCGAGCCAGACGAGCAGGGTCTCGGAGAGGATCTCGCGGGAGTTGGGGGTCTCCGCGAAGAGGGGACGGAGCAGCTCCTGGCCCAGCTGCTGGCGCAGGGTCGGCTCGGCGTGCAGCCAGATCTGGGTGCGATGCTCCCGGCAGTCGACCACCTGCGCGTCGGGGACGACGCCGCGGCGCACGAGGTCGAGCGCACGCCGAGCCCACCGGAACGCCGACGGGACCTCCGAGGGATCGACCTCCCAGCCCACGGCCACGCGCGTGACGCCGGCGTCCACCAGGGCGCTGGTCATGCAGGCGCGGTCGGCGGAGTCGACCATCGCCACGACGGTCTCGTCGTGACGCACCAGGAGGGCGCGCTGCGCCAGGACCGTCAGGTCGGGACGCTCGCCACCGAGCTCGGCGACGGCGAGCACGATGGAGGCCGGGATCGGCCAGACCTCGTCGGTCCCGGGCTGGACGGTCCCGGTGAGCAGCTGCTCGGCCAGCGCCGCTCGGGCGCGGTTCGGGTCGGCGGCCCGCTGTCGACGTGCCTCCTCGTGCCCGGCCTCGACCTGCCGCTGCAGGTGGCCGACGAACGCCAGCAGCCCGTCGGAGACGAGGGCCGACGTCGTCCCGTCCTCGGCCAGCTCCTGGAAGCGTGCCCAGCCGATGCGCACGGCGACGGCCAGCCCGACCTGGAACTCGTCGAGCGTCCGCTCCGCCCGGGCCTCCCGCCGCCCGAGGGAGCGGAAGACGTCGTCCGCGCCCCGGTCGCGGTGGGGGGCGCCGTCGAGCTCGTCGAGGAAGCGGTGCAGTGCCGTTGAGACCGCCTCGGCGGCCACGGCGCGGCTGGTCGGGCGCGCGAACTGCGGCACGCGCTCGCACACGGCGTCGATGATCTCGGTGGTGAGGGTCGGGACGACGCGACGCACGCGGCGCGCGTGGGCGGCGACGAGGTCGGACGTGGAACGGTCCGCGAACAGCGTCATCGCGCGGACCCGTGCGGTCCAGGTTCCATCGCCGGCTCCCCGATCCGATGACTCGTGTGGCTGCACCGAGTTCTACCCCGCTGCCGGGTCGGCGTCAACGACGGGACCGCCGGGCACCCCGGATCCGGCGTGGTGCGTGGTGGTGCTCAGGGCCCTGTCCTCCCGTCGTGCCTGCACGGTCCCCGCCGGACCGAGCCCCCGAGGTGACTGTGCCGCAGACGAGCGGGGCCGACGAGGGTGTCGGTGGCGTGCGGCCCTGAACTTGTCACGTTCGTGACAATCACGGGTGACGAAGGCCCACTGTCGAATGTGTTCTCGGTGCTGATCGTGCCCGGGCATTTGCTGCGGCGAGGCACGGCCGCCGACTCTGGGCGTGTCGTTCACTCCACTTGCCGTGGCGCCTCGTCGGGGAAGTCGAGGGGGCGTGGGACTGTGCGGACACGTGGATTCGTGACGGACTCGTCAGGTGTCTCGTAGTAGTTCTGGGCACACCCGATCTCCTCGGGCGTCGTGGCGCCAGGCTGTGGTGGCAGCGCCATCGAGAAGTCGTCGGTGTACTTCACGCAGTTGAAGGATCCGACCTGGAGCGTCACCGGGTTGCCCGGCCCCGAGAGCGCCGCGGTGAGTACCGGCGAGACGTCGTCGCCGCTGCGCGTCGAGCAGCCCTCGAGCGAAGCGATGTCGATGGAACCCTCGAGTGTGCCTCCGTACAGCCCGTAGAACGCTTCGGCAGGGTCGAAGGTGTCGAACGACTTGCCGTAGAAGCTGGGGCCGACGTAGCCGGGTTCCTCGAGGACGTCGAGAGGCTTGGACGTGACCGACAGGCGGGAACGTGTTCCCGTCCCGCAGGAGTCGTCGAGGCCGACGTCGTTCCCGTCGACCTTCAGGGACCGAATCTGGACGTCGACGTCGGCGGCCAGCGCGGCGGGCTCGACCTTGGTGCGGCGGCCCCCGTCCTCGGCCGTGACGTTCTCGACCGACCGCAAGTAGAACGGAACCGGGTAGCCGTCCGCATCCAGTCGCTGCTGCAGCTGGAGGGTCACCTCGACCGGGATGGAGCCGAAGGCGACGGTCCGAACAGGGATGAGAGGCGAGCGACCGTAGTTCCGGTCCGAGCCCTTGGGAGAGACCAGAAAGGTCCGGATGTCGATCGTGTACTCCCTGTCCTCGCCATCCACCCTGTTCCCGATGAGGATGTTGTTGCCCATGGTCATGAGAGGGATGCGTGCCCACTGCTTCGCTTTCGGCGAACCAGTTCTCCCGAGACTGACGCCGTTGATCCAGCCGTATCGGTTGGCGAAGTCGGGCGTCGAGCAGGGGTCGTAGTCGCTCGGCGGCAGTTCGTCGGGGCACTCGATGAACGGAAGTCCTGGGTAGATCCCTGTCCTCTCGTCGGCGGAGGCGACACCGACGATCGAGGCGACGAGAGCGAGAGCGACCGTGAGCAGGGCGGTCAGCTCGCGGCGTCGGCGCAGAGGGGTCTTCATGCGAGCACCGTCACAAGCCGAGCCCCGAAAAGCAACGTCGATCGCGCGGGAGAGCGATGGTGAGGTCAAATTTGTCACTTGCGTGACAACGGCCACGGGCCGTGCCCTGCCGCGACTGGGTGGTGGCACGTGCCTCCCCCGTCGTCACTCGGGTCGGGAAATTGTCACGTGGGTGACAATCGCGGCCAGCATCTCGGCTCGGGCGGGCTTCCCCGCTTGTCTGGAGGGTGACTTCCGTGGGCCTACTTGGACGGTGACCGCGGTCACACATCCATCGGCAGATCGGAAGGAACCATCATGAAGATCAAGCACGCAGCACTCGGCGGAGCAGTCGTCGCCCTCGCGGGTGTCGTCGCCGCCGGCCCGGCCCTCGCCACCGGCAGCTCCTACACGGTCGGTGTCGGCGGCAGCTCCGCGGCCGGCACGCACACCATCACGGCAGCGTCGTCCGGGAGCCTCAGCTTCGCGGTCCCGACGCTGTCCATGGGCTGCACGAGCGCGAACGTGCCGACCTCGCCGGTCTCGACCGTCGCGAGCGGCACCGGCATCGTCGACATCGCCGCGATCAACAAGATCAACTTCGTCGGCTGCACGGGCCCGGGTGGCTCGCTCGCGGTCACGACGGTGGGCTCGTGGAAGCTGCACGGGACGGGCGCGGCCACGTCCGGCACCTCCGACGTCGTCGCCGGCCACGTGGACAACATCACGGCCAACGTCGCCAACGCCGTCTGCCGCTTCACGGTGACCGGCAAGGCCAACGGCACGTTCAGCGAGTCGACGCAGCGTCTGCAGGTCAGCGAGACGGGCTTCACCGGCAACCTCCGCGTGTCGAACGTGGTCGGCTGCCTCGGGCAGGTCCAGAACGGCCAGGCGGCCAACTTCACGGGCACGTTCGACGTGACGTCGCCCGACGGCGCGATCAACGTCAGCTGACGCGTCCCGGCCTGCTGCACCACACGGCGGGCCATCACGGGTGGGGCCGAGCCCACGCTCGGCCCCACCCGTCCCTGACCTCACCCGAACGACCACCCCTCGCACCACCAGCCCTCAAGGAGCACCCATGTCCATCACCCTCGCGCCCCGCTGGCGCAAGCGCGCCGCCGTGGCCGCTGCCGGCGCCGCCGTCGCGCTCGTCCCCGTCGCGGCCCACGCGGCCACCATCGTCACCATCACCTACGACGCCCAGGGCACCTCCCACATCGCCAAGACGAACTCCGACGTCGCCCTCGGCCCCACCACCCTGCGCACGGACCTCGACATCGACACCGGTGACTTCACCGGGTCGCTTCCGCTGCCGGGCACGTCGACGGAGTTCAAGATCGCCGGCTTCCTCCCGGTGAAGGCCAAGGTCGACTTCATCGAGGCGGCCCCGCTCACCGGTCACATCAACCTGACCCAGACGCAGGCCCAGGTGAGCTCCACGGCGACCTACTACGTGAAGCTGTCGGACATCAAGGTCGCGGGGTTCCCGACCTTCGCGGGCAGCAAGTGCAAGACGAAGGCGCCCGTGTCCATCCCGGTCGGCACGCGTCCGGACGAGGGCTTCGACCTCATCAACGGCGGTGAGCTCGTCGGCACCTACACGATCGGCAAGTTCGAGAACTGCGGCATCAACACGCCGCTGATCAACAGCCTCGTGCCCGGTTCCGGCAACACCGTCGACATCACCGTGACGAACGGCGTCGTCGCGGAGTGACGCCCTGACCTCGTCGGCCCCGCGTCCCCCTGGGCGCGGGGCCGACGTGCATCGTCAACGCATCGAAGGAGAACCATGAGGAACACCACTGTGCGCCGGCTCCTCGCCGGCACCGCCGCAGCCCTGTGCCTGGCCGTCGGCGTCGGCCCGGCCGGAGCGACCGGGAACAGCGTGACGGTCGCCGTCGGCGGCACCAGTGCCCAGGCCCTCCACCCGGTCACCGCGACGATGACGCAGTCCGTCCGGTGGGAATCGCCGTTCTTCACCTGGAGCTGCAGCAGCGCGAAGATCCCGTCGAGCCCGGTCTCCGACGTGCAGGGTGGTGCCGGCGTCACCGACGTCCTCACTGTTCGAGCCATGTCGTTCCAGGGTTGCGGGTGGCCCGGTGGCAGTCTGCCCACGGCGTCCGCTGCGCCGGCGACACTGCACGTGACCGGGCCCGCTTCGTCCAGCACCACCGACCAGGTGCGGGGCCATCTCGACGATCTCACCATCGTCTCGTCGAATGCGATCTGCGACTTCACGGTCACCGGTTCCGCAACAGCTGTGCTCGACGAGGCGACACAGCGGCTCGCCATCGAGGAGACCGGGTTCACCGGGAACCTGACGGTCTCCAAGGTCCGAGGATGTCTCGGTCAAGTGCAGAACGGGCAGGCGATGAACCTGAGGATGAGCCTCCAGCTCACCTCACCCGACGGTGCGATCAACATCAGCTGACGAGGACGCGGGGCGGCCTGGGGACGAAGCCCTTCCCAGGCCGCTACCGATCGGTATCATGAAGGTGGCGCGAGCCCGGGAACGCCATCCGATCTGCCGAGACGACAGCCTCCGGGGCTCGCGCCACCTCGCGCGCTGGAGATGCACTCGGCAGCTACACCGCGCGCCGCCACGCCACGATGCTCGACTCCAGGGCCGACAGCAGGGCGAGGGTCTGGGTCGGCTCGTCCAGGCGCGAGCCGAAGAGCGCGTGCAGCCGGCGCAGGCGGTGCCGGACCGTCTGGTCGTGCACACCGAGCCGCGCCGCGAGGGCGGGAGCACTGTCGCGGGTCTGCAGCCACAGCAGCATCGTCTCGGCCAGGGCCACCCGGCGCTTGGGCGACTGGGCCAGCAGGGGCGCCAGCACCTTCTCGTCCGCGAGCCGACGCAGCGCCGGGTCGGCGTGCTCGCACAACCGGGACTGGTGCAGCTCGCAGTCGAGCACGTGGTCCTCCGGGGCCTCGATCACGCCGTCCTGCAGCAGCGACAGCCCGCGGCTGGTCCACCGCACCGCGCGGTGCACCTCGCTCGGGTCGACCGGCCACGACAGGGCGACGTCGGTGCCCGTGCGTCCCGCGAGGTGACGGGCCAGACGGGTGGTCGTCTCGGGGTCGGCCACCACGATCAGGCGGTCCTGGTGGACGCCGGACAGCGCCTCCTGGCAGGCCGAGACCATCGACGTCGAGGCCTGGTCGTGCGTGGTCACGGCGACGACGATGCGCTCAGGCAGCACCCACGAACATCGGCCGGCGACCTCGCGCAGCCCCGCCGGTCCCGTGCCGTCCAGCAGTGCCACCAGCATGGCGGCACGGCCCTGCTCCCGGACTTGGGTCGCGCGGGCCCTCGTCTCCACGAAGCCGGTGAACGCGTGCTCGAACAGCGCCGTCTGGTAGGCGATGAGGCCGTCGCCGAGCGCCCCCACGACCTCGGCCGACTGGCCGAGCGCGGTCGCGGCGAGGCGCACGTCCGTCCACGACTCCTGCGTGGCGATGTGGTGCGCGGCCCGCATGGCGTCGAGGTTGAGGCCGGCCGCGGCCTGGTAGCTGCCGAGCCAGCGGTAGAAGGTGTAGATCTCGGTGCCGTAGGTGGGCGCTCCGGCGACGGTGTCGACGAAGACGGCCACCGCGCGGGTGATCGCCTCGTCGATGCCCTTGTGGATCACGGGATCGGCGTCGGCCGAGAACCCCGCGACCTCCTCCCGGATGCGGCTGACGATGCGTCGGGTCAGCTCCACCGAGCGCGGTCGGTAGCCGGCCACGACCGCGGCGTCGATCTGCGGAAGGCCCAGGACCTCCCGCAGCAGTTGGCGCTCCCGGCCGGACTCCGTCGGACGGGCGTCGCGCTCGTGTGCCACTGCAGTCATGTGTCTCCCCCTTGCTCGTGCCGCGAGCCCGAGGCCGCGCGGACGTTCCCTCGAGCACAGTCAAGGAGCAGGCGTCGCGTGGAGTCCAGGCTCGACGGACCGCCGCCATGGAATCGATCGGGAACTTGTGACGCGGGTAACAACTTCCTGCGCGGGTCGGGGAGCCGGTCAGGGGCGCAGCAGGTCCAACGGGTCGACGTCGAGGCGCGCGGCCAGGTGCTCGAGGCTGACGAGCGTCAGGTTCCGCTCGCCGCGCTCGACCGATCCGAGGTAGGTGCGGTGGTAGCCGAGCTGCTCGGCGAACTTCTCCTGGCTCAGGCCGAGGGACTCACGGTGCCGGCGCAGGCGCTGGCCGAGGATCTGCTGCAGTGGCTGGCTCACGCGTGCAGCGTTGCGCAGTGCGACTCATCGGTCGACAGACCGATGAGTAGCATCCGGCGGTCCCTCCGGTCACCGGTCGAGCTGGGCCTGGAGCGCCGTCGCGACCCGTCGCGCACTGTCCGGGGCGAGCACCAGGTGCTGACGCTGCTGGTCGGGCTCGCCGACGAAGACCCACTCCTCGGGCTCCCCGCAGCGACGGGTGCGCACGACCAGCAGGTCGGTGGTCTTCGGACGCGGTCGGGCACTGCCCTGCTCCCGCACGCCGATCACGACGGGCAGGTAGTGGGGCGTGCCCTCGTGGTGACGATCCTCCGGTGCGTCGTCCTCCCGGTGCGTCGAGGTGCACCAGGACGGGCACGGCTCGTGCAGCCAGCGGGGTCGGGCGTGGTCACCGTCCATGCAGGGTCCCTTCGTCGTTGCGCCCGGAAAGGGGTGTCCAGCCCACGCTAGGGCGCGCTCCGGACATGGGTCGTGCGCTCGTGTCCGGCTCCAGGGTGCGACTCATCGGTAGCGGTGCGACGTCTCGCGGGCCGCCGCGGCGCGGGCCCGCCGAAAGTTGTCACGCGGCTGACAAGAAATGACCGGCAGGCACGCTCTGTGGACCTGGGCCTGGCGGCGTGGCCTGCGACACACCTACGGTCGGCCACGGTCGTGACGCACCCAGGATGCGTCGGGCCTGCAGGACGACGGAGGGGCGAAGAGCATGGGCGGAAGCGTCGAGGTGCGGGGACTGACGAAGTCCTTCGGGCGCCAGAACATCTGGCACGACGTCACCCTCACGTTGCCGCCGGGGGAGATCACCGCGCTGCTCGGCCCCTCGGGAACCGGCAAGTCCGTCTTCCTCAAGTCCCTCATGGGCATCGTGGACCCCGAGCGCGGCGAGGTGCTGATCGACGGCGTCGACATGGTGTCGGTCAAGGAGGCCCACCGCCTCGAGCTGCGCAAGAAGTTCGGCGTGCTGTTCCAGGACGGTGCGCTCTTCGGCTCGATGAACGTGTACGACAACGTCGCCTTCCCGCTGCGCGAGCACACCCGCATGAGCGAGGAGGAGATCCGCCAGGTCGTCCTCGACCGGCTCGACATGGTGGGCCTGCTCGGTACCGAGCACAAGGTGCCCGGCGAGATCTCCGGCGGCATGAAGAAGCGTGCCGGCCTGGCCCGCGCGCTCGTGACCGACCCCGAGATCATCCTCATCGACGAGCCCGACTCCGGCCTCGACCCGGTGCGCACCTCCAACCTCGCCCAGCTGCTCGTCGACGTGAACACCGCCACCGACGCCACGATGCTCGTGGTCACCCACAACATCGAGCTGGCGCGCACGCTGCCCGACAACCTCGGCATGCTCTACCGCCGCGAGCTCGTCATGTTCGGTCCGCGCGAGGAGTTCCTGCTCACCGACCACCCGGTCGTCAGCCAGTTCATGAGCGGCGACCCAGAGGGTCCGATCGGCATGAGCGAGGAGAACGACCACCGCACGATCGACCTCTTCGACGAGCCCGTGGACTACGGCGCGGGTGGCCCCCTGCGCCACGGCGGAGCCCGCGCGATCGAGGTGCTGCCCCGCCAGCTCGAGCCCCGCTCGGGGGGTGCTCGACCCAGCTCCGTGCGCCACCGTGAGCGGGTCAGCGCGGGCAACGCACCGCTCTACGTGGCCGACGACGACGACACCCACCGAGTCCCGCCGAACCCGACGTCGGGTGCCGTCGCGCGGTCGCTGACCGCCACCGGCGACGTCTTCGCCCTCGCCCTCGACACCACCCGCGCCACGTTCCGCCGGCCCTTCGCCGCGCGCGAGGCGCTCGAGCAGTTCTGGTTCGTCGTGAGCGTCTCGTGGATCCCCGCGATCCTCGTCGCCATCCCGTTCGGGGCGGTCATCGCCCTCCAGCTCGGCACGCTCACGGTGCAGGTCGGTGCCCAGTCGTTCACGGGTGCGGCGAGCGTGCTCGCGGTCGTCCAGCAGGCGGCTCCGATCGTCACGAGCCTCGTGATCGCCGGGGCGGGTGGTGCAGCCATCTGCGCCGACCTCGGCTCGCGCCGCATCCGCGACGAGATCGACGCGATGCGGGTGATCGGCGTGAACCCCGTGCAACGCCTCGTGGTGCCGCGCGTGCTCGCTTGCATCGGCGCCGCGATCCTGCTCAACGGCCTGGTGTCGGTCGTCGGCGTCGTCGGCGGCTACGTCTTCAACGTCATGGTGCAGGGCGGCACGCCCGGCGCCTACCTGTCCAGCTTCACCGCGCTGGCGCAGATCTCCGACCTGTGGGTCGGCGAGCTCAAGGCCGTGGTGTTCGGCTTCATCGCCGGCATCGTGGCCTGCCACCGGGGGCTCAACACCGCTCCCGGTCCGAAGGGCGTGGGCGACTCGGTGAACCAGTCGGTGGTCATCACGTTCCTGCTGCTGTTCTTCGTCAACTTCGTGATCACCACGCTGTACCTGCAGCTCGTCCCGGGCAAGGGAGCCTGACATGACGGTCGCACCGCCCCAGGGGCCCGGAGCCGGAGGGCGCACGCCCCGGCCCGAGCCGACGCCCGAGGAGCTCGGCATCGACGACCGACCCGCCCGCTGGTGGGACCGGCCGATCGACGCCGTCGCCGCGGCCGGCGCCGAGCTGCGCTTCTACGGCCGCGTGCTGGCCTGGATCCCGGCCACCGTCCGGCGCTACCCGCGCGACATCCTCCGGCTGCTGTCGGAGGTCAGCTTCGGCTCGGGGGCGCTCGCGGTCATCGGCGGCACCATCGGCGTGATGCTCGGCATGACGCTCTTCGTCGGCAGCGTGGTCGGCATGCAGGGCTACGCGGCCCTCGACCAGATCGGCACGTCGGCCCTGAACGGCTTCATCTCCGCCTACTTCAACACCCGCGAGATCGCGCCGCTCGTGGCCGCGCTCGCGCTGTCGGCCACGGTCGGCTCGGGCTTCACGGCGCAGCTGGGTGCCATGAAGATCAACGAGGAGGTCGACGCCCTCACGGTCATGGCGGTGCCGAGCGTGCCCTACCTCGTCACCACCCGCGTGGTCGCCGGCTTCGTCGCGATCATCCCGCTGTACGTGATCGGCCTGCTCACGTCGTACTTCGGCGCCCGGATGGTCACCGTCCACCTGTACGGGCAGTCGGCCGGCACGTACGACCACTACTTCTCGCTGTTCCTGCCGCCGATCGACATCCTGCTGTCGTTCGCCAAGGTGCTGGTCTTCGCCGTCCTCATCATCCTCATCCACTGCCGGCTCGGGTTCATGGCGCAGGGCGGGCCCGCCGGCGTCGGCATCGCGGTCGGCACGGCGGTGCGCCGCAGCATCGTCACCGTCGCGGTGCTCGACCTCGTGCTGTCGATGGCCCTGTGGGGCACCACCACGACCGTGCGGATCGCCGGATGAGCGCGCGCCGAGGCGCTCCGCGCTGGGTCGACGTGCTGCTCGGCCTGGGCTACGGGCTCGTCGTCGTGGCGCTCGTCGGGGGCGCGGTGCTCGCCTACAACAGGGCGTTCGTGCCGCGCTCCGACGTCGAGCTGCGCACCGACGCGGTCGGCAACGCCCTGCAGAAGGGATCGGACGTGAAGCTGCACGGCGTCCCGGTGGGCGAGGTCTCGAAGATCACCACGGCCGACGACGGCGCCGTCCTCACGCTCGCGCTCCAGCCCGAGGTCCTGGAGCGGCTGGCGCCCGACACCACCGGCCGGCTGCTGCCCAAGACGTTGTTCGGCGAGCGCTACGTCGAGCTGCAGACCACGGCCCCGGCCGGCGGCCACCTGCAGGCGGGTGCGGTCATCGAGCAGGACGCGTCGGCGGAGGCGATCGAGCTGCAGAAGGTGCTCGACGAGCTGCTCCCGCTGCTGCAGTCCATCCAGCCCGAGAAGCTGCAGTCCACCCTCAACGAGCTCGCGACGATGCTGCGCGGCCGCGGCGGCGAGCTGGGCGACACGCTCCAGGCGTGGGGCGAGTACGTGCAGCGGCTCCAGCCCAGCGTGCCGCTGCTGGCCGAGGACCTCGACCGGCTCGGCACCGTGGCCGAGACCTATGCCGACGCCGCTCCCGACCTGCTCACGGCACTCGACGACCTGACGACCACCTCGGGCACCCTGGTGGCCAAGGGCCAGGCGCTCACCGAGGTGTACGAGCGGGTCATCGCGTCGGCCGACGAGAGCCGGGGCTGGGTGGCCGGCAACACGAGCACCATCGAGATCCTGGCCGAGGACAGTCGCAAGGCGCTCGAGGCCGCGGCGCCCTACGCGCGCACGTTCCCGTGCCTGCTGCGGTCGGCCCGGCAGTTCATCCCGCGGATGGACCGGGTGCTCGGCAAGGGCACGGACCAGCCCGGTCTGAAGGTGGTGCTGAACGTCAGCCCGCCGCGCAGCGGCTACCGGCCCGGGCGCGACACCCCGTCGTTCAGCGGCGGTGGCAAGCCGTCGTGCCCCTACGTCCCCACGGGAGCCACCGCGCGGGCGTCGTCCGCGACCACGAGGTCCGAGCCCGAGGCGATCCAGCCGCCCGCCTACGACCCGCGCGGGTCCGCGGTGGCGTCGGCGGGCCTGGGCGAGGCGAACTCGCCGGCCGAGAACCAGCTGATCGCCGAGCTGGTCGCGCCGAGCCAGGGCATGAGCCCCCAGGACTACCCGCGCTGGGCGAGCCTGCTCGTCGGTCCGACGCTGCGCGGCACGAAGGTGGAGCTGCGATGAAGACGCTCGTCCTCAAGAGCCTGGTGTTCACGGTCGTCACCGTGCTCGCGACCGTGGCGCTGGCCGGGACCATCCGCAACTCGACGCCCGGCTCGTCGAGCAGCTACACGGCGCTGTTCTCCGACGCCACGAGCCTGAACCGCGGCGACGACATCCGCATGGCCGGGGTGAAGGTCGGCACGGTGACCGAGGTGGCCGTGCACGACAACCGCGTGGCCGGGGTCGAGTTCACCGTGCAGGACGCCGTGCGGCTGCCCCGTGGGACCACCGCCCAGCTGCGCTTCCGCAACCTCGTCGGCCAGCGGTACATCTCGCTCGAGCCGCCGGAGGTCGCGGACACCGACACGCTGCCGACCGGTCACACGTTCGGCCTGGAGGAGACGCGGCCGGCCCTCGACCTGACCATGCTGTTCAACGGCTTCCAGCCGCTCATGCAGTTCCTCGACCCGAAGGACGTCAACGCCCTCAGCGGGCAGATCATCGCCGTGTTCCAGGGCGAGGGCGCCACCGTCGAGGGGCTGCTCTCCAGCACGGCCAGCCTCACGTCGACCCTGGCCGAGAAGGACCAGGTCATCGGCGAGCTGATCGACAACCTCACGTCGGTGCTCACCACGGTGAACGGGCGGTCCGACGAGCTCGACCGGACCATCATCACGCTGCAGCAGCTCGTCTCGGGTCTCGCCGAGGACCGCGAGACCATCGGCGACACCCTCGACGGCATGGGCCGGCTCACGAGCAGCGTCGCCGACCTCCTGGAGGAGGGGCGCCGACCGCTCAAGGACTCCATCGCCTCGCTCGGCTCGCTGTCCGGAGAGCTGGCGGACGCCGAGGACGTGCTGAACCGCTTCTTCGACACCCTGCCGGGCAAGCTCGACCGCATCGGACGCACGGCGTCCTACGGGTCCTGGATCAACTTCTACGAGTGCGAGATCACGGGTGTCATCCCGCGTCCCGAGGGCTACTTCGGCGACCTCGGTGCCCAGCCCGTCGCGAAGAGGTGCACCGCATGACCCGGACACGCAAGGCTCCCCGCTTCCCGACGGCGTTCGCGGAGCGCAACCGCGTCGTGATCGCCGTCGTCGGGCTGCTGACCATGGCGATCGTCTTCCTGCTCGCCTTCAACGCCCAGGCCCTGCCGATCATCGGCGGCGGGAGCACCTACCAGGCGCAGTTCGCCGAGGCCGGTGGGCTCAAGCCGGGCAACGAGGTCCGCGTGGCCGGGGTCAAGGTCGGCGAGGTGACGGGGCTGGAGCTCGACGGCGACACGGTGGTCGTGACCTTCCGGGCCAAGGACGTTCGGGTCGGACCGCAGTCGCGGGCGGCCATCAAGGTCAAGACCACGCTGGGTCAGAAGTTCCTGGCCGTCGACCCGCTCGGGGCCGGCGAGATCGACGGGCCCATCCCGTTGCAGCGCACGAGCACGCCGTACGACGTCAACGCGGCGTTCTCCGACCTCTCCGACACGATCGGCGAGATCGACACCGCCCAGCTCGAGACCAGCCTCGACGTCCTGTCCGACACCTTCGAGGACACGCCGAAGGCGGTGCGCGAGTCCGTCGCCGGGCTGACCGACCTCTCGCGCGTCGTGGCCAAGCGCGACGACGAGCTCGCCGCGCTGCTGGCCTCCACGCGTGAGGTCAGCGGCACCCTCAAGGACCGCAACGCCGAGTTCGCGAAGCTCCTGCAGGACGGCAGCAGCCTGCTCGAGGAGCTCGCGTCCCGTCGCGAGACGGTGCAGGCGCTGCTCGACGGCACCGAGCGGCTGGGCACCCAGCTCACCGGCCTGGTGCGCGACAACGAGGAGCAGCTGCGGCCGGCCCTCGCCAAGCTCGACGACGTGGCCGAGATCCTCCAGGCCAACCAGAGCAAGCTCGAGGCCTCCCTGCGGCGCCTCGGTCCGTACTACCGCACGCTCGCGTCGGCGACCGGCAACGGTCCGTGGGTCGACGCCTACATCTGCGGACTGTTCGATGCCAGCGGCGCACCCGAGCTGCGCAACGACGTGGCCCGTGACTGCGCACCGAAGAAGGGAGGGGGCCAGTGAGACGCCGGAGCCTCGTCATCGCCCTCGTGGCCGCTCTCGCCGTCGTGGCGGTCGTCGGCTGGCGCGCGACCGCTGCGCGCGACCGCACGACCGTGCAGGCCGTGTTCGAGTCCAGCGTGGGTCTCTACGCCGGCTCCGACGTGCAGATGCTCGGCGTGCCGGTCGGCACGGTCACCGACGTCGCGCCCGGCCCCGCCGGCGTGACCGTGACCATGCGCCTCGACCCGGGCCAGGCCGCGGCCGCCGACACGGCCGCGGTCATCGTCGCGCCGACGCTGGTGTCCGACCGCTTCGTGCAGCTGACGAAGCCGCACACGAGCGGCCCGACGCTGGAGGACGGCGCCGTGCTGCCGATGGAGCGCACCGCGGTGCCGGTCGAGATCGACGACCTCTACGCGAGCCTCACCGACGTGAGCGAGAAGCTCGGTCCCGACGGCGCCAACCGCGACGGCGCGCTGTCGCGCTTCCTCGACGTGGCCGACCGCAACCTGCGGGGCCAGGGCGTCAAGATCAACCAGCTGATCGGCGACTTCGGCGACGCCTCGGGAACCCTCGCGGACTCCAGCGACGACCTGTTCGCCACGATCTCGAACGTCAGGGAGTTCAACGACATGCTCGTGGAGAACGACGACGCCGTGGCCGACGTGAACCGGCAGTTCGCCGAGGTCAACGACTACCTGGCCGACAGCAGCGGGGACCTGGCAGGAGCGATCGACAACCTCGGTGAGGCGCTCGCCCTGGTCGACGACTTCATCCGCGACAACCGCGGCGCGCTGAGGACCAGCGTCGAGAACCTGCAGGGTCCGACCCGGGTGCTCGTCAACCAGCGCGAGGCGTTGGAGGAGACCGTCCGGCTGGTCCCGCTCGTCCTGCAGAACTTCCTGCGGGCGTACGACCCGGACCTCAAGGCGCTCACCGGTCGCGGCAACCTCAACGAGGCCTCGATCTGGAAGGACGGCGGCGACGCGCCCGCCCTGCTCCCGGAGGTGAACCGATGAGGGGCGGGCCGATGAGGCGCCTGCTGGTGGCCGCAGTGGTGGCCGGTCTCGCCGCGCTGTCCGGCTGCGGCGTGCTCGGCGGCGGGGTCTACGACACGCCCCTGCCCGGCGGCGCCGACGTCGGCTCCAAGCCGATCCGCATCACGGCCGACTTCGACGACGTGCTCGACCTCGTGCCCCAGTCCAGCGTCAAGGTCGACGACGTGGCGGTCGGCCGCGTCGACCGCATCCGGCTCAACCCGGACGGACGGAGCGCGCGGGTGACCCTGCTCGTCAACCGGGACGCGCAGCTGCCGGCCGGCACGGTCGCCCGTCTGCAGCAGACGTCGCTGCTGGGCGAGAAGTACGTCGCCCTGGTCCGGCCGCAGACGCCGCAGGCCGGTCGGCCGATCGCCGACGGAACCCGGCTCGGTCTGGCCGACACGTCCCAGGCGGCGGAGGTCGAGCAGGTGCTCGGGTCGCTGTCGATGGTGCTCAACGGTGGCGGCATCGGCCAGTTCCAGGAGATCTCCCGCGAGCTGCAGGAGGTGTCGACGGGTCGCCCGGAGGAGATCAGGGGGTTCCTCCGGGAGATGGACACGTTCGTCACCACGCTCGACGACCGCAAGGAGTCGATCACCGCGGCCATCGACGGGCTCGCCCGGTTGTCGGAGAACCTGGAGGCCGACCAGGACAAGATCGTCTCGGCCCTCGAGGGACTGTCACCCGGCATGCAGGTGCTCGTCGACCAGCGCGAGGACCTCGTGGCCATGCTGTCGGCCCTCGACCGGCTCTCGACGGTGACGGTCAAGACGCTGGACGCCTCCCAGGACGACATCGTCGCCGACCTGAAGGCGCTCGACCCGATCCTCGAGAACCTGGCGCGTGCCGGGCGCGACCTCCCGGAGTCGCTCGAGATCCTGCTGACGTACCCCTTCCCGGACTCGGTCATGGGGGCCATCGAGGGCGACTACGTGAACGCCTTCATCGAGACGAACTTCCGGACCCTGCCCGCGGGCTGCGAGGCGGCGGGGTGCGCCTGGGCGCAGGTCCAGGACCCGAACTACCCGGACGACCCGATGAGCGGCGCGCGTCGCAAGGGACTCGATCCGAAGGCGTTGCTGGAGGAGCGGCTCGAGGCGGCCGAGGACGAGCAGGACGTGCCGCCGAGCCTGCTGCCGCCCACGTCCTCCCCGGCCCCGGGGTCACCCGCACCGACGATCCCCGTGCCGAGCGCCACGGTGCCCACCCCCGACGGCTCGCCGAGCCCGTCGCCCTCCCCGTCGCCCTCGGTCGATCCGACCACGACTCCTCGAGAGGGTGAGCAGTGATGCTGACCGGACGCATCAGAGCCCAGATCGTGGCCTTCGTGGTCCTCGGGCTGGTCGCCACCTCCTACCTCGGCGCCACGTACGTGGGCATCAACCCGTTCTCCACCGGCTTCACCGTGACGGCGGCCCTGCCCTCCGCCGGAGGCGCCTTCGAGAACGGCCAGGTCACCTACCGAGGAGTGCCCGTCGGCCGCGTCGACAGCCTCGAGGCCACCGACGAGGGCGTGCGCATCACGATGTCCATCGACGGCGACGCCCCGCGCATCCCGGCCGACGCCGCGCCCAAGGTCGTCAACCGCTCCGCCATCGGCGAGCAGTACGTGGACCTGCAGGGCGGGACCACCGGGGGAGCCGCCCTGGCGGACGGCGACCGGCTGTCGGCGGGCGAGGAGTCCCAGCCTCCGGGCATCGACCGGGTGCTGCGGTCCGGGGAGAAGTTCGTGTCCTCCGTGCCCGAAAAGGCGCTCACGTCGGTGATCGACGAGGGCTACGAGGCCTCCCAGGGCGTCGCGCTCGACTTCGGCTCGCTGCTGGAGAGCTCGCAGGAGTTCCAGGCGGCGGCCGACCGGAACTTCGTCGCCACGCGGGGCCTGATCGAGAACTCCGACCGGGTGCTCCGCACGCAGGAGGCGTCGTCGCAGAGCATCCGCTCGTTCAGCGCGGACCTCGCCACCATCGCCTCCACGCTCGAGTCCTCCGACGGGGACCTGCGTCGGCTCATCGACAACACGCCCGCCGCGGCTCGCGAGATCGACGTGCTGTTCCAGGAGGTCGGCCGACCGCTCGGAGTCGTGCTCGCCAACCTGGTGACCCCCGCGCAGGTGTTCGGCATCAACGCCGGGGGCGTCCAGGACGCGCTGGTGACCGCGCCCAAGGCGTTCAGCATCGGATGGACGGTCACCGGCGCGCGGGGGATCAACCTCGCGCTCTCGCAGTCGTACTTCTCGCCGCTGCCGTGCACCACCGGCTACGGGGGCACCACGCCGCGGCCCGGGTCGCAGACGTCGGGTGGCTCCTCGTTCAACCTGCAGGCCGGGTGCCGCTCGTCGGCGAAGGCTTCCAACGTCCGCGGACCGAAGGGCACGCCCCGACGCCAGGCGTCGGTGGCGACCGCACCCGACGGCCCGGCCGTCACGGCCGACGTCCGCATGGCCGACTCGCTGTCCGACCTGATGGGTGGTGCACGATGAGCACGAAGGACGCGCTCGCCGAGCGCGAGGACGTGGGGGAGCAGTCGATGACGGACGACGCCGTGCCACCGGACGAGGCCGGCCCGCCGGCACCGGGGGCGCAGAAGCGGGAGCCGTGGGTCCTCGGCTGGGTGCTGGTGGCGCTGGGCCTGGTCGTCGCGCTGAGCGGGTCGGTGGCGTGGTGGACCGCCGCGCACAGCGAGGACCTGCAGCTGGCGCGCACGCGGGACGCGGTGCTGATCGCGACCACGAGCGACGTCGCCACCCTCAACAGCCTCGACTACCGCGACGTCCAGGCCGGCCTCGACGGCTGGAAGGCCGTCACCACCGGCACGCTCCACGACCAGTTCGCCGGGCTGGACGCCAAGGACCGCGAGCTGCTCGCCGACCAGCGCAAGATCTCGAAGGGTCGCGTGGTGGAGGCAGCGGTGCTCGACGTCGACGGTGCCACCGCCGAGGTCATCGCGTCGGTCGAGACCACCGTCCGCGACGGCGCGGACGTCGACGCCGAGCCGGTCGTCAAGCGCAACCGCTTCACCGCCACGCTCCAGCGCTCCGGCGGCACGTGGAAGGTCAGCGACCTCCAGCAGCTCGCGGTGGACGTCTCATGAGGGGCGCACAGCGGATCGTCGTGGTCGCCGTGGCCGTCCTCGCGCTCGTGGCGGGCGGTGTCGGGTGGTGGCAGTACGTCGACCTGACGTCGGGCCCGGCGGGGGACAACGCCGCCCTCGTCGACGAGAAGGGCACGACGGAGGTCCAGTCGCAGGTCGCGGTCGCGCTCGAGCGGGTGCTCACCTACGACCACGCCGACCCGACGCCGACGGAGGAGTCGGCGAGGACCATGCTCGCGGGCAAGGCGCGCAGCGAGTACGCGACGCTCTTCGCCGCCCTGCAGAAGCAGGCGCCGGGGCAGAAGCTGGTGCTCACCGCCAAGGTCAGCGCCGCCGGGGTCACCGAGCTCGAGGGGGACCGGGCGAGCCTGCTCGTCTACGTCGACCAGTCGAGCCGTCGGGCCGGCGAGGACCAGGCGAACGTGTCGGCCGCCCAGCTCGCCGTCACGGCGAAGAGGTCGGACTCCGGGTCCTGGCAGGTCACCAGCCTGCGCCCCCTCTGAACCGGGAGCATCGCCCAGGACCGGGTGCGGCAGACTGAGCGGTCCGAGTCGAGCCGACAGCGAGGGGCACCCATGGCCGACATCACCCGACGTCCGTTCCTGAACCACCTGAGGTCGGACCCGACGTCGTTCGTGCTCAAGCTGAGCGGGGGACGACCGACGAAGTCCGGAGCCGGCATCTCCTTCTGGTTCCGTCCGAGCACCGCCGCGCTCGCCGAGGTGCCGCTCGACGACCGCGAGCAGGCGCTGCAGTTCACCGCCCGGACCAGTGACTTCCAGGTGGTTTCGGTGCAGGCGACGGTGACCTATCGCGTGGTCGACCCGGCCGTGGCCGCGACCCGCATCGACTTCGGCATCGATCCGCGCACCGGCGCATGGAACGCGCGACCCCTCGAGCGCCTGGGCGGTCTGCTCACCGAGCTGGCGCAGCAGCCGGCGCTCGACCACCTCGCGAGCACCTCGCTGACCGACGCGCTCTCGCACGGCATCTCCCCGGTGCGTCAGCGCGTGGCCGACGAGCTGGCCGGCGACCAGCGCCTCGTCGAGCGCGGCCTGGCGGTCACCGACGTCCGCGTCGTCGCCATCCGTGCGGAGGCCGACCTGGAGCGCGCCCTCCAGACGCCCACCCGCGAGGCGGTGCAGCAGCAGGCCGACCGAGCCACCTTCGAGCGGCGCGCCATGGCGGTGGAGAAGGAGCGCGCGATCGCCGAGAACGAGCTGACCAACCAGATCGAGCTGGCCCGCCGCGAGGAGGAGCTCGTGGCCCAGCGCGGGCAGAACGAGCGCAGGCGCGCCACCGAGCAGGCCGAGTCCGACCGCATCACGGCGGCCGCCCAGGCCGAGCGCCAGGGCGTCCTCGCCCGTGCCGAGGCCGACCAGGAGCGCACGGTGGGCGAGGCGCGGGCCGAGGCGGAGTCCGCCGCGTTCGCGTCGTACGCGCAGATCGACCAGGGTCGGATCCTCGCGATCGCCGCGCGTGAGCTCGCGGGCAACCTGCCGCCGCTCACCCACCTGACCGTCACGCCCGAGCTGCTCGCGCCGCTGCTGGACCGGCTCGGTGACCGCGACGACCGGGTGGCGGCCGAGGAGCCCGGTCCGGCGTGACGCTGCGGCCCAGGGCCGTCGTCGTCCACCGGCGGTCCGAGCTCGACGAGCTCGTGGCACGTCACGCCACACGTGAGCAGGCGACCTTCTTCCTGGCCTCCCGCGACCGCGACATCGTCGAGGTGGAGCACCGTCACGAGGCCCTCGCCCGGGCGCGCTCGGCCGTCTCGGCCGCCATCCCGCTGCACTGGCGGCGTGCGGAGGTGGAGCGCAGCGAGCTCGACCGCTTCGTGTTCGGTCCCGAGGACGTCGTGGTCGCCGTCGGCCAGGACGGGCTCGTGGCGAACGCGGCCAAGTACCTCGACGGGCAGCCGGTCGTGGGCGTCAACCCCGAACCCGCCTGGAACCCTGGTGTCCTCGTCCCGCACCGGCCCGAGGACGTCGTGACCGTGCTGGCGGCCCTGGCGCGCGCGGACCGGCAGGTCCAGGAGCGCACGATGGTGCAGGCCCGGACCGACGACGGACAGATGATCTCGGCCCTCAACGAGGTGTTCGTCGGGCACGCCGGCCACCAGTCGGCGCGCTACGTGCTGCAGTGCGGCGACCAGGTGGAGCGGCAGTCGTCGTCGGGCATCCTCGTCGGCACCGGGACGGGGGCCACCGGCTGGCTGCGCTCGGCGTGGGAGGAGCGCCGCAGCCCGCTCGACCTGCCGGCGGCGACCGACGCCAGGCTGTGCTGGTTCGTCCGGGAGGCGTGGCCGTCGCCGGCCACGGGGGTCACGGTGACCGAGGGTGTCCTCGAGGCGGAGGGATCGCTCGTCGTCACGGTCGAGTCGGACGCGCTGGTGTGCTTCGGCGACGGCATCGAGGCCGATGCGGTGACGCTGTCGTTCGGCCAGCGGCTCACGGTCGGCCGGTCGTCGCGACGGCTGCGTCTCGTCGTCTGAGCGCGGCCGACTACAGGACCCTCGCGCAGGAGGATGTGCGACCGCTGTCGTCAGCGTTCGTCGAACGGGGTCATCGGCGGCATCAGGTGGGTGAGATCGTCCGTCCGGTCGGTCCAGCGCGAGGCGGCCCGCATCCGGTCGCCGTCCGCCGTCCGCTGGCCGTCGCTCCACATGCGCGGCCACTCGCGTGCGAGCACCACGCTCGAGGCGGCGGCGACGAGAGCCGTCCCGATGCTGCGACGTCGCCACCGAGGCGTCACGTAGATCTGGTCGACGAAGCCCGACGACGGGTACCAGCGGTAGGCGCCGAGCTGGTCCTCGCTCGTCACGTCGACCTGGCGGAGAGCCTGTCGGTCGAGGAGGCTGCCGGGTGCGACGCCGTGGCCGGTGAAGGCGAGCAGGACCGTGGCGGGCGGCTCGCTGCTCGGCTCACGGAGCTCGGCGAACCACAGCGGAGGTGCCTTGGGTGCGGCCTCCACGGTGACCTCGATGGTCGCGACCGTCCCGGCGGGACCGTGCTGGGCCCTCGCGACGAGCGGCTCACCCTCGATCTCGGCGAGCGCCTCGTCCTCCGGCAGCGCGAGGCGCGTCCCGTCGCCGTGCCGCCCCGACTGCAGCACGGCGGACCACAGCGGCGCAGAGCCCGGACCGAGTGCACGGACGTACCAGTACGGCCAGTCCGGTTCTCCCGGCGGCGGACCCTCAGCGGCCACGCGAGGGGGCAGGTCGGCGGCGGGCCCGGGTCAGTGCGGCGGCACCGGCAGCGACCAGCAGGGCACCCAGGGGCGCGAGGGCCGCATCAGGACCACCGGTGGCCGGGAGCGTCCTGACCTGTGCGGCGGTGCTGCCTCGCGTGCCGCTCGAGGCGGAGGCCGGCGCGACGTCGGAGTCGCCATCGCCGGTGTCACCGGAGTCACCGTCGTCGGTGCCGGGATCGCCGGGATCGACCGGGTCCACGGGGTCTGCCGCCTCGACCGTGATCGTCAACGTCCCCGTCGTCGATCCGTTGGAGTTCGTCACCGTGTACTGCACGGGGACGGTGCCGCTGAAGCCGGTGGGCGGGGTGTAGCGCAGGCGCAGCGTGCCGGCGGAGGGGACGGCCAGGGTGCCGACCCCCTCGGTCGGCTCGGGCACGGGCGTCTCGGCCGCGCCCACGACCTCGACCGTGCCGCGGCCCTCGGGCAGCGGGGTGACCTCGAGACCGGTGTCCGGGTCCTCGCTGTCGTCGTTGGCCAGGACGTCCACCTCGATGGCGGGGCCGCCCTGCTCGGCGGTGGCCGTGTCGGGGCGCGTGACCGGAAGGATGGAGCCGGTCGCCGTGAGGGTGACCTCTTCGGTGTCGCACCCGGGCGTCAGGTTCAGGTCGCACGGCTCGATGACGACCGTGCGCGGGTCGGGCAGCAGCGCCTGGCCGTCGGGGACGGCCGACTGCGTGATCTCGACGCGGGCGCCGGGAGGGGCGGTGTAGAGGCGCAGGAACGACCCGATCCCGGTGATGTCGCCAGGGCACGAGCTGAGGCCGGTGGGGCCCTCGGCCGCCGCGGCGAGCCCGAGCGGCGGGAAGAACGGCCCGTCGGGCGGGAAGATCGGCCCGGTCGACCCGGTCGAGGTCGTGCACGTCTCGACCTCGGGTGAGCCACCGCCGGCGGGGTAGGTGGTGATGGTGATCGTGCTGCCCGCGGTGGTGGTGCCCTCGGGGACGAAGGCGCCGCTCGCCACCTGGGTGCCGATGCGGTACTTGCGGCTCCCGAAGCTCGGGGTCACGGCGTCCTCGGCGACGGTGATGTTGACCGTGCCGGTCGAGCTGCCGTTGCTGTTCGTCAGGGTGTAGGTGAGGGTGTCGGTTCCCGCGTAGTCCTCGGCCGCCGTGTAGACCAGCCGCTGGAGGCCGTCGTCGGTGACCCGCACGGTGCCGTGCAGGGGCGCAGAGGCGATGGACACGGTCGTGTCGGGGTCGTCGATGGAGTCGAAGGCGAGCACGTCGAACGTGACGGGCTCTCCCGGACGGGCGGAGAAGGACCGGTTCGGCGCGGACGGTGCGGGTCCCTCGCGCACGAGGTCCACGGCCACGGGATCGGCGGAGCACTCCGACGCGAGGCACGGATCGACGTAGACGTTCCGGTACTGGGTCCCGTCGTAGTACTCGATCACGGCCCGTTCGCCGGGGCCGAGCTCGACGGTGGGTGATGCGTCCGACTCGTTCAGGCAGGCGACCTCGGTGCCGGCCTCGACGGTCTCGACAGGAGCGCTGCAGTTGGCGGAGCGCAGGTACTCGTCGCCCTGGTAGATGGCGACGTACACGTACTGGCTGCCCACGTCGTCGGGGTAGAAGTCGCCCGCCTTCAGGGCCATCGTGATGGCGATCTGCTGGGAGCCGAGCTCGTCGGCGGCCTCGATGTCGGCCTCGCCCTCCGCCTCACCCTCCGCAGCGGCGCTCGGCGCGGGATCGGCCTCGGTCCCGTCCGTGTCCTGCTCGCTCGGGGCGGGCTCGGCCGGGGCGTCCGGGGTCTCGTCGGGGGTCTCGTCAGCCGGGGGCGGGGTCGACTCGGTGTCGCCGGCGGGCTCGGTGCTCTCCGGCGCGGTCGAGTCGGAGGTCGGCGCCGCGTCGGCCGGCTCGGACGTCGACGTCGGCTCCGAGGTCTCCGGGGCCAGGTCGCCCTCGGCGGCCAGAGCCGCAGGCGCGGAGGTGGCGACCGTGGCGAACGCGGCGACCGCGGTCACCCCGATGCGGCCGAACAGGTGCAGGGCAGGACGCGGCGAGCTGGACAAGGGGGCCCCTGGATGTCGAGAGGTGCCCGACGATCGGCGGGCGTGAGGAGCCTATGCGCAAGTTTGGCCCCAGTCCGGCGAACGAGAAGAATTCACCGGACCGGCCGGCGCGCGACTCGCCCCTGGACTCGAGTCGCACGCCACGCACGTCGGGGCGAACTCTTGGTACGCTTGCGTACCCAGGATGGTACGCGTGTGTACCGATGTCAAGCGGAGTTCCAGGAAGAGCGGGTGGGGGAACGGTGCAGGACCAGGACGCGAGCCTCGCGAGGACGGCCGACATCGCGCAACGGATCCTCGCCGGTCTCGAGGACGTGCTCGCCCGGCGTCCCTTCGGCGAGATCGCCGTGGCCGACATCGTTGCCTCGGCGGGCATGTCCAAGCGAGCCTTCTACGAGGTCTACCCGCACAAGGCGGCGTGCCTCATGGACCACGCCGACCGCTTCCACACGAGCTGGGTGGAGGAGCTCGAGGCGCGGGTGCTCGACGCCCCGGACCGGTTGGCGGGCGCGGAGGTAGCGGTCCGCGCGTTCCTCACGCAGACCCACGAGCGGCCGTTCCTCGCCCGTGCCCACCTCGTCGACCTCTACAACCTCGGCCCCGAGGCGATCGCGCTGCGTCGGCAGGTGAAGGGTCGCTACGCCACCATGCTGCAGCGTCTCTCTGCCGCCGACGACGGCACCGAGAAGGTCGAGCTCGACGGGGAGACCGCCCTGCGGATCATCGGTGCCATCGACGACGTGCTGATCGCCCTGGCCTTCGACGACGTGGACGACGCGGAGTTCGAGCGTCGCGCCCAGTCAGCCGTCGCCCTCGTCCGCGCCGTGTTCGTCGGCCTCTGGGTCGAGCAGGAGTGGGGCCCGATCGACCTCAACCGACTCGCCTCGGGCGCGGCGCCGGACGCTAGTTGACCTGGCGCTCCTGACCCTCCCAGAACTCGGCTCGCAGCTTGAACTTCTGCAGCTTGCCGGTGGCGGTGCGGGCCAGCTCCTCGCGGAACTCGATGCGCTTGGGGCACTTGTAGCCGGCCAGGTGCTCGCGCGTGTGGGCGATGAGGGCGGCCTCGTCGACGCCGGCGTCGGGATCGACCACGACGAGTGCGGTCACCAGCTCGCCCCACTTCTCGTCGGGGATGCCGATCACGGCCACCTCGCGCACGGCGGGGTGGGAGGCGAGGGCGTCCTCGACCTCGATCGAGGAGACGTTCTCGCCGCCGGAGATGATGACGTCCTTCTTGCGGTCGGCGATCGTCACGTAGCCGTCCTCGAACGCGCCGCCGTCACCGGTGTGGAACCACCCGCCGGCGAGTGACTCCGCGGAGGCGTCGGGATTCTCCCAGTAGCCCTCCAGCACGGTGTTGCTGCGGGCGAGCAGCTCGCCGGAGTCGTCGACGCGGATCGACGTCGACAGCGCGGGGGCGCCGGCGCGGCCGAGGTTGCGGGCCTGCTCGGTGGGATCGAGGTCGTCCCACTCCTCGCGCATCCGGCTCATCGTGAGCAGCGGCGCGGTCTCGGTGAGGCCGTAGATCTGGATGAACTCCCAGCCCAGCTCCTCGCGCACGCGCTCGATCGTGCGGGTGGGCGGCGGGGCCCCGGCCACGACGCAGCGCACGCGGTCGCGACCGGTGGGGCCGTCCCAGTCCTTCAGTGCGTCGAGCACGGCGGACAGCACCGCGGGGGCGCAGCACAGGTACGTGACCTGGTGGTCCTCGATGCGGCGCAGGATCTCGGCGCCGTCGACCTGGCGCAGCACGACGTGCTTGGCGCCCATGCCGGTGACGCCGTAGACCTGGCCCCAGCCGTTGCAGTGGAACATCGGCAGCGTGTGGAGGTAGACGTCGCGGTCGCTGACGGAGGCCTGCCAGCCGAACACGGTGGCGTTCGTCCAGAGGGCGCGGTGCGTCTGCTGCACGCCCTTGGGTCGTGCCGTGGTGCCCGACGTGTAGTTGATCGTGGCGGTGGCGTTCTCGTCGGGCTCCCACGCGCGAGGCTCGGCGCCGTGCTCCGGCCGCTGGCCGGTACCTTCCGCCGCCCGCTGCCCGGCACCCCCGCCGGGGGCGGGGCTCCAGCCCCACACCGCCTCGTCGTCCTCGCCGACGACGAACACGTGCTTGGCGCCCGAGCAGGCGTCGCGCAGGTGCTCCAGGCCCGGGTCGAGGATCACGACCTCCGCGCCGCTGTGCTGCACGATGTACTCCACCTCGGCCGGCGCGAGCCGGAAGTTCACCGGCACGAACACGCGCCCCCAGCCGGAGACGCCGAAGAACGACGTGTACAGCCGGGCGGCGTTCTGCGACACCATCGCCACGCGACCACCCACCGGAACGTCGAGCTCGTCGAGGCGCGCGGCCTGCGCCTGAGCGAGCCGCATCACCTCGGCGTACGTCAGCTCACCCCATGACGCCGCAGGCTGGTCCGGCTCGTCGACGACCGCCACCCGGTCGGGGTAGACCGTGACGGCGCGGTCGAGGAAGTCGCGGATGCTGAACGGGACGATCACGAGGGCCTCCAGAGCGTATGACGCGGGTCACGCCCATCATGCAACGCCCGGTGTTGCACCGCCGTCGCAGGTCACCGGACCCGCGTCCTGGACACTTCCGGGTCACGGACCCGGGTCGGAACGCCCCGGACGTGTCCGAACCGTTCAGCGGGCCGCGCGCCACTCGTCGGCGAGGAGGGCGTAGCCGAGGGTGTCGACCCAGCCGAGGTCGCGGTGGAGACTGTCACGGACGCCGTGCAGCTCGCGGCGCATGCCGACGCGCTGCATGAGGCGCCACGACGGTTCGTTGAGGGCGAAGCACTCCGCCCTGACCCGGCGCACGCCGAGGTCCTCGAAGCAGATCCGCAGCAGCTCCTCCACCGCCTCCGTCATGAGGCCGCGACCGTGGTGGACCGGCGACAGCACCCAGGCGAGCACCGCGACGGAACCCCGAGCCTGCTCACGGACGTCGCGCTGGGCCCAGGCGTCCTCCACCACCAGCATCATGTCGCCGACGACGGCGCCCTCGATCTCGACGGCCAGCGAGTGCGGGAGGTCCTGCTCGGTGAAGTGGGAGGCCATCACCTCCTCCCGCGAGCGGGCCGGACGCCCGAGCCAGCGACCGACGTCGGGGTCGGACCGGTACGCGAGCACCGCGTCGACGTCGTCGACGGTGAGCGGACGCAGCGTCAGGCGCGACGTGCGCCGCGGCCAGGCGAGGTCAGCCAGGCGCGGGCGGATGATCTCGTCGTCGGGCACTCAGCGATCGTAGGGGTAGAACCCGTGGCCGGACTTCTTGCCGAGCAGGCCCGCGTCGACCATGCGGTCGAGGACCGGGGGCGGGGAGTAGAGGGGCTCCTTGAACTCGTCGTACATCGAGACGCCGATGGCGCGCACGGTGTCGAGGCCGATCAGGTCGGCCAGCGCCAGGGGGCCCATCGGGTGCCCGCACCCGAGCACCATGCCGGAGTCGATGTCGGCCGCCGAGGCGTACCCCGCCTCGTACATGCGGATCGCCGACAGCAGGTACGGCACGAGCAGGCTGTTGACCACGAAGCCGGCCCGGTCGGTGGCCTCGATCGGCTCCTTGCCGAGCGTCTCGGAGACGAACGACTGCATGCGCTGCAGCGTCTCGGGGCTCGTGGTGAGCGACGGGATGAGCTCGACCAGCTTCATGACCGGTGCCGGGTTGAAGAAGTGCACCCCCATCACGCGGTCGGCGCGACCCGACACGGCGCCGAGCTTGACGATCGGGATGGACGACGTGTTCGACGCGAGGACGGCGTCGTCGGACTCCAGGAGCGAGCCGAGGGTGCGGAACAGCTCGAGCTTCGTCTGCTCGTCCTCGCTGGCGGCCTCGACCACCAGGTCGCGGTCGGCCAGCGCCTCCAGGTCGGCCGTGAACGTGACCCGCTCGAGCGTCTCCGCGACGTCCTCGGGCGTCATCTTGCCGCGCTTCTCGGCCCGGCGCAGCGAACCCTCGACCCGCTCCGCGGCACGCTTGGCGGCGTCGTCGTCGACCTCCACCGTGACCACGGACAGGCCCGCGCGGGCGCCGACCTCCGTGATGCCGGACCCCATGAGTCCGCCCCCGACGACACCCAGTCGCGCGATCGTCATCGTCTCTTCCTCACCCTCGATTGCTCGGACGTCCAACGATCTCCAGCGTACGGGACGCCGACGTGCGAACGTGAGGCGACCCTCAGGTGTGATGCAGGCGCGTGGTGCGGCCGGACGAGCGGGGTCGACGTGGTGGGATGGGGCCATGCGTGCACGTCGTCCGGCCCTGCTGGCCCCGATCCTGGCCGTCGCGGTGCTGACGGCGGGCTGCAGCGGCGACGACCCCCAGCCCGCCACGAAGCCCACGGCGACCGCCTCGCCCACGGCCAGCGGCCTGCCGGCGGGAACGCCCGTGCCCGAGCTGCTCTCCGGGGTCCGGTGCAACCCCGACGACGACGGCGTCTGGGCTGCGGTCGGCGTCGTCTCGAACCCCACCAAGAACCCGGTCAGCTACCAGGTGAGCGCCCAGGTGGGGCCGGCCGACGGCGCGGGACCGGCCACCACCCGCCGGCTGGTCGACGTCGCCGCCGGGACGAAGGTGCGGTTCAGGCTCGACGAGATCCCCACGTCCTCGCCGGACGGCCCGTGCCACCTGCAGCTGCTCGCCCTCCAGCCCGACTGACCCCGGACACGGCACGAGGGGCCGACCGCGTGCGGCCGACCCCTCGTGCTCGGGGCTGCGTCAGGAGCGGGCGATGCTGACCATGTCCTCACGGGGCACGACCTTCACGCGCTCGCGCTCGTGCTCGTGGGCCTCGCCGAGGCCCATCTCGTGGGCGTCGAGCTTCTCCCAGCCCTCCCACGTCGTGTACTCCAGGCCGCGCGAGTCGAGGTAGGCGTCGACGGACTGGGGCTCCGGCTGCGCCGCCTGGGCGAGCGTGGGAGCGTCCTCGAGCAGCATCGAGATCGTCTGGGCGGCGTCGGACTTGGTGTGGCCGATGAGGCCGACCGGTCCGCGCTTGATCCAGCCGGTGACGTAGGCACCCGGCAGGGCGGAGCCGTCGATCTCCACGACCCGGCCGCCGTCGTTGGGCACGACGCCGGCGGTGATGTCGAAGGGCAGGCCGGGCAGGTTGTCGGAGTAGTAGCCGACGGCCCGGTAGACGGCCTGGACCGGCCAGTCCACGAGCTCGCCCGTGCCGCGGACGTTGCCCGTGCCGTCGAGCTCGGTGACCTCGGTGCGCAGACCCACGACCTTGCCGTCCTCGCCGAGGATCTCCACGGGGTTCTGGCAGAAGTGGATGTGGATGCGGTGCGGGGCGCCCGTGGGCTCCTTGGCCAGGTAGTTCTGCAGCACGTCGACGACGAGCTTCTGGCTCTTCGCGGCCCGGATCGCCTCGAGGGAGCCCTCGTCGAGCTCGAAGCCCTCGGGGTGGACGATGACGTCGATGGTCGGGGAGTGGCTGAGCTCGCGCAGCTCCATGGGCGTGAACTTGACCTGCGCGGGACCGCGGCGCGCGAACACGTGCACGTCCTTCGTCACGTTCTTCTTCAGGCCCTCGTAGACGTTGTCGGGGATCTCGGTGACCAGCAGCTCCTCGGCCGTCTTGGCCAGGATGCGCGAGACGTCGAGGCCGACGTTGCCCACGCCGAGCACCGCGACGGACTCCTGGTGCGGCTGGAAGGGCCACTCGCGGTCGACGTCGGGGTGCCCGTCGTACCAGTACACGAAGTCGGCGGCACCGTGCGAGCCGTCGAGGTCGATGCCGGGGATGTCGAGGTCGCGGTCGCGGCGCGCGCCGGTGGCGAACACGACGGCGTCGTAGAACTGACGCAGGTCGTCGAGCTTCAGGTCGTCGCCGAACGCGACGTTGCCGAAGAAGCGGATGTCGTCGTTGGCCATGACGCGCTTGAGCGCCTTGACGATCTCCTTGATGCGCGGGTGGTCCGGCGCGACGCCGTAGCGGATCAGCCCGAAGGGCGTGGGGTCGCGCTCGAGGAGGTCGACGCTCGCGCCCTCGAAGGGTGCGGGGACCTCGGACTTGGTGAGGATGTCGGCGGCGTAGACGCCGGCGGGGCCGGCGCCGACGATCGCGACCCTGAGCTTCCTGCTCATCAGTGTGACTCCTGGGGGCTTGCGGGCACACCGACCGGATCATGCGGTGTGCATGAGGCCATCCTAAGTTCTCCGCACCAACCCTGCGCAGTCGTCCGCGGTGCGAGATCGCCCACGTCGAGCGCGGCCGAGCCCGGCGAGTCGTCCGGTGATCGGGGGCTCGGCTCGCCCGGTCAGCGGAAGCGACGACCCTCGTCGCGGCGGAACGCCCAGACGGTGACCGCGCCGGCGGCCAGCGTCCAGCCGAGCAGGACCAGCAGCTGGGTGGCCTCGCCGCCCGACCCCGTCATCGACGAGACGACGAGGTCGCGCGCCGCTCGGGTGGGCGTGGCCTGCGAGGCGGCGTCGAGCCACGACGGGAAGGTCTCGGGCGGGACGAACAACCCACCCAGGAAGGCGAGCGGGAACAGCACGATCTGGGCCACGGCCAGCGCGGCCTTCGGCCGCAGCGAGTACCCGATGGCGAAGCCGATCACGAGGAACGGGACGCCGCAGGTCAGCAGCGTCAGCCCCACCCATGGCAGACGAAGGAGAGGGACGTCCGCGTCGGTGAGCAACGTCGAGATCACGGCGACCGGCAGCAGGCCCAGGGCGCTCAGCACCACGCCGGTGACGATCCGGGCCACCAACGGCGCCACGGGGCCGGCGGGGAGCGACCGGATGAACGTGTCGAAGGGCCGCTGCCGGTCCTCGGCGATGCCGGCGCCGTAGGTGAACAGGCAGACCGACACGATCGAGAAGAGCGCGATCTGGCCGGTGGCGGCGGTCGCTGCGGACGGGTCGCCCGCGACCGCGCGCTGCGGCACGACGAAGCACAGCAGCACGAGGGCCGGGAAGGCCACGGTGCTCACGATGACGATCGGCTCGCGCAGCGCCTCGAGGACGGACAGCCGGGTGTGGGCGAGGGTGATGCGCAGCGCGGGTGCGGTGCGTCGTGGTGCGGTGGTGGTCGTGGTCATGGGGTCCCCCGTGGACGCTGGATGGGCTGGGTGGGTCAGGCGGCGGTGAGGTGGGTGAAGGCGTCCTCGAGCGAGGCGCCGCGGACACGCAGTCGGGCGAAGTCGGCGGCGCCGTCGACGAGGGCCCGGACGACGAGGTCGGCGTCGCGGGCGAGGACGACCACCTGGTCACCGTCGACCTGGACGTCCACCACGCCGTCGAGCTCGGCCACGCGGCCCGTGGTGCCGGACCAGGAGAGCCGGTCCACGTCGACCCGGCCGAGCACACGCTCGAGGGTGTCGTCGACGAGCACCCGGCCCTCGGCCATGACGGCCACGCGGTCGGACAGCTCCTCGACCTCCTCGAGGTGGTGGCTGGTCAGCAGGACGGCCACGCCGTCGTCGCGGTGGGCGCGGATGCCCCGCCAGAGAGCGTGCCGGGCGTCGACGTCGAGCCCGGTCGTCGGCTCGTCGAGCAGGACCAGGGCGGGGCGTCCCACGAGGGCGAGCGCGCAGGCGAGGCGTCGCTTCTGCCCACCGGACAGGCCCCCGCACCGCCGGTCGGCGAGCTCGGCGATGCCGAACCGGTCCAGCGCCTCCAGGGTCGGGAGCGGGTCCGCGTGGTGGTCGGCCACGAAGCGCACGACCTCCGCGGCGGTGAGGGACTCGGGCAGTCCGGTCTCCTGGGGCGTCACGCCGATCACGGCACGGTGTGCCGGCCGACGGGGGTCGAGCCCGAGCACGCGGACCGTGCCGGTGTCGGGCGTGCGCAGCCCGGAGACCATCGACAGCAGCGTGGTCTTGCCCGCACCGTTGGGTCCGAGCAGGCCGACGACCTGCCCGGCACGGACCTCCAGGCTGACGTCGTCGACGGCGGGTCGGTCGCCGAACGAGCGGCTGACGTGGTCGATGGTCAGGACGGGTGTGCTGGTCATGAGTCCCCCTGGATGAGCTGACGGAGCGTGCGGGTGTAGGTCTCGAAGGCCGTGCGGCCCGTGTCGGTGAGGCCGACGTAGGTGACGGGGCTGCGTCCGTTGATGGTCTTGGTCTGCTCGACGTAGCCGGCGTCCTCGAGCTTGCGCAGGTGCGTGGAGAGGTTGCCGGCGGTCATGCCGAGCTCCTTCTGCAGGCGGGGGAAGGTGAGCGTCTCGCCGGGCTCGAGCACGGCCAGGAAGGCCGTGACCCGGAGGCGGGCCTGCGCGTGGATGACGGGGTCGAGCTCGCTCACGGGCGCCCCGCCCGGTCGCGTGCCGCCGCCACGGTCGCGACGGCGAACCCGCCGCCGCCGAGCACCGCCATGGCCAGGTACAGGTGTGCGCCGCCGACGAAGGAGGCGATCCCCACGGTGACCGCGATCCAGCCGCCGAGGACGAGCTGGCGTCGGTCGCGCAGGGCCGCGCCGGTGCCCATGTAGAGGCACGCGACGACGAGGCACGGCAGGCCGTTGTAGACGATGGCCGCGGCGTCGCCCTCGATGCCGGCGCGTCCGATCGCGCCCGCCGTGAGGCTGCTGCCGATGAAGCCGAGGGGCCACGCCCAGCCGAGCATCGCGTTGGTCTCGGCGTCGGGCCCGCCGGTACCGCGCGTCCGGCCCTCGATGTGCGCGACCGTGACCACGATGGCGGCCACGATGAGCACGCCGAAGACGATCGGTCCGGGCAGTCCCGGCTGCCCCTCCGGGCCGGCCCACACGAACAGGGCCAGGTAGCCGACGCCCCAGGCCAGCCCCCAGACGCCGTAGACCACCCGTTCGTCGACGCGGACCGAACGTCGGGCGCGCTCGCGCTCGGACTCGATCAGCGCCCAGCTCTCGGCGAGGTCGGGGGTGCGGTCGTCGTCGGTCATGATGCGTCCGCAAAGCAGTTTGTCATGCAAAGTAGTTTGCACGGACCCGTGGAGAAGGTCAAGACCGTGCGGGGTCCCGGGTGCTGTGCTCCCGCTGTGGAGTGCGCGAGGATGGAACCTCGCGGAGGTCGGGTCCGTTGGGCTGGTTGACGACGCAACCACATCCGCGTCCCAGCCCGACTGACTGGAGAGACCCATGACCCTGCGCCGCCACCAGAAGGCCCTCCTGGCCCTGACGGCCACCTCGACCCTGCTCTTCACCGCCGCGTGCGGGAGCGACGCCGACTCCGACGTCGGCTCGTCCTCCTCGAGCTCGGCCACCAGCGAGGCCGCCGACGACAGCGGGTCGTCCGAGGCTTCGGGCGACTACACGGCCGGCACCTACGAGGGCTCCGGCAGCTACTCCAACCCCGGCGGCACCTCCGAGGTCGACGTCGAGATCACCCTCGGCGACGGCGGCGTCATCGACGACGTGACGGTCACGCCCAAGGCGTCCGGCACCTCGAAGCAGTACCAGGAGAAGTTCGCCGGCGGCATCGCCGACGAGATCGTCGGCAAGAACATCGACGACATCGACGTCTCCAAGGTCGCAGGCTCGTCCCTCACGTCGGGCGGCTTCAACGAGGCCGTCGACCAGATCAAGTCCGAAGCCCAGGCCTGAGCCCCACCGGGGTCCGACGCATGGCGACCTGGACGTTCGAGGCCATCGGGACGCGGTGGGCGGTCGACACCGCGCAGCCGCTGGCTCCGGGCGTCCAGGTCGACGTGCTCGCCGTCATCGAGCGGTTCGACCGGGCGTGGTCGCGGTTCCGCGGCGACTCCGTGGTCACGGCCATGTCGCAGCAGGCGGGGACCTGGCGCGACGTCGAGTCCGCCGCGCTCCTGCTCGACCTCTACGACGGCCTGCACGCCGCGACCGACGGTGCGGTGACGCCCCTGGTGGGCCGCTCGCTCGTGGCGCTCGGCTACGACGCCGACTACTCCCTCAGGCCCACCGGTGCCGACGCGGTGCCCGAGGACTGGGCGGCGCTTCGGCGTGACGGCGCCGTCGTGGCCGACGTCGACGGGACCGTCCGCACCGACCGTCCGCTGCTGCTCGACGTCGGGGCGGCAGGCAAGGGCCTGCTCGTCGACCTCGTGGCGGTCGTCCTGGAGAACCGTGGGCTGAACGCGTTCACCGTCGACGCCAGCGGCGACCTCTACCACCGCGGCTCGGCGCCGATCAGGGTCGCGCTGGAGCACCCGGCCGACCCGACGAAGGCCATCGGTGTCCTGGAGCTGGAGCCCGAGCAGGCCCTCTGCGCATCTGCGGTGAACCGTCGGACCTGGGGCGACGGCCTGCACCACGTGGTCGACGGTCGCACCGGTCTCCCGACGGACGACGTGGTGGCCACGTGGACCCTCGTCGACCACTCCTGCATGCAGGCCGACGGCCTGGCCACCGCGCACTTCTTCACCGATCCCGAGGTCCTGATGGACCTCCACCCGCATCACTTCGTCCGCATCCACGCCGACGGTCGCGTCCTGCGGTCGCCCGGCCTCCCTGGGGAGCTGTTCACATGACTCGAAGCACGACGACGCGGTCTCGTCCGAGCATCGACGGGCTCCTCGGCCGCGTCACGATGTACCGGCTCGTCACGATCGTGCTGGCCGTGGTCGCGGCGGTGTACGTGGTGTTCACGGCGACCGGCGTGATCGAGGGGCTCTCCACCGTCGGCAACCTGGTGGCCCTCGCGGTGCTGCTGGTCGCCTCGGTCGGGTCGAACCGCCTGCTCGGCCTCGTGTGGCGCCTGAAGCCGCACGACGAGTCGGCAGTGATCACGGCACTCCTGCTGTTCTTCCTGTTCGCCCCGCTCCCCGAGGCGGCCGGGGGCGACGGTGCGGGTGTCGGCGCCGCGAACCTCGCCTGGCTCGCAGCCGCGGCGGTGCTGGCGAACGCGTCGAAGTACCTCCTGGCCTGGCGGGGGCGGCACGTGCTCAACCCGGCCGCCGCCGGCGCGCTGCTCGTCGTCGTCGTGCAGTGGGCGGTGGGTCGGGAGTCCAGCATCAACGCTTTGTGGCAGACCGCGGCCACCGAGGCGCTGGCCCCGTTCGTCGCCGTGGGCGCGCTGCTGGTGCTCTGGCGGACCCGTCGGCTCGACGTCGGCCTGGTGTTCGCGGTGGTCGCGTTCGCCCTGGTGCTGACCGGCCTCACGGCGGGCTTCGGCACGCCGCTGTCCCAGGCCTGGCAGACGGCGCTGTACTCCTACCCGATCCTGTTCATGGCCGGCTTCATGGTGAGCGAGCCGCTCACCCTGCCGCCGCGGCGCGGGCAGCAGCTGGTCGTGGCCGCCGTCATGGGCGTCCTCCTCGGATTCCCGACGTTCGCGTCGGTCCTCGACGTCACCCCGCCCACGTGGGGGCCGCTCTCGATGACGCCGGAGCTCGCGATCGTGCTGGGCAACGTGGTGGCGTTCGCCTTCGCCCGGCGGACCGGCGTGGTGCTGGAGTCCGCGGGCGCGCGTCGGCTGGCCGGCGACACGTGGGAGGTCACCTTCCGCCCCCGCCGCCGGGTGCGCTTCGAGCCCGGCCAGTACCTCGAGCTGCACCTCCCGCACGCCGGTGCCGACCGCCGCGGCGTGCGGCGGGTGTTCAGCATCAGCTCGCCCCCGCAGTCCGACGACCTGCGCATCGCGATCCGGGTGCCCGAGCCGGCGTCCTCGTTCAAGCGGGCGCTGGTGGACCTCGACGCGGGGCAGCGGGTGCGTGCGACGGGGGTCCACGGAGACTTCGTGTGGCCGCGCGACGCGAGCCGACGCGGCGGGAAGTCGCTCCTGCTCGTGGCCGGCGGCATCGGGGTGACACCGTTCCTGAGCCAGCTGCGCTCGGGCGAGGCCCGCGACGTGGTGCTCGTCTACGGCGTGCCCGACGGCGACGCGGTCCCGTACCGCGACGAGCTGGTGGCCACCGGCGTGCGGGTGGTGCTGGTCTCGCCGGAGCCCCCGGGCGACCTGCCCGACGGCTGGGTCCACGTGGCGGCCCCGTTCGTCACCGGCGAGACGATCGACGAGGCGGTGCCCGACGCGGCCTCGCGCACGGCGTACGTGTCAGGCCCGCCCGCGATGGTCGCCGGCGTCCGGTCCGCCCTGCGTTCCCGCTGCGCGGGTGTGCGGACGGACTACTTCTCGGGGTACTGACCTGCGGCTGCGCCGACGTCGGCTCCGGGTGGACCTGCGGCTGCGTCGGCGCGGCGCTCGGCCGAGAACGTCGGTTTCGGACAGTTGTGGGGCGGTCGAGGGGTCCCGAATGCCCCGGAAGTGTCCGAAACGGAGGCCGCGGTCCGAGGACCCGCCCGCGTCGCTGGTGCCGTCCGGTCGAGGCCCTTTCGGAGCCCACCCCGACGACGACCGCAGCCGACGCAGCCGAAGGCCGAGGCTCGGGCAGGCCTTCGAGACCTGGCTGCGGCGTTTCGGACAGTTCCGGGGCGGTCCAGGCCGCTTTCGCGCCCCGAAGGTGTCCGAAACGGATGGACTCCAAAGTTGAGTGGAATGGACTCAACTCTCATGATGTTGTACCTGATGTACGGCGAACCGCGCCGACGGAAGGACGCACCAGGAGCAGCCCATGGACCTCTCGAACCTCACCACCCGCAGCCAGCAGGCGCTGGCCGCCGCGATGCAGCAGGCCGCAGCCGCCGGGAACCCGGCCATCGAGCCGGCTCACGTGCTCACGGCCCTGCTCGCCCAGGACGGCGGCACCGCCGCACCCCTGCTGCAGGCCGCCGGCGTCGACGTCGCGGTCGTGAGGTCCGAGCTCAAGGCAGCGGTCGACGCGCTGCCGTCCGCATCGGGCACCAGCGTCCAGAACCCCGGGCTGTCCCGCAGCACGCACGAGGTGCTGCAGCGCGCCGCCGACCTCGCCGCCGAGCTGGGTGACGAGTACATCTCCACCGAGCACCTCGCCGTGGGCGTCGCCACCGTCGCCTCGTCCGCCAAGGACGTGCTCGCCGCGCACGGCGCCACGCCCGACGCCCTCGGTGCCGCGTTCGAGACCGTCCGGGGTGGGGCCCGTGTCACCAGCGCCGACGCCGAGGACACGTACCAGGCGCTCGAGAAGTACGGCGTGGATCTGACGGCCGTGGCCCGCGAGGGCAAGCTCGACCCCGTCATCGGCCGCGACGCCGAGATCCGTCGGGTCGTGCAGGTGCTGAGCCGTCGCACCAAGAACAACCCGGTGCTCATCGGCGAGCCCGGTGTCGGCAAGACGGCCGTCGTCGAGGGTCTGGCCCAGCGCATCGTCGACGGCGACGTGCCGGAGTCGCTGCGCGGCCGTCGGCTCATCAGCCTCGACCTCGGCGCGATGGTGGCCGGCGCCAAGTACCGCGGTGAGTTCGAGGAGCGGCTCAAGGCCGTGCTCGAGGAGATCAAGGCCTCCGACGGCCAGGTCATCACCTTCATCGACGAGCTGCACACCGTCGTGGGCGCCGGCGCCACCGGCGACTCCGCCATGGACGCCGGCAACATGCTGAAGCCGATGCTGGCCCGCGGCGAGCTGCGCATGATCGGCGCGACCACGCTCGACGAGTACCGCGAGAACGTCGAGAAGGACCCGGCGCTGGAGCGTCGCTTCCAGCAGGTGCTCGTCGGCGAGCCGTCGGTCGAGGACACCATCGCGATCCTGCGTGGTCTGAAGGAGCGGTACGAGGCCCACCACAAGGTCGCCATCGCCGACGCCGCGCTCGTCGCGGCCGCGGCTCTCTCGGACCGGTACATCCCCGGTCGCCAGCTGCCCGACAAGGCCATCGACCTGGTCGACGAGGCCGGGTCGCGCCTGCGCATGGAGATCGACTCCAGCCCGGTCGAGATCGACGAGCTGCGCCGCGCGGTGGACCGCCTGCGCATGGAGGAGCTGCACCTGCAGAACGAGAGCGACGACGCGAGCCGCGACCGCCTCGACAAGCTGCGTGGCGAGCTGGCCGACAAGCAGGAGACCCTGCGGGCGCTCGAGCAGCGGTGGGAGAGCGAGAAGCAGAGCCTGAACGCCGTCGGCGAGATCAAGGAGCGCATCGACGAGGTGCGCATCGCCGCCGACCGCGCCCAGCGCGACGGCGACCTCGAGACGGCCGCGCGGCTGCTCTACAGCGAGATCCCCACCATGGAGGCGCAGCTGGCCGCGGCCCAGGAGGCCGAGTCGGCGCGCGAGTCCGGCGACGGCGAGGACCGGCTGGTGAACGAGGAGGTCACGGCCGACGAGATCGCCGAGGTGGTCGCGGCGTGGACCGGCATCCCCACGGGCCGTCTGCTCGAGGGCGAGACGGGCAAGCTCCTGCGCATGGAGGACGAGCTGGGCAAGCGGCTCATCGGCCAGCGCGAGGCGGTCACCGCCGTCTCCGACGCGGTGCGACGCAGCCGGGCCGGCATCGCCGACCCCGACCGCCCGACCGGGTCGTTCCTGTTCCTCGGTCCCACCGGCGTCGGCAAGACCGAGCTGGCCAAGACGCTGGCCGAGTTCCTGTTCGACGACGAGCGCGCGATGGTGCGCATCGACATGAGCGAGTACGCGGAGAAGCACGCGGTCTCGCGGCTCGTCGGTGCCCCTCCCGGCTACGTCGGCTACGACGAGGGCGGCCAGCTGACCGAGGCGGTCCGACGCCGGCCCTACTCGGTGGTGCTGCTCGACGAGGTCGAGAAGGCACACCCGGAGGTCTTCGACATCCTCCTGCAGGTGCTCGACGACGGCCGGCTCACCGACGGGCAGGGTCGCACGGTCGACTTCCGCAACGTCATCCTCATCCTCACCTCGAACCTGGGCTCGGCGTTCCTGGCCGACCCGGCGCTCGACGACGCGGCGAAGAGGAGCGCGGTGATGGACGTGGTCAAGGCCTCGTTCAAGCCGGAGTTCCTCAACCGACTCGACGAGATCGTGACGTTCGAGCCGCTGGGCACGGCGGAGCTGACGCACATCGTGGACCTGCAGCTGGCCTCGCTCGGTCGACGCCTGGAGGCGCGGCGCATCACGCTCGACGTGACCGACGCCGCCAAGGAGTGGCTGGCGCTCACCGGCTGGGACCCGGCGTACGGGGCCCGTCCGCTGCGCCGGCTCGTGCAGCAGGCCATCGGCGACCGGCTCGCGAAGGCGCTGCTGGCCGGCGAGGTCCGCGACGGCGACACGGTGCGGGCTCACGGTCAACCGCGTGCTCGTCACGCCGGCCACGCCCCCGGTCGAGGAGTACTACTTCTCGTTCCTGCTCGACCGCTCCATCGTTAGGGTGGGGCCCATGGCAGACCGCCCGCCGAGACCTCAGGCCCTGACCCTCACCTGCATCTTCGTGGGCGTGGGGTCGGCGCTCCTGCTCGTGAACCTGGTCTCGACGTTGTCGTCCTGGGGCTCCATCGAGCTGCAGGACGCGGTGCGCGAGGCGCTGGCCACCGAGCCGCTCAAGGAGGCCGGGATCGGCCTCGACCAGGCTCTCGACGCCCTTCGGTACGCCGCCTACGTGGGCGTCGTGCTCACGGCCTCCGGAGCCGTCTTCGCGCTCTACGCCGCCCGAGGTCATCGGACGTCGCGGATCATGCTGACCATCCTGTGCGGCCTGGCGTTCCTGGTCTTCGCGGCGATCGGGCTCCCGGGACTGCTCCCGGCCGCCTTCGCCGGCGTGTGCGGATGGTCGCTGTGGACGGCCGAGTCGCGGCGCTGGTTCGACCAGGTGAACGGGCGGGCCGTGCCCGCTCTCGCGACGGCCACCCGCACCGGCGCAGCGGATCCCTTCGCCGCCGTGCCGCCGTCGTCGACGCCCGAGGCAGGGGCTCCTGCGGCCTTCCCGTCCGACGGCGAGCAGTCCGCGACCCCCGCCCCGTCGCACCCCGTGCCGTCGCGCCCGGCCTCCGCCGCTCGACCGCGATCGGTCACCGTCGCCGTGGTCACCACCGTCGTCTCGTGCGCCGTGGTCGGCTTCTTCGGCCTGATCGCCCTGCTGGTGTCGACGATCGGGGCCGACGCCTACCGGTCCGCGCTGTCCGAGCCCGGGATGGCGCAGGACTGGCTCCGCTCCGCCGGGGTCGACGCCGACCAGGTCATCGGGCTGCTGCGTCTGTCGTCGACGGTCTGGCTCGTGCTCAGCGCCGTCGGCCTGGCCGCCGCGATCGCCACCGCCAAGCGGATGTCTGCCGGCGTCGTCGCCCTGAGGATCGTCGCGGCCCTGACGGTCGGCGTGTCCGTCTTCTTCCTCCCGCTCGGCATCGTCACGGCGGCTGCGGCCGTCGTCGTGGTCGTGCAGCTGCGTCGCCCCGACGCGCGCGCCTGGCTCGCGCGGGCGTGACCGGGCTCACTGACCCCCTCGTCGGGAGGCGGCCCCCGGAGCGGCGCGAGTAGAGTCTGAGGCATGAGCAGCAACGTCGTTCCCGCCCGCAAGCGCCCCCACGTCGTCGTGGTCGGAGGCGGATTCGGAGGCCTGTCGCTCGTCCGCAAGCTCAAGCGCGCCGACGTCGACATCACCCTCATCGACCGGCACACCTACAACACCTTCCAGCCGCTGCTGTACCAGGTCGCGACCGCGTCGCTGAACCCCGGCGACATCACCTGGTTCCTGCGTGCGGTGCGCGCCGACCAGAAGAACGTGCGCTTCGTGAAGGGCATCGTCACGAACATCGACCACCAGGCCAAGGTGCTGAGCCTGCACGGCGAGGTCTCGGTGACGTACGACTACCTGGTGCTCGCCAACGGCGTCACCACCAACTTCTTCGGCACCCCCGGTGCGGAGGAGTTCTCGCTCCCGCTCTACAAGCGCTCGCAGGCGCTGCAGGTGCGCGACCGGTTGTTCGAGAACCTCGAGGAGTTCGCGATCAACGGCCAGGACGAGGACCTGCGCATCATCGTCGTGGGCGGCGGTGCCACGGGCGTCGAGACCGCCGGTGCGTTCGCGGAGTTCCGCAACAACGACATGCCGACCACCTACCCCGAGCTGGACCGCGCGCGGATCCACGTCACGCTGCTCGAGATGGCTCCGAACGTCCTGGGCCCGTTCGACGAGAAGCTTCGTGCCTACGCCGAGAAGTCGCTGCTCAAGCGCGACGTCGACCTGCGGCTGAACACGGCCGTCAAGGAGGTCCGCGAGGACGGTGTGGTCGTCGAGACGGACGGCCACAGCGAGTTCCTCTCGGCGGGCATCGTCGTGTGGGCCACGGGCGTCACTGCGCACCCGACGGTGCTCGACTGGGACGTGCCGCAGGGCCGCGGCGGCCGGATCGAGGTCGACGAGCACCTGCGCGTCAAGGATCGCGCCGACACGTTCGCCATCGGTGACATCGCGATCGGCCCCGACCCGCTCCCGCAGCTCGCGCAGCCCGCGATCCAGGGCGGCAAGCACGTGGCCAAGCTGATCAAGGCCGAGCTCAAGGGCAAGGCCGACCGCGTGAAGCCGTTCAAGTACTCCGACAAGGGCACCATGGCCACGATCGGCAAGTCGTCGGCCGTCGCGGAGATCACCTACATGCCCAAGCTCACGGGCTTCCCGGCCTGGATCATCTGGGTGGCCCTGCACATCGCGACCCTGCTGGGCAACCGCAACCGGTTCGCCACCTTGATCAACCTGTCCAGCAAGTACCTGTTCTCGGGCAGCCACAACGCGATCGTCGGCGAGACGCCGTACGTCGTGTCCAAGCACAAGCTCGAGATCACCCCCCTGGAGAAGCAGAAGGCCGAGCGCCGCGTGCTCGAGCGCAAGGCCGCGTCGCAGCGCCAGTCCTGACCCGCCCCGTCTCGCAGATTCCCAGGTCGACCTGGGAATCTCCCACGGCGCATGGGATTCTCACGCCTGCTCGGGTAGCAACCCGTGCAGGCGTGAGATTTCCGTGACTCAGAGGTCGAGGGCGGTCCGCGCCTCGACCAGCGACGGTCCGTACCAGGTGAGCAGCCGGCCCGACACGAGCCGCGTCGGCGCCGACGTGAACGCCTCGGGACCGTCGTCGGGTCCGAACACGTAGGGCTCGTCGGGCAGCAGCACCAGGTCGACGTCCGGGCTGTCGACGTCGGCCAGCTCGACGTGCGGGTACCGCGAGGTCGGGTCCGGCGCCGCGCCGACCGACACCGTCCACCCGAGCCGACGCAGCAGGTCGGCGGTGAAGGTGCGGGGGCCGACGACCATCCACGGGTCGCGCCAGATCGGTACCACCACGGTGCCGCGCGTCGCCGGGGCCGGCGCCTCCCACGCAGCCGACGCCGCGCCGAGCCAGTCGGGCACACCCCACCCGAGCGCGTCGTCGAACAGACGTCGCAGCGACCCGAGCGCCTCGTCGACGGTCTCGATCCGGGTGACCCACACGGGCACGCCGGCCTCACGCAGACGTCGGACGTCGAGCTCGCGGTTCTCCTCCTGGTTCGCCACCACCAGGTCCGGTCGCAGCCGTTCGATCGCGGCGCGGTCGGGGTTCTTGGTGCCTCGCAAACGCGTGACGTCGAGGTCGGTGGGGTGGGTGCACCAGTCGGTGGCGCCCACGAGCGCCTCGGGGCGGGCAGCGGCCAGACCTTCGGTGACGGACGGCACGAGGCTCACCACGCGGCGCGCCTCGCGGGGCACGTCGACGTCGTGGCCGAGGTCGTCCTTCATCGGCGGATGCCGAGCCCTCCGCTGAGGGGGAGCGCCCAGTCGGTGCGGTCGGTGGCGATCGCTGCGTCGAGCAGGGCGGCGATGTCGTCGGGGAAGGGCGTCGGCCGACGGGTCGCGAAGTCGACGTGGACCGAGACCGCCTCCATCACGCAGGACAGCTCCTGCCGGGTGTGGTTGGTCATCAGCGCCGTGGCGTGCAGCACCTTGTCGCTGCGGTCGACGATGACCACGCTCACGCCGATCCGGTCGCCCTCGAGTGACTCGCCGAGGTAGCGCAGGTGCTGCTCCGCGGTGAACGTGGTGAGGCCCCGCTCGGTGATGTAGGTGTCCGGCATGCCCAGCTCGTCCTGGTGGCGGGCCCAGAGCGCGTGCCCGCCGAAGGTGAAGTAGTGGCCGATGTTCATGTGGCGGTTCTCGTCGAGGTGCTCCGGCCCCACCACGTGCTCGTGCACCGTCGGGAGGGCTGCGACCTGGGCGTAGGTGGGGTGCGTCGTCACCTGACCGACCGTATCGGGCGCCGAGCGCGACGAACCCCGGGGCCGCGACGTGGGTCGCGGCACCCGGGGTCGGTCCGGCTCAGCGGCCGAGGCCCTCTCGGTCGACCTTGCGGTGGAAGTGCATGCCGGCCAGTCCACCGAGCATGGCGCCGACGAGGGCGGCCGCGACCACACCGACGAGGAGCACGACGGCGGCGAGGCTCAGGTCGGACAGGTCGCTCGGGATGCGCGGGAAGGCGTTGAGCTGGTCGAGGACGTCGTAGCGGGTACCGGCCACGGCTCCGAGGACCGCGACGACGATGGCGGCGACGACGGCCCACGCGAAGACCGCGATGCCCTGCCGGATGCCGTCGAAGCGCGCCATGCGGCCGGCCACGTAGCCGCCGCTGTAGTAGGACACGAGGACGGCGACGAGCACCAGCGCGACGCCGGCCCAGCCGATCTCCTCGGCCGAGAGTCCCTGGTCGGCGGCGGCGTCGGTGACGTCGGTGCCCGAGACCAGGCCGACTCCCGCGCCGGCCGCGGCGACGAGGGCGGTGAGCAGCACGGTCATGCCGGTGGCGGTGACCCAGCCGAAGAACGCGCAGACGATCTTGACCCCGCCGAAGCGCTCCTTCTGCCGCTCGACGACTTCCTTGCGGTCGACGACCGGGGTGGCGCGGTCGCCGTCCGCGGTCGTGTCGGCGTGCCTCGGCTCGGAGGCGGCGGGCTGGTGGTCGTGCGTGCTCATGGCGAGCTCCTTGTCATGGGGCCTGATCGACGACCGAAGGCGTGGTCACGAACGTAGACCGGGTCCCGGGGCGGCGCGACTCGATGAGCGCGCCGCCACCGTCCCGATGCTCAGGACCTGGGCGGGGGAGTGCGGTGCTCGCCCGGCGTCTCGAACGGGTCCGGGTCGACGGCGGGTCGATCGGTCACGCCGTGCTCGTCCGCGACATGGGAGCCGTGCGTCGTCGGGTCGGCAGGTGCCTCGGTGCCCGGGGTGAGGGGCGCCTCGTCGACCGGGCTCCGGTCGGACGCGCGATGGTCCCGCCCGGCTTCGGGCACGTCGGGGTCCAGGCGATCGGCCTCGACGAGCCGGTCCTCGGCCGCGCCCTGCACCTCGGCGGCCTCGTTCTCCAGGTCGACGGCGTGGCGCTCCAGGCGCTCGGCCTCCAGGCGGGCCTCGTCGGCGTCGGCCCGCGCCACGGCGGCGCCGGCCTCGGTGTGCTGCGCGGCCACGGCGGCCTCACGCGCCTCGTCGCGGAGCGTGCCGGCCTTCTGCCGGTCCCGCTGCTCCTGCTCGAGCCGGTGGCGGCGCTTGGCCTCGGCGCTCTTGCGGGCGACCGACACCACCACGGCGAGCAGCAGCAGTGCCACCACGACGGCGACGACGATCCAGATCCAGGTGTCCATCTCGATTCCCTCCGAGTCCGTGGCCGCACCGTCGGGTGCTGGGGGGCCACGTCCTACCCCTCCTTGGTAGCGCAGATGGCGCACGGGCGCGCGTCGGGAGGGGCGCGCAGGAGGAGCTCGAGCGCCGTTCCGTGAGTTCGGGACGGTGGCGCTCGAGACCCTGCTCAGACGTTGCGCCGGTACTGTCCGCCGACCTCGAAGAACGCCTCGGTGACCTGCTGGAGGGAGCAGACGCGGGCGGCGTCCATGAGCACGGCGAACACGTTGTCGCCCTCGACCGCAGCCTTCTTGAGGCGGGCGATCGCGGCCTCGGCCTCGGAGCGGTGCGTCTCCTGGAAGGCGTGCACACGGTCGAGCTGCGACTGCTTCTCGGCCGCCGTGGCGCGGGCCAGCTCGACCGTCGGAGCCTCGACCTCCGACTCCGGACGGCGGAACGTGTTGACGCCGATGATCGGCAGGGAGCCGTCGTGCTTGCGGTGCTCGTAGAGCATCGACTCGTCCTGGATGCGACCGCGCTGGTAGCCCGTCTCCATGGCACCCAGCACGCCGCCGCGCTCGTTGATGGCGTCGAACTCGGCCAGCACGGCGTTCTCGACGAGGTCGGTCAGCTCGTCGATGATGAAGGAGCCCTGGAGCGGGTTCTCGTTCATCGCCAGGCCCCACTCGCGGTTGATGATGAGCTGGATCGCGAGCGCGCGGCGCACGGACTCCGCGCTCGGCGTCGTGACGGCCTCGTCGTAGGCGTTGGTGTGCAGGCTGTTGGCGTTGTCGTAGATCGCGATGAGCGCCTGCAGCGTGGTGCGGATGTCGTTGAAGTCCATCTCCTGCGCGTGGAGGGACCGACCGGACGTCTGGACGTGGTACTTCAGCTTCTGGCTGCGGTCGTTCGCGCCGTACTTCTCCTTCATCGCGACGGCCCAGATGCGTCGTGCCACCCGGCCGAGCACCGAGTACTCCGGGTCCATGCCGTTGGAGAAGAAGAACGACAGGTTGGGTGCGAAGTCGTCGATGTCCATGCCGCGCGCCAGGTACGACTCGACGTACGTGAACCCGTTGGCGAGGGTGAAGGCGAGCTGGCTGATGGGGTTCGCCCCGGCCTCGGCGATGTGGTACCCGGAGATGGAGACGGAGTAAAAGTTCCGCACGCCCTCGTCGATGAAGAACTGCTGGATGTCGCCCATCATCCGCAGGCTGAACTCGGTGGAGAACAGGCAGGTGTTCTGGCCCTGGTCCTCCTTGAGGATGTCGGCCTGCACGGTGCCGCGGACGTTCTTGAGGGCGTACGAGCGCAGCTCGGCGTGCTCGGCCTCGGTGGGCTCGCGGCCCTCCTTCTCCCGGAAGCGGGCGACCTGCTGGTCGACGACGGTGTTGAGGAAGAAGGCCAGCACCGTGGGTGCAGGACCGTTGATGGTCATCGAGACCGACGTGGACGGCGACACGAGGTCGAAGCCGTCGTAGAGCGCCTCCATGTCGTCGAGCGTCGCCACGGAGACGCCCGACGTGCCGACCTTGCCGTAGACGTCGGGGCGCGGGTCGGGGTCGCGGCCGTACAGCGTGACCGAGTCGAAGGCGGTGGACAGGCGGGTGGCGTCGCCGTCCTCGCTCAGCAGCTTGAAACGACGGTTGGTGCGGAACGGGTCTCCCTCGCCGGCGAACATGCGAGCCGGGTCCTCGCCGTCGCGCTTGAACGAGAAGACGCCGGAGGTGTACGGGAAGTGGCCGGGCAGGTTCTCGCGCCGCCAGAAGCGCACGAGGTCGCCGTGGCCGGTGAAGCGGGGCAGGGACACGCGCGGGACCTTGGTGCCCGAGAGCGACTCCCGCGTGAGCTGGGTGACGATCTCCTTGTCGCGGACCTTCACGGCCTGCTCGTCGCCGGAGTAGGCCTCGACGACGGCCGGCCACTGCTCGATCTGGTCGGCGACGTCGTGCGGGACGGCCTTGCGGGCGGTCTCGAGCAGCTCGGCGACGCTCGAGGCGTCCAGGTCGGCCTCGGCGAGCTCGCTCGCGGTGGTCTCGAGGCGCTGGGCCCGGTCGGCGGCGTCGGCCAGGCGCTCGGTCTCGGCGTGGTAGCCGCGCACCGTCTCGGTGATCTCGGACAGGTACCGCACGCGGTCGGCGGGCACGACGGCCTGGATCCCGCTCGAGTACCGCACGGCCACGGGCGGCAGCACGCCCTCGGCGACGGGCAGACCGCGCTCGCCCAGGGCGTCGCGCAGGTGCTGGTACAGCGCGGTCACGCCGTCGTCGTTGAAGGTGGCGGCCGACGTGCCGAAGATCGGCATGTCCTCGGGCTTCTTGCCGAAGGCCTCACGGTTGCGGACCAGCTGGCGGCCGACGTCGAGGTAGGCGTCCTTGGCCCCGCGGCGCTCGAACTTGTTGATCGCCACGACGTCGGCGAAGTCGAGCATGTCGATCTTCTCCAGCTGCGACGCGGCGCCGAACTCCGGCGTCATGACGTACATCGAGGTGTCGACGTGCGGCACGATCGCGGCGTCGCCCTGGCCGATGCCGGGGGTCTCGACGACCACGAGGTCGAACGCGGCGGCCTTGAGCACGGCGACGACGTCGTCGAGGCAGTCGGGCAGCTCGTGGGAGCCTCGGGTGGCCAGCGACCGGAAGTACGCCCGCTCCCCGTCGAGGGAGTTCATCCGGATGCGGTCGCCGAGCAGGGCGCCGCCGCCGCGACGTCGGGTGGGGTCGACGGCGAGGACCGCCACGCGCAGCTTGTCCTGCTGGTCGACGCGGAAGCGCCGCACGAGCTCGTCGGTGAGCGAGGACTTGCCCGACCCGCCGGTGCCGGTGATGCCGAGGACGGGGGAGGGGTGTGCGGCCGCGGCGTCCTGCAGGCGCTGGCGGTCGGCGTCGGCGAGTCGGCCGGTCTCGGCGAGCGTGATGGCCCGGGCGACGGCGGAGCGGTCGCCGGCCAGCACCGCGTCGACGTCGAAGTCGCCGAGGGTGGTCAGGTCGACGTCGCAGTCGCGGACGACGGAGTTGATCATGCCCACGAGCCCGAGGCGCTGCCCGTCCTCGGGGGAGAAGATCGTGACGCCGGACTCGCGGAGCCGGGCGATCTCCTCGGGCACGATGACGCCGCCGCCACCACCGACCACGCGGACGTGGCCGGCGCCCTGCTCGCGCAGCGACTCGACCAGGTACTCGAAGTACTCGACGTGCCCGCCCTGGTACGACGAGACCGCGACGCCCTGCACGTCCTCCTCGATGGCGGCGTCGACGACCTCCTTGACCGAGCGGTTGTGCCCGAGGTGGATCACCTCGGCCCCCTGGCTCTGGAAGATGCGCCGCATGATGTTGATCGAGGCGTCGTGGCCGTCGAAGAGCGCCGACGCGGTGACGAGTCGGACCGGGTTCGACGGGACGTGGAGATCAGCCATAGGAACCACAATAGTCGGACATCCAACTAATCGTCCACCCTGGGTAGACTGACCACATGACCTCCGTGCCCCCCACGCCGCGGCTCGCGTTCGACCCGCTGGAACGGGCCGGGGAGCTGTGGGAGGAGCGCATCGGCGACGCCACGGCCATGCGGCTCGCGACGTCGATCATGCGGGTGCAGCAGCTGGTGATCGGCCGGCTCGACGCGGCGCTGAAGCCCCACGGCATCACGTTCGCCCGGTTCGAGGTGCTTCGGCTCATCTCGTTCAGCCGGGAGGGGCGCCTGCCCCTCAGCAAGATCGGCGAACGGCTCATGGTGCATCCTACGTCGGTCACGAACGCGATCGACAGGCTCGAGACGCACGGACTCGTGGTCCGCGAGCCCGATCCGGCCGACCGGCGCCGCACCTTCGCGGCCCTCACGCCCGAGGGCGAGCGCGTGGTCGAGGCGGCCACCGAGGCCCTCATGGACGTCCAGTTCGGCGTGGCCGAGCTCGACGCCGACGACCAGCAGGCGGCCTACACGCTGCTGCGGGGGCTGCGGCAGGTCGACTTCACGTGACCGCGCCGGCGGCCCCGGCGACGGTGCCGTGGTTCGCGCGGCCGTGGGTGTGGGTGATGGGCGCGCTGTCGGTGCCGTTCCTGCTGCGCCTCGTGCTCGGCGAGGGCGCGCGCCCTTTCGGCACGGTCGTCCTGTGGCTCGGCGTCGTGGGAGCGGTGGCTGCGACCATCGCCAAGGCGCACCGCTGGGCGACGCGAAGGACGCAGGTGGTGGCCTGGGTGAGTGGGATCGGGACGCTCGTGGGCTTCGTCTACGCCTGGACACGACCGGAGTACGACGCCGGGATCGGCGACGCCGGGCTCGTCCTTCTCGTGACGATGGTGCACGTTGGCGTCGCCTGGGGCACGCAACCACCGACGCGCTGAACCTCGACCCGCGGCCGCGTCTCCATGGCCGCGGGTCGACCTGCTGCTGCGCGGCTCCGGCTGGGTCGTGCCGTGCGGCTGCGTCGCTCCGGCTGCGGCGGGTCTTGCGGCTGCGTCGCTGTGGCTGCGCGTGGACCTGCGCTCCGAAAGGGCCTCGACCGGTGGACGGGTCCGGGGTCGGGTGGGCTCTCGGAGCGTGGCTCGGGGGGACGCAAGGTTCTGCGTTCGTGCGTGAGGGGGTGAAGGATGCTGCGTTCGTGTTCGGATCCCGTCGTGAACGCAGCATCGTTCGGGCTTCTGGACGCGAAGGCAGAATCCTGCGTCCAACGGGGCTTCGGTGCGCGGCGGGTGGGCCAGGGATTCTCCCTTCGCGTGGACCGTTCCACGCAGAAGGAGAATCACTGCCCTCCAGGGCGCCATGTCGTCGCCACGCTTCTTCCTTCGCGAGGCACGGTCCACGCGAAGGAAGCATCGTGCGTGGATCCCGCGCAGATGGAGAATCGTGGCCGCGCCCCGCAGACCCACCCGAGCCCAGCCCCCCTGCTCCGGTCGACGCCGTTCGGAGACCACGCCCACTCGAAGCCACAGCAACGCAGCAGCGAGCGAGAACCCGGCCGCGCCCCGCAGACCCAGCCAGGACCAGTCCCACCGCTCCGGTCGAGGCCCTTTCGGAGCGCAGGTCGACTCGGAGCCACAGCGACGCAGCCGCAGGCGAGCGCTAGGCCGGAGCGACGCAGCCGCAGGCGAGAGCTCGGCCGAGACGCCGCCGCCGCCGACGACTCACCCACGCGACGCAGCCGCGGGCGTAGACCCGATCGGGCCGACGTCGCCTAGGGTGAGGCCCACATCGAACGAGGGGGGATCGACGTGGAGGTCGTCCACACAGCCATCGCCATCGTGCTGGTCGTCGGGCTGATCATCTGGGTGAAGGTCGATCCGGTGATCTCGCTGGTGATCGCCTCGCTCTACCTCGGCCTCGCCGCCGGGGTCGGGTTCGCGGACACGATCACGGCGATCACCGAGGGCTTCGGCTCGATCATGGCCGAGGTGGGTCTGCTCATCGGCTTCGGCGTGCTCATCGGGGCGTTGCTGCACTCGCTCGGCACCTTCCGCAAGCTCGTGCACGCGCTGCTCAAGGTCGTGGGCGCGAAGCGTCTGCCCTATGCCCTCACCGGAGCGCTCTCCACCGTCTTCCCGTCCATCTACGTCGACGTCCAGGTCGTGCTCGCCGCGCCCATCGCGCGCTCCTCGGCCCCGCACATCGGACCGCGCGGGCTCGCGCACCTCGCCGGCGCGATCGGCACCGGCATCTTCGCCGGCTACGTCTTCGTGATCCCCGGGCTCGCGGCGGTCTCGATCGCGGGACTCCTCGACGTCCCGCTCGGCACGTGGATGCTCTACGGCATCGTCCTGGGGCCGCTCACCGCCGTCATCACCACCTACCTGTTCGGGCTGATGCTGCGGGCCGGCTGGTGGAAGCCCGAGGCCGACGAGGCGGAGGACGACCCGCTCGACTACGACGACGGCGTCGAGCAGAACACCGCCGGCACCGGCCCGGGCGAGCGCGACACGCTCCACGACGTCGAGGTGCCGCTGTTCACGTCGCTGCTGCCGATCCTCGTGCCGCTCGTGATGATCGCCTTCGGCGCGTTCGCGGAGCTGCTCGACTTCTCCAACGCGTTCATCGCCTTCATCGGCAACGCCAACGTCGCCCTCTTCGTGGGACTGCTCGGTGCCTACGTCCTCGCCCGCGCGGCCGCGGGCACCGAGCGGACCGACAAGGCGCTCAAGACCGGCTTCCACACGACGGGTGAGATCCTGCTGATCACCGGCATCGGCGGCTCGCTCGGCGCCGTCATCGAGGCCACCGGACTCGACGCCACGCTCGCCGGGCTGTTCTCGGCCAGCGAGGGCGCGGCCGTCGTCACGAGCGTCCTGCTCGCCTGGTTCATCGCCGCCGTCCTGCACCTGGCCATCGGCTCGGTCTCGGTCGCCGCCATCACCGCCGCGGGCATCATCGGCCCGGTGCTCACCTCCATCGAGGTGGCACCGATCGCCATCGGCCTCGCGATCGCCTCCGGAGCGATGTTCGCGCTGACGGTGAATTCCAACTTCTTCTGGATGTTCAAGTCGTTGCTCGGCCTGACCACCCAGGGCGCCCTGAAGTCGATGACGGTGGTCACCAGCATCGCGTCACTGGTCAGCCTGCCGATGGTGCTGGCGATCGCCTTCGTGGTCTGACGTCCCACCGCCGAGCGCCCAGGTCCGAGCGTCAGGGGTCGACGCGGTAGCGGCCCTCCAGGAACACGTCGACGCCCTGGATCTTCGGTACGTCGATGCAGCCGCTGACCACGCCGAGCAGCACGGAGTCGGGACCGATCTCGACCTCCACCTCGTACTCGGCGGGGACGGCGTCCCGGACCCGGTCGGCCAGGCCGGACGATGCCGGCTCGGCGAGCTCGAGCCTCGCGTCGACCCGGTGCCGGACCCGGCTCAGGTCGTCGGGGTCGCACCGCTGCGTGTCCGCCAGGCCGGCCAGCTCGTCGTCCGGTGACAGCGCGATCCGTGGACCGACCGCCTCCAGGGCGGACCGGAACGCGTCGTCGGTGCGGTCCTGCCAGCGCGCGACGCCCTCGACGTCGACGTCCGGGGAGGTGCATCCGGACGTCACCGTGACGAGGAGGACCGTCGCGGCGACGGCGCCGCCGAGGCGTCGAGGGGTCACTGCTTGAGCAGCATCGCGGCGCCGAGCGTCTCCTCCGGCACGCCCAGGCCCTCGATGAGGGTCAGCAGGTGCGGGCGGAGCTCGGCCAGCTGCTCGTTGAGCAGCTGGGTCACGGCCTTGGCGCGCTGGTCGGAGATCCGGTTGTGGGCCATGAACCACGCGAGGTCGTCCTCGATGACGCTCAGCGCGTACAACGTGCAGACCTTGCGCAGCAGGTCGGCGGCGTCGGGGTCCTCGCAGCGCGCGATGCCGGCGGTGAACGCCTCGAGCACCACCCGGTCCACGTGCGCCCGTCCACACCGGATCAGGTGGTCCTGCGCCTCGTTGAAGATGCGGAAGGCCTCGTCGCCCTCGGCCTTGGCGGCTCGCTGCAGACGTCGGGCGGCGGTCTCGATCAGGTGCTGCTCACGGTCCTCGAACAGGCTCAGCTGCGTGCCGCGGTCGAGCAGGTCGTGGGCGTCGCCACCGGTGGGCGCGGCGTCGATGAGCCGCTGGATGAGCTGGCTCGCGGCCGTCCGCTCGCGGACCGTCTCGGCCACGGTCTCGGCCACGAACCGCACCATGCCGACCGCGTCGAGCCCACCGACCTCCTTCGCGTACGACGTGAGCAGCTCCTTGCTGAGCAGCTGGAGCATCACGTGGTTGTCGCCCTCGAAGGTGGTGAACACGTCGATGTCGCCGCGCAGCACCGTGAGGCGGTTCTCGGCGAGGTAGCCGGCGCCGCCGCACATCTCGCGCGACTCGTTGATCGCCCGCGACGCGTGCCAGGTCATGATCGCCTTGAGGCCGGCGGCGCGGCCCTCGAGCTCGCGCTGCTCCTGCAGGTCGGGCTCCGTCGAGCGCTGCAGCCGGTCCATGCGCGAGACCTGCTGGTTCTGGGCGAACCGGTAGGCGTACGAACGGGCGATGAGCGGGAGCAGGCGGCGCTGGTGCACGCGGTAGTCCGCCAGCAGCACCTCGGGCTCGCCGTCCTGGCCGAACTGGCGCCGCTCCAGGGCGTAGCGTCCGGCGATGCTGAGGGCCACCTCGGCGGCGGCGATCGCCGACCCGCCGACGCTGATCCGCCCGCGCACGAGCGTGCCGAGCATCGTGAAGAACCGTCGGTTCACGTCCTCGATGGGCGAGGAGTAGGTGCCGTCCTCGGCCACGTCGCCGTACTTGTTGAGCAGGTTCTCGCGCGGGATGCGCACCTGGTGGAAGGAGAGACGGCCGTTGTCGACGCCACCGAGACCACCCTTGTGGCGGTCGTCGCCGATCTCGACGCCGTCGCAGGTCTGCCCCTTCTCGTCGCGGATCGGCACGATGAAGCAGTGCACGCCGTGGTTCTCGCCCCGGGTGACCAGCTGGGCGTACACCGCGGCGACGGTGGCGTGGGCGGCGGCGTTGCCGATGTAGTCCTTCGTGGCCGACGGCGTGGGGGAGTCCACGACGAACTCCTGCGTGTCCGCGTCGAAGGTGGCCGTGGTCTCGAGGTGCTGCACGTTGCTGCCGTGGCCGATCTCGGTCATGGCGTAGCAGCCCACGAGGTCGAGCGAGATGAGCCGCGGGATGAGGTCGCGGTGGCGCTCGGTGCCGAGGTTCTCGACCGCGCCGCCGAACAGTCCCCACTGCACACCCGCCTTCACCATGAGCGAGAGGTCGAACTGGGCGAGCATCTCGATGCCGGTGACGGCCATCCCCGGATCGCCGCCGCCGCCGTGCTCGGTGCGGAAGCCGGCTGCGGGGACGCCGGTGTCGACGAGGCCCTCGAGCTGGCGCAGCGTCCGCTCGCGAGCGGCGTCGATGTCGAGGTCGAGGTCGTACGCCAGGTCCATCTCGGCGAGCTCCCTGCGGGACTGCTCGCGCACGTGGCGCCACTTGCCGTCGAGGGCGATGCGGACTTCTTCGGACAGGCTCATGGACGAAACGCTACTCGTGGGTCGCTTCCGCCGCAGCGGTCCGCGCGAGGTCGGTCGGCCAGGACGCCGGGTGGTGCCGTGCAGCGGGTCTCAGGCGGCCGAGACGAAGATCGCCGCCGCGGCCACGTGCCCGACGTCGAGCGTGCGACCGTCGATCCGGACGGCCAGGGTGCCCGCGAAGTCGTGCCGCTCCACGAGGTGCACACGGACCCCGAGGACGAGCCCGAGCTCGACGAGGTGGCGCAGCAGGGCCGGGTCGTCGTCGGAGACGCGCACCACGACGAGGTCGGCGGGTGCCTCGACGTCGACCAGCCGACGTGCGTCGAGCGCGGGCAGTCGGCCGTCGGCCGTCGGGATGGGGTCGCCGTGGGGGTCGAACTCGGGGTGGCCGAGCCGCTCCGCGAGCCGTTCGACGAAGTCGTCGCTCACGGCGTGCTCCAGCACCTCGGCCTCGTCGTGCACCTCGTCCCACGCGTAGCCGAGGTACTCGACGAGGAACGTCTCGACGAGCCGGTGGCGGCGGACCATCGCGAGCGCGGCCGTCCGTCCCGACGCCGTGAGGGTGACCGCCCCGTAGCGCCGGTGGTCGACGAGCCCCTGGGCGGCGAGCTTCTTGAGTGACTCGGAGACCGTCGAGGGCGTCACGCCGAAGCGGTCGGCCAGCGCCTTGGAGGAGATGGGGGTGTCGTCCCACTCCTGGCTCGTCCAGATGACCTTGAGGTAGTCCTGCATCGAGGAGGACAGCGCCGAGGGGGCCTGGGTCGAGGCGGAGGGGGCGTCGGGCACACGCCCAGGGTATCGGCGGACGGCCGCAGGACGGGCGCCACGAAAGTTCGGTGGACCGAACTTCCATGTTGTCCCACGCCTGGTAGTGTCTGAGGCATGGCGAACATCGCGCACTCCGGCTCGAGCCGGCCGGCACCCCGTCGGCTCACGGCCGTCGAGTCGCGCCTGCTGCGCACCGGGCTGCTCCGCACGGTGCTCTTCGTGGCTGCCTTCGTCGCTTTCCTGGCGATCGGTTCCGCCGTCTCCTGAGGCGTTGAGTGCGTTGCGTACGTCGTGGCCGGGCGTCGGCCGCTGCGCACGCGTAGCGTCCTGCTGAGTCGACCGATGGAGGACCCATGACCAGCTGGACCACGCCCGACCTCTGCGACACCCACCACCCGGATCGGCTGGTGGTCGTCCAGCCGGGTCTGCTGCGTGGCTTCGGTGGCCGTGAGGCGTTCAGCGGCGCCGTCGAGACGGTGGCCTGCTTCGAGGACAACTCGCACGTCAAGCGCCTCGCGGACGAGCCGGGCGACGGCCGCGTCCTCGTCGTCGACGGAGGTGGATCGCTGCGCCGCGCCCTCCTCGGCGACGTGATCGCCGCCCGCTTCGTCGAGAACGGGTGGTCCGGGCTGGTCATCCACGGAGCCGTGCGCGACGTCGAGATCCTGCGGGACCTCGACCTGGGCGTCCAGGCGGTCGCCCCGTGCCCCGTCCGGACCGAGAAGCGCGGCCTCGGCGACGTGGGCGTCGCGGTGACCTTCGGCGGCGCAACGATCCGGTCCGGCCAGTGGGTCTACGCCGACGCCAACGGCGTGGTCGTGGCCGACGTGCCCTTGGCCTGACGGAACCACGTCGTCCAATCTCCTGCGGCAGGCGGCGACGACCCGGCAGGATGAGGTGATCGTTCGACTTCCCGGGGGAATCATGCTCGTCTCGTCACGTCACGCACTCGCCGGCGCGTCGGCTCTGGTCGTCGCACTGAGCCTGGTGGTCGCTCCCGCGGAGGCGGCGCCCTCGCGCTCGGAGGCCACGACCACCACCTGTCCGACCTCCGTCGAGCCGCCCACTGTCTTGGGCGACCGGGTCGCGGGCGCGACGCTGACGGCCTCGGTCCCGTCTGCCCCGACGGACACGGTCGGGTGGGAGTGGCGGCGAGACGGCTTCGTCCGGGGCACCTCGCACCAGCAGGTGCTGCTCAGGACCGACGCCGGGGCCACGTTCGAGGTCACCACCACGCTGACGGCACCCGACTGCGAGCCTGTCAGGTCCACGACGGACGTCGCCGTGCCGAAGGAGATCTCGGTCCTCGCCACGCCAGCGGCCATCGCGGGTCGGCCGGCGGTCGGGTCGCGCCTCACGGCGAAGGGCGACACCTACGCGCCGTCGCCCTACGCCTACACGCGGGTCGTCCGGTGGTTCCGCGGGAACCAGCTGCTCGGCACGTCGCCGTCGTACGTCGTCAGGCCTGACGACATCGCCGGCGAGGTCAGGGCCGAGGTGCGCATGACGTCGCGGTATGCCGAGGACGTCGTCAGCAGCACGGCACCGGTCGAGATCGCGGCTGGGCCGCTCACGGGCACCGGCCCCAGCATCAGTCAGGCGGCGGTCGGGGCCACTCCTGTGGTGGACCCCGGGACCGTGACGCCGCACCCCGACGACCTCGTGACGACGTACCGCTGGTTCCGCGACGGCGTGGAGGTCGCGCAGTCACGCTCCCTGCCGCCCCTGGGTCCCCAGGACCATCGGGCCGAGCTGGTCGTCGAGACCACCGCGACGACCAGCGGGTACGGCACCCTCGTCCAGCGCAGCGAGCCCGTCGCGGTCCTGGGCGCGGAGGCGACGCTCGCGGTGTCGTCGAACCCGCGCGCCGTCCAGGTCGGGTCGACGTCCGTCGTGACCGTACGGGGTCTTGGTCCCCGGGAGCCGTTCTCGGTGCTGCTCTCGGGCGCCGTCCTGGCGCGCGGCACGGCCTCGCCCTCGGGTACCGGCACGGCCACGATCCGTGTCCCCGCTGACGCCACCACGGCGTCGGCTCGTCTGCTGCGCGCGGTCGGCGACTGGCCTGGCCGGACCGGGGTCACCACGGTCGCGACCGGCCGTGCAGCGCGCCTCGGCATCAAGCTGGGGTCGACGGCGCCGACGCGACGAGCGAAGAACATCATCTGGGTGAGCCGTCTGCTGCCCCACGAGAACGTGACCGTCCGGATCGGCGGCAAGGTCGTCCTGAGGAGCAAGGCCTCCTCCACCGGCTCGTTCCGGTGGACCTTCGGCGTGGGGAGCAGCCTGGGCCGTCGCACACTGACGGTCACGGGCGCCGGTGCGTCGCGCACGGGAGCGACGTCCTTCGTGGTACGTCGCTGACGCGCGGGTGATACCGTCCGCCTGTCACTCGACACACAACTCCACGTGCCCGAGTGCGGGGAAGCCGGTCCGAATCCGGCGCTGACCCGCAACCGTAGCCCTCGCTCCGCGAGGGGAGCCGGAACGCCGCATCGGGCGCCTGACCAATCACGCTGTCGTGGTCGCAGCGGGTCCCCTCGGGATCCTCATGCCTTTGCAGCGGGTGAGGACCCCATGAAGAAGTCCCTGCGTCGCGGCCTCGTCGCGACCGCCGCCACCGCCCTCGGTGCCGGTCTCCTCGCGGTACCGGCCGCCCAGGCCGACACGTCGCGCACCCCGCAGACGGTCAACGCGGCCGACTGGCTGTCGGGCCAGGTCGTCGACGGCGTGCTCTACAACGAGCAGTTCGACTTCGTCGACTGGGGCCTGACCCTCGACACCCTCCTCGCCCTCGACGCCGTCGGCGGCTACAACGCGAAGGTCGCCGACATCGCCGACGCGCTGGCTGATGACCTCGGCAGCTACATCGGCACCGGTGCGGAGAAGTACGCCGGATCCGCGGCCAAGGCGCTCGTCGCCGCGCAGGCCGCCGACCTCGACGCCGCCGACCGCACGCCTACGAACTTCGGCGGCACCGACCTGGTGAAGGCGACCGAGGCGCAGGTGCTCACGACGCCTCCAGTCACCGGGCGTATCGCGGACACCCTCCCCGACGGGGAATTTGACGACGACGACCTGCCCGATGACTACGCCAACGTCGTCGGACAGACTTTCGCCGTCAAGGCTCTGCACGCCGCTGGTTCATCCTTGGCCGACGAGGCCACGGCCTTCCTGCTCGCCCAACAGTGTTCCAACGGAGGGTTCCGCACCTTCTTCACGTCGGACAATACCGCGGAGCAGCAGGAATGCAGCGACCCGACCACGGCCGAGGTCGACACGACGGCCTTCGCGGTCGACGCCCTGCAGACGCAGATCGGCGACGAGTCGGTCTCCGACGCTCTGGCCCGCGCTCGCGGCTATCTGATCGGCGCACGAGGTAACGACGGCGAGTTCGGTGGCGGCGCGGCCACCGAGGCCCCCAACACGAACAGCACGGCGCTGGCTGCCGTGGCGTTGGAGCAGCTCGGTGACGACGGCCTGGCTGCCGGATCAGCTGCCTGGATCGCGCAGCGCCAGGTCACGGCCTACAGCGCCTGCGGCACGGAGCTCGACGGCCAGTTCGGCGCCGTCGGCTACGACGACGCCGCCATCGCGACGGCCGAGGACGACGGCATCGAGGTCGAGACCGCGGACCAGTGGCGTCGCGCCACCGCTCCGGCGATCACCGCGCTGCAGTCCTACGACGACCCGACCCCGCGGCCGAGGGCCACGTTCACCGTCACCGCGCCCAGCGGCTACGTCGCCGCCGGCGCACCGGTCAGCCTGACGGCGTCGGGCCTGGCCCCGGGCGAGCGCTACTGCGTCTACTCGGTCGACGGCTCGATCGCCAAGGCCGGCAAGGCGAACGCCAGCGGTGTCGCCACGATCTCGGCCACGGCCCCGTCGCCGGGCGTGCGCCCCGTGTACGTCTACGGCGAGCGCGACGCCCGCCAGGGCGAGGCCTCGCTGCGGGTCCTGACGACCACCAAGCGGTTCGTCGCGACGACGAACGTCAAGACGGTCAAGCGCAACGGCAGGATCCGCGTGTCCGCCCGTGGCCTGGCCCCGAGCGAGCCCGTGCGCATCGGCTACGGCGGGACGTACATCAAGACCGCCAACGCCCGGACCGACGGCACCATCGACTACACGTTCGGCGTCGGCTCGTCGACCGGCAAGAAGAACGTCTACGTCCGCGGCATCGTGAACACGCGCCAGGGCATCGCGTCGTTCACCGTCGTCAAGTGACCAGGCGACTCCTCGCCGCGCTGGTCGCCGTCCTCCTCGGGACGGCGACCGGTGCGGTCGTCCTCGCCGCACCCGCGCAGGCTGCGGCCTGCGCCAAGGGTGACGGCGTGACCGTGGTCGTCGACTACCACCAGCTGGGTGGGGGTGCCTCCACGACGTGTGTCCCCGGCGGTGGTCGCAAGGCCACCTCCGCGTTCGACGCCGCAGGCGTCTCCCTCCGCTACGCCGCCCGTCAGCAGGGCTTCGTCTGCCAGGTCAACGCGAAGCCGGCCAACGCCGGGTGCGTGCAGGCCTCGCCGTCCGACGCCTACTGGTCGCTCTGGGTCTCCAGCGGCAACGGCAGCTGGAGCTACGCCACGGCCGGCGTCGGCGGCGTCTCCGTGCCGAAGGGCGGCTGGGTCGCCTGGAGCTGGCAGGGCCAGAGCGGCAGGGCCCAGCCCGGGGTCTCCCCGGTGGGCAAGGCGGCCGCGGCCCCGGCCCCGAAGCCGTCGAGCCGGCCCACGCAGAAGGCGCCCACGGCTGCGCCGACGTCGGCGGTCCCGTCCGCGGAGGCCTCCGCCAGCGCCAAGGCCAAGGCCAAGGAGAAGGCGCAGGCGGAGAAGAAGGCTGAGCAGAAGGCCGAGGAGGAGCGCGAGGCGAGCGCCGCCAGCCCCTCCGACGGAGCCGGCGACGACGGCACGACGTCCGACGACGAGACCCGCGCGACGTCGGCCGACGCCGGGTCGCCGTGGCCCACGCTGGTCGGTGTCGCGGCCGTGCTGGTGCTGCTCGGTGCCGCCGGGGTCGTCGCGTGGCGGCGGAGGGGAAGCGCGCCCTGACCTGCCCTGCCGCGGAACGGCGATGACCGCTCCCGCTCGTGACCTGCATCCCGGAGCCTGGTGGCTCTGGGCGCTCGGTCTCGCCGCGGCGGCGTCGTTCACCCTCAACCCGCTGGTGCTCGCGTTGATCGCGGCGGTGGTGGTCCTGGTGGTGATGGCCCGTCGCAGCGAGGCGCCGTGGGCGATGTCGTTCCGGTTCTACGTGTACTTCGCGCTGTTCGTCGTGGTGCTGCGGGTCGTGTACCGGATCCTGTTCGGCGGAGGTGCGCTCGAGGGCGACACGATCGTGCTGCACCTGCCCGAGATCCCGCTTCCCGACGCGGCCCGCGGCATCCAGCTCCTGGGCGACGTGACGTCGACGGCGCTGCTCGGTGCGCTCTACGACGGCATGCGGCTGGCCGTGATCATCCTGTGCGTGGGAGCCGCGAACTCCCTGGCGAACCCTCGTCGCCTCCTCGCCGCCGTGCCCCCCGCGTTCTACGAGGTCGGCACCGCCGTGGTCGTGGCCCTGTCGGTGTTCCCGCAGCTCGCCGAGAGCGTGCAGCGGGTCAACCGTGCGCGTCGGCTGAGAGGCGATGCCGGCAAGGGAGTCGGCCGGCTCCGGCGCGTGGTCGTCCCGGTGCTGGAGGACGCCCTGGAGCGGTCGATGACCCTGGCGGCCGGGATGGACGCGCGCGGCTACGGGCGGTCGGGCACGGCGACCCCGCGGGAGCGGCTCCTGACCGGGGTGCTCATGCTCACCGGGCTCGGCGCGCTCTGCGTCGGCGCGTACGCCTACCTCGACGGAACCGCGCCCCGTCTGCTCGCCGGGCCGGTGCTCGTGCTCGGGGTCCTGCTGGCTGCCGGCGCGCTGTGGTCGGCCGGCCGGCGCGTGCAGCGCACCCGCTACCGGCCCGACCGGTGGCGTCGGCCCGAGGTCCTCACGGCGCTGTGCGGCGTCGTGGTCGCCGTCGGGGTCGACCGCGCCTTCGACCTCGACCCGTACGTGGTGGTCCCCGACCTCGAGCGGTGGCCCACCATCGGCGTCCCGCTCGTGCTCGTGCTGCTGGTCGGTGTGCTCCCGGCCTTCCTGACCCCACCTCCGGCGCCCGACGTCGCCGGCGGTGCCGACCGTGCCGGTGGCCCGGGGCGCGAAGCCGAGGAGGTGGACCGTGCTCGAGCTGCGTGACGTGACCTTCTCCTACGACGACGCCGCAGGGACCGGGACGGCGGAGCCGACGCTGCGCGACGTCGACCTGGTGCTGCCCGACGGCGAGCTGCACCTGGTGTGCGGACGCACGGGGTCGGGCAAGTCGACGCTGCTCGGCCTGTTCAACGGCCTCGTCCCGCACTTCAGCGGCGGCCTGCTCGAGGGCGACGTGCGCGTGGACGGCACGTCCATCGTCGGCACGCCACCGCGCGAGCTGGCACACCTCGTCGGGTACGTCCCGCAGGACCCGCTGTCGGGCTTCGTGAGCGACGTCGTGGAGGACGAGCTGGCCTACGGCATGGAGCAGCTCGGGCTCGACCCGCAGACCATGCGGCGTCGGGTGGAGGAGACGCTCGACCTGCTGGGCATCGCCGACCTCCGACGTCGTGCGCTGCGCACGCTGTCGGGCGGCCAGCAGCAGCGGGTCGCGATCGGCGCCGTGCTCACGATGCACCCCAGGATGCTGGTGCTCGACGAGCCGACCTCGGCGCTCGACCCGACGGCCGCCGAGGACGTGCTGGCCACGGTCGCCCGGCTCGTGGCCGACGTCGGGCTCGGGGTGGTGGTGGCCGAGCACCGGATGGAGCGCGTGATCCCCTTCGCCGACCGCCTCGTCGTGGTCGAGGGTGGTCGGGTGCGCGACGGCGAGCCGGCCGACCTGCTGCGCGAGAGTCCCGTCGCGCCGCCGCTGGTGGAGCTGGGCAGGCTCGTCGGGTGGGAGCCGCTTCCGCTCACCGTCCGCGACGCGCGGCGTCGGGCCGGCGACCTGCGTCCTCGGCTCACGGGTGCGCCGGCCCGGACGGCGTCGGGCCAGACCGCATCGGCCCAGACGGGGCCCCCGGTGCTGCGGGCGCGCGACATCTCGGTCGACTACCGCCGGCACCGCGCGGTCAGCGGCGTGGACCTGACGGTCGACCCCGGCCAGGTGGTCGCGCTCATGGGCCGCAACGGGTCGGGCAAGTCGTCGCTGCTGTGGGCGTTGCAGGGTGGTCTCAAGCGCGCGAGCGGCTCCGTGGCCGTCGGGGCCGACGGGCTCGACCCGGCCGGCCTGTCGCCGGCGGCCGCCCGTGCGCTGGTGGGGCTCGTGCCCCAGACCGCGTCGGACCTGCTGTACCTCGAGACCGTCGACGACGAGTGCGCGGCGGCCGACACCCACGCGGACGCCGAGCCGGGGCGCTGCCGCGGACTGCTCGACCGGCTCGCACCGGGCATCGCCGGTACCCACCATCCTCGCGACCTGTCCGAGGGCCAGCGGCTCGCCCTCGTGCTGGCCATCGTGCTCACGACGTCCCCCCGCGTGCTGCTGCTCGACGAGCCGACGCGTGGCCTCGACTACGCCGCGAAGGCGCAGCTGGCGGCCATCCTGCACGCCCAGGCGGCCGAGGGCCGCGGCGTCGTCGTGTCGACCCACGACGTGGAGTTCGTCGCCCAGGTGGCCGACGCGGTCGTCGTCCTCGCCGAGGGCGAGGTGGTCTCGGCCGGAGGCGTGTCCAAGGTCCTGGCCGAGTCGCCCGCCTTCGCCCCCCAGGTCTCCAAGGTGCTGGGGTCGGACTGGCTCACCGTCGCCGACGTCGAGGGAGCCCTCCCATGACCTCCCCCCATCGGTGGATCCTCAACCTCAGGACCGCACGGGGCCCCGCATCGGTGGATCCTCAACCCCAGCGCCGCGGCTGCGGTTGCGGATCCACCGATGGGTGCGGCCACGCGTCGGCCCAGGACGGGGGTCGACGATGACGGCGCGTCTGGGACTGCGCTCGGCGCTCGTGCTCGGCGTCGCGTCGCTCGCGGGCCTGGTCATGTTCCTGTGGCCGTTGTTCATCGAGCCGACCGCGGGGGCGGAGCGGGTCGACCAGCCGTTCCTGTTCATGGCGCTCCTGCCGATCGTCGTCATGGTGGTGGTCGCCGAGCTCACCGAGGGCGGCATGGACGCCAAGGCCCTGGCGATGCTCGGTGTGCTGACGGCGGTGAACGCGGCACTGAGACCCCTGGGTGCCGGGACGGCCGGCATCGAGACGGTGTTCTTCGTCCTCGTCCTCGCCGGGCGGGTGTTCGGGCCGGGATTCGGCTTCGTGCTGGGCTGCACCTCGTTGTTCGCGTCGGCCCTGCTCACGTCGGGTGTGGGGCCGTGGTTGCCGTTCCAGATGATGTGCGCCGCGTGGATCGGACTGGGTGCGGGCCTGCTGCCGCGGCGGGTCACGGGACGGGCGGAGATCGCGATGCTCGTGGTCTACGCCGTGGTCGTGGCGTACCTGTTCGGCATGCTGATGAACCTGTCGTCGTGGCCGTTCCAGCTCGGCATCGCCGCCCCCGGGGCCGACGAGACGCTGCAGCTCGTGCCGGGTGCGCCGATCCTCGAGAACCTGCACCGCTTCCTGGTGTTCAACCTCGTCACGTCGACCTGGGGCTGGGACACGGGCCGCGCGGTGACCAACGCGTTGCTCGTGGCCACGCTCGGACCCGCCGTGCTGGTGACCCTGCGCCGGGCGGCTCGGCGTGCTCGGTACGGCCGCACGGCCGAACCGGTCCCGCAGCCCTGAGGCGCGCTCGTCGTCTGTGACGATGGACGACATGCTTCGCCACGCTCACCACCTGCTGTCCGTCGTCGTCTGCGCCGCTGCCCTGGCAGCCGCTCCGTCCGCGGCGCAGGCGGCCGCCGGGGGCGAGTGCGGGTCCGACGACGTCGTCGTGGTGGTCGAGCCCGCGACGCTCGACGGTGATCGGCTCGTCCGCTGCGCCACGGACCTCGCCGGCGACGCCACTGCCTACGACGCTCTCCAGGCGGCCGGTCTCGACGTCGAGGAGACGCAGGGCTCCGCACCCTTCGTCTGCCGGATCGACGGTCGGCCCGACGCGGCCCAGGAGACGTGCGGCGCCTCGCTCTCCGGCGACGGGTACTGGGCCTTCCTCACCGCCGACGAGGGCGGCGAGTGGTCGTACGCCCAGACCGGCGTGCGCGACCACGACGTCGCGCCCGGTGAGTTCCTGGCCCTGCGGTACCAGCTGCTCGCGGACGGGGAGGACGTGACGGTCGAGACGCCGAGCACGCAGCAGACCCGCGCCGAGGCCGAGCTGGTCGCGACCCCGGGCGAGGCCGACGACGTGGCCACCTCCACCGGGAACGCCGTCGGGTGGGTCGAGGTCGTCGTCTTCGTCCTCGTGCTCGGCGTCCTCGTGGTCGGCGCCGTGGTCCTGGCACGCCGCCGTCGGCCCTGACGGTTCTCGCTGCCCGGCACACTGGGCCCATGCTCACGACACACCAGCCGGGCCACACGGTCCGCTTCGACTGGGGCCCGGTCGGCGGCCGCGCGATCTCCGAGGGGGCCGACGTCGCCGTCGTCGTCGACGTGCTGTCGTTCACCACGGCGCTGGGGGTGGCGGTGGAACGCGGCAGCGTGGTGGTGCCGTACCCGACCGGTCGCGCCGACGCGGCCGAGGTCGCGGCGCAGACCGGCGCGGTGCTGGCCGCCGACCGGGCCTCGGCGGGCCCGGACGAGCCCACGCTCTCGCCGGCGCGGCTGCTGCGGGTCCCGCTGCCGGGTCGTCTGGTGCTGCCGTCACCGAATGGGTCGGCCGTGGCGCACGCGCTCGCAGGCTCGGCCACCACGGTGGTGGGGGCAAGCCTGCGCAACGCGGCCGCCGTCGCTGCCTGGATCGCTCGGGAGCACGACGCCGACGACACGGTCGTGGCCGTGGTCGCCGCGGGGGAGCGGTGGAGCGACGGCTCGCTGCGACCCGCACTCGAGGACCTGTGGGGCGCCGGTGCAGTGCTCGCGGCGCTCGAGGACTTCGAGTGGCCGGGCCTGTCGCCGGAGGCTGCCGTCGCGGCCGACGCGTACCGGCTCGTGCAGGGGCGCGAGGCCGCCCACCTGACGGCCTGCGCGAGTGGCCAGGAGCTCGTCGCGGCTGGCTGGTCCGACGACGTCGGCGTGGCGGCCGAGGTTGGGGCCAGCAGCGTCGTGCCGGTGCTGAGCGACCGCGGTTTCGTCGCCGCGCCGTGAAAGTCGACGCATTCGGAAACTATTCATGACTTTGGTCCTGAATGCTCCCGTGAAATGCCCGCATTATTGGGTGCTGGACGATATGGTTCCGGCATGGCGAAAAAGACCGTGGAAAAGTTCTACTCCGACCTGAGTGGCGACGAGATCGACACCCCGGCCCCGACGGTGTCGTTCACGTTCGACGGAGTGGGCTACCAGGTCGACCTCACCGAGTCCGAGCGTCAGGCCTTCGCCGACGCCGTGGCTCCCTACATCGCCGTCGGTCGCCGCGCTGCCGGTCGCACCACCCGGACCTCCTCCTCGGGCGGCGGTTCCGGCGTCGACGCCAAGGCCGTGCGTGCCTGGGCCCAGGAGCAGGGCCTGGACGTCCCGGCCCGTGGCCGCGTCCCGTCCTCGCTCATCGAGGCCTACCAGTCCGCGAACTGAGCCGCCTCGGCTCCGTGACGTCCGGCCAGGACATGCGTCGTGCGAGGCGTCATCCAACGGTCAGGGCTTCTTCAGCAGCGCCCCGGTGTGCACGCCGCGAGCGGTGCGGACGGCGACGACGGCCCAGGCGCCGAGCAGGACGACGAACAGGGCGCCGGCTGCGACCTGGAGCACGTGGTTGCCGGTCAGCTGGGCGAGTCCGGAGGTGCCGGTGACCACGGTGCCGACCGGGAAGGTGAAGGACCACCAGGTCAGGCTGAATGGGAGTCCTACCTTGGCGGTGCGGGCGGTGAGGGTGATGGCGATCGCCAACCACAGCATCGCGAATCCCCACATGGGAATGCCGTAGACGAGGGCGAAGGCGTGGAACGCGGTGCCGTAGGGGCTGTCGAGCACGTCGGGGGTCACGTTGCCCAGGTGGTGGGCCGCGGTGATCGACTGACCGACGGGACCGAGGACGATCCAGAGGGTGGGCACGGCGCCGGCGGCTCCGATGCCGTGGCGCAGAAGCCGGTTCCAGATGAACGCGATCATGACGATGCTGCACATGAGAGTGAGGCCGAAGAACATGTAGCAGGCCAGCAGCATCGTCTGCTGGGCCTGGCCGGCCGGTAGGTGCGGGATGAGGGCAGCGCCGGTGGCGGCACTGACCATGGGCGGGACCACCGGCATGAGCCAGCCGCCGAAGGCGGAGTCCTCGTGGACCTCGTGCGAGGTGAAGGCGCGGATCGGCACCAGCACGGCCGTGGTGAGACCGAGCAGGGTCCCAGCGGTCCACAGCACCCAGTCCAGCGTCAGCGCGGCAGTCATGCCGATCAGGTGGTGTCCCACCAGCACTGCGCCGGCACCAACGGTCATGAGTCCCATCGCGGGCGCGCCGTAGAAGTGCGACATCACCGGATCGTCCAGGTGACCGCGAGCCACCTCGCCATGCAACGTCCAGTGGCCGACAGTCGCCACGACCACCACGACAAGCAGTAGGAGCGCGAGGACCCAGACGGTGGTGGCGAAGACCGTGATCCCGGGCACCGTGAAGGGCAGGGAGGCAGCGGCAACTGCGACGATGCCGGTCCCCATGACCGAGGCAAACCAGTTGGGTCCGATGAAGCCAAGAGCCGGAGCGCCCTCGAGCTCACGCAGCCAGCCCGTTCGGTCGAGGGTGCTGCGGGCAGGGTGCTCGCTAGTCGTCGTCAGGTGTGCGGTGGTCATGACTCCACAGTGGTCTCGATGCGGGGTTGCCGGTAGAACCCGTCACCCTGTGGCTCCACAGGGCAAACCTGTGGAGGGCGGGTATTCTTGGAAGATGCGCAACATCCCCGATCTGGCTGCTTTGCAGCTGCTGGTCGACGTGGCTACCCATGGCAGCATCGGCGCTGCGGGTCGAGCGAACGGCATCACGCAGCAATCGGCGTCCGAACGGCTCAGAGCCGTCGAGGCCCAGACGGGATTGACCCTCCTACGTCGTGCTGCCGGAGGATCGACGCTCACCGAGTCCGGTGTCCTCATGGTCGGCTGGGCCGCACGTCTGATTGATCTCGCGCACGAGATCGACGAGTCGATCGCGACCCTGCGCGACGACCGGGCCCACCAGCTGAGCATCGCGGCGAGCATGACCGTCGCCGAGCACCTGCTGCCGCTGTGGCTCGTGCGTCTTCGCCAGCAGCACGACACCGTCGTCAGCCTCACCGCCACCAACAGCGAGCACGTGCGGACGGCCGTGGCGGACGGTTCTGTCGACATCGGCTTCGTGGAGGACGGTGCCGACCCCGGTGACTTGGCGTCACTGGTCGTCGCTCGCGACGAGCTGGGCCTGTACTCGGCACCGCACGACCCGTGGGCCAAGCAGGACTCGCCGCTGGCGCCAGATGAGATCGTCACACGGCCTCTGACGTGGCGTGAGCAAGGGTCAGGCTCCCGGCGTGTCGTCGATGACGCGCTCGCAGGGCTCGGCTTGACCGCCATGGCGCCAGCCGTCGAGCTGACCACCACGTCCGGCATCCGATCGGCGGTCAGCGCCGGAAGCCCGCCAGCGTTCATGAGCCGGCGCTCGGTGCGCAGCGACGTGGAGGCGGGCCGGCTCGTCGAGGTGCCGATCACCGGGTTGGACCTTTCGCGCGACCTCACCGCGCTGTGGGTCGGCAGCGGCCGCCCGCCCGCCGGTCCGGTCCGCGATCTGCTGGCGATCGCCACGAAGGTTCGCACGAGATGAGCACCGATCGCCGGTCGCGAGTCGACGAGCCGCACGTCTTCGCGCTCAATGCGCTGGTCCGTGCGTGGCGCGCGGTGGGCGACGAACAGCGGTTCGTCCCGTGGTTCGACCCGGACGGTCCTGGCGTGAACGCGAGGATCCTGGTGCTGATGGAGTCGCCCGGCCCTCGCACCGTCGCCGCGGGTGACCTCGGGTTCAGCACCGAGGACAACGACGACCCGACGGCGGCCGCACTCCGTTCCGCGCGAGTTTCTGCGGGCATGGCCCGTGACGGGTATCTGCGGTGGAACGTGGTGCCGTGGCCGACCTACGACGCTGCCGGCCACCGCCGCCCTCCGCTGGTACGAGATCTTGAAGAGGCGCGTCCGGCGCTGGCCGCGCTGTGGGCGGCTCTGCCCGACCTCCAGGTCGTCGTCGCCGTCGGGACACCAGCCCTCCAAGGTGTCATGCGGCTGATGACGATCGACGAGACTGCCCGAGTCGTGCCCGCGCTGGGCGCACCGCATCCGTCACCACGCAACGCCCACGCTCGCGCAGAAGCCTTCAATCGACTGCGTGTGGCTCTTGAACGAGCCCAGGAGATCGCGACCTCCTGAGAGCGTGAAGATCGTGACTCACGTCCGCCGCCGACCTGTCGCACTCGTTCGGCGCGCAGGCTGTCGTTGCGCCCCAGGGCTGATGCTGCGGCAATGTCATCTCGCGGTACGACCACGAGGGTAGGGACACCCAACTGGGTTCGCGCTGCGCTGATTGCCGCCGTCGTCGGTGGTATCGCGGCCATGCACGGCCTGCTGCTCGGTGTCGACCAAGGCAGATCTCGATCAGAAAGTGGACGACCCGGAGAGCCTGACGAGCCGGTTCGCGAGACTGCTGGACGAGGAGTAGGCGCCGTGCATTTTCAGTGCGGACTGCGCCAATCCCATCCACCAGGCTGCGGCGTCGAGCAGGCCAAGGGAACTGCGGTTGGACGACCCATCGCGTTGTGCGGCCGATGTCTTCACGCGGACGCATCGGCGACGTTGAATCAAACCTGATGGCCGTACACATCGCAGAGCTCTCCGCTCTATCGGAGCGGTGCCGAGGGATCGGCGGAGGAGGTCTGGCCGAGTTCGTCGGCGATGACGTGGTCCGAAGCCTTGACTGGCCCGAGGATGTCGTGGAGCAGTGGCTGTACGACTTCGCCAGTTTGGCACCGTTTCAGGTTGGCTACGGCGATCTGGACTTGACGACCGTCGCTTGGAGGGACGAACTCGTGCCGGCGAGTGAGTTCCTTGAGATGTCGACGGGCCCAACCGACCAAGGGCTCATCGAGGAATTCGCAGGAAACCCCGATCACTGGTCTGAAGTCCGTAAACACCTCGGAGTTCCACAACACTGGGAGTCCCACGGAACTTGGCTGCGGCGCCCGCTGCTCATCGACCGTGCGCTTCTCCACACCGGTGGGATTGGACTGCAGGTCATAGAGGGGCGCACGCGGGTAGGGGTTCTGCGGGGCTTCATGGCGCGCGGGCGTCCGGTCGCGCCTAATCATGCTGCTTGGGTGGCACGCCGACGGATGATGTGACTCCAACCGTGGGACTCGACCGGGACCGGCTTCGGCGCCATTGGTTGGAGTAAGCACCCCAAGGGGTGCTCCTGGCGGAGGATAGGGGATTCGAACCCCTGAGAGCTTTCACTCAACCCGCTTTCCAAGCGAGCGCACTAGGCCACTATGCGAATCCTCCGCCGACGAGCGTACCCGTCGCATCCCGCTTGGAACCCACCGGGTCGGCCCCCGTATGCTGGCTGCAGCCCCTCGCGTGGCGCTATCTCACCCAATCCCCCAGGGCCGGAAGGCAGCAAGGGTCAGTGGGCTCTAGTGGGTGCGCGAGGGGTCCTTCATGTCCGTGGGGCTTCCTCAGGCCCACGCCACGGTCAGGGGTCTTCGGCAAGGATGGGGTCGTGCTCGACGACCTCGCACCTCAGCGGCGGCGCACCCTGCTGGCGGGGGCGGCGCTGCTCGTGGCCGTGGTGCTGGTCGCCGTCGGCATCGGGGTCGTCCGCACGCTCGACGCCACGGACCCCGCGCCGCAGGACGAGCTCGGACCCGTGCTGCTGGTCTCCGGGTACGGCGGGCGCGTGGCGTCCCTCGACCCCCTGCGAGACGCGCTCCGGTCGGCCGGCCGCGACGTCGAGGTGCTCGAGCCTGAGGGCGACGGTAGGGGAGACCTGCGCGCCCAGGCGGCCGCACTCGGCCGCTCGGTGGACGCGGCCCTCGAGCGCACGGGCGCGGACTCGGTCGACGTCGTCGGCTACTCCGCAGGCGGTGTCGTGGCCCGGTTGTGGGTGCGCGACCAGGGCGGGGCGGACGTGGCTCGACGGGTGCTGACGATCGGCTCGCCCCACCACGGCACCGACGTCGCCGCGCTGGCGGTCGAGATCGCGGGCAGCTGCCCCACCGCGTGCGAGCAGCTCGTGCCCGACAGCGACCTGCTGCGTGGCCTGAACGCCGGTGACGAGACGCCGGACGGACCCGAGTGGGTCACGCTGCGGTCCGACGCCGACCGGGTGGTCGTCCCCACGGACTCCGCGATGCTCGACGGCGCTCTCAACCTGCGGGTGCAACGGCTGTGCCCCGGCTCGACGACCCCGCACCGCGCGCTTCCCGGTGACGCCGCGGTGCTCGCGACGGTGGCCTCGGTGCTCGGTCGGGACGCCGCCCGCGCGCCGACCGACGTCAGCTGTTGACGTCCTTGCTGCCGAAGTTGGCCCAGGCCGCCCCGAGGAACACCACGAGGTAGGCGGCCTGAGCGGCGACGCCCCGCACCACCTCGGTCCACCGGATGGGGTCGCGGAACAGGTCGACGAACGCCAGCCAGTACCGGGTCGGCAGGTACGGCTGCAGCACGTCGGCGGCCTCGAGCCCGAGGAGCACCGTCGAGCCGATGAGCACCGCCACAGTCCCGAGCGCGGCGGTCAGCGCGGACTCCACGATCGTGGAGAGCAGCAGCGCGAGGGCGGCCACGCCCAGCATCATCCACGTCACGTAGCCGAGCGCCAGGACCGTCCGCTGGATCATCTCCGCCTGGCTGAGCGTGGAGCCGGAGACGCTGGTGACCGTGCCGCTGGGATCTCCGTCGCCGAGCAGCAGCCGTCCGAGGACGTAGGCGACGACCGCCACGACCAGCACGGCCACGAGCACGAAGGCCACGACGCTCACCAGCTTCGCCACCAGCAGCCTGGTGCGGCCCACGGGGCGGACGAGCAGGTAGCGCAGCGTGCCCGTCTGCGACTCGCCGGCGATGGCGTCACCGGCCACGACCGCCACCGCGACCGGCAGGAACAGCGGGAGCACGATGCCCAGGGCAGCAAGGGGGAAGAGCGTGCCGTCGCTCAGGACGGCGGAGAGGAACGGTGGCCCGGTGCCGGGACGGGGTCCCAGCTGCGTGGTCGCGAGCAGCACCGCCACGAGCGCGGGCAGGGCGTTCAGCATCGCGATGACCACCCAGGTGCGCCGACGCCGCAGCATCGCTGCCAGCTCGACCCGGATCATGACGCCTCGCTCGCGCGCAGCACGACGTCCTCCAGGCTGACGCGCAGCGGCCCCACGGAGTCGACGCGGACGCCGGCGGACACCAGTCGTGCGTTCACCCGGGCCGGATCGTCGGAGACCACCACCAGGCGCTCGCCGGCGGACGACTCCACGGCCTCGCCCAGGAGCGCGACCGCCCGCTCGACGTCGCGCGTGCCGACCACGACGCGTCCGCTTGGGGCCACGAGGCTCTCCAGCTGGTCCTGCAGCACCAGTCGGCCGCGGTCGAGCACCCCCACGCGGGTGCACATCTGCTCGATCTCGCTCATGAGGTGGCTGGACAGGAAGATCGTGGTGCCCTCGCCGTTCAGCGCCAGCAGCAGCTCGCGGATCTCGCGGATCCCTTGCGGGTCGAGTCCGTTGGTGGGCTCGTCGAGCACCAGCAGCCGCGGCCGACGCAGCAACGCGCCGGCCAGGCCGAGGCGTTGGCGCATGCCGAGCGAGTACGCACGCACGGGCCGACGGTCGGCGGGGTCCAGCCCCACCTGCTCGAGCACCTCCCCGATGCGACCGGACCGTCCACGTCGCCGCGCGTCGGGCCCGGCGGCGTCGAAGGTGGCGAGGTTCCTGCGTCCCGACAGGTGCGGGTAGGCGCCGGGTCCCTCCACCAGGGCGCCGACGCGCGGGAGGACCGACGCGGCCGACGCAGGCATCGCCTCGCCGAGCACCTCGGCCTCCCCGGAGGTGGGCAGGACGAGGCCCAGCAGCATCCGCACCGTCGTGGTCTTGCCGGAGCCGTTGGCCCCGAGGAACCCGTAGACGTCGCCCTCTCGCACGTCGAGGTCGATGCCGTCGACCGCCGGAACGCCGCGGTAGCGCTTCGTCAGCGCTCGGGTCCTGATCATCGCCGCCCCACCTGCTCGCCCAGCTCGGCCGTGGCGTCCGCAAGCACCTCGGGCGTCACGGTCCCGGCCAGCAGGAAGGTGCCCCGACCACGGCCACCCTCGGTGAGCAGCACGGACAGCGGCCCGATCTCCAGGGAGGTGCCGACGTCGGTGCGCACGGCCGACGAGGCGCTCAGCTGCTCGCGCACCTGGCCGGCGAGACCGCGGCGGAGCGGCACCGCCACGAGGGCGGTGGGCCCGCGGCCGTAGACGCCGACGGCTCCGAGCTCGTCAGGTTCGCCGCGGCGCTCGAGCCCGGCGACTGTCTCGGGGAGCACGAACGGTGCGAAGGCGTTGGCGCCCGCCGCGACGTCGATCGCGTCGCGAAAGCCCACGCGGGCGCCCGGGGGAGCGGTGAACGTGGTCGTGCCGGGGTCGGGGGTCGACGGGTCGAACCGGGTGACGGCGGTGGAAACCACGGGCAGGTCCGAGGCGGTGCCGACCACGTCGACGCGCAGCGCCAGACCGGTCTCGGCGTCCGCCCAGACGTCGACGTGCGCGATGGTCGACTGCTCGTCGGCCGGCTCCAGCCTCAGGCCGGGTGCCGACCGCCCCGCCACTCGTCGTTCCGGCAGGCGGGACAGCTCGGCGGCGTCGGCCCCGGCGAGCAGGCGCCGGGCCAGCTGTGACGGCACGAGGTCGGAGGCGTCGGGCAGGCGGACGGTGGCGTACGGGGACGAGGTGGCGCGCTCGGACTCGAAGCGCCAGGTGGTGAGCAGGTCACCCTCGCGCACCAGGTCGGTCTCGCCACTCGCGCGGACGCGGTCGACGCGCCACTGCTCGTCCGACCGCCACCAGACGCGCAGGGTGCTGGTGTCGCCCAGCAGGTCGGCGACCCCGGCGAACGAGTCGGTCTCGGGGATCTGCAGCGTGCCGCGGCTGCGCACCTCGCCCGACCACCCCAGGTCGCGTGACGCGACGACCCGCTCGAGCAGCCGTTCCGCCGAGACGTCGGTGGCCTCGGCCGGGAGCAGGCGGGGGAGCACCGGCGCGGCGGCCAGCAGGGCCGACACCAGTGCCACGAGCAGCCAGCGTCGGGCGGAGGACTTCATCTCCTGACCACGGTACGAGGTGGGACCCCGCCTCGCCGGGTGGAGCTGGGTGGATCCCGGGGCCGTCGAGTGCGTCGGTGGCGCGCTGCGGCCACGGGCGGCCCCCGACGCACGACAGCCGCACGCGGCGCCGGAAAAGGATCTGCGCCACGTGCGGCTGGATCGTGGGTCGAGCCGCGCCTCGCCCGTCAGCCGATGGGGTCGACGACGCCGTGGTCGGCCACCGTGCGGGCCAGCGTGAGCAGGTGCTCCGAGCCGTCGCCGAGCGTGTGGTCGATCGCGGTCAGACGGCTCGTGTAGTGGCCGACGGAGTACTCCGCGGTCATGCCGATGCCGCCGTGCAGCTGGATCGCCTCCTGGCCGATGTGGCGGCCGGCGCGCGAGACCTGCAGCTTGGCACGCGCCGCCGCCTCGAGGACCCGGTCCGGGTCGTCCTGGAGCACGAGCGTGGCCCACGTGACGGTGCTGCGGACCAGCTCGGCCGACACGTACAGGTCGGCCGCCCGGAACGTGAGCGCCTGGAACGTGTTGAGCGGGACGCCGAACTGCTTGCGCGTCTTGAGGTACTCCGTCGTGGTCCGCAGGGCCACGTCCATGGCGCCCACGGCCTCGTGGCTCAGGGCGATCTGCCCACGGGCGACGTTCCGGGCCACGACGTCGGAGACGTCGGCGGCCGGGTCGCCCAGGGGCGTGGCCGTGGCGCCGTCGAGCGAGACGCGCGCCGCGCGACCGCCGTCGTGCGTGCGATAGCCGATCCGGTCCACGCCACCGACCGAGGGGTCGACGAGGAACACGCCGACGCCGGCGTCGGTGCGGGCCGTGACGACCAGCAGGTCGGCGCGCTCGCCGTGCAGCACCGGCTCCTTGACGCCCGTGAGCGTCCACGTGCCGTCGGAGTCGGCGGCCACGACGGCGTCGCCGACGTCGTGGTGGGCGAAGGAGAGCACCAGGGCGCCCTCGGCCACGCGGCCGATGACGTCGGCGCGCTGCTCGGCCGAGCCGAGGTCGGCCACCAGGCCGGCGGCCAGGATCGTCTCGAGGTACGGCTCGGGCGCGAGCACGCGTCCGATCTCCTCGGCCACGATCGCGACCTCCACGGGTCCGGCGCCGAAGCCGCCGTCCTCCTCGGAGAACGGCAGTCCGAGCGCGCCGAGCTCGGCGAGCTGCTGCCAGGTCTTCTCGGAGAAACCGGGGTCGGTCTTGGTGACCTCGCGGCGGGTCTCCGACGAGTCGTAGGTCTTGCTCAGCAGGCCGCGCACCGCGTCACGCAGGGCGGTCTGCTCGGAGTCGAGGGTGAAGTCCATGGCTGCCTCACAGTCCCAGGATGGTCTTGGCGATGATCTGACGCTGCACCTCGTTGGAGCCGCCGTAGATCGACGCCTTCCGGAAGTTGAGGTACTGCGGGGTGCTGACGCGGGCCCAGTCGGGCACGTCGGAGCCGTCTCCGGCGCCGGACGCGAGCGAGAGCGGGCCGGCGAGGTCGACGTAGAGCTCGGTGACGGCCTGCTGCAGCTCGGTGCCGCGCAGCTTGAGCACCGACGACGCCGGGTGCGGCTTGCCGTCGGCGGAGTGGGCCACGACGCGCAGCGCCGTCAGCTCGAGGGCGAGCAGCTCGTTCTCCAGGTCCGCGACGCGGGTGGCGAGCAGCAGGTCGGAGTCGAGGCGGTCGCCCGCGATCTCCTTCGCCGCGGCCAGCCAGCGCTTCGTGGAGCCGACGGGTGCCACGCCGACGCGCTCGTTGCCGAGCAGGAACTTGGCGTAGTCCCAGCCGCGGTTCTCCTCGCCTACGAGGTTCTCGGCCGGCACGCGCACGTCCTCGAAGAAGACCTCGTTGACCTCGTGGCCGCCGTCGATGAGCTCGATGGGACGCACGGTCAGGCCGGGCGACGTCATGTCGATGAGCAGGAACGAGATCCCCTGCTGCTTCTTGGGGGCGTCGGGATCGGTACGCACGAGCGTGAAGATCCAGTCGCCGTACTGGCCGAGCGTGGTCCACGTCTTCTGCCCGTTGACGACGTACTCGTCGCCCTCACGACGGGCCGTGGTGCGCAGCGAGGCGAGGTCGGAGCCGGCGTCGGGCTCGGAGAAGCCCTGCGACCACCAGATGTCGAGGTTGGCGGTGGCCGGGAGGAACCGCTCCTTGATCTCCTGGGAGCCGAAGGCCGCGATGACCGGGCCGACCATCGACGCATTGAACGCCAGCGGCGTGGGGACGCAGGCCAGCTGCATCTCCTCGTGCCAGATGTGGCGCTGCAGCGGGGTCCAGTCCTTGCCGCCCCACTCGACGGGCCAGTTCGGCACGGCGAGACCGGCGGCGTTCAGCGTCTGCTGCGCCTCGACGATCTGCTCCTTGCTGAGCTCGCGCCGGGCGGCGACGGTGTCGCGGATGTGCTGCGGGACCTGGGTGGTGAAGAACGTGCGCATCTCCTCGCGGAATGCGGCGTCCTCCTCGGACAGACGAAGCTTCATGGGGACTCTCCGGGTGGGTAAGCGCTTGCTTAATCGTCACGATACGCGCTGCACCCGACACCCTGCCAGGTGCCGGGTCCCACGGCTCGACGAACGAGGGCCCCCGGGCCCGGCTCCCTCAGCCCTTCTGGCGGCGCGCGGCGGCAGCGCGCAGGGGCCCGACGAGGCGGGGTCCGGCCAGTCGACGCTCGAGCCGACGCGCCTCCCGCCCGAGCGGCTGGGCTACGTACTGGCCGAGCAGCACACCGGACGCGAGCGCCACGGCGACGCCGCCGGCGGTGATCATCCAGAGCAGGCCGAGCAGGTTCTCGCCCGCCAGCAGCGACAGGGCCCGGAAGATGGACAGACCCGGCAGCAGCGGCACGATGCACGAGACGACCACCACGAGCGGCGGCACCCGGAACCGGCGGGCCACGGAGTAGCCCACGAAGCCGACGGCGAACGCGGCCACGCCCGCGGCGGCCGGCCGGCCGACGTCGGCCTGGGTGAGTGCGGCGTAGGCGCCCGACGTGACGGCGGCGAGCAGACCGATGGGCACCACGATGCGCTTGGGCGAGTAGGCCGAGAGGGCGAAGGCCGCGGCGGTCACGCCGGCCCCCGCCATCACCTGGGGCAGCTGCGAGAGTCCGGACGCCCCCGGGTCCAGGGCGAAGTCGACCCCCAGCCACTCGCCGACCTGCAGACCGGCGGAGACGCCGACGATGATGCCGACGGTCGCGATCATCACCTCCATGATCCGGGCGTTGGCGGTGATCGAGAAGCCGGTGAGCGCGTCCTGGATGGCACCGATGAAGCCGAGTCCGGCGAGCAGCATGATGATCGCCGCCGTCACGACCAGGGACGGGTTGACCTCGGCGGGCGTCGCGGCCACGGCCACCGCGATGAGCGTGGCCAGGAGCGCTCCGGCCACCTGGGAGTAGAAGAAGGGCAGCCGCAGACGTTCGATCCGTCGCTGCAGGACCTCGATCGCGGCGCCGGCGACACCGGCCACGGCGAGCACGATCCAGTCGCCGCCCAGCAGGAGAGCCACGCCCGCACCGGTGAGGCCCCAGCTGGCGGTGATCGCCCAACGCGGCCGGGGGTGGCCGGTGGAGGCGATCCGAGCCACGCGCGACGCGGCCTCCTCGCGGTCGATCTCGCCGGTGAGCAGCGCGTTGACGAGCAGGTCGACGGCGGTCAGGTCGGCGTAGTCGACCTCGCGGTGGGTCACGTGCCGGCGCATGACGATCGGCAGGTCGTCCACGCTCTCCTGGTGGCTCAGCGTGAGCGACGTGAAGGTCACGTCGACCAAGGTCTGCCGCAGTCCGAGGTGATGGGTCACCGAGGCCATCGTGGCGGTCACGTCGGCCGCACCCGCACCGTTGGACAGCAGCATCTCGCCGATCCTCAGGGCGAGGTCGAGCGTGCGCTGCACGTCCTTGGAGTCCGTCATGAGCACCATGGTGCCGGGTGGTGCGGAGGCCCTGCGCGGGTGGCCAGGTCGTTCACGCGGCCGGCCGGGGCCCGCCTCGGTATCCTCCCTCCAGGAGGATCCTCACATGGCGGAACAGGTGGACGACGGGCTCGACGACCGGCTTGCGGCGATGGCCCGCGAGCTGGCGACGCAGCCCACCGCGGAGCGCACCGCCGAGCGGCTGACGTCGCTGGCGCTCGAGCTGGTCCGCGGCGCCTCCGACGCGGGTGTCTCGCTGGTCCGTGCGCGGGGCCGGATCGAGACCGTGGCCCCCACCAGCGAGCTCGTGGCGCGGGCCGACGACCTGCAGCACCGGCTCCACGAGGGTCCGTGCGTCGATGCGCTGGACGCCGACGAGATCGACGCCCCCGACCTCACGAGCGACGAGCGCTGGCCGCGCTGGCGTCCCGAGGTGGTCGAGGCCGGTGTGCGGGCGATGTTCTGCGTACAGCTGAACCTCGACGACCGCGGCCTCGGTGCCCTGAACCTCTACGGCTCCTCGGTCGACGCGTTCGACGAGGCCGACCGCGAGGCAGCGCGTCACCTCGCGAGCCACGCCGCGATCGCCATCGCCTCGTCGCAGGAACGGGCGTCGCTGCAGGAGGCCCTCGCCAGTCGCACCGTGATCGGCCAGGCGGAGGGCATCCTCATGGAGCGCTTCGGCGTCGACGCCGACCAGGCCTTCGCGGTGCTCGTGCGGTACTCACAGCACCACAACGTGAAGCTGGCGCAGGTGGCGCGCGACCTGGTCCACACGCGGAGCCTGCCCGGGATCGACTGAGCGTCAGGCCTGCGAGGTCACCTCGTCCGGGAGGTCGCCCTCCTCGACCAGCCGACGCGCGACGTCGCGAAGCTTGACGTTGCGGTGCTGCGAGTGGCGGACGAGCACCTGGAAGGCGGCGTCGACCGTCAGTCCGTAGCGCTCCACGAGCACGCCGACGGCGATGCCGATGTCGCCACGCGCGTCGAGGGCGCGGCGCAACCCGTCGCGATCGTGGGCGACGCCGAGCGCGACCGAGGCGAGTCCTCCCAGCTCGGTGGCGCGCAGGCACGCCTCGTCGTCGAACGCGTCGGGGTCCTCGGCGTAGAGGTCGAGGCGGCCGGGCTCGCCGCTGCGGCTGGACAACGGCACCACGACGACCGACCGGTGGCCCAGCATCGCCACGTCGCGACCCCAGTCGCGCCAGCGCGGATCGCTGGCGGTGTCACGGACGTGGACGTGGCCGACGGGCCCGGCGTCGGCGAGCGAGGAACCGGCTCCTGGGCCTCCCGGGAGACGGAGCGCCTGCATCGCCTGGGGTGACGTCGCCGCGAGCGCCGGTCGGCCCGAGGCCGACGGCACCGTCACGGCGGCGGCGTCGCACGGGACCACGGCGAGCGCGAGCGAGGCGATGCGGTGCGCCACCGACTCGGTGGGCGGTGGCTGGACGCGAAAGGTCGAGGACGCCGAGGGGCCTTGCCCGGCGGTCGTGGAGCCCGAGGCCTCGGGCGAGGACGGCGACGGGGGTGGATCAGGACGGGTCAGCGCGACCACCTCCTGGTGCGTGAGGTCGTCGGCTGCTGCTCAACCGAGGGGTAGCGAACCACACCGGTGTGGTCCGACCCACGCCGGGTCAGTCCTCGTCGATGAGACCCTCGCGCCGCGCCTCGCGGACGATGCGTCGGAGGTTGTCCAGTCGTCCGCAGTCCGCGTCGATCTGCTCGTTGCGCTCCGTCGCGAAGGCCTCGCCGAGCTTCGCGAGGACCTCGGGACCGAGCTCCTCGCGCGCCGGGTTGAGGATGGTCAGCTCCTCCTCGGTGAGATGGTGGCTGACGAGTCGGGTCAGCTCCTCGACGGCGTCGTCGAACTTCTGCGTGTCGGTGGCGGCGCACTCCATGACCGCGAGCAGGGCCTCGTTGCCCTCGGCGTGCTCGTGCTCGCCGTGGTCGGCCTCGTGGGCGTCCACGGCCCGCCGCTTCTTGAGCTGCGGGTACACGTGGCGCTCCTCGGCCTCGGCGTGGGCGACGTGCAAGGCCGAGAACGCCTGACGCACGGCGTCGCGGTCCGACGCGGTGCTGCGCAGCTGGCGCAGCAGGTCCTCGAAGCGGCGGTGGTCGTCGAGGATCAGCTCGATGACGTCGCCCGAGACGGGGCGGCCCAGGTCGATGGTGGTGGAGGAGGTCATGGCGCGAGCGTAGGCACGCGCGATCGGTCGCGCACGTCGGCGCATGACCCGCCCGGTCCTGGGTACATCGCGCCCATGACGACCCGAATCGGACTGGAACAGGGCCGACGATCGGCCCTGGTGCTGAGCATCGCTCATGCCGAGGACGTGGCACACCTGCGGGACCTCGAGGACGACCCCGCCACGGACGCCGTGCTGTGCCTGGTGCCGGCCGCTGTCGAGCCGGACGCCGAGGTGCAGTCCCTCTGGCACCGCGTGGCGGAGCGCCGCTTCGTCGTGGTGCTGCGGTACTCCACGGGGCCCGACGCCCACGCTCGTCGCGCGGGCGGGGAGCTGGCCGCTCCCGGCGTCCTGGCCGCCATCTCCCGGGTGGCGGCGTGGACGACCGCGCAGGACGCGCCGGGTCTGCGGCTCATGGTCCTGGAGCCCGCCACGCCCGACGGCGCGAGCGCGGTCCTCGAGGACGAGCCCGAGATGCAAGGTCTGACGATCCACGCGAACGTCGACGTGTGCACGACAACGGAAGGAATCACCATGACCATCGCTCCTGACGACCCGTTCGCCGTACCCCAGCCGGACGCGGACCCCGCATCCGACCCGGGAGCCGAGCCCGACGTGCAGCCGATCGAGCCCGACGATCCGGACGACGTGCCCGAGGTCCCCCTCGAGCCGACGCCGGCCCCCGACGAGACGGGGATCCGATGAGTGACGGCTTCCCCGCCCAGCAGCAGGACCCGCCCGGCAGCACGGCGGCCATGGACCCCACGCCCGACCACGGCGAGGACTCCTACGTCGGCCACGGCCGCCTGGAGGGCAAGGTCGCCCTGGTGACGGGCGGAGACTCCGGCATCGGCCGCGCCGTCGCCATCGCCTACGCCCGCGAGGGCGCCGACGTCGCCTTCACGCACCTGCCCGACGAGGGCGACGACGCGGCCGAGACCGGCCGCCTGGTCGCCGAGGCGGGCCGCCGCGTCCTGGCGCTCGAGGCCGACCTGCGCGACCGCGCGGCGTGCGACGACGTGGTCGCCCAGACCGTCGGAGAGCTCGGCGGTCTCGACGTGCTGGTGAACAACGCCGGCTACCAGATGGCGCGCGAGGAGGGCATCGAGGCGCTGACCGACGAGAACCTCGACCGTGTGCTGAAGACCAACCTCTACGCCGCGTTCTGGCTGACCCGTGCGGCGGTGCCGCACCTGCGTGAGCGCGGGGGCAACGTCATCAACAACACGTCGATCCAGGCCTACGAGCCGTCGACGTCGTTGCTGGACTACGCCTCGACCAAGGCGGCGCTCAACAACCTGACGGTGAACCTGGCCGCCGAGCTCGGGGCCGACGGCATCCGCGTGAACGCAGTAGCACCCGGACCCATCTGGACGCCGCTGCAGCCCGCCACCCAGCCGGCCGAGAAGATCGAGCAGTTCGGCTCCGACACCCCGCTGGGGCGCGCGGGTCAGCCCGCCGAGGTGGCTCCCGCCTTCGTGTTCCTGGCGTCGGAGCGTGACGCGAGCTACGTGTCCGGCACGGTGCTGGGCGTGACCGGTGGCAAGCCCGTCTTCTGACCGGGCGCTGCCACCATCGAACGAGAGAACCGAACGACGACAGGAGGTGCGCCATGCCGGCAGGCAAGGACGCGCGCGACGAACCGTCGCTGAAGAACCCCGAGATGTACGAGTCGCTCCGCGACGACGGAGCCTCGAAGGAGAAGGCCGCCCGGATCTCCAACGCGGCCGCGCGCGACGGCGAGAAGACCGTCGGCCAGCGCGGGGGAGAGTCCGGGTCGTACGAGGACTGGACGGTCGACGACCTGCGCGGCCGGGCCAAGGAGCTCGGCCTCGAGGGCTACTCGGACCTGCGCAAGGACGAGCTGATCGAGAAGCTGCGCAACCACTGAGGGACGCCGCCCACCCTGCGGGAGCGGGAACGGCTGGGAGACTGTCGGCATGACCGACGGAGAGTCCTCCAGCGCCGTTCCCGCCCCCGGGAGCGGGCCGCCATTACTGAGCGACCTCGCCGCCGCCGTCCTGGTGTTCGGATCGTCCGCCGCGGTGCTGGTGGTCGAGATCGTGGCGCTTCGTCTGCTCGCGCCCTACCTCGGCCTCACGCTCGAGACGTCGACCACGGTCATCGGCCTGGCCCTGGCGGCCATCGCGGCGGGCTCGTGGGCCGGCGGCAGGGCTGCCGACACGATCGACCCGCGCCGAGCCCTCGCGCCGCTGCTCGCGATCTCGGGCCTCGTCATCGCTGCCACGCCGTTCGCGGTGCGCAGCGTGGCCGATCCCGAGTCCGTGGGGCTGCTGTACCTGGTGGCGGCCGCGACGATCGTGGTGCCGGGCGCCCTGCTCTCGGCGGTGACGCCGATGGTGACCAAGCTGCTGCTGCGCACCCTCGACGAGACCGGGACGGTCGTCGGTCGGCTCTCGGGCATCGGCACCGTGGGGGCCATCGTCGGCACGGTGCTGACCGGATTCGTGCTCATCTCGCACGTGCGGGTGAGCGTGATCCTGGTCGGCCTGGGCGTGCTCCTGGCCGCGGCCGCCGCCGTGCTGGAGCTGCGTCTGCGCGGTCCGGGCTTCGGCCTGCTCGCCGTCGGCGGGGCGGTGCTCGTCGGTGGCACCGCGGCCCTGGCGCCCGGCGGCTGCGAGGTCGAGACCACCTACCACTGCGCGTCGGTGGAGCCCGGGGGATCCACCCCCGAGGGCCGCCTGCTCGTGCTCGACGGCCTGCGCCACTCCTTCGTGGACCTCTCCGACCCCGAGTACCTCGAGTTCGCCTATACCCGCGGCTACGCCGCCGTGATCGACGCGATGTTCCCGACGTCGGAGCCGCTGTCCGCGCACCACCTGGGCGCCGGTGGTGTGACGATGCCCCGGTGGCTGGCCTCGACTCGCCCGGGCACCACGAGCGTGGTCTCGGAGATCGACGGCGGCGTCGTGCAGCTCGACCGTGACGAGCTGGGGCTGGAGACCAGCGACGCCCTGCAGGTGCGGGTCGAGGACGCCCGGCTCGGCCTGCGCGACGTCGAGCCCGGCAGCCTCGACCTCGTGGTCGGTGACGCCTTCGGCGGCGTGAGCGTGCCGTGGCACCTGACCACCCGTGAGATGGCCGAGGAGGTGCACGAGGCCCTCGACGACGACGGCGTCTACGTGCTCAACGTGATCGACCACGGATCGCTGGACTTCGCCCGCGCCGAGGTGCGGACCGTCCAGGAGCGCTGGCCGCACGTGGCGGTGCTCGGCTGGCCCGCCGACGGCCCCGGACCGGGCGGCGGCAACATCGTGGTGGCGGCGTCGGAGCGACCGGTCGACGTCGACGCGGTGCGCGCCGGACTGGGTGAGCGCCAGGTGGGGTGGGAGGTCACCGACGGCGACGACCTCGACGCCTGGGTGGGCGACGCGGCCGAGCTGACGGACGACTACGCCCCGGTCGACCAGCTGCTCACCCCCTGACCTTTGCCGAGCGGGTCCTCGCTGCCGCCGGGCCGTCCCGTGCGGCTGTGCTCTCGCCTGATGCTGCGTCGCTGTGGCTGCGAGTCGGGGTGGTCTCCGACAGGGCCTCGACCGGAGCGGGGGTTCTCGGCCCGGCGGGTCTGCGGGTCGCGGCCACGATTCTCCATCTGCGCGTGATCCACGCAGGATTCTTCCTTCTCGTGGACCGTGCCTCGCGAAGGGAGAATCCTGGCGACGACCAGGGGCCCCGTAGGGGCAGGGGTTCTCCCTTGTCGTGGAACGGTCCACGAGAAGGGAGAATCCCTGCCCTGCCCTGCGCACTGTCGCGACCTCAGGGACCGCCGACCTCGGTGCGGGCGAGGTCAGGCCGCGACGTCACCCACCTCGCGACGCAGCCGCGCCAGCAGAGTCGACAGACGACGTGAGACCTGCATCTGGCTGATGCCGAGCCGGGTCGCGATCTCGCGCTGGGGCAGCTCGTCGACGAAGCGCCACGCGAGCAGGCGTCGCTCGTCGTCGGTCAGCGTGGTGCGCAACGACCGGACCGTGAGCCAGGCGTCGACCCGGGCGTACCCGTCCTCCGTGAGGGCCGCCGCTCCGATGCCGTCGTCCAGCGAGTCGGCCGTGAAGCAGCCGCCGGCGGCGAGCGCCTCGCGCACCTCGGCCACCGTGGCGCCGAGCTGTGCGGCGATCGCCTCGGGACGGTCGGTCCAGGATCCGCCGACGGAGGTCTCCGCCGCAATGCGCGCCTGCAGCTCCTGGAGACGACGTGGTGGGCGCACGCTCCAGGCGTGGTCGCGGAAGTACCGCTTGATCTCGCCGCGGATGGTGCTGGCCGCGTACGGCGCGAAGTCTCCGCGGTCGGCGTCGAAGCGCTCCGCCGCCTTGACGAGCGCGAGGCGGGCGACCTGGAGCAGGTCGTCGTCCTCGACGCCGCGGCCGCGGTAGAGGCGAGCCAGATGTGCCGCGAGTGGCAGATGATCCTGGATGAGCGAGCCCGTGCGCATGGTCTGAACCATGTCGACCTCCCGAGTCGGGGCGACGACGGCTGCTGCTCAACCTGCTTCCAGCCTGACCCGGGCGTCGACGATCCGCAACCCCGGCAGGATTCAGGTGCCCGGCTCCGGGTACGTCCCGCACGTGGACTCCCCAGGACAGACTGCCCCCGCCCCGACCGTGCGGACCGTGCCGTTCGGTCCCCTGTCGATCGACGTCGACGACACCGTGCTGCTGCCGCGACCATGGACGTACGCCCAGTCGCGATGGGCGGCCGAGCTGCTGACCTCCCTTCCCGAGGGTGACGTGCTCGAGCTGTGCTCCGGGGCCGGCCAGATCGGCCTCGCGGCGGTCCACGACACCGGACGCCGACTGGTGATGGTCGACGCGGCTCCCCGAGCCTGTGAGCTCGCTCGCGTGAACGCCGAGCGCGTGACCGAGGACGTGGAGGTCCGCGAAGGTCAGTTCGACGCCGTGCTCGGTGAGCACGAGCGGTTCGTCCTCGTGGTCGCGGATCCGCCGTGGGTGCCGACGCAGCGGGTGGGTGAGCATCCCGCCGACCCGCTCTGGGCGATCGACGGCGGGATCGACGGACTCGAGGTGGCCCGCCGATGCGTCCGGGTGGCGGCCAAGCACCTGGAGCCGACCGGACGGCTCCTCCTCCAGCTCGGCAGCCGGGAGCAGGTGGAGCTGCTGGAACGGCCCTTCACCTGGGTGGGCCTCGAGGTGGTCGAGGTGCGCGAGGAGGGGCAGGAGGGATCGAGCGGCGTGGTGGCGCTCGTGGCGCCCACGACCCGTTCGAGTTGAACGACCTCCCGAACCGTGGTTCCGTGGGGGACAGGTTGAGTCAGCAGCCGATCTCGTTCGACGAGAGGCATGTGCATGACCACCACCCTCCCCGCCCCCACCGCCAGCGCGGTCCAGGATCCCGACGTCGCCACTGGTGAGCGGCTGCGACGAGCGGCCGAGGCGCCCGCCGACCGACGTCGCGAGCTGCAGAACGATGTCGTGTCCGACTACATCCCCATGGCCGGCCGCCTGGCGCGCCGTTACCGCGGCCGCGGCATCGCCGACGACGACCTCGACCAGGTGGCGCGCCTCGGCCTCGTGAAGGCGATCCGCCGCTTCGACCCCGAACGCCGCTCCTTCGCCGCCTACGCCGTGCCCACGGTCCTGGGCGAGCTGCGACGACACTTCCGTGACCGCGGCTGGACCATCCGGCCGGTGCGCTCGCTCCAGGAGCTGCAGATGTCGGTGACGGCCGCCCGGGACGAGCTGCGCAGCACCGGCACGCACGAGCCGAGCGCCGAGGACGTCGCCGAGCGCCTCGGGATCGGCGTGGCCGAGGTCCGCGAGGCCGACGCCGCGCACGACGCCTTCGCGCCCCGGTCACTCGACGTGCCGTCGCCCGCCGACGGCACCTTCGCGCACGAGCGGATCGGAGCGCTCGATCCCGGGCACGAGGCGGTCGAGCGGCTCCAGACGGCGATGCCGGCGCTGCGCTCCCTCGACGAGCAGGACCGTCGGCTGCTGCACATGCGCTTCGTCGAGGACCGCACTCAGCGCGACATCGGCGCTGAGCTCGGGGTCTCGCAGATGCAGGTCTCGCGCCGGTTGACGGCGGTGCTGCAGCGGGTGCGCGAGCGCATCGGACCGCTCGACGGCTGACCCCTCGGCGAGGCGCCGGGTTCGTCGGTGCGTCGTCGAGGTGTGAGGCAGGCCGATCGCGGGTAGTCCTGGGACATGAGCACCTTCGGAAGCAGCCCCCAGTCCGGTCCCGGGACCAACGACCACGCACCGGTCGACCCCGCGACGTCGCCCGACACCGAGCCCGACGCCGACCTTCCCCCGACGGAGCCGTCGCTCGACGCCTCCGAGCTGGAGGACGACGAGGACGGTGGCGAGGAGGGCGACGACGCGTCGTCCTGACCTGGACGGGGCGGCCGGGGAGGGCGGACACCCACCCGGCCGCCGGTCAGCGCACGAGCGCCCGGGCCGCTGCCTGGGTGTGAGCCTGCTCGAGCCGGTCCTGCTGCGACTCGGCCTGGGCCACGAGGTCCTCCAGCTCCGCGCGGTCCAGCGCCGGGTGCACGTCGACGACCGACAGCAGCGCCTGCCACCCGGCGCGCTTGCCCGCGACGGCCGTGCGCATCGCCTCGAGCTCGACGAGGTCGGTCATGTCGGTCCGCTGCGTCAGGGAGCCGTTGGGCTTCAGGCGTCCGAGCCGCTCGCCGGCCTGGGCGGCGAGCGTGAGCGCCTTGGACTCGCCGACACCGAGGTCGTCGGCCATGCGGCGCAACCGGCGTCGCTCGTCCACGAGCTCGCCGTGGATCTCGCGCACCGTGTTCCCGATGTCGGGATCGAGCTGCGCGTCGGCGCTGCGGTCGAACAGGTCGATGCCTGCGGCCGAGCCGGCGAGGTGCGTGTGCACGTGGTGCGCGATCGGCGAGCCGCCCGGCACGATCGCGGAGATGGGGGAGGGCATGGGTGCTCCTTCGGGGCGGGCGTTGTCCCGCTCGTGGTCGAGGTCTGTGCCCAGCATGTACCCGCTCCCGGTCGGGCCATGCCACGCATGGTCTCGCGCCCGGCGGGTACGCGTCGGAGGACCACCACCGACGCAAGGAGGACGACCGTGAGAGCAGTGACGTGGCAGGGCCGACGCGACATCCAGGTGCACGACGTGCCGGACCCTCGCATCGAGGATCCGGGCGACGTCGTGCTGAAGGTGACGAGGACCGGCCTGTGCGGCTCCGACCTGCACCTGTACGAGGTGATGGGTCCCTTCATGAACACCGGTGACGTCCTGGGTCACGAGACGATGGGCGAGGTGGTGGAGGTCGGCGCCGGCATCACGAACCTCGCCGTCGGCGACCGCGTGGTGGTGCCGTTCCAGATCGCCTGCGGCGACTGCTTCATGTGTCGCAAGGGGCTGCAGACGCAGTGCGAGACCACGCAGGTGCGCTCGCACGGCACGGGAGCAGCCCTGTTCGGCTACAGCGAGCTGTACGGCAGCGTTCCTGGCGGTCAGGCCGAGTACCTGCGCGTGCCGCACGCGGACTACGGCGCCATCAAGGTGGGTCCCGACCTGCCCGACGAGCGCTACGTCTACCTGTCCGACGTGATGCCCACGGCGTGGCAGGCCGTCCGGTACGCCGACGTGCACGAGGGCGACACGCTCGCCGTCGTCGGCCTCGGCCCGATCGGCGACATGGCCGCCCGTCTCGCGCTGCACCAGGGCATCCGGGTCATCGGCATCGACCTGGTGCCCGAGCGGCTCGAGCGCGCCCGCGAGCGGGGCGTCGAGACCCTGCACGTGGAGGACGACGACGTGGTGCAGACGGTCTTCGAGCTCACGTCGGGTCGTGGCGCGGACGGCGTGATCGACGCCGTCGGCATGGAGGCGCACGGATCGCCGGCTCCGTCGGCCCTGCAGAAGGCCGTCGGCCTCCTTCCGGACGGCCTGGCGAAGCAGGCCATGACCTCGGCCAGCGTCGACCGGCTGGCCGCGCTGCACCTGTCCACCCAGCTGGTGCGCCGCGGCGGCACGGTCTCGCTGTCGGGCGTCTACACGGGCACGCACGACCCGATGCCCATGCAGCAGCTCTTCGACCGCCAGGTGACGCTGCGGATGGGACAGGCCAACGTGAAGAGGTGGGTCGACGACCTGATGCCGCTCGCGGAGCGCGCCGACGACCCGCTGGGCCTCGAGTCCTTCGCCACCCACCGGTTGTCGCTGGAGGACGCGCCGCGCGCGTACGACATCTTCCAGCGCAAGGACGACGGCGCCGTCAAGGTCGTCTTCGACCCCAGCCTCTGAGGGACGCGCGCGGCCGGCTCCCCCTCACGGGTGGGGGCCGGCCGCGGCACGTCGGGCGATCAGCTTGTGCGTCCCGTCGCACCAGGGGCCGCGCGCCGTGGCGTCGCAGCGGCACAGGGCGACCACCGGCCGCTGGGCCTGCACCGCCGTCCCGTCGGGCGCCACGACGAAGCCGAGGCCGCGCACCAGGCGAGGGCCGGCCTGCGCCCCGCGGATCATCGCCTCCCTGCGGTCGCTCATGCCGGCACCGGCGCACCGAGGAGGTCGACGGCGCAGCGCTCCTCGACGAAGACGCACACGAAGGCGCCGAACCCGACCTCGTCCTCGAGCTGCGGGTCCCCACCGGTCTCGAGCTCGCAGAGCGTGCGGGCCAGGTGCTCGTGCACCGCGTCCGCCTCGACGTGCTCGTCGTAGTAGAGCGCGACCGTCTCGTCGAAGCCGAGACGGCGCAGGCCGTGCACCATGTCGGCGCTCGGGAGCGAGCTGGTGGCCTCGAAGGCCGCCAGGTGGCCCAGGGCCGCGTGCCGCAGGCGTCGGTGCAGGCACAGCAGCGACATCGCGTTGCTGAGCGTCAACGTCTCCTCGGACGCGTCGTCGACGTAGGCGCCGTAGGTCGGGTCGAGCCCCGCCGCCTCCATCGCCTGCTCGAACAGGTGCGCGTGCAGCCGGTCCGCCTGCCCGTCGCCGAGCTCGTCGTACTGCAGCTCGGCCAGCCCGGCCTTCGCGGCGTTGCCGAGCCGCGGGAGCACGAAGCACTGCGGGTCGGCCTCCTTGAGGTGGTAGATGCTGCGCTGGACGAGGATGCGCCGGACGTCGTCGGCGTCGGCGCTCTCGCGGACGAATCGGGCGACGCCGGGGACGTCGCCGTCGGCCTCGACGAGGCCGGCGAGGTCGCGGGGGCCGGTGGAGGCCGCGAACGCCTCGCGCAGCCAGGCCTCGAGGTCACGACCCAGACGGTTGCGCAGCCTCAGCACCTCCGGCGACCACTCCAGGTCGGGGTCGACGCCGTCGAAGCCGCGGTACGCGAGCTCGTACAGCGTCCAGAGCGCTAGGGCGTGGTCACGGGTGGTCGGTGCCGGTGCGTCCAGGAGGTCGGGGAGCGGGCGCAGCATCGTCAGGTGGTCGTGCACGGCCTGGCTGACCGGGCCGCACGGCGTGGGGATCCTCATGACCCTGACGTACCCCGGGTAGGTGCCGCGACACGTGAGGTTTGACTCCGTGCTCGCCGGGTACGTGAGAGGTGGGTGACGCGGTCCCGGCCCGCCTCACGCAGTGCGGGGCCGGGCCGCGCCGCCCCTGTTCCGCACAGCCGGCCTCGACGAACGACGCCTCTGGGGTGGGCCCGGTCCTCTAGAGTCTCCTCGGACCCCGAGGAGGCACGATGAGCGACTGGCAGCCCGACATGCTGGGCGAGGGCTACGAGCAGCGCACGTTCGAGCTGGGCGACGACCCCGACGGCCAGGGCGAGGTGTTCGCCACGCTCGTGCGACGCACCTGGACCGGATCCGTGCCCGCGGAGCGAGCCGTCCTCTACGTCCACGGGTTCAGCGACTACTTCTTCCAGAAGGAGCTCGCGGAGTTCTTCGTCGACCGGGGCTTCGCGTTCTACGCCCTCGACCTGCGCAAGTGCGGCCGCTCGCGTCGGGAGGGCCAGACGGCTCACCACGTCACCGACCTCGCCCTCTACGACGCCGAGCTGGACCGTGCTCTGGCCGTGGTGCGCGAGGAGGTGCCCGGGGGTCCGGTGCTGCTGTCGGGCCACTCCACGGGAGGGCTCGTGCTGCCGCTGTGGCTCCACCGTCTCAACCAGCGTACCGGGGGCTCGCGCGGCGCGGGCATCAGCGGGCTGGTGCTCAACAGCCCATGGTTCGACCTGCAGGGCAAGCCGTGGATGCGGACGGTGGGCACGCTCGCCATCCGTGGCGTCGGACGGATCAAGCCGTTCGACGTGATGAAGCTGCCGCCGACCGACGCGTACGGCAGCAGCCTGCACGTCAGCGGACACGGCGAGTGGGACTACGACACCGTGCTCAAGCCGCTCGACGGCTTCCGCGTCACCTACGGGTGGCTCGGTGCGGTCCGGGCCGGACACGCGCGTCTGCACCGCGGCCTCGACGTCGGCGTGCCGTCGCTGGTGCTGCGCTCGGACAAGACCCGGTTCGCCCGCTCGTGGAGCGAGCAGGTCGACCGCGCCGACGCGGTGCTCGACGTCAAGCAGATCGCTCGGTGGGTCGGCTGCCTCGGCGACGCCGTGACGTCGTTGCCGATCCCCGACGCCCGCCACGACGTCTTCCTCTCGCTGAAGGAGCCGCGGGAGGCCGCCTACGACGCCGTCGACGCCTGGCTGCGAGCCACCGCGATCGTGTCGTCTGCGGGGGACGCCCCGGTGGGGTAGACCTGTCCCCGTGAGTGCCATGCCGATGTTCCCGCTCGGCACCGTGCTGCTGCCGGGCGGGCTGCTGCCGCTGCGGCTGTTCGAGCCGCGCTACCTGGAGATGCTGCAGGACGTGCTGCAGGCCGAGGAGCCCGAGATCGGCTTCGTCCTCATCGAGCGCGGCCACGAGGCCGGCGGCGGGGACGCGCGGTTCTCCACGGCCACGGTCGGGCGCATCGTCCAGGCCGAGCCGCGAGAGTCCGACGTCGGCATGGTGGTGCAGGGCGGACGCCGCGTCGAGGTGGAGGGCTGGCTTCCCGAGGACCCGTACCCGCGGGCCCGGGTGCGCGACCTCCCCGACCTGGTGCCCGACGTCGACCGCGCCGAGGTGGCCGCCGTGCACGACCGTGCGGTCGCCGCGTCGCTGCGTCTGGGCATCATGGCGCCGGAACCGCCTCCGCACGGTCTGCTCGCCGCCTGCTGGCACCTCGCGGACGCCTGCCCGCTCGGTCCCTACGACCGGCTCGCGCTGCTGCGCTCCACCCGCGCCCGTCAGCTCCTCTCCGCCGTCGACGACGCCTACGACCAGGCGGTCCAGATGCACGAGGCCTTCGGCCCAGGCAGCTAGGGCCTGCCTCTCGACGTCGTTCGGGCGACACAGGGAGTCGGGCGCGCACCGGGTCCGCCGGGACCCTCCACGACGGCCTCGGCGATGTGGGCGCCATGTCCTAGGCTCAGGCGCGTGGATGCCCCTCTCGCCCTCTACCGCCGGTACCGTCCCGAGACGTTCGCCGAGGTGATCGGTCAGGAGCACGTCACCGACCCGTTGCGGCACGCGCTCGCGGCCAACCGGGTCAACCACGCCTACCTGTTCTCCGGGCCTCGAGGCTGCGGCAAGACCACCAGCGCCCGCATCCTCGCCCGAGCACTCAACTGCGAGCAGGCGCCGGTCTCGGACCCCTGCGGCGAGTGCCAGAGCTGCCGCGACCTCGCCCGGGGCGGGCCGGGCAGCGTCGACGTCATCGAGATCGACGCCGCCAGCCACGGTGGCGTCGACGACGCCCGCGACCTGCGCGAGCGGGCCTTCTTCGCGCCCATCAGCAGCCGCTACAAGGTCTACATCATCGACGAGGCGCACATGGTGAGCCCGCAGGGCTTCAACGCGCTGCTCAAGCTGGTCGAGGAGCCGCCGCCGCACCTCAAGTTCATCTTCGCCACCACCGAGCCCGACAAGGTCATCGGCACCATCCGGTCGCGCACCCACCACTACCCCTTCCGGCTCGTGCCGCCCAAGGCGCTGGGCGACTACCTGAACCAGCTGAGCGAGACCGAGGGCGTGCGGCTCGAGCCGGCGGCCCTGCCGCTCGTGGTGCGCGCCGGCGCCGGCTCCGTGCGCGACACGCTGAGCGTGCTCGACCAGCTCCTCGGCGGCGCCGGGCCCGAGGGCGTCACCTACGACCTCGCCGTCCAGCTGCTCGGCTACACCCCCGACTCGTTGCTCGACGAGGCCGTCGCAGCGTTCGGCGCGGGTGACGGGAGCACCGTGTTCGGCGTCGTCGACAAGATCATCGAGTCCGGTCAGGACCCGCGGCGCTTCGCCGAGGACCTGCTGCAGCGCCTGCGCGACCTCGTGGTGCTGCGCGCCGTGCCCGACGCGCTGGCCACCGGTCTGCTCGACGTCCCCGGCGACCGCGCCGAGCGGCTGCAGAGCCAGGCCACGTCGTTCGGCCCGGCCGACCTGACCCGCATGGCCGACCTCGTCAACGCGGCGCTCACCGAGTTCCGCGGTGCCACCGCTCCTCGGCTGCTGCTCGAGCTGATGTGCGCCCGCATCCTCGTGCCGGCCTCCGACGCCTCAGGGGTCGTGGCCCGCGTCGACCGGCTCGAGAAGCGACTCTCCATGGGCGGGGTCCCCGCCGCGTCGGCCGCCACGGGAGCCGACGCCCCGGCCGACGCCCAGCCGAGCGCGGCCGCCCCTGCACCTGCCCAGCCTGCACCTGCCCAGCTCGGCCCCACGCAGGCTGCTCCGGCACAGGGCGCCCCTGCCCGGCAGACGCCCGCCCCCGACCCGGCCCGGCCCCCCGTCGACGACGCGCCGCCCTGGGACGTCGAGGAGCCGCCGGAGCCGGATCACCAGCCACCCCCGCCGTCGACGCCGCAGCCGTCGCAGGAGGCGCCCCATCGCCCGGCGCCCGAGCAGGCGGCTCCGGCCGCGACCCAGCCGGCCCCGTCGCAGCCTCCGACCCGCGAGCCCGAGCCGGCCGCCGCCGAGGCCCAGCCGGCCTCGGCACCTGCCGGGGGGATGAGCGTGGCCGACGTGCGTCGGCTCTGGCCCGAGATCCTCGAGGTGGTCAAGGGCCTGCGCCGGTTCACCTGGATCATGCTCAGCCAGAACGCACAGGTGCAGGCGCTCGACGGGACCACCCTCACCATCGCCCTGGTCAACAGCGGCGCCCGCGACTCCTTCATGGCCAGCGGCTCCGCCGAGTACGTGCAGAAGGCGCTGCAGCAGGTGATCGGGGTGCAGTGGCGGATCGACGCCATCGTCGACCCCTCAGCCGACCCGCGGGCGGCGAGCAACCCCGCGCCGGCATCGCCCCAGGCTGCGGCTCCCACGCCGCCGGCCCAGGCCGCTCCGGCCACCGGTGGCGACGCCGGCCGCGGGGTGGGCGCACCGGAGTCGGTGCGCCAGGCCATGCGCGAGCCGGCCTCGATGGCCCCGCCGGAGGACCCCGACGCGTCCGCCCACCCCGACGACCCGGTGGTCGACCAGGGCACCGATCCCGAGCAGCTGCTCAGCCGGGAGCTGGGTGCCCGGGTGATCGATGAGATCGACCACGGCTGACGGTGCCGCCGACGGATCCGCCCTGGTGGCACGTCGCCGCCGGCTCGACCTCGACGACGACCCCCTCGCGGTGCTGCGGCGACTGCGCGGCCGCGACCGGCTCGTGGGTCTGGTCGGCTCGTGGCACCAGGGCGACGCGCTCGTCGCGTGCGACCCGGTCCGTGTGCTCGACCCCGACGTCGACGACCCGTTCGACCTGCCCCTCCCGGTCGTCGTCGACGACGCCGGTGCCGGGTTCGGCGGTGGGTGGATCGGCCTGTGGGGCTACCGGTTGGGTGGCCGCGTGGAGCAAGTCCCGGAGCCGAGGTCGCGCCCCGTGCCGCGTCCCGACGCCCAGCTGGCGTTCTACGCCTGGGTGCTGCGGCGCACCCGCGGCACGTGGTGGCTCGAGTGGCTGGGCGACGCCGACGTCGCACCGGTGCTGGACCTGCTCGACGGACCGCCCCCGCCCTCGCGGGAGCACCGGCTGGGCGCGTTCACGCTCACGCCGTCGCCCGTCGAGCACGAGGCCGCCGTGGCGCGCGCCGTCGAGCACGTGCACGCGGGCGACCTGTTCCAGGTGAACCTGTGCGCCCGGCTGGAGGCCTCGTTCGAGGGCGATCCGCTCGACGTCTTCTGTGCCGGCGCCGAACGGCTCCGACCCGCCTACGGCGCCTACGTCGAGAGCCCGGACGGTGCCGTCCTGTCCTTCTCGCCCGAGCTGTTCCTGCGGCGCACCGGCCAGGAGGTGCTCACCTCGCCCATCAAGGGGACGGCGCCGCTGGGTCTCGACGCGCGCGAGGACGCCGCCACGGTCGGAGCGCTCGTGGCCTCGGCCAAGGACCGCGCCGAGAACGTCATGATCGTCGACCTCATGCGCAACGACCTCGGCCGGGTGAGCGCCCCGGGCAGCGTGCGGGTCCCCGCCCTGGTGCGTCCTGAGCGGCATGCGGTGTGGCAGCTGGTGTCCGACGTCGTCGGTCGTCTCGCCCCCGGCGTCGGCGACGCCGAGCTGCTGCGAGCCACCTTCCCTCCGGGATCGGTCACCGGTGCCCCGAAGGTCCGGGCCATGGAGGTGGCCGCCGCGCTGGAGGTCACCGGCCGCGAGGCGTACACCGGCGCCATCGGGCACCTCAGCCCCCTGGCAGGTCTGGAGACCAACGTGGTCATCCGCACCGTCGAGGTGGCCGAAGGTCGCGCGTGGCTCGGCGTCGGCGGGGGGATCGTCGCCGACTCCGAGCCGGCGGCGGAGCTGGCCGAGGTGTTCGTGAAGGCCGCGCCGGTGGTTGCGGCGATCGGAGGCACCCTCACCGACGACGTGGCTCCCGCGGTCGGTCCCCGGCCCACGCCCGTGCACGGCTCGGTCGGGTCGGCCGCCGACGCACGCCGCGGCGTGTTCACCACCGTCCTCGTCCGCGACGGTCGCGCGGTCGACGTCGAGGCGCACCTGGCGCGGCTCGACGCGAGCGTGCGCGCCGTCTACGGCACCACCGTGCGCGAGGGTCTCGACGACGCGGTCGCCCGGCGGGCAGCGACCCTGGGCGCCGGGCGGCACCGGCTGCGGATCGAGGCCGTCCCGGCCGAGCCCGAGCGGGTCGGTGAGGACCCGGTGCCGGTGGGCGTCCGCATGGTCGATGCCCCCCTCGTCGAGGCGCCCGCCACCTGGTGCCTGTCGCCCGTGGTCGTGCCGGGCGGCTGGGGAGCCGACAAGTGGGTCGACCGCGGACCCCTCGACCTCTCCGCCGCCCCCTCGCGCGAGGCTGCCGACGACGTGCTGGTGCTCGACGTCGACGGCTCCGTCCTCGAGGGCGGGCGCACCAACGTCTTCTGCGTCCTCGACGACGGGGTGCACACGCCGCCGCTCGACGGGCGCGTGCTGCCGGGCACCCAGCGGGCCCGGGTGGTCGACGCGCTGCTCGCCGCAGGTGTCCCGCTCCACCAGCGCCGGCTCACCACCACCGACCTGGCCGCCGCGTCGGAGGTCTTCGTCACCAACGCGCTGCGCGGGGCGGTCCCCGTGCGTGAGGTCGTCGGCGTCGGCGCCTGGGAGGCGCCCGGTCCGGTGACCCGGCGGGTCGCCGAGGACCTGTCCGCCGGCGTTCCGGCGCAGCAGGAGCGGCCGCTCGCACCCCGACGGGGCACCCGCGCGCGGGTGCTGTTCGTCGACAACTACGACTCCTTCGTCTTCAACCTCGTCCAGTACGTGCGCGAGCTCGGCGCCGACGCGCAGGTGGTGCGCAACGACGCGGTCACCGTCGAGGAGCTGGTGGACGCCCGTGAGGCCGGGGACCTCACGCACGTGGTGCTCTCGCCCGGTCCGGGGGCGCCGGCCGACGCGGGGATCAGCGTCGACGTGGTGCGCCGGCTCGGCCCCACCACGCCGCTGCTCGGGGTGTGCCTGGGGCACCAGGCGATCACCGAGGCCTACGGAGGGCGGGTGGTACGCGCCGCCGAGGTGGTGCACGGGAAGCCGTCGCTCGTCCACCACGACGGGCTGGGCGTGCACACGGGCCTGCCCTCGCCGCTCACCGTGGCGCGCTACCACTCCCTCGTGGCCGAGGAGGCGAGCCTTCCGCCCGAGCTGGTCGTCACCAGCCGCACCGCCTCCGGCGTGGTCATGGGCCTGCGCCACACCTCCCACCCCGTCGAGGGCGTGCAGTGGCACCCCGAGTCGATCCTCACCACCCGCGGCCACGACCTCCTCGCCACCTTCCTGTCACAACGGTCCTGAGACAGCTGCGCAGGCGTGAACCGCGCCCTCCGGGACAATGGTGTGCGTGGGTATCTACGTCGAACTGCGCGACGAGACCGGCGATGTGGTCGCTGGGCTGCCCGACCCATCGGGTGGCATCTTCGACGCCGCCGGAGACTTCGACCGGTTCATCGATAGGTATCCGTACAACGAGGCGAAAGACGGTCTGCCGGTCCTTGAGTCGCTCGATCCATACGGCACCACGGTGACCCCGTCCGGCGTGATGGCAAAGGTGATCAGCGAGTGCGTTCGAGCGACGGCTCTGGCGACCGACGGGCCGGAGCGAAGAGGACTTCTGCGTCTCCGGACCCTGGCGGAGGAGTGCTCCCGGCGTCCCGGTTCCGCACTCCACTGGATTGGCGATTGAGGTCGGTCCACCCGTGTGGGGTCGACGGACTTGCCGAGTGGTGTCGTTCTCGCCGACCCGCACGCCAGCCGACGCGTCAACTGCGTGGCAGCATCGGTCGCATGGACCTGACCCTCACCGACGAGCAGGCGAGCTTCCGCGCCCTGGCACGTGACTTCCTCGACCGCGAGGTCGTGCCGCACCGTGCCGCGTGGGACCGCGCCGAGTCCGTGGACCTCGCGATCATCCCCAAGCTCGGCGAGATCGGCTTCTTCGGTCTCACCATCCCCGAGGAGTACGGCGGGGTCGGCGGCGACTACGTCACCTACGTGCTCGCGGCCGAGGAGCTGGGCCGGGCCGACTCGGCCATCCGCGGCATCGTCTCGGTGTCGTCGGGCCTGTTCGGCACGTCCGTCCTGCAGCACGGCACCGAGGAGCAGAAGCAGCGCTGGCTGCCCGACATCGCCGCCGGCCGGACGCTCGGCTGCTTCGGCCTCACCGAGCCCGGCACCGGCTCCGACGCCGGCAACCTGCGCACCCGTGCCCGCCGCGACGGCGACGACTGGGTGATCGACGGCTCCAAGATCTTCATCACCAACGGCACCTGGGCCGACGTCGCCCTCGTCTTCGCCCGCACCAGCGACGACGGCCCGCGGGGCGTGTCGGCGTTCCTCGTGCCCACCGACACGCCCGGCTTCGAGGCCACCGAGGTCAAGGGCAAGCTGGGCCTGCGTGGCCAGGCCACCGCGGCGTTGTCCTTCGACGGCGTGCGGGTCCCGGCCGACGCCCTGCTCGGCGAGGAGGGCAAGGGCTTCAAGATCGCCATGCAGACGCTCGACAAGGGCCGGGTCACGATCGCAGCGAGCTGCGTCGGCATCGTGCAGGGCTGCCTCGAGGAGACCGTGAAGTACACCGGCGAGCGCGAGCAGTTCGGCCGGCCGATCGCGTCGTTCCAGCTGGTGCAGGAGATGATCGCCGACATGAGCGTCGACGCCGACGCCGCGCGGCTGCTCACCTGGCGCGCCGCCGACCTCATGCAGCGCGGGGAGCCGTTCGGCACCGCCGCCTCCAAGGCCAAGCTGTTCGCGTCCGAGGCCGCGGTCCGTGCCTCGAACCTGGCCGTGCAGGCGTTCGGCGGCTACGGCTTCATCGACGAGTACCCCGTGCAGAAGTACCTGCGCGACGCTCGCGTGATGACCCTGTACGAGGGCACCAGCCAGGTGCAGAAGCTGCTGATCGGGCGGTCCGAGACGGGCATCAACGCGTTCGTCTGACCGGGTCGTCCGATCGAGGGCGCCTGTTCGCCGACGCCCGGCCGCGCGCCGAGCGGGCCCGCGGCCGCCGGGGCGCCTAGACTCACTCCTTGTGTACGACGGCGTCATCCAGGACCTCATCGACGAGCTCGGGCAGCTGCCCGGGGTCGGTCCGAAGAGCGCCCAGCGGATCGCCTTCCACCTCCTCGACGCCGACCCCGAGGACGTCCGTCGCCTCGCGGCCGTGCTGGTCGACGTGAAGGACAAGGTCCACTTCTGCGCGATCTGCGGCAACGTGACGGTCGACGTCGAGTGCCGCATCTGCACCGACCCCCGCCGCGACGTCACCGTGCTGTGCGTCGTGGAGGAGAGCAAGGACGTCGTCGCCATCGAGCGCACCCGCGAGTTCCGCGGCCGCTACCACGTGCTGGGCGGCGCGATCAGCCCCATCGCGGGCATCGGCCCCGACCAGCTGCGCATCCGTGAGCTGCTCGGCCGCCTGCAGGACGGCGCCGTCACCGAGGTCATCATCGCCACCGACCCGAACCTCGAGGGCGAGGCCACGGCCACCTACCTCATCCGCATGCTGAGCACCCTCGGCCTGCGGGTCAGCAAGCTCGCCAGCGGCCTGCCCGTCGGCGGCGACCTCGAGTACGCCGACGAGCTCACCCTCGGGCGCGCCTTCGAGGGCCGCACCGCCATCGCCGGCTGAACGTCAGCGCGCCTCGGTCCCTGCCAGGAGCTCGGCCTGGTCGGCCGCGATCGCCCGCACCACGCGGATCCACAGGGCGCACGCGACGACGAACAGCACGGTCGTCGCGGCGGCGAACGCCGGCAGGTGCTGGATGGACGCCGTGTCGATCTCGTCGACCGGGACGAACACGCTCTCGACACCGGTGGCGAGGCAGCCCAGCAGGAAGGCACCCCACCACCACCCCACGCGGGCCCCGGACGAGGGACGGTGGGATCGCACCCGCAGGGCGTCGCGCACCACCTGGTAGGGGAACCACAACGAGACGATCGGCACCAGCCATCCGCCCCACACCCACCCGCGCCGCCGCGCGTGGGGAGACGTCGGCGACAGGACCTCGAGGTTGGATCGGACGCGCCACAACCACAGGCACGTGATGACGTAGGCGCCGAGCAGGACGGGGAAGCTCGCGGCGTCGACCAGCTCGTACGGGGTCCACAGGTCCCAGGCCAGACCGCCGTCCGCCTCCTGGCGCTCCCATCGCTCGACGGCGTCCTGCGCCAGCCAGAAGCGGGGCAGCAGCAACGCGGTGTAGAGCGCGGCGACGCCGACGGTGAGTGCGGTCAGCAGGCCGAGCGGCTGGGCGTACCCCGTGGGCGCCGCGGGGTGCGGAGCGGACTGGCCGGGAGCAGCCGTCGCGCCGGACTGCGCGACGCCCTCCGGGACGTCGTCCTGCGACGGGTAGCGCGGGTACGTCGGTGAGTCGGTCATGGTTCCCCCGGGTCGTGATGATCTGGGGCGACCGTACGACAGGTGACCCGCTCCTGAGGCGAGAACAGAGGACTTTGTCCGACTTCGGGCACGCCTGCACCGAGGACGCCGATCGCCGCGGCGCCGGTAGACTCACCGAGTGGAGCTGGAGCTGCGACACCTCAAGGTCGTGTGTGCCATCGCCGACGCCGGGAGCGTCACGAAGGCCGCCGCCGAGCTGGGTGTCGCGCAGCCCGCGCTCACCGCGCAGCTGAGCCGCATCGAGCGTGCCCTGGGCGGCCCGTTGTTCGACCGCGACCACCGCGGCGTGCGGCCCACGTCGCTGGGCGAGCTGGTCATCGCCCGGGCCCGCATGCTGCTGCCCGCCATGACCGGTCTGCTCGACGACGCCACCCGGTTGAACGACCCCGAACGGGGGCGGAGCACCCCCGAGCACCTGTCCATCGGCTCCTCGTCGCCGGCCATCCTCGCGCCCCTCATCCAGCGGCTGGAGGAGCGGCACCCCGACCTCGAGGTCTCCACGACCGCCTCGTGGTCGGCCGACGAGCTGGCCCGTGAGCTCGACGACGGGCGCCTCGACTTCGCCGTGGTCGGCATCTGCGGAGGCGACAGCACGCCGGGGGAGCGCGGCCAGGTGTGGCGCACGTTCTCGGTGGACCCCGTGTTCGTGATGCTCCCGCAGGACCACCCGCTGGCGGACGTCGACGAGGTCGCGCTCGCCGACCTCGCCACCACCGGCTGGGCCGCCACCCCGGGCGACGGCTGCTTCCAGGAGTGCTTCGCGGCTGCCTGCGCGCGCGAGGGCTTCGCGCCGCGCAGCCTCTACGTCGCCGACGCGGCCAGCTGCATCGACCTCGTGGCGTCCGGCACGGCCGTGGCGCTGTGCCAGCCCACGCGGGTCCTCCCGGGGCTGGTGACCAAGCCGCTCGCCGGAGTGCCCCTGAGCTGGCGCCACCTCGTCGGCTGGCGACCCGACTCCGTCGGCGCTGCCTTCGCCGACGAGCTGCTGCTCACCGTCCGCATGGCGCACGGCGACCTCGTCGCGCGCAGCGCGGTCTACGCCGACTGGTTGGGCCGGAACCCGGGCTTCGGCGAGCAGCACGACCCGGGCATCACCCCCGCGGTATGACTCTTCCGGTATGACCCTCCAGGGCTGAACTGACAGTACGTTCTTGCCAACCCCTCGGGGGGGCTGCGGAGGCGAACCCGTCTCCGGACGACAGCGTGGGGCGTGGCGGCGAGCCGTCCGTTCCGCAGGACGGCTGCACCCTGGCGACCCCAGCGTGCCGCCACGACGAAGGAGATCCACCGTGAAGACTCCCAAGCGAACCCTCTTCGGCTCCCTGGCCGTCGCCGCCGTGCTGGCCACGGCGCTCGGCCAGCAGGCCAGCGCCGCGCCGTCACCCGACGACGCCCCGCCCAAGGTCAGCATGCTCGGCGCGATGGAGCGCGACCTCGGACTCTCGGAGTCGCAGGCCAAGGCCCGCATCGCCGACGAGGCCCAGGCCTCCAAGGCCGAGAAGTCGCTCGTCAAGAGCCTCGGCGCCGACTACGCCGGCTCCTGGTACGACGCGAAGAAGGGCACCCTCGTCGTCGCGGTGACCGATGCCGCCGCCGCCGACGCCGTCACCGCGAAGGGCGCCGAGGCGCGCACCGTCGAGCGTTCGTCGTCGGAGCTGAACGGCTACATGAAGGACCTCAACGCGAAGAAGAGCGCAGCTCCCGACACCGTGGCCGGCTGGTACGTCGACGCCGAGTCCAACAAGGTCGTCCTTCCGACGCAGGACGTCGCCGCTGCCGAGACGTTCGCCGAGAAGGCCGGGGTGCCGGCAGAGGCGTTCCAGGCCGAGGCCGCTCCCGAGCGTCCGCAGCCGCTCTACCAGGGCGGCGACGCCTACTACATCGGCGGCGCGCGCTGCTCCATCGGCTTCGCCGTCACGGGCGGCTTCGTGAGCGCCGGTCACTGCGGCACCACGGGCAGCACCACCTCGTCGCCGAGCGGCACGTTCGCCGGCTCGAGCTTCCCCGGCAACGACTACGCGTTCATCCGCTCGTCGGCGTCGATCACCGGCACCGTGAACAACTACAGCGGCGGCAGCGTCGCCGTCCGCGGATCCTCCAACGCGGCGATCGGGTCGTCGATCTGCCGCTCCGGCTCCACGACCGGCTGGCGCTGCGGCACCATCCAGGCCCGCAACTCCACGGTGAACTACGCCGAGGGCTCGGTGACCGGGCTCATCCGCACCACCGCGTGCGCCGAGCCGGGCGACTCGGGCGGATCGGCCATCTCCGGCAACCAGGCTCAGGGCGTCACCTCCGGTGGCTCCGGCAACTGCTCGGTCGGCGGGACGACGTACTTCCAGCCCGTCAACGAGATCCTCAGCGCCTATGGCCTGACCCTCAAGACCTCCTGACCGGAGGAACCGCGCGCGGCGCGGACCCGGCACCCTCTTCCCCTGGAGGTGTCGGGTCCGCGCCGTTCGTCGTCTCGCGGGGGGTGCTCACGTGTTGCTGCGCTGCCTCGGCGGGACCGTCCTGGCTGCTGCGTCGCTGCGGGTGAGGCTTCGTGTGGTGGTGCGTCGCTGCGGCCGCGAGTGGACCTGCGCTCCGAAAGGGCCTCGACCGGAGCGGTGGGTCTCGCCTCGGGTGGGTCTGCGGGGCGCGGCCACGATTCTTCATCTGCGCGGGATCCACGCATGATTCTTCCTTTGTGTGGACCGTGCCTCGCGAAGGGAGAATTGTGGCGACGAACTGGGGACCTGGAGGGCAGGGATTCTCCCTTCTCGTGGACCGTCCCGCGCGAAGGGAGAATCTCTGCCCACCCGACGCACGAAGGGCCCGGGCGGACGCAGGATTCTGCCTTCGCGCACAGCGATCCGAACGATACGAACGCAGAATCTTGCGTCCCCCGAGCCGCGCTCCGAGAGCTCGCCCGAGCCCGTACCCGCCCGCCGGTCGAGGCCCTTTCGGAGCGCAGGTCGACTCGCAGCCACAGCGACGTAGCAGCAGGCGAAGACCCACCCGAAACACCGCAGCCGCAAGGCACGACCCACCCGCAGCAGATCGCGCCGACGCCCTCGGCGCGATCTCGCGGTCCCACGGCAGGAACGACGGTGGAGGCGGCCTGTCGCAGGCCGGTAGCATGGACGACGTTGCCCGGTCAGCGTCGCCCTGGCACGGTCCACCCCACCCCCGCACCTCAAGGACATCGTCGTGGGCATTGTCGTCCAGAAGTACGGTGGCTCCTCCGTCGCCGACGCCACGAGCGTCAAGAGGGTCGCCCAGCGCATCGTCGCCACCAAGAAGGCCGGTCACGACGTCGTCGTGGTCGTCTCGGCCATGGGCGACACGACCGACGAGCTGATCGACCTCGCCAACGAGGTCTCCCCGCTGCCGCCCGCCCGTGAGCTCGACATGCTGCTCACCGCCGGCGAGCGGATCTCGATGGCCGTGCTGGCCATGGCCATCGGCAACCTCGGCCAGGAGGCCCGCTCGTTCACCGGCTCCCAGGCCGGCGTGATCACCGACGCCGAGCACGGCAAGGCCAAGATCATCGACGTCACGCCCGGTCGCATCGAGAAGGCGATCGCCGAGGGCGCCATCGCCATCGTCGCGGGCTTCCAGGGCGTCTCGCAGACCACGAAGGACATCACGACGCTCGGCCGTGGCGGGTCCGACACGACCGCCGTGGCCCTGGCCGCGGCCCTCAGGGCCGACGTCTGCGAGATCTACTCCGACGTCGACGGCATCTTCACCGCCGACCCCCGGATCGTCCCCGACGCCCGCCAGATCCCGCAGATCTCCTACGAGGAGACGCTCGAGATGGCCGCGAACGGCGCCAAGATCCTGCACCTGCGCTGCGTCGAGTACGCGCGCCGCAACGACATGCCCATCCACGTCCGGTCGTCGTTCTCCGACAAGCCCGGCACGTGGGTCATCAAGGCCGACGACGTCACGAAGGACCCCACCATGGAGCAAGCGATCATCAGCGGAGTGGCCCACGACCGCTCCGAGGCCAAGATCACCGTCGTCGGTGTGCCCGACAAGGTCGGCTACGCCGCGGCGATCCTGCGCGCGCTCGGCGACGCCCAGATCAACATCGACATGATCGTGCAGAACGTGTCGGCCGCCGCCACGGCGCTCACCGACATCTCGTTCACCCTGCCGCGGGCCGACGGCCAGACCGCCATGACCGCCCTGGCGCGGCTCAAGGACGAGGTCGGCTTCGAGCGCCTCCAGTACGACGACAGCGTCGGCAAGGTCTCCATCGTCGGCGCCGGCATGCGCTCGGCCCCCGGCATCACGGCCACGTTCTTCCAGGCCCTGGCCGACGCCGGGATCAACATCGCGATGATCTCGACGTCGGAGATCCGCATCTCGGTCGTGGTGGCCGAGAGCCAGGTCGAGGAGGCGGTCCGCGCCGCCCACTCGGCGTTCGACCTGGGCACCGACGAGGTCCAGGCCGTGGTCTACGGAGGGACCGGACGATGAGCCGTCGCGCCAGCATCGGCATCGTGGGCGCCACCGGTCAGGTGGGCGTCGCGATGCGCCAGATCCTCGAGGAGCGGAGCTTCCCCGCCGACGAGGTCCGCTTCTTCGCCTCGGCCCGGTCGGCCGGCACGGTGCTGCCGTTCGCCGGCCGCGAGATCACGGTGGAGGACGCCGAGACGGCCGATCCATCGGGTCTCGACATCGCCCTCTTCTCCGCCGGTGCCACCACCTCGCGGGCCCACGCGCAGCGCTTCGCCGACGCGGGCGTGACCGTGGTCGACAACAGCTCGGCGTTCCGCAAGGACCCGAGCATCCCGCTCGTGGTCAGCGAGGTGAACCCCGAGGCCATCCCCGCCGGCGACGGTCCGGGTGGCCGCGGCATCATCGCCAACCCGAACTGCACCACCATGGCCGCCATGCCGGTCCTCAAGCCGCTGCACGAGGAGGCCGGGCTGGTGCGCCTGGTCGTCGCGTCGTACCAGGCGGTCTCGGGGTCGGGCATCGCCGGCGTGCGCGAGCTGCACGGGCAGGCGCGCGCCGTGGTCGAGAAGGCCGACGAGCTGGCCTACGACGGCAGCGCCGTCGCGTTCCCCGACCCCGACGTCTACGTGGCGCCCATCGCGTTCAACGTGCTGCCCATGGCCGGCAGCGTGGTGGACGACGGCAGCAACGAGACCGACGAGGAGCAGAAGCTGCGCAACGAGTCGCGCAAGATCCTCGGCCTGCCCGACCTCCGGGTCGCCGGCACCTGCGTGCGCGTGCCCGTGTTCACGGGGCACTCGTTGAGCATCCACGCCGAGTTCGAGGGCGACCTCACCCCCGAGCGGGCCACCGAGATCCTGGGCAGCGCGCCCGGGGTGCAGCTGGTCGAGGTGCCCACGCCGCTGCAGGCCGCGGGCGCCGACCCGAGCCTGGTCGGGCGCATCCGTGCCGACCAGTCGGCGCCGGAGGGCAAGGGACTCGTGCTGTTCGTCAGCGGCGACAACCTGCGCAAGGGCGCGGCCCTCAACACGGTGCAGATCGCCGAGCTCCTCCTCGGCTGACGTGGGTGTGAGCGATCTCCTGGTCCGGTCCCGCCGGCCCGCCGACGCCGACGCGCTGGTCGCTGCGCTCGCGGGAGTGCACCAGCGCGATGCGTACCCCGTCCGCGCCTCGCGGGTGACAGCCGAGTGGCTGCTCGACGGCACCGACGTCGCGTGGGTGGCGCAGCTCGACGGACGGGTCGTCGGGCAGGTCGCTCTCGTGCGTGCAGACGACGCCTGGGAGCTGACCCGCTTCTTCGTCGCGGTCGACGCGCGCGGCGCGGGCGCGGGACGCGCCCTCCTCGACGTCGCCGAGGCGTGGGCCGACGCCGACGGTGTCCCGATGCGGCTCGTCGTCATGCAGCACAACCGCGACGCGCAGGCTGTCTACGAGCGCCGCGGCTGGCAACGCGACGGCAGCACCACCGCCGACTTCTTCCTCGACGGCAGCGGTGTGGCGCCGGTGCTGCTGCGCTACTCCAGACCGCCCGGCTGACCCGGCGCACGCACGAAGGCCCCGCCGTCGAGCGGTGCGGGGCCTTCGCGCCGGGGCTACTCGGCCGCGAGCTGGTACGCGCGGGGCTCGGTCTCGCCGGCCATCAGGTACTCGATCGCGAACGCGGTCGGCGTCGTGCCGCAACGCGCGTAGCCGAGCGTCACGAGGACGTCCGTGGACGTCCAGCCCTTGCCGTAGAGACCCTCGACCTCGGTCTTGGTGGCCTCGTCGCCGCCCTCGTACAGCTCACCGAGCGCGATGCCGTCACCGGCCTGCGGGTTGCCGATCGCCTTCCCGACGGCGCTCGAGGTGGTACCGGCGCCGGGCGCGTCGCTGTACGTGATGGTCTTGAGCGCCGTGGCGGTCGCGCAGGCGAAGGCGAACAGGTCCTGGCGCTTGCTCTTGGTGATCGTCTTGCCGTACTTGCCCTTCTTCTTGACCTTGTACTTCACGACGGTCGTGACCGAGTAGACCTTCGGGTCCGCGGCGATCTTGAGGGCGACGGACGCCTTGTCACGGGCGACGACCTTCTTGCCCTGGCGCACCGTGAGGCGGGCGTAGGTCACCTTGACCTTGCCCGAGGTGGAGTACCTCGGCTTGATGGTCGCTGTCTTGCCCGGCGCGGCGCTGGGGTCCGCGATGGTGCGGATGGTGACGCCCGTCGCGGCCTGGGCGGGCGCCACGAGCGTCAGGGTGGAGCCGACGCCCACGAGGGCGGCGACGAGCAGGACGAGGAGCTTGCGCATGGGACCGGTCCGTTCACGGAGATGGCGCCCGGCGGAGCGCGGGCCCGCTCAGCGTAGGAGTGGTGCGACGGCCGTGAGCAAGTCTTGCGCAGGAATGGCCCGTCGTGACCAGGCGCACCTGGTCGGTGCGGGCCACGCCTGGCCCGCTCACTCCGGCAGCGCGGCCCTCAGGGCGTCGACGAGGTGCTCGGGCGTGGTGCCGAACGACCGGCTCGCGAGCACGAGCTCGCCTTCTCGGGCGGGTGCGCGCACGACCACCGACTGCGAGCGGGCGGTGTCGCCGCTGCCCACCCGGACGCGTCGCCGCGTGGCGCGCACCTGCGTGCTGCGCCGGCCCTCGTGCAGGGTCACGACGTCGCCGCGCACCGTCACACGCTGCCGGGTCCGGCCGCGGACGGTGACGAACCAGAGCCAGGCCCCCACGGGCCACAGGCCGAGCAGGACGACGGGCGAGCGGCGCCCGGACGAGTCACCGAGGACGCTGGGGTCCCCCAGCGCGACGGTGGCCAGCACCGCCGCCGCCGTGGTGCCGACCGTGAGGACGCAGAGGAACCGCCACGGCCAGGGACTGCCGTCGATGACGATGCTCCCGTCGACGACCCTCGGCGTGACCGGGCGGCGGGGGAGGAGGATGTAGACGACGGCCATGAGGAAGGCCGCGCCCATGAGCCCGACCGTCGCGCCCATCGGCGCGTCGCCTCCGGACGCCGTCGCGGCCATGAGCACCCCGCCCCCGGTCATGAGCAGACCCATCGGCATGCCGATGAGGACGACCTTGCGCTCGGGGCTCATCGCGATGCGGCGACCGCAGCGACCTCGTCGAGGGCCGAGGGGTCGGCGAGGGCGCCTCGCGTGGCGGCCTCGTCGGCCGGGACTCCACGCAGGATCTTCTTGACCGGCACCTCGAGCTTCTTGCCCGAGAGCGTGCGGGGCAGCGCCCTCACCACGTGCAGCTCGTCGGGGACGTGGCGCGGCGACAGCCGGGTGCGCAGCTCTCGGGCCACGCTCGTGCGCAGGGCCTCGACGTCGGTGCCGTCGGGGTCGGCGAGTGACACCAGCAGCACGAGCGTCCCGGCTCCCCCTTCGTCGTCCTCGAGGTGCACGACCAGGCTGTCGTTCACCTCGGGCAGGCTCTCGACGACGGTGTAGAACTCGGCGGTCCCGAGCCGCACGCCGCCGCGGTTGAGGGTCGCGTCGCTGCGGCCGGTGATGGTGCAGGTGCCGCGCTCGGTGATGGTGATCCAGTCGCCGTGGCGCCACACCCCTTCGATGTCCTCGAAGTAGGCGGCCCGGTAGCGCGAGCCGTGGTCGTCGCCCCAGAAGCCCACCGGCATGGACGGCATCGGACCGGTGATGACGAGCTCGCCGAGGGACCCGACGACCGGCTCGCCGTCCTCGTCGAAGGACTCGACCGCCGCGCCCAGGCAGCGGCACGAGATCTCGCCGGCGTACACGGGAACGGTGGGGGAGGCGCCCACGAACGCGGCGCACACGTCGGTGCCGCCCGAGACGGACTGCAGGTGCACGTGCTCGCCCACCGCGTCGTAGACCCAGCGGAAGCCCTCGGCCGGCAGCGGTGCCCCGGTGGACCCGACGCCGCGCAAAGTCGACATGTCGCCGATCTCGCGCGGCACGATCCCTTCCTTGCGGCACTGCAGCAGGAACGGCGCGCTCGTGCCGAAGTACGTGACGCCCAGCTCGTCGGCGTCGCGCCACAGCTGCCCGAGGTCGGGGTGGGCCGGGTTGCCGTCCCACAGGACGATCGTCGAGCCGGTCAGCAGGCCCGAGACGAGCAGGTTCCACATCATCCAGCCAGTGGTGGAGAACCAGAAGAACACGTCGTCGGCGCCGAAGTCGTGGTGCAGGCCCAGCGACTTGAGGTGCTCGAGGGTGATGCCACCGTGACCGTGGACGATGGGCTTCGGCAGGCCGGTCGTGCCGGAGGAGTAGAGGACGTAGAGCGGTGCGTCGAACGGCAGCCGCTCGAACGCGAGCTCGCCCGGCTCACCCAGCAGCTCGTCCCACGTCGTCGTGCCGGTGCCGTCGATCGCGGGCGCGGGCGCCCCGGGCTCCAGGTACGGCAGCCACACGAGGGTCTCCACGCTCGGGAGCGCGTCGACGATGTCGGCGACCTCGCCGCGCCGGTCCACCGGCTTCGCGCCGTAGCGGTAGCCGTCGACGGCCAGCACGACCGTGGGCTCGGTCTGCTTCCAGCGGTCGACGACGCTCTGGACCCCGAACTCGGGGGCGCAGGAGCTGAAGACCGCTCCCAGACTGGCTGCCGCGAGCAGCAGCACGAGCGTCTCGGGCACGTTCGGGGCGTAGGCGGCGACCCGGTCCCCACGGACCACGCCGGCGCGCTGCAGCCCGGCGCGAGCACGGGCCACCTGGTCACGCAGCTGCGCCGCCGTGAGCCGGACGTCGGCCCGCGACTGCGAGCGCGCCACGACGACCACGTCGTCGTCGGCCCGGCCGGGGAGCCGCAGCATCGCCTCGGCGTAGTTGAGCCGCACGTCCGGGAACCAGACCGCACCCGGCATGGAGGCGTCGGCCAGGGCAGGGGAGGGCTCCCCGTCGCCGGGGACGTCGAAGAACCGCCACACGGCCCGCCAGAACGCGTCGGGCTCCGCGACGGACCAGCGCCACAGGGCGTCGTAGTCGTGCGGGTCGATGCCGACCGTGCGGGCGAAGTCGGCGATGCGCGGTGCGGCGTCGGGGTCGGGGCGCCACAGGACCTCGGGGCTGCGATCGGTACCGGTCATGCGGAGTGCTCCTGGAGTACGGGGTGGCGGCTCAACGCACGGCGTCGTCGTCCGGGCGGACGTCGCTCGCGGTCCACACCAGGAGTCGCTGCACCAGCGGAACCGTGGCGGTCATGAGGCCCGGCACGATCAACCACGCCCAGGGCCCGTCGACGGGCTCCAGGAACAGCAGCATCACGAGGACGGCCACCAGCATCACGGAGAGCGCGAGGACCGCGCGCGCCTGCTGCACGCCGAACGCGATGAGCAGCCGGGAGCCGATCTCGTAGGCGAGGCCGACCACGACCAGGACGGCCAGGCCGCCCCAGAAGGCGCCGCCCGCCGAGGTGCCGCGCACCGCGCTGAACAGGTTGAGGCACGCCCAGCCGCCGGCCGTGATCAGCAGCCCGGCGACCAGCCCGGTGACCAGGGAGGCGCGCAACGGTGGGACGGTGGGGAGCCGGTAGTCGCGCACCGCCCACACGGCGTCCTCGCTGCGGTCGCGGACCGCGAAGCCGAGCCGCCGCGCGAGGTCGCCGGTCCCGTGCAGGGCGTCGGTCGCACGTCCGCGTGCGCTCCCGAGGGCGGCCCCGACGTCGATGGTGGTGCGCGGACCGCTGCGCTGGGGCTGCGGCGCCGTCACCGGCTGCTCGACGGCCTCGTCGTCGGACGGATCCGTGGCGCGCGAGTCCTTGCCCTTGAGTCGCGAGACGGCCGAGGCCTTGGGCGCTGCAGGCCGGACGGGTCGAGCCGTGCTCGACGCGGGGGCACCGGGGCGCACCACCGTCTTCTTGACGATCTTCTTGACCACGCGCGGCTGGGTGCTGCCGGCACCGTCGGCCTGCGTCGTGCCCTCCTCGACCATGGTGTCAGTGTGTCACAGCGCACGTCGTCCGGGTCGGGGAGCGCACGCACGACGAAGCCCCCGGACCGTGGTGGTCCAGGGGCTTCGGATCCCGAAGGAGCTGGGTCGGGGTGACAGGATTTGAACCTGCGGCCTCGTCGTCCCGAACGACGCGCGCTACCAAGCTGCGCCACACCCCGGCGCTGTCCTCGCTAGGAGGACGAACCCGCTGAGTCTATCGCAGTGAGGGTGAGCAGGGTGGCCTCGGGTCGGCAGGCGAAGCGGACCGGCGCGAACGGTGAGGTGCCGAGCCCGCCCGACACGTGCAGCCACGACGGCGACGAGCCGGCGACCTGGTGCGTGCTCAGGCCCTTCACGCGGGCCCGGTCGAGGTCGCAGTTGGTCACCAGTGCGCCCACGAAGGGCACGCACAGCTGGCCGCCATGGGTGTGCCCGGCCAGGACGAGCGGGTACCCCTGGCGGGAGGCGTGGTCGAGCACCCGCAGGTACGGTGCGTGCGCCACGGCCACCGCGAGGTCGGCGTCGGCCCCGAGGGACGCGGCCGGCGGGACGGCCGCGAGGTCGTCGAGCTCCAGGTGCGGGTCGTCGACCCCGGCGAACGTGAGGCGCCGCCCGTCGACGGTGAGCGACCCGGTCGCGTTGTTCAGGTCGAGCCAGCCGTGCTCGGCCAGGCCCTCGCGCAGGTCCTCGAAGGGGAGGGTCGCGGCGCGTTCCCACGTGCCCCCGACCTGGGTCCCGGTGCCACCGGTCAGGTACTTGAGAGGGTTCTTGGGCACCGGGGCGAAGTAGTCGTTGGAGCCGAACACGAACACGCCGGGGCGCTCCAGCAGCTCCCCGTAGGCCTCCAGCAGCGGGGGGACCGCGTCGTGGTGGGCGAGGTGGTCGCCGGTGCTGACCACCAGGTCGGGCTCGAGGTCGGCCAGGGACCGCAGCCAGTCGGCCTTGCGCCCCTGGGCCGGCGTCAGGTGCGCGTCGGACAGGTGCAGGACCTTGAGCGGGCGGGCGCCCGACGGCAGCACCGGCACGGACACGAGCCTCAGCGCGAACCACCGCGCCTCCCACCAGGCGTAGCCCAGAGCGGCCGCGCCGGCACCGATCACACCGGCTCCCACCACCACGGGCCGAGCCGCCACCGATGCCCTCATGCTCCCAGCCTAGGTGCGTGGCCGAACGGCGCTCGCCCGCGGTGAGAGGATGTGGTCATGTCAGCCCTGAAGGACCGCCTCCGTTCCGATCTCACCGCGTCGATGAAGGCCCGCGACGCCCTGCGCTCGAGCACGCTGCGCATGGTCCTCACCGCCGTGACCAACGCGGAGGTGGCCGGCAAGGAGGCCCGCGAGCTGACGGACGACGACGTGCTGACCGTGCTCACGTCCGAGGCCAAGAAGCGTCGCGAGGCCGCCGAGGCCTTCGAGGTGGGCAACCGTCCCGAGCTGGCCCAGAAGGAGCGCGACGAGGCCGCCGTCCTGGCCGAGTACCTGCCCGAGCAGCTGTCGGCCGACGAGGTCCGCGCGCTCGTCACGTCGACCATCGAGCAGCTCGGCGTGGCCGGCGACGGCATGAAGGCCATGGGCCGGGTCATGGGCGCGCTGCAGCCGCAGGTCAAGGGTCGCGCCGACGGCGGCGTGGTGGCCGCCGAGGTCAAGAAGGCGCTCGGCGCCTGAGGGAGGGCGCCGGGCCGGCGCGGTGCCGGCACGGCGGGAGGTAGGTGGCGCGCGTCGCCGGCGGTTCGGACGCAGGTGGCACGCAGGCACCGGCTCGGTATCCGCGCGCGCCCTACCTCCCGACGCGTGAGAGCGCGACCCTCCTACCGCCCGCGCGGGTCACCGCCCACGTGCCGGGTCCCGCGACGAGCAACCCCTGCTCGCTGCTGGTCAGTCGCGGTCGCCGTTCCCGTTCCCGTTGCCGTTCCCGTTGCCGCGGGGTGCGGGCTGCTGCTCGGTGTCGCGCCGCGTGGTCGTCGGGGCGTCGGCGCGGTCGTCGTCGTTGCTGCCGCCCGTGCTCCGCGCGGCCTGGCGCCGCGGCGGCGGGTCGAAGCGCTCGGGGCTCAGGTAGTCCTGGATCGTCCCCATGGCGTCCTTCCACATCGGACCAGACAGCGAGGAGCCGCCGGCCTGGGAGAAGCTCACGGGCGCGCCCTTGAGCGTGACGCCGACGAGGCTCGCCGGGTTGTCCTTGCTGTTGACGCCCGCGATCATCGACGCGGCGGCCAGCTCGGGCGTGTAGCCGACGTACCAGACGGCCTGGCTGCTGTTCGTGGTGCCGGTCTTGGCCGCGGAGTCGATGCCGAGCCCGGTGCCGTTCTGGAAGCCGAAGCCGCCGGGCTGCTGGAGGCCTCGCAGGATGTCGTTGACCTGGGCTGCGACGTCCTTGCTCATGACCCGCTCGCACTGCTCGGGGTACTTCTTGAGCGACTCGCCGTTGGCGTCGAGGACCTCGTTGACCGGGCGCGGGGCGCAGTACTCGCCACCCGACGCAGCCGCGGCGTAGGCGGCGGCCATGTCGAGGGTGCTGACCGACGTGACACCGAGGGTGAAGGACGGGACCTGGTTCGTCTCCGGCACCGTGATGCCCATCGACTCGGCCGCCTTGACCGTGTTGCAGAGGCCGGCGTCCTTCTCGAGCTGGGCGAAGTAGGTGTTCACCGACCGCCGGAGTCCCGTGACCATGTTGAAGGTGCCGGAGCCGGTGGAGTTCTTGACGTCCCACGTTCCGGTGCCGCGTCCCTCGCAGTCGTAGTAGGTCCCGGTGGGGATCTTCATCGTCTGGGGCGACCGGTACGACTTGGACGGAGGGATGCCGTCCTTCAGGGCCGCGATCGCGGTGAAGTACTTGAACGTCGAGCCGGCCTGGAAGCCGCCGGACTGGCCGTACTTGGCCGGCACGGAGAAGTTGAGGTAGGTCTGCCCGGCCTTCTTGTCGCGGCCCATCGGCTTGGACTGCGCGATGCCGCGCACGTTGCCGGTGCCGGGCTCGACGAGCGCGAGGGAGCCGATGGCCTTGTCCTTCGCGCCGACGCGGTTCTTGACGGCCTTGTTGATGGCCTTCTGCATGCGCACGTCGATGTTGGACTTGATGGTGAGCCCGCCGCGCTCGAGACGTGCCTGACGCTCCTGGACGGTGGCGCCGAGCGCCTCCTCGTCGAGCAGGTACTGGCGGATGTAGTCGCAGGAGAACGCGGCGACGGACTCCACGCAGCCGTTCGGGAAGCGCGTGAGCTTGAGGTCGAGCGGCGAGGCGATCAGCTCGTCTGCCTGGGACTGGGTGATCTTGCCCTGGGTGGCGAGGACCTGCAGCACGGTGTTGCGTCGCTGGAGGGCGCGCTCGGGGTAGACCCGCGGGTTGAACTCCTCGGGGTTCTTCACGAGGCCCGCGAGCGTGGCGGCCTGCTTGACCGTCAGCTGGTCGGGGGAGACCGAGAAGTAGTGGTACGCGGCGGCGTTGATGCCGTAGGCGCTGTCACCGAAGTACGCGATGTTCAGGTAGCGCTCGAGGATCTCCTTCTTGGTGTGGGACTCCTCGTAGTTGATCGCCAGCTTGAGCTCGCGCACCTTGCGGGCCGTGGACTTGGCGGTGGCCGCGCGGATCTGCTCCTTCGTGGTGGCCTGCTGCACCAGCGTCAGCTTGACCAGCTGCTGGGTGATCGTCGATCCGCCCTGGGTCTGGCCGTCCGACGCGTTGTTGACCAGGGCGCGCAGCGTGCCCTTGAGGTCGAGGGCGCCGTGCTCGTAGAACCGGTTGTCCTCGATGGAGATGATCGCGTTCTGCATCGTGCCCGCGATCTGGTCGAGCGGGACGTCCTGGCGGTTCTCCTCGTAGAAGTACGCCAGGAGGGTGCCGTCGGACGCGTAGAGGCGGGTGGTCTGAGGGTTGGGCACGTCGTCGAGCTCCAGTGGCAGCTCGACCACGTCGCGCGTGACGTCGTTGGCGGTGGCCGCCACGAACGCCGTGCCCGGGATGACCACGGCGGCCACGAGGACGCCCGCCGCGACGGCGAGCACGATCATGGTCCCCACGAGCGAGGCGCGGCTCGAGGTGGGGGGCGGCGTCTGGGCGATCCGCCGGACGTTGTCGGTGAGGTCGTCCCAAGGCATGTGGCCCAGGATACGGAACGTTCCTGAGGATCGCGGGACGCGACGTCGAGGGCGCCGTGGTCCCGGAAGGTCCTGGATTCGACAGGACCATAGTCCCTTAGGACTACTCATAGTTGGGCACGATGGGGTCTGCCACCCGAACCTGAACGCTCTTAGCGTTCTCTTTGTTAGAGAAACCTTGTCGGCCTCGGGGCCGACTCTCGGGAGGTTGATCACCATGGGGTGGAACCAGAACTGGGCCGGCCAGGCCGCGTGCCGTGGCAAGTCCGACGCACTGTTCGTCAAGGGCGCTGAGCAGAACCGCGCCAAGCAGGTCTGCGGCGGTTGCTCCGTCCGGGCCGAGTGCCTCGCGGAGGCGCTCGACAACCGGATCGAGTGGGGCGTCTGGGGCGGCATGACCGAGCGCGAGCGTCGTGCGCTGCTGCGTCGTCGGCCGAACGTGGCCACGTGGCGCAGCATCCTGCAGCAGACCGCCTGAGCACGGCCGTCTGAGCAGTACCGTCAGCTCGTAGCCGTCCGGCGTCCGAGCCTCGGCCCGGACGGGTGCGTCACCGCCCGGCGATGAGCTCGCCGATGCGTCGCAGGCCGTCGAGGTCGTGAACGTCGGTGGGGAGCGCGGCCACGGGCACCGTGGGCACCCTCGGGTGGCTGCCGGTGAACCGACGCTGCACCTTCTCCTCGCGCGCTGCGACCCGCTCGCGGTCGGCGTGCACGTCGAGCAGCTCGGCCACGGCCTCGTCGTAGGCGCCGGTCCCGGACTCGCGGAGTCGACCGGCCCCGCTCTCGGCGTCGGCCGCGGTCAGGCCGCCGGGCGCGCGCTCGTGCACCCGGTTGACGACCAGCCCGGCCAGCGGCATGTCCTCCTGGGCGAGCCGCTCCACGAAGTAGGCCGCCTCGCGCATCGCGTCCGGCTCGGGTGCGGCGACGACGAGGAACGCCGTGCCGTCGGCCTGCAGGAGCGAGTAGGTGGCCTCGGCGCGCTGGCGGAAGCCGCCGAACAGGGTGTCGAAGGCGGCCACGAACGTCTGCACGTCCGTGAGCACCTGGGCGCCGAGCACCTTGTTCAACGCGCTCGTGACGATGCCGAAGCCCGCGCTCAGCAGCCGTGCCGGACCCTTGGCGGGCGCGAGCAGCAGCTTGATGAACCGTCCGTCGAGCAGGCTCGACAGCCGCTCGGGGGCGTCCAGGAAGTCCAGCGCCGACCGCGACGGGGGCGTGTCGACGACGATCAGGTCCCAGTCGGGCACCTCGGGGTCGTCGCTCGCTGCGGCGTGCAGCTGGCCGAGCTTCTCCATGGCCATGTACTCCTGCGTGCCCGCGAACGAGCTCGACAGCGCCACGTAGAAGGGGTTGGTCAGGATCTGCTGCGCCTTCTCGGCGGTGGCGTGCGCCTCGACGACCTCGTCGAAGGTCCGCTTCATGTCGAGCATCATGGCGTCGAGCGAGCCACCGGCCGACGTGTCCACGTCGGCGACGGGTCGCGGGGTGTTGTCGAGCTCGGTGAGCCCCATCGCCTGCGCGAGCCGCCGGGCGGGATCGATCGTCAGCACGCACACCCGCCTGCCCTGCTCGGCCGCGCGCAGCGCGAGCGCCGCCGACGTGGTGGTCTTGCCCACGCCGCCGGACCCGCAGCACACGATGATCTGGACGGTGCGGTCCGCCAGCATCGCGTCGACGTCGATGCGGCCCGCCGCCGACCCGGGTAGGCCGCGGGCCGGCTGACGCGAGCGACGCTTCGCTGCGCCGCCCTTGGCGGTGGAGGAGGAGCGCCCGCTCATGCCGTGCCGCCCTTCAGGTCGATCGAGTCGTCGAGGATCCGGGCCAGCTCGAAGAGCGCGCCGTGGTCGACGCCGTCGCCGAGCAGCGGAAGCTCGACGAGCGGACGCCCGCAGTCGCCGATGACCTCGCGCTGCTCCTCCTGGAGCTGCTGCCGCTCGACGTGCGCCCGCCCCTGGGCGAGGAGCGGTCCTGCGGCGTCGCCGGGCAGGGCCGCCGACTCCAGCGCCGCCCCGGCGGCTGCGTCGTCGAGGCTCCCCGACGCGAGCGCCTCGCGCGTGGGGGCGGTGATCAGCTCGGGGCGCACCAGGTTGAGCAGCACGTGCCCCACGGGCAGCCGGGCGCCCTGCAGCTCGGCGATGCCGTCGATCGTCTCCTGCACCGGCATCTCCTCGAGCACCGTCACGAGGTGCACGTGCGTCGACCGGGCGCGCATGAGCTGCATGATCGAGTCGGCCTGGCGCTTGATCGGCCCGACCTTGGCCAGGCCGGCCACCTCGCTGTTCACGTTGAGGAACCGGGTGATGCGGCCGGTGGGAGGTGCGTCCATGACGATCGCGTCGTAGCGGTCCGAGCCCTGCCGACGGGCGGTCTCGTAGACCTTGCCCGTGAGCAGCACGTCGCGGACGCCGGGGGCGATGGTGGTCGCGAAGTCGATGATGCCGAACTTGTCGAGCGCCTTGCCGGCCCGGCCGAGCCGGTAGAACATCTGCAGGTACTCCAGCAGCGCGGCCTCGGGGTCGATCGCGAGCGCGTAGACCTCGCCGCCGTCGAGGCCGGACGCGATCTTGCGCTCCTCGTACGGCAGGGGCGCCACGTCGAAGAGCTGGGCGATGCCCTGGCGTCCCTCGACCTCGCACAGCAGCACGCGCCGCCCACGGCTGGCCAGGGCCGTGGCGAGGGCGGCGGCCACGGTGGTCTTGCCCGTCCCACCCTTGCCGGTGACGACGTGCAGCGGGGTCCAGACGGTCACGGGACGAGCCTACCGACGTCGTCGGAGGCGGCGAGCCGAATGGATCTCAGCGGCGCGAGGCGGGCCGGCGTGCGGTGCCGGTGCGACCGGTGGTCGTGGAGCCGCGCTTCGTCGTCGTGCGGGGTGCGGGCCTCGCGGCGCTCCGCGTGGCCGCAGCGGCGCGGGGCTTCGGCTGCGGCTTGGCGGCGCGGGTGGTCGCCGTCCGTCCGGACGGTGGGCGCCGGGTGGAGGTCGTGGCGGTGGTGCGCTTGGTCCCCGAGCGCGCGGCGGTCGTCCGTGCCCGTGCCCGTGCCCGTGCCCGTGACGGCGGCGGCGGCGGCGGGCTGACGAGGTGCACGACCACGTCGCGCAGGGCCAGCACCAGGTAGACCGCGGCGGCCACCGCGAGGAACCACGCCACCGGGTTGGCCAGCAGGAAGGTCGTGTCGGTGCCGGCCGGCGTGAGCGGCGGGAGCTCGGTGAGCTCGTCGCCGGTCAGCGAGAACACCTGCAGCAGGAACGGGACGATCTTGGCCACGCCGACGACGACGGCCGACACCACGAGGGCGCGGCCGATCCGTGTCGTGGGGAAGATCGACATGGTGTGACCTTTCCACGCGACCGGGTCTCCTGTCCTGGAAACGAGAAGGATGTGAGGGCCGCCGCTCGCCCCCTCCCGAGAACGGCGCCGTCGCACCCGGACCGGTCGCGGCTAGAGTCGGGCGCATGACGCAGTGGGAGTACTTGACGGCACCGGTGCTGGTGCACGCGACCAAGCAGATCCTCGACAACTTCGGCCGGGACGGGTGGGAGCTCGTGCAGATCGTGCCGGGCATGAACCCCGAGAACCTGGTGGCCTACTTCAAGCGACCGGTCCAGTCGTGAGCGACGGCATCGAGCGGCGGATCGCCGACCTCGGGCTCACGCTGCCCGAGGTGGTGCCGCCGCTCGCTGCCTACGTCCCGGCGGTGCGGTCCGGGCAGCACGTGTTCACCGCCGGTCAGCTGCCGCTGGTCGACGGCGAGCTCGTCGCCAAGGGCAAGGTCGGTGGCGAGGTGTCGGCCGAGGAGGCACAGGACTGCGCGCGCCAGTGCGCCCTCAATGCGCTCGCCGCCGTGAAGTCCGTCGTCGGCTCGCTCGACGACGTCGTGCGGATCGTGAAGGTCACGGTGTTCGTGTCCAGCACGCCCGACTTCACGGGGCAGCCGGTCGTGGCCAACGGCGCGAGCGAGCTGCTCGGCGACGTGTTCGGCGAGGCCGGCGTGCACGCACGCAGCGCGGTGGGCGTGCCGGTGCTGCCGATCGACGCACCGGTGGAGGTCGAGCTCGTGGTCGAGGTCGGCTGACCGTGCGGGTGCCCATGCCGGCGTCGTTCCGTGACCGCGTGGCGACGTGGGACGGCACGGCCGCGCCGACGCGCGACGCCGCGACCATCGCGTTGCTGAGGCCCAGTGCAGGTGGTCCCGAGACCTACCTCCTGCGGCGCCAGGCGTCGATGGCCTTCGCGCCGGGCATGTACGTCTTCCCCGGCGGTGGGCTCCAGGAGTCCGACCGCGAGGTCGTCGGCTGGGCGGGGCCGACGTCGAGCCAGTGGGGCGACCGGCTGGGGTGCGACCCCGACACGGCGCGGGCGCTGGTGGTGGCCGCGGTGCGCGAGACCTTCGAGGAGTCCGGGATCCTGTTCGCCGGCACCGACGCCGGGTCGGTCGTGGCCGACACGTCCTCCCCGGAGCTGCAGAAGGCCCGGCTCGACCTCGACGCCGGCGAGCTGAGCTTCGGCGACTTCCTGGGCAGCCGAGGTCTGGTGCTCCGCTCGGACCTGCTCGGCGCGTGGGCGCACTGGATCACCCCGGCCTTCGAGCCACGTCGGTACGACACCCGGTTCTTCGTCGCGGCCGTCCCGCGGGGGCAGAGCGTGGGCACCTTGCCCGGTGAGGCCGACCGCGCGGTGTGGGCCCCGATCGCGTCGGTCCTCGAGAAGGTCAAGGCGGGGGAGGCGGCCATGCTGCCGCCGACCTGGATCACCTGTCGCGAGCTGGTGCGGGTCGACCCCGCCGGCGTCGTGGACGAGGCCGCGTCGCGCGAGATCCGGCCCATCGAGCCGAAGCTGGTGAACGTCGACGGGGAGTGGTTCCTCGACAACCCGATCGAGGAGGAGACCCATGGCTGACGCTGTGACGGTGACCGAGCGTGCGTCGGTCGTGCGGGCCGACAACCCGGGCATCATGACGCTCGAGGGCACCAACACGTGGATCCTGCGGGAGCCCGGCGCCGCCCGGTCGGTCGTCGTCGACCCCGGCCCCGACGACGCAGCCCACCTCGACGCCGTGCTCGAGGTCGCCGGCGAGGTGGCCCTCGTCCTGTACACGCACCACCACGGCGACCACACCGATGCCTTCGCCACGTTCGGCGAGCGGACCGGGGCGCCGGCGCGTGCGGTGTCCGAGCGGTTCTGCTCGGGCGCGCCGCCCCTCGTCGACGGCGAGGAGATCGATGTCGACGGCCTGCGCCTGGAGGTGGTGCTGACGCCGGGCCACACCCGCGACTCCGCCTGCCTGCGCCTGCTCGACGAGCCGTCGGTGCTCACCGGTGACACGGTCCTGGGGCGCGGCACCACCGTGGTGGCCCACCCCGACGGCGCCCTCGGGCCCTACCTCGACTCCCTCGCCAAGCTGCGCCAGCTGGTCGAGGAGGGCACCGCCGGTCGCCTCCTGCCCGGCCACGGACCTGTCGTGGACGACGCCGCCGCGGTGCTCGACCAGTACGTCGACCACCGGCAGGAACGCCTGGACCAGGTGCGCGCCGCGGTCGAGGCCGGTCGCACGACCCCGCGCGCCGTCGTCGAGCACGTCTACGCCGACGTCGACCCCGTCCTGTGGGACGCCGCCGAGCTCAGCGTCCGCGCCCAGCTGGAGTACCTGCAGGAGGCCTGACCCGTCCCTCCGTCTGGGACACTTCCGGGTGACTCAGCAGGTCGCGAACGCCCCGCACGTGTCCGGGACGGGAGCACGTCGTCGGCCGGGGAGGCATGCGAACGGGGCACCTCCCGGGTGGGAGGTGCCCCGTTCGACGGGCGAGGTGCGTCAGCGGCGCGACTTCGCGGCGCGGGCGCGCTCGGAGGCGTTCAGGATCACCTTGCGGATGCGCACGTGGGTGGGGGTGACCTCCACGCACTCGTCCTCACGGCAGAACTCCAGGCACTGCTCGAGCGACAGGCGCTTCGGCGGGATGACCTTCTCGAAGTTGTCCGACGTCGCCGAGCGGATGTTGGTCTGCTTCTTCTCCTTGGTGATGTTGACGTCCATGTCGTCGTCACGGGAGTTCTCGCCGACGATCATGCCCTCGTAGACCTCGGTGGCGGGCTCGACGAACAGCACGCCGCGCTCCTGCAGGTTGGTCATCGCGAACGAGGTGACCGCACCGGCCCGGTCGGCCACGAGCGAGCCCGACGGGCGGGTCGAGATCTCGCCGAACCAGGGCTCGTAGCCCTCGGAGATGTGGTGCGCGATGCCGGTGCCGCGGGTGTCGGTGAGGAACTCCGTGCGGAAGCCGATCAGGCCGCGGGCGGGGACCAGGAACTCCATGCGGACCCAGCCGGTGCCGTGGTTGATCATCTGCTCCATGCGGCCCTTGCGGACGGCCAGCAGCTGCGTGATGGTACCGAGGTACTCCTCGGGCGCGTCGATGGTCAGGCGCTCGACGGGCTCGTGCAGCTTGCCGTCGATCTCCTTGGTGACCACCTGCGGCTTGCCGACGGTCAGCTCGTAGCCCTCGCGCCGCATCTGCTCGACGAGGATCGCGAGGGCCAGCTCGCCACGACCCTGCACCTCCCACGCGTCGGGGCGGTCGGTGGGCAGCACGCGGATCGACACGTTGCCGATGAGCTCGGCGTCGAGACGGTCCTTGACGAGGCGGGCCGTGACCTTCGTGCCCTTCTCGCGGCCGGCGAGCGGCGACTGGTTGGTGCCGATCGTCATGGAGATGGCCGGCTCGTCGACGTGGATCAGCGGCAGGGCGACCGGGTTCTCCGGGTCGGCCAGCGTCTCGCCGATGTTGATGCTCGCCATGCCGGCGATGGCGACGATGTCGCCCGGACCGGCGGACTCGCCGGGCTTGCGCTCGAGCGCCTCGGTGATGAGCAGCTCGGTGACCTTGACCCGCTCGACCGAGCCGTCGCGCTTCATCCACGCGACCTGCTGGCCCTTCTTGAGCGTGCCCTCCTTGACGCGGACCAGCGCGAGGCGGCCGAGGAAGGGCGAGGAGTCGAGGTTCGTGACGTGCGCCTGCAGCGGCGCGCCCTCGGTGTACTCGGGGGCCGGCACGGCGTCCATGATCGTCTGGAACAGCGGGACCAGGTTCTCGTTGTCGGGCAGGCCGCCGTCGTCGGGCTTGTTCAGCGAGGCACGACCGGCGCGGGCCGACGCGTAGACGACGGGGAAGTCGAGGGCGTCGTCACCGGCGTCCTCGGGCAGCAGGTCGAGGAACAGCTCGTAGGTCTCGTCGACGACCTCGGCGATGCGCGAGTCGGGACGGTCGACCTTGTTGACCACGAGGATGACCGGCATCTTCGCGGCGAGCGCCTTGCGCAGCACGAAGCGCGTCTGGGGCAGTGGGCCCTCGGACGCGTCGACGAGCAGGACCACGGCGTCGACCATGGACAGGCCGCGCTCGACCTCACCACCGAAGTCGGCGTGGCCGGGGGTGTCGATGATGTTGATCGTCACGCCGCCCTCAGGAGCACCGGGGCCCGCGTAGCGGACGGCGGTGTTCTTCGCGAGGATCGTGATGCCCTTCTCGCGCTCGAGGTCGCCGGAGTCCATGACCCGGTCGGTGACCTCCTGGTGGTCGGTGTAGGCACCCTGCTGCTGGAGCATGGCGTCGACGAGGGTGGTCTTGCCGTGGTCGACGTGGGCGACGATCGCGACGTTGCGCAGATCGAGACGGGTGGACATGCAGGGAGTTCCTCGCGCTGGATGACAGGGGAGCCGGGGCCGGCTGAGGCCGGAGGGCCCCCAGAAGTCTAGTCGGCCGGTGGACGTGCTCCTGCCACATGGCGGCACCAGCGTCGAAACTAGATGCAGATCACAATCATCGCGTGGTCACAATGGTTGCATGTGCGTTAGCATCTTCCGGTGACCATCGAACGCGGAGCGGTGTACGAGCGCCTGGAGGCGTTCGTCCAGAGACTCATGAGCTGTGTGCACTCCGAGGGCCTCGACCAGCTCGTCGAGCTCGACCTCTCCATGTCGCAGGCGCGAGCGATGTTCACCGTCGCCCACGCCGACCGCCCCCTCGCGATCAACGAGATCGCGACCGCCATCGGTCTCTCGGTGGCTGCCTCAGGTCGCACCGTCGACCAGCTCGTCAAGCTCGGCGCCCTCGAGCGCCACGAGAGTCCGGAGGACCGTCGGGTGAAGCTCGTGGGCCTCACCAAGCACGGCTTCGACTTCGTGGACGAGCAGATGGAGCACAAGCGTCGGGCCCTGCGCGTCGTCGCGGACCGGCTCGACCCCCAGCACGCCGAAGACCTGCACAGGGTCCTCGGCCAGATCCTCGCGAGCGACGCCTTGCGACTGCCAGAGAAGGAAGACCATGTCTGACCAGACCGCCGTCGGTGCGGCACCCTCCATCCCGGACGACGACCGCATCACCCCGGACATCCTGAAGATCGCCGGTGTCGTCGTCCTCGGCGCCATCATGTCGATCCTCGACATCACCGTCGTGAACGTGGCCCTGCCGACGTTCCAGGAGGCGTTCGACGTCTCCGAGCTGTCCACCGTCGCGTGGTCCGTGACCGGCTACACGCTGGCGCTCGCCGCGGTCATCCCGCTCACGGGCTGGGCGGCCGACCGCTTCGGAACCAAGCGCCTCTACATGGCCGCGATCGGCCTGTTCACCATCGGCTCGGTGCTGTGCGCCACGGCCTGGAGCATCGAGTCGCTCGTGGCCTTCCGCGTCCTCCAGGGCCTCGGCGGCGGCATGCTGATGCCGCTGGGCATGACGATCATGACCCGGGCCGCCGGCCCGCACCGCATGGGGCGCCTCATGGCCATCCTGGGCATCCCGATGCTCCTCGGCCCGATCATGGGTCCGATCCTCGGCGGCTGGCTCATCGAGATCGCCTCGTGGCACTGGATCTTCCTGATCAACCTGCCCCTCGGCCTCGCGGCGCTCGTCTACGCGCAGATCATCCTGCCGAAGGACGAGGCCGAGCCGAGCGAGTCGTTCGACTTCATCGGGATGCTGCTGATGTCCCCGGGCCTCGCGCTCTTCCTGTTCGGTGTCTCCTCGATCCCCGAGACCGGCACCGTGGAGTCGACCCGGGTGCTCGTGCCTGCGATCGTCGGCGCCCTGTTGATCATCGGTTTCGTCTTCTGGGCCTTCCGGCCGAAGCACCCGCTGCTCGACCTGCGGCTGTTCAAGGACCGCAACCTCGCGGTCTCGACGATCACCATGTTCCTGTTCGTCGGTGCGTTCTTCGGTGCGCTGCTGCTGGTGCCGACCTACTTCCAGCAGGTTCGTGGCGAGAGCGTCCTCAAGGCCGGCCTCCTCGTGGCGCCGCAGGGACTGGGCGCCATGCTGACCATGCCGATCGCCGGCACCCTGGTCGACAGGATGCCGATCGGCCGGATCGTGCCGTTCGGCTTCGTCGGCATCATCGTCGGTGTCGTGGGACTCGCGACGAGCACGGATCCGAACACCCCGCTGTGGCACATCATGGGCTGGTTGTTCGTCATGGGCCTCGGCATGGGTGGCACGATGATGCCGATCTTCACCTCGGCGCTGAAGACGCTCAAGGCGCACGACGTGGCCCGCGGCTCCACGCTCATCAACGTGGTGCAGCAGGTGGCCAGCTCCATCGGCGTCGCCATCATGACGGTGCTGCTGACCAACGGGTTCAAGGACTCCGCCGCGGTCACGGCCGGCCAGGCGATCGGCGAGGCCGAGCGGACCGGCACCCCACCGCCGCAGGAGGCCCTGGAGGTCGCCCAACGGCTCGGCGACGGGTTCCAGGCCACCGTCCTGCAGGACATGGCCGACGCGTTCCACAGCACCTACCTCGTGGCGCTCGCGCTCATCGTCGTGGCGCTCGTGCCGGTCGCGTTCATGCCGCGCAAGCGCGAGGAGTCCAAGCTCCTCGCCGACGAGGACCGCCCTCCGGTCGTCGTGCACTGACACCCGCCGCATGCGCAGCGACCCCCGACACCTCGAGGTGTCGGGGGTCGCTGCGTGTCGGGGGTCGCAGCTCTCAGGAGGTCCGGTGCACCTTGTGCTGCGACGCCTGCGCGATCGGCTTGACGACCACGAGGTCGACGTTCACGTGCTGCGGTCGGGTGGCGATCCACGCCACCACGTCGGCCACGTCGTCGGCCGTGAGCGGCTCGTCGACACCGGCGTACACGGCCTCCGCCCGCTCGGCGTCGCCGTCGAACCGCGTGAGCGCGAACTCCTCGGTGCGCACCATCCCGGGGGCGACCTCGCACACGCGCACGGGACGGCCCAGGAGCTCGAGGCGGAGCGTCTCGGTCATCACCGCGACCCCGTGCTTGGCCGCCGTGTACCCGCCGCCGCCCTCGTAGGCGATGCGCCCGGCGGTGGACCCGACGTTGAGGATGGTGCCGGCGCCGCTGGCCTCGAGCGCGGGGAGCAGGGCCCGGGTGACCTGCAGGGTGCCGATCACGTTGATCTCGTACATGCGCCGCCAGTCCTCGGCGTCGGCGTGCTCCACGGGGTCCAGGCCCAGGGCGCCACCGGCGTTGTTGACGAGCAGGCTCACCGCGGGACCCGCGGCCTCGGCGAGCGCTCGCACCTGCTCGGCATCGGTCACGTCGCAGGGCACGGCGATGCCGTCGATCTCGGCGGCGAGGGCCTGGATGCGATCGGCGCGGCGCGCGGCGCAGACGACGCGGTAGCCCGCAGCTGCGAGGTGCCGTGCGCTCGCGGCGCCGATGCCGCTGCTGGCGCCGGTGACGACGGCGACGGGGCGGCCAACCTGCTGGGACGGGGCGGGACTCTGCTCGACCATGACGCCATCGTCGCACCGGTGTCGACGTCGACGGCGCGCCCCTCTCGCTGCGGAGGTGGGCGGGGAGCGTCAAGATGGTCCGGTGACGACCTCCCGCCGACCCCGCCGCGTGGCCATGCTCTCGGCGCACACGTCGCCCCTGGAGCAGCCGGGCAGCGGCGACGCCGGCGGGATGAACGTCTACGTGCTCGAGCTGGCCCGTCGCCTCGCCCGGCGCGGCGTCGAGGTCGAGGTGTTCACGCGGGCCACGTCGCGACACCTCCCGCCCGTGGTCGAGGCCGCGCCCGGCGTGGTGGTGCGGCACGTCACGGCCGGACCGTTCGAGGGACTCACCAAGGACGACCTGCCCAGCCAGCTGTGCGGCTTCGTGCGCGACGTCCTGCGGGCCGAGGTCGTGGCCGGCCCCGACCACTTCGACCTCGTCCACAGCCACTACTGGCTGTCCGGCCAGGTCGGGACGGTCGCGGCCGAGCGATGGGACGTGCCGCTCGTGCACACGATGCACACGATGGCGAAGGTCAAGAACGCCCACCTCGCCGAGGGCGACCGGGCCGAGCCGATCGGCCGCGTCGCGGGCGAGGAGGAGATCGTGCGCATCGCGGACCGGCTGGTGGCCAACACGCAGGAGGAGCGACGCGAGCTCGTCGACCTGTACGGTGCCGCGCCGGACCGGGTCGACGTCGTCCATCCCGGGGTCGACCTCGAGGTGTTCCGCAGCGGGCGCCGCGACGAGTCCCGCACGCTTCTCGGCCTTCCCGACGACGCCGCGGTGCTGCTCTTCGCCGGCCGCATCCAGCCGTTGAAGGCTCCCGACGTGGTGCTGCGCGCGGCTGCCGTCATGATCGATCGCGACCCGGCGCTGCGGGAGCGGCTCCAGGTGGTGGTCGTCGGCGGTGCCTCGGGCAGCGGGCTGGATCGTCCGACCTCGCTCGTCGAGCTGGCAGACGACCTCGGGATCGCCGACGTCGTCCGGCTGGAGCCGGCGGTCACCCAGGCGGAGCTGGCCGGCTGGTACGCCGCCGCCGACGTGGTCTGCGTGCCGTCCTACAACGAGTCGTTCGGGCTCGTCGCGATCGAGGCCCAGGCCTGCGGCACCCCGGTCGTCGCCGCGCGCGTCGGGGGTCTGTCGACGGCGGTCGCCGACGGCGTGAGCGGTGTGCTGGTCGACGGCCACGACCCGCGGGACTACGCCGACGCGCTGCACCCGCTGCTCACCGACCGGGCCCATCGCGACGCCCTGGGCCAGAAGGCGGTGGCGCACGCGACGGGCTTCGGCTGGGACGCGACCGTCGACCGGGTGCTGGAGGTCTACGCCCGGGCCTTCGACGAGCGGGCCGGCGACAACGGGACGACGAAGGACGCGTGAGGACATGAGCGACGACCTGACGACCGACCAGCGCCAGGCGCTCGAGGTGATCCTCGACGCGGTGGCCTCGGCCGGGCTCGACCACGTGCGGCACGGCCTCACCGTGGTCGAGGTCGACCTGCCGGGGGAGCGCAAGCTCAAGACCACGACGCGCCTCGACGTCGGCCGGCACACGCTGGGCGTGCACGCCTTCGTCGCGCGCAACCCCGACGAGAACCACGAGGGCGTCTACCGCTGGCTGCTCGAGCGCAACCTCAAGCTGTACGGCGTCGCGTTCGCCATCGACTCCGCGGGCGACGTCTACCTCGACGGCCGGCTGCCGCTGCACTCGGTCACGGCCGACGAGGTCGACCGTCTCCTCGGCGCCGTGCTCTCGGCGTCGGACGACTCGTTCAACACGATCCTCGAGCTCGGCTTCGCCTCGTCCATCCGCAAGGAGTGGGCGTGGCGCGAGTCCCGCGGCGAGTCGACGGCCAACCTGGCCGCCTTCGAGCACCTGCGCCCGAAGGACTGAGGTCTAGACCTTCGCCTTGCGGTACCCGGCCCTTCGGGCGGCGGCCTGGGTCGAGAAGCAGTCCTCCGGCTTCGTCGCCTTGTAGTACCGCTGGTGCGGCATGTGGTAGATCATCGAGCTCTCGTTGCCCTTGATCGGCGCCCACGACGGGCAGTTCCACGAGGAGACGGGGTCGGTCCGACCGGGCAGGGAGACCTTCGCCGACGAGCTGGTCGTGCTCGTGAACGTGCTGTACCCCGCCTTGGTGCCACGCACCGTGGCTCGCAGACGCTTGCCCTTCCAGGACGGCCTGACGTAGACCGAGGACCCCTTGGCGCCGGAGATCTTCTTGCCGTTGAGAGTCCAGGAGTAGGTGAAGCGCGTGCCGGAGGTCCAGGTGCCGGTGGAGACCCGCATCCGGCGGGTGGCGACGGTGCTTCCGGACAAGGTGGCCTTGCCGACCCGCTGCACGTAGCGGGTGGCGCTGGACGCGCGGGTCACGGTCCCGTAGCCGGAGCGGCTGCCGGTCGTGCGCACCGTGATCCGCTTGCCCACGGCGGACGAGGGGATGACGAGCTTCGAGCGAGTGGCCCCGGCAATCGCCACGCCGTCGGCGTACCAGCGGTACCGGACCGTCATGCCCTTCATCCACGTCCCGCGCTTGGCGGTCAACGTCCTGCCCTTGGCCGCGGCCCCGGAGATGCGGGGCACTGCGGCCGCGGTCACGACACGGAGCGTCGACGCGGACGTCGCTGCCACGGTGGGGAAGTTCTCGTTGCGGCCGGTCACGCGCACGCTGATCCGTCGACCGCCCTGAGCCTTCGTGAGCTTGAAGGAGCTCAGCGTCGCTCCGGTGATCGCCTTGCCGTCGGCGAACCAGCGATAGGTGTGGTCGGTGCCCTCGGTCCAGGTCCCGGTCGCGGCCCTGAGGGTGGCCCCCACGAGCAGGAGGCCGGAGATGGTGGGCAGGGCCTTCGACTGCACGCGCTGTGACGGAGCCGACGCCTCGGTCACCGAGCCGTAGCCCTCGAGCGATCCTCGGACCTCCACCGAGAAGGAGCGACCCACGGAGCTGGAGGACAGCGGGAGCGTGGCGGCGGTCGCCCCGACGAGCGGGTCGCCGTCCGCGAACCACTGGAACGTGTGGGTGGTCCCGGGCGTCCAGGTGCCGGGCACGGCGGTGAGCGTGTCGCCCTCGAGGGGGGTTCCGTCGATGGTGGGGGCGGCGGTGCCGAGGACGCGCGGAGTCGGGGCGGAGCGATAGGACCCTCCGGCCTGCTCCTCGGTGTCGGGCACCGTGATCTCCACGGACACCGCGGCACCGACGAGGGCCGGGTCGATGGTCAGGGAGGGTTCGGACGTGGAGAGGAGGGTCTCGTCGGCGAACCACCGGAAGGTGGATCCCGCGTCCGGCTGCACTCCGTCGAGGTGGGCACTCAGCACCGCACCGATCCTCAGGTCGCCGTCGTGGTGGATGGTCGCGACCGGTCCGACGGGGACGGGGTCGGGGTCCGGGTCGGCGACGGCGGGTGCGGCCGTGAGGGCGAGCGAGAGCGCGGCGACGAGGACGACGAGATGGCGGACGAGACGCGCTGGAACGGAGGAGTTCACCGGGGATCCTTGCAGAGAAAGTTGAACGGCTCACCGTATTTCAGGCGAGCGTCTCGCGTCCGCGGAATCAGTGGGAACGGGCCGAAGGTCCTGATGGGCATCGCTCGACGCCCTCACGTAGCGTTGGTGCCGTGAAGGCTCTGGTGTTCTGCGACGTGACTGACCCGTGGTCGTACGTCGGGGTGACGCGCTTCGAGCGCGCGGCCGGGATGTTCACGATCCTCACGGGGGAGCCGCTCGACGTGTCCTTCCGCGCCCGGCTCCTGGAGCCCGACGCGCCCAGCTCGGGCAGACCGCTGCGCGCGGTCCTGGCCGAGCGGCTCGGGGGCGACGACAAGGTCGACCTCGTCGACGCGCAGGTGACCGCGGCTGCTCGCATCAGCGGCATCGAGCTCAACCTCGCCGAGGCGGTCGAGGCCAACAGCCTCGACGCTTGGCGGCTCCTCACCTGGGCCGACGAGGCCGGGCCGGGGCTGCAGCGCGAGCTCGCCCACCAGCTCTGGCGGGCCCACCTGCTCGAGGGTGCCGACCTCGCGGACCCGCTCGTGCTGTCGAGCCGGGCGGCCCTCGTCGGGCTCGACCTCGAGACGGCCGACGCCCTCCTGGCGAGCGACGAGTACGCCGATGCGGTCCGCACCCAGGACGAGACGGCGCGGTCCCTCGGCGTGACGCAGCTCCCCTACGTGGTCGTCGAGAACCGGTGGACCCTCGCCGGCACCCAGTCGCAGGACGACTACGTGCAGGCGCTCCACCAGATCCACCGCGAATGGCGCGACGCGTAGCCCCGTCTCGGACACGTCCGGGGCACTCGAACGGGTCCGGATGCCCCGGAACTGTCCGAAACGCAGGGACGGGCTGGCGGTAGGGTCGTCGCCATGACCTACACGCTCGTCCTCCTGCGCCACGGGCACAGCGAGTGGAACGCGAAGAACCTGTTCACCGGCTGGGTCGACGTCGACCTCAACGAGCAGGGCGTGGAGGAGGCCCACCGCGGGGCCACGCTGCTGGCCGACGCCGGCATCGCCCCCGACGTGTCGCACACGTCGCTGCTGCGTCGGGCCATCCGCACGTCGCAGATCGTGCTCGACGGCATCGACCGGCACTGGATCCCGGTCAAGCGCTCGTGGCGGCTCAACGAGCGTCACTACGGCGCACTGCAGGGCAAGGACAAGAAGGCCACCCTGGAGGAGTACGGCGAGGAGCAGTTCATGACCTGGCGCCGTTCCTACAGCACGCCGCCGCCGGCGCTCGACGACGACAGCGAGTTCTCGCAGGCCAAGGACGCCCGCTACGCGGCGCTGCCCGACGAGCTCCTGCCGCGCACCGAGTGCCTCGCCGACGTGCTCGACCGCATGCTCCCGTACTGGTACGACAGCGTCGTCCCCGACCTGCTCGACGGCCGGACCGTGCTCGTGACGGCGCACGGCAACTCGCTGCGCGCCCTGGTCAAGCACCTCGACGGCCTGGGCGAGGACGAGGTCGTCGGCCTCAACATCCCCACCGGCATCCCGCTGGTCTACGAGCTCGACGACGACCTCAAGCCCGTCACGAGGGGCGGCCGCTACCTCGACCCCGACGCCGCTGCCGACGCCATCGCCGCGGTGGCCAACCAGGGCCGCTGACCCTTCCGCCGACGGCGTGGTCCTCAGCGTCGTTCCGCGCGCTCCAGGACGGACAGCAGGGCTTCGACCGACTGGGTGGCGCGCACCCAGACGCGATCGAGCAGCAGGGCGAAGGTGACGGACAGTGCCAGCATCACGGTCCCGAACCAGACCAGCACGGGGACAGGACCCAGCAGGCCCAGCACCACGACGAGCACCAGCATGGCCAGCACGACGGACCAGAGCGCTGCCTGGGCCGGCCGGCCCAGGCGGAGCAGGGTCGCGCGACGACGGACGACGGGCAGCCACCGGTCCCCGTCGAGCCCGGCCGGCGCCTGGCCCGTACGCATCGCCCTGCGGAACAGCCGCCTCTGCTCACGCTCGGTGGACATGCGCGCCAGGTTGTCGGCCGGACGGGACGCTCAGGCGTCGAGCTTGTAGCCCAGGCCGCGGACGGTGGTGAGGGTGGCGGGGTTGGCGGGGTCGGGCTCGATCTTGGCCCGCAGGCGCTTGACGTGGACGTCGAGCGTCTTGGTGTCGCCCACGTAGTCGGCACCCCACACGCGGTCGATGAGCTGGCCGCGGGTGAGGACCCGACCGGGGTTGCGCAGGAAGAACTCGAGCAGCTCGAACTCCTTGAGCGGCAGTCGCACGGTCTCGCCGTCGACCGACACCAGGTGGCGCTCGACGTCCATGCGCACGCGGCCCGCCTCGAGCACGGCGTCGTCGTCGATCTCGTCGGTCGCGCCGCGGCGCAGGACCGCGCGGATGCGGGCCACCAGCTCGCGCGGCGAGTACGGCTTGGTGACGTAGTCGTCGGCACCGAGCTCGAGGCCCACCACCTTGTCGACCTCGGTGTCCTTCGCGCTCACCATGATGATCGGCACGCTCGACGTCTGTCGCAGCTGACGGCACACCTCGGTGCCGGGCAGCCCGGGCAGCATCAGGTCGAGCAGCACGATGTCGGCGCCGTTGCGCTCGAACTCGGTCAGGGCGTCGGGTCCCGTCTCGGCGATCGCGACGTCGAACCCCTCCTTGCGCAGGACGTACGACAGCGCTTCGCTGTAGCTGGTCTCGTCCTCGACGACCAACACTCGTGTCACGGGATCTCCTCATCGAGGTCGTGCTGGAAGCGGGGGAGCACCAGCGTGAAGGTGGAGCCAGCGCCGGGCTCGCTCCAGACGTCCACGGAGCCGCCGTTGCTGGCGGCCACGTGCTTGACGATGGACAGGCCGAGCCCCGTGCCGCCCGTGGCGCGGGCGCGGGCGGGGTCGACGCGGTAGAAGCGCTCGAAGATGCGCTCGAGCTCGGGCCCGGCGATGCCGATGCCGTTGTCGGCCACGCTGATGCGCACGTCGTCACCGTCGAGCGCGGCGGTCACCGCCACCTTGGAGCCCTCGGGGCTGTAGGTCACGGCGTTCTCGACCAGGTTGCTGACGGCGGCGTGGAGCTGGGCGCGGTCGCCGTGGACCATCAGGTCAGGCTCGACCGACCGCGCGATCTCGATCTGCTTGCGCTCGGACTCCGTGGCCGAGTGCTCGCAGGCCTCGGCGACGAGCTCGTCGACCTTCACGGTGGCCGCGTCCTCGCTGGCGACGTCGTTCTGCAGGCGCGACAGGTCGATGATCTGCTGCACCAGCCGGGTGAGACGTTCGCTCTCCGTCTGCATGCGCGAGGCGAACCGCACGACCGACTCCGGGTCGTCCTTGGCCTCGGAGACGGCCTCGGCCAGGAGGTTGAGCGCACCCACCGGTGTCTTCAGCTCGTGGCTGACGTTCGCGACGAAGTCGCGGCGGATGTTCTCGACCCGCTGCTGGTCGGTGCGGTCCAGCGCGAGCACGATGATCAGCCGCGACGTGAGAGGGGCGACGCGGACCTGCACGTGGGCGGGGGTCCCGCGTCGGCGCTGCAGGGTCAGGTTGGACTCACGCACCTGACCGTCGCGACGTACCTGCTGGACGAGGCCGCGGATGTCCTCGGACTCGATGCGGTTGTCGCGCACGATGCCGAGCGCCACGGCCGGGGCCGACGCCTGCAGCACCTCGTCGGACGGGCCCAGCAGGACGGTGGTCGACGACAGGACCGACAGCACGGCCTCCGCGCCCGGGGGCACGAGGGGAGTCGGCTCGTCGGGAACGGCGTTCTGGCGGCGTTCGCTGAACAGCCACAGGAAGGTCACCGCGGCACCGAGGGCGGTGCCCACGGCACCGGCGACGACGAGACCCGCACTGATGTCCACGCCCCGATGCTAGGCCCATCGTGAGCAGCCTCCCGTGCCCGAACCCCCTCTGACGTGCGCCTTTCTGCGGCTGTTCACACCTCGTTCACCAGGCGTCGCCATCCGTTCACCGGCTTCTCCTAGGGTCCGTCTCATGCGTGATGCGTATTACGAGCAGCTCGACACGATCGTCGACGACCTGGTCCAGCTGACCGGGACCGTCCGCAAGGCTGTCGCTGCCTCCACTGCCGCCCTGCTCAACGCCGACGGCCCGCTCGCCGAGCAGGTGATCGCCGGCGACAAGCAGATCGATGAGTCCACCGAGGAGATCGAGGAGCGTGCTCTGCTCCTCCTCGCCACCCAGCAGCCGGTCGCGACCGACCTGCGGCAGCTGGTCGCCACCCTGCGGATGCTGACCGACCTGCAGCGGATGGGCGACCTCTCGGTGCACGTGGCGAAGGTGGCGCGCATGCGCATGCCCGACGTCGCCGTGCCCACCACCCTGCAGCCCACGATCATGGCGATGGCCTCGGTGGCCGACCAGATGATCCACGCGGCGTCGCGCATCGTCGCCAACCGCGACATCGACGCCGCCACCAAGCTCGAGGACACCGACGACGAGATGGACCGTCTCCGCAAGGACCTGTTCCGGGCGTTGCTCGGCGGGACCTGGGAGCACGGCATCGAGCCGGCGATCGACCTCGCCCTCCTCGGCCGCTACTACGAGCGCATCGGCGACCACGCCGTCTCCATGGCGCGCCGGGTGGTCTACCTCGTCACCGGCGAGCTGGCACCGGGCGTCTGACTCCTGCGGGGCCCGCACGAAGGGCCGTCCGCGATCCTCGGGGGGATCGTGGGCGGCCCTTGTCGTCGTGGCGGGGCGGGGGAGGGCACGAAGGCGTCGATGCCTCCGGTCACCCACCGGTCCCGGGAGTACCGCGGGGTCAGCCGGCCGGGTTCTCCTCGGCCTCGGCGGCCTCCTCGGTGGCCTGCTGCTCGTCCGTGGTGTCGCTCGGCGGGGTCTCGGCGACGTCGGCGTAGCTGGCGTTGCGTGCGACGACGGGGACGGAGATCTCGACCTCGCCCGCGTCGGAGAAGGTCAGGGTGACGTCGGCGTACCGGCCGACCGGGAGGGTCGCGCCGTCGATGCCGGCGAGCTCACCGGCCCGACCGATCGTGAAGAGCTGGCGGGGCGCGAGCTCGACGTCGGTGGCCGGGTCGGCCGTGACGGAGCCGGAGCCTCCGAGCGGCGTGATGGTGACCGACTCGAGCGTCTGCGGGGAGTCGGTCGTGTTGAGCACGCCGGCGGAGAAGGCGAGCGTGTCGTCGCTGCCGGCGACGAGCAGCGCGTTGTAGAGCTGGACGTCGCCGGTGCGCAGGTTGGCGCCGATGCCGGGCTGGTACTGCTGGTTGGTGGCGGCGCCACCCCCGGTGCCGCAGGCCGAGAGGCCGAGCGAGGCGGCGAGGATCATGCTGGCGGCCGTGAGACGGCGCGTGCGAACGGTGGGCACCGGGCACCTGCTTCTGCGTCGGGGAGGGTCGTCGTGCGGATCATATCGGAGCGCGGCGACCTGCCGGGGTCCGGCCCCGCGGCGATCGGAGCGGGCGGAACCTACCGCTCGGGAGCCTGGAACGCCCGGAATAGCCGTCCGTGGCGCGTGTTAAACTGATCACCTACGAAAGGTGCCGCGTTTATGACTTTCACTGTCGGCGAGACGGTTGTGTACCCCAATCACGGGGCCGCAGTCATCGAAGACATCGAGAAGCGGACGATCAAGGGGGAAGAGCGGGACTACCTGGTCCTGCGCATCGTTGCCCAGAACGACTTGGTGGTTCGTGTTCCTGCCTGCAACCTCGACCTCGTGGGCGTCCGCGACGTCGTCGACGCCGACGGCCTCGAGCGCGTGTTCGGCGTCCTGCGGGCCGAGCACGTCGAGGAGCCGACCAACTGGTCGCGTCGCTACAAGGCGAACCTGGAGAAGCTGCACAGCGGCGACGTGCTCAAGGTGGCCGAGGTCGTGCGCGACCTGTGGCGCCGTGACCACGAGCGGGGCCTGTCGGCCGGCGAGAAGCGCATGCTCGCCAAGGCTCGCCAGATCCTGGTCTCCGAGCTGGCTCTCGCGGAGAAGACCAACGAGGACAAGGCCGAGCTGCGGCTCGACGAGGTCCTCGCCTCCTGAGCCGATCGATCCTCGACGGCCCTCGCCCCTTCCGGGCGGGGGCCGTCGTCGTTCTCGGGGTCGCGCTCAGGCCCGGGCGACCAGTGCGGTGGCGATCGCGGCCACGCCCTCGCCCCGCCCGGTGAGGCCGAGGCCGTCGGTCGTGGTGGCGGAGATGCTCACCGGTGCGCCCACGACGTCAGAGAGGTGCGCCTGGGCCTCGTCGCGTCGCGGCCCGAGCCGGGGCGTGTTGCCGACGACCTGCACGGCGACGTTGAGCACGGCGAACCCGGCGTCGGCGAGCAGCCGCACGGTCTCGGTCAGGAAGGTCGTGCCCGAGGCCCCCGCGAACCGGGGATCGGCCGTGCCGAAGCGCGACCCGATGTCGCCGAGGCCGGCGGCCGAGAGCAGGGCGTCGACCATCGCGTGGCACGCCGCGTCGCCGTCGGAGTGCCCCTCGAGCCCGGCGTCCTCACCCGGCCACTCGAGACCGGCCAGCCACATCGCGCGTCCGGGCACGAGGCGGTGGACGTCGGTGCCGATGCCGGTGCGCAGGTCGGGCAGGCTCATGGGTCCATCCTGCCCGACTACCAGCGCGCGGTGTCCGGTGGCAGCTTCTTGCTCGTCGGTCGGATCACGTAGGAGATCGCGCCGCTGCCACCGAGCCACGCCTTCTCGAACTGCGCCCGGTCGTACACGCGACGCACCGAGGTGTTGCTCGGAGCGGCCGGGTCGTTGACGATCACCTTGCCGGTCGAGGTGAAGCCCACGATCACCATGAGGTGGCCCGGGGTCGAGGAGATGGGCGCCCCGGACAGACCGCCGCGCGACCACGCGAGCGAGGCGACGACGGGGATGCCGGCCTTCACGAAGGCCTCGGCGTCGCGCAGGTTGGCCAGCCGGGTGACGAACGCGTCGAAGCCGAAGCGACCGGCGTACGCCGTGTTGAAGGGCCAGTTGCCGGTGCCGCCGTAGGCGTAGTCGTACGTGTAGGTCGCGGCGTGGTCGACCCACGGGTCGGCGCCGGCGATGCCGCCGGTGTCGGGCGTGCCCGGCCGGTCGCCGAAGAAGCGGAGGACCATCGAGGTGGAGGTCGGCGAGCACCAGGCCTCGCCGCCGTTGCCGAACTGCGGGTAGTGGCCGCGGTGGATCATCTGCGAGTACTTCGGGACCTTCAGCTCGACCGTCTTCGTCATCGTCGTGCGGCTCGTGGTCACCGAGCGCGACGTGAACGTCGAGGCGATGGCGCCGGCGGACTGCAGCGTCGGGGAGCCCGTGGTGCCGGGCTTGCGGAAGAGCATGACGCGCAGCTGGTAGCCGTCGAAGCCACCGGCCTTGGTGGCCATGAGCGTGTCGACGTTCATCTTCGCGAGGTCGTCGGACTGAGCCGGGTAGGAGGTGCGCTTGACGTCGGAGGCGCTGAAGGCCCAGGCGCCGACGCTGTCCCAGCTGCCGACGGTGGAGCCGGAGCGGACCCGGGCGTCGACGCGGATCCAGGTGCCACGTGGCGTGGTCGCGTTCCACGACGGCACGAGGGCCTTCGCCTTGAACCCCGTGGACGCCCACGGGCTGGTCCAGGAGCCCCACTCGTAGGTCGTGGCCCCTCCCGAGGTGTGCGGGTCGTCGTAGCCCCAGCGGTTGGTCGTGCTGCCGAGCCGCACCTCGTTCGACGCGACCGTGGTCGCCACCCGTGCGCCCTTCGACAGCTCGGCCGAGCTGGACCAGCGGGTCATGAGGGAGGCGTCGGACGCGGCCTGTGCCGGGGCCGCGGGAAGCAGCACCAGCGAGGTGACGAGTGCGGTGACAGCGGCGCCGACGACCGTGGACGGTCGACGAGCAGCATGCCGAAGGGGAAGAGGCATCCTCCGAGGGTAGGTGACGCCTGGGGTGCGTGGGGCGGTTGTGGCGAATCCACGTGGCGGGAACGGTGTCGGCGGGCCGATAGGATCCGGGGGTGAGCCTGCGCCTGTACGACACCGCCACCCGGCAGCAGCGCGACCTCGACCCGGTCGTGCCCGGCAAGGTCGGCATCTACCACTGCGGCCTCACGGTGCAGGGGCCGCCGCACATCGGGCACATCCGCAAGGAGGTCGTGTTCGACGTCCTGCGCCGGTGGCTCGAGCGCGCCGGCTACGACGTCACGATCGTCGCGAACGTGACCGACATCGACGACAAGATCCTGGCCAAGGGCGAGGAGCAGGGCCGGCCCTGGTTCGCGGTGGCCTACGAGAACGAGCGGGCGCTGCACGCCGCCTACGAGGTGCTGGGCTGCCGCCCGCCCACCTACGAGCCCCGCGCCACGGGCGTGGTGCCCGAGATGATCGAGCTGATGGAGACGCTGATCGAGCGCGGCCATGCCTACCCCGCCGCGGACGGATCGGGTGACGTCTACTTCGACGTCCGCTCCTGGGCCGACTACGGCGAGCTGAGCAACCAGAGCGTCGACGACATGCAGGCCGCCCCCGACGCCCCGGCCGACGGGAAGCGCGACCCCCGCGACTTCGCGCTCTGGAAGGGTCACAAGCCCGGCGACCCGGAGTCGGCGTCGTGGCCCACCCCGTGGGGCCGTGGGCGCCCGGGATGGCACCTCGAGTGCTCCGCGATGGCCGCCAAGTACCTCGGCACCGAGTTCGACATCCACGGCGGCGGGCTCGACCTGCGCTTCCCGCACCACGAGAACGAGATCGCCCAGTCGCGTGCCGCCGGACAGCCGTTCGCGCGCCTGTGGATGCACAACGCGATGCTCAACCTCAGCGGCGCGAAGATGTCCAAGAGCGTCGGCAACACGCTCATGGTGAGCGAGGTCGTCAAGCGGGTGCCGGCCATCGCGCTGCGGTACTACCTCGTGGCGGCGCACTACCGCTCGATCATCGAGTTCACCGAGGAGTCGCTCGCCGAGGCCGCCGTGGCGTTCGAGCGCATCGAGGGCTTCGTGCGGCGGGCCGACGAGGCCGTGCGCGCGGCGGGCGGCGACGTCGAGCCAGGTGAGGTCGGCGACGCCTTCGCCGCCGCCATGGACGACGACCTGGGCGTGCCGGCGGCGCTCGCGGTGCTGCAGGCGGGCGTCACGCAGGGCAACACCTTGCTCGCGTCGGCGGCCGACGGCCCCGAGCTGCGCACCGTGCTGGCCACGGTGCGCGCGCAGCTCGACGTGCTCGGGCTCGACCCGCTCGGCGAGCACTGGACGTCGGCCCAGGGTGCGGGGGCGGGCGCGGCCGAGGGTGCCCTGGCGCCGCTCGTCGACGCCCTGCTCGAGCAGCGGCAGGAGGCGCGGGCGGCGAAGGACTTCGCCACCGCCGACCGAGTACGTGACCAGCTGGCTGCGGCCGGCATCGAGATCGAGGACACGGCGCAAGGTCCGCGCTGGTCCGTGAAGGGACGATGATGGCCGGCAACAGCCAGCGCCGAGGCGCGATCAAGAAGACCGGCAAGGGCAACCCCACCGCCGGGTCCGGCGGCCGACGCCGCAAGGGCCTCGAGGGCAAGGGCCCCACGCCGCGTGCCGAGGAACGCCCCAACCACAAGGCGTACAAGATGGCCCGCGCCACCGACAAGCGCGAGGCCGCGCGCCCCAAGCGCAAGAACAGCGACGGTGGCCCGGAGTGGGTGGCCGGACGCAACAGCGTCGTCGAGCTGCTCCGTGCGAAGGTCCCGGTGGCCGGGCTCTACATCGCCGAGGGCGCCGAGCGCGACGAGCGGATCCGCGAGATCTTCAAGCTGGCCGCCGACCAGCACGTGTCGCTGCTGGAGATCGGCCGCATCGAGATGGACAAGCTCACCGGTGGTGCCGTGCACCAGGGCGTGGCCGCCAAGCTCAACGCCTACGACTACGCGCACCCCGACGACCTGCTCGCGCGTGCTGCCGAGCAGGGCGTCCCGCCGCTCATCGTCATGCTCGACGGTGTCACCGACCCCCGGAACCTCGGGGCCGTGGTGCGGTCGGCGTCGGGCTTCGGAGCCCACGGCGTCGTCATCCCCGAGCGTCGGGCCGCGCAGATGACGGCCGCGGCCTGGAAGACGTCGGCCGGGGCGGCGGCGCGGGTGCCCGTGGCGCGTGCCACCAACCTGACCCGTCAGCTCAAGGCCTACCAGGAGGCCGGGCTCATGGTCGTCGGCCTCGCTGCCGACGGCGACGTGGCTCTGCCCGACCTCGACCTCGCCGACGGTCCGCTCGTCGTCGTGATCGGCAGCGAGGGCAAGGGCATCTCCCGCCTCGTGGGCGAGACGTGCGACCAGATGGTCTCGATCCCCATGGCCTCGAGCCTGGAGAGCCTCAACGCCGGCGTGGCCGCGGGCATCGCGATGTACGCGATCGCGCAGCGGAGGGTCTGAGGTCCCTTTTGGGCCTGCGGCTGCGCTGCTGCAGCTCGTCGTGGAGGCCACCCAGGGCGCCGGCCGAAGCAGCGCAGCCCCGGCCCCGCGTCTCGGACAGGTGCGGGGCACGTGGGCCCCAGTTCTTGCCCCGAAAGTGTCCGAAACAGGATGACGAGACCCCGAAAGTGTCCGAGACGGGGTGACTGGTCAGGCGTCGTAGCCCTGGGGGTTCTGCGACTGCCAGGTCCAGGTGTCGCGGCACATGTCGTCGACGGTGCGCGAGGTCGTCCAGCCCAGCTCCTGCTCGGCCTTGCTCGGGTCGGCCCAGAAGGCGGGCAGGTCGCCGGGTCGGCGGTCGACGACGTCGTAGGGGATCTCGCGTCCGCTGGCGCGCTCGAAGGCGTGGATCATCTCCAGCACCGACGTGCCCTGACCGCTGCCGAGGTTCCAGGCGTGCACGCCCGGCTCGTCGGCGAGGATCGCGTCGAGGGCGACCACGTGGCCCTCGGCGACGTCCTGGACGTGGATGTAGTCGCGCTCGCACGTGCCGTCCGCCGTGGGGTAGTCGCCGCCGAAGACCGACAGCCGCTCACGTCGGCCCACCGCCACCTGGGCGATGAACGGCACCAGGTTGTTGGGGGTGCCCTGCGGGTCCTCGCCGATGCGGCCGGAGGGATGGGCGCCCACCGGGTTGAAGTAGCGCAGGAGCGCCACCCGCCAGGCGGGGTCGGCCGCGGCGACGTCGGTGAGGATGCGCTCGGTCATGACCTTCGTCTGGCCGTAGGTGCTCGAGGAGTCCAGCGGCTGGAAGTCCTCGACGTAGGGGACCGGTGCCTTCTCGCCGTACACGGTGGCCGAGGACGAGAACACGAGCGTGCGCACGTCGTGGGAGCGCATGGCCTCGAGGAGGGTGAACGTGGATCCCATGTTGTTGGCGTAGTACTCGAGCGGCTTCTGGGTGCTCTCGCCGACCGCCTTGAGCGCGGCGAAGTGGATGACGGCGTCGAACCCGCGACCCAGCACCGCATGCGTTGCCGTGCGGTCGGTCAGGTCGACCTCGTGCAGAGCGACGTCGCGACCGGCGAGCTCGCCCACGCGACGCACCGCCTCGGCCTTGCCGTTGACGAGGTTGTCGACCACCTCGACGTCGTGACCCTGCTCGAGGAGGGTGAGGACGGTGTGGGAACCGATGTAGCCGGCACCGCCGGTGACGAGGACACGCATGGCGTCACGCTACCGAGGCGCCGGCAGCCGACCCAGCCTGCCGTCGCCGACGCGCGGTCCGGTGCTTCTGCGGGCAGGATCGACGCATGACCTGGTTCTCGTCGAAGCGTTCGTCGTCCGCCGTCGTCACGGCCGACCGGGAGCAGGTGTGGGCGGTCCTCACCGACCCCGACGCCGTGGCCGACATGACGCCGCTCGTGCGCAGCATCGAGGTCGACGGCGACCACTGGCGCTGGTCGATGGACGAGGTGCCCGGCCTCGGCGTCAGCATCGCGCCCGCGTTCACGGTGCGCATGGAGTCCGACGAGCCGAGCCGGCTGTCCTTCACGCACGACCCGCCCGAGGGCGAGCGTGAGCGGGCCGGCGTCGAGGGCGTCTACACGCTCACCGAGCACGAGCAGGGCACCCTGCTCGACATCGACCTCGAGGTCCGGGTCGACCTGCCCCTGGCGAAGCTGGCCAAGCCCGCGGTGAGGACCGCGATGGACGGGGTCCTCGCGACCATGGGTCGCGGCTTCGGCCGGGCCCTGCTCGACCGCCTCGACGCCGACCAGGTCGACGCCTAGGCGCGCGGCGTCACTCCGCGAGCCCCCGAGCGCTCAGGATGGGCCGGACGCCCTCGGCGAACCAGTAGGCCTCCTCCACGTGCGGGTAGCCGGAGAGGACGAACTCCTCGATGCCGATGTCGGCGTACTCGCCGATGAGGTCGGCGACCTCGCCGTGGCTGCCGACGAGCGCCGTGCCCGCGCCGCTGCGCACCAGTCCCACGCCCGCCCAGAGACCGGGGTGGACCTCGAGGCTCCGGGCGCTCGTGGGTGCCACCCCGCCGTGCAGCTCGCGCATGCGTCGCTGGCCCTCCGACTCGCTGTCCGCCAGAGCCGCCTGCGCCTTCGCGACGTCGGTCGGGTCCAGCTCGGCGAGCATGCGGTCGGCCACCGCCCAGGCGTCCTCGCTCGTGTCGCGGCTGATGGTGTGCAGCCGGATGCCGAAGCGCACCTCGCGACCCTCGTCGGCCGCGAGCTTGCGGATCCACGCGATCTTCTCGGCGACCGCGTCGGGCGCCTCGCCCCAGGTGAGGTAGGTGTCGACCTGCCGCGCGGTGACGGGTCCGGCAGCCGCGGACGAGCCACCCAGGTAGATCGGTGGCACCGTGCCCGGCTGTCGAGTGCGGGCGTCCTCGACGTCGTAGTGCTCACCGGTGAACGACGAGCCGGCCTCGGTGAAGGCGTCGCGGAAGACCTGCAGGAACTCCTCGGCCCGGCGGTAGCGGTCGTCCTTGGTGACGCGATCGCCGAAGCGCAGCTGCTCGGACGGGTCACCGCCCACCACGACGTTCAGCAGGAGGCGGTCGCCGGACACGCGCTGGAACGTCGACGACATCTGCGCGAGCAGCGTCGGACTGATCAGGCCCGGGCGCAGGGCGATGAGGAACTTCAGCCGGCTGGTGTGCGCCAGCAGCGCCGAAGCGACGATCCAGGCGTCCTCGCACGGGGTGCCGGTCGGGGTCAGGACCCCCTCGAAGCCGAGCCGCTCGGCGGTGCGGGCGACGTCGACGAGGTAGTCGAGGTCGGGCTCGCGGTACCGACCGGCGGTGTTCTCGGCGCCACCGCCGCGCGCCACGTCGGCCGGCACGGAGTGCCCACCGCCGACGAGGGTGCGACTGTCGCCGGTGGTGGGCAGGAACCAGTGGAACGTCAGGCTCATGAGACGAGCATGACGCCGCGACAGAAGGTCGACCGCTGGTCCCACATCCCGGACTCGTCCACCGACTACACCTGCGCCGTGCGTGGCGGGGGTGTCCCGGCGACGGCCCATCGGCCCAGGTGCTGCAGCTTCCAGCGCACGGGGTCGTGGAGCGTGTGGGTGCGTGCGTTGCGCCAGTGCCGGTCGTGGGCCCCGGTGGCCGTGCCGCGTGCGGCCGAGCGGGTGCCGCCCAGCTCGAACCCCACCGACGTGACCTCGAGGGCCGCTCGGTCGCCCAGCACCTTCGCGGCGGCCACGGAGAGCGACGCCTCGGTGGCGGCCGCGTCGGACGGCTCTCGCCACGTGGCGTCGACGGCGCGTGCGGCGACGTCGAGCGCGGCCTCGGCGGCACGGACGGCCACCTCCAGCTCGCCGTAGCGCTGGACGAGCAACGGATCGTCCTGTGCGCGGTCGACCCCGGACTCGAACCAGGGCCGCGAGGACGTACGGGTGAAGGTCGCCGCGTCGGTCAGCGCGCCTCGCGCGATGCCCACGTCGATCGCTGCGTGCAGCAGCTGGGCGAAGGCCCCGTAGCCGTGCGGACCGCCGACCGCGGCCTCCCGCTCGGCGACGTGGGTCAGTGGGACGCGCACGGCGTCGAGCCGCACCGTGCCGCTGGCGGTGGTGCGTTGGCCGAGGGCGTCCCAGTCGTCGATCACCGAGACGCCGGGCGTCTCGGCCGGCAGGAACGCGATGCGGTCCGCACCGTCACGGTCGCGGGCCAGCACGGCGAGCCAGTCGGCCAGCACGCTCCCGGTGGCGTAGAACTTCTCGCCGTCGACCACGGCCCACCCCTGGTCGTCGATCCGGACGCGGGTGGCGATGTCGGTGACGGTCGCTCCCGTGCGCTCGGACTGCGCGTTGGCCACGCGGGCTCCCCTGAGGACGTCCCCGAACAGCTGCTCCTGGAGGGCGGGGGACCCGGCGATCTCGGCGAGTCGCAGGTACACGAAGTGGCTCTGGGGCACCTGCGCGACGCTCGGGTCGACCGTGGCGAGCAGCCGCAGGAGCTCGGCCGCCTCGACTGCCCCGCCGCCCGGTCCGCCGTGGGTGGCCGGCACCGTGACGGCCAGGGCGCCGAGCGCGGACAACAGGTCGAGCTCCGCGCGCGGAAGGGCCCGCTCCCGGTCGCGCTCGCCCGCTCCTGCGGCGATGGTCGGCAGGTGCTCGGCGACGGTCACGACGAGCTCGGACGGCGGGACGGTGCTCACGACGGCAGGGGCTCGCGGGTCCAGGAGGACCGGAAGTCCAGCCCGCTGCGCTGGAAGAGCTGGGTGACGGGGCAACGGCGTTCGAGCTCGCTCACGAACCGGTCGAAGGCGGCCTCGTCGGCATCGGTCTCGACCGTGGCGACGACGCTGACGGCGCGGAAGTTCGCGTCGCCCTCGGCGCCGCCGACGAACACGGACGGATCGAGGTCGCCCTGGGCGTGGAAGGTGAACGCGCCGAGGGTGAGGCCGAGGTCCTTCGCGACGAGGGTTGCGGTGATCTGGTTGCACGACGTGAGCGCGCCGAGCGTGTACGCCAGCGGGCTGGGGGCCGCGTCGGATCCGCCGAAGGCCGGGTAGGTGTCGGCGTGGAAGACGTGGGCGTTGTCACCTCCGACCGTGATCTGCTGCGCGACACCGTGGCCGGTGCTCTCGACGACGAACGGGACGAGGGTGGTGGTGCTCATGAGGGGTCCTCTCGATGGGTGGTGCGACCAGCGTCGACCTCGCGGTCGACGCCTGGGTCGCGTGTCGAGCAGTGGGCTGGTCTGCGTGAAGGGCAGCGGGGTGCTAGGCCCGGGCGGGGACCGGTGCGTGACCGGTCACCCGCCCGAGCGGTCCTGGGTGGGGGAGGGGCTCACGTGTACCAGCTGGGCTCGGGGATCTTCCCGAGCAGCGCGTACTCGCCGACCTCGCGACGCTTGTACGCCACGGGGTCGTGGAGCGTGTGCGTCCGCGCGTTGCGCCAGAACAGGTCGAGGCCGACCTTGTTGCTGGATGCCCGCGCCCCGGTGAGCTCGAAGATCCTCGTGCCCACCTCGAGGGCGACGTCGTTCGCGAGCTGCTTGACCGCGGCCACCCGCACGGCCACCCGCCCACGTGCCTCGGGCGTCAGGTCCTCGCGCGGCGCGTGGAGAAGGGTGGAGATCTCCCGGCCCACCTCGTCGGCCAGGGCCTCGGCGGCCCACAGCTGGCTCTGGAGTCGGCCGTAGCCCTCCAGGACGTACCACTCCTCGCTCGCGCTGGCCTTGTCGTCGCCGCCGTAGGGCCACGGTCGCGTGGTCGAGCGGGTGTAGGCGGTCCCCGCCTTGAGGCCACCTCGCGCGATGCCCAGGTAGAAGTTGCTGAAGACGAGCTGGATCGTCGGCAGGTTGAGGGTGCCGTAGACCAGCTCGACCAGCTCCTTGTCGACGTAGCCGGCGGCGGCCGCCCACGGCACTCGGACGTCCGTGATGGTGACGCCCCCGGACTCGGTGAGCCGCTGGCCGAGGTTGTCCCAGTCGTCGTGGAACACGATCCCGGGCTGGTCGCTGGGGACGATCGCGAAGATGTGCTTCTCGGTGCCGTCGAGGACACCCTCGAGGACGGTGAGGTCGCTGACCTTCGAGCCGGTCGAGAACGACTTGCGACCGTTGTAGACGATCTCGTCCCCCTCGTCGCGGATGGTGAGGTCGCCGTCACGGGGGTTCACGGCGCCGCCGAAGAAGAGGTTGCCGGTCGTGTAGAGCTCCTCGACCGCGGTGATCTGCTCGGGCGTGCCCACGAGGCGGACCGCCCAGGCCCACAGGTAGTGGTAGGCCAGCAGCTGGCCGATGGACCCGTCGCCGGAGGCGACCTCACGCACGACCTGGTACGCGAGGTCCCACGTCTGGCCCGCGCCGCCGTGCTCGGCGGGACCGAGCAGCGTGACGAGGCCGGCATCCTTGAGCAGCTGAACCTCGGCCGTGGGCACGGCCTGGGCGCGATCGCGCTCGACGGCGTCCGCCGCCAGGATCCCGGCGACGTCGGCCGCTCGCTCGAGCCAGCCCTCGCGGGTGGTGGGTCGGGCCTGGTCGGCCCAGGGGGAGGAGGTGACGGCCTCCTGCACGGTGATGTTCTCGGTGGTGGTCATAGTCTTGCTCCTGTTCCTTGCGCTAGTGGGGAATGCCGCCCGTCGGGGTCTCGCCACCCCGGCGGGCACCCGCCGGCCTCTGCCGCCGGGGGATCGTGGTGTCAGGCCGACGTGAGGGCGTCCTCGCCGAGGGTCCCGGCCTCGACGGCCTGCGTCTCGAGCTCCCGGACGATCGGCAGCACCTTCTCGCCGAAGTACGCGATGTCCTCGAGGTAGTGCAGGAAGCCGAGCAGGAACAGGTCGACGCCGCGCTTCTTGTACTCGACGATGCGGGTGGCCACCTGCTCCGGCGTGCCGACGAGCCCGGTGCGGAACCCGTCGTTGTACTGGACGAGGTCCCGGAAGGAGGAGTCGGCCCACATCCCCTTGCCGTCGCTCGTGCTGCTGCCGGCCTGCTGGACGGCCTGGCGGAAGCCCTCGACGGCGTCGGGGTTCGCCTTCGCGATGATCTCCTCGAGCACGTCCCGGGCCTCGGCCTCGGAGTCGCGGGCGACGACGAAGCCGTTGAGGCCGAACCTCACCTGCCCCTCGCGTCCGGCGATCGACGCGTTCTGGTTCACCTCGAGGTACTGCTCGGTGAAGCCGTCGAGGTCCTTGCCGTTGGAGAAGTACCAGTCGGCCACCGAGCCGCCGTTGCGGCGGGCTGCCGTGGAGTTGCCGCCCTGGAAGATCTCCGGGTGCGGACGGCCCGGCACGTCGACCGGTCCAGGCTTCAGGGTGAAGTCGTGGATCCGGTAGAAGTCGCCGCGGTGCTCGAACCCCTCCTCGGTCCAGAGCCCTCGCAGCACGCGGATGAACTCCTCGCTGCGGCGGTAGCGCTCGTCGTGCTCCAGCCACGGCTCGCCGAGGCCGGTGAACTCGTCCTTGAACCAGCCGGACACGACGTTCACCGCCGCGCGACCGCCGGAGATGTGGTCGGCGGTGATGATCCACTTGGCCAGCACCGCCGGGTGCCAGAGACCGGGGTGGACGGCGGCGATGACCTTGAGCTTCTCCGTCTGGGTGAGCAGGCCGAGGCTGAAGCTCGTCGACTCGTGCTGCTGGTCGGCGCCGTACGACGCGGTGTAGCGGACCTGGCTGAGGGCGTACTCGAAGCCGACCTGCTCGGCGAGCTGGGCGACCTTCACGTTGAAGTCGTAGCTCCAGTCGGTGCGCTGCTCGATGGTGCTGGTGACGAGTCCGCCGGAGACGTTGGGGACCCAGTACGCGAACTTCAGGGGATCGGTGCTGATGGGCATGGCGAAGCAGCCCCTTCCTGGTGAGAGGTGATGGAGGTGGTGAGGAGGTGGCGGGGTCGGCTCAGTCGTGACATCGCTCGGCGAGCGGCGAGTGGACTCGCATCAGAACGCCTTGTGGGTGCCGAAGGTGCGCTGCCAGTAGGTGAGCGGCTGGTGGTCGCCGGTCTCGGCGGACACGACGGTGCCGAGGACGAGCACGTGGTCGCCCGCCGGCACGGTGCCGGTCACGTCGGCCAGGACCCAGGCATGGACGTCGTCGAGGCGCGGTGCGCCGTCGTCGCGCCACCCGATGTCGGCGAAGCGGTCGTGGACCTTCGTCGCGAACCGCAGGGCGACCTGGTCCTGGTGGGCCGCGAGCACGTTGACACCGAAGCGCCCGCCGCGCTGCAGGCGGGCGAGAAGGCTCGACGTCCGCGACAGGGACAGCAGGATCATCGGCGGGTCCATCGAGAGCGACATGACGCCGCTCAGGGTGGTGCCGTGCGGGCGCCCTCCGGCCGACGTCGTGACGATGGTGAGCCCGGTGGCGAAGTTCGCCATGGCGTTGCGCAGGGCCGTCTCGAGCGTGGTGTCCACGGACACGGTCATCTCGTCCTCCCCAGGTGTGCGGTGGTGATGTGTCCACCGTGGACCGCGGGGAGGGGGTCGTGGCACCTGCTCAGGAGGTGGGACGTCCTGGGGCGTCCGGTCGGCCCGTGCTAGTCGTCAGGCAGCGGTCGCGCGCAGGGCGTTGATCGAGTCGTCGGTGCAGGTGTCCCAGAACCCGCCGACCGCGTCCTCCACGTGGGCGAAGGAGTCTGCCGCGAACAGCACGTCCTGGTAGTGGGTGATGTCGTAGTCGGTGGTGCCCATGGCCACGACGTCGAGCGGCTTGATCGTCATGCCGCGGAACTCCTCGATCTCGCCGGGGCTCGACAGGATTCCCGCGCCGAAGGCCTTCAGGCCGTCGGGCTCGTGCACCACGCCGAACTCGAGGGTGAACCAGAAGACCCGGCTGACGAACTCGAGCGCCTCGGCCGTCTCGACGCGACGGGCCGCCTGGCCCGCGGCCTCGTACAGGCGGGTGAACCGGGGGTTGGCGAGCGTGTTGCCGTGCCCGACGACCTCGTGCAGCACGTCGGGCTCGGGCGTGTAGAGCGGGACGGAGTGGTGGCGCACGTACTGGGTGGCCCAGAAGCCGTGGTCGGCGAGGGCGCCGTAGAACTCGCGCAGGGGCACGAGCCCGGCGGCAGGGCGGTACCGGAAGCCGGTGATCGGCTCCAGCCGGTCGGACAGCTCCTCGAGCTGCGGCACGCGGTTGAGCGGGAGGTCGAGGGCGGCCTTGCCGTCGAGGAACTCGCGGCAGGCGTAGGTCTCGTGCTTGGCGAGGAGGTCCTCGCTCACGACGCGCCACACCTCGTGCTCGGCGTCGGTGTAGGGCGCCTCGGGGGCGGGCTCGCCGGGCTCCCACCGGTGGGCGAGCGTGGCCAGGAGGTCACGGCGCTCGCGGTACTCCGGGTCGTGCAGCCCGGGGTGGTCGGCGCCCAGCTCGACGGTCATCCGGCCGTCGTCGGTCTGCTTCACGGGGGCGAAGTACTGGCCTTCCTCGAACACGGGTCCTCCTGTCCGCGGACGACCGGGTGGGGGTCCGCCATGGGTGGGAGCGGTGCCGGGGTGAGGCACGCGCCGATGACGCAGCGATGTGGTGCTGGTCACATCCATCCAACCATGGGCCCACACGGACCGGAAGGTCGTGGCGCTACTCGCCCGTCGAGCCGTCGATCGCCTCGCGCAAGAGGTCGGCGTGGCCGTTGTGGCGGCAGTACTCCTCGATCATGTGCACGACGATCCATCGCAGGGAGAGCGGCTCTCCCGTGCCGCGCCAGGGGCGCACGCCGAGGGTGTCGAGGCCGTCGGTCGCCGCCTCGAGTGCGGCGTCGGACCTCGCGACGGACTCCTTCCAGAGCGTCAGGACGTCGGCCGGGTCGTCGTCGACCGCCGAGTGCCAGTCCCAGTCGGCGTCGGCCTGCCAGTCGGTGCTCCGCCAGGGCTCGGACGGCTCGCGTCCGAGGAACACCTCCCCGAACCAGGAGTCCTCGACGTAGGCGAGGTGCTTGAGCATCCCGCCCAGCGTCATGGTCGACGGAGGGTGCGTCGCGGCCAGCTGGTCACGGGTCAGCCCCTCGAGCTTCCACGCGAGCGTGCGGCGGTGGAAGTCCAGGAAGCCCCGCAGCGTCGACATCTCGTCACCCGCGAAGGGCGGATCGATCCGGCCGTGCTCATCGGCCGCCCGCGGCCCGGCACCCCCGCCGTGCTCATCGGCCGCCCGCGGCCCGGCACCCCCGCCGTGCTCATCGGCCGCCCGCGGCCCGGCACCCCCGCCGTGCTCATCTGTGGTCATCCCTCACTCCAGCACGTGGCCGGGGAGCGCGGCAAGAGGACGCGTCAGCGACCGAGGAGGCGGCGCAGCACCCCACCGCTGCGGGGCTCGTCGGGATGTCCGGCGCACCACTGGTCGTCGGGGACCGTGGCGCGCACCTGGGCGACGTGCTGGCCGCAGCCGGCCCAGGTGGTCTTGGAGCAGGTGGAGCAGGTCACGGGTCGGCACATGTCGGGACTCCTGGGTCAGGGGGTGGTGGGTGCGGGCCCGTCCTCGGGCGCGAACTCGCAGAACGCGTCGTAGGCGCGCGGGCCGTGGATGGTGGCGGGGCCGCCGTGCATGAGGAACGTGACGCCGATGGCCTCGGCGGCCTCCTGGCGGGTGGCGCCGGCGCGGGCGGCGGCCTGGGCGTGCGACGCGATGCATCCGTCGCACCCCTCCACGACGCCGATCGCGAGCGCGACGAGCTCCTTGGTGCGGACGTCGAGGGCGCCGTCGGCGAAGGCCGCGCGGTGCAGCTCGCCGAAGCCCGCGTAGACGTCGGGGACAGCGCGCCGGAGGGCGCGGTGCAGGGGCGACAGCTCGTCGAGCACGGCCTTTCCGTGGGTCATGAGGGAATCTCCTCTCTATCCCCCTGGGGGGATCCTGTCAGGACGCTATCACACATCCCCCTGGGGGGTTAAGATGCGAGCATGCACCTGGAGCCCGAGGACACCAAGGCCGTCGCCCTTCGCATGAAGCGCGCCCACGGCCACCTGGCCAGCGTCATCCGCATGCTGGAGGAGGGCGCGGAGTGCGAGGACGTCGTCACGCAGCTGGCCGCCGTGAGCAAGGCCCTCAGTCGCAGCGGCTTCGCCCTCGTGAGCACGGGGATGCAGAAGTGCGTCACCGAGGGCGAGGACGTCGACGTCGCCCGGCTGGAGAAGGTCTTCCTGTCGCTCGCGTGAGGCCCCTACCCGAGCACGCGCTCGAGGTAGGGGTTCGAGAACACGCGGTGCGGGTCGAGCTCGTCGCGGATCGCGACGAAGTCGTCGAAGCGGGCGTACCGACCGCTGAGGTAGTCGGCCCCGAGCGTGTGCATCTTGCCCCAGTGCGGTCGTCCCTCGTGCGCGGTGAACACGTCCTGCGCGGCCGCGAAGTACGCCGTCGGGTCGACCCGGTGGTACTGGTGCACCGCCACGTAGCAGTTGTCGCGCTCGTGCCCTGTCGACATCCACACGTCGTCGGCGGCCGTGAACCGGACCTCGATCGGGAACGACACCGTCTCGTGTCCCGCGCCGAACCACTGCTGAAGCGACGCGATCACCTCGGGCAGGGCCGCCCGCGGCATGGCGAACTCCGACTCGCGGAACCGGACGCGCCGCGGGGAGACGAACACCTCGTGGGAGTGGTCCACGTACTCGCGGGCCGACAGCGCCGACCCGCTCAGGTGGTTGATGCGCGGCACGAGTGACGGAACGCGACGGCCCACCCGGTTGGCCACCTCGAACAGGCCGTTGCTCAGGAGCTCGTCGTCGACGAGGTGCCGCACCCGCCCCACGGGTGCGCGCTCGGACCCGTCCGGCACCCTGTTGTTGCGCTTGACGAGCGCCTTCTCCGTATGCGGGAACCAGTAGAACTCGAAGTGGTCGTTCTCCTCGACGAGCTCGGGAAGCCGGTCCAGCACCTCGGGCAGCGCCATCGGCTCCTCGCGGGCGTGCAGCAGGAACGTCGGCACGCACTGGAGCGTCACCTCGGTCACGATCCCCAGCGCGCCGAGCGTGACGCGGGAGGCCCCGAACCACGGGTGCTGCTCGTCGATCTCCATCACGTCGCCGTCGGCGGTGACGAGCTGCACCCCGACCACCGCTGCGGAGATGCCGTGCAGTCGGTGGCCCGTCCCGTGGGTGCCCGTGGACACCGCGCCCGCCACCGACTGGGGGTCCACGTCGCCGAGGTTCGGCAGCGCCAGCCCCAGCGCGAGCAGGCGTGGGTTGAGCGCGTGCAGCGAGATGCCCGCCTGCACCCGCACCCGAGACGTGGCGGCGTCGTGTCCGAGCACGGCGTCCATCCTGTCGAGCCGCAGCAGCACGCCCTCGGTGGCCGCGATCGGCGTGAACGAGTGGCCGGCGCCGTAGGCCTTGACCGGCAGTCCCTCGGCGCGTGCCGCGCGCACCGCCTCGACCACCTCCTGCGTCGACGCCGGGTGCAGCACCCGCCGCGGGTGCGCTCGGACGCTGCGGGCCCAGTTCTGCCACAGGACGCTCATCGCGCCGCCGACCGCTCGCTCATCCGAAGTTCTTCCCTTCTCCGCGATACGTGGGCACCGTCTCGGCGCGGCCGGCGTCGTCGACCAGCGTGACCGCGTCGAAGCGCTCGCACATCTCGCCGGCCTTGGCGTGGCGGAACACCACGCGGTCGCCGATGCGCAGGCCGCGGGCCGCCTTGCCCCTCACCGGGGTCTGCACCTCGCCCACCCCCTCGGTGCCGAGGAGCGTGAGCCCCTCCGGCCACACCGGAGTGGGCATGCGGTTGGCCTGCGCCGGCCCGGACGCCGTGTAGCCGCCGGCGAAGCACGTGGCCACGTCCTTGGCGGGCCGGCGGACGACGTCGAGCACGAAGTAGGCCGCCGGGTGCGCCTCGAACGCGTCGTATCCGTCGAAGAGCGTGGGGGTGAACAGCCCCGAGCCCGCCGTGAGCTCGGTGATGGCGGGATCGGCCCCGGTGACCTCGAGGCTGCCGGTGCCGCCCGCGTTCACGATCTCGAGGTCGGCGTGCTGCGAGACGGCGCGGACGACGTCGCCCCGACGGTGCGCGAGCTCGGTGCTGGAGATCCGCTTGACCATGCGGACGGCCGGCGACGTGTCCGGCAGCCCCGCGACCTGCGCGTCGTAGAACATGACGCCCACGAGGTCGAAGCCCGCGTGGGCGCTGACGGCGCGGGCCAGGGCGCCCGCCTGCTTGGCCGAGTGCACGGGCGAGCGGCGCACGCCGAGGTGGATCGGGTGGACCCCGAGGACGCCAGGACGCAGGGAGGCGTCGACGTCGAGGCAGACGCGCAGCTCGGGGTGGGACCCTCCGACGAGGGTGTCGACGACCCGGAGGGCCTCGACCGAGTCGATCATCAGCGTGATCGCCGCCCGGCGCCGCTCGCCCTCGATGCTGCGCTCGGTGAGGAGGAGCAGACCCGCGCGGTCGACGGTCGGGTAGGCGAGCAGCACGTCGTCGGTCACGCCCTGGTCGACGAGCCAGCAGCTCTCCGCCAACGAGTAGGACATGACGCCGGCGAAGCCCGGACGGGCGAGCGTGCGCTCGATGACCGACCGCACCCGCACCGACTTGCTGGCCACGCGGATCGGCACGCCGGCTGCGCGCCGCACGAGGTCGTCGGCGTTGGCCCACAGTGCCGGGGCGTCGAGCGCCGCGAGGGGAGCCGAGAGTGGAGCGGTGGCCGAGAGCAGGCGTGCGAAGGGTGCGCTCACCCGCTCAGGATGGCACGACCTGGAGGGTCAGCGGGAGGGCCCGGACGCAGGCGCGTGCTCAGTCGCCGAGCAGGGGGCCGAGCAGGCCGTCGAGCAGGCCGGGAGTCGCGCTGGGCTCCGGCGCGGCGCTCGACGGAGCGGGAGCGGGGCGCTGGGTGGTGGCCGCCGGTCGGGGCGAGCTGGCGCGAGGAGCCGACGTGCGAGGGGCCTTCGACGGTGCCGCCGTCGCGCGGTCCGACGGCTTGGGGTCGGCCGGCTCGTCGGTGCCGTCGGAAGCCTTCGTGGGTCGCGGTGTGGGCGACGGCTTCGTCGTGGGCGGCGTCAGGGACGTGGTCGGGATCCCGGCCGGCGCGTCGCTCGCGCTCGACCGGTCGCCGCCACCCGTGGCGGACACGAGGGCGACCGTGCCCACGGTGAGCATGGCCATCACCGCGAAGGCAGTGGTCAGGCTGACGGTGCGAATGCGCATGGGGTCCTCGATGATCGGCGGCGTCGTCCACGGTAGAGGAGGACGTGCACCCCTGTCTGTGACGGCAGTCGCCCTACGATGGGTCGGTACGCCTCCGTAGCTCAGTTGGTAGAGCGCCTCACTTGTAATGAGGATGTCGCGGGTTCGACTCCTGTCGGAGGCTCTGATTCGACGGTGGATATGAGCGCGCCGCACGTCGACTCCTGTCGGAGGCTCTGATTCGACGGTGGATATGAGCGCGCCGCACGTGTCATGAGGATGTCGCGGGTTCGACTCCTGTCGGAGGCTCTGATTCCTCCCGAGGTGCAGGCTCGATATGAGTGCGCCGCACGTGTCATGAGGATGTCGCGGTTCGACTCCTGTCGGAGGCTCCGCCGCCGGGCGGGGCGCCAGGTCGCGCGGGTCGAGGTCCGTCCGGCTGCTGGTCAGCCCTCTTGACAGGCCCTCTCGCATCTGTCTGAATACGTATTCAGACCGCTGCATCCGCAAGGAGCCCCATGTCCGACGTCACCGCCCCCACGACGCTCATGGCCGTCGTCCCCGAGCCCTTGACCGCCGAGGCGTTCGCGCCGTACGGCGAGGTCATCAGCACCGCCGGGCGCGAGTCGCTCGGCTACGACCTCTACGGCGACCGCGACGACAACTTCGTCGCCGGCTCCCTCGAGAGCGACCACCACGTCGAGGTCCTGCTGACCCGCCAGCACATCCGCGAGTACCGGATCAACTTCCTGGAGCGGCACTTCGAGATCGCCCAGGCGTTCATCCCGCTCGGCGGCAACCCGTTCCTGTGCGTCGTGGCCCGCCCCGACGCCCCCGAGGAGAACGGCATCCCCCGCCTGGACGAGGTGCGGGCCTTCTGGGTCCCGGGCGACGCCGGGCTCACGCTGCACCGCGGGACGTGGCACGAGCCCCCGTTCCCGCTGTCGAGCGGCGCGACGATGGTGGTCACGAGCCACCGGGCGCTCACCGAGGCGCTCGGCTCCACGCCGGACGAGAACGGTGAGATCCACTGGGGCGACGTGGACAAGCGGCACGTCACGGGCCGCACCGGCGTCGAGCTGCGGATCCAGCTGCCGTGACCGCGGGGGTGGCGCCGACCCACGTCGGTTCACGGACCCGACGACTGCGCGGTGACGCCTTCCTCACGGGCCGCGCGCGCTACGTCGGCGACATCCGTCCGGCCGGTGCGCTGCACCTCGCGATCCTGCGGAGCCCGCACGCACACGCGCGCATCGTCGACGTCGACCTCGAGGCGGCACGCCGGAGCCCCGGCGTGGTCGCGGCGCTCGACGGCGTCGGCGCTGCCGAGCTGGCCGACCCGATCCCGCACTTCATCGACCCTGCGACGTTCGGCGGGCGCAGCGTCGAGGTGCGCTGCCTCGCGCTCGGCGAGGTCGTCCACGTGGGCCAGCCCGTGGCAGCGGTCGTCGCCGAGACGATCCACGACGCCGAGGCCGCGCTGGACGCGATCTCGGTGGAGTACGAACCGCTGCCGCACGTCCTCGATGCGGTGCGGGCCCTCGAGTCGACCGCGCCGCGCGCATACGCCGACTGGCCGGACAACGTGGTCATGGCCGGCTCGTACACCCAGGGCGACGTCGACGAGGAGCTCACGCGCTGCGAGCGCGTGCTCACGACGACCATGACGATCCAGCGCTACTCCCAGCAGCCGATGGAGACCCGCGGCTACGTGGCGACCTGGGACGAGCAGACCCGGCGCATGACGCTGCACGGCTCGTGCCAGAACCCGCACCCCCTGCGAGCCGTGCTGGCCTCGGCCCTGCGCCTCGGTGAGGAGCAGGTGCAGGTCGTGGTGCCCGACGTCGGCGGCGCGTTCGGCCTCAAGATGCACGGCCACCCCGAGGAGCCGCTCGTCTGCGTCTTGAGCCGGATCACTGGCCGCCCGGTGCGCTGGACCGAGCGGCGCAGCGACTGCCTGCTCGTGGGCGGACGCGAGCAGCACCACGAGGTCACGGTCGGCTTCGACGGCGACGGCCGCGTGCGCGCGCTGCGCGACGACCTGGTCGCCAACGTCGGCGCCCTCGGCGCCGCGCCCGGCTGGGGCATGGCCTACCTGACCGCGCTCGCCTTCCCCACGGGCTACGACGTCCAGGTCGTCGACGCACGCTTCCGGATCGTGGCGACGAACAAGTCGCCGTGGAACGCCTCGCGCGGGTACGGCAAGGAGGCCACGAACCTCATGATGGAGCGCGTCATGGACCTCGTGGCGCGCGAGCTCGGCCTCGACCCCGCCGAGGTGCGGCACCGCAACCTCATCGCCGACGACGCCTTCCCGTACAAGACCACCGCCGGGCTCAACATCGACAGCGGCCAGTACCACCTGGCGCTCGACCGGGTCCGGGCGCTCGTCGACGAGCCGGGCGTCCGCCGCGGGCAGCGGGAGCAGTCGGCCGACGCGACGGTGCGCACCGGCCTGGGCCTGGCCTTCGAGCTGACGCCGGAGGCCGGCGGCACGCCCGGCACCCTGGTCGGCGGCTTCGACACCTCGACCGTCCGCGTGGCGCCGAGCGGACAGGTCACCGTCCTGACCGGCGTCACCTCGCCCGGCGGCGGCAACGACACCGGCATCGCCCAGATCGTCGCCGACCGGCTCGGCGTCGCGCCTGCGGCGATCACCGTGGTGCAGGGCGACACCGACCGCTGCCCCTACGGCTTCGGCAACTTCAGCGGACGGAGCATGGTCGTGGGCGGCAGTGCCGCCGCGCTCGCCGCCGAGGACATCGCCCTGCGCCTGCGGACCGTGGCAGCGTCGCTGCTCGACGTCACCGTCGACGAGGTCGTCCTCGCCGATGGCCGGGCTCGGGCGGGCGACCGTTCGTGCCCGCTCGAAGAGGTCGCCCTCACGGTGTACTCGCAGGCGTTCGGCGTCGCCGACGGCGTCACGCCGGCGCTGGAGTCGACGCGGGTCTACAAGCCCGACAACCTGACGTTCGTGCCCGACGAGCACGGTCGGCCGCAGACCTACCCGACCTACTCCTACGCGGTGCACGCCGCCGTGGTCGACGTCGACGTGGAGACGGGCATCTCGACGGTGCGCCGCTTCGGCGTCGTGCACGACTGCGGGACGGTCATCAACCCCACGCTGGTGGAGGGCCAGATGCACGGGGCCGTCGCCATGGGCATCGGCGCCGCGCTGATGGAGTCGATCGTCCACGACGACGACGGTTGCCTCGTCACGGACCGTCTCAAGCGCTACCTCATGCCGCGCGCGGGGGACCTGCCCGACATCGAGGTCGAGCACCTGGTGACCCCGAGCCCCTTCACCCTGCTCGGCGCCAAGGGCGCCGGCGAGGCGGGGGTCGGCGGCGCACTGTCGGCCGTGGTCAACGCGATCGACGACGCCCTGGCGCCACTCGGTGTCGTGCTCGACCGGCTGCCCCTGACCCCGCCCACGGTCCTGGCCGCCTTGCAGACGGCCGAGGGGAGGAACGCATGATCCGCCACCGGTTCCGCCACGAGCGGCCGACGGCGCTGGCCGACGCGGTGGCGGTGCTGGCCGAGGCCGGGCCACGTGCCCGCGTGCTGGGCGGTGGCACCCTGCTCGTCCCCGAGATGGTCGCGGGCGAGGCGTCCCCGGACCACGTGGTCGACCTCGGAAGACTGGGCCTGCAGCCGGTCCGCCTCGACGGGGACGACCTCGTCCTCGCGGCCACCGCCACCTACGCCGACGTGCTGGCGGACCCGCGGGTCGCCGAGCACGCGCCCACCCTCGTCGCGATGGCCTCCGGCGTCACGGGGGGCGTGCAGCTGCTCAACGCGGCGACGCTCGCCGGGTCCGCCTGCCAGGCGGCACCCGGGTCGGACGTCCCCGGCTGCCTCGCGGCGCTCGACGCCCGCTTCCGCCTGGCCAGCGAGGAGGGCGTGCGCGAGGTCGGCGTCGACGCGTTCTTCCTCCAAGCCCACCGCACCGCCCTGCGACCGGACGAGCTGCTCCTGGAGATCGTGCTCCCGAGCACGGCGGGACGCGCGCACGGGTACGTGAAGCTCAAGCACGCGGCGAGCTCGTGGCCGATCGCGACCGGGGCGTGCGTCCTCGACGCGGACGGCCGGCGTGTGCGGGTCGCCATCGGCGCGGCCGGTCCCGTCCCCGTCGTCCTCGAGCGGGACGTGGCCCCCGGGGCCGGGGCGCTCGCGGCCGAGGTGGCGGCGCTGCTGCAGCAGACCTGGGACGACGTCCTGGCCGACGCCGGCTACCGGCGCAGCGTCGCGCCCGTCGCCGCCCGACGAGCTCTCGAGCAGGCAGGAGTCGCACCATGAGCCACGATCCGACGGCTGCGTCGCAGGACGCGCCGATCCGGCTCAGCGTCAACGGCGAGGACCGTGCGGTCGCCCTCGACCCGCGCCTCACGTTGCTCGAGCTGGTACGTGAGGGTCTCGGTCTCACCGGCACCCACCTCGGCTGCCAGACGGGCGACTGCGGCGCCTGCACGGTGGCGCTCGACGACCGCAGCGTGAAGTCGTGCATGGTGCTCGCAGGCAGCGTCGACGGCGCCGCGCTGACGACGATCGAGGGCTTCGCCGGAGGGTCCGCCCCCGTCGAAGGGGCCGAGCAGCTCGACGTCGTGCAGGAGTCCTTCTGGGACGAGTACGGGTTCCAGTGCGGGTTCTGCTTGCCTGGGATGCTGTTCGCCACGCGCGAGCTGCTCGCGACGAACGCCGACCCGACGGACGAGGAGATCCGCGCGGCACTGGTCGGCAACCTGTGCCGATGCACCGGCTACCACAACATCGTGCGCGCGGTCCGCGAGGCGGCCGCGCGGATGCGGGCCTGAGCCCGCCGAGGCTGCTGTCCCGGCGGGGTGGTGCCCGGCTCGCCCGGACCACGGTCGGGAGTCCGTGCGCGGCTGCGAATCTTTTGCGGATACGTATGCGCTGGTAGTAGCCTGCGCGCAGTCAGACGGTCAGGCCGACGAGAGGCACGGGGTCCACGTGGTCACCAGCAGGGACGTGGCGTCGGCCGCGGGCGTGTCCCAGGCGACGGTCTCGCGAACGCTGTCGGGCGCCGCGGGCGTCTCCGAGGAGATCCGGGCCCGTGTCATCAAGGCCGCCGAGGAGCTCGGCTACGAGCTGAACTTCGCAGCGCGGGCCATGCGGCTCAAGCGCAGCGGCACGATCGGTGTGGTCGTGGACCGCGTCACCAACCCGTTCTACCCCGAGGTCATCGAGTCCCTGTCGCGCACCCTCGACAGCCTGGACCTGCGGATGATCCTGTGGGACTCCCAGGGAGCGGGGGAGAAGGGCGCCATCCAGGCGATCGGCCAGAAGATGGTCGACGGCCTCATCTTCACCACGGCCACGAGCACCTCCACCGCCCTGCGCACCGCGCTGGACGCCGGGGCCCCGCTCGTGCTCGTCAACCGCATCGTCGAGGGGGTGCGCTGCGACCAGGTCGACTCCGACAACGCGTCGGTCTCCTCGCGGGTGGCGCACTACTTCGCCGTCAACGGCAGGGTCCGGGCCGGCCTCATCACGGGCTCGCCCGACGCGAGCACCGCCCACGACCGGAGGGTCGGCTTCGTGCGGGGTGCGGCGGCGCACGGTGTGGAGATCCCGTCGGAGTTCGTCATGGACGGCCGCTTCTCCCACCGCGGCGGCTACGAGGCGTTGCAGCGAATGTTCGAGCACCCCGACCCGCCCACGGCAGTCTTCTGCAGCAACGACCTCAGCGCCTTCGGCGCCCTCGACGCGGCCCGTGCCGCCGGCATCGTCGTGCCCGACGACCTGTGGATCGTCGGGTACGACGACGTCGACATGGCCTCCTGGGAGGCGTTCAGCCTCAGCACCGCTCGCCAGCCGGTCGAGGAGATGGTGCGCGTGGGTGTGCACCTGCTCCTCGAGCGCATCGACAGCCCGCGGCGTCCGTCGACGCATCAGCGTTTCGTCAGCGAGCTGGTCGTGCGCGACTCCACGGGTTGGGTGCCGGTCCCCGAGCGCGCGCTCGTCTGAGCGGCCGCTGCCCGATCGGCGCCCACCGGGTGGGTGCCGCGTGCCGGGCCGGGCCCGGGCGGGTCAGCCCCGCTCGGGCAGCTGGGTGAGGACGGCCGCCTCGAGGTCGTCGACGCGACCCTGGCCCATCAGGGCGTTCATCTCGTCGAGGCTCATCATCTGCGGCTGCCACGCGGCGGTCGACCCCGCGTCGCGGATCCCGGCGTAGAGCTCGGAGATGACGCGCCCCGCGAGCCGGAGCGCGGCCGTGGGGTACAGCGCGATCGCGTAGCCCATCGCGTCGATCTCCTCGAGCGGCAGGATGGGGGTGCGGCCGGACTCGGTGAGGTTCACGATCAGCCGGCCCGGGATCTCGGTGGCGATGCGCTCCAGGTGCTCGCGGCTCTCGGGCGCGTCGACGAAGACGGCGTCGACACCGAGGTCGTGGTAGCGCTTGCCCCGCTCGATCGCCTCGTCGACGCCGAGCGGGCCCAGCGCGTCCGTCCGGGCGATGACGAGGGCGTCGGCGCGGGTCCGCACGGCGGCGGCGACCTTGCGCTCCATCTGCAGGACCGGGATGACCTCCTTGCCCTGCATGTGGCCGCACCGCTTGGGCGCGACCTGGTCCTCGATCTGCACCGCCGCGGCGCCGGCCTGCTCCAGGCGGCGCACGGTGGCCGCGACGGCGGTGACGTCGCCGTAGCCGGTGTCGGCGTCGACGATGACCGAGACGGGCGTGCTCGTCGTGATGGCCGCGACCGCGTCGACGACGTCGGTCATGCCGGTGACGCCGAGGTCGGGCTGGCCGTGGCGCCACGCCGCCACGGCGTACCCGCTGAGGTAGAAGGCCTCGAAGCCGGCCGCCGCGGCGCAGTGCGCCTCCAAGGGCGTGCCGCCGCCGGGTGCCGCGAGGACCCCGTCGCGGTCGAGGAGGCCCCGCAGGGTGTCGCCGGGGCTGGTGCGGGGCGTCGTCGTCATGGCGGTCCTGTCGTCGGGGAGAAGATGGGGCGTGGGCCGCCGGTGCTCGGCGTCGGCGGTCGCGGTCGAGTATACGTATTCAGCCACGTGGGCTCTACCCCTTCGTCGCTCTGTGAGATTGTCTCGCGAAAGCGTTGACGACGCGGCAGCGCGATGCTTGTATACGTATACAGACACCGAGCGAAGGACCGGAACATCCGGATCCAGGGCGGCAGCCGCCCACTGAGACGGGAGACCGCATGCGTGAGGACCAACCGCACACCCCCCCTCTGGCGGGTCGCGTCGCGGTGGTCACCGGTGGCGCTCGTGGCATCGGCCGCGAGATCGCCCTGGCGGCGGCCGAGGCCGGGGCGCGTGTCGCCGTCACGGCGCGCCGGGTCGAGGACGCGCAGGGCACGGTCGACGACATCGTCGCCCGTGGCGGCGAGGGACTCGCCGTCGCGCTCGACCTGTCCGTGCGTGAGCAGGTCGCGCCCGCCTTCGCCCAGGTCGTCGAGTCCTTCGGCGCGCTCGACGTGCTCGTGTGCAACAGCGGCGTCGGTGGTCCGTCGGCGGCCCTGTGGTCGGTCACCGACGAGCAGTGGGACGACGTCGTCGACGTCAACCTCACCGGCACCTTCCTGTCGATCCGCGCGGCCACGCCCCACATGGTCGAGGCCGGCCGGGGCGTTGTGCTGGTGATCGGCTCCATGACGGGGAAGCGTCCACTGCTGCACCGGGCCCCGTACGCCGCCACCAAGCTCGCGATGGTCGGTCTGTGCCGGACGCTCGCCCTCGACCTCGGCGAGCACGGCGTCCGCGCGAACGTGGTCTCGCCGGGGTTCGTCGCGGGCGAGCGGCTCGAGTGGGTCATCGAGAACCAGGCGACGGCGCTCGGCTCCGACGTGGCCACCGTCCGCGAGGAGCTGCTCGACGGCACCCCGCTCAAGCGGTTCACCACCGCCGAGGACGTGGCGGCTACCGTCGTCTTCCTCGCCAGCGACGCGGCATCCGCGATCACCGGTGAGGACGTCAACGTCTCCTCCGGGCTGGTGATGTACTGATGACCGGCACCCTCTTCGACAAGGTCTGGGACCAGCACGTGGTTCGGTCCGCGCCGGGTGAGGCCGACCTGCTCTACGTCGACCTGCACCTCGTGCAGGAGGTCTCGAGCCCGCAGGCGTTCAGCCAGCTGCGGCTCGACGGCCGACCGGTGCGGCGCCCGGACCTGACCCTGGCGACCGCCGACCACGCGGTGCCGACACTGGGCCGTGGGCTCGCGCTCGCCGACGACACGGCACGCCTGCAGGTCGAGACCCTGACGCAGAACTGCGAGGACTTCGGCGTCCCGCTGTACGGCGTCGGTGACCCCCGTCAGGGCATCGTCCACGTGATCGGCCCAGAGCTGGGCCTCACGCAGCCGGGGATGACGATCGTCTGCGGCGACAGCCACACCTCCACGCACGGCGCGTTCGGCGCCCTGGCGTTCGGCATCGGGACCTCGGAGATCGCCCACGTCCTCGCCACCCAATGCCTCCCCCAGCAGCGGCCCCGCACGCTCCTCGTCGAGGTGAGCGGCGAGCTCGGCCCCGGCGTCACCGCCAAGGACCTGGCCCTGACCCTGATGCACGAGCTCGGCACGGGCGGCGCCGCGGGCTACGCGGTCGAGTACCGCGGCGACACCGTCAGCCGGTTGTCGATGGAGGGTCGCATGACCCTGTGCAACATGACCATCGAGATGGGTGGTCGGATCGGCATGGTCGCGCCGGACGAGACCACGTACGCCTACCTGCGCGACCGCCCGTTCGTGGCGGCGATGGACCAGGGTCTCGACGAGCTCGTCGCCACCTGGGCCGAACTGCGCAGCGATCCCGACGCGGCCTTCGACGCGATGCGCCACGTCGACGCCACCTCCGTCGTGCCCATGGTCAGCTGGGGCACGACGCCCGCCATGAGCGTGCCCGTCACGTCGCGCGTGCCGCTGCCGGACGATCAGCCCGACCCCGACGCCGCGCGTCGCGCCCTGGAGTACATGGGACTGCAGGGGGGCGAGGCGCTCCAGGACGTCGCGATCGACCGGGTGTTCATCGGCTCGTGCACGAACGGCCGCATCGAGGACCTGCGCGCCGCGGCCGACGTGCTGCGCGGTCGTCACGTCGCCCCCGGCGTCGAGGCGATGGTCGTCCCGGGCTCCGCGGCGGTCCGTCGCCAGGCCGAGGAGGAGGGCCTCGGCGAGGTCTTCGAGGCCGCCGGGCTCTCCTGGCGCACGCCCGGTTGCTCGATGTGCGTCGGGATCAACGACGACCGCCTGTCGGCCGGCCAGCGGTGCGCGTCGACCTCCAACCGCAACTTCGAGGGTCGTCAGGGCGCCGGAGGGCGCACGCACCTCGTCTCCCCGACCATGGCCGCCGCCGCGGCCCTCCACGGACACCTCGTCGACGTGCGCGAGGTCCTCGCCTCGTCGACCGCACCATGACCACCCCTCCCCACCGGGACGACACAGGAGCTGAACAGACATGACCTTGCGCATCGGCGTGGACGTCGGAGGCACCTTCACCGACCTCTTCCTGCACGACTCCGAGAGCTCCCGGTTCTGGCTCGCCAAGACACCGTCGACGCCGGGCAACCAGGCCGAGGGCGTCATCCGCGGCATCCAGGAGATCTGCGCGAAGGCGGGCCTGGAGCCGCAGCAGCTCGACGCCGTGCTGCACGGCACGACCGTCGCGACCAACGCGCTGCTCGAGGACAAGGGCTCGCGGGTCGGCCTGCTCACGAGCCACGGCTGGCGCAACATCCTGCACCTCGCCGACAGCTGGACGCCCGGTCCGCTCTTCGGCTTCTTCAACTACGCCCCGCCGGAGCCCGTGGTCCCCTTCGAGCGAGTGCGTGCCCTCGAGGAGCGCATCACCGCCGACGGCGAGGTGATCCTCGAGCTCGACGAGGCCGACGTCCAGCAGAAGGTGCGCGAGCTTGTCGACGAGGGCATCGAGGCCCTGACCATCTCGCTGATGCACGCCTACGCCCACCCGGCCCACGAGGAGCAGGTCGCGAAGATCGCCGGCAAGGTGCTCGCCGACCTCGGCGTCGACATCCCGGTCTCGCTGTCGAGCGACGTCAGCCCGGAGTTCCGCGAGTACGAGCGTGCGGTCACGACCGTGCTCAACTCCTACCTGGGCCCCGTGATGCAGCGGTACCTGTCGACGCTCGACACGGCCCTGCGCGACGTCCCCGTGAGCGCGAGCCTGCAGGTCGTCCGCTCCGACGGCGGCCTCATGTCGGTCGGCGGCGCCCAGGAGCACCCGATCCAGACGGCGCTGTCCGGACCGTCCGGTGGCGTCAACGGTGCCGCGTACGTGGCCCAGCGCGCCGGGTTCGACAAGATCATCACCTTCGACATGGGCGGGACGTCCTCCGACGTCGCGGTCTGCGTGGGCGGCGTGCCCGAGGTGACGCGCGAGACCAAGGTCGCGGCCTTCCCCGTGCGCGCCCCCGCCATCAACGTCGAGACGATCGGCGCCGGCGGCGGATCGATCGCGAACGTCTCCGAGGTCACCGGCGGCCTGCGCGTGGGTCCGGAGAGCGCGGGCGCCCAGCCGGGGCCGGCCTGCTACGGCCGCGGCGGCACGCTGCCGACCGTCACCGACGCCAACCTGGTGCTCGGCCACCTGCCGACCACCCTGCTCGGCGGGGACATGACGCTCGACGCCGACGCCGCGATGAAGGCGCACGAGCCGCTCGCCGCCGAGATGGGCGTGGACGTGCACAGTGCGGCTCAGGCCGTCATCGACATCGTCAACGGCAACATGCTCGGCGCGCTGCGCGCCGTGACGGTGCAGCGCGGCCTCAACCCGCGGGAGTTCTCGCTGCTGTCCTTCGGCGGCGCGGGGGGCCTGCAGGCCAACGCGCTCGCCGCCGAGCTCGGCTGCTTCCCGGTGATCATCCCGCCGGAGGCCGGCGTGCTGTCGGCAGTCGGGTTCGTCGTCGCCGACGTGCAGAACGAGTTCGCGCAGGCCTACCTCTCGCCGGTCGAGTCGATCGACGTCCAGGCCCTGCGCGCGACGCTCGCCGAGCTCGGCGGCCGCGCTGACGCGTGGCTCGAGGAGGAGGGCGTCCCCGCCGCCGACCGCAGCGTCCGCTACGTCTTCGACATGCGGTATCGCCGCCAGGGGTACGAGATCACCGTCGAGATCGACGCCGACACCGCCGCGACCCTCGAGCTGGACGACCTGACCCGCCGCTTCCACGAGGAGCACGTCCGGCTCTACGGCTTCGAGCTCCCGGCGAGCGTCGAGGTCGTCACGGTCCGTTCGCGTGGCATCGGCCGCACCGAGAAGGTCGACCTGGAGCCCGGCACCGAGGTCGCTCCCGACGCGTCCGCCGCGCGGGTCGGCAGCCAGCCGTCGTGGGTCGACGGTGCCCTGCAGGACGTGCCGATCTACGACCGCGCCCTGCTCCAGCCGGGCATGTGCGTCGAGGGCAAGGCCGTCATCACCCAGTACGACTCGACCGTGCTGGTGCTCCCCGGGCACCGCGCGCGCGTCGACACCTTCTTCAACCTGCTGCTCGAGGAGTCCCGATGACCACGACGTCCGCCATCGACCCGGTCACCCTCGACCTGATCGAGAACTCGCTCAAGAACATCCGCATCGAGATGGACGAGGTGCTGCGGCGCTCGGCCATGTCGTCGTCGATCCGCGAGCAGCACGACGAGTTCCCGATGATCGCCAACGAGCGCGGCCAGATGATCGTGGGCCAGTTCGGCTCCTACATCCCCGACGTCGTGGCGCGCTTCGACACGGTCGCACCGGGTGATGCCTACATCCTCAACGACCCGTACCTGTGCCGCGGCTCGATCTCGCACACCAACGACATCCTCGTGATCGTCCCGATCTTCCACGGCGAGCGCCTGGTGGGCTACGCGAGCCAGTTCGGACACGTGCTGGACATCGGCGGCACCTCGCCCGGCACGCAGACGGCCGACTCGCACTCCATCTGGGACGAGGGCCTGCGCATCCCGCCGGTCAAGATCGTCGAGGGCGGCGTGCTGAACGAGGGGGTCGTTGCGCTGATCCTCAACAACACGCGCGTCCCCGACATCGTTCGCAGCGACATCATGGGCCTGATCGGCGCCTGCCAGCGTGCCGCGAGCCGCGTCGTCGAGCTTTGCGACCGTCACGGCCAGCCGACCTACTCGGCGGCCTGCGACGCGCTGCTCGAGCGCACGCGCGTCGCCATGATCACGCTGATCCGCAAGTACGTCCCCGAGGAGAAGGTCGTCTTCTGGGACTGGGTCGACGACGACGGCGCGGGCAACGGTCCGTTCAAGCTGCAGCTCACGGTCTGGCGCGAGGGCGACACGGCCTACTTCGACTGGACGGGCACCGACCCGCAGGCTCCGGGCTCGATCAACTTCCTCATCCACGAGAACCTCTGCAAGCTGTTCTTCGGCGTCTACATGATCATGGCGTTCGACTCGAGCATCCTCTTCAACGACGGCTACAACAGCGTCTTCGAGGTCACGCTGCCCGAGGGCTCGCTGCTCAACCCGAACTTCCCCGCCCCGCTGTCCAACCGGCTCAACGTCCACACCCGGCTGTTCGACTGCATCTCCGGTGCGCTCGGCCAGAAGGCCCCCGACCTCTCGATGGGCGCGGGCTACGGCACCAGCCCGCACCTCGTCTACTCCGGCTACGCCGAGGACGGCGAGTACTTCCAGATGACCGAGCTGCTGTTCGGCGGGCTGCCCGGCCGCAAGGCCGGCGACGGCCTCGACGGTCACTCCTGGTGGCCGGAGTTCCGAAGCACCCCGGCGGAGTACATGGAGACGAACTACCCCCTGGTCGCCATGCGCTACGAGCCGGTCACCGACTCCGGCGGAGCCGGTCTCCACCGTGGCGGCGCCGGGATCGAGCGGGAGTACCTGTTCCGTCGCCCGGGCTTCGTGGGCGTCAACGACGACCGTGCGACCCTGCAGCCGTGGGGCATCGGCGGCGGACGAGCCGGCGGGAGCTCCTCCAAGCTGATCGTGCGCGCCGACGGCACCCGCGAGGAGCTGCCCTCCAAGCGCGACAACATCAAGGTCGAGCCGGGCGACCGCCTGGTCTTCCGCACCGCCGGAGCCGGTGGCTGGGGAGATCCGCTGCAGCGGCCGGTGGCCGCCGTGGAGCAGGACATCGCCCGCGGGCTCGTGTCGAAGGAAGCGGCCCGCGCCGAGTACGGCGTCGTCGCCGGCGACCCGGAGGCGACGGCGGTGCTGCGCGAGGAGCTCGCCGCGTCACGGACCGGTGCGCTCGGCTTCGACTTCGGCGCCCTCCCCGACGGCCTCGTGCCGCCGGTGCAGGTCGCCGCCTCGTCCGCCGGTCGGGACGGAGCCTCCGCATGAACGCGCTCGACGAGGACTACCGCCAGTCCGGCTTCAACCAGCGTCTGGGCTTCGGTGAGCGGCCGGCCGTCCTGGTCGTCGACTTCGTCAAGGCCTACCTGACCCCCGGCAACCCCCTCTACGCCGGGGTGGAGGACGCCCTGGCCGCCGCGACGACGCTCGTCGAGACGGCCAGGGAGTCCGACGTGCCGGTGCTGTACACGGTCGTGCACTACGAGGACCCCACCGAGGGCGGCCCGTTCTTCCGCAAGGTGCGTGCGCTGCAGAACTTCGTCGGCGACACCGAGGCGGGCGAGATCTGCGACGAGCTCGCGCCGCGTGACGGCGAGCTCGTGATCCGCAAGAAGTTCGCCAGCGCGTTCTTCGGGACCGGCCTGAAGGAGACGCTCGAGGAGATGGGCGTCGACAGCGTCATCGTCGCCGGCCTGAGCACGAGCGGCTGCGTCCGGGCGAGCAGCCTCGACGCCATCCAGTCGGGCTTCGTGCCGATCGTGGTCCGGGAGGCGGTCGGCGACCGCGCGGCCGGCCCGCACGACGCGGCCCTGTTCGACCTCGACGCCAAGTACGCCGACGTCCGCAGCCTCGACGAGGTCCTCGAGCACCTGCGCTCGCTCGCCGCTACCTCCTAGCCCCGAACCGACACCTCCCACCCCGCCGCGGCGCCCGCCGCTCACCGAACGGAGCACCCCCATGGAACACCTCAAGAAGCCCACCGGCAGCGACGCGTCGGCCGGCACCCGCGACCTCGTCGTCTCCCAGACCGTCGCCTCGATCATCGAGGACGTGCGCACCCGCGGCGACGCCGCCGTGCGTGAGCTGTCGGCGAAGTTCGACTCCTGGGAGCCCGAGAGCTTCAGGCTCTCGGCCGAGGAGATCGACCGCATCGTCTCCTCGGTCCCGCAGCAGGTCCGCGACGACATCGTGACGGTGCAGGCCAACGTCCGCGAGTTCGCGCAGCACCAGCTCGACTCGATGAAGGAGTTCGAGGTCGAGACCATGCCGGGCGTCCTCCTCGGCCAGAAGCACGTCCCGGTCGAGGCGGCAGGCGCCTACGTCCCAGGTGGTCGCTACCCGCTGCTCGCCTCGGCGCACATGACCGTCGTGACCGCCAAGGTCGCCGGAGTGGAGCGGACCACCGCCTGCACGCCGCCGATCCGTGGCGAGGTGCCTGCTCCCACGATCGCCGCGATGGCGCTCGCCGGTGCGGACGAGATCTACCTGCTCGGCGGCGTCCAGGCCGTGGCTGCGATGGCCATCGGCACCGAGACCATCGGCAAGGTCGACATGCTGGCCGGTCCCGGCAACGCCTACGTGGCCGAGGCCAAGCGTCAGCTCTACGGGGAGGTCGGCATCGACCTCTTCGCCGGGCCCACGGAGATCCTGGTCATCGCGGACGACCACGCGAACCCGTTCGTGGTGGCCGTCGACCTCCTGAGCCAGGCCGAGCACGGCCCGGACTCGCCGGCCGTGCTCATCACCACCAGCCGCGAGCTGGGCGAGGAGGTCATCGCGCACGTCGAGCGCCTGCTGCCCGGGATGTCGACCAACGACAACGCGGGACCGGCCTGGCGGGACCACGGCGAGGTCATCGTCGTCGACTCCCTCACCGAGGCCTACGCGCTGGCCGACCGCTTCGCGAGCGAGCACGTCCAGGTGTTGACGCAGGAGCCGCGTCGAGCCCTGACCGAGATGCGCAACTACGGCGCGCTGTTCCTCGGGGAGGGCACCTGCGTGTCCTACGGCGACAAGGTCATCGGCACCAACCACACCCTGCCGACGCGGGGCAGTGCGCGCTACACCGGCGGCCTGTGGGTGGGCAAGTACCTCAAGACCGTCACCTACCAGGAGGTCACCGATCCGGCCTCGAGCGCGGCGCTGGGCGAGCTCTGCGGTCGCGCGGCGCGAGTGGAGCTGTTCGAAGGTCACGCACGGTCCGGTGACGTCCGCGCGGCGGGCCACAACGGTGTCGAGCTGGACTGGATCACCGAGGCGCGCTCCGTCGTGTGACGTTCACGTGACGTCGCCGTCACGTTCGTGATGCAGGGCACAAAAACCCTTGACAGGGTCTGCGTCACCGAGTTGTATACGTATACATCGTTGAGAGGAGGAGAGATGTCGGAGTCGCTGCACCGTGGTCTCGCCGCACCAGCGGGCGGGCATCTCTCCTCCTCCGCAGCCCGAGGGCGGGGGGCCCACGAGCCCAAGGACGAACGGTCGGCCGCGCCCGCGGTGCAGGCCGGACGGACGCCGCATCCCGGCCGTCGGCCGCGGACGACGTCGACCCACCCCATCAGGAGAGAGACATGACCCCAAGAACTCCAGGCCGACTGCGTCGCACCGGTGGTGCCGCCGTGGCCCTGCTGCTGTCCGCCGCCGTGATGACCGCGTGCAGTACGGCGTCCGACTCGTCGTCGTCGTCCGACGGCGGTGAGCAGAGCGACGCCCAGAAGGCAGCGCAGGCCAAGGTCGACGAGGCCTCCGCCATCCCCACCTTCACCCTCGACGCCCCGGCGTTCGATGTGACGAAGGCCGAGGGCAAGACGATCGTCAACGTCCCGATCACCGAGCAGATCCCCTACGTCAAGGCCGTCGACGTGGAGATGGAGCGCGTCGCGAAGAAGTACGGCGTGAAGTGGGTCAACTACCAGAACGGCGGTACGCCGACGGAGTGGTCCAAGGGCATCGACTACGGCATCCAGGTCAAGGCCGACCTGATCATCGCGCACTCCGGCATCAACCCCGAGGTGATCATCCCGGCGCTCCAGCGCGCCAAGCGCGCCGGCATCCCGGTCATCGCCACCCACACCTACCAGGACGGCGAGGAGCCCCCGGCCGCGGTGAAGGACCTGCTGGCCTCGACCACCACGGTGCCGTTCGCCCGCTCGGGCCAGCTCCAGGCCGACTACGTCGTCGCGCAGTCCGGTTGCGAGGCGAAGCCACTCATCATCACCACCAACGACCTCCTCGCGTCCAAGCACATCCTCAAGGGGATGAAGGACGAGTTCGCCGAGCTGTGCCCCGAGCTCGAGCCCGGCGTGATCGACGTGCCCGTCGGTCAGTGGGGCACCAACATCAAGCCCGAGGTGCAGTCCTACCTGGTGAAGAACCCCGACACCGACTGGGTCATGGCCAGCTACGACGACCAGACGGTCCCGGCGATCGCCGCGATCCAGGCCGCCGGCAAGGGTGGATCGGTCAAGATGACCGCCTACAACGGAACTCCGGCCAACGTGAAGCAGATCCAGGACGGCGACATCCTCGCCGCGGACGTCGGTGAGAGCATCAACTGGCTCGCGTGGTCGGTCGTCGACCAGTCGTTCCGCATCCTCTCGGGCGTCGAGCCCACCGAGGGCGGCGACCAGAAGACGCCGCTGCGCATCATCGACGACTCCAACGTCGACGAGACCGGCACGCCGCCGAACAACGAGGACGGCTACGGCGACGCCTACGTCGAGGGTTACGAGAACCTCTGGCAGACCGGGAGCTGATCGAGATGGGAGCACCTGTGCAGCTCGGTCACACGGACGTCGAGGCGAACGTCGTCCTCCGCGGCATCACCAAGTCGTTCGTCGGCGTGCAGGTGCTCAAGGGCGTGGATCTCTCCATCGCACACGGGGAGATCCACGGCCTGCTCGGCCAGAACGGCTCGGGCAAGTCGACGCTCATCAAGGTCCTGAGCGGAACCTACGACCCGGACGGTGGCGAGGTCCTCGTCGAGGGTGACCCCCAGGGCCTCCCGCTCGTGGACTTCGCCGCCGTCGGGTTCAGCTTCGTGCACCAGGACCTGGGCCTCATCGAGGAGATGACCGTCCTCGACAACTTCCTCCTGCCGCAGACGGCCCGCTCGGGCTCGTACTACCTGCGGTGGCGTCGGGACCGGGCCCGGGTGCAGGAGGTGCTGGAGCGCCACGGACTGCACGTCGACACGCGGGCCTCGGTGGCCTCGCTCGAGCCGACGGACCGGGCGCTGCTCGCCATCGTCCGCGCGGTCCACCACATCCAGGAGAGCGACCGGCGCGGGCTGCTCGTCCTCGACGAGCCGACCGTCTTCCTGCCGCGCGAGGGCGTCGAGCGCCTGTTCGCGCTCGTGCGCAGCGTCGCGTCGAAGGGGACGAGCGTCCTGTTCGTCTCTCACGACATCGACGAGGTCCGCGAGCTGACGTCGCACGTCACCGTCCTGCGGGACGGTGCCATCGCCGGCACGGCCGTCACGGCCGAGGTGAGCGACGAGGAGCTCGTCACGATGATCGTCGGGCAGCAGCTGGCTCGCCACCAGGGCCAGCTCCGCGCGCACGACGGCCGCGGCGACGTGGTCCTCGGCGCGAGGTCCGTGCGCACCTCGCTGCTCGACGGCATCGACATCGAGGTCCGCGAGGGTGAGGTGCTCGGCGTGACGGGCCTGAACGGTTCCGGCTTCGAGCACGTGCCGTACGCCTTGTTCGGCGCGCTGTCCGACGCCGAGGGGACCGTGCGCGCGGGCGGCGTCGACCACGACCTGTCGTCCTTCGACCCTCGGGCCGCGCTCTCGGCCGGGATGGCGTTCGTGCCGGGCGATCGCAAGCGCGAGGGTGCAGTCGGCGACCTCACGCTGGCGGACAACATCACCATGCAGGCGATCGACCGACACCGTCCCTGGATGTTGCGTCGCGACGCGCTTCGACGTGACGGCGTGCGCCTCATCGAGGAGTACGACGTCCGGCCCGCGAGGCCCGAGGCGATGTACGGCTCGCTCAGCGGCGGCAACCAGCAGAAGGCCCTCATGGCGAAGTGGCTCACCACCGAACCCGACGTGCTCCTGCTGCACGAGCCGACGCAGGGTGTCGACGTGGGCGCTCGCGAGCAGATCTTCGCGGCGCTCGACGCGGCTCGCGAGCGCCGCACCGCCGTGGTCTGCGCCAGCTCCGACTGCGAGCAGCTCGCCCGGATCTGCGACCGCGTGGTGGTGGTCGCCCGCGGCAGGATCGCTGCGGAGCTGAGCGGCGACGCCATCGAGAAGGACCACCTGGTCGAGCAGGTCTACAACACCGCGACCATCACCGAACCGCAGCACCAGCACGAGGGGACACCCGCATGAGCGCACTGGCCGAGGAGAAGAAGAAGGCCGACCAGCAGGCGGAGGCATCGCCGCCGGCCGCCCGGAGAGGCGGGCCGCGCTGGCGCGACCTCGGACAGCGCTGGGCGCTGCTCATCGCCTGGGTGGTCGTCATCGTGGTGTTCGGTGCGCTACGTCCCGACATCTACCTGAGCGCGGCGAACTTCCAGACGATCTTCGGGTCGCAGGCGGTCCTCCTGCTGCTTGCGCTGGGACTGCTGCTGCCGCTCGTCACGGGCAACCTCGACCTGTCGGTCGCGGCGAACCTCGCGTTCTCCTCCGTGCTGCTCGCCGTGCTGCAGGTCGAGGCCGGACTGTCGCTCGGGGTCGCGGTCCTCGTGGTTCTGGCGGTCGGCGTCGTCATCGGCATGGTGAACGGCTTCCTGATCGTCGGGCTCGGCATCGACTCCCTCATCGCGACCCTCGGCATCGCCACGGTGCTCCAGGGCCTCGCGTTGGCGATCTCCAACGGTCAGACGTACTCGGGTGTCAGCTCGACCCTCATCAACCTCTCGGCGAACTACCGCTTCGCGGGCATCGCGCTGGGGTTCTGGTACGGCGTCGTCCTGACGCTCCTCCTGGCCTACCTGTTCGTGTTCACCGCGCTCGGTCGCCGCATGCTGTTCGTGGGCCGCAACGCCGAGGTCTCGCGCCTCAGCGGGGTGCCGGTGGCGCGCATCCAGTGGGGTGCGATGGTCGGGGCCGCAGTCATCGCGTCCTTTGCCGGCATCATCTACACCGGCAGCCAGGGAGCCGCCGACCCGACGTCGGGACTCGGCTTCCTCCTGCCCGCCTTCGCGGCGTGCTTCCTCGGATCGACCGCCGTGCAGCCGGGTCGGTTCAACCCCGTCGGCACGTTCATCGCGGTGTTCTTCCTCGTCAGTGGCATCACCGGTCTGCAGATCCTCGGCGCCGCCTCCTACGTCCAGCAGCTGTTCTACGGCGGGGCTCTCATCCTCGCAGTCGCTCTGGCGAAGATCCCCGAGCGCCGCCGCAAGCGCAAGAAGGTGGCGGCGTGAGGTCCGAGGCGATGTGGTGCGCCGATGAGTGACGCCTCACTCACCGGACGTCGCGTCCTGGTCACCGGGGCCGCGGGCGGCATCGGTGCCGCCGTCGCGATCGCCGCGGCCGGTGCCGGTGCCGCGTCCGTCCTCCTGGCCGACCGCCCGGGAGCCGAGCTGTCGGCGGTGGCCTCGCAGGTCGAGGCCGCCGGCGCCGCGACCGTCGTCCTGGCCGCCGACCTGGGCGAGGCGGACGCCGTCGTCCAGCTGGCGAGCGAAGCCGTCGACCGGGCCGGGGAGATCGACGTGCTGGTCAACGCTGCCGGGGTGCACGAACGCGTGCTCGCCGCCGACACCGCCGTCGACGTGATGTCGCTCGACCTGTGGAACCTGGTGATGGCGATCAACCTGACCGCGCCCTTCCTGCTGACCCGCGAGCTCGCCTCGAGCATGCCGAACGGTGGCAGCATCGTGAACGTGGCTTCGCAGCTGGGCCTCGTGGGTGCAGCGGCCAGCCCGGCCTACACGACCAGCAAGGCCGGTCTGGTCCAGCTGACGCGGAGCACCGCGGTCGACCTGGCGGAGCGTGGCATCCGCTGCAACGCGGTGGCGCCCGGCGCCATCGAGACTGCCATGACCGACCGGATCCTCGCCTCCACCGCCGACCCGGCGGCTGCGCGGGCCGACGCCCTCGACACCTACGTGCTGAAGCGGTTCGGCCTGCCTGCCGAGGTCGCGGAGGCCGTGTGCTTCCTGGCCTCCGACGCCTCTGCGTGGACGACGGGCGCCTGCTTCGTCGTCGACGGCGGACAGACCGCCTGGCGCTGACCGAGCGCGGCGCGCCACACGCCGACCGAACTTCATGACTACGTATACGAATCATTGACGGAGAGACCATGACCGAGACGACCGAGGCCACGACCCAGGCCATCAGCGACGACGTCACGACCGTGGCGGTCGTGGGCGCGGGGACCATGGGTCGCGGCATCGCCGGGCTGTTCCTGCGTGCCGGGCACGACGTGCGCATCCACGACCACCTGCCCGGCGTGGCCGCACGATGGGTGGACTCCCTCTCCGCCGACGAGCTGCGGGGCGACGACGGGCGGGTGCGTGCCACCGACGTCGCCACTCTCGAGGAGCTCGTGCAGGGCGCAGGCCTCGTGGTCGAGGTCGTCGCCGAGGACCGCGCGATCAAGGCCTCGGTCCTGCGGACGGTGTCGGAGCATGCGCCCGCGCACTGCATCATCGCCACCAACACGTCGTCGTTCCCGATCGACGAGCTCGCCGAGGACTGCCTGCGACCCGAGCGGTTCCTCGGCATGCACTTCTTCAACCCCGCCGACGTCATCCCCGGCGTCGAGGTCATCGCCGGCGAGGCGACCGACCCGGCCGTCGTCGAGCGGGTCTCCGCCTGGCTGACCGCCGCGGGCAAGCATCCGGCCACCGTGCGCAGCTCGCCTGGCTTCATCGCCAACCGGCTGCAGATGGCGCTCTTCCTCGAGGCCGTGAAGTGCGTCGAGGAGGGACTGGTCACCGCCGCCGACCTGGACACGGTCGTCTCGACCTCCTTCGGGTTCAGGCTGCCGTTCTTCGGACCGTTCGCGATCGCCGACATGGCGGGCCTGGACGTGTACCGCAGCATCTTCGCGACCCTCCAGCAGGGCTTCGGGGACCGCTTCGCCGCCCCGGACTCGCTGGTGGCGCTCACCGACCAGGGCCACTACGGGCTGAAGACGGGCCGCGGCTTCCGCGCCTACGCACCCGACGAGGGCGAGACGCTCGTGGCGGCGCGCGACGACGCCTACGCCCGCATGAACGACCTGCTGTCGGACTCGTGAGCACCGACCAGCCCGACCCGCGACGAGAGGACCGACGATGACGACGAACGCCACCACCACGCTGAGCCGGGTCTGGCAGCCGATGCAGATCGGCCCGCTGCGGCTCAAGAACCGCATCATCGTGCCCCCGCGGGTGCTCAACTGGGGCGAGGACGGCGTGCTGAGCCAGCGCCACCTGGACCACTACCGCCGGCTGGTCGAGGGCGGCGCCGCCATGATCGTCACCGAGCAGCACGCGGCCTACCCCATCGCCAAGGGCTCCTTCCACCACCCGTGCTCGGCGTGGGAGATGCACTCCGTGCCGCAGTTCCAGAAGATGGCCGACATCGTGCACGAGCACGGCGCGATGGGTGCGGTCGAGCTCTTCGGGCCCGGTACCCACGACAAGGGCATGATGCTGCTCGACGAGTGGCACCCGCTGTGGGGCGTCTCGGACATCCCGTCGATCGTGCACAACGAGGTGCCGTCGGTGATGGGCCAGCGCGAGATCGACGAGATCGTCGCCGGCTTCGTCCGGTCGGCGCGCAACGTGCGCGACGGCGGCCTCGACGGGGTGGAGCTGCACGCCGCGCACGGCTACCTGCTGTGCCAGTTCCTGAGCTCGATCTACAACAAGCGCACCGACCGGTACGGCGGCTCGTTGGAGAACCGGGCCCGGATCATCCTCGACATCGCCCGGGGCATCCGCGCCGAGGTCGGCGACGACCTGGCGCTCGGCATCCGCCTGTCCTACGACGAGTTCGTCGACGGCGTCGGCATCACGCCCGACGAGGCCGACGAGCACGTGCGCCTGTTCGCCTCGACCGGGCTGTTCGACTACTTCAGCATCTCGGCGGGCAGCTACCACACGCTTCACCGCGGGACGGCGCCCATGCAGGAGGACGACGGCCACCTCGTGCCGTTCGCGCGACGCGCCAAGGAGATCGTGTCCGACCGGGCCGCTGTCATCGCCGTGGGCAAGATCAAGGACCTCCACCTGGCCGAGGAGGTCATCGCCTCGGGCGCCGCCGACGTCGTCGCCATGGGCCGGGCGCAGCTGGCCGACCCGCAGATCGTCCGCAAGACCCTCGAGGGGCGTGAGCACGAGATCATCCGCTGCACGAGCGTCAACGAGTGCATCGGGCGGTTGTTCGACGAGACCGAGGTCATCTGCATGATGAACCCGGTCACCGGCCGCGAGGCGCGCTGGGGCACCACCGACAGGGTCGCGCCCGAGGACGCGAAGAGCGTGCTGGTCGTGGGCGGGGGCCCCTCCGGCCTCAAGCTGGCCTCGGTCGCCGCCACGCGGGGCCATCGCGTGACCCTCGTGGAGGAGCGCGACGAGCTGGGCGGTCACCTGAACCTCCTGTCCTCGATGCCGCAGCAGCCCGGCTGGGCCGTCGCTGCGGACGACCTGGTGCGCGCGGCGCAGAACGCCGGTGTCGAGATCCGGCTCGGGACACGCGCCGACGCCGACTTCGTCCGGTCCTTCGGGGCCGACCGCGTCTTCCTGGCGGTCGGCTCGTACTACGACACCCGGGGAGTGAGTCCCTGGACGCCCCAGGTCGACGAGGTGCCCGGCATCGACGCCCCCCACGTCCTCGCCATCGACGAGGCCGTGCGCCGCGTGCTCGAGCACGGCGGCAGTGCTCTCGGTCCGCGCGTGGTGATCGTGGACGAGTCCGGGCAGTACCTGCCGCTCGGCCTGGCCGAGCTCGTGGCCGAGGCCGGGGCCCACGTCTCGATCGTCACCCCGCAGATGTACGTCGGAGCGGAGCTGGAGCGCCACCTCGGCCTGCCGTGGAAGATGCCCCGCCTGCTCGACCTCGGGGTCGAGTTCGTCCCGCAGCGGCGGCTCGACGCGGTCAGCGGCGCCTGCGTCGTGACGTCCGACCTCTGGAACGGGCGCTCGGTCGAGATCCCCGACGTGAGCACGCTGGTGCTCTCCATCCACCGCCGCTCCCGCACGGACCTGGCCGAGGAGCTCGTGGACCTCGGCGAGACCGTCCAGCGCGTGGGCGACGCGCTCGCCCCGCGCAAGATCGCCGAGCTCACCTACGAGGGTGAGCTCATCGGTCGTCAGATCTGATCCACCTCACCTCCGACACGAAGGACCAGCCATGCCCAAGATCCTGTACTCCACCGAGGCCACCACCACCACGGGCCGCGGCGGGTCCGTCGCCACCAGCGACGGTCGTCTCGACCTCCAGCTCTCCGCACCGAAGGAGCTGGGCGGCGACTCCGGCCCCGGCACCAACCCCGAGCAGCTGCTCGCCGCCGGGTACGCCGCGTGCTTCAACACGGCGCTCCGCGCGGTGCTGGGCCAGCACGACGTCACGGACGTCGAGCCGGTCGTCTCGGCGCAGGTCGGCATCTTCCGCTACCCGGAGGGCTACCGGCTCGACGTGGCGGTGACCGCCGAGCTCCCCGACGTCGACCCCGTCGTCGCGGAGAAGTACGTCGCCGAGGCCGACCAGATGTGCCCGTTCTCCGACGCGCTGCGCGGCGACGCGATCGTCAGCGTCGGGCTGGCGGAGTAGTGGTGGAGGGCCGCCGCCGTAGGGTCCTGGTCACCGGCGGGTCGCTGGGGATCGGCGCGGCGTGCGTGAGGTCCCTGGCCCAGGCCGGGGACCACGTGGTGGTGGCCGACGTGCTCGACGCGGAGGGGTCCGAGCTGGTGGCCGCGCTGGTCGCCGAGGGCCTCTCGGCGGAGTACGTGCACCTGGACGTCGAGGTGCCCGACGACGTGGTCGCCGGGATCGCGGCCACGGCGGACGACGGCTTCGACGTCGTCGTCGCGAACGCCGGCATCGCCCGCCGCCGTCCCTTCGGCGACCTGACCGACGCCGAGTGGGCCCACGTCCTCGACGTGAACCTCACCGGAGCCATGCGCGTCGTGCGCGCCGCGCTGCCCGGGCTCCGAGCCCGCGGCGGGGGAAGCGTGGTCGCGATGTCGTCCGTGCACGGCGTGGCCTACGGCTGGGCCGAGCACGCGCACTACTCCACCTCCAAGGCCGGTCTCGTGGGTCTGGTGCGCGCCCTGGCGTCCGAGCTCGGCCCCGACGGTATCCGGGTCAACGCCGTCGCGCCGGGGATGATCCGGACGGCCCAGTCGCTCGACGAGGTCAACTCCGCGGGTGCCGTGGCCCTCGACGCGGCGGCCTCGAGCGTCCCGCTGCGACGGATCGGCGAGCCGGACGAGGTCGCCGACGTGGTGCTCTTCCTCGCCTCCGACGCCGCGCGCTACGTCACGGGCCAGGCGCTCGTCGTCGACGGTGGCCTCACGGTCCACCTGGGCTGACGCCGTGCGCGCCGTGCTGCCCGACCTGGTCCGCGCCCTGGACGAGGACGGGTCCGTGGTGCTGGCGACCGTCGTCGGCACGTGGGGCAGTGCGCCACAGCCGGCGGGCGCCGCCATGCTGCGACGGCTGGACGGTCGCGTGGTCGGCTCGATCTCCGGAGGCTGCGTGGAGGGCGCGACCTACGAGCTCGCCGAGCAGGTCCAGGACACCGGTGAACCGGTCCGGTGCCGCTTCGACGTGAGCGACGACGACGCGATCGCGGTGGGACTGACCTGTGGCGGCACCATCGAGGTCCACGTCGAGCGGGTGGACGTCGACCAGCGACCGCTCTGGACGACCGTCCTGGCGAGCGTCCGGGACGGGCGCACGACGACGATCGTGTCCGCGCCCCCCGCGGACGGCGCACCTCCCGCGCCGCGCATCCTGCTCGAGGACGTCGCGCTCGACGGCGTCGACGGCTGGGACGGGGACGACCTCGCCCGGGTCTCGGTCGCCGCGTCAGCGGGCGGCGGCCTGGTCCGGCTCGGCCACGGCCCGACCGGCCCCGACCCGACCAGCCCCGACCCGACCAGCCCGGACCCGACCAGCCCGGACCCGACCAGCCCCGATCCGACCAGCCCCGATCCGACTAGCCCCGGGCGCGAGGCGTTCGTCTCGGTCCTGGAGGCGGCCCCGCGCCTGCTCGTGTACGGCGCCGTCGACTTCGCCGCAGCGTTGTGCGACCAGGTGCGGCTGCTGGGGTACCGGACGACGGTGTGCGACGCACGTGCCGTCTTCGCCACCTCCGAGCGGTTCCCCTCGGCGGACGAGGTGGTCGTCGACTGGCCCCACCGCCACCTCGAGCGGGAGGTGCTGGCCGGACGGACCGACGGGCGGACCGTGGTGTGCGTGCTGACGCACGACGAGAAGTTCGACCTCCCGCTGCTGACCCTCGCCCTGACGCGCGACGACCTGGGCTACGTCGGGGCCATGGGGTCGGCGCGCACCCATCATCGTCGCGTGGCGTCGCTCGCGGACGCGGGCGTGCCGCCCGAGCGGGTGGCGCGCCTGCACAGTCCCATCGGGCTGCACCTGGGTGGACGGACGCCCGCCGAGACGGCGCTCGCGATCGCCGCCGAGGTGACGGCCTCTCGGCACGGTGCCTCGATGCAGCACCTGCGCGGCGCGCAGACGCCCATCCACGGCCGGGCGACACCAGCCGTCGGGCACCTCCGGCCCGCCGTCCCCGGCGCGTGACCACGCACGGCCGAGCGAGGTTCCGCCGCATCTGACCTGCGACGTCATCGCGGCGAAACAGACCGGTGACCGTGGCGACCTCAGTTCCGGAGAAACTCCTGCCGACAAGGCATTGACAACGTATGCACAGATGGGCTTGCATACGTAGTCATCAGGGTGAGTCGCTCGGCTCGCGCTGGGGTCGACGGGCGCGAGGTCCGGTCGTCCCACCCCCCAGAGAACGAGGAATCTCATGCGACGACCCACCCCCCGAGGAGCCGCCGTCGGTGCGGCCACCCTGTCCCTGCTGCTCGTGGCCGCCTGCGGCTCGGGCTCCGGCAGCGAAGGCGGCGCCGGAGGCGGCACCGCCGACCAGGCCGCCGCGAAGGCCGCCATCGACGAGGCGAAGGCCGTGCCCGAGTTCGTCGCCCCCGGACCCGCCTTCGACGCGAGCGCGGCGCGCGGCAAGCGCATCGCGCTCGTGCCCGACTACCCCATGCTCCCGTTCGTCCAGGAGATCAACGTCGGGCTCAAGGATGCGGCGAAGGAGGCCGGGCTCGAGGTCGACGACTGCAACAACGACGGCACCGTCGGCGGCTGGGTGAAGTGCTTCGACAAGGCGATCTCCTCCAAGCCCGACCTCATCGTCCTCAACGGCTCGCCCTCCCCGTCGCAGCTGCAGCCACAGATCAAGGCCGCCGAGGCGGCGGGCATCCCCGTCATCGCCAACCACGTGCCGCTCGACGACGAGTTCCCGAAGGGCACGCTCCCGAAGACCAACGTCACCGGACTCACCGCGGTGCAGCCCGGACCGTTCGTCCAGGGGGCCAAGCTCATGGCCGACTACACGGTCGCCGAGGACGGCGCCGACGTGAACGCGCTGATCGTCACCGCGAACGAGGCGCCCGCGAGCCGCGGCCTGGTCAAGATGATCCAGGACGAGCTGGCCGCCGTGTGCGACTCGTGCGAGAACGAGGTCCTCAACGTCCCGATCGTCGACTGGGCCACCAAGCTGCAGGGCGAGGTGCGCACCGCGCTCCTGAAGGACCCGAGCATCAACTGGGTCATCACGATCTACGACGGCGCCATGCCGAACGTCGTCCCGGCCATCCAGGCCGCGGGTCGCAAGGGCAAGGTCAAGCTGACGGGGTTCAACGGCCAGGGCTTCGCCCTCTCGGGAATCGCCGACGGCACCGTCACCTCCACCATGGGCGAGAACCTGGAGTGGACCGGGTGGTCCACGATCGACCGTGCGCTGCGCGTGCTCGTGAACGGCGACGCCGACGACGCGACCGAGATGGACACGCCCGTCCGCGTCTGGGACTCGTCGAACATCGACGAGGCGGGCACGCCGCCGAAGCCCACCCAGGGCTACGGCGACACCTTCAAGGACGGCTACCTCGAGCTGTGGGGGGTCAAGTAGCCATGGCGACGCCCGGACCGTCCGTCCTCGAGCTGGTCGGACTCACCAAGACGTTCGGCGGCACCACCGTCCTCGACGCGGTCGACCTGTCGGTCGCGCCGGGGGAGGTGCACGGCCTGCTCGGGGAGAACGGTTCGGGCAAGTCGACCCTCATCAAGGTCCTTGCCGGGTTCCACGACCCGGACGGCGGCCGCCTGCGGGTCGGCGGGCGCGACGTCGCGCTGCCGCTGCAGCCGGACGCGCCCCGCACGCTGGGTCTGCAGTTCGTCCACCAGGACCTCGGGCTGATCGAGTCGCTGAGCGTCGTGGAGAACCTCGTCGTGGCCGACATGGCCCAGCGGCGGCTACGGATCTCGTGGGCGCAGGAGCGGCGCAAGGCCCGGCAGGTCTTCGAGCGCTACGGCATCGACCTCGACCCGGCGGCGACGGTCGCGGACGTCCGACCGGTGCAGCGTGCCCAGCTCGCGATCGCCCGGGCCATGGAGGGGATGCGCGAGGCGCGCGGCCACGGCGACGGAGGCGCCCACGGCCTGCTCGTCCTGGACGAGCCGACCGTCTTCCTCCCGCGGGAGGAGGTCGACCAGCTGTTCGGCCTGATGCGCGACATCGCGGCGTCCGGGGCGTCGGTGCTGTTCGTCTCCCACGACATCGACGAGGTGCTGCGGGTGACCGATCGCGCCACCGTCCTGCGCGACGGTCGTCTCGTCGACACCCTCGTGACGGCCGAGACCGACCACGACGCCCTCATCGAGCGCATCATCGGCCGCCGGCTGGAGGCTCACGCGCCCCCGGCGGCGGGGACGACCGTGAACGCCGCGCCGGTGATGGCACGGGTGCGTGGACTCACGTCGGACCCCCTCGTGGACGTCGACCTCGACGTCCACGAGGGTGAGGTGCTGGGCGTGACCGGCCTGCTCGGCTCCGGCTTCGAGGCCCTGCCCTACGTGCTGCACGGCGCCGTCGCGCCGACGTCCGGCCGCCTCGAGCTCGACGGGACCGAGCACGACCTCACGTCGCGACGCGGCCCGTGTGCCTCCACCGCGCTCGTGCCCGCCGACCGCAAGAACGACTCGGCCGTGCAGACCCTCCCGGTCACCGACAACGTCACGATGCCGGTCCTCGGCCGGTTCCGGGGAGCCCTCGGCCTCGACCGCCGGGCGATGACGACGGCCACCGCCGCGCTCATGGAGGAGTACGACGTGCGTCCCCGCGATCCCTCGCTGCCCCTGTCGGCACTGTCCGGCGGCAACCAGCAGAAGGCGGTCATCGCCAAGTGGCTGCAGACCGGCCCGCGCCTGCTCCTGCTGCACGAGCCGACCCAGGGTGTCGACGTCGGCGCACGAGGTCAGATCTGGGACGTCATCCGCGGCAGCGCGGACGCCGGGGGCGCTGTGGTCTGCGCGAGCTCCGACCACGAGCAGCTGGCCGCGCTGTGCGACCGCGTGGTCGTGCTGGCCCGCGGCCGGGTGGTCGCGGAGCTGACCGGAGGGGACGTCACCAAGGAACGCATCACCGAGCGCTGCCTGAGCAGCGTGCAGCTTGCCGCCGCCGCCGAGGACGCGGCGTGACCCCGCCGACCCGACCGACCCCTCCCAGGACTGAGGCTCCCATGACCACCACCGCCGAGAAGAGCACCGCTCCGCACACGGCTCGCCCGGCCCGACGACTCCCGGCAGGACTGCCGAGCCGTCTGGCCCTTCCGGCCGTCTGGGTCGTGACGATCGTCATCTTCAGCATCCTGCGGCCGGACACCTTCGCGACCTCGGCGAACTGGTCGTCGATGCTGTCGACGCAGTCGGTCTTCCTGATCCTCACGCTCGGGCTGATCGTGCCGCTGACGACCGGCGACATCGATCTCTCGCTGGCCTACACGCTCACCTTGTCCAGCGTGACCGTGGCCGTGCTCAACGTGAACCACGGCTGGCCGATCGGGTTCGCGATCGTGGCCGCGATCCTGGTCGGGTCGGCGATGGGTCTGCTGAACGGCGTGCTGGCCACGCTGTGCCGCATCGACCCGATCATCGTCACGCTCGGCACGGGGACCTTCGCCTACGGAGTCACGCTGATGATCTCGGGCTCCTCGACGGTGCCCGGCATCGACGTCGCCCTGAGCGACTGGACGGTCGGCAACAGCCTTCTCGGCATCCCGATCCAGTTCTACTACGCACTGCTCGCCGTCGTCGTCCTCTGGTACGTCATGGAGTTCACGACCCTGGGCCGGCGGATGCTCATCGTCGGCCGCGGCCGGTCGGTGGCGCGCCTGAGCGGCCTGCGGGTCGACCGCGTGCGGGTGGGGGCCCTGGTCACGGGCGGCACGCTCGCCGGCGTCGCCGGGGTCATGTACGCCGGGACGTCCGGGTCGGCCGACCCGACGTCGGGACCGAGCTTCCTGCTTCCCGTCTTCGCCGGCGCCTTCCTCGGCGCGACGGCGATCATGCCCGGCCGGTTCAACGCCTGGGGCACGCTCGTCGCGACCTACTTCCTGGCCACCGGCATCACGGGGCTGCAGTTCCTGGGCGCCGAGAACTACGTGCAGCAGCTGTTCTACGGCGGCGCGCTCGTGGTGGCCGTGGGGCTGTCGCAGCTGGTCACCCGCGGGTCCGCACCGATCTCGGGATCCGCGGCATGACGACCGGCGATCGGACCGTGTGGACGGTCGCCGCGGTGCACGCCGCGCCCGTGCTGCTCGACGCCGAGGCGACGATCGACAAGGCGTGCGGGTTCGTGGCGGAGGCGGGCGAGCGCGGCATCGACCTGCTGGTCTTCCCCGAGGTGTTCGTGCCCGGCTTCCCCTACTGGATCAACCTGTACCCGCCGGCCGACCTGTTCGGCATGCACGCGCGCTACCGCGGCGCGTCGGTGGAGGTGCCGGGGCCGCTCGTCGCGCGTGTGCAGGACGCGGCTCGTCAGGCAGGCGTGAACGTCGTCCTCGGAGTCTCCGAGCGCGACGGCGGGACGCTCTACAACACGCAGGTCCACATCGACGACGAGGGCACGCTGCTGGGCATCCACCGCAAGCTCCAGCCGACGTACGCGGAGCGCTTCGTCTGGGGGCAGGGGGACGCGTCGACGCTGAGCGTGTTCGAGACCCGGCTCGGCCGCGTGGGCGGCCTCGCCTGCTGGGAGCACACCATGAACCTGGCGCGCCAGGCCCTCATCGTCCAAGGCGAGCAGGTCCATGCCGGCGCCTGGCCCGGCCTCCAGACCCATCGGGGGATGGAGGAGAGCTTCGACCTGCAGGTCGAGGCGATGTCGCGCACGCACGCGCTCACCGGCCAGTGCTTCGTCGTAGTCGCCCAGAACCCCCTGACCGACGACATGGTCGCGCTCATGGAGGCCGAGCTCGGCCCGCAGACCATCCAGCCGGCCGGCGGCGGCTGGTCGGCGATCTTCAACCCCGACGGCACGACGGCCGCCGGACCCCACACGGGCCCCGAGGAGTGCCTGCTCGCCGCCGAGATCGACCTGACGGCCATCGACGGCGTCCACGCGCTCCTCGACGCGAACGGTCACTTCTCGCGGCGCGACGTGCTGCGCCTGTGGGTGGACGACGAGCCCAAGACCACGCTGGCGTCCGCGCCGCACCCGACCAAGGAGAACGATGACTGAGATGTCCTACGGCGCGATCGACATCGTCGTCGCGCCGCACACGCCCCGCGAGATCGCCGAGGACCAGGTCGGCGTCGACGAGACCTTCATGGACAAGGTCCGCATGCCCGAGGACATGCGCCGGGGCGTCCCCATGGAGGACTACGTCGCCGCCATGGACCGGGCCGGTGTGGAGCGCTCGCTGCTGATCGCCACCCGGGCGGGCGACCTGCGCGTCCGCCACTCCTACGAGATCCCGTACCAGCGCGTCGCCGACTACTGCGCGGCGTTCCCCGGCCGCTTCAGCGGGCTCGCCGGCATCGACCCGACCCGCGGGATCTCCGGGCTGAAGGAGCTCGACCACGCCGTCCACGACCTCGGCTTCGTGGGGGCGCACCTCTACCCGCACTGGTTCGGCCTGGCACCGGACGCGGCCCAGTACTACCCGTACTACGCCCGCTGCGCCGAGCTCGGGATCCCGATCATGATGCAGGTCGGCCACTGCCTCGACTACCGCCGCGACCGGATCCTCGAGAGCGTCGGGCGTCCCCAGACCCTCGAGCGGGTGGCGATCGACTTCCCGGAGCTGACCATCATCGGCATCCACCTGGGCTGGCCGTGGACGGAGGAGATGATCGCGATGTGCTTCAAGCACGCGAACGTCTACGTCGCGGCCGACGCCTACGCGCCCAAGCACTGGCCGGCGGAGTACGTGAAGTTCGCGAACTCGTGGGGCTCGGACAAGTGCCTGTTCGGCACCGACTGGCCCGTGATCGGGCCCGAGCGCGCGATCGAGGAGATCGACGGGCTGGGACTGCGACCGGAGTCGCGCCGCAAGCTCCTGCGCGACAACGCCGTGCGGATCTTCGGTCTGTGATGGCGGCGATCCCTGCGACCTTCGTCCCGCTCACGGTCGCCGACGGCGTCCGGGTCTCGGCCGGACGCACTCCCGGCAAGGTCGCGCTCCGCGAGGGGGAGCGGACCCTCACCTACGCCGCCCTGCGCAGCCGCGTGCACCGCGTGGGCAACGCCGCTCTCGCCGGGCTGGGGCTCACGTCGGGCGACCACGTCGCGGTCGTCGCGGGCAACCGCCTCGAGTACGTCGAGCTGGTGGTCGGCCTCGCCGGCGCGGGCCTGGCGGTCGTGACGATCTCGCCGGCCTCGTCGGCGGCGGAGATGAGCTACATCGTGGCCGACAGCAAGGTGCGGGCGCTCGTCGTCGACCGGGCGTGCGAGGAGGTGGCGCGGTCGGTCGCCGACGCGGCGGGGATCCCGGTCGTGCTGCTGGACGACGGCTACGAGGACTGGCTCGGCGCGGCACGCGACTCGCACCCCGGCGTCGTCCCGGACGAGTGGGACGCCATGGTCGTCCACTACACCTCCGGCACCACGGGCGAGCCGAAGGGCGTCCTGTGCCCGCACCGCTCGCGCACGCTCAACTACCTGGCGATGGCCGCGGAGTACGGCGCCTACGGTCCCCGCGACCACGGGCTCACGATCGCCCCGATGTACCACGGGGCCGGGCTCTCGTTCACGCTCGCCAACGTCTTCCTCGGCGGGTCCGCGACGATCCTGCCGAGGTTCGACCCCGAGGCCGTGCTGGCCGGGTTCGCCGCCGAGCCGATCACGAACGCCTTCATGGTCCCGACGCACTTCCACGGTCTCTTCGGCCTCGGCGACGAGCGCGTCGCGGCGATCGGGCACGGCGCGCTCAAGACCCTCGTGTCCAACGCGGCGCCGCTCTCGCAGGCGATGAAGGAGCGGATCGTCGACGTCATCGGCGACGGGTACCTCTTCGAGTGCTACGGCTCGACCGAGGCCGGGGTCGTGTCCAACCTCGCGCCCGCCGACCAGCTGCGCAAGGAGCGGTCCGTCGGGCTGCCGTTCCCGGCGACCGAGGTCCGGCTGCTCGACGAGGAGGGCCACGAGGTCGGCGTCGGCGACGTCGGTGAGCTGTTCAGCCGCTCGCCGTACCTGTTCACTGGCTACCAGGGGCGCGAGGCGGCCACCGCGGCCGCGCTGCGCGACGGCTGGTTCTCGGCGGGCGACCTCGCGGTGCGCGACGACGAGGGCTACCTCTACCTGGTCGACCGCAAGGGCGACAAGATCATCACGGGCGGGCTCAACGTGTACCCGCGCGAGGTGGAGGAGGTGCTGGCCCGCCACCCCGCGGTCGACGAGGCGTCGGTCTTCGGTGTCGCCGACGAGCGGTGGGGCGAGGCGATCCGCGCCTCGGTCACGCTCGCCCCGGGCGCGTCGGGTCGCCTCGACGTGGAGGAGGTGCTCGCGTTCTGCCGCGAGCAGCTGGCCGGCTACAAGGTGCCCAAGCACGTCGAGGTCGTCGAGACGCTGCCGCGCAACGCGGGCGGCAAGGTCCTGCGTCGAGTTCTGCGCGACCGCGCGGAGGCCGGCCGATGAACGGGCGGGCGTCCGTGAGCAGGGGCCGGGCATGACCGACGTCGACGTCGCGGTCGTCTTCCACAGCGCCTATCGGGGCTCCACCCGGGCGCTGGCGGAGGCGGTCGCCCGCGGCGTCGCCATGGTCGAGGGCGCCACGGCGCTCCTCGTGCCGGTCGAGCAGGTCGACGACCACTGGGACCGCCTGCATGCCGCCGATGCCGTCGTGCTCGGCAGCCCGACCTACATCGGCTCGGTGAGCGCGGTGTTCAAGACGTTCGTCGAACGGCTCGCGGGAGACGTGTGGCGCGAGCGGATGTGGCTCAACAAGGTGGCGAGCGGGTTCACGGTGAGCGCCGGGCCGTCCGGGGACAAGCTCAACGCGCTCCAGGACCTCGCGGTGTTCGCGGCCCAGCTCGGCATGATCTGGGTGCCCGTCCGACACGTCGGGGGCCACTACGCCACCTCGACGTCGATGGAGACGGCCCTCAACCGCATGGGCGGGTACCTCGGCGTGATGGCACAGGCCGACATCGACCGACGGCCGCCGGACGCCCCGCCCGCGAACGACCTGCGCACCGCCGAGCTGCACGGCCAGCACGTGGCCTCGGTGGCACGCCAGCTCGCGGCCGGGCGGGCGAAGCATCCCTCGCCCTACCCGGACCGCTGTGTACGTCCCGGCGTGCCCGCGACCCTCTGGGAGGTGCTCCTTGCTGAGTAGCATGACGCGCGTGGGCCCCACGAGTCGCGACATCGCCCGCGAGGCCGGCGTCTCCCAGTCGACCGTGTCTCGTGCGCTCCGTCGCGACCCGAGGGTGACCGAGCAGACGCAGCTGCTCGTCCAGGAGGTGGCCCAGCGCCTCGGGTACGTCACCAACCACGCGGCGCGCAGCCTCAAGACACGTCGAACGCAGACCATCGGCGTCGTGGTCGCCGACCTGCGCAACCCCTACTTCCTGGAGGTCGTCGACGCGCTGCGCGACGAGCTCCACCTCGCCGGCTACCGGACGTTCCTCGTGTCGGACCAGCAGGGCTCCGACGACGGGAGCGAGCTCGTCGACCTGCTGCTGGGCTCGGTCGACGGTGTCGTGTTCGCCTCGGCGCAGAGTGCCGACACCGCCGCGACCGGCTTCGCCGACCTGCGGATGCCGGTCGTGCTGGTGAATCGCGAGATCGAGAGCCGGCCTCTCGATCGCGTGCTGTCGGACTACACGGCCGGCGGCAGGCTCGCTGCCGAGCACCTCGTCGAGCTCGGCCACCGCCGCATCGGCCTCATCACCGGTCCGAGCGCGATGGCCGTCTTCCGTGACCGCGAGGAGGCCTTCCGTGGCACGCTCGCGCAGCTGGGGGTGCCGTTCGACGAGCGGCTGCGACGCGAGGGTCCGTTCTCCTACGAGGTCGGCGAGCAGCTGGGCGCCGAGCTCATGCAGGGGCCGGACGTGCCGACGGCGATCTTCTGCGCCGACGACCTCGTGGCGTTCGGCGTGCTCGACGCCGCCCAGCGGCACGGGCTGCGGGTCCCGGATGATCTCTCGGTCATGGGCTACGACGACCTCACGATGGCCGGCTGGGACCGCTTCGGTCTCACGACCGTCCGCCAGCCGATGGACGAGATGGCGCGGGCGGCGGCCCGGCTCGTGCTCGGGCGCATCCACGGCACCGACGACTCGGCGGAGCCGCAGCGACAGGTCCACCCGGTGCGGCTCGTCCGCCGTTCCAGCACCGGCCCGGCGCGGGCCTGAGCCGGCGAGAGGGCGGGGACGGGCATGGTCGACGAGATGATCCATACGTATGCATCCGGCCTCGACGGCGCCGGCGGACGGGGCCTGGAGCTCGACCCCGCGAGCACGGCACTGCTCGTCGTCGACATGCAGAACGCCTTCTGCGACGAGGCCGGCAGCCTCGCCCGCAGCGGGCTCGACCACCGGCCGGCGGCCGCGGTGGTGCCGACGGTGGCGTCGCTGCTCGCCGCTGCCCGGAACGGTGGCGCGCACGTCGTGCACACCCGCTACTCGTTGCGGGCCGACCACGGCGACGCCGGGCTGCTCTTCGAGGTCGCGCCGGCGCTGCGCCTGCCCGGTGCTCTCGTCGGCGACGACTGGGACGCCGAGATCGTGCCCGCCCTCACCCCGTGGCCAGGAGAGCGCGTGGTGGACAAGACGCGGTACAGCGCGTTCTTCGGCACCGGCCTCGCGGAGGAGCTGCGTGCGCTCGACGTCGGGACCGTCGTGGTGTGCGGCGTGACCACCAACGTCTGCGTCGAGGGCACCGCCCGCGACGCCTTCGCCCACGACCTCCGGGTCGTCGTCGTGGCCGACGCGACGGCCGCGGTCGACGACGACCTGCACACGTCCTCCCTGCGCAGCATGGCGTACGGGATCGGCACCCTCTCGACCGCGGCGGCCACGGTCGCCGCCCTCACCGAAGGAGCACGACGATGACCAGTCCAGCACCCGAGAGTGCGACCCCGCCCGACGTGACCCCGCCCGGGGACCGGCCCTTCGTGGCCGACGCGGTCTGCCACCCCTACAACTTCGCGCCGGAGAACCAGCGCGGCTCCTACGGCAAAGCGTTCACCGACGTCATGTGGAGCTCGCACCCCATCATCAACCCGCCCGAGCACCAGCTGACCCGTGAGCAGTGGGAGCGCGACTGGGACATCGAGCAGTTCGTCGACACGATGTTCCTGGAGAGCGCCACGGACCTGGCCTGCGTGCACTCCCTGCCGATCTACGACGCGTACGTCGACGGCCTCTCCGCGATCGACAAGGGCGCAGAGCTGAAGCGGCGGTACCCGGAGCGGGTGCTCTGGTACGCGACAGCCGACCTGTTCCGGGGCGAGGAGGCGCTCGAGTCGATCGAGCACCAGGTCCGTGACCTCGGCGCCGACGGCATCAAGCTCTACCCGGCGCAGTACCTGCGTGGCCGGACGCGGTACTGGGAGATGTCGGACGACACCTTCGCCTATCCGGTCTTCGAGCTCGCCCAGGAGCTCGGGGTCAAGAACATCGCGGTGCACAAGGCGCTGCCCCTCGGGCCGGTCTCCACCGACGCGATGCGGGTCGACGACATCGGTCGCGCCGCCGCGCGGTTCCCGGACATCAACTTCCAGATCGTCCATGCCGGGTTCATGTTCATCGACGAGACGCGCATGCTGTTGATGAACCACCCGAACGTCTACGTGACGCTCGAGGCCTCGTTCGTCAGCGTGCTGCTCGATCCGGCGGCGTTCGGGCGGATCCTCGGCGCGTTCTTGTCAGAGGGCGGCCCGGACCGGATCCTCTACTCCTCGGCCGCGACCAACCCCCACCCGCGGTACCTGCTCGACGCGTTCGACCGGTTCGAGCTGCCGGACGACGTCCCGCACACCCTCGATCGTCGGACACGCGACCTGATTCTCGGGGGCAACCTCGCGCGGCTGCACGGCATCGACCCGGTCGAGCGACGCGCGAGCACCGCGGGGGACCGGTTTGCCACCGCTGTGGCCCGGGACGGGTACCGCGACCCCTGGAGCATCGTGCGCGCCGCCGACGCCGCCGAGGTCCCGGCATGAGTGCGGCAGGGAGCCGGCTCCCGGCGACCAGCGGGACCGCGGCAGACGCGGTGGCCGTCGCCCTGCGTGACGTGCCCGACCCCTGCATGGTGGCTGCCGGTGCCCCGACCTCGATCGTCGACCTGGGCCTGGTCGACGCCGTGGACGTCGTGGACGGCTGCGCACGCGTCGTCGTCACCCTGACCGAACCCGGCTGCCCGTTCACCCACCACATCATCGAAGAGGTCACCGAGGCGGCTCTGGCCATCGATGGTGTCTCGTCCGTCGAGGTGTCGCCCCGGTGGGCGCCGCTGTGGACCGAGGCGCGCGCGACGGCGGAGGGTCGCCGCACGCTCGATCTCGCCCGGGCCAGGATCGGGGGGCCGCGACCGTGACGCGGTGTCCTGAGGACGGCGCACTCGTCGGGTCTCGGTGCACGCACGGCGGCTGGCTAGGCTCGCAGCATGGCTGAGGCGCAGATCGAAGGTCCCGACGGTCCCATCGAGGCGTGGGTAGCCACGCCTGCCGTGGGGGAGGGGCCGTGGCCGGGAGTGCTCCTCGTGGTCGATGCGATCGGGCTGCGACCCCAGATCCATGTCATGGCCGACCGGTTCGCGTCGTGGGGCTACACGGTGCTCGCGCCGAACGTCTTCCACCACTTCGGCACGGCTGCGGAGACGTCGCCCGAGGGGGACCTGCGCGAGCCCGGGGCTCGCGAGGCGTTCTTCGAGCAGGCCATGCCGCGCGTCCACGCCCTCACGCCCGAGCTCTCACGGCCCGACACCGCCCTCTTCCTCGACGTGCTGCAGGCGCGCGACGACGTGGCCGACGGTCCGGTCGGGGTCGTCGGGTACTGCATGGGCGCCCGGATCGCCCTGCGTGCCGCAGGTGACCACCCCGGCCGCGTCTCCGTCGCCGCAGGCTTCCACGGCGGTGGGCTCGTCGACGACACCGAGGAGAGCCCGCACCTCTCCTTGCGCACCGCGCGTGCGACGGTGCTGCTGCGCCATGCCGACGACGACCCGTCGATGCCCTCCGAGCACCAGGAGTCGATCGCCGAGTTCGCTGCCGCATCCGGCGTCGTGCTCGACCAGGCCGTCTACCCTGGAGCGCCGCACGGCTTCACCATGGCCGACACGTCGATGTACGACGCGGTCGCGGCGCAGCGTCACGAGGACGAGCTCCGAGAGCACCTCGCCTCCGTCCTCGGCTGACCGTCGAGAGCGTCTCGTCAGCCGCCGACCTCGAAGAGGCCGGCTGCGCCCATCCCGCCGCCGACGCACATCGACACGACGACGTAGCGCGCACCGAGCCGACGGCCGGCGAGGAGCGCGTGGCCCACGCCGCGGGCACCCGTCATGCCGTAGGGGTGGCCGAGGGCGATCGCGCCACCGTCGACGTTCATCCGGGCGGGATCGATGCCGAGGACGTCCCGGCAGTGGACGGCCTGCGAGGCGAAGGCCTCGTTGAGCTCCCACACCCCGATGTCCTCCACGGCGAGGCTGTGCTGCTCGAGCAGCCGGGGGATCGCCGTCACCGGACCGACGCCCATCTCGTCCGGCTCGCAGCCGGTCACCGCGATGCCGACGTAGTAGCCGAGCGGAGCGATGCCGCGGGCCTCGGCGAGCTCGGCGTCCATCAGCACGTTGGCCGAGGCGCCGTCGCTCAGCTGCGAGGCGTTGCCGGCCGTCACGGTCGGGTGGGCCGTGACCTCGCCCGGCTCGAGCACGGTGCGCAGGCCGGCCAGGCCCTCGGCGGTCGTGCCGGCGCGCACGCCCTCGTCCGCGGAGACCGTCTGCTCGACCTCGCTCGTCTCTCCCGAGGTCTTGTCGAGCACGAGCGTCCGCACGGTGATGGGAGCGATCTCGTCGTCGAAGTGACCGGCCGCCTGCGCAGCCGCCGCGCGCTGCACCGACTGCAGCCCCATCTCGTCCTGGCGCTCACGACTCACGCCGTACCGCGCCGCCACGTTCTCGGCGGTGTGCAGCATCGGCATGTACAGGCCCGGCACGTGCTCACGCAGCCACGGGTCGCTGGCGCGGTGGGTGTTCATGTGCTCGTTCTGGACCAGGGAGATCGACTCGACCCCGCCGCCGACGGCGACCCGCTGGCCGTCGACGAGGATCTGCTTGGCGGCGATGGCCACGGCCATGAGACCGGACGAGCACTGCCGGTCGACGGTCGATCCCGGCACCGTCACGGGCAGCCCGGCGCGCAGGGCCGCCTGACGCGCGACGTTGAAGCCGGACGAGCCCTCGGGGAGGGCGCAGCCGAGGATCACGTCCTCGATCTCAGCGGGTGAGACGCCGGACCGCTCCACCGCGTGCGAGATCGCGTGGCCCGCCAGCTCGGCGGCCGGGGTGTTGTTGAAGGCGCCGCGGTACGCCTTCCCGATGGGGGTGCGGGCGGTCGAGACGATCGCGGCACGAGGGGCTGGACGGCTCACGGGAGCGCTCCTGGGTCGGTGGGGAGAGATTTTTCCGCAACCTACTTGAACCTGAACCCGGATTCAACTAGCGTCCGTCGCGTGAGTCAGGTCACACCGATCCCGACCGAGGAAAGTGGCAGCGCATGGTGAACGTGGCAGCAGACGTCTGGTCCATCGCGGATCGCGACCCCGAGCGGGTCGCCCTCCGTTCCCCGAGGGGAGGGCTCACGTACGGCGAGCTCAAGGAGGCCAGCGCCCGGTTCGCGGGCGCCGTCGTGGCGGCCGGGCTGCGACCGCTCGACCGCGTGGTGCTGATCGCCCCGAGCATCGTCGAGTTCCCCGTCGCCTACCTGGGACTGCACGCCGCGGGCATCAGCGTCATCACCATGAACACGATGGCGACGGGCCCGGAGATCGGCTACGTCCTCGACGACTCCGAGGCGTCGCTCGTCATCGCCTGGCACGAGTGCCAGGACGCCGCGTCCGCCGCCGCCTCCGAGCGCGGCATCGCGTTCTGGCGCCTCGACGAGGGCGCTCGTCTCGACGCCGAGCCGGTGCCCCAGGCGCACGAGCACGCGCCGGACGACACGGCGATCATCCTCTACACGTCGGGCACCACCGGCCGCCCCAAGGGCGTCGAGCTCACGGCGACGAACCTGGTCGACACCACCGCCTCGTTCATGCCCGTGCTCAACCTGACGCCCGACGACCGCTTCGGCACCGGTCTCCCGCTCTTCCACGTCTACGGCCAGGCCGTCGTGATGAACACGGTGCTGGTGCAGGGGGCGTCGCTCTCGCTGCTCGCGCCGTTCGAGCCGACGCAGATGCTGGAGATGGTGCGCCGCGACCGCCTCACCGTGCTCGCGGGCGTGCCGACGATGTGGAACGCGATGCTGCACGCCGCCACCGACGAGTTCGGCCCGTCCGACTTCGAGCAGCTGCGGCTCGCGACCTCGGGCGGCGCCTCGCTGCCCGCCGAGGTCATGCGCGCGTTCTTCGACCGGTTCGGCTGCACGATCCTCGAGGGCTACGGGCTCACCGAGTCCACGGGTGCCGCGACCTTCAACGACATCAACCGCCCCCAGAAGGCCGGGACGGTGGGACCCGCCCTGCCGGGGACCTCCATCGAGGTCCGCGCCGTCGACGGCGGCGTGCTCGAGGCCGGGGAGGTCGGCGAGGTCTTCCTGAAGGGGCCGACGATCATGAAGGGCTACCGGAACCGCCCCGACGCGACCGCTGCCGACCTGCGGGACGGCTGGCTCAAGACCGGTGACCTCGGGTCGCTCGACGACGACGGCTACCTCAGCATCGTCGACCGGGCGAAGGACCTGATCATCCGCGGCGGCTACAACGTGTACCCGCGCGAGGTCGAGGAGGTGCTCTACGAGCACCCCGACATCGTCGAGGTCGCCGTCGTCGGTGTCCCGGACGACCACTTCGGCGAGGAGGTGGCGGCCGTGGTCTCGTTGCGCCCCGGTGCGCGGCTCACCGGGGAGGAGCTGCGGGCCTGGGCCAAGGTCCAGCTGTCCGCCTACAAGGTGCCCCGGCTCTACCAGTTCGTCGAGGCCCTCCCGAAGGGCGCGACCGGCAAGATCCTCAAGCGGGAGATCGACCGGGACGCGATCCGGGTCGCTGCCGCGGAGGTGACCGCATGAAGGTCCAGGGGCGGGTCGCCGTCGTGACCGGCGGCGCCGGCGGCATCGGCGAGGCCCTGGCCCAGCGGCTGCTGGAGCACGGTGCGAGCGTGGTGGTCACCGACCTCGACGACGTGCGCGTGAAGGACGTCGTGGAACGGCTGGACGGCGTCGCACCGGGTCGCGTGGCGGGAGTCGCGGGGGACTGTGCCGACGACGGTGACATCCGCCGCGTCCTCGACCTCGCGGCCTCGCGCTTCGGCCCGGTCGACCTCTACGCCGCCAACGCCGGGGTGGGCCTCGGCCAGGGACTCGAGGCCACGGAGGCCGAGTGGGACACCTCGATCGACGTGAACGTCCGGTCCCACGTGCGGGCCGCCCGTCTGCTCGTCCCGGGCTGGCTCGAGCGGGGCGAGGGCTACTTCCTCAGCACCGCGTCGGCGGCCGGCCTGGTCACGCAGATCGGCTCGGCCACCTACTCCGTCACGAAGCACGCCGCGGTCGCGTTCTCGGAGTGGCTCTCGGTCACGTACGGGTCGCGGGGCGTCGCGGTGAGCTGCCTGTGCCCGATGGGGGTCAACACCGACATGCTCAACGGTGGCGCCGAGTCCGACGACGAGACCGCGCGCCGTGGCGCCAAGGCCGTCACGGAGGCGGGCGGGGTGCTGGAGCCGCTGGAGGTCGCCGACATCGTGCTCGAGGGCATCGACGCCGAGCGCTTCCTCATCCTCCCCCACCCCGAGGTGCTGGAGTACTTCCGGCGCAAGGGGTCGGACTACGACCGATGGATCGCCGGCATGCGGCGCTACCAGGAGTCGCTCGGATGAGCGCCCGGAGCGCTCGTCGCGCGGTGCTGTTCGACTTCGGCGGGGTGCTGACCTCGAGCGTCCTCGACGGGTTCGCCGCGTTCGGCCGCGACGAGTGCGGCGACGAGACACTTCCCATGCGCCTGTTCGCCGAGGACCCCACCGCCCGGCAGCTGCTGGTCGACCACGAGGAGGGGCGCCTCGGGCACGACCCGTTCGAGGCGGGACTCGCCGAGCGCCTTCGCGCCCAGGGGATCGAGGTCGAGACCGAGGGACTCATCGGTCGGATGCAGGCACGCCTGGTCCGCGACGAGGCGATGGTCGAGCTGGTCGCGTCGCTGCGGGAGGACGGTGTGCCGGTCGGTCTGGTGTCCAACTCGCTCGGACGCGACTGCTACGCGGGATTCGACCTGCCCGCGATGTTCGACGCCGTGACCATCTCGGGGCAGGAGGGCGTGCGCAAGCCGTCACGCCGCCTCTACGAGATCGGGTGCGAACGCCTCGGCGTCGCGCCCCACGAGGCCGTCATGGTCGACGACCTCGCCCAGAACATCGTCGCTGCCGAGCGTCTCGGGATGGCCGGCGTCGTGCACCTCGAGGCGGAGGAGACCGCGGCGCAGCTCTCGCAGCTGCTCGAGGTCGGGGCGAGGAGGACCTCCACCGTGCAGTGATCGGGGGATCGAGCAGCACCCCGGCGCGGCCGTCCGGTCGTTCCGACAGCACTGTCTGCCCACCCGGGCGGACCACCCTCAGGAGGAACCCATGAACGTTCGACGCTTCGGCATCGGTCTGGTCGTCACCGCGGCCCTGACCGTCACCGCTGCCTGTGGCAGCGGCGACTCGGGCGGGTCCGGCGACGGAGGCGACGACAGCTACTCGATCGGCATCGTCAAGTTCGCCTCCAGCGACCAGACGTCCGAGCAGGCCATCGCCTCCTTCCAGGCGTACGCGAAGAAGCAGGGCTGGGAGACCAGCGCGGTCGACCCGCAGGGTGCGGTCGACAAGGCCAACGGCGCGATGCAGGACTACGTCCAGAAGAAGGTCGACCTCATCGTCACGGCGGTCTTCGACAGCAACACCCTGACCGCCGGCGCCCAGGCGGCGAAGGCCGCAGGCATCCCGGTGGTCTCGATCTCCGGTGGCACGGCCGACGGCATCACCGCCAACCTCGACGCCGGCGTCTCCAACGGTGAGCCCGTCGCCAAGCAGCTCGTCGAGGACATGGGCGGCGCGGGCGACCTGCTCGTCCTGGGCTACAAGAGCGGCCTGCCGTGCATCGGCCGCGAGGAGGCGCTCGACACGGCGCTGAAGAGCACCGACATCGAGACCACGCGCAACGAGGTGCCGATCCCCGGCCAGGTCGAGGGCAGCACGCAGTTCACGCAGGCCTGGCTCGCCAAGCACCCGAAGGGCAGCGGCAAGCTCGCGGTCTGGGGATGCTTCGACGACCCGGCCCTCGGCGCGATCGCCGCGCTCAAGTCGGCCGGCCGTGACGACGTCCTCGTCTACGGCATCAACGGACAGCCGGGTGCCATCAACGCGATCAAGGCCGGCGACATGCGGGCCACCGTCTTCCTGCTGGCCGACCAGGCCGGCGAGGACTTCGCGAAGCTCGTCCCGGAGTTCGTGGAGGGCGGCGTGGACGCGGAGCCGCAGGAGGTTCCTCTCACCAACGTGCTGGTCACGACCGACACGATCGACGACTTCCTGGCCGAGTACCCCGACTCGACCAAGTAGTCCCGACCACGTCCTCCAGGGCCGGCGCCCTGGAACCCCAGAGGAGTGTGCATGAGCGAAGCAACAGCCCTCGACGACCGCGAGGTCGCCCCGGTGCCCGAGCCGACGTGCCTGGAGATGTCCGGCATCTCCAAGCAGTTCGGTGGGCACCAGGCCCTGGAGGACGTGTCCATCAGCCTGCGCCCCGGGCGGGTCCTCGCACTGTGCGGGGCCAACGGGGCCGGGAAGTCGACCCTCGTCAGGATCCTGGCCGGGGCGGAGTCGGCCGACGCCGGCACGATCCGCGTCCACGGCGAGCAGGTCTCGATCCACGCGCCGCAGGACGCGACGCGGCTCGGCCTGAGCTTCATCCACCAGGAGCTCAACCTGGTCCCGAAGTTCACGGCTCTGCAGAACATGGCGATGGGCGCGGACCACCACCGCTCCGGTGTCATCGACCAGCGCGGCCTGCGTCGCAAGGCCCTGGCCGTCCAGGAGCGCATCGGCTACCGCGTCCCGCTCGACACCAGGGTCGAGGACCTCGCCGTCTCCGACCGCTGGATGGTCTCGCTCGGCCGCTCGCTCATGCGGGACGCGACCATCGTCGCGATGGACGAGCCGACGGCGTCGTTCACCCAGGAGGAGGCCGAGCGGCTCTACGGCATCATCGACGAGCTCACGGCCGACGGCGTCGGGATCCTCTACATCTCGCACCGCCTGGAGGAGGTGCTGCAGGTCGCCGACGACGTGACGGTGCTGCGCAACGGCCGACTGGTCGGGAGCTTCGCCGCGGCCGACCTGGACGTCCCCGCGCTCACCCGCCACATCGTCGGTCGGGACGTGGAGGAGGTCACCCACCGCGAGACGGAGGGCGACCCCACGCAGGCTCCCGAGCTCCTGCGCGTGCAGGGCCTGACCCGCCTGCCGCGGGTGCACGACGTCGACCTGACCCTGCACCGGGGGGAGATCCTCGGCGTGGCCGGCCTCGTCGGGGCGGGTCGCACCGAGCTGGCGCGCATGCTCATCGGGGCGGACCCGGTCGGCTCCGGCTCGATGACGCTCGACGGACGCCCGTACGCACCGCGCTCGCCCTTCGAGGCGATCCGTGCCGGTGTCGCACTCGTGCCCGAGGAGCGTCGTTCCCAGGGCCTGATCCTGCGCAACTCCGTCAGCTCCAACCTCAACATGGCCTCGTTGCGCGACCCCGAGAAGCGGCTGGGCACGTTCAGCCCGCGCAGGGCGGCGCGCATCGCCCGCGACGCGGTGTCCCGGTTCGGCGTCAAGGCCGGCTCCGTCCACGAGAAGGTCGGTGAGCTCAGCGGCGGGAACCAGCAGAAGATCGTCGTCGGAAAGAACGTGCTCGCCGGCCCACGACTGCTGATCCTGGACGAGCCCACCGTCGGCGTCGACGTCGGCGCCCGCAGCGAGATCTACGACATCATCCGGGCGCTCGCCGCCGAGGGGACCTCGATCCTCATGATCTCCAGCGACTTCGAGGAGCTCGCCATCTGCGACCGCGTCGTCGTGATGCGCGAAGGAACCATCACCGCCACGGTGCCCGCCGCCCGGGCCACGAAGGACCGTCTCACCTCGCTCTGCTTCGGCTCGACAGAACAGGACCTCGCATGACCGTCACCGCGCTCGACCCCACGGCCGTCGTCGCCACCCCCTCCACCAGCACACGCGTGTGGAAGTGGTTCGGCCGCTACGGCGCCCTCCTCGTCCTCGCCGTCCTGGTCGTCAGCACGAGCATCCTCGAGCCCGACACCTTCGCGACCTGGGACAACTTCATCAACATCCTGAACCAGAGCGCCCTGTCGGCGATCATCGCGATGGGGCTGACGTTCGCGCTGGTCACGGGCGAGTTCGACCTCAGCATCGGCAACGTCGCGAGCCTGTCCGGCGTCATCTGCCTCTCGGCGATGGTCGACCAGGAGATCGGGGTCGTCGCCGCGCTCGTGCTGGCCGTCGTGATCGGTGCAGTGGTCGGACTCGCGAACGGCCTGGTGGTCACGCTGCTGAACGTGAACGCGCTCGTCGCGACCCTCGGCATCGGCACGGTCGCGGTCGGCATCAACTACGCCGTCGCCGGTGGCACGCCGGTGGGCCTGCCGGACCCGGCCGGCTTCATCCAGCTGACGCTCGGCCGCTTCCTGGGGATCCCGTACCCGGTGTTCATGATGCTCGGCCTCGCCGCCGTGCTGTGGTTCATCCTCAACCGCACCGTGCTCGGGCAGTCGATGCAAGCGGTCGGCGGCAACGCCGTGGCCGCCCAGCTCTCGGGCATCCGCGTCGACCGGGTGCGTGTCTTCGCCTTCGTCATCTGTGGCATCTGTGCCGCCCTCACCGGCATCCTGCTGGCGTCGCGCACCGGCAGCGCGGCGGTCTCCGGCGGAGACAGCTACCTGCTCGCCGCGTTCGCCGCAGCCTTCTTCGGGTCCGCGGTCCTGCGCGACGGCGAGTTCCACGTCATCGGCACGCTGATCGGCGTCGTCACGGTCTCGGTGGGCTTCAACGCCATCGCCCTCGTCGGGCTCGAGACCTACTGGCAGTACCTGTTCCAGGGTCTGCTCCTGATCCTCGGTGTCGGGGTCGGCTCGCTGGCTCGCCGCCGAGCCTCGATGGCCTAGCGTGGGCAGGACCAATTTAATGAAGTTGAACTCAGATTCATGTAAGGTCGAGTCATGACGACGACGTCCCCGGAGGAGACGAGGTCCGAGCCGACCGTGCTCTCCGAGCGACGCGGTGCGGTGCTCGTCCTCACCCTCCACCGGCCCGAGCGGCTCAACGCCTGGACCAACGCCATGGAGGACGAGTACTTCGCCGCGCTGCTGGCGGCCGACGAGGATCCCGACGTGCGCGCGGTGGTGGTCACCGGTGCAGGCCGAGGCTTCTGCGCCGGCGCCGACATGGGCGACCTGGCGGGCGCGGCGGACGCCACCGACGCCGAGATCGACCGCCCGCTCCCGCGGCACCTGCCGCTCACGCTCCGCAAGCCGCTCGTGGCCGCGGTCAACGGGGCCGCGGCCGGCCTCGGCATGGTCGAGACGCTCTACTGCGACGTGCGCTTCGCCTCGCCCGACGCGGTGTTCCTCACGGCCTTCTCGCGTCGCGGTCTCGTGGCCGAGTACGGCATGGCCTGGCTGCTGCAGCGGCTCGTCGGGCCCGGACGCGCGGCGGACCTGCTGCTCTCCGGGCGACGCGTCGACGGGGACGAGGCGCACCGCATCGGGCTCGTCGAGCACCTCGTGCCCGCCGACGAGCTGCTCGAGCGGGCCGTCGCCTACGCCGCCGACCTCACGACGTCCTGCTCCCCGTGGTCGATGGCCACGATCAAGTCCCAGCTGCTCCTCGACGCCGAGCGCAGCTTCGCCGAGTCGGTGCAGGCCGCCGACGTCCTGATGCGCGAGTCCTTCCGGGGCTCCGACATCGCCGAGGGCGTCGCGAGCTTCGCCGAACGGCGCCCGCCGGTGTTCGCACCGCTACCTCGCAAGGAGATCTGATGGAGTTCGCACCGAGCCAGAGGTCCGTGGAGTACCAGGAGAAGCTCCTGGAGTTCATGGACGGCTACGTCTACCCCGCCGAGTCCGTCTACGCCGCCCAGATGGCGGAGTCGGGCAACGCCAACTTCCACCCGCCCATCCTCGAGGAGCTCAAGACCGAGGCCAGGAAGCGTGGTCTGTGGAACCTCTTCCACCCGCACGAGCGCGAGGACTGGGGAGCCCCCGGCCTGAGCAACCTCGACTACGCGCCGCTCGCCGAGATCACCGGGCGCAGCCCCTACATCGCCCCCGAGGCGATCAACTGCAACGCTCCCGACACGGGCAACATGGAGGTGCTCGAGCTCTTCGGCACCGACGAGCACAAGGAGAAGTGGCTCAAGCCGCTCCTCGCCGGTGAGATCAACTCGGCCTTCTGCATGACCGAGCCGGAGGTCGCGAGCTCGGACGCCACCAACGTCCAGCTGCGCATGGACGCCGACGGCGACGAGTACGTGCTCAACGGCCGCAAGTGGTTCGCCTCCAACGCGCTGCACGCCAACTGCAAGGTCCTGATCGTCATGGGCAAGACCGACGTCGAGGCCGCGAAGCACCGCCAGCAGTCGATGATGGTGGTCCCGCTCGACACCCCCGGCATCACGATCGTCCGAGGGCTCCCGGTCTTCGGCTACATGGACCGCGAGGGTCACGCGGAGATCCTGTTCGAGGACGTCCGGGTGCCCAAGACCGCCCTGCTCGCCGGCGAGGGTGACGGCTTCATGATCAGCCAGGCCCGCCTGGGACCCGGTCGCATCCACCACTGCATGCGGTCGATCGGCATGGCCGAGCGCGCCCTGGACCTGATGATCGAGCGCGCGCAGAACCGGGTCACGTTCGGCGAGCCCGTGGCCAACCGGTCCAACATCCAGGACTGGATCGCCGAGGCGCGCATCGACATCGAGATGATCCGTCTGCTCACGTTCAAGACCGCGTGGCTCATGGACACGGTCGGCAACCAGAAGGCGCGCACCGAGATCGCGGCGATCAAGGTGGCCGCTCCGGCCGTCGCGCTCAAGATCATCGACCGCGCGATCCAGGTGCACGGCGGTGGCGGCATCACCGACGACTTCCCGCTCGCCAGCTTCTACGCCCACCAGCGCACGCTGCGTCTGGCCGACGGACCGGACGAGGTGCACAAGCGCACCATCGCCCAGGTCGAGCTGCGCCGGATCAACGCCGACTGGAACAAGAAGAGGTGAGCGAGCCGCTCGCGGGTCGCACCGCGATCGTCACGGGCGCCTCGCGCGGCATCGGCCTCGCGGCCGCGGCGGCGCTGCACGAGGCAGGCGCCAACGTGGTGCTCACGGCGCGGACGGAGGAGGCGGCCCGTGCGGCCGCCGACTCCGTCGGCCCGCGGGCGCTCGGGATCGGGGCCCACGCGACCGACGAGGACCTCGCCCGTGCGTGCGTGGAGCGGACGATGGAGGCGTTCGGCAGTGTCGACGTGCTGGTCAACAACGCCGGCACCAACCCGGCCTACGGCCCGGTGCTCGCCCAGGACCACGGCCGCTTCGCCAAGACGCTCGACGTGAACCTGTGGGCGCCGATCCTGTGGTCACGCCTCGTGGTCGACGCCTGGATGGGCGAGCACGGCGGCTCGATCGTGAACACGGCCTCGATCGGCGGCCTGTCGGTCGGGCCCGACCTCGGGATCTACCACGTGTCGAAGGCCGCCCTCATCCACCTGACGAAGCAGCTGGCGATCGAGCTCGCACCGTCGATCCGGGTCAACGCCGTCGCGCCGGGTGTCGTGCGGACGAAGCTGGCCGAGGCGCTGTGGAAGGAGCACGAGGGAGCCGTGGTGGAGCGGACGCCGCTCGCCCGGATCGGCGAGCCCGACGACGTCGGGGCGGCCGTGCTGTTCCTCGCATCGTCCGCGTCGTCCTGGATCACCGGCGAGACGCTCGTCATCGACGGCGGCCAGATGATCGGGTCCGGTGCGGCGGCCGACGCCCTCGCGGCGCGGGTCGAGGGCTGAGTCGTGCCCGGGACCGCGACCGACGTCGCGCTCGACCTGGACGTGCTCGCCGCGCTGCTGCGTGCCGACGGCCACGAGGTGCAGGGAGGCCTCGTGGCCGACCGTGTGGGTCGCGGCCAGTCGAACCTGACCTACCTCGTGCGCGACGAGCACGACGCTCGTTGGATCGTCCGTCGTCCGCCACGGGGCGAGCTGCTCGCCTCGGCGCACGACGTGCTGCGCGAGCACCGGATCCTCGCGGCGCTCTCGGACACCGGCGTGCCCGTGCCGCAGGTCCTGGGACGCTACGTGGACGACGCCCTCGCCGAGACCCCGGTGGTGGTCATGGAGCACGTCGACGGGCTCGTCGTCGACCGCGACGAGGTGGCGGAGGGGCTCGGCCTCTCGCTGCGGGCCGCGATCGGACCGTCGCTCGCACGCACGCTCGCGGCGGTGCACGAGGTCGACGTCGACGAGGTGGGGCTGGGTGACCTCGCGAGCCGCTCGCCGTACGCCGCCCGCCAGCTCAAGCGGTGGTCCCGGCAGTGGGAGGCCTCGCGCACGCGTGACCTGCCCCGGCTCGACGCCATGACCGAGCTCCTGCGCCGGCGCGTGCCGGAGCAGTCCACGCACGGTGGGCGCGACGTCGCCCTCGTGCACGGTGACTTCCACCTGCGCAACGTCATCGTCGACCCCGAGCTGGGCGACGTGCGTGCCGTGCTCGACTGGGAGCTCAGCACCCTCGGCGACCCGCTCGCCGACATCGGCAGCCTGCTCGCCTACTGGCCGGAGGCCTCCGACGGTGCGACCCACGCGTTCGCCGCGTCGGCGCTGCCGGGCTTCTCCTCGCGCGAGCAGATCGCCAGGACCTACCTGGAGGCCTCGGGCCGCGAGCGGTCCGACCTCGACTACTGGCACGCCCTCGGTCTCTGGAAGATCGCCGTCATCGCCGAGGGCGTGATGCGGCGGGCCCTGGACGAGCCGAGCAACGCCGCCGACGGAGGCCCACCCGTGCCGGAGGCCATCGACCAGCTGGTCGAGCGCGCCTGGGTCGTCGTCGAGACCGCCGGTCTCGACCGCTGACCAGCCCATCCATCATCCGACGCCACCCGATCCACGACCGAAGGAGCACGACATGACCGAGACCCCCTACGTGGGCGACTTCCTGAAGGACTCCCCGAGGAACTGGGGCAAGTGGGGGCCCGACGACGAGGTGGGCTCGTTGAACTACCTCACGAGTGCGGAGGTGTTCCGCGGCGTCGCCGAGGTCCGGTCGGGCGAGGTCTTCACGCTGCAGGTGCGGATGGGCGATCCGTCCGGCGACCCGGTGTGGCCGGGCCGCGAGAGCATCCAGCGCACGAACGTGATGGACGAGGGCTTCTTCCAGCGGGGCGAGGGCGTGGAGACGCCCGGCGGAGCGCACTACTCCGACGACGTCGCGACGCTCTACCTGCAGGCGTCCACGCAGTACGACTCCCTCGGCCACGTCTGGTACGACGGCCAGATCTGGAACGGCTACGACGCCGCCACCACCGACGGCGCGATGGAGAAGGCGTCGGTCCTGCCCATCGCCGAGCGTGGTGTGGTCGGGCGCGGCGTGCTGATCGACGTCGCGCGCCACCGGGGCAAGGCGGCGCTCGACAAGGGAGAGACCTTCACCCACGAGGACCTGCTGGAGATCGCTGCCGCGCAGGGCTGCACGATCGAGAAGCACGACATCCTGGTCGTCCGCACCGGCTTCGTCGGGTCCTTCTACCGGCAGAGCGCCGAGGAGTTCTACGACGGCTTCCTCGAGCCGGGACTCACCTACAGCCCCGAGCTCGTCGAGTGGTTCCAGGCGATGGAGATCCCGAACCTCGTCACGGACACGATCGCGAACGAGGTGACGCTGGAGCCCTTGAGCGGTGTCACGCTGCCGCTGCACAGCGCCCTCATGCGCAACCTGGGCGTCGCGTTCACGGAGATCGCGTGGCTGGAGGACCTCGCCGCCGCCTGTGCCGCGGACGAGCGCTGGACGTTCCTCTACACGGCGGCACCGCTCAAGGTCGTCGGTGGCACGGGCGCCCCCGTGAACCCGGTGGTCGTGCGATGAGCGCGTTCGACGTGGTCGCGACGATCCAGGCGCAGGAGGGGCGCGGTGACGAGCTCGCGGAGATTCTCCAGGCGTCGCTCGCGACGGTCCGTGGCGAGGAAGGATGCCTGCGCTACGACCTGCACCGGGTGCGACGCCGACCGGACGAGCTCGTCATGCTCGAGCGGTGGTCCTCGGTCGAGGCGCTCAAGGCGCACGGAGCGGCCGAGCACTTCCAGGAGACCTCGGCCAGGCTGGCGCCCCTGCTCGCCGCGGCACCGGTGGTCCGGGTGCTGGAGGCGGTCGACGTCGCGGACCCCTCATGAGCCCCGAGGGGCTCCGGACCGGCAACACCGGTTTGCACCGCCACGCCGTCGCCAGTAGAACAGCACCATGAGCGAGCAGCCCGCGGCGAGGAAGGACGTGGTCCCGGCCCTGGCGGACACCTCCGGCCTGAAGGAGCCCCCGACCACCCGCCGCGGCCTGCGCACGCGGGCGGCTCTCGTGGCGTCCGCGCGGACGGTGTTCGAGCGCGACGGCTTCCTCGCCTCGAGGCTCACGGACATCACCGCCGAGGCCAGCTGCTCGACGGGGACGTTCTACACGTACTTCAACAGCAAGGAAGAGATCTTCCTTGCGGTGATGGAGGCGGCACGCGACGAGATGCTCCACCCGGGCATGCCCCACGTCGAGGAGGCCGACGACCCCGTCGCGGTCATCGAGGCGAGCAACCGCGCCTACTTCGAGACCTACAAGCGCAACGGTCGGTTGATGCGCCTGCAGGAGCAGGTCGCCACGATCGACGACGACTTCCGTCGGCGCCGGCTCGAGCGCGGTGAGGCGTTCGCGCGCCGCAACGCCAAGAGCATCCAGAAGCTCCAGGAGGACGGGCGGGTCGACGCCACGCTCGATCCGATGATGACGTCGCGGGCGCTCTCGGGCATGGTCAGCCGGCTGGCGTACTCGAGCTTCGCGCTGGGGGAGAACTGGTCGGTAGACGACCTCGTCGAGACCTCGACGCGGTTGTGGGCCAACGCGCTCGGGCTCACCACCGAGCGCTGAGTCAGAACGCTGGGTCAGAGCGCCAGCACGAGCTTGCCCGTGTTCGCGCCGCTGAACAGCATCAGCAGGGTGTCGCCGAACGCGTCGATCCCCCCGCTCACGACGTGCTCGCGGGCGATCAGCGAGCCGTCGGCGATCATCGCGCCGATGCCGTCGACCGCCTCGCCGTACCGGTCCTCGTAGTCGAAGACCAGGAAGCCGGCCATCGACGCGCGGTTCACCAGGAGCGACATGTAGTGCGCCGGTCCGGGGGCGGGCTCGGTCGCGTTGTACGTCGAGATCGCGCCGCAGATCGCGACGCGTGCGCCGAGTCGCAGGGTGCGGAGCGCAGCGTCGAGGACCACGCCGCCGACGTTGTCGAAGTAGACGTCGATCCCGTCGGGCGCGGCCTGACGCAGGGCGCGGTGCACCGCGCCCTCGCGGTGGTCGACGGCGGCGTCGAAGCCGAGCTCGTCGGTGAGCCACGCGCACTTCTCGGGACCGCCGGCGATGCCGACCACGCGACAGCCGCGGGCCTTCGCGAGCTGGCCGACGACGGAGCCGACCGCGCCGGCCGCACCCGAGACCACGACCGTCTCGCCCGGCTGGGCTCGAGCGACGTCGAAGAGGCCGAACCACGCCGTCATGCCCGGCATGCCGAGCGCACCGAGCCAGGTCGGGGCCGGGGCCACGGCGAGGTCGACCTTGGTGAGGTCGGCCCCCGCGACCACCGCGTGGTCGGTCGCGCCGATCGTGCCCATCACGGTGTCGCCCGGCTCGAGGCCCTCGGCACGGGAGGTGACGACGGTGCCGATGCCGAAGGCGCGCATGACCTCGCCGATCCCGACGGGTGGGACGTACGACCGGACGTCGTTCAACCAGCCGCGCATGGCCGGGTCGAGCGACAGGTGGGTCACGGCGACGTGCACCTCACCGTCGGCGGGGTCGTCGAGCCGGTCGTCCGACACGTCCCAGGTGGACGCGTCGGGCAGGCCGACGGGGCGCGCGGCGAGGTGGACCCTGCGGGCGGCGATCGGCACGCTCAGTCCTCCGTCGGGTACTCGGTGAACTGACCGATGGACTGCGCGACGCAGATCGGCTTGTCGGACCCCTCGCGCTCGAAGGTCTGCACCGTGACGATGCGCGCGGCTCCGTTCCCGACGTCGTCGACCGAGACGATCTCGGCGTGCATGCGGATGCGCGAGTCGACGGGGTTGGGAGCGGGGAAGCGGACCTTCTCGTACCCGTAGTTGAGGCTGTGGGCGAAGCCGTCGAAGGCCATGAGGTCCTCCATGAACCGTGGACCCATCGACAGGCTGTAGAGGCCGTGCGCGATGGTCGACCCGAACGCGCTCTCCTTCGCACGCTCCGGGTCGACGTGGATCCACTGGTGGTCACCGGTGAGGTCGGCGAAGGCGTCGATCCGGTCCTGCGTGACGTCGTGCCACGCGGTGGGGCCTAGGCGTGTCCCGACGAGGTCGACCAGGTCTTGGATGGTCGTGGGTCGGATGGGGGCGGTGGTCTCGGTCATGACGTCCTCCGGAGGGGGCCAGCGTGATGGGGATCACGGTATGCACCGAAACGTACTTGAACCCGAAACCGGGTTCAAGTAGCGTGCAGGTAGCGTGACCGCCATCACACCCCCCAGGAGTCCGACATGGCCATGATCGACGTCAACGGCACCACCCTGCGCTACGAGGACGAGGGACCTCGCGACGCGCACGCCGTGGTCATGAGCCCGTCCATGTTCTTCGACGTCCGCATGTTCCGGCACCAGGCCGAGGCGCTCGGCGACCGCTACCGGGTCGTGCGGTACGACCACCGCGGCCAGGGGGAGAGCGCGCGCGACGTGCGCGAGAACCTCGACATGGACACGCTGTCCGAGGACGCGGCCGCCCTCATCGAGGCGCTCGACCTCGGGCGGGTGACCTTCGTCGGCAACTCGATGGGCGGCTTCGTCGGGCTCCGCCTCGCGGCTCGCCGGCCCGACCTCCTGGCCTCCGCGGTGCTGATGGGCACGTCGGCCGACGTCGAGGAGCAGGCGGACGACATGGACGCCCTCGTGGACGTGCTGGCCGAGCAGGGCATCGAGCCCGTCCTCGACGGCGTCCTCCAGTTCATGATGGGGGACACGACGCTGACCGACCCGTCGCGCGCCGACGTGCTCGCCGAGGTCACCGCACTGCTGCGGAGCCGCACGCCCGAGTACGCCGACGCGGCCTGGCACATCGCCCACCGCAAGCCGGTGCTCGACGAGCTCGGCGGCATCGCCGTCCCGGTCGTGGTCGTCGCGGGCACCGAGGACCACACCTACCCGCCGCCGAAGTCGCAGCAGATCGTCGACCTGACCCCCGGGGCGACCCTCGTGACCATGGAGCGCACGGGTCACGTGCACGCGCTGGAGAACCCGGGTGAGGTGACCGAGCTGCTCGAGCGGCACCTCGCGTCGCTCGACACGGCGGTCTCGTCGTGAGCGCGGCGCTGCACGTCGTCGACTCCGGCGAGACCGACCTGCCGGTCGTGCTCTGCCTGCACTCGCTGTTCCTCGACCACACGATGTTCGACGCCTTCGCCGAGGCGGTGCAGGGTCGCCTCAGGGTCGTGCGGCCGGACTTCAGGGGCCAAGGTTCCAGTCCGGCCGCCGACGACACGGTGACGATGGAGCAGTGCGCCGACGACGTCCTGGACGTGGTCGACGCGCTCGGCCTGACCCGCGTCCACGTCGTCGCGCAGTCGATGGGCGGCGACGTCGCCGTCCGGGTCGCGGCACGACGTCCGGGTCTGGTCGACCGTCTGGTCATGCTGGGGTCCTCGGTGCGCGCGGAACCTCCGGAGCAGCTCGAGGCCTTCCGTCCGATCGCCGACGAGGTCGAGCGGTCGGGCTTCCAGGGCGACCTGCTCGAGATGATCATGCAGATCATGCTGGGCGAGTCCTGTCGCAGCGACCCGGGGAGAGCAGCACTCGTCGCGGAGTCGCGGGCCGCGTTCGCGGCACTCCCGCCGACCCTCGTGCACGCGGTGCGCGGCGTGGTCGAGCGCCGCAGTGCCGTGGACCTGCTCCCTGCCGTGACGGCCACGACGCTCGTCGTCAGCGGGGGTGAGGACGTGGCGCGCCCGCCGGCCTGGTCCCAGGAGGTCGTCGACGGCGTGCAGCACGGCGAGCTGTGGAGCCTGCCCGACGTGGGCCACAGCGTCATCCTCGAGCGGCCGGCGCTCGTGATCCCGCGGGTCGTGGACTTCCTGACCGATCCGGCCTGACCCCCCGACCCCTGCCGTCGGCGTGACGCCGGACGGCCCGACCCCAGACCGACACACCCCCCAACCCGACCACGACAACCAGGAGCCTTGATGACGACCATCCCCACCGCACGCGGCACCATCGACTCGAGCGAGCTCGGCAGGACGCTGGTGCACGAGCACGTCTTCGTCCTCAACACCGAGTACAACCAGAACTACCAGGACGACTGGGACGAGGAGGAGCGCATCAGGGACGCCGTCGAGAAGCTCACCGAGCTCAAGGGCGTCGGCATCGACTCGATCATGGACCCCACCGTCCTGGGGCTCGGTCGGTACATCCCGCGCATCCAGAAGATCGCCGCCCAGGTCGAGCTCAACATCGTCGTGGCCACGGGCCTGTACACCTACAACGACGTGCCCCACCAGTTCGAGCACCGCGGACCGGGACTGCTGGTCGACGTCCCGGAGCCCCTGACCGAGATGTTCGTCAAGGACATCCGCGAGGGCATCGCCGGGACCGATGTTCGCGCGGGCATCCTCAAGTGCGCCATCGAGCTCGCCGGGCTCACCCCGGGCGTCGAGCGCGTGATGCGGGCGGTCGGCCAGGCCCATGTCGAGACCGGAGCCCCCATCACCGTGCACACCAACCCGGCCAACGAGTCCGGGCTCGTCGCCCAGCAGGTGCTGAAGGAGGAGGGCGTGGACCTGTCGAAGGTGATCATCGGCCACTCCGGCGACACCAACGACGTCGACTACCTCTGCAAGGTCGCCGACGCCGGGTCGATGCTCGGCATGGACCGGTTCGGTCTCGACCTGTTCAACCCGATGCAGGAGCGGATCGGCACCATCATCGAGCTCGTGCGGCGTGGCTACGTCGAGCACGTCACCCTGGCGCACGACGCCAACTGCTTCATCGACTACTTCAGCCCGGACGCCAAGGCGCACGCGGCCCCGAACTGGCACTTCCGCCACATCAGCGAGGACGTCATCCCGGCCCTGCTCGAGGGTGGTCTGACCGAGGCCGACATCGAGACGATCCTCGTGGCCAACCCGCGGCGCCACTTCGAGTGAGCCGCCGCGCGGACCGGTGGCGACGGCGTCGCCGGTCCGCCGGCGTGGCCGTGAGCCGCCTGGAAACACGGCCGTGCAGGCAGGTCCTTGTGCGAGGATGACCGGACCATCCGTGCCGACCGACCAGGGGCGACATGCTGGACCCGATCTCGTTGCGCGTCTCTTTCGCCATCGTGGCCGTCACCCTGCTCGCGCTCTTCTACTTCGTCGCCTACCGCTCCACCCGCTCGGCCTACGCCGGCTGGTGGTGCGCAGCGCTCGGGCTGTTCCTCGCCGGCTCCGCGGCCTACCTGTTCGACGGCACGGCGCAGCAGTGGTGGGCGAACCCGCTCGGCAACGTGTGCGTCGTCGCGGGCGCCGCAGCCGTGTGGTCGGGGGCGCGGGCGGTCGAGGGAAGGTCGGTCAGCTGGTGGCTCGTCGGCGCCACGCTCGTGGGGCTGCTCGTCACGTCGGCGCTCGACGACCCGGGCACCAACGAGTGGTCCGGTGCGCCGGTGTTCCTCGGCCTCATGACGATCTTCATCGCCCTGGCCTCGGTCGAGCTGTGGCAGACGGGTCGCAGCGGGTCCTTCGGTCCTGGCCCCCGAGAACGGATGTACCGGCCGATCCTGCGCTCGCTCGCGGTCATGTCGACCGGCCTGTCGACCTTCTACGGCCTGCGCCTGGTGGCCTACCTCCTGGTCGGCCAGGACGGACGCGCGTTCGCGGTCTACCTCGGCACCGAGGTCACGACGCTGGTCACCACGGTCATGCTCGCCACCGTCTCGTTCAGCATGACGGCTCTCAGCTATGCCGACGACACGCTCGAGCTCCAGGAGCGAGCCACCCGGGACGGCCTCACCGGCCTGCTGAACCGAGACGAGCTGGTGCGCCTGGTCGAGCGGCGCTGGCGCGGCCACCGTCGTCGCCAGGTCCACGGCGTGCTGGTCATGGCCGACCTCGACCACTTCAAGCAGATCAACGACACGTACGGCCACCCGGCGGGCGACGTCGCCCTGCAGGTGTTCGCGGCGGCCTGCCGCAGCACGGTCGGTCGTGCCGACATCGTGGGGCGCTTCGGCGGCGAGGAGTTCGTCCTCTTCCTCGACGAGGCGACCGTCGAGGAGGCGCGCGACGTCGTGCAGAGGATCACCGTCGCGCTGGAGGCCACGTCGCTCCCCGGCGGCGTGGTGCTGCCCACGGTCAGCTACGGCATGACCCTCGTCGGTCGTGGCGACGACCTCGCCGACGTCGTCGCCCGCGCCGACGGTGCCCTCTACGCGGCCAAGGACGCCGGTCGGGCGCGGGTGGTCGTGGCCGACGGCGCCACCGCAGACCGCTCCACCTCGCCGTGACGGGGAGCCTCCCTAGAATGAATCTCGTGGACCAACCTCCGAGTACCTGCCAGGCCCTCCTCCGCTGCGTCGCCAGGAGGGCCTGATGGACAGCGACACCCTGCTCAACCTCGGCCTCGTGATGGTCTTCGTGCTCGTCGGCGGGGTGTTCGCGGCCACGGAGCTGGCCCTCGTCTCGTTGCGCGAGAGCCAGCTGAACCAGCTGGAGAAGACCGGTTCACGCGGGTCGAAGGTCGCCACGCTCGCGCGCGACCCGAACACGTTCCTCGCGGCCGTGCAGATCGGCGTCACGGTGGCCGGCTTCCTGTCCGCCGCCTACGGCGCGTCGACCCTCGCGCCCGACGTGGCGCCGACCTTCGAGGCGCTGGGCCTGTCCGAGAGCGCCGCATCGAGCGTCGCGCTCGTCGCGATGACGCTGCTCATCGCCTACCTGTCGCTCGTCTTCGGCGAGCTCGTGCCCAAGCGCTTCGCCCTGCAGAAGTCGGCGCCCATCGCGCTGGCCGTCGCGCCGCCGCTCGCCCGGTTCGCCACCCTCATGCGACCGGTCATCTGGCTGCTGTCGAAGTCGACCAACATGGTCGTCCGTCTGCTCGGCGGCAACCCCCACGCCGCGGGCGAGGAGATGAGCGAGGACGAGCTGCGTGACCTCGTCGGCGCCCACGAGAGCCTCGAGGACGACGAGCGGCAGATCCTGCAGGACGTGTTCACCGCCACCGACCGCACGCTGCGCGAGGTGATGCGGCCGCGCGGAGCCGTCGACTTCCTGGACGGCGGCATGAGTCTGGCCGAGGCCGCCGGCGAGGCGCTCGCCATGCCGCACTCCCGCTACCCCGTCACCCGGCGACGCTCGACCGACGACGTCATCGGGTTCGTGCACGTCCGCGACCTGCTGGCCGTGCCCGAGGGTGCCGGCACCGGGTCCGTCGCCGACATCGTGCGCGAGATCCCCGTGCTGCCCAGCACCAACCGGATCCTCCCGGCCATGGCGCAGATGCGCAGCGAGGGCGTGCACATCGCGCTCGTGGTCGACGAGTACGGCGGGACCGACGGCATCGTCACGCTCGAGGACATCATCGAGGAGCTGGTGGGCGAGATCCGCGACGAGTACGACCTCGCCGAGGTGGCCGAGCTGCTGCACTCCTCCGACGGCGACGACATCGACGCCGCCATGCACCTCGACGACTTCGTGGAGCTGACGGGCCTGGAGCTCCCCGACGCCCACTACTCGACCGTCGCCGGTCTCGTGCTCGACCGCCTCGGCCACATCCCGGTCGAGGGCGAGGTCGTGGACCTCGACGGATACCGGCTGACGGTCACCGCGGTGGAGGGGCGTCGCATCATGCGGCTCCACCTCGTCACGGTCACGCCGGGCGCGCCCGGCCAGGACACGGCGGCGTCGAGCGAGCTGGAACCTGCCGAGGGGTCGTCCGAGCGCCCATGAGCCGGCACAGCACGGTCTTCGAGCGGCAGCCTCCCCGCGAGGCGGCCATCGATGCCGCGCTGCGACCGAGCCGGCTGAGCTCCTACTGGCTCGAGGACGCCCCCGGAGCCGGCCACCCGCAGCTCACGGCGTCGACCACGGCCGACCTCGTCGTCGTCGGCGGGGGCTACTGCGGCCTCTGGACCGCGGTGCTGGCGAAGCGCCGCGACCCTGGTCGACGCGTGGTGCTGCTCGAGGCCGAGACCATCGGCTGGGCGGCGTCGGGACGCAACGGCGGCTTCGTGGAGGCGAGCCTGACCCACGGCGAGGTCAACGGGCGGGCCCGGTGGCCCGACGAGTACGACACCCTCCACCGCCTCGGTCGCGAGAACCTCGACGCCCTGGAGCGTGACGTCCACGACCTCGGTCTCGACGTGCAGCTGGAGCGCACGGGCACCCTGTCCGTCGCCTACGAGCCGCACCAGGTGCGCTGGCTCGAGGAGGACGAGAGCGGCGACTGGCTCGACGAGTCCGCCGTGCAGGCCGAGATCCACAGCCCGATCTACCGTGCGGGCCGCTGGGAGCGTGACGAGACCGCCCTCGTCCACCCGGCCCGGCTCGCGCACGAGCTCGCCCGCGTGGCGGCCGACCTCGGGGTGGAGATCTTCGAGCACTCCCGCGTGACGGGCCTGTCCTCCGGCCGCACGGGCGGGGTGCGGGTGCGGACCGAGCGCGCCGTGGTCCGCGCCGGCGCCGTGGCCCTCGCGACGAACGTGTTCCGCCCACTCCTGCGGCGCACGCGCCTGTCCACCGTGCCGGTGTACGACTACGTCCTCATGACGGAGCCGCTCGACGCCGCGCAGAAGGCGTCGATCGGCTGGGACCGTCGCCAGGGCGTCGCCGACCTGGCGCACCAGTTCCACTACTCGCGGCTCAGCGCCGACGACCGGATCCTCTACGGCGGCTACGACGCGATCCATCGGCGGCAGGTGAGCCCCGAGCACGAGGACCGCGACGCCTCCTACCGCCGGCTCGCGTCGCACTTCCTCACCACCTACCCGCAGCTCGAGGGCGTCGCGTTCACCCATCGATGGGCGGGCGCGATCGACACGTCCACCCGCTTCTGCGCCTTCCACGGCCTCGCCCGCCGCGGTCGCGTGGCCTACGCCTCCGGCTTCACGGGCCTCGGTGTCGGTGCCACCCGGTTCGCCGCGGAGGTCATGCTCGACCACCTCGCCGGTGACGACACCGAGCGCACCCGGCTCGCGATGGTGCGACGCCCGGCCGTGCCCTTCCCGCCCGAGCCGCTGGCCACGATCGGCATCGAGGCCACCCGCTGGTCGCTCGATCGCGCCGACCACGACGAGGGTCGCCGCAACCTGCTGCTGCGCACCCTCGACCGGCTCGGCCTCGGCTTCGACTCCTGAGTCGTCCGCGGTGTCGGTGCCGCGTGCGAGGATGCCGATCGTGGAGCGGTTCGAGGAACGTTTCGACGGGCTGGACCTCCAGCGGTGGGTCCCCGCCTACCTGCCCGCCTGGAGCTCGCGTGAGGACGCACGTGCCACGTGGGAGGTCGGTGACGACGGACTGCGGTTGTCGCTTCCCCCCGAGCATCCCCGGTGGTGCCCCGACCTGCACGAGCCACCGTTGCGGGTCTCGGCCGTGCAGAGCGGCAGCTGGTCCGGTCCGGTGGGGTCGACACGTGGGCAGCAGCCGTTCCGCCCCGGTCTGACCGTGCGCGAGGAGCAGCCCCGGGTCGCGGGCTTCGTGCCGTTGCACGGCCGCATCGAGGTCGAGTGCCGAGCCACGGTCGGCGCAGGGTCGATGTTCTCGGCGTGGACGATCGGCATGGAGGACGAGCCCCGGCGCTGCGGTGAGATCTGCCTGGTCGAGGTCTTCGGCGACACGCGCGCCACCACGCCCGACGGCACGGTGACCCTCGAGGTCGGACGGGGGGTCCATCCCTTCCGCGACCCCGACCTGGTCGAGGAGTTCGCGGCCCCACGTCGGAGCCTCGACGTGAGTGCGTGGCACACCTATGCCGTGGACTGGACCGAGCACGGGATCACCTGGTTCCTCGACGGCGAGCAGGTGGCTGCGTCCGACCAGTCGCCGAGCTACCCGATGCTGCTCGTCCTCGCGGTCTTCGACTTCCCCGACCGCACGACGGGTGACCACGTGCCGCTGCTCGAGGTGCGTCGGGTCACCGGCCGCTGAGGCGCCGGAGCGCGACTCGGATACCGTTGGTCTCTCAACGGTCGCTGTCGGTGCGACGTCACAGGAAGGTGGTCACGTGCGCGTCGCCCTGTTGTCGTACCGCAGCAAGCAGCACGTGGGTGGCCAGGGCGTCTACGTCGAGCACCTCAGCCGGGGTCTTGTCGAGGCCGGCCACGACGTCGAGGTCATCTCCGGTCAGCCCTACCCCGAGGGTCTCGACCCGAGGGTGCGACTGACGAGGCTGCCGAGTCTCGGCATCTACGACGAGCCCGACCCCTTCAAGCCCCCGGCGCCCTGGACGCTGCGCAGCGTTCCCGACGTCGTCGAGTGGCTGCTCAGCGTCACCGGGGCCTTCGGCGAGCCGCTCTCGTTCACGTTGCGCGCCGACCGTCACCTCAAGGACCGGCTCGACGACTTCGACGTGGTCCACGACAACCAGAGCCTCGGCTGGGGGCTGCTCGCCCTGCGCCGACGGCTCCCGCTCGTCGTCACGATCCACCACCCGATCAGCCGCGACCGCATCGTCGAGCTCGAGGCTGCCCGTGGGTGGCGCAAGCTCTCGGTCGCTCGGTGGTACTCGTTCGTGGGCATGCAGGCCCGCGTCGCCCGGCGGCTGCCGTTCGTCGTGGGCGTCTCCACGGTGGCCACCGACGACACCGTCACCGACTTCGGCATCGACCCGGCCCGCATCCGCGTGGTGCCGCTCGGCGTCGACACCGACACCTTCGGTCCCGTTCGCCGCCGACAGCCCGGCACCCCCGCCGCGACCGAGTCCCGCGTGCCCGGCCGCATCGTGGCGGTCGCCAGCGCCGACAAGCCGCTCAAGGGCGTCGCCCACCTCCTCGACGCACTCGCCAAGGTGCGGGTCGAGCACCCCGACGTCGAGCTGCAGCTCGTCTCGAGCGTCGAGCCCGGCGGCGCCACGGACCGCCGCATCGACGCGCTCGACCTGCGCGACTGCGTGACCACCCACAGCGGCCTGGAGTCCGAGCAGATCGCTGAGCTCCTGCGCTCGGCCGAGATCATGTGCGTCCCCTCGCTCTACGAGGGCTTCTCCCTGCCGACGGTCGAGGCGCTCGCGAGCGGCACCGCGGTCGTCGCGAGCCGCGCCGGCGCCATCCCCGAGGTCGTGGGCGACGCCGAGGGCGGCGAGCCGTGCGCGGTGCTCGTCGAGCCGGGCGACGCCGAGCAGCTGGCCGCCGCCGTCTCCTCCCTGCTCGACGACCCCGACCGCCGCGCGGCCCTGGGCGCCGCCGGCCGTGCCCGTGCGCTCGAGCGCTACAGCTGGACCTCGGTGGCCAAGGCCACCGCCGACGTCTACGACGAGGCGATCCGCAGGTTCGCCGGCAAGGAGCAGTGACGTGCTGACCGTCGACTTCGACCGCCTCCGGGTGGGCGCCCGCACCCGATTCATCGACGTCGGTGCCGGCGCCGGCCGGCACAGCTACGAGGCCCTGCGCCGCGGTGCCGACGTGACCGCGTTCGACCTCGACGAGGTCGAGCTCAAGGGCGTCGACGAGATGTTCGAGGCGATGCGGGTCGAGGGGCAGGTGCCCAGGACCGGGCGTGGTGCCGTGCAGGCCGGGACCATCCTCGACATGCCCTACGCCGACGCCTCCTTCGACGTCGTGCTCGCCTCGGAGATCCTCGAGCACGTGCCCGAGGACGAGCAGGCCATCAGCGAGCTCGTGCGCATCCTGGCGCCCGGCGGGACGCTGGCCGTGACCGTCCCGCGCTTCTGGCCCGAGAAGGTGTGCTGGATGCTGTCGGACGAGTACCACGCCAACGAGGGCGGGCACATCCGCATCTACAAGGCCAGCGAGCTCGACGCGAAGCTGCGTGCCGAGGGCCTGGTGCACACCCACACCCACCACGCGCACGGCCTGCACGCGCCGTACTGGTGGATCAAGTGCGCCGTGGGCGTGGAGCGCGACCAGCACCCGGCCGTGCGCGCCTACCACCAGCTGCTCGTGTGGGACATGATGAAGGCGCCCCGCACCACCCGCGTGGCCGAGAAGCTCCTCGACCCGGTCCTGGGCAAGAGCGTGGCGCTGTACTACACCAAGCCGCTCGCGGCCTGAGGTCGCCGTGACCCCCGCCGTCACCGGATCGCCGGCCGTCCTCGCGCTCCCCGGCGTGCTCGACGCTGCCCAGGTGCAGGCCACGGCCGACACGATCGCGGACGTGCAGACCCGAGACGGGGCGATCCCGTGGGAGGTCGACGGGCACCTCGACCCGTGGGACCACCTCCAGGCCGCCATGGGGCTCGCCGTCGCCGGGCGCCGCGACGAGGCCGAGGCCGCCTACGCCTGGAGCCGCTCGCAGCAGCGACCCGACGGCACGTGGGCCACCAAGTACTCCGGGGGCGAGGTGGTCGAGCCCGCCACCGACGCCAACTTCACCGCCTACGTGGCCACCGCGGTCTGGCACCACTGGCGGCTGACCGGCGACCGGGCCTTCGTCAGCTCCATGTGGCCGTCGGTGCAGGGTGCGCTCGACGCCGTGCTCGTCCTGCAGGACGACGCGGGTCCGGTCCGCTGGTCGCGCGGCGCCGACGGGTGCGTTGCCGACGAGGCCCTCGTCACCGGGAACGCCAGCATCCACCTCAGCCTGCGGTGCGGCGTCGCGCTGGCCGACGTCGTGGGCGAGCGGGTGCCGCACTGGGAGGACGCGGCGGTGCGGCTGCGCCACGCCCTGGACCACCACCCGGACCGGTTCGCCGACAAGGCCCGGTTCTCGATGGACTGGTACTACCCCGTGCTGGGCGGGGCGCTGCCACGCGCCGTCGCCCTGGCCCGCCTGGAGCGGCGCTGGGACGACTTCGTGGTGCCCGGCTTCGGTGCGCGGTGCGTGGACGACAGCCCCTGGGTCACCGGGGGCGAGACGTGCGAGCTCGTCCTGGCGCTCGACGCGGTGGGCCGTGGCGCCGACGCCCGGGCGCTCCTCGCCGACATCCAGGTCCTGCGCCGCGAGGACGCCACGTACTGGACCGGCTACGTCTATCCCGACGAGACCTACTGGCCGATCGAGCAGACCACCTGGACGGCGGGCACCGTGCTCCTCGCCGTCGACGCCCTGACCCGGACCACGCCCGCCAACGGGCTGTTCCGCGGGGAGGGCCTGCCCCTCCTGGCCGCCGCCGAGAAGTGTGACCAGCCGTGCGTGGCATGAGTGCACCGCCGCTGCCCGAGGCGCTGCAGGCGGTGGCCGACGAGGTGCGCGGCTTCCTTCCGGCGGACGAGGCCGACGCCTTGCGGGCCGCGGCCGCCGCCCACCTGCGCGCGGGCGGGGTGGCGGTCGAGATCGGCAGCTACTGCGGCAAGTCCGCGGTGCACCTCGGCCACGTCGCGCGCGAGCGCGGCGCGCGGCTCGTGACGATCGACCACCACCGCGGCTCGGAGGAGCAGCAGGTCGGCTGGGAGTACCACGACGAGACCCTCGTCGGCACCGACGGCCGGATGGACACCCTGCCGTTCCTGCGCGAGACCCTCGCGCGCGCCGGCCTGGAGGACGTCGTCGACGTGGTGGTGGCGCGCTCGCCCGACGTCGCGTCGTGGTGGGGCCGCGAGCTCGACCTCGTGTTCGTCGACGGCGGGCACACCGACGAGCACGCCCAGGGCGACTACGAGGGCTGGGCCCGGTGGATGCGCCCCGGGGGTGCGCTCGTCATCCACGACGTCTTCCCCGACCCCGCCGACGGCGGGCAGGCGCCCTACCGCATCTACCTGCGCGCCCTCGACGACGGCTTCACCGAGGTCGGCCACACCGGCTCGCTGCGCGTCCTCCGTCGCTGACGAGCCACTCCTGGTCGACCAGGGAGAGGGGGGTCAGAGCAGGGCGTTGAGCCGGTCGATGAGCTGCTGGAACCGCTTCTTCGTCTCGGCGTCGACCGAGGCGAGCGCCTGCGACCGGTTGCGCAGCAGGTGGCCGGCGGGCTGGAAGCGGTCGTAGGCGCCGCCGACGACCGTCTCGGCCTGGTGCACGATGCGTCGGCGAGGCGGCTTGCGCAGGAACCGCTTGCCGGTGATCTTGCGGTGCGAGACCTTCGGTCCGCCGGACTCCTCCAGGAGTGTCACGTACCACCGGGAGTCGAAGAGGTCCTCGAGGTCGGCGTCGAGGGTGCCGGTGATGTCGGTGAGCGGGACGATGTGGTCGGCCGAGATCGCCCCTCGGTTCACCAGCTCCTCGACGGCGCCCCGCGCGCCGGCCGGACCGTCCATGAGCACCGTGGCCGAGACGGCCGTGGTGCCGAGCAGCGCCAGGATCGTCGGGATGCCGGAGGCACCACCGACGGGCGTCAGGTTCCAGCGCGGGTCGAGCGCGCGTCCGCCCTCGGAACGGAGCAGGTCACCCATGACCGTCAGGTACGTGATGTCCGACGGTGACGAGACGAGCAGCTGGTGCGGCCCGCTGACCAGCTTGCGCGTGAGGTCCGCACCGAGCGCCGCCAGCAGGGGCACCGTGGTCTCGGACCCTGCCCGCCACAGGTCGGAGCTGATCTTGCTGCCCTCGTCGCCGACGTTCTCGAGCACGCGGCAGCGGCTCAGGCGACCGGAGTCGATGAGGTACGGCGAGTGGGTGGAGTAGACGACCTGGTGGAAGGGGCCGAGGTGCTCCTTGATGTAGCGCAGCAGGTCGGCCTGGGCGTTCGCGTGCAGGTTCATGCCGGGCTCGTCGAGCAGGATGACCCGACGGTCCTGGTCGGCGAACTCCGAGAACGCCGCGAGGAAGGAGAAGAACCAGATGAAGCCCTTGGAGCGCTCCGCAACGTTGAGGCTCATCCGCTGGCGGTCGTCGCGCACGCGGATGTGCAGCCACGGGTCGGGCGAGGAGATGCCCATCGTCTCCAGGTCGAGCTCGATCGACAGCTCGCGGTTCTGGCTCCAGTACTCCAGCAGCTGGTCCGACAGGCGTGCGGCGGCGGCCTCGAGCGCGGCCTTGCGGACCTCGTAGTCGTCCTCGTCGAACGAGGCGTCGGCCACGCCGGCCAGCCTCAGCAGCGCCAGCGCGGTGCGCTCGGAGGGGTAGAGGTCGGCCGAGTCCATCTCCTGCAGACGCCGGATGGACACGCTGCCAGGGAGCACGTTGTGGTCGTCGAAGTACTGGAAGCCCGGCAGCATCGCGGTCAGCCGGGCGATGGCCTCGGGCGACGCCTCGAGCGGGGTGCCCTCCTCGTCGGACGCCCAGTGCAGCTCGCCGTCGCCGTACGAGCGGCTCACGAACAGCGGGGTCGTCGGCAGCAGGGCGCCGGCGCGCTCCAGGACCTGGCGGTCGTCGTAGTCGAGCTCGATCTCGAGGGTGACGGGGCGGACCTGGTCGATGACCTCGCGGTCGCGCCCGAGGTCGCGTCGGGGGTAGTCGCGTCGCGCGGTGAACGCGGTGACGTGACCGCTGGGCAGCGGGTTGGCCCGGTACAGCGCCTGCAGCATGGCCGTCTTGCCCGACTCGTTCTTGCCGACGATGGTCGTGATGCCCTCGTCGAGCGCCAGGCGTCCGGAGTCGTGGACCGACATGACCTTGCGGACGCGCGCAGCGATCAGTCGCATGGGGCCTACTTCCGTGGAGGGGCTCTGGCGGGACTCAGGCTACTGGTCCCGACGGTGAGGAGTGCGCTGGTCGTTCCTCATGACGTCGCCGCCTCGTGGCCGGGTCCGGCCGGTGCGTAGCCTGACCGGGTGGAGGAGCTCACCGGGGGAGTGCTGCTGTTCCTCGGCGTGGCCGCGTTCTTCGCCGGATGGATCGACGCCGTCGTGGGGGGTGGCGGGCTGGTCCAGCTGCCCGCCCTCATGGTGGCCTTCCCGCAGGCGGCGCCGGTCCAGCTGCTGGCCACGAACAAGATCGGCTCGATCGCCGGCACGACGACGTCGAGCATCACCTACCTGCGACGCGTGCGGCTCGACCTGCGCACGGCCGCGCCCCTGGCGGGTGCGGCGTTCATCGGCTCGTTGCTGGGTGCGGTCGTGGCCTCGTGGATCCCGCGCGCGGCCTTCAACCCGGCGATCCTCGTGGTCCTGGTCGTCGTCGGTGCCTTCACGGTGCTGCGACCCGACCTCGGCCAGGTGGCGGCCATCCGCTTCACCGGTCGGCGCCACTACGGGGCGGCCATGCTGGTGGGTGCGTCCATCGGCTTCTACGACGGCGCCCTCGGGCCGGGGACCGGCTCGTTCCTCGTCTTCGCGCTCGTGGGGGTGCTCGGCTACGGGTTCCTGGAGGCTAGCGGCAAGGCGAAGCTGGCCAACTTCGCGACCAACCTGGCCGCCCTGGTCGTGTTCGTCCCGCAGGGTGCGGTCATCTGGAAGGTCGCCGCGGTGCTGATGGTCTGCAACGTCGCCGGCGGCTACCTCGGCGCCCGCCTCGCCGTGGCGCGGGGCAACCGGTTCATCCGCATCGTGTTCATCGTCGTGGTGTCGGCGTTCGTCGTGCGCATCGGCTGGGACACCTGGCAGCAGCTCGTCGGCTGACCTCCGGCCCACCGGCCCCACGATTCTCATCACCTGATGGGAATCGCGAACCCACCACGGTCCTGCCCCACTCACCATGGCGTGCGCGCCATGGTGAGTGGCAGGGAACCGTGGTGGGTCCGGAGGTCGTCAGCCCTGGCGGGCCTTCAGGCGCGGGTTCTGCTTGTTGATCACGTAGGTGCGCCCGCGTCGGCGCACGACCTGCGAGCCGGGCTGGTTCTTGAGCGAGCGCAGGGAGTTGCGGACCTTCATGGTTCCTCCTGTGGGTGGGACGGGTTCGGGCCCCCGACCCTTCGACAGGCTCAGACAGGCTCGGGGGCGGTGGTTCAGAGACGGTCGACGTCGACCAGGCCGCGGTGCACGGCCCTGACGAGCCGGCGCGGCACCCGCACCGTGCGGCCCTCGACGGTGACGGGCACGAGGTCGGCGGGCGTCGCCTTCCACTGCGACCGCCGGTGGCGGGTGTTGCTGCGCGAGGTCTTGCGCTTGGGGACGGCCATGGGGCTCCTTCGATCGGGTGGTGGGCGGACCCGGCAGGGGTGCCGGGCCCTGGGCGGTGGGCGGACCCGGCGGGCGTGCCGGGCCCTGGGCGGCGATGGGTACGGCTCAGGCGGCGCGGCGGACGTCGCCGAGCCAGGGCTCGAGGCCGTCGGAGGCGACCTCCCAGTACGGGCCCCGGTCGGCCAGCTCGGCGTCGCTGAGCAGGCAGTGCTCGAAGGCCTCCTGCACGTCGTCGGGGCTGCTGGCGAGCGGTCCCGACGCCAGGCCGTGCACGACGATGCGGGTCAGGGGCGTGTCGGTGCCCCACGGGGAGGCCGTCCCGACGCTCAGCTGTCCGCCCGCCCCGTCCCACACGCAGACGTCGGAGGGGCGGCTCGGCAGCCAGAACGAACCGCGCGAGCGACGTGGCCCGCCGCCGATCTTCTCGATGCTCTCGAGCAGGCGTCCGGGGTGGAACGGGCGGTCGGAGCGGAGGTCGAGCGTCCACACGTAGCGGGAGCCGTGCAGCGGCAGCTCGTCGCGTCGCACGACGTCGACCCACGCCTCCGTGACGTCGTGGCGGTGCGCTCCGGCCACGAGCGGCGTGGCGTCGAGCGCCGACGGGTCGTCGACGACCGTGACGCCCGGACGAGCGAGCGCACGCAGCAGGTCCAGCCCGGCGGGGTCGCACGGTCCGGTGAGCGCGACGGCGTCGGCGTACTCGACGATCGCGGCGGCCGTCTCGGCGACGCCGCGGGAGTCGTCCTCGCTCGTGTGCAGGTCGCGCTCGTGCAGCAGGTCGTCCCCGAGCAGGTCGGCGAGCACGGTCCGGCCGTCGAGGGCTGCGACGACGGCCGCCACGTGCACGTGCGGCGCGGCCTGCACGTAGGTCTCGATGACCCGGCAGGCCTGCAGGGCCTCGGCCGCCACCGGCAGGTGGGCGACCACCGCGCCCCAGCGACCGCTGGCTGCGAGGCGCTCCATCGTGGGCACCACGTCCTCGCGGAGGGCGCAGGCCACGCAGGCGTGCTCCAGCTCGTGGACGTGCCGCTCCAGGACGCCGGTGCAGTCGCTGACCACGCGCACGAGCCGCTGGGACTCGACGTCGAGCACGTGGCGCACGACGACGGCCGAGGGAAGGTCGAACTGGAGGCCCACGGTGACGGCCTCCATGGCCACCTCGTCGACGCCGGTCACGAGCACGGCTGGGGTGGTGCGCGAGAGGACGCGCCGGCGTCCGCGGCCGACGGGGCTCATGCGTCGACCTGCCCGTAGCGGCGACGGAAGCGCTCGACCCGTCCCTCGGTGTCGACCACGCGGCCGCGGCCGGTCCAGAACGGGTGGCTGGCGCTGGAGACCTCGACGTCGACCACGGGCAGGGTGCGGCCGTCGACGTCGACCGTCTCGGCAGGGGTGCCGGGCCCTGGGCGGCCGTTTGCGCCGTGGTCGGCAGGGAGGCGCTCGGGCAGCGTCGAGCGGGTCACGAGCAGGAGGTCGCCCGAGCGGTCGCGGAAGGCGACCTCGTCGTAGCGGGGGTGCTGGTTCTTCTTCACGTCACGTCTCCGGTAGGCTGATGAGAACGATTGTCATTCTATACAGGAGGTCGCCATGTCGCGCACCTGCCAGGTCACCGGGGCCACCCCGGGCTTCGGCCACCACGTGTCCCACTCGCACCGGCGCACCAAGCGGCGCTTCGACGTCAACGTCCAGAAGAAGCGCTACTGGGCGCCGACCCTCGGCCGGCACGTCACGCTCACGCTCAGTGCCCGAGGGATCAAGACCGTCGACGTGCGCGGCATCGACGCCGTGGTCGCCGACATCCTCGCTCGAGGGGAGAGGCTCTGATGGCGGGATCGTCGAGGGGGCGGGGCAACGACGTCCGGCCCATCGTGAAGCTGCGATCCACGGCGGGCACGGGCACCACCTACGTCACGCGCAAGAACCGTCGCAACGACCCCGACCGGCTCGTGCTGAGCAAGTACGACCCGAGGATCCGCAGGCACGTCGAGTTCAAGGAGGAGCGCTGATGGCCAAGCGCAGCAAGATCGTCGCCAACGAGCGCCGCAAGGAGGTCGTCGAGCGCTACCGGGAACGACGTGACGCCCTGCGCGCCGCGTCCCGGGACACGTCGCTGTCCATGGCCGAGCGCATGGAGGCCTCGCGTGCCCTGGCCGGGCTGCCGCGTGACTCCTCCCCGTCGCGGGTGCGCAACCGCGACCAGGTCGACGGCAGGCCGCGGGGCCACCTGCGGGTCGCCGGACTCTCGCGCATCCGGTTCCGCGAGGGAGCGCACCGGGGCGAGCTGCCGGGCATCACGAAGTCGAGCTGGTAGCCCCGGCGCCGGGCGGAGGGAGCAGGCGCGTCTCCACCCGCTCGGCCACCAGGGTCGCGGCGCCGTCGGCGTCACGGCCGGGCACCCAGCGCTCGTCGACCACGACGTCGCGGTCGTCGAGGACCAGGTCGAACGCCGCGCGCACCTGGAGCGCCATCCGCCCGAGGGCGCGCAGGCCCTGGTGGTCGTGCTCGCGGCGGCCCAGGTCGGCCTGTGCCGTCGCGTCGAGGCCGTGCTTGCGCACCGCCTGCAGCAGCATGCCGACGTCGACGCCGTAGCCGCTGACCACGGGCAGGTCGACGAACGCGTCGAGGACGAACGCGCACTCCCCGGCGAGCGGCTGCACGAAGCCGGCCAGCTCGGGTGCTCGTCGCGCGATCTCGGGCCGGGCGGCCAGCTCTGTCACCCGTCCACCGCCGCCGTCGTGCGTCGGGCGGTCGTAGAAGGCCTTCACGAGCACCAGCGAGGGGTCGGTGAGCAGGGGGCCGACGAGTCGTGCCACGAAGGCGGGGTCGAAGCCGCGCACGTCGGCGTCGAGGAAGACGCCGACGTCGCTCGTCAGGTGGGCCATGCCGGTGCGCATGGCCGATCCCTTGCCACCGTCGAACGCGGGATCGGGGTCCTCGGCGGTCACGACGACGGCTCCGGCCTCGCGTGCCGCGGCGGCGGTGTCGTCGCTGGAGCGGGAGTCGACCACGACCACCTCGTCGACCAGCGGCACGAGGTCGCACCAGGCGGTGCGGACGCGTCGCACGATCTCGCCGATCGTCGTGGCCTCGTCGCGGGCGGGCAGCACCACGCCGACGCGGCGTCCACGCTTGGCCGCCACCAGGTCGCCGAGCGGGGCGGACGCGGCGTGGGTGTGGGTGGCGAACCAGGGCTGCAGGTCAGGCAAGGCCGCGCACCGCCCTGGTCGGCGGTCGCTCACCGCGCAGGGTGGCCGTCATCTCCAGCACGCGCCGGGTGGCCGTCACGTCGTGGGTGCGGAACATGGCGCACCCGGCGGCAGCGGTCAGGGCCGTGGCCGCGAGGGTGCCCTCCAGCCTGTCGTCGGGACCGAGGCCGAGCGTCTCGCCCACGAAGTCCTTGCGGGACAGGGCCATGAGGACCGGCCAGCCGGTGGCGACGAGAGTGTCGGCGCGGCGCACCAGCTCGAGGCTGTGGAAGGTGTTCTTGCCGAAGTCGTGGGTGGGGTCCACCAGCACGCCCTCACGTGGCACGCCGGCCTCGACCGCGGCCTTCGCCGCCCGGGTGGTCGTGGCGACGACGTCGGCCACGACGTCGTCGTAGCGGACGCGGTGGGGGCGGGTGCGGGGGAGCGCCCCGCCGGTGTGGGAGCAGACGTAGCCGAGACCGTGTCGAGCGGCCACGGCCACGACGTCGGGGTCGTGCCCGGCCCACGTGTCGTTGAGCAGGTCGGCGCCGGCTGCGGCGGCGGCGTCGGCCACCTCGGCGCGCCACGTGTCGATGCTGATGACGACGTGGGGCGCGGCCTCGCGCACCGCCTCGATGAACGGGATGGTGCGCCGCACCTCCTCGGCGGCGTCGACCGCGTCGCCCGGGCCGGCCTTCACGCCGCCGATGTCGACGACGTCGGCGCCGTCGTCGACCGCACGCCGGACGGCGTCGAGCGCGACGGCGGGGTCGTACGTGGCGCCGCGGTCGTAGAAGGAGTCGGGCGTGCGGTTGACGATCGCCATCACGAGGGCCCGGTCCTGGACGACGCGGCGTCCGCGGAAGGTCAGGTCGGCCACGTCGTCAATCGTGTCAGAACGGTGGGAGGGGCGCCGGTCACGCGTCGACGGGGTGCAGGGCGATGGCGTTCTTCACGGCCGCGACGGCCTCGGCCAGGTCGGTCGCGACCTGGAGGCTGTCGACGCTCCACCCCGGCCCGCCGAGGATCAGCTCGGACTGGTCGCCGGCGGCGTCGACGACCGACGACAGGGCGCCCGCGTCGAAGTGCACGATCGAGGCCCAGAGGAAGACGGCCGCGGGTCGGAGGCGCAGGGTCATGGCCGAGATGGCGCTGAACGGCGTGCGCTGGCCGAGCATGTGACAGCCGACGCCGTCCTCGGCGAGGGCGCACTGCAGGGCGAGCAGGGGCAGGACGTGGTGCTCGTCCTCGGCGCAGGCCAGCAGAACGGGGCGGTGGTCCTGGTGCCGAAGGCGTCGGGCGGCGAAGCGGGCCCGCAGGGCGGTGTGCAGCGCGTCGCTGACGAGGTGCTCGCCGTCGACGCCGATGTTGCCCTGGTACCACTCGTCGCCGATGCGTCGCATGCTCGGCGCGATGTGGTCGCTCCACGCGTGGAGGGTGCCGAGATCCTCCAGCTTGCGCGTGAACAGCGTGCGCAAGCCCTCGGCGTCGTACGCCCGGGTGGCGGCCACGATGGCGTCACCGAAGTCGGCGGCGTCGCCGTCGACCTCGACGGGGTCGCCACTGAGTGCGGCGCGCGCCGCGGCCGCGGGCCCGAGGCCACTGCTGATGAGCAGGTTCATGCGCTCGAGCCGCTCGACGTCGGTGGCGTCGTAGCGGCGGTGGCCACCACTGCTGCGGGCGGTGGGGCCGAGCTCGTACCGGCGCTCCCACGTGCGCAACGTGGAGGCGGGCACCCCGAGACGAGCCGCGACCTCACCGACGGACAGGAGGATCTCCTGCCGCTGCGCGGTGCTCGGATCGGGCGGTGTCATGCCTCAACTATAGAACTTGTTCACCCGCTTGCCAACCTGAACAAGTTCGGGGTACGTTCTGAACAACCCCGAGATCGACCCCCGATCTCACTCCCCATGCAGCGAAGGAGCCCATCATGGCGAACCTCAAGAACCTGCCGCTTCCGCTGCAGGAGGTCTACGAGTGGCAGTACCAGGGCGCGTGCCAGGGCCTGGAGTCGGCGCGGTTCTTCTCGCCCGACGCCGAGCGCGGCTCGCGACGTCGCGACCGTGAGGCCGCCGCCAAGGCGGTCTGCGGCACCTGCCCCGTGATCACCGAGTGCCGCGAGCACGCCCTCGCCGCGCGTGAGCCCTACGGCGTGTGGGGCGGACTGACCGAGCACGAGCGCACCGCGATCCTGCAGCGCTCCGCCGACGTCCCAGCCTGACGACGCAGCCTGACGATCCGGCCTGGCCGACGGGCCGGCGCGACGGGCCCGCGAAGGCGATCGACCGCTCAGAACAGCACTGACGAGCCAACCCCGACCTGCGGGGTTGGCTCTTCGGCTTCCACGGACCAGGTGCGACGGGCTCGCGCCGACGTCAGTCCGCGTCGTCGGCGACCTTGCCCTCGGCCAGCAGTGCCGCGGCGTGGGAGTCCTCGGGTGGAGCCTCGGGGTCCACGCCGTCGTCGATCTGCTCGTTGATGTAGCGCAGCAGCACGGCGGTGGTCGCCGCGACCGGCACGGCCAGGAACGCGCCCGTGACCCCGAACAGGGTGCCGCCGGCGGTGACCGACAGCAGCACGACCCCGGCGTGGAGGTTCATGGTCTTGCCCTGCAGCCACGGCGACAGGACGTTGCCCTCGAGCTGCTGGACGGCCAGCACGATAAGTGCGGCGATCACGGCGGCCTTGAAGTCGTTCGTCACCAGCGTCACGAGCACCGCGAGGATGCCGCTGACGAACGCGCCGACGATCGGGATGTAGCCGCCGAAGAACGTGATGACCGCGAGGGGGATCGCGAGCGGCACGCCCAGGATCGTCAGACCGATGCCGATGATGACGGCGTCGATGAAGGACACCAGGGTCTGGGTGCGGATGAACCCGCCCAGGGTGTTCCAGGTGCGGCCGAGCAGCTCGGTCGCGTGCTCGCCGGCCCGGCGGCCGCCCAGCGTGGCCAGCCACGGGAGGAAGCGGTGGCCGTCCTTGACGAAGAAGAACGTGAGCATCAGGACCAGCACCAGGTTGATGACGGCGTTCGTCGCGGCGCTCAACGTCGAGAAGATGCCCGAGCTGATGGCCGCGGCGCTCTCCTGCAGCTTGTCCTGCACGGCGCTGATGGCGCGGGTGATCTGTCCGTCGGACAGCTGTAGCGGTCCGTCGGTGAGCCAGTCGCGCACCCGCTGCAGGCCGTCGGAGGCCTGCGAGGCGATGGCCGGCGCCTGACCTGCGACCTGAGGCGTGAGCACCGCGATCGCACCGACGATCGCCGCGATGAAGCCGATCATGACGAGGGCCGCGGCCAGGCTGCTCGGCACCTTGTGCCGACGCAGCCAGGTGACCGGGGGCGCCAGGACGGTGGCCACGAGCAGGGCCAGCGACAGCGGGAAGAACACCATCCAGAGGTGCCCGACGATCCAGCCGAGCACGTACACGGCGGCGGCCAGCACCACGAGGCGCAGCCCCCACCGCTGGAGGACGGCGAACGCCTGGTCGATGACCACGGCGCGATCGCGGACGGTCGGAGTGCTCATCCTTGCAGGGTAGGCGCCGCGGTCGGTGGGATCGGCGGGACCCGCCAGTCGACGGGTGCGCTGCCCAGCTCGAGGAGGTGCGCGTCGACGCGGCTGAACGGCCGCGAGCCGAAGAACCCCCTCGATGCGGAGAGCGGGCTGGGGTGGGCACTCGCGACCGCGGGAGTGTCGCCCAGCAGGGGCTGCAGCTTCTGGGCGTCCCGCCCCCAGAGCACCGCGACGAGCGGCCGGTCGCGGGCCACGAGGGCCCGGATCGCCTGCTCCGTGACGCGCTCCCAGCCCATCCCGCGGTGGCTGGCCGGGGCGCCGGCCCCCACCGTCAGCACCCGGTTGAGCAGCAGGACTCCCTGCTCCGACCACGCCGTCAGGTCCCCGTGGGGCGCGCGAGGGATGCCCAGGTCGGCCTCGAGCTCGGTGTAGATGTTGGCGAGGCTGCGGGGAAGGGGGCGCACGTCGGGGTGGACCGAGAACGACAGACCCATGGCGTGACCGGGCGTCGGGTACGGGTCCTGGCCGGCGACGAGCACCTTCACGTCGGCGAGCGGTTCCCGGAACGCCCGCAGGATCGCGTCGCCGTGGGGCAGCCACGGTCGGCCGGCCTCGGTCTCGGCCCGCAGGAGCTCGCCCATCCGGGTCACGTCGTCGGCGACCGGCGCCAGGGCCTCGGCCCAGTCGGGTGCGACGAGCTCGTGCAACGACTTCGGCATGACCTCACCCTAGGCAGGATCGGGACGTGGTCGCCCGTCCGGCGACCTCGTGAGGGCGATGGCGTTCCGAGAACGGCGCGCCCTAGACTCTGGGGCGCAGTGTCAGCCATCACCGCGTACCGCACGCTGCTGCGGATCGTCGGGCCCGCCTACGTCGTCGTAGCCTTCCTCGGGCGAGTTCCGCTTGCCATGAGCCAGATGGGCACGCTGCTCCTCGTCAGCGGGGCCACGGGTCGCTACGCGCTCGGCGGTGCGGCCGCCGGCGCCCTCGCCGTGGCGAACGCCGTCGGTGCACCGTTCTTCGGGTCGTTGGCGGACCGCATCGGTCAGCGTCCCGTCGTGCTCGCCCAGTCGTGGGCCGGAGGGGCAGGACTCGCGGCGATCGTGTGGACGACGCAGTCCGATGCGTCACCTGCCGCCATCATCGTGGTGGCGGCCCTGGCCGGGCTCGCCACGCCCCAGATCGGTCCGCTGGCCCGCGTGCGGTGGCAGCCGATCACCCGTCGCGCTCCCGACCAGCGCCGGCTCGTCGACGCGGCGTTCTCCTACGAAGGAGCGGCCGACGAGGTCTCCTTCGTGCTCGGCCCCGCCACGGTCGGGCTGCTGGCGGTCGTGGTGGCCCCGGGCGACGCGCTGCTGGTGGCTGCGGGGCTGCTCGTGGCCTTCGGGTCGTGGTTCGCACTCCACCCCACCGCCGCGCTCACCCGACCCGAACCGGGGGCCGTCCGGTCCGACGCGCCCGTGATCACCGGGGTCCTCGTCGTGCTCGCTCTCGCCCAGATGCTGATCGGCATGCTGTTCGGTGCCACGCAGACGGGGTCCACCGTGCTGGCCACCGCCGCGGGCGAGCCCGGCCAGGCCGGTCTCATCCACGCGACGCTCGGGGTCGGCAGCGCGATCGCCGGCCTCGCGATCGCCGCCCTGCCCGAGCGCATCGGCTACCCGACGCGCATGGTCGCGTCCGCGTCCGCGCTGCTCGTCCTGTCGGTGCCGCTTCTCCTGGTGCAGACCATCGGGCAGCTCGTCGCCGTGATCGCCCTGCTGGGCTTCGCGGTGGCGCCGTACATGATCAGCAACTTCGCGATGGCTGGATCCGTGGTCGAGCCCGAGCGCGTCGGCACCGCCATGACGTTGCTCGCCGGTGCCACAGGCATCGGGTACGCGCTCGGCTCGACGGTGGCGGGCCGCCTCGCCGACCTCGGCGGCCACACCCCGGCGTTCGCGGTGACCGTCACCGCCACGGCGCTGGCCCTGGTGCTCTCCCTCGCCTTCCGCGCACGGCGCGGGTCGTCGTCCTGAATGTGCCGGGTCGGCGTTCCCTCGGGTCGGACCCCGGTCCATGTCTCACCGGGTGAGGCGGTCCAGGAACGCGACGAGCAGGGCCTCGCGCAGGCGCGGGGGCGCGACGTCAAGCAGGGCGTTCACCGGCGCCATCTCCTGCGGCACGGACACCTCGCCGCTGCCGTCACCGAGGCCCGCGGTCTGCAGGAGCAGGTCGAACGTCGCGTCGTCCAGTGTGGCCGGGTCGAGGGACTCGGCCACGGCGCGCAGCTCGGCGTCCACCGTCACCGGACCGGCCGCGACCGCATCGGCCGTCGCGGCGGCGAGGTCCTCCAGCAGCTGCGGGACCTGCGGGGCGGTGGCGGCGCACATCGTCAGGTGCAGCGTCGCCGGCTCGTCGTGCCACGACATCTGCGGCTGCACGAACCAGCCGCGGGCGAGCATGCGGTCGCTCAGCGTGAACACGTCGAGCGCGTCGTCGGCGCCGACGCACAGCAGCGTCGAGTCCGGGGGAACCACCACGTGCAGGTGGTCGATGGCGTCGATGCCGTCGGCGAGCGTCCGGGTGGCGTCGACGGTCTGGCGCACGAGCCGGGCGTAGCCGTCGGCGCCCAGGTAGCGGACCACGGCCCACGCCGCCGCGAGGGGCCCACCGGACTTGGTGGACTGCACGGTGGAGTTGAGCATCGTGTAGCCGGGCCAGTCGGCACTCGCGTAGAACTGCGCCCGCCGGGGTGCGGGGTCGGCGAACAGCAGCAGCGAGACGCCCTTGGGTGCGTAGGCGTACTTGTGCAGGTCGACCGAGACGCTGGTGACACCGGGGACCGCCAGGTCCCACGCCGGTGCGTCGTCCACCCACGGGAGTACCCAGCCGCCGATGCAGGCGTCCACGTGGAGCCGCAGGCCGCGAGCGGACGCCTCGGCGGCGATCTCGGGGACGGGGTCGACCACGCCGTGGGCGTACGAGGGCGCCGACACCGCCACGAGCACCACGCGCTCGCCGAGCCCGTCGATCGCCTCGACCATCGCGCCGACGTCGGCGCGACGGGTCCGCGGGTCGACGTCGACCGCCACGAGCTCCACCCCGAAGTAGTGGGCGGCCTTGTGGAACGCGGCATGGATCGTGGTGGGCACGACCATGGCCGGGCGGTCGACGGGCGAGGCGTCGCGCGCGGCCTTGACGGCGAGCAGGATCGACTCGGTGCCGCCCGACGTGACGGTGCCGACCGTCTCGGGCGGTCCGTGCAGCGCGTCGCGCGCGAAGGTCACGAGGTCGCGCTCCATGCGCAACAGGCTCGGGAACGCGGTGGGGTCGAGCCCGTTCGTCGCTCCGTACATCGCGAGCGCCCGGCGGCCGAGCTCGTCGGCCTCGGCGATGCCCGAGTCGTAGACGTACGCCAGGGTACGGCCGCCGTGCGTGGGCAGGTCGCCGGCGCGCAGCTCCTCGAGCTCGGCGATGACGGCCTCGGGAGTGGGATGGCTGGGGGAAGAGTCAGGCACGGGCGAGCTCCTCGTCGAGGTGGTAGCGGCGCAGCAGCAGGAGGCTGAGCGCGATGATCGCGGCGGGGACCAGCGAGAACCCCAGGGTGATCGCGGTGAGGGCCGAGTCGGGCTGCGTGACGTCCTGGCCGCCCGTGGACGAGACGTACCCGCCGACCGCGAGCACGAGAGCGAACAGGCCCGGACCCAGTGCGAGGCCCAGCGTCTCGCCGGCGGTCCAGACGCCGGTGTACACGCCGATGCGGTTCTGCCCGCTGCGGCGGGCGTCGCGAGCCGCGACGTCGGGCAGCATGGCCATCGGGAACACCTGGGCGCCGGCGTAGCCGATGCCCACCAGGGCTGCGGCGGGGTAGACGACCACCGCCGTGGCGTCGCGTGCGGAGAGCAGGCCGAGCGCGCCGACGACGAGCAGCAGCGTGGCGACGGTGTACCCGGCACGCTTGCCGCGCCCGGCGAACAACCGCTCCCAGAGCGGGGTCACGAGGAGGGCCGGGCCCACGAAGGAGGCGAACAGGAACGTCGAGGCGGCCGCGGAGTCGAACAGCTCGTCCGCCACGTACGCCACGCCGGCGAGCATGGCGCCGACGCCGAGCGCCTGGAGGACGAAGCAGCCGAGCAGCGCGCGGAAGTCGCGGTCCCCCGACACGAGGGCGAGCTGCTCGCGCAGACCTCCCAATGGCGGCGCGACGTCGAGCCGGGGCGCCTCGCGGGTGCCACGCCACGCACCGACGACGCCGAGCACCAGCAGCACCGCGACGTAGACGCCCATGACGCGGTACCCCGCAGCGTCGGAGTCGCCGTCGCCCACGGCGTCGACCACCATCGGGGCCGTGGCGCCGGAGAGCAGGATCGCGAGCGCCAGCACCGCGACCCGCCACGTCATCAGGCGGGTGCGCTCGGCGTAGTCCGACGTCATCTCCGCCGGCATCGCCACGTACGGCACCTGGAAGAACGCGTACGCGCTCGCGCAGCCCAGGAACATCACCACGACCCAGGCGCCCGCCAGCACCGACGGCTCCGTGGGTCCGGCGAACATGAGCGCGAAGAACACCGCCAGCAGCAGCCCGCCCCGCAGCAGGAAGGGGCGGCGTCGGCCCTGGGGGTGCGTCGAGGCGTCGCTGATGCGCCCCGCGATCGGGTTGAGCACCACGTCCCACGCCTTCGGCAGGAAGACGATCACCGCGGCGACGACGGCGGCGATGCCGAGCGTGTCGGTCAGGTACGGCAGGAGGAGGAGTCCCGGGACCGTGCCGAAGGTGCCCGTGGCCACGCTGCCGAGCGCGTAGCCGCGCCGGACCCGCGGGGGCAGCGGCGTCGACGTCATGGCGGTCAGGCTAGGCGAGGCCGGGGCCACCGGCGGTCCCACGCGTCTCGACGATTCCCAGGTCGACCTGGGAATCTCCCGTTCCGCACGGATTCCTCACCCCTGCACGGGTTGCTCTCCGTGCGGGTGTGAGATCTCCGTGCCTCCGATCACCCGTGCAGGGTGCGCGGACTCGGCCGGCACGGCGGGACGGTGGGCGAGATGACGTGACGCGTTGCGATGTGGCACGGTCGGCGTGGGGCGCGCGACGTGGCGCGCGGGAGGGGGAACGCATGACGTGGGCGGAGCTCGCCGGCCTGGCCGGCCTCGCGCTGGTCGACAGCACCAGCTTCGGCACGCTGCTCATCCCGCTCTGGATGCTGCTCGCGCCGCGAGTTCGGCCGGGTCGGGTGCTGCTGTTCCTCGGGACCGTCGTGGTCTTCTACTACGCGGTCGGCGTCCTGCTGCTCCTCGGCATCGACGTCGCCGTGGAGGCGGCCTCCGACGTCGGCGGAGCGCTCGCGGACAACCGGCCGCTCACGATCGCCCAGCTCGTGGTGGGCGTGGGGCTGTTCCTCTGGAGCTTCCGCGTCGAGAAGAAGGCCAAGGAGCAGTCCGGACCGAGTCCGCGCGCCAGACGCTGGCGTGCGGCGCTGCAGGGCGAGGGCGTCCCCGTGCGCACGACCATGGGCATCGCGCTCGTGGCAACCGTGCTCGAGGTCGCGACGATGCTCCCGTACCTGGCCGCCATGGGCCTGCTCTCGCGTGCCGACGTCGACCGTCCGGTCCAGCTGCTCGTGCTCGTGGGCTACGTGCTCGTCATGGTGCTGCCGGCCCTCGTCCTCCTCGTGCTCCGAGTCGCGGCCTCCCGACTCGTGGAGCCGTGGCTCGAGCGGGCCGACGCCTGGATGTCGGCGCGCACGGGCTCGATGATGAGCTGGGTCATCGGCATCGTCGGCTTCTTCGTCGGCATCGACGCGTTCGACCGGCTCTTCGGCTGACCGTCAGCGCCGACGCGTGCTCGTCTCGGGGTTGCTCCGCGCGGGCCGGGGCGTCTTGTCGTGCGTGCGCCTGACGTTGCGCAGGTCGTCGAGGAAGCTGTTGGCCCACGTGTCGATGTCGTTCTCGACCACCTGCTTGCGCATGGCCTTCATGCGGCGGTGGCGTTCCTTCTCGGGCGCCTGCATGGCCTCGACCAGGGCCTCCTTGAGGCCGTTGATGTCGTACGGGTTCACCCGGTAGGCGTGGCGCAGCTCGGCCGCTGCGCCGGCGAACTCGCTGAGCACCAGCGCGCCGTCGTCGTCGTAGCGGCACGCCACGTACTCCTTGGCCACCAGGTTCATGCCGTCGCGCAGCGGTGTCACGACCATGACGTCGGCGGCCCGGTAGAGCGCGGCCATCTCCTCGCGCGGGTACGACGCGTGCAGGTACGTGATCGGCTGGGCGCCGATGCGGCCGACGTCGCCGTTGATGCGGCCCACGAGCCGGTCGATGTCGTCGCGCAGGATCTTGTACTGGCCCACCCGCTCGCGCGACGGCGTGGCCACCTGCACGAACACCGCGTCCTCGACGTCGACGGAGCCCTCGGTGATGAGCTCGCCGAAGGCGCGGAGCCGCTGCCGCAGACCCTTGGTGTAGTCGAGGCGGTCGATGCCGAGCAGCACGCAGCGCGGGTTGCCGAGGCTCTCGCGGATCTCCGCGGCCCGGGCCGCCACCTCAGGTCGTCGGGCCATCTCCTCGAAGCCGGCGGAGTCGATGGAGATCGGGTAGGCGCGGGCCGTCACGATCCGGCCGTCGTCGAGGTAGACCGTGTCACGGTGGGTCTTGTTGCCGACGCGCTGCCGCACGAGCCGCACGAAGTTCTGCGCGGCGCCGGGCAGCTGGAAGCCGACGAGGTCGGCACCGAGCAGGCCCTCGAGGATCGAGCGACGCCACGGAAGCTGCTGGAACAGCTCGTTCGGCGGGAACGGGATGTGCAGGAAGAAGCCGATGCGCAGGTCGGGCCGGAGCTCGCGGAGCATCTGCGGCACGAGCTGCAGCTGGTAGTCCTGCACCCACACCACGGCGTTCCTGCGCGCGACCTTCGCGGCCCGCTTGGCGAAGCGCCGGTTCACCTCGAGGTAGGAGTCCCACCACTCGCGGTGGAACTCCGGCGGGGCGACGACGTCGTGGTAGAGCGGCCAGAGCGTGCCGTTGGAGAAGCCCTCGTAGTACTCCTCGTACTCCTGGCTCGTGAGGTGCACCGGGACGAGCGTGATGCCGTCGTGCTCGAAGGTCCGCAGCTTCTCGTCGGGAGCGCCGTGCCACCCGATCCAGGCTCCGCCGTTGCGGCGCATCACGGGCTCGAGGGCGGTCACCAGGCCGCCGGGGGAGGTGCGCCAGGTGGTGCTGCCGTCGGGCTGGACCACCCGGTCCACGGGCAACCGGTTGGCGATCACCACGAAGTCCGCCGTTGCCGCCATGGCTCCACCCTAGGCGAGCGGCGGGACCGCGCCCGTCGACCGCGCCGGGCGAGCCGGGTCGGTCAGCGCTGGCCGGTCAGCACTGGCTGGTCACCGATGAGCGTGCGTGCCGATCTGCTCGAGGATCGTGTCCATCAGCTCCTGGATCTGCAGGGTGGCCTCGAGCGGCAGCAGCGCCGACGCGGTCCGTCCGTCCCGCAGGCAGGCCGCGACCTCCTCGGCCTCGTGGGCGTACCCGCGTCCGGTGACGGGCACGTCGATCCGCTCACGCTCGTCCCCGCGCACGAGCGTGAAGGACGTGGGGTGGTGGAAGCGGCCGTCGATCTCGATCCGTCCGTCCGTGCCGGCGATCGACGCCGTGCTGTCGGACTGGGCGAGCTGCGTCCACGCGATGCTCGAGACGGGCTGGTAGCCACCGGACCCGCGAGCCTCGTGCACCAGCGTGGCCCCTCCCGCCACGTCGAATCCGCGCGCGTGCAGCGCGCCGGCGGCGGTGACGCTGTGCGGGTGGCCGAGCACCAGGTGGGCGAAGGTGAGCGGGTAGATGCCGATGTCCAGCAGCGCGCTGGCCCCGAGCTCGGGGTCCCACAGGCGTGCGACGTCCGGGCCGGCCGCGAACCCGAGGGCTGCCCTGAGCTCGCCGACCTCTCCGATCGCGCCGGAGTCCACGCGCCGCTTCACCTCGCGGATGACGGGGTTCGTGCGCATCCACATGGCCTCGGCCAGGAACAGGTCCGTCTCGCGTGCGCGGGCGACGAGCTCGCGTCCGCTCGCGACGTCCAGCGTCATGGCCTTCTCGCACAGCACCGGCTTGCCGGCGTCGAGGCACAGCAGCGCGTCCTCGAGGTGGCGGCTGTGCGGGCTCGCGACGTAGACGACGTCGACGTCGGGGTCGGCCACGAGCTCGTCGTAGCTCCCGTACGCGCGGGCCGTCGGCGTGCCGTGCTCGTCGAGGAAGGTCTGGGCCCGCGTCCGGTCGCGCGAGCCCGCGGCTACCACCTCGTGGTCGGGCAGCAGGGCCAGGTCCCGCGCGAAGCTGCCGGCGATGTGTCCGGTGGCGAGGATGCCCCAGCGCAGGGGCCGGTCGGCGGGGACGGCCGCGGCGGCGCGCTGGTCGTTGCTGGGCTGGATGCTGCTGGGGGACTCGGCCATGCCTCCACGCATACCAGAGCAGCAGTCCGCCGAAGCGAATGACACCACTGTCATTCCTGGGTTAGGGTGACGCCATGAGCGCAGTGGAGCAGTCGAGCCACGACCCGGCACGTCCGGGCAGCACCTTGACCGACCGCGACCTCGACATGCTGTCGATGGAGCGGCTGTGGTGGCAGTTCGCCGGGGCCAAGGAGCAGGCCATCCGCGAGAAGTTCGACATGTCCGCCACGCGGTACTACCAGCTGCTGAACGCCCTCATCGACAGCGACGACGCCCTCGCCTTCGACCCGCTGCTGGTCAAGCGTCTGCGTCGTCTGCGTGCTCAGCGCCAGCGCAGTCGCTCGGCGCGCCGCCTCGGCATCGATCTCTGAGTCGCGGTCGCGGGTGTCCGACCACCGCCGCACGGTGACCCGCCGGGCGCTCGTGCTGCCCACCTGGGCGCTCCTCGCGGTCGGCGGGGTGGTCGTGCTGGCAGGAGCCTGGCTCGCCTGGCTCCTGGTCACCGGCCCCGACGACGACGCCCCGGTCGCGTCGGCGAGCTCGAGCCCTGCTGCGTCCGAGCCGTCCGCCACGCCCACGCCGGAGCCCACCGAGACGACCGAGCCGGAGCCCGAGCCCACCGAGACCAGCGAGCCCGAGCCCACCGAGCCCGCGGTCGACCGGTCGTCGATCCAGGTCTCCGTCCTCAACGCGTCGCGCACCCAGGGCCTGGCCCGCACGGTGGGCCAGCGGGTCACCGCCGAGGGCTGGACCGTCGGCGCGGTGGGCAACTGGCGCGGCTACTCGGCGGCCAACACCGTGCACTACCCGCAGGGCCGCGAGGCGGAGGCGCGGCAGCTGGCCGACGACCTCGGCATCCAGGCCGTGGCCCCGATCGTCAACGGGATGAGCGGCCAGCGGCTCACGATCGTGCTGGTCGGTCCCGTCTCCTGAGTCGCGCTCCGCGGCTGCGATGATGCTCGGGTGCCCGCGGCAGACCACCCCACGCCCGACGTCCCGGCGTCGCTGCTCGTCGACCCCCGGCAGATCCTGCTCGGACTGGACTTCGACGGCACCCTCTCGCACGTCGTCGACGACCCGACCCGGGCCTTCGCGCACCCCGACGCCGTCACGGCCGTCGCCCGTCTGGGTCACGTGCTGGGGCAGGTCGCGATCGTCACCGGCCGTCCGGTCGAGCAGGCGCTGACCCTCAGCGGGTTCCGTGGGCTCGCGGGCCTCGAGCGGCTCGTGATCTGTGGGCAGTACGGAGCGGAGCGGTGGGACGCCGAGGTCGACGTGCTCGAGCGTCCCGACCGTCCGGACTCGGTGGAGCGGCTGGCGTCGATGCTTCCCCAGTGGCTCGCCGACCACCGCGCAGGGCACGTCCGCATCGAGGACAAGGGCCTGGCGGTCGCGATCCACACGCGGGGCATCGACGCGGACCTGATCCACGAGCTCGAGGGCCCGCTCCGGGCGCTCGCCGCGGACCTGGACCTCGAGGTCGAGCCGGGCCGCCAGGTGCTCGAGCTGCGCGGTCACGCGACCGACAAGGGGGTCGCGCTGCGCGACCTCGTGGAGACGACCGGCCTGCGGAGGGTCGTCTACGTCGGCGACGACCTGGGCGACCTGCCGGCCTTCGAGGCGGTGGAGCACCTGCGCCGCAGCGGTGGCGACGGTGTCCTGGTGGCGTCGGCGTCGGGCGAGCAGGACGCGCTCGTGAGTCGCTCCGACGTGGTGCTGCCCGGACCCGACGGCGTCGCAGCGTGGCTCACGGCCTGGGCCGACGCCCTCGACGCCTGAGTGCTGCACCGTGAGCATCCCCGGGGAGCGCCTGCCGGTCCACACGCCGTGGACGCGCGTCCGGACGGTGCTGAACTGGGTCAACCTGAGCACCGTGGCCGGCCTCGTGGTCGCGTGGCTGGGCGGCGCCACGATCGAGCGGAACGGGCGCGGCACCTACCTGGCGGGCGGCTACCGATGGCGCTTCCCGGTGGCGAGTGCCTTCACGCTCGGCTCCGTGGTCGTGAGCACCCACGACCACGCCTGGCTGCGCGACCGGCCCCGGCTCCTGCAGCACGAGGACCGGCACGTCACCCAGTACGCCTGGTTGGTCGGTCCGGTCATGGTGCCGCTCTACCTGCTGGCGGCCGGGTTCTCCTGGGTGGTCGCGGGCGACCACTCGTCGTACAACCCGTTCGAGCGGCTCGCGGGCCTGGACGACGGCGGCTACCCGCCCGTGACGACGCGACGTCGGCGTCGGCACGGGCGGTGAGCAGGGCTCAGTCGACGGTCCGGTCCGGCCGGCCCGGGACGAACAGCGCGGCGACGAGCGCCACGCCGACCGCGCCCGCGGCGGCGAGCAGCGACGGACCGATCGCCCCGTCGTAGCCCTGCGGCGAGATCGAGCCGCCGGCTCCCTGGAAGACCGCGACGATGACCGCGATCCCGAGCGCCACGCCGAACTCGCGGACGGTGTTGTTGGCCGAGCTCGCGATCGCGAGGTCGTCGTCGGGCAGTCCGTCGAGCACGGCGGTCGACATGGGGGCGAACGTCAGGCCCATGCCGACGCCGGCCAGGACCAGGGGGACCACCAGGTCGCCGTAGCCCGACCAGCTCTCGACGACCGACGCGAACCACACGAGCGACACGGTCTGCAGGGAGAGCCCGACGACCAGCAGCGACCGGGCGCCCAGGCGGGGGACGAGTGCTCCGGCGATCGGGGCGACCACCATGGGTGCGGCGGTCCAGGGGAGCGTGCGCAGACCGGCCTCGAGCGGGGAGTAGCCCTGCACGACCTGGAGGTACTGCGACAGCAGGAACACGCTGCCGAACATGCCGAGGCTGAACATGAGGCCGATGACGTTCGCCGCGCTGAACGCCCGGCGACGGAACAGGCGGAGCGGGAGGACGGCGTCGTCACCCGGGCGGGTGGATCGGTCGAGCCGTGCGGCCCATGTCAGGTACCCGAGCGCGAGGGCCGAGGCGGCCACGAGGGTGCCGACGACCCCGGCGGAGGACCACCCGTCGTCGTTGCCGTGGACGATGCCCCAGACACCTGCGAAGACCGCACCACCGAGCAGGAACGTGCCGACGACGTCGGGGCGTCCGGGCGCGGAGCTGCGCGACTCCGGGGTGGCGAGCAGGAGCAGCGGCACGGCGACCAGGGCCACGGGCACGTTGATCCAGAAGATGGCCTGCCAGCTGAGCCCCTCGACCACGGCGCCGCCGATCACGGGCCCGACGGCGACACCCAGCCCGGCCACGCCGCTCCAGATGCCGATCGCGGCCGCTCGCGCCGCGGGGGGCACGGCGGCAACGAGGAGCGTGAGCGACAGCGGCACGATCGCCGCGGCGCCGACGCCCTGGAGGGCCCGCGCCGCGATGAGGGCCTCGGCCGACCCGCTCAGCGCGGCGGCCACGGACCCGAGCGTGAAGACGCCGATGCCGGCCAGCATCACGCGTCGTCGTCCGAGGCGGTCGCCCACGGCGGCCAGCGCGAGCATGAACGTCGCGAAGGGCAGCGTGTAGGCGTTCATGAACCATGACAGCTGGGTGTCGGTGGCGCCCAGGTCGGACTGCACGACCGGCAGGGCGCTCGTCATGACCAGGTTGTCGAGGGTGGCCATGAACATCGGCAACGAGGCCGCCGTGAGGGCGAGCGCCGTGCGTCGGCGCGCGGAGGTCGTGGTCGCCGACGGCGTGCCCGTGGGCGGTGGGGCAGAGGCGGGGGAGTCGAGGGTGTCGGTGGTCATGGGAGTGCTCCTGGGGAGGGGGCCGAACGTAGAAGGCATCGAATGATTACTTGTGGACGACTTTAAGTAATCGGGTGATAACCTGTCAACCATGACCCCTCGGATGAGTGCCGACGCCCGCCGCGAGCTCGTGCTCGAGGCCGCCACCCGCGCCTTCGCCCGGACGGGGTACGCCGGGACCAGCACCGACGCTGTGGCCAAGGAGGCCGGCGTCTCGCAGCCCTACGTCGTACGGATCTTCGGCACGAAGCTCGAGCTGTTCGTGGAGGTGTTCGACCGCGCGACCCGTCGCATCATCGACGCCTTCGAGCACGTCATCGCCACGCAGGTGATCGACCCCGACTCCGAGGAGGGCCTCTCGCCGCTCGGCCAGGCCTACGCCGACCTGGTCCTGCGCGACCGCGACGCCCTGCAGCTCATGGTCCACGGGTTCGCCGCCGCGACCGATCCCGAGATCGGGGCGTTCGCGCGGTCGCGCATGACCGAGATCTTCCAGGTCGTCCGCGGCACCGGGATCGACGACGACCGGGCCCGTGACTTCGTGGCCCACGGCATGCTCATCAACGTGATGCTGGCCATCGGCGCCCCGGAGCACGTGACGGGCGACCCCGCGCTGCTGGCCCTCACCGACTGCGTGTTCGGCGACGTCGCCGACTCGCTCACCGAGGCCTCCTAGGCCTGCCGCGGGAACCGGGGTCGGGTCCCGTGCGTCACACGTGCGCCCGGTTCACCGAGGGCCGGGGCCCCCGCGACGCTCCGCTGCCCAGCGCAGGCTGAGCTGCACGTCGGCCAGCCCCTCGAGGCGGGTCTCGACCTCGGCCAGGCACACCACGACGTCGGTGGGGTCGTCGTGCTCGTGGCACTCCGCCGTCGACTCCGAGAGCGTCGGCGGGTGCTCGCTGCTGCCGTCCAGCCGGAACACGCTGAAGCCGTTCTCGGCATCGCCCTCCACGGCCACGATCGTGTGCCCCGGCAGGCGGTGCCGGCTGGACGGCGGGTCGGCGAGGACGGCGCTGCTCAGCAGTCCGGCGGTGACGGCGAGAGTCGGCGCAGCCACGAGCGTGGCGGCACGGGTGCGGAGTGGACGGATGGTGAGCGGCATGGTGAAGACCTCCGACGTCGGCACCGGTCGGTCCGGTGCGGTCGACGGGACATGGCCCTCGTGGCCGGCGCGACGCCCGGCTGCGCCGACGGCTGTGGACGACCACGGGCGGCGCGCTCGCCTGCGGCTCGATCTGTGGACGCCCGCTCCGTGGACCGTTGCGTCTCGCATCGCGGACCAATTGGACACATGGTGAGACGCCTGCCTACGCTGGACCTGCTCATCCAGAGGGGTACAGGGACACGGCCCGACGACGCCCCAGCAACCAGCTCCACCGTCCACCCAGGACACCGGAGCCAGGTGCTCATTCCGTCCCGACCAGAGAGGTCGGGAAAGATGACCAGGAGGCTTTCGTGAGCATCACCACCGCCCCGTCCACCACGTCCGCGGCATCCGACGTCGACCAGGCCGAGGTCGCCCAGCGCGGCTCGCTGCGCGACGGCGCCTTCGGGTCCGCCACCGGGCTCGTCTGCCGCGAGTGCGGCGCCACGCGACCGCTCGGCCCGCACTACGCGTGCGACGACTGCTTCGGCCCGCTCGAGGTCGACTACGACTTCGGCACGGTCACGCGCGAGCAGATCGAGAGCGGCCCGCGCAACATCTGGCGCTACAAGGCGCTCCTGCCGGTGCCCGACGACATCGAGTCCAGCCCGAACACCGAGCCCGGCTTCACGCGGCTGCTCGAGGCGCGCAACCTCGCCGCCGAGCTGGGCCTGACCAGGCTCTGGGTCAAGGACGACAGCACCAACCCCACCAACTCCTTCAAGGACCGCGTCGTCGCGTGCGCCCTGAGCGCCGCCACCGAGCTGGGCGCGAAGGTCTTCGCGTGCCCGTCGACCGGCAACCTCGCGAACGCCGTGGCCGCCGCCGGGGCGCGCGCCGGCATCCGCACCGTCGTGTTCATCCCGAGCAACCTCGAGACGCCCAAGCAGGTGAACTCGGCCGTCTTCACCGACAACCTCGTCGCCGTCGAGGGCAACTACGACGACGTCAACAAGCTCGCGAGCGAGATCGCCGGCGAGGAGGACGGGTGGGCGTTCGTCAACGTCAACGTCCGACCGTTCTACGCCGAGGGCTCCAAGACGCTGGGCTACGAGATCGCCGAGCAGCTGGGCTGGCGCCTGCCCGACCAGATCGTCATCCCGGTGGCCTCCGGCTCGCAGCTGACCAAGGTGCACAAGGCGTTCAAGGAGCTCATCGACCTCGGCCTCGTCGAGGACAAGCCCTACAAGGTCTTCGGCGCCCAGGCGCAGGGCTGCAACCCGGTGGCCACGGCGTTCGCCGAGGGTCATGACGCGATCCGCCCGGTCAAGCCCGACACGATCGCCAAGTCCCTCGCCATCGGCAACCCCGCCGACGGCATCTACGTGCTCGACATCGCGCGGGCCACCGGCGGCGCCGTCGAGCAGGTCAGCGACGACGAGATCCGCGACGCGATCGTGCTGCTGGCGCGTACCGAGGGCATCTTCACCGAGACCGCCGGCGGCACGACGCTGGCCGTCCTGAAGAAGCTCGTCGAGACCGGGCAGCTCGACCCGGACCTCGAGACGGTGTTCATCAACACCGGCCACGGGCTCAAGACCCTCGACGCCGTCTCGGGCCGCGTCGGCCCGGCCGCGACGATCGCCCCCACGTACGACGCGTTCGTCGCCTCCGGCCTCGCCTGAGCCGACGACCGCTCCCGCCCCTCACCCCTCGATCGACTGGAGACCACCGTGTCCGTGTCCGTCCGCATCCCCACCATCCTGCGCAGCTACACCGGCGACTCCTCCAAGGTCGAGGCCGACGGCGCGACGCTCGCCGAGGTGCTCGACTCGCTCGAGTCGTCCTACGCCGGCATCAAGGCCCGCATCGTCGACGAGGACGGCAAGCTCCGCCGCTTCGTCAACGTGTACGTGGCCGAGGAGGACGTGCGCTTCGCCCAGGGCCTCGAGACCCCCGTCAAGGACGGCGCGCAGATCAGCATCATCCCCGCCGTCGCCGGCGGCTGCGCCTGATCCTCGTCCTGCGGGTGGGCAGCCGAACAGGCGCACCGGCGCACGGAGACCTCACGCCCGCACGGGAAGCAACCCGTGCAGACGTGAGGAAGCCGTGCGTGCCGGGCGATTCCCAGGTCGACCTGGGAATCTCCGAGCCGCGTCAGCGGACGAAGCGGGGGGTGAGCGGCGGGTTCCACCACTCGCCGTTGCTGGCGCGCACCGCGCCGACGACGTGCAGCACGACGGCCCAGACGATGACGATCCCGTAGGTGACGAAGCCGATCAGCACCAGCATGAGCGGGAGCGAGAGCAGCAGCAGGATGCCCGTGGTGATCTGGACGTTGAGCGAGTTGGCCGCCTGGCGGCGGGCGTACTCGCCACGGTCCTTGTAGACGAGATAGATCACGAGGGACGCCACGAAGCCGAGGGTGCCTGCGCTCAGCACGAGGGCGGCCGCCGGCACGGCGTGCACGATGACGCCGATGCTGCGCTGGGTGTCGTCGGACAGGGGCTCGCCCTGCCCGGTGCCCTGGCCGGGCGCGGGCTCGTGGGGATAGGCGGTCATGAGAGTCCAGCTCCTCGATCGATGTTCGTGTGCCTCCACTGAAGCACGCCGACCGAGCAGCGCACCCTGTTCCCGGGGTGCGGCCAGGGTGCGGTCAGGGTCGATCGGGGTCCATCCCGAGGGCGGTGTCGCAGGCCGGTCGACGGGCTGGGTGACCAGCGGGTGAACCGCGCTCTTCTGCGCCGCGACCGGCGCGTATAGGCTCGGCGTCAGATCGGTCCGGGCAGGTGGTTCGATCGCGTCACCAGGTGGGAGTTCGTCATGGTGCAGGGCACCGTCAAGTGGTTCAACGCCGACAAGGGCTACGGCTTCATCGAGGTCGAGGGCCAGGGTGACGTCTTCGTCCACTGGTCCAAGATCAAGTCCGACGGCTACAAGACGCTCGAGGACGGCCAGGCGGTCGAGCTCGAGGTGGTCGACGGCCCCAAGGGCCGTGAGGCCCAGGAGGTCGTCGGGCACTGACCCGGTGACGGGCGCCGTCGCTGCCCGTCGTGACCACGCGCACCGGACGCCCGTCGACGTCGAGCGCCCCGGTGTGACGCACCTCATCTGACACTTGCGGTGTCACATGGCGCGCTGACATACTCCCGGAATGTTCCCCGCCATCCTCGTCGCCGCAGAGCCTGCCCCCGTGGGCGGAGCGGCCCTCGACCAGGTCATCGGACTGAGCGTCGGGGCCGGCCTCGTGACCGCGGTCCTCGTCGCCATCGCCTGGGCCCACCGCACCCACCGCATCGAGTGGTTCCAGACCCTCGGTGACCGCCTGCACGAGCGCACCGGCGAGCCCGGCTGGGCGTCCATCCCCTCGCTGTTCGTGGCCAGCTCCCTCGTCGTCGCGCTGCTCGGGTTCCTGTGGGACGTGAGCCTGCACGCCGGTCGCGGACGCGACGAGGGCCCGCTCGCGAACCCTGCCCACTACCTGATCCTCTACGGGCTCTTCGCCCTGTTCATCGCCGGCATGAGCGCGATCGTGTTCCCGCGCGACGGCCAGCGTCCCGGCATCGCGTCGGTGCGGATCACCCGCAGCTGGTACGCCCCCGTCGCCGGCATCTTCATCGCCGCGTGCGGGCTCTACGCCCTCATCGGCTTCCCGCTCGACGACGTGTGGCACCGCCTGTTCGGCCAGGACGTCACGCTCTGGGGCCCGACGCACCTCATGCTGATCGGCGGCGCCGGCCTCTCGACGGCCGGCATCATCCTGCTGCACCGCGAGGCCGAGTTCTCCGAGGAGTGGAAGCGCTCGGCCGACAACCACGGCGCGCGCACGCTGCACAAGCTGACCCTCTCGATGGCGTTCGGCGGCCTCCTCATCGGCCTGTCGGTCTTCCAGGCGGAGTTCGACTTCGGCATCGCGCAGTTCCGCATGGTCTTCGCGCCGCTGATGATCGCTGCGGCCGCCGCACTGACCCTCGTGGCCGCGCGGCTGTACGCCGGTCCGGGCGCGGCCCTGTTCGCGGCGTTCTTCTTCGTCATCACGCGCGGCGTCGTCTCGTTCATCGTGGGCGACGTCTTCGGCCAGGCGTCGCACGTGTTCCCGCTCTACCTCGGCAGCGCCCTGATCATCGAGCTGCTGGCGCTCAGCCGACTGAAGGACAAGCCGCTCGTGTTCGGCGCCGTCGGCGGTCTGCTGATCGGCACGGTCGGCACCGTCATCGAGAAGTTCTGGAACGACGCCGTCTTCCAGTTCCCGTGGCCGCAGGACATCTGGCTCGAGAGCCTGGTGACCGTGGTTCCCGTGGCCCTGGGCGCCGGTCTGTGCGGCGCCCTGTTCGCGATGGGCCTCGACGGCCGCCTGCCGAGCAACCGCTGGGTGGGCCGCTCGATCGTGGTCGGGTCGATCGTCGTCACGTCCGTGGCCGTCGGCAACGGGCTCAACGCCACGGTGCCCGAGAACGCCGAGGCCACGTTCGCCGTCCAGCAGGTCGGCACGGAGGCCCAGCCCGAGATCATGGTCGAGGTCACCACCACCGAGGGCCTCGTCGACGAGAACCCGACGTGGGTGCAGATCACCGCGTGGCAGGGCGGAGGAGCCGGCGTCGTCACGCAGTCGCTGAGGCGCACCGGCCCGGACTCGTGGGAGACCACCGAGCCCATGCCGATCGGCGGCACCTGGAAGACGCTGCTGCGCGTGCAGGACGGCCGCATGCTCACCGCCGCGCCGATCTTCCTGCCGGCCGACGAGGCGCTCGGGGCCGAGGAGGTCCCGGTCGAGTCGCAGATGACCCGCGAGTTCGTCCCGGAGATCGAGATCCTGCAGCGTGAGCGCGAGCTCGACACCTCGCCGTGGATGTGGGGCGTGGCGAACCTCGTGGTCCTGATCTGCAGCCTCGCGATCCTGGCCGGCATCAGCGTGGCCGTGGCGCGCGTCTCCGGGGCCATCGCCCGCGAGGGACGCCGTCGGCGCGACGAGCTGGAGCACGGCCCGGGCGGCGGCTCGGGCCTGGACCAGGGGAGCGGAGCCGGGACGGCGTGACCCCCGACCCGGCGGTCCTCGGGGTCGCCCACGGCGAGGTGCTGTGGGCGCACCACGCCGCCCTCGTCGCGATCCCGGCCTTCGTGCCGGCGATCGTGGTCGTGGGGGTGGTGCTCTACATCGCCCGCAAGGACCGCCAGGACGAGCAGCGGGAACGAGACCTGATCGACCGGGCCTTCGAGCCCGACGCCGGCGAGACCCCCGACGACGGGGAGGAGAGGAACCCGACATGAGGACGACTCCGACCGCGCGGCTGACCGCCGCCCTGGTGACGACCGTGGCTGCCGGGCTGCTGCTCGCCGGGTGCGGAGACCCGGACCCGGGCACGGACGCCCCCAGTGCTGCCCCGAGCAGCGCGAGCGCGTCCCCGTCGGCCAAGGAGAGTGCCGACGTGAGTGCCGAACCTGGCGTGGTCGTCGACGTCACCCTCTCCGCCGACGGCCCGACGCCGCAGGGCGAGCGGGTGGAGGTCGAGGTCGGGGAGCCGATCACGTTGAACGTCACGGCCGAGGTCGCCGACGAGGTGCACGTGCACTCCGACCCGGAGGTGAGCATCGACGTCGAGGCCGGTGACGAGACGTCGAGGACGTTCACGATCGACCGCCCCGGCCAGGTGGCGGTGGAGTCGCACGCCACCCACGCCGTGATCGTGCAGCTCGTCGTCCGGCCCTGACCCGTGCTCGATCCGTTCGTGGGAGCCGTGCTGCCGCTGCCGATGCACGGCGTCGGCGGCTCGACGGACCTGCCGATCCCGTTCCTGTACGCGATCGTCGGTGCGTCGTGGGCGCTCACCATCTCCTTCGCCGTGCTGGCGTTCGCGTGGAAGGAGCCGCGCCTCCAGCCGCCGGCCGGGCACGTCGTCCCCGACGAGCCGTCGCGGCGGCCGTGGCTCGCCGTGCTGGGTGCGCTGCTCGCCGCCTGGTTCCTGGGTGCCCTGTTCCTCGGCCCCGACGACGCGACGAACCCGGGCATCGCCGCCTTCTACATCCTCGTGTGGGTGGGGCTGGTGCCGTTGGCGCTGCTCGCCGGGCACGTGTGGAAGGACCTGTCGCCGTGGCGGTCGCTGCAGTGGCTGGTGGGTCGCGCGACCGGTCGTCCGGAGGGCTTCGTGGCCTACCGCGACGTCTGGGGCTACTGGCCGGCGGCGGTGGGGCTGTTCGCCTTCGTGTGGCTCGAGCTGGTCTCGCCCGACGCCGGCGACGTCGTCACGGTGCGCACCTGGGTGGCCACCTACGTGGTCGTCACGGTGCTGGGCGGTGTGCTGTTCGGCCCGCGCTGGTTCGACCGCGCCGACCCGTTCGACGTCTACAGCGCCTTCGTGGCTCGCCTCGCCCCGCTCGTGCGTGACCGCAGGTTCGACCCGCACGACCCGTTGCGCTCTCTGCCGCTGCTGCCCGTCGCGCCCGGCCTGGTGGCCGCGATCGCTGTGCTGCTGGGGTCCACGGCCTTCGACAGCTTCTCGGCGTCCGAGCGGTGGCAGTCGGGCTCGCACTCCACGCTCACGACGTCACTGGTGCTGCTGCTGTTCTGCGTCGTGGTCGGCGTGGCGTTCGTCGCGGCGTCGGTGGCCACGGGCGGGGTCACGCCACACGAGCGCCGGGCGCTGCCCGGACTGATGGCGCACTCGCTGGTGCCGATCGTCGTGGGCTACATCTTCGCCCACTACCTGACCTACCTGCTCGAGCGCGGCCAGGCCGCGGCGATCGACCTGCTCCAGCTCCTGGGGGTCGGCAACGGGCTGGAGGTCTCGTACTTCCTGTCCGAGCACCCGGACGTGCTGGCCGTCTACAAGGTCGGGTTCGTGGTGGCCGGGCACGTCGTGGCCGTCGTCGCGGCGCACGACCGGGCACTCGCGCTGCTGCCGCGTGCGCACCGGCTCACCGGCCAGCTCGCCATGCTCGTGCTCATGGTCGGCTACACGTTCACCGGCATCTACCTGCTCCTCTCGGTCTAGGCTCGACGGATGGAGCCGACGGTCGCGGGAGAGGTGCTGACGACGCACCCGGTGGCCGTGCTGGCCATCCCCGCGTTCATCCCGGTCGTGGTGATCGTCGCGACGGTCCTGTGGATCGCCCGCAAGGACCGGCTGGCGGAGGCCGCGGAGCACGAGGCCGGCGACCCCGTCGCTCCGGTCCTGCCCGTGCCGGTCCCCGTGGCCGCCGTCGATCCCACTCGCGGTGAGACCCGCGGCCGGCCCTGGCGCGACCGCCTCCCCCGCCTCGTCATCGGCGACGAGGACTGACCGGTCGTCCCGCGGGGCGGACTGGCACTCTCGGGACCCGATTGCCAGTCGTTGGTTAGCACTCCTATAGTGAGAGTGCTAGACATCAGACCGGCCCGGTGAGGGTCACGGCCGCAGCGGGAAGGGTTCGCCGCGGCGCAGGGCTCGTCCGTCGCGGGCACCGACCGGTCACACCCACCACGTCGAACCGGAGAGTTCCACATGGCCAAGACCATTGCGTTCAACGAAGAGGCCCGTCGCGGTCTCGAGCGCGGCATGAACCAGCTTGCCGACGCAGTCAAGGTGACGCTCGGCCCCAAGGGTCGCAACGTCGTGCTCGAGAAGAAGTGGGGCGCGCCCACGATCACCAACGACGGTGTCTCCATCGCCAAGGAGATCGAGCTCGAGGACCCCTACGAGAAGATCGGCGCCGAGCTCGTCAAGGAGGTCGCCAAGAAGACCGACGACGTCGCCGGTGACGGCACCACCACGGCCACCGTGCTGGCCCAGGCGCTCGTGCGCGAGGGTCTGCGCAACGTGGCCGCCGGCGCCAACCCGATGGGCCTGAAGAAGGGCATCGAGGCCGCCGTCGAGGCCATCAGCAGCCAGCTGCTGGGCATGGCCAAGGATGTCGAGACCAAGGAGCAGATCGCCTCCACCGCGTCCATCTCGGCCGCTGACCCCACGGTCGGCGAGATCATCGCCGAGGCCATGGACAAGGTCGGCAAGGAGGGCGTCATCACGGTCGAGGAGTCGAACACGTTCGGCCTCGACCTCGAGCTCACCGAGGGCATGCGCTTCGACAAGGGTCACCTGTCGGGCTACTTCGTCACCGACCCCGAGCGCATGGAGACGGTCCTCGAGGACCCCTACATCCTCATCGTCAACAGCAAGATCAGCTCGGTCAAGGACTTCGTCCCGGTGCTCGAGAAGGTCATGCAGTCGGGCAAGCCGCTCGCGATCATCGCCGAGGACGTCGAGGGCGAGGCCCTGGCCACCCTGATCGTCAACAAGATGCGCGGCACCTTCAAGTCGGTCGCCATCAAGGCCCCCGGCTTCGGTGACCGCCGCAAGGCCATGCTGGCCGACATCGCCATCCTCACCGGTGGCGAGGTCATCAGCGAGGAGGTCGGCCTCAAGCTCGAGAACGCCGACATCTCGCTGCTCGGCACGGCCCGCAAGGTCGTCACGACCAAGGACGAGACCACGATCGTCGAGGGTGGCGGCTCGCAGGACCAGATCGCCGGACGGGTCAACCAGATCCGCGCCGAGATCGAGAACAGCGACTCCGACTACGACCGCGAGAAGCTCCAGGAGCGCCTCGCGAAGCTGGCCGGCGGCGTGGCCGTCATCAAGGTCGGCGCGGCCACGGAGGTCGAGCTCAAGGAGCGCAAGCACCGCATCGAGGACGCCGTGCGCAACGCCAAGGCGGCCGTCGAGGAGGGCATCGTCGCCGGTGGCGGCGTGGCGCTCGTCCAGGCCACCAAGGCCGCGTTCGAGAAGCTCGAGCTCGAGGGTGACGAGGCCACGGGTGCCAACATCGTGCGCACCGCCGCGTCGGCCCCGCTGAAGCAGATCGCGATCAACGCCGGCCTCGAGGGCGGCGTCGTGGCGGAGAAGGTCGCCGGCCTCGACGCCGGTCACGGCCTGAACGCCGCCACGGGCGAGTACGTCGACCTCATCGCCGCGGGCATCATCGACCCGGCCAAGGTCACGCGCTCCGCGCTGCAGAACGCCGCGTCCATCGCGGCGCTGTTCCTCACCACCGAGGCCGTCGTGGCCGACAAGCCGGAGCCGGCTGCCGCCGGTGGCGGCGCGCCGGACATGGGCGACATGGGCGGCATGGGCTTCTGAGCCCCCACCCGCACCACCCCTGACGAGGGCCCCGACCACCGCGAGGTGGTCGGGGCCCTCGCACGTGCGGCGGGTCGTGTCGGCGGGGCGTGGCAGGCTGCTCCGCGTGGCACGTGCACCGGTACCCGAGGCGTTGCTGGCGCAGGTGGCCGCCGTCCTCGACGACCTGCCCGAGACGCGCCGCGAGCGAGCCTGGACGGGGACCCGATGGGTGGTGCGAGGACACAACGTCGCCCACGTGTTCGGGGGTGAGGACGGCCTCGTGCGGGTCACCTTCCGGGCGCCGATGGACGAGGTGGCCGCCTTCGAGCACCTCGGCCACCCCTACTTCCGCGTCGGGCGCAGCGGCGACGTGGTGGGGCTGGTGCTCGACGACGGTCCCGGCGTCGAGCCGGCGGAGCTGCGCGAGCTGCTCACGGAGTCGTACTGCGTGCAGGCCCCGCAGGAGCTCGTAGCGCAGGTCGAGCGTCCCGCGCACTGAGGTCGGCGCGGCTGGCAGGATGCACGGGTGACCACGACGCCGACGCAGGACGCGATGGGCCCGGGCATGGACCCCGGCCACCGAGAGCGTCTGCGCGCGGCCGGGGCCGAGGCCGGCGCGATCGACGCCCTCACCTGGCACCGTGCGACCGAGGGTGTCCCGCAGTGGTGGCACGACTGCGACAACGCCCTCTACCTCGCCGAGGGCGCCTGCCTGCCGGAGAAGGTCCTCGCCCAGCTGACGCTGTTCCCCGTCCGCGACGTCGTGATCGCCGTCGGGTCCGCCCTGCGCACCGTGTCGACCCTGCTCGTCGGCGGCGACGAGGCCACCGTGTTCGTCGACGCCGGCTGCGAGATCACCGCCGGCGAGCTGTTCTGCGGCGGCGGGTCCAGCATCGTGCTGCACGGCCCGCTCATCGCCACGCGGTGCGCCGTGGTCGACGCCCGCAACGGGGGGAGCATCGTGGCCGGCCCCGAGCAGCTGTGGGCCTCCGACGTGTACGTCGCGACGGACGACATGCACCGGCTCGAGGACCGCGTCACGGGCGAGCGGATCAACCCGTTCGGCGCCGACATCCGCCTCGGCCGGCACGTGTGGCTGTGCAAGGACGCCGTGGTGACCGGTCACGCCGACGTCGGCGACGGCGCCGTCGTGGCGATGCGGTCGGTGGTGCGTGGTCAGAAGGTCCCGGCCCACAGCGTGGTCGCCGGGGTGCCGGGGAGGGTGGTCCGCGACGACGTGGTCTGGTCCTACGACGACCGGGCCTGAGTCGTACCACTACCGCGGCCCTTGCTCGGCCCGTTCTCGCATGCTGGGCGTGGTCACGGTGTCGTGACGGGAGTTCGTAGCGTGCAGGGGTCGTCCTCACCCGGACGACGTCCCCTGCCCCCGTGTCGGCCGATCGCCGAGAGAAGGACCCCGCCATGTCTGAGCAGCCCACCACCATCGAGGCCCCGAAGCGGCGAGGTCCGCTCGTCGCGGGCGCGGCCGTCGCGGCCGTCGTCGTGATCGCCCTCGTCGCGTTCTTCCTGACCCGCGGCGACGACGCGACGAGCGCCGCCGGCGAGGACGCCGAGACGGTCTCCATCGGCGTCGTCGGTGCCAGCGACCCGTACTGGGAGGTCTTCGTCGACGCCGCCGCCGAGGAGGGCATCGACGTGGAGCTGCGCGACTTCACCGACTACACGCAGCCGAACCCTGCGGTCAGTGCGGGCGAGCTGGACCTCAACCAGTTCCAGCACCTGGTCTACCTGGCCGACTACAACCTGGCCAACGACGCCGACCTGACCCCGGTCGGCTCCACCGCCGTGTACCCGCTGGGTCTGTACTCCTCGCAGCACGACGCCGTCGGCGACATCCCGGACGGCGGCACCGTGGCCGTCCCGGACGACGTGAGCAACCAGGCCCGCGCCCTCGGCATCCTCGCCAAGAACGGTCTGATCGAGCTCGACGGCGAGCCGTCGATCTTCACCGACCTCTCCGACGTCGACACCGGGGCCTCGCGGGTGAAGGTCGAGGCGCTCGCGGCCGACGTGACCGCGACCAGCCTGGAGGACCTCGACGCGGCGGTCATCAACAACGACTTCGTGGAGAAGGCCGGCCTGTCGTTCGACGACGCCCTGGCGACCGACGACGCCGCCGACCCGACGGCCGAGCCCTACGTCAACGTGTTCGTGGCCCGCGCCGAGGACGCCGACAACCCCACCTACCAGCGCCTCGTCGAGATCTTCCAGGACACCAAGGCCGTGACCGACGGCCTCCAGCAGGTCTCCGGCGGAACCGCCCAGCTGGTGAAGGCGCCGCGGTCCGAGCTCGTCGACGTGTACGAGCGGGCCGAGGCCGAGACGAAGGCCAACCAGTCCTGACGCCGCTCGTGCCCGGCGACCACGACCTGGTCGTCGGGCACGGGCCTGCGCGTCCGACGTCCAGGAGGAGACCATGGCCCTGATCGAGATCGAGGGTGTCAGCAAGACGTACCCGCCCACCCGTCGCGGTGGTGAGCCCGTGCACGCCGTCGACGACGTCACCCTCCACGTCGAGGCCGGGGAGATCGTCGGCGTGGTGGGCTACTCCGGCGCCGGGAAGTCGACCCTGGTCCGGCTGGTCAACGCGCTCGAGCCGGCCACGAGCGGCACGATCCGCGTCGACGGCACCGACGTGACGACGCTGTCGGAGCGGCAGCTGCAGGGGGTTCGGCGCGGCATCGGCATGATCTTCCAGCAGTTCAACCTGTTCCACTCCCGCACGGTCTACGGCAACGTGGCCTATCCGCTCGCGGTCGCGGGCGTGCCGCAGGCGGAGCGCCACGCGCGGATCGAGCGGCTGCTCGACTTCGTGGGGCTGAGCGAGAAGGCGCACCAGCACCCCGAGCAGCTCTCCGGCGGGCAGAAGCAGCGCGTGGCGATCGCCCGCGCCCTCGCCACCGACCCCGCGATCCTGCTGGCCGACGAGGCCACGAGCGCACTCGACCCCGAGACCACGGCCGACGTCGTGGCGCTGCTGCGCCGGGTGAACGCCGAGCTGGGCGTCACCATCCTCGTGATCACCCACGAGATGGAGGTCGTGAAGAGCCTCGCCGATCGCGTGGTCGTCATGGAGCGCGGCCGCGTCGTCGAGGCCGGATCGACGTTCGACGTCTTCGCCCAGCCGTCGCACCCAGCGACGCAGCGCTTCGTGCGGACGCTCGTCGACGACGTCCCCGACGCGCGTGCCGTCGCGCACCTGCGGGAACGTCACGACGGGCGGCTCGTGACGGTCAGCTTCCGCGACGAGAGCGTCAGCCAGTCGCGGGTCTTCGCCGAGCTGGTGCGGCGTGACGTCGAGTTCGAGCTGGTCTTCGGTGGGATCGAGGACGTCCAGGGTCGCGCGTTCGGCCACCTCACGCTGGAGCTGCGCGGCGACGACGCCGCCGTCGAGGACGCCGTGCGACGCATCGGCGAGCTCGTGACCGTGACCGACGTGCCGGAGGCGGAGGCCCGCGTCGCGGACGTCGGCTCGACGGGGGAGGTGGCCTGATGGATCGCGTCCTGGAGCTGCGCGGGGAGTTCGTCTCCGAGTTCTTCGTGACCCTCTACCTCGCCGGGGCCGGTCTGCTGCTCGGTGGGCTGCTCGGGCTGGTGCTCGGGACGGCGCTCTACGTGACCCGGCGGGGCGGCATCTGGCCGAACGCGGTGGCCAACACGCTGCTCAACGTGGTGGTGAACTTCTTCCGCCCGATCCCGTTCATCCTGCTCGCGATCGCGCTGCAGCCGTTCGTGCGCGAGGTCGGCATCCGCGGCATCGGCAACGAGTTCGCGATCATCGCGATCGTCGTCGCGTCGATGTTCGGCATCGGGCGGATCGTCGAGCAGAACCTGGTGAGCGTCCAGCCGGGCGTCCTCGAGGCGGCCCGCGCGATGGGGGCCAGCCGGCTGCGGGTGGTTCTCACCGTCCTGCTGCCCGAGGCGTTCGGCCCGCTCATCCTCGGCTTCACGTTCGCCGTCGTGGCGATCGTCGACATGACGGCCGTGGTCGGCGTGATCGGCGCGGGCGGTCTGGGGAACCTGGCGCTCACCTTCGGGCTGCGCCAGTTCAACGGCTACGTCACGTGGACGGCGATCCTCCTGGTCATCGTCATCGTGCAGGTGCTGCAGTTCGCCGGCAACGCCTGGGCGCGGAAGGTGCTGCGGCGGTAGGGCCCGGCGACCGCCGTTTCGGACAGTTCCGGGGCAGTTGCACCCCGGACAGTGCCCCGGACGTGTCCGAAACGGGAGCGCTGGCCCGGGAGCGCGGCCGCGGTCAGAGCGCGGTGCGGACGTCCTGCAGCTCGGGGAAGAACGTCAGCTCGAGCGCGCGCTGCAGGAAGGACGTGCCGCTCGAGCCTCCGGTGCCGCGCTTGTGGCCGATGATCCGCTGCACCGTCTTGAGGTGGCGGAACCGCCAGAGGTGGAACCCCTCCTCGACGTCGACGAGCTCCTCGCACGTCTCGTAGACCTCCCAGTGGCGCTCGGGGTCGGCGTAGACGCGGCGGAACACCTCCACGACGCCGGGGTGCGGCTCGTAGGGCTGCGTGAGGTCGCGCTCGAGGACCGCGGGCGGCACGTCGTGGCCCTGGCGGGCCAGGTGGCCCAGGAAGGCGTCGTAGAGGCTGGGCGCGGCGAGGTCGGCGGCCAGCTGCGCCTGGGTGTCGGGCTCGTGCTCGAACACCTTGACCATCGCCGGTGTCTTGTTGCCGAGCAGGAACTCCACCGTCCGGTACTGCGCCGACTGGAACCCCGACGCCTTGCCGAGCGCGTCGCGGAACTGCAGGTACTCCACGGGGGTCAGCGTCTCGAGCACGCCCCACTGCTCGAACATCTGTCGCTGGACGGCCTTGACGCGGGCCAGCCGCTTGAGCGCGTGGGCGAGCTCGTCGGCGTCGATCAGCGCGATGGCCGAGCGCAGCTCGTGCACCAGCTGCTTGAGCCACAGCTCGGTCACCTGGTGCTGGACGACGAAGAGCATCTCGTCGTGGTGGTCGGTGACCGGCTGCTGTGCGGCGAGCAGCAGGTCCAGGCGCAGGTAGGAGCCGTACGTCGACTCGCCCGCCAGGTCGGTGGCGACGCCGTCCTCGACGGGTCGGTGGGTGGGCCTCATGCCCTCGATGGTGCCCCAGGCGCGGGTCGGGCCGCGCCGCGGTCAGGGCAGGGTGTGCCGGCGGAAGCGCACGGTCTCGCCCGGGCGAGCCTGCGCGAGGCGGTCGAGGCCGCGGCCGGTGACCACCCCGATGACCGGGTAGCCGCCGGTGACGGGGTGGTCGGGCCCGAGCACGACCGGGAGCCCGGCCGACGTCACCTGCACGCTGCCGCGCACGCACGGCTCGCTGGGCAGCTCTCCGTCGACGGCCCGCTCGAGGCCGGTGCGACCGGGAGCGGGGTGGTCCAGCCGGACGCCGATGCGGTCCGACCGCTCGGACACGACCCAGCCGGTGCCGAGGAACGCGGCCAGGGCGTCGGGCGTGAACCAGTCGTCGCGCGGACCGAGCACCACCTCGACGGTCGTGGTGCCGGGGGTCAGCAGGCTCGGGACGGGGGCGACGTCGGGCGGATCCTGGAGCGTTTCCCCGACGGCGATGTCGTCGCCGGAGGTCAGTGCCGGTGGTCCGAGCCGGCTGAGGGTGTCGGCGCTGCGCGAACCCAGGGTCGAAGGCACGTCGATGCCGCCGGCGACCGCCACGTAGCCGCGCAGGCCGTGGCCGAACGCGGCGACCGCGAGGTGCCGCCCGGCGCCCAGGCGCACCGCCCGACCGTGCTCGACCGGAGCACCGTCGACCAGCACCGGCCCGACCGCCCCCGTCACGGCGACGACGTGCTCGGACGTGGCCCGCAGCTCGAGGCCGCCTCCGAGCACCTCCAGGACGGCGGTGCCGGACGCGTCGCCCACGAGGGTCCGGGCCTGGTGGAGGGCTCGCCGGTCGAAGGCCCCCGCGGCGCCGACCCCCTGCGCGGCCAGCCCCGGTCGCCCGTCGTCCTGGACGAGCGTCAGGGGCCCGGGGTGCACGACGACCAGGCTCACGGCGAGGCCCCGGGGCCGGCGGCGCGGAAGCGGACGGTGTCGCCCGGTGCGAGCAGTGCCGCAGGGGAGCGCTCGACGTCGAAGAGCACCACGTCGGTGCGTCCGACCAGCTGCCAGCCACCGGGCGACTCCCGCGGGTAGACGCCGCTGAACCCGCCGGCCAGGGCCACGGCGCCGGCGGGAACCCGTGGCCGGGGCGTGTCCTTGCGGGGGACCGTGAGCCGCGGGTCGCCGTCGACCAGGTAAGCGAAGCCGGGGGCGAACCCGCCGAAGGCGACGGTCCAGGGTGTTGCGGTGTGCGCGCCCACCACGGCCTCGACGCTCATCTGAGTCGCCTCGGCCACGGCGTCGAGGTCGGGCCCGTCGTAGACGACGTCGACCACGTGCTCACGCGCGCCGGACGTCGACGCCGTGGGCGCCGGAGGGACGCTGCGGGCCAGCGCTCGCATCGTCGACGGTCGACCGCGCAGGAGCACGGTGCGCGCCCCCAGCACGGCCTCCACGACGTCGGGGTGGTCGACCAGCGCCGCGTGGCGGCGGCGCGCCTCGTCGAGGTCGTCGCAGTCCAGGAGCACGGCGTCCTCCCCGCACGCGCGCACCCTCACACGAACGGTCCGACGTGGTGCCCGGCCTCCGCCAGGGCGGCGCGCACGGCCCGGACGAGGGCGAGCGCGTCGGGGGAGTCGCCGTGCACGCACAGCGAGTCGACCTGGCCGGCGAGGCGCAGCGCCTGGGACACGACCTCGTCGACGTCGCCCAGCACCGCGCCCGGCTGGTCACGCGGGACGAGGGTCCCGGCGGCGGTGTACGCGCGATCGGCGAAGCCCTCGGCGACGGTCGGGAGCCCCTCGGTGGCGGCGAGCCGCAGCGAGACGGCCCCGGGCAGCCCGAGGAGCGGAAGCCCGTACGGTCCCACGGCCTCGACCACGGCCGTCGCCTGCCGCTCGTCGTGCGCGACGGTGTTGTACAGCGCGCCGTGCGGCTTGACGTAGGCCACGCGGCCACCCACGGCGTCGGCCACCTCGGCGAGCAGGTCGATCTGGGCACGCAGCTCGTCGACCAGCTCGTCCGTGGCCGGCTCCTGGGGGCGTCGGCCGAAGCCCTCGCGGTCGGGGTAGCCCACCTGCGCACCGATCGCGACGCCACGCTCGACCGCGCGCTCGCACGCGTCGAGCATGAGCTCCTCGCCGCCGGCGTAGGCGCCGCAGCACACGTTCGCGCTCGTGACGACGTCGAGCAGGGCCAGGTCGTCGGCCGACTCCGCGACGTCGGCGTTCAGGTCGATCCGCACGCCTCCACCCTAGGACCCGCGCGGGGTGCCGGACGGCTCAGCGGGGGAGCGGGTCCACGAGCAGGGCGACGGCCTTGTCGTCCACCCTGGTCAGCACCACGGTGGCGCGCACGGACCCCTTGAGCCGCAGGTGGCGGACCAGCTGTTCGGGCACGACGTCGACGCCGCGCTTCTTGATCGTCAGGGTGCCGACGTCGAGCGCGACGAGCGCCGCCTTGAGCTGCTTCTCGCGGTAGGGCAGCTCCTGCACCACGCGGAAGGAGCGGGCGAGCGGGTGGCGCACGTCGACGTCCGTGGTCACCCATGCGATGCGCGGGTCCACCAGCTGGCCGTCGATCCGCTCCGCCAGGCCTCCGACGAGACCGGCACGGATCACCGCGTCGTCCGGCTCGTGCAGCCAGCCTCCCAGCTCGCCGACGTCGCCGGGTGCGCCGTCGCCGGCCAGGTCGTCACCGCCGGGCAGGGCCGTGGCGCGACGCGGCGCGCGGTCGGTCAGGTCGAGGCCGGCGCCCCACAGGCACGCCTCCACCAGGTCGCCGCCGTCGCTGACCCACTGCGCCTCCACGCCGGTGGGGACCAGCGCGTGCGGGATGCCCGGGAGGGTCTTCACGACTGCGCGACCGGCCAGGTGTGTCGCCACGACCGACCACGGCGGGCTCATCGCCTCGGGGTCGAACACCCGGCCACGGTCGTCGCGGCGGGCCGGGTCGAGGAACACCACCTCGTCGTCCGTCGGGTCAACGTCGGCGGCGTCGGCGCAGAGCACCTCGCCGTCGAGGTCGAGGGCGGCCAGGTTGGCGCGGGCGATGGCGGCACGCACCGGGTCGCGCTCCACGCCCCGGACCCGCAGGCCGGCGCGGGCGAGCGCGAGCAGGTCCGAGCCGATGCCGCAGCCCAGGTCGAGTGCCGCCGTGGCACCCGTGCCGGCGAGGCGTTCGGCACGCAGCCGGGCCACCGAGCCACGGGTGGCCTGCTGCAGCGCCTCGTGGGTGAAGAACATCCGCGCCGCGTCGTCGCCCAGCTTGGTGCGCGCGAGCCCGCGCAGGTGGTTCTGCGTGACGGCCGCCGCCACCAGCTCGACGTCGTGGGCGCGGCGCAGCCGCGTGCCCAGGGCGAGGTCGGACTCGACCCCGGCCCGCTGGTGCACCTCGGCCACCAGCGCCCGTCCCTCGTCGGTCTGCAGCCGCTCGAACGTCGCCAGGTCCACGCGCCCATCCAACCAGCCGCCACGAACGGCGCTCCCTCCTCGCAGGTCGGCGGACGATCGTGCGTCCGCCGACGGCGAACACCCTTTAGCACTCAGTAGGGGTGAGTGCTAGATTCGGAACTGGCACTCGGGTACCGAGACTGCCAACCGTGCACGACCCCCGCGACGGCGTGCACACCCATCACGTTCCATCCGTCATTCCACCAACGTTGAAGGGGAGGTCGACCAGTGTCGGTCACCATCAAGCCGCTCGAGGATCGTCTCGTCATCAAGGCCGTCGAGGCCGAGCAGACCACCGCATCCGGACTCGTCATCCCGGACACCGCCCAGGAGAAGCCGCAGGAGGGTGAGGTCGTGGCCGTGGGCCCCGGTCGCATCGACGACTCCGGCAACCGCGTCCCGCTCGACGTCAACGTCGGCGACAAGGTCATCTTCAGCAAGTACGGCGGAACCGAGGTCAAGTACTCGGGCGAGGAGTTCCTCATCCTCTCCGCCCGCGATGTCCTCGCCGTCGTCTCCTGACGCGTTCTGACGCACGTGGCATCCCGGCTGGCGGCGTTGCTCGTCGCTCGGCGACCGCTCCGCTCAAAGGTCGCCGTCGCGACGGCGCCTTGCCAGTCGGGCGCCACGCACGTCAGAACCGCCTGACGTCACCCGCCGGGTCTCCCGGCGCACTCTGTCCGGCACTCGCCGGGCACCCCATCTGATCCATGCGTAGGAAGGCATCACATGCCCAAGATCCTCGAGTTCGACGAGGACGCACGCCGCGCCCTCGAGCGGGGCGTCGACGCCCTCGCGAACACCGTCAAGGTCACCCTCGGCCCCAAGGGCCGCTACGTCGTGCTCGACAAGAAGTGGGGCGCCCCCACGATCACGAACGACGGTGTCACCGTCGCCCGTGAGGTCGAGCTCGACGACCCGTTCGAGAACCTCGGAGCCCAGCTGGCCAAGGAGGTCGCCACCAAGACGAACGACGTCGCCGGTGACGGCACCACCACGGCCACCGTGCTCGCCCAGGCGATGGTCCACGAGGGCCTGCGCGCCGTGGCCGCCGGCGCCAACCCGGTCGGCCTGAAGAAGGGCATCGAGGCCGCGGTCAAGGCCGTCAGCGAGAAGCTGCACGAGATCGCCCGCGACGTCGACGACATCAAGGACATGACCGACGTCGCCACCGTCTCCTCGCGCGACGCGCACATCGGCGAGCTCATTGCCGAGGCGTTCGACAAGGTCGGCAAGGACGGCGTCATCACCGTCGAGGAGTCCAACACGCTCGGCACGCAGCTCGACTTCACCGAGGGCATGCAGTTCGACAAGGGCTACCTCTCGCCGTACATGGTCACCGACACCGAGCGCATGGAGTCCGTCCTCGACGACCCCTACGTGCTCGTCAACCAGGGCAAGATCAGCTCCGTCGCCGAGCTGCTCCCGCTCCTGGAGAAGGTCATCGGCGCGGGCAAGAGCCTGTTCATCATCGCCGAGGACGTCGAGGGCGAGGCGCTCAGCACGCTGGTCGTCAACAAGATCCGCGGCACGTTCACCTCGGTCGCCGTCAAGGCGCCCGCCTTCGGTGACCGCCGCAAGGCCATGCTGCAGGACATCGCGACGCTCACCGGCGCCACGGTCGTCACGCCCGACGTCGGCCTCAAGCTCGACCAGGTCGGCCTCGAGGTGCTCGGCACCGCCCGTCGCGTCGTCGTCACCAAGGACGACACGACGATCATCGACGGTGGCGGCGAGACCGCCGAGGTCGAGGGCCGGGTCAACCAGATCAAGGCCGAGATCGAGCTCACCGACTCCGACTGGGACCGCGAGAAGCTCCAGGAGCGTCTCGCGAAGCTGGCCGGCGGCGTGTGCGTGATCCAGGTCGGCGCGGCCACCGAGGTCGAGCTCAAGGAGAAGAAGCACCGCATCGAGGACGCCGTCTCGGCGACCCGCGCGGCCATCGAGGAGGGCATCGTCGCCGGTGGCGGCTCCGCCCTCGTCCACGCCGTCTCGGTGCTCGAGGGCGACCTCGGGCTCAGCGGCGACGAAGCCGTCGGCGTGCGCATCGTGCGCAAGGGTGCCGACGCCCCGCTGGAGTGGATCGCCCGCAACGGCGGCGTCTCCGGCGAGGTCGTCGTGTCGAAGGTCCGCGAGTCCGGTGAGGGCTACAACGCCGCCACCGACACCTACGGGGACCTCCTCGCGCAGGGCATCCTCGACCCGGTCAAGGTCACGCGCTCCGCGCTGGCCAACGCCGCGTCCATCACCGCCATGCTGCTCACCACCGAGACCCTGGTGGCCGAGAAGCCGGCCGACGACGAGGGTGACGCCCACGCCGGGCACAACCACTGAGTCGTCGCACCGACGCGCTGTCGACGGCGCCCGCCCCTTCGGGGGGTGGGCGCCGTCGTCGTTCCCGCCCGTGCTTGACGCGCCGCCGGCCAACCCGCACCGTGATCCCATGGCCACCGTCGAGGACGTCGAGCGTCTGTGCCTGGCGCTGCCGGAGGTCGCCGAGCGCACCAGCTGGGGGAACCGCGCCTGGTTCGTCGAGAAGGCGATGTTCTGCTGGGTGCGACCGTTCAGCAAGGCCGACCTGAGGCGGTTCGGCGACGACCCGGTGCCGCAGGGCGAGATCGTCGGTCTGCGCACCGAGGACCTCGCCGACCGCGACGCGATCCTCGGCGAGGGGGTGCCGGGCTTCTTCACCATCGAGCACCTGGCGAACCACCCCGGCTTCCTGGTCGAGCTCGACATGGTGGACCCCGCCCGGCTGGAGACCGCGGTCGAGGACGCCTGGCTCGCGCGCGCACCCGCCCGCCTGGCCGAGTCCTGGCTCGCCGACCGCCCCTGACCCGTGCCGCAGATTCCCAGGTCGACCTGGGAATCTTCCGGACTGCACGGCTTTCCCTACGACTGCACGGGTAGCAACCTGTGCTTCTGCAGGTTTCCCAGGTCGACCTGGGAATCTCCCACCCTGCCCCGCGGGGTTCGGGACGTCCGCGTCCTGACCGCACGGGTGCATCCGCGCTCCGACGTCCCGTCGAGGGGCCGCGTGACGGTCGTCTCTTGCGCTCGCGACCGACTCGCCATACCGTGGGTATGGATGCGACACTCCCGATGTCACATCACCGTTGTCGAGTAGCCGAGGAGACTGCCATGACGATCACCGAGACCCGCCCCACCACCCCCGACGCCGCCGCGTTCCGTGCGGAGGTCGAGCGTGACGGCGTGCTCGAGCGGCTCCTGTCGTCGTCGGCCCAGCTGTCCTACGACCCCGAGAAGGAGGTCGACTGGGACGCGCCGCTCGACCCGCTGCACGACGGCGTGAACCCCGAGTGGTGCACGCTCTTCGGCACCGACCTGTGGGAGCGCATGACGCCGGAGCAGCGCGCCACGCTCACGCGCCACGAGGCGGCCAGCGTCGCGAGCATCGGCATCTGGTTCGAGATGCTCCTGCAGCAGATGCTGCTCGTCGACATCTACGACAAGGACTACGCGAGCAGCGAGTTCCAGTTCGCGCTCACCGAGATCGCCGACGAGTGCCGCCACTCGATCATGTTCGCCAAGGGCGCCCAGCACATCGCCGGTCGCTCCTACCTGCCCCACCCGCTGCTGCACAAGGCCGCCAAGCTGCTCAAGCTGACGGCGCGCGGCGAGGTCGCCTACACGTCGATCCTGGTGGCCGAGGAGGTCCTCGACGTCATGCAGCGTGACTGGATGCGCGGCGCCTCCGTCTCGCCCCAGGTCAAGACGATCTGCAAGATCCACGTGGTCGAGGAGTCGCGGCACATGAAGTTCGCGCGCCACGAGACCCTCGAGGCCATGAAGGGCATCTCCGAGGCCCGCCGCCGCGCCAGCGCCCTGCAGATCGCGAGCGTCGGCTACTTCATCGTCAAGAGCCTCGTCCGCCCCGAGGTGTACGCCGAGGCCGGGCTCGACGTGAAGGAGGCCGTCGAGGCGGCCAAGAACAACGAGCACCACCACGCGCTCATGCGTCTGTCGTGCGTGCACCTGATGGACTTCCTGGCCGAAGCCGGGCTGCTGACGCCGACGGCCAAGCGGCTGTACCGCCGCGTGCACATGCTCTGAGGCCGCCATGCCGTTCGCCATCACCCAGAGCTGCTGCTCCGACGCCTCTTGCGTGGAGGTGTGCCCGGTCGACTGCATCCACCCGACGCCGGGAGAGCCCGACTTCGGCACGACCGACATCCTCTACGTCGACCCTCGCTCGTGCATCGACTGCGGCGCCTGCGCCGACGCCTGCCCCGCGTCGGCGATCAAGCCGATCGAGATCCTGCGCGGCGGCGAGGCCGTGTTCGCCGAGCTGAACGCCGCCTACTACGAGCAGCGGCCCGAGCGCGAGGTCGCGAAGCAGCAGACCCACGCCCGCGTGCGCCCGGGCGTGCCCACGGGCCTGCGGGTCGCCGTGGTCGGGACCGGCCCGGCCGCGACCTACACCGCACGTGAGCTGCTCGCGGCGTCCGACGCGCACGTGTCGTTCTTCGACCGGCTCCCGGTGCCGGGCGGTCTGCTGCGCGGCGGGGTGGCGCCGGACCACCCGGAGACCAAGCGGGTGCAGGACACCTTCGGCTGGACCTACGACCACCCCCGCGCGCGCCTGTTCATGAACGTGGAGGTCGGTCGGCACCTCTCGCACGAGGAGCTGCTCGAGCACCACGACGCGGTGGTCTACGGCATCGGCGCCCCCGAGGACCGACGGCTCGGCATCGTGGGGGAGGACCTTGAGGGCGTGCACGGATCCACCGAGGTCGTCTCCTGGTACAACGGCGACCCCGACGTCCCGGGCGACGCCGTCGGCGTGCAGGGGGCGAGGGTGTTCGTCGTGGGCAACGGCAACGTCGCGCTCGACGTCGCGCGCCTGCTGCTCAGCGATCCCGGTCGACTGGCCGGCACGGAGATCGCCGACCACGCCCTGGAGGCGCTGCGTCGGGCCGACGTGCGCGAGGTCGTGCTGCTGGGTCGTCGCGGTCCCGAGCACGCCGCCTTCACCAGGCCCGAGCTGCTGACGCTGCCCGACGGCATCGAGCTCTGCGTCGAGGACGACGAGGCGGTCGCGACGGCCCTGGCCGCCCCGGAGCCGGGGACCAACGCCGCGCTGCTGGCCGGGCTCCCGCGCGTGCGGAGCGACTGGACGTCCGAGCCCGGTGGGGGTGCCGGCGCGGGCAAGCGGCTCGTGCTGGCCTTCGGCCGCCGGGTCACGGCCGCGCACGGGGACGGGGTGTTGGCGTCGGTGATCGTGGCGGGCCCCGACGGCGAGGCCGAGGCGCCCACGCAGCTGCTGGTCAGCTCGATCGGCCGGCGCGGTCGCATGGTCCCCGGGCTGCCGTTCGACGAGGAGCGAGGCCTGATCCCGAACCACGACGGCCGGGTCGTCGACCCGGCGACCGGCGAGCCCGTTCCCGGCGCCTACGTCGTCGGCTGGGCCAAGCGCGGGTCGACCGGTGGCATCGGCGCCAACCGGGTGTGCGCGGGCGAGACCGTCACGACGCTGCTGGGCGATGCGGCCGACGGCCGACTTCGCTCCCCGTCGCGGTCGGAGCGGGCACTGTCCCGGCTGGTGCAGCGGCGTCAGCCGCAGCTCGTCCGCGGTGCGGGGGTGCGGGCCATCGAGCGCCGCGAGATCGACGCGGGCCTCGCGAGCGGACGGCCGCGGGTCAAGCTGACCACCGTCGAGGACCTGCTCGCCGCCGGACGGTGAGTGCGGCGAGCCGACTCAGGCGACCGCGGCTGCCAGGTTGGCCAGGGTCGACTCGAGTGCCTCGTGCGGCACGACGGGGAAGTGCAGCCGCTTCAGGACGGCCGGGTCGGTGACCTTCGACCAGTCGTAGGTGACGCTGACCTCGGTCGAGTCGCGCCCGAGAGGGGTCAGCCGCCACACCCACTCCCAGCCGGCCGGGTCGGAGTCGACCGCTCCGGTCTGCCACACCAGCAGGGAGCCCTGCTCGAAGCCGGTCACGTGGTTGTCGGTCTGGTAGTCCCCGGCCCTCGGGTGGTGCATGTTCATCCGGAACGACTGCCCCGCCGCGGTGATGCGGTCCGAGCGGTCGTCGCTGCGCACCATGTCGGAGCCGTCGATCTCGTGGTGCCGTTGGGGGTCGGACAGGATCGCGAAGACCTCGCCGGCCGGTGCATCGATGGTGCGGGTGGCGGTGATGTGCGTGTCCATGTCTCCACCTTGCCTCCCACCGAGGTCGGCGCAACCGGGTCGGTGCGGTGCGCTGGTAGCGTCGCGCACGTGTTCGAGACGCTGCGCCGAGAGCTCGACCTGCCAGCCGCCGAGCGTTCCGACGACTTCCCCGACGACGTGCTCGCCGAGGCCGAGGAGGTCGCGGCCCGCGGCCCGCTCGCGACGACCGATCGCACCGGCCTGCCCTTCGTCACCATCGACCCGCCGGGGGCCATGGACCTCGACCAGGCGGTCCACCTCGAGCGTCGCGACGGCGGGTTCCGGGTGCACTACGCCATCGCCGATCTCGGTGTGGTCCCGCTGGGCGGCGCGATCGACACGGAGGCCCGCCGACGCGGGCAGACCATCTACCTGCCCGACGGTCGCGTGCCGCTGCATCCGCCGGTGCTCTCGGAAGGCGCGCTGAGCCTGCTGCCCGACCAGGTGCGGGGCGCCGTGCTGTGGACGATCGACCTCGACGTCGACGGTGCCGTCGTCGCCCACCGCGTCGAGCGCGCCCTGGTGCGGTCGGTCGCCCGCCTCGACTACGCGACCGTCCAGGCCGACGCCGACGCCGGACGTCTGCATCCGAGCATCGAGGCGCTGCGCGACGTCGGCCGGCTGCGGCGCGCGGCCCGTGTGGCTGCGGGTGCGCTCGAGCTGGGCCTGCCCGACCAGGAGGTCGTGCCCGACGAGGCGACCTCGGGCGGGTGGCGCGCGGTGTGGCGTGTCCGACGCGAGGCCGACGACTGGAACGCGGAGATCTCGCTGCTCACCGGCACCGTGGCGGCGTCGATCATGCTCGAGGCGCGGGTGGGGCTGCTGCGCACCCTGCCCGACCCCGACCCGCGCGACGTGCAGCGGTTCCTCGCCCGCGCCCGCGCCCTCGGCGTGGACGCGGGTGATGACCCGGCAGCGCTGCTCGACGGCCTCGACGCCGACGACGTCACCCACCTGGCGGTCATGACCGACGCCACTCGTCTGCTGCGCGGAGCCTCGTTCGCCGCCTTCGACGGAGAGCCGCCCGCGACCCCGGGGCACGTGGGCGTCGGGGCGCCGTACGCCCAGGTCACGGCACCGCTGAGGCGGCTTGCCGACCGGTTCGCGAGCGAGGTCTGCCTGGCGGTGTCGAGCGGGGGCGAGGTCCCGGCGGCGCTGCGCGAGGCGCTGCCGTCGGTCCCCGACGCGATGCGGGCCTCCGACGCCCTCGCGTCCCGTGCCTCCCGCGGCGTGCTGGACCGGGTGGAGGCGTCGATGCTCGCCCCGTTCGTCGGTCAGGAGCTCGAGGCGCTGGTGGTCGACGTGGACGGGCAGGACGCGGACGTCATGCTGCTCGAGCCCGCCGTGCTGGTCGCGACCGACCCCGGCACGGGGTCGAACCGGCTGCGCGAGGGCGAGCGCCGCCAGGTCCGGGTGGTTGCCGCCGACCCTGCGGCGGGCGTGGTGCACCTCACGCCGGCCTAGTGATCTGACCTCTTGCTCAGGTAAGGCAACCTTAAGTTAGGCTGCCCTGCATGACACGACGTTCCCCCCTGCTCCGCCGCACGGTGGCTGCCGCCGCCCTGGCTCTCGCGCTCCCGCTCGCCGCGTGCGGCTCGTCCGACGACGACTCCGGCTCCGACCAGGCCTGGACCTACACCGACGACCTCGGCACGAAGCTCGAGCTCGACGCCGCGCCCGAGCGCCTCGTCGTGCAGTCGTCGGTCGCAGCCGCGCTCACCGACCTCGGCCTCGGCGACAAGATCGTCGGCGTCTTCGGTCCGGTGAAGAACGCCGACGGCGAGCTCGACTCCCAGGCTGCCGGACTCGACGCCGACGCCGTCGAGGACGTCACCGGTGGCGGTGAGTACGGCGACATCGACCTCGAGAAGCTGGCCGGTCTCGAGCCGGACCTGGTCGTCACCAGCAGCTACCTCGAGCCCGACCTCTGGTACGTCAACGCCGACGTCAAGAAGAAGCTCGACGCGCAGTTCCAGACGCTCGTCATCAGCTTCGACGGCAAGACGCTCCCGCAGATCATCGACTCCACCGAGAAGGCCGCCACGGCGCTCGGTGCCGACGAGGCCGACTTCGCCGAGGGCCGTGAGGCCTTCGAGACCGCGCAGGCGCGGCTCGAGAAGGTCGCGCAGGGCGCGAAGCCGTCGATCCTCGCGGTCTCGTACTCGCCCGACCTGTTCTACGTCTCCAACCCCGAGGTCAGCCCCGACCTCAAGTACTACCGCGACGAGATCGGCCTCGACATCGTGACGCCGAAGAACCCCGACGAGGGTGGCTACTTCGAGTCGCTCAGCTGGGAGAAGGCCGACACCTACGACGCCGACGTCGCCTACTGGGACGACCGCATCGGCAGTGCCGGCCTGGCCGCGCTGAAGAAGGAGCCGGTCTGGGGCAAGACCACGGCCGCCGAGAACGACGCCTACATCCCGTGGACGTCCGTGGCGCCGCCGTCGGCGCAGGCCTACGCCGACGTCTTCGACCGCTTCGCCGACGGTCTCGAGACGTTCACGTCCTGACACCTCGGGCAGCGACGGCCCCGACCCAGGGGTCGGGGCCGTCGTCGCCCGATCCGGCCGACCTGGAGCACACCGTGTCGAAGACGCCCACCCTGCTCGCGAACTACGTCGAGGCCCAGGCCCACGAGGCCACCGTCGGCGCGAACGAGGTGATCTCGCCGGGCCCGCGCCGTCTCGTCCTGCGCTGTCCCGACTTCGCGTCCGCCACGATCGAGCCGTGCGACGTGACCGCGTTCCGCGTGTCCCGCAACGAGTTCCGGCACTACACGCCGGCACTGATCGAGGGTGACGCCCTGATGATCATCGTGCAGCGCCACGACCATCCCGGCCCGACGCCCGGCCACGACCTGGTCGAGGCCTGGTCCGAGGGCGACGCCGTGAAGGTCTGCCGGTGGTCGTCCGCGCGAGCCTTCACCTGGGACCCGGCGGGGGTGCCGGGCCGTGGGCGGCAGACGGCGACCGGTGACGGACGTCCCGCGGTGCTGCTCGGCGACGCGACCGTGATCAGCCTCGCGCTGTGCATGGCCGAGCGCGCGGCCCGCGACGGGCGCGACCTGGTCACCGTGCTCGAGGTGCCCGAGCCCGACGTGGACGCGACCCGGGCGCTCGTGCCGGAGGCCACGGTGCTTCCGGCGGTGGAGACGCCGGGTGCGGTCCTGGACGCCTGGATCCGCGCGAACGTCGAGGCGCTGCGCGTGCTGCCCGACCCGGTGGCCTACCTGGCCGGCAACGGTCCGGCCATCCAGCGTCAGCGCACCCTCCTGCGCGACGTCGTGGGTCTGGACCGCAAGGCCGTGAGGACGCAGCCCTACTGGGCCGAGGGGAGGCCGGGGCTGTAGCGGGGCACGTCACGTCCGGGCCCCTGGGGTCCCGGGGTCGGCGGCCGTACCATGGCTGCATGGAGCAGGGCATCCCCGACAAGTTCGCCAGCCTCGGCCTCACGTACGACGACGTCCTGCTGCTTCCCGGCGAGACCGACGTCGTCCCGAGTGACGTCGACACCACCGCACGGCTCACGCGCGACCTGACGCTGCGGATCCCGCTGCTGTCGAGCGCGATGGACACCGTCACCGAGTCGCGCATGGCCATCGCCATGGCGCGCGAGGGCGGCATCGGCATCCTGCACCGCAACCTCTCCATCGAGGACCAGAGCTACCAGGTCGACCTGGTCAAGCGCACCCAGACGGGCATGATCCCGAACCCCGTCACGATCGGCCCGAAGGCCACGCTCGAGGAGCTCGACGAGATCTGCGGCGAGTACCGCGTCTCGGGCCTGCCCGTCGTCGACCCCGACAACCGGCTCCTCGGCATCATCACCAACCGCGACCTGCGCTTCACGCCCGTCGCGGAGTGGTCCACCACGATCGTCGGCGACGTCATGACGCCCATGCCGCTCGTCACCGGGCCGGTCGGCATCAGTCGTGAGGACGCCTCGTCGCTGCTGCGCCAGCACAAGCGCGAGCGGCTCCCGATCATCGACGCCGACGACCGGCTCGCCGGTCTGATCACCGTCAAGGACTTCGTGAAGTCCGAGCAGTACCCGCTCGCCAGCAAGGACGACGAGGGCCGTCTGCTCGTCGGTGCCGCGGTCGGCTTCTTCGGCGACTCCTGGGACCGCGCCAACGCCCTGCGCGAGGCCGGGGTCGACGTGCTCGTGGTCGACACCGCCCACGGTCACGCCCGCCTGCTGCTCGACATGGTGCGCCGCATCAAGGCCGACCGCGCCTTCGACGGCATCCAGGTCATCGGCGGCAACATCGCCACCCGCGCCGGCAGTCAGGCTCTCGTCGACGCCGGCGTCGACGCCGTGAAGGTCGGCGTCGGGCCCGGCTCCATCTGCACCACCCGCGTGGTGGCCGGTGTGGGCGTCCCACAGATCTCGGCCGTCTACGAGGCTTCGCTCGCCGCCAAGCCGGCGGGCGTGCCGGTCATCGCCGACGGCGGGCTGCAGTACTCCGGCGACATCGCCAAGGCGCTCGTCGCGGGTGCCGACTCGGTCATGGTCGGCTCGCTGCTCGCCGGCTGCGAGGAGAGCCCCGGGGACCTGATCTTCATGAACGGCAAGCAGTACAAGACGTATCGCGGCATGGGCTCCATCGGCGCCATGGCCTCGCGCGGCAAGAAGTCCTACTCCAAGGACCGCTACTTCCAGGCCGACGTGGTCAGCGACGACAAGATCGTCCCCGAGGGCATCGAGGGCCAGGTGGCCTACCGCGGTCCGCTCGGTGCCGTCGCCCACCAGCTCGTCGGTGGCCTGCACCAGTCGATGTTCTACGTCGGCTCGCGCACCATCCCCGAGCTGCAGGAGCGCGGTCGCTTCGTGCGCATCACGTCGGCGGGGCTCAAGGAGAGCCACCCGCACGACATCCAGATGACCGTCGAGGCCCCCAACTACGCCGGACGCTGACGGCCCCGCCGTGGTGCGCCCTCGAGTCCTGGGCGACCGCTGGGGCGTCACCGACGCCGAGGTCGCGCTGGAGTACGGCTGCGACGCCGTGCTGTCGGACGCGCCGATGCAGGCGTGGCGGGGCGTCACCGTCGACGCGCCGGCCGAGGTGGTGTGGGCGTGGGTGCGCCAGCTGAGGCTGGCCCCGTACTCCTACGACTGGGTCGACAACCTCGGCCGACGCTCGCCGCGGGTGCGCGCCGACCTGCCCGACCCCGTCGTCGGCGAGGTGTTCATGACGGCGATGGGACGCCAGGTCGGGCGTGTGCTCGCGGTGGAGCCCGGCCGTGAGCTCACGGCCCGGATCGGCCCTGCCGTCATGAGCTACCGCGTCGGGCCCGTGGGGGATGAAGGCACCCGGCTGCTGCTCAAGCTCGTCTCCCGAGGCCGTCGGCCCCTCGTCGACCTGCTGTCGCTGGGCGACCTCCCGATGGCGCGCCGCCAGCTGCTCAACCTCAAGGCGCTCGCCGAGCGCGAGGCGCGCGGCCGTCAGAGGTAGGTAGCCCGCGGAATCGCCGTCAGAGGTAGGTGACCCGCGGATCTCGCGCGTCGCAGGTAGGTGGCACGTGGATACGAGGCCCGTTTCCGCGCGCTACCTACCTCCGCCCCGCCGATTCCGCGCGCTACCTACCTCTGAGGACGAGGACCCTGGGTGGGACGCGCGACGACGCCCGGCGAGACGTGACGTCCGTCGCCACTAGGGTGGGACGCATGCCTGAGCTCGACATCGGCGCCGCCAAGCGCGGCCGCCGCGCCTACTCCTTCGACGACATCGCGATCGTGCCCAGCCGGCGCACCCGCGACCCCGAGGAGGTCTCGACGGCCTGGCAGATCGACGCCTACCGCTTCGAGCTCCCGGTCATCGCCGCACCGATGGACTCGGTGATGAGCCCTGAGACCGTGATCGCGCTCGGTCGCCACGGTGGGCTCGGCGTGCTCGACCTCGAGGGTCTGTGGACCCGCTACGAGGACCCCACCCCCCTGCTCGCCGAGATCGCGTCCCTCGACGCCGTCGCCGCGACCGCACGGCTGCAGGAGATCTACGGCGAGCCGATCAAGGCCGAGCTGATCAAGGACCGCCTCCGCGAGATCCGCGACGCCGGCGTCACGGTGGCCGCCGCGCTCTCGCCGCAGCGCACCAAGCAGTTCTCCGACGTGGTCGTGGAGGCCGGGGTCGACCTCTTCGTCATCCGCGGCACCACCGTCTCGGCCGAGCACGTCTCGAGCCAGACGGAGCCGCTCAACCTCAAGGAGTTCATCTACGAGCTCGACGTCCCCGTGATCGTCGGCGGCTGCGCCACCTACCAGGCCGCCCTGCACCTCATGCGCACCGGCGCGGCGGGCGTCCTCGTCGGCTTCGGCGGCGGAGCCGCGCACACCACGCGGTCGGTGCTCGGCGTCGCGGTGCCCATGGCCTCGGCCGTCGCCGACGTCGCCGCGGCCCGCCGCGACTACCTCGACGAGTCGGGCGGCCGCTACGTGCACGTCATCGCCGACGGCTCGATCGGCCGCAGCGGCGACATCGCCAAGGCCGTCGCGTGCGGGGCCGATGCCGTCATGATCGGCTCCCCGTTCGCCCGTGCCACCGAGGCCCCGGGCCGCGGCTTCCACTGGGGTGCCGAGGCGTGGCACGCCGAGCTGCCGCGCGGCAAGCGCGTCGAGATCGGCACCGTCGGCTCGCTCGAGTCGGTGCTCTTCGGCCCGTCGTCGGTGCCCGACGGCACGATGAACCTCATCGGGGCCCTCCGCCGCGCGATGGCCACCACGGGCTACACCGAGCTCAAGGAGTTCCAGCGGGTCGAGGTCGTCGTCGCGTGATCGACGGGTCGGCGCCGGACGGCACCGGCAGCCGGCTGCCGTCGCTTCCGGCCGACCTCGGCCCCGTGCGCGCCGCCGACGTCGTGGTCGCGACCGTCCTGTGGCTCGGGCTCTCCGCCCTGTCCGCCGTCGCCGGCGTCATGGCGCTGCTGCTGGTCATGGCGGCCGACGGTTGCGGAACCTCCTCCGACGACGGCGCACTGCTGTGCGGCGACGGGGGAGGACTGCTGTTCTTCCTGGGCATCGCCGTCCTCTGGCTGGTGCTGGCGACCGCCGTCCTCGGCTCGGCGCTGCTCATCGTCCGCGGGGCGATCCGGCGCAGACGCACGTGGCACTGGCCTCTCGTCGGCCTTGTCGTCGGTGTCGCAGGGTGTGCCGCGATGATCGGCTGGATGGTCGTCCTCACGCGCTGACCTCACTCACGCGCGATGGTGAGGCACGACCTGTCGGACGGGACCGCGGCCACCTCGGCCCGTGCCCGGTCGGCGCGCTCCCGGCCCAGGTTCCAGGACCAGGCACCGCCGTCGTCGGTCTCCGTCGGGCCGTACGGATCGTCCAGGACGCACGCGGCCGTCCGCTCGGGCAGGCCCGCCACGATCGACGGCACGGCGTCGTCGCCGAGCGAGCGCAGGTAGTCGACGTCGAGGGTCCCGGTCTCGGCGAACCGCTCCACGTTGTGGGTGGCCACCCAGCCGGCGGGATTCATCAGGCCGAGGACCAGCAGGACGCCGGCGCCGGACAGCAGCGCGACCCGCGGCAGCCAGGTCCCGGTGAGCCGGCCGACCGCGACCAGGGTGAGTGCCACGAGCAGCCCGAGCCACAGCTCGAAGCCCACGACGGCGAGGCGGAGCACGGTGTAGCCGTAGGCCTCCTGGTACAGATCCATCCGGTAGAGGGCGGACACGACGACCGCGAGCGTCAGCACGCACAGCAGCCCCAGAACCAGTCGCAGCACGAGCCTGTCCCGCTCGTCGGTGCGCGGGGCCTTGCGGGCGGCGACCCCGATGACGACGAGGGTCAGGAACGTCACCGTCGTCAGCTGGCCGAAGCCCTGGTGCACGTACTCGGCGTAGGTCAGGCCGGTGGTGCGCTGCAGGTAGTCGCGGCCACCCCACATCGCCGCGGACTGCGCCACGAGGAAGGCGACGAACAGGGCGACGACGGTGCCGAGCGGCACGAGCCACTCCCACCGGTGCCGCACCGGTCGTCCGGTGGGGAGGTCCTCGGCGAGCAGGGGCGGTGGGTTGAGGGCCAGGTAGCAGCCGGCCAGGGTGACGCCGGCGACGAAGAAGCAGACGAACCCGCGAGCCACGACCGAGTCCCAGGCGAGGTCGGGCACGATGCTCGACGCCCAGGTGCCGAAGACGGCGTCGCCCGAGGCGAAGAGCCCGCCGAAGAGCACCAGGCCGCCCGCGGCCAGGGCCGTCGTGCGCAGCACCGGCCACAGCAGGCGTGAGCGGCTCGTGGCCGAGAGGGTCCGACCGAGGAGCGGCAGCCCGCGGGCGGCGGACGCGATCCATGCGACGACGGCACCGGGGATCGCGACGACCGACCGGGCTCGGGTGACGGCCACGGCCACCGTGGTGCCGGCCACGACCACCCCGAGGAGCCCGACCCACTCACTCGCGCGCAGCACCGTCATCGAGGCGAGGGCGACCCCGAGTGCCACGCCCACGACCGTGAACGGGTCGGCGGCACCGCGGGAGCGACCGCGTGCCGCCGTCAGCACGACGGCAGCGACGGCGAGGGCGAGCAGCAGGGAGCCGACGCCGATCGGCTGGTCGACGATCAGCAGGGAGCCGAGCACGCCCACGCCGGCCGAGGCGAGGAGCAGCGGCACCTGCGGGGGCAGCGCGCGCTCGGGCCACAGGCGGGCGAGCAGGTCGTCGGCTCGGCCTGGGGGCGGGCCTGCAGTGCCGGGCGGGACGGTCACGGTGGTGTCGTGGGGTGTGCTCTCGGGCATGGGGGTGCTCCTCGGATAGCGCGGGAAGGTCGAGGTCAGGGCGGCGGCCGGACGGGGTGTGGGACGGGGGTCCCGCGGAAGGGTGGCGCGAAGGTGCGCTCCCGCGGTGGAGGGCACGACGTCGACGGTGCCGCCGTGCAGCTCGCAGACCCAGCGGGTGATCGCGAGCCCGAGGCCGGTGCCACCCCCTGCGTCGGGGCCGGTGCCGAACCGCTCGAAGACGCGGTCCTCGAGGTCGGACGGGATGCCCGGGCCCTCGTCGCGGACGTCGAGGTGCCACCGGCCGTCCTCGGCCGAGGCGCTCACCCGGACCGAGCGCCCGGTCGGGCTGTGCCGGACGGCGTTGTCGACCAGGTTCGCCACCACTTGGGCGAGTCGACCGGGATCGGCGCGGACGGCGAGATCGGGTGGCGACACCTCCACGGTCACGGACGTGTCGCGCCCCCGGTCGGGGCTCTCGTCGACGACGGACCGCACGAGCGACTCGACGTCGACGTCCTCGAGGCGCAGCGGCGCCACACCCGCGTCGATCCGCGACAGGTCGAGCAGGTCGGCCACCAGGTCGCTCAGGCGCTCCGCCTGGTGCAGCGCGGCGCCGAGCGCCGCGTCGTCGGGCTGGACGACGCCGTCGGCCAGGTTCTCCAGCAGCGCCCGCTGCGCGGTGAGCGGGGTGCGCAGCTCGTGCGCCACGGTCGCGACCAGCTGGCGGCGCTCGCGGTCGGTCGACTCCAGCGCGGCGGCCATGGCGTCGAACGCGCGGGCGAGCCGGCCGACCTCGTCGTCGGACGTCACGCCGACACGGACGCCGTAGTCGCCCGCCGACATGCGCGCGGTGGCGTCGGTCATGGTGCGAAGCGGCGAGGTCATGCCGCGGGCGAGCCACTGCGTCACGAGCAGCGCGGCCCCCACCGTGACCGGCAGGGAGACCCAGACGGGCAGGCCGGCCCGGTCGCCGATCTGGGCGAGGAGTGCGGCGACCACCGTGCTCGCGCCGACGAGCAGGCCCAGCTTGGCCTTGATCGAGCCGACCGCGTCGAGCGGACGCGCGCCGCCCGTCGGTCGAGCGCCCGTCGGTCCAGTGCTGGTCGGTCTCGTGCTGGGAGGTCGGGGGCTCATCGTTCCTCCAGGGCGTACCCGACGCCGTGCACCGTGCGCACCCGGTCGGCGCCGATCTTCGCGCGCAGGGCCTTCACGTGGCTGTCGAGGGTGCGGGTGCCCGAGGCGTCGGACCAGCCCCACACCTCCTGCATGAGCTCCTCGCGGCTGCGCACCGACCCGGGCTCGGCGGCGAGTGCCGTGAGGAGGTCGAACTCCAGCGGCGTGAGGTGCACGTCGGCACCGTCGACCCTCACCCGACGGGTGGCGCCGTCGACGGCGAGCGAGCCGACGGTGCGCGTCGGCGCTGCCTGCGCGGCCAGCTCGGCGGCCCGGTCGACGCGGCGCAGGAGGGCATGGACGCGAGCCACCAGCTCACGCTGGCGGAACGGCTTGGTCACGTAGTCGTCGGCGCCGACGCCGAGGCCCACGAGCACGTCGGTCTCGTCGTCGCGTGCGGTGAGCATCAGCACGGGGACCGGACGCAGGGCCTGCACGCGTCGGCACACCTCCAGCCCGTCGAACCCGGGGAGCATGAGGTCCAGCACGACCAGGTCGGGGTCGTGCTCCTCGAACGCGACCACGGCCCCCGGCCCGTCGTGCGCCTGGACCACGTCGTGGCCCTCGGCGCGGAGGCGGTCGGTCACCATCTGGTTGATGAGCGGCTCGTCCTCGACGACGAGGATGGTGCGACGGGCTTCGGCGGTCATGGACCCGACCCTAGGTTCGGTGCGCGTCCCGGGGTGGGGGAGCGACCTGGAGATCGTGTGAAGATCCGTCGGCCGCGTGCCCCGCCCCCTGCCCCCCATCGGTGGATCCTCAACCGCAGCGGCAGCCTTGCGGTTGAGGATCCACCGATAGGGGGCGGGTCGAGGGGGCGGGTGAGCGGCCGGCGCACGTCACACTCCGGATCGTTGCGTGGGGGAACCGGTGCGGGACTACCATGGTGAGGCTGTCCTCACCTGGACGCCCGTTCCCGAAGGATCCTCATGCACCGCAGTCTCGCCGCCACCGGCCTGGTGGCCGTCTCCCTCTCCCTGCTCGGCGCCTGCGCCGAGAAGCCGGCCGCGGGCGACGGGACCGTCGCCGTCGCCGCATCGGACTCCTCGTGCGAGGTGTCCGCCACGAAGCTCGACGCCGGCCCGACCACCTTCCAGGTGACCAACAAGGGCTCCAAGGTCACCGAGTTCTACGTGTACGCCGAGGGCGACCGCATCATGGGCGAGGTCGAGAACGTCGGCCCCGGCCTGTCGCGGGACCTGGTCGTCGACCTGCCGAAGGGCTCGTACGAGGGCGCCTGCAAGCCGGGCATGGTCGGCGACGGCATCCGCCAGGCGCTGTCCGTGACGGGCGCGCCGGCGAAGGACCTGTCGGACTCCGAGGAGCTCAAGGCCGCCGCCGCGAGCTACGAGCGCTACGTCGAGAGCCAGACCGGCGCCCTGATCGACAAGACCACCGAGTTCGTCGACGCCGTCAAGGCCGGCGAGGTCGACGAGGCCAAGGCGCTGTTCCCGCGGGCCCGCACCTACTGGGAGCGCATCGAGCCCGTCGCCGAGATCTTCGGCGACCTCGACCCCATCACCGACGGCCGTGAGCCCGACGCGAAGGCCGAGGGCCGCGACTTCACCGGCTGGCACCGCATCGAGAAGCAGCTGTGGGTCGAGGGCGACACGAAGGGCATGGACCCCTACGCCGACGAGCTGCTCGCCAACGTGAAGAAGGTCGTCGAGCTCAGCAAGGAGCAGCCGCTCACCGCGCTGCAGCTGGCCCAGGGCTCCAAGGGTCTGCTCGACGAGGTCGCCACCGGCAAGATCACCGGCGAGGAGGACGAGTTCAGCCACACCGACCTCTGGGACTTCAAGGCCAACATCGAGGGGTCCCAGGCGGCCATCGCGGCCCTGCGCCCCGTGCTGGAGAAGGCCGACCCCGAGCTGGTGACGCTCATCGACCAGCGCTTCGAGGCGCTCGACACCGAGCTCGACCAGCACCAGGACGCCGACAGCGGCGAGTGGGTCGGCTACGACACGCTCACGAAGGCACAGGTCAAGAAGCTCTCCGACGCCGTCGCCGCCCTGAGCGAGCCGATCAGCAAGGTCGCGGCCGTCGTGGCCGCCTCGGCGTGACCACCTGCCCCACGGGCGCGAGCACGGCAGGATGGCGATCGTGACCGAGCGCAGCGGTGTCTCCCGTCGTTCCCTGCTGGGGGCGGCCGGGGTCGGCGCGCTCGCTGCGGGGGCCGCCGGTGGCTACGCGGTGGCCGCCACCCGCGACGAGCCGGTCGCGCCCGACCCCGACGCGGTCCCGGTCGCGTTCGAGGGCCGGCACCAGGCGGGGATCCTCACCCCGGCCCAGGACCGTCTGCACTTCGTGGTGCTCGACGTGACCACCGAGAGCCGTGACGAGCTGGTGTCGCTGCTGAAGGAGTGGACGCAGGCCGCGCGCCGCCTCACGCAGGGCAACGAGGTCGGGGTGTACGGCGCGGTCGCCGGGACCCCGCTCGCCCCGCCGGAGGACACCGGGGAGGCGTTGGGTCTGCCCGCGTCGGGCCTGACCCTCACGATCGGCTTCGGCCCCAGCCTCTTCGAGCGCGACGGGAAGGCCCGGTTCGGCCTAGACGGTCGACGGCCCGCCGAGCTCGTCGATCTGCCGGCCTTCTCCGGCGACCGGCTCGACCCGGCGCTCACCGGTGGCGACATCGCCATCCAGGCGTGTGCCAACGACCCGCAGGTGGCCGTGCACGCGGTCCGCAACCTCGTGCGCATCGCCTTCGGGCGGGCGTCGGTCCGCTACAGCCAGCTGGGCTTCGGACGCACGTCGTCCACCTCGGCCGCCCAGGTGACGCCGCGCAACCTCTTCGGGTTCAAGGACGGGACGGCCAACGTCAAGTCCGAGGACCGCGACGTCGACGACGTCGTGTGGGTGCAGGAGTCCGACGGACCGGACTGGCTGGTGGGCGGGTCCTACCTGGTGGCCCGACGCATCGACATGCGCATCGAGACGTGGGACCGCGAGCCGCTGGCCGGTCAGGAGGCGATCATCGGCCGGGCCAAGGGGTCGGGCGGACCGCTGTCGGGCGGCGACGAGCACGCCGCGATCGACCTGGCCGCCAAGGGCGCCGACGGCGAGCCGGCCATCCCCACCCTCTCGCACGTGCGGATGGCGCACCCCGACTCCAACGGCGGCGCCAAGATCCTGCGCCGCGGCTACAACTTCGTGAACGGGACCGACGGTCTGGGCCAGCTGGCGGCGGGGCTGTTCTTCATCAGCTTCCAGCGCTCGCCCGAGCAGTTCGTGCGCATCCAGCGCACCCTCGCGGGCAGCACCAACGACGCGCTCAACGAGTACATCGTGCACCGCAGCTCCGGGTTGTTCGCGTGCCCGCCCGGACTCGGGGCGAAGGGGTTCTGGGGCGAGGGCCTGCTCGGCTGACGTGTGACGTCCCCGATGTGACACAAGCCCTGTCGCGTTCCACATACCGGCGGTATCCTGAGCAGCATGTCCGCCGCCAGCGTCGTCCCCGCCTCCCGCGTCACGAGCCTCACCGCCCTCATCCGCAGCACGAGCGGCGAGACCCGCACCACCCGCACGCCGCTCACGGGCGAGGCCGTCGCGGAGATCCCCGTCTCCTCGATCGACGACGTCGAGGCCGCGTTCGACGCCGCCCGCATCGCCCAGGAGCGCTGGGCCCGCACGCCGCTCGAGGCCCGGTCGGCCGCGCTGCTGCGCCTGCACGACCTGGTGCTCGCCCACCAGGACGAGCTGCTCGACCTCATCCAGCTGGAGTCCGGCAAGGCGCGTGCGCACGCCTTCGACGAGGTGGCCCACCTGGCGCTCACCGCCCGGTTCTACGCCCGGCGCCTGCGCAGCCAGCTGCGCACGCGTCGGCGCAACGGCGCCCTGCCCGGGCTCACGAGCGTGCACGTGAACCAGGTGCCGAAGGGGGTCGTGGGCGTCATCAGCCCCTGGAACTACCCCCTGACCATGGCCATCGCCGACGGTCTGCCCGCCGTCGCCGCCGGCAACGCCGTGGTGCACAAGCCCGACAGCCAGAGCCCGCTGATCGCGCTCGCCGGCGTGGAGCTGCTGCGCCGCGCGGGCATCCCCACCGACGTCTGGCAGGTCGTCAGCGGGGCCGGCTCCGTCGTCGGGACCGCGATCATCGAGCGCGCCGACTACATCTGCTTCACGGGCTCCACCGCCACCGGCACCCTCGTGGCCAAGCAGGCCGCCGAGCGGCTGGTCAGCTGCTCGCTCGAGCTCGGCGGCAAGAACCCGATGATCGTGCTTCCCGGTGCCGACGTCGAGCGCGCCGCGGCCGGCGCCGTCAACGCCGCCTTCTCCTCGGCGGGCCAGCTGTGCGTGTCCATCGAGCGCATCTACGTGCCCGAGGCGCTCTACGACTCCTTCCGCGACGCCTTCGTGCGGCGAGTGCGCGCGCTCAGCCTCGGCGCCAGCTTCGACTGGGACGCCGACATGGGCTCGCTCATCTCCCAGAGCCAGGTCGAGACCGTCACCAAGCACGTCGACGACGCCGTCGCCAACGGCGCGACCGTCCTCGCCGGTGGGCGGGCCCGGCCCGACCTCGGCCCCTACTTCTACGAGCCCACCGTCCTGGAGGGCGTCACCGAGGCGGCCGCCTGCTTCGCCGAGGAGACGTTCGGCCCGCTCGTCTCGCTGTACCGCTACCGCACCGTCGAGGACGCGATCGCGCTCGCCAACGCCGGCGAGTACGGCCTGAACGCGAGCATCTTCGGCCCGGTCCGCCAGGCGCGCCTCGTCGCGCCGCGCATCAAGGCCGGCACGGTCAACATCAACGAGGGCTTCGCCGCCACGTTCGGCAGCATCGACGCCCCCATGGGCGGCATGCGCAGCTCGGGCGTGGGCCGCCGCCAGGGCGCCGAGGGCATCCTGCGCTACACCGAGCCGCAGTCGGTGGCCGTCCAGCGCGCCGTGCCGATGGCCGGCCCTGCGTTCGTCCCCGCCAAGACCTACGCTCGGGCCCTCACGCTCGGCCTCAAGGTGCTGCGACGCACCCGGCGCGCCTGACCCCCAGCACGACCCCCCAGCACGACACCGCAGCGTCTCGCTCCCTCACGACCCCACCCAGCACGACCCCGCAGCACGACGAGAGGTATCCCATGGCATTCGACCACGACGTCATCGTCATCGGCTCAGGCTTCGGCGGCAGCGTGTCCGCGCTCCGCCTGACCGAGAAGGGCTACAAGGTCGCGGTGCTCGAGGCCGGCAAGCGCTTCCGCGACGAGGACTTCGCCAAGACGTCCTGGCGGCTGCGCAAGTTCCTCTGGATGCCGCAGCTGGGCTGCTACGGGATCCAGCGCATCGACAAGCTCAAGGACGTCCTCATCCTCTCCGGTGCCGGCGTGGGTGGCGGGTCGCTCGTGTACGCCAACACGCTCTACGAGCCGCTCGACCCGTTCTACAAGGACCCCGCCTGGGGCCACATCGCCGACTGGAAGGCCGAGCTGGCGCCCTACTACGACCAGGCCAAGCGGATGCTCGGCGTGGCCACCTACCCCTTCGAGACCCCGGCCGACCGGATCATCAAGAAGGTCGCGGCCGACATGGGCGTGGAGGGCACGTTCCACCACACGCCCGTCGGCGTGCTGTTCGGCGACGAGCCCGGCGCGAAGGTCGCCGACCCGTACTTCGGCGGCGCCGGACCCGACCGCAACGCCTGCATCAACTGCGGTGAGTGCATGACGGGGTGCCGGCACAACGCCAAGAACACGCTCGTCAAGAACTACCTGCACCTGGCCGAGCAGAACGGCGCCGAGATCCACGCCCTGACGACCGTCGTGTCGGTCACGCCGCTGCCCGGCGGGGGCTACGCCGTCGAGACCCGTGGCACCAACAAGCGCTTCCGCAAGCACAAGGTCATCACCGCCGAGCAGGTGATCTTCGCCGCCAGCTCGATGGGCACCCAGAAGCTGCTGCACCGCATGAAGGACCGCGGCGTGCTGCCGAAGGTCTCCGACCGCCTGGGCCTGCTCACGCGCACCAACTCCGAGGCGCTCCTGGGCTCGATCTCCGACGGCAAGGACATCGACTACTCCGAGGGCGTGGCGATCACCTCCTCGTTCCACCCCGACGAGTTCACCCACATCGAGCCGTGCCGCTACGGCCGCGGCTCCAACGCGATGTCGCTGCTGCAGACCGTCCTCACCGACGGCAGCCTGCCGACGAAGCGCTGGAAGACCTGGCTCAAGGAGATGTGGAACCAGAAGCGCAACCTGTTCAAGCTGTACGACCTGCGGCACTGGTCCGAGCGCACCATCATCGCGCTCGTCATGCAGACGCACGACAATTCGATCACCACGTACACGAAGCGCAACCTGCTCGGCCGCAAGGTGCTCACGTCGCGCCAGGGCCACGGTGCGCCCAACCCGGCGTTCATCGAGCCCGGGCACGTGGCGGTGCAGCGCATGGCCGAGCACATGGGGGGCACCCCCGGCGGCACCATCGGCGAGCCGTTCAACGTGCCGCTCACGGCGCACTTCATGGGCGGCGCCTGCATCGGCGACTCGCCCGAGACGGGCGTCATCGACCCTTACCACCGCCTGTACGGGTACGAGGGCCTGCACGTGGTCGACGGCTCCGCGATCAGCGCGAACCTGGGCGTCAACCCGTCGCTGACCATCACGGCCCAGGCCGAGCGGGCCATGGCCTACTGGCCCAACCGTGGCGAGACCGACGTCCGGCCCGCCGTGGGCGAGGGCTTCCGGTCCATGGAGCCGATCGCACCCAAGAGCCCCGTGGTCCCCGACGACGCCCCCGGCGCCCTCCGGCTGCCCATCGTCGGGGTCAGCTGAGGCTTCGGCCGTCGGCTCACGATTCCCATCAGGTGAGGGGAATCGTGAGCCCACCATGGTTTCCCCTCACTCACCGGGGGTTGCATCCGCAGGTGGGGGGATTCCCATCAGGTGATGGGAATCGTGGGACAGGCGTGGCAGGCCTACGGCCTCAGGACGCGGACGAGGTGCGCCGCGGCACCGCGGTCCGCGTCTCGTCGGAGCGGCCGCGGAGGACGGTGCTGCCGTGCGACGCCCAGTGCGCCGACTCCTCGGACCCGGCCGCCTCGACGGCCTGCAGGTCGGCCAGCACCCCGCCGTCGACGTCCTTGGCCAGCTCGGTGAGGCGCGACGCGGCGTTGACCGCGTCGCCGATGACGGTGAACTCGTAGCGGGACTCGTCGCCGACGTAGCCTGCGACGGCGCGGCCGGTGGCCACCCCGATCCCGGCGCGGACGCCGACGAGCTCGGTCTCGAGCCGCTCCCCGATGCGACGAGCGGCCGCGAGGGCCTGCCCGGGGTGGTCGTCGAGCGGGCGCGGAGCGCCGAAGACCGCCAGCACGGCGTCGCCCATGAACTTGTTGACCAGCCCGCCGTGGGCGTCGACCTCGGCGATGATCACGCCGAAGTAGTCGTTGAGCATGCCCACGACCTCGTCGGGGTCGCGCTGCTCGGCGTACGTGGTGGAGCCGACGAGGTCGGTGAACAGCACCGAGACCTCGCGGGTCTCACCGCCCAGCCGGATCTCCCCGAGAGCGGCCTCGGCCACGTCGCGTCCCACGTGCCGCCCGAAGGCGTCGCGCAGCCGCTCCCGCTCGAGCAGGCCCGTGGACATCTGGTTGAAGCCGGACTGCAGCATGCCGAGCTCGGAGCCGTCGAACACCTCGATGGTGGTGCCGAACTCGCCGCGCTCCACCTCGCGCATCGCCGCGGTGACCCCCGTGATCGGCTGCACGACGGCGCGCGCCGTCAACCACATGACGAAGAAGCCGAAGCAGAGCACGACGCTGCCGAGCACGAGGGCGACGACGGCCAGCTCGCTGAGCGTCAGCTGGTCGGTGGAGAGGGCCAGGATGCCCACCACGACCAGGCCCACGACGGGTGCGCCCGTGCCGAGCCACCAGAACATGAGGACCCGGGTGGCGGCGCCGAGCCCGCGCGGCTTCTTCATGACCGCGCCGCTGAGGGCGCGTGCGGCCACGGGCCGCATCGCGAACTCCGCGAGCAGGTAGGCGATGGTCGTGACGACGATGGAGGCGATGCCGACCGTGAGACCGGTCGACAGGGCGCGCTCCTCCTGCACGACCAGCGAGAGCACCGTGAACAGGATGGTCGCGAGGATCCAGAGCGCGGCCTGCAGCAGGGTCAGCATGCGGGGGGCGCGCAGCGCGCGGCGTCGGTCCTTGGGCCCGGGCTCACGTCCCTCGATGGCCCACCGCTGCGCCTTGAGCGTGGCCGACGTGCCCCAGGTGGCGCCGACGAGCACCGCGAGCCCGACGTAGCAGGGCACGGCCACGGCGAGCGCGTACGCCATGTCCCGCGTGGGCGCGGGGCTGGGCACCACGAAGACCGAGAGCACGAAGACGATGCCGGCACCGATGACGTTGGTGCTCACCAGGAAGAGGGTGAGCAGCAGCTGGATGCGGAACCTCAGCCGGCTGGGGTCCTGCTCGGCCGGACCGAGCAGCACCGACCCGAAGGCACGCCGGGACCGGGTGGCCGAGCGGGAGGGACGATCGTCCACGTCGGACCTTCCAGGGCTGGCGGTGGGGACGTGCGGCAGCGTACCGTCAGCATGCCGCGGCGTGTCCTCCCTCCGCTCGAGTCGTTGGACGAGTTGCGGCGCCCTCCCACCCCGGTGTCGCACGACCGAGAGGAAGCCATGGCACGCAAGGCAGACCGCGAGACCATCGACGCACTGACGCGCGTCACCGACTTCGACGCCGAGACCGTCGAGAAGCTCGCCGGCGTCGGTCGTCCGGTCAACATCCCCGAGGGCTGGGCGGTCATGATCGAGAACACCCCCGCCGACAAGGCGTACATCATCCTCGAGGGGACGATGGAGGTGCGGCGCCAGAAGCAGCCGATCGCCGAGCTGGAGGCCGGCGACGTGATCGGTGAGATGGCCCTGGTCAACGGCAAGCTGCGCAACGCGACCGTCGTGGCGAAGACGCCCGTCAAGGCCCTGCACCTGACCGACTCCGACGTGGCCGAGCTGCTCGACCACGACCCGAACTTCGCCTCCAAGCTGCAGCAGAAGGCCACCGAGCGCCTCGACTGATCCCCCCCCGAGCGGTGAGTTCTCCACCGAATCGGGCGGCCACGCCCCGCGCGGTGCGGATTCCACCGTCTCAGCGCTGAGACGGTGGAATCCGCACCGGCCGAGCGGGGGGCCGAGCGCTCGCGCTCAGACCTTCCAGTCGATCGCGTGGACGACCTGCCTGCCCGGGATCCCCTTGAGGTCGACCTCGCGGCTCTCCAGCACGGCGGGCCTGTCCTCGCCGTGGGTCTCCTCCAGCGACTCGAGCGCACCATCGCTCACGAGCACCTCGCCGCCCTCGGCCTGGGCCGCCACGCGTGCCGCGTAGGCGACGTTGCGGCCGAACAGGTCGCCGTCGCGGTGCACCGCCGAGCCCTGGTGCACGCCGATCCGCACCGCCACCCCGCTCAGGCGTGACCCGGGCCGCGCACGGGTGATCCGACGCTGCACCTCGGCCGCGGCGGCCACCGCCTGCGCGGCGTCGGTGAACGCCACCATGAATCCGTCGCCCTGGGTCTTGATGACGTAGCCGCCGTTGCGGCTGACGGCCCGGTTGACGACAGCGTCGTGCCGCGAGAGCAGCTGCACCCAGCCGCGGTCGCCCAGGGCGTGGTTGAGGGCAGTCGAGCCCTCGATGTCGGAGAACAGGATCGCCACGGTCCCGTCGCGCGAGGCCATGCGGGCGAGGTCGGGACGCTCCACGTCGGCCCAGCGGGCGAGGTCGTCGATCGAGCTGCGCAGCGTTCCGCTGAAGCCCTTGTCCTTCAGGCTGATCGCGGTGCCGACGACGGTGCGGACGGCGTCGGACGGCGTGGGCACCAGCCGGATGCGCGGCCGTTCGGTCCGGATCGCCCGCTTCAGCTGCGCGATGCGGCGGCGTGCGCCGAGCAGCAGGCCCCAGGCCACGACGAGCGACACGGCCAGCGCGGCGCAGGTGACGGAGAGGACGATCTCGAGGACGGACATCGCAGCCAATCTACGGCGCTGGGGCGGGGGAGTGCCGGACAGCACAGGACCCGGCCTGGAGGGAGCTCACGGGCCGGGTCCTGTATGTGCCACGAGGAGCGGGCACGGTGGATCTCACGGGAGGGAGTGTAGTGAGATCCGTCCTGATCAACGACGCTCCCCAGAGGGGGTTACGAGGGTCTGGAGAAATATTTCGACCGATACGATGACGGGGTGACTCCAGACCACGACCTCGTCCTCGTCGTCGACTACGGCGCCCAGTACGCGCAGCTGATCGCGAGGCGGGTCCGCGAGGCGCGCGTCTACTCCGAGATCGTGCCGCACACGATGCCCGTCGAGGAGATCCTCGCCCGCAAGCCGGCCGCGATCATCCTCTCGGGCGGCCCGTCGTCGGTGTACGAGCCGGGCGCCCCCCAGCTCGACCCGACCATGGTGGAGTCCGACGTGCCGGTCTTCGGCATCTGCTACGGCTTCATGGCCATGGCCGCGGCGCTCGGCGGCGACGTCGCCCGCACCGGCCAGCGTGAGTACGGACGCACCTCGGTCGAGGTGCTCGACCCCGGGACCCTGCTCCAGGGACTGCCCGGCCCCATCACCTCGTGGATGTCGCACGGCGACGAGGTCGTCGGCGCACCCGACGGCTTCACCGTCAACGCGCGCTCCCCGCGGGCGACGGTGGCGGCGTTCGAGAACACCGACCGTCGACTCGCCGGGGTGCAGTGGCACCCCGAGGTCCTGCACTCCGAGCACGGCCAGCAGGTGCTGGAGCGGTTCCTCGTCGAGATCGCCGGATGCCGCCAGACGTGGACCAGCGTCAACATCGTCGAGGAGCAGGTCGAGAAGATCCGCTCCGAGGTCGGCGACGCCCGGGTCATCTCGGCGTTGTCCGGCGGCGTCGACTCGGCCGTCTCGACCGCTCTGGTCCAGCGCGCGGTGGGCGACCGGCTCACGGCCGTCTTCGTCGACCACGGGCTGCTGCGCGAGGGCGAGGCCGAGCAGGTCGAGCGGGACTACGTCGAGGCCACGGGGGTCGACCTCAAGGTCGTCGACGCGCGGGAGCGGTTTCTCGGCCACCTGGCCGGGGTGAGCGACCCCGAGACCAAGCGCAAGATCATCGGCCGCGAGTTCATCCGCGTGTTCGAGGAGGCCGAGCGGGAGGTGCTGGCCACCCCGGGCCCGCCGGTCAAGTTCCTGGTGCAGGGCACGCTCTACCCCGACGTCGTCGAGTCCGGCGGCGGCGAGGGTGCGGCCAACATCAAGAGCCACCACAACGTGGGCGGCCTGCCCGAGGACCTCGAGTTCTCGCTGGTGGAGCCGCTGCGCACCCTGTTCAAGGACGAGGTGCGCGAGGTGGGCCGCCAGCTCGGCATCCCCGAGGCCATCGTCGGCCGGCACCCGTTCCCCGGTCCCGGTCTCGCCATCCGCATCGTGGGTGCCGTCGACGCCGAGCGCCTCGCGATCCTGCGTCGGGCCGACGCGATCGTGCGCGAGGAGACGTCGGCCGCAGGTCTCGACGGCGACATCTGGCAGTTCCCGGTCGTGCTGCTCGCCGACGTCCGCTCGGTGGGCGTGCAGGGCGACGGCCGCACCTACGGCCACCCGATCGTGCTGCGCCCCGTCTCCAGCGAGGACGCGATGACCGCCGACTGGAGCCGCCTGCCCTACGAGGTGCTCGAGCGGATCTCCACCCGCATCACGAACGAGGTGGAGGACGTCAACCGCGTCGTCCTCGACATCACCAGCAAGCCGCCAGGCACCATCGAGTGGGAGTGAGCCGGGCGGGCTGACCTGCGGGCACCCGGCTCGGGGACGGCCGTCCGGTGCGAGAGGCTTGGGGACATGTCACTCGAGTCCGTCCGTGGTTCGTACGGAGCGAGAGCGGACGAGTACGTCGAGGCGGTCGGCCGGATCGAGCACGTGGCCGCCCCCGACCTGGCACTCGTCGAGAGATGGGCCCGCCGCATCGAGGGGCCTGTGCTCGACGTCGGCTGCGGCCCCGGACAGTGGACGCACCATCTCGCCGGACTCGGCACGGATGTCGAGGGCGTCGATCCCGTGCCCGAGCTGATCGAGAGGGCGCAGACCGCCTACCCCGACCAGCGCTACCGGGTCGGGCGAGCCGAATCCCTGGGCGTCGACGACGGTTCGCTCGGCGGTGTGCTCGCGTGGTACTCACTGATCCACACTGCCCCCGAGCAGATCGGCGCAGCCCTGACCGAGCTCGCCCGGTGCATCCGGCCCGGCGGCGGTCTCGCGCTGGGGTTCTTCACCGGGCCGACGCTGGAACCGTTCGAGCACGCGATGACCACGGCCCACTACTGGCCCGTCGACCTCTTGTCGTCCGAGGTCGAGGGGGCCGGCTTCGCCGTCACGCACACCGAGTCGCGAACCGATCGCCCCGCCCGGTCGCACGGAGCGATCCTCGCGACCCGCGCGTGACGTGACCGGGAAGCTCGGGCTGCTCAGGCCGGTCCGGCGCCGCGCTGACGGTCGAAGGCCGCGCGGATCGGGGCGGTGTCGTACACGATGTGCAGCCGATCGATCCGACCGTCCGCGTCGAGCTCGGCCACGTCGACCACGGTGAAGGGTGCGGGCTCGCCGCTGGCCAGGGTCCAGTCGAAGTCGAACCACAGGCTCACGACGGTGCGGCCGTCGACCTCGCCGGTCATCGTCGTCCGCAGCGTCAGCCGCGACTGGCCGGTGTCCGCGAGCAGGAGCGGGTAGAACTCGGTCGCCGGGAGGGTGCCGTACAGGGGCGAGACCACCGTCGCGTCAGGGGCGAACAGCGCCAGGACACCGGCGAGGTCGCCGGCCTCGAGTGCCTCGAGGTAGCGGTGGGAGAGCTGCGCCGGTTGCATGTCCTGATCCCACCACGGACGCGTCCGACCCCACGCCATCGGGACGTGTTGCTAGTGTCGAGGGCTGTGCTGGTCGTCGATCCCGGACCGGCTGTCGATCTCGGGAGGTGCCGCGCGTGAACCCCAAGTTGAGGCTGGTCCTCGTCGGCCTGGTCCTCGTGGTGCTCGCCGGCCTCGGCGGCTGGGCCCTCATCGGCGGTGGAGGCGACGACGCCGAGCCGCTCGCCTCACCCAGCTCGGAGCCGGAGGCCACGCAGAGCCCCTCGGCCTCGCCGTCGCCGACCGGGACCCCGAGCCCCACCGAGTCGGCCACCACGAGCTGCGAGGACGCCGACACCCAGTTCAACGTCGAGGGCGTCGAGCAGGACAGCTTGCTGCCTGACTGCGGGACCCGCGTGGTCAACGTGCGCCAGCAGGAGGCGTCGGGACTCGACCTCGGCTGCGGCGGCACGTACCCGGTGATCCTCTACAAGACCACCACCACCGACGGCTCCAAGGCGTCCGTGTGCGGGCGGAACTCCTCGGGCGAGCGGTTCCGCGTGGTCGTGAAGCCCGCGGGCGACGACGTCATCGACATGGCCGGCGACTACGACCCGGGCAACGACGCGTTCGTCGGCGAGAAGGGCTCCACGCTCTACGAGATCGTCGGCCGCAACGGCTCGATCGTCGTGTCCACCGAGAACGGCAGCCGCACGCTCGAGTCCGACGGCGACTGGAGCTCGCTCGACAACGAGCCCGACGGGGACTGACCACGGTGCTCCTGCCGGTGCGTGCCGCTGACGTGCCGGACCTCGCTCGCTTCCTCCGCGACGCCGACCTGACGGTCGCCGGGCTCGACGCCCCGGGCCTGCGCTGCTGGATCGAGCGCGACGTCGACGGCGCCGTGGTCGGCAGCACCGGCTACGAGGCCGGCGACGACGGGGCGCACGTGCTGGTCCGCAGCGTCGCCGTGGCCCCCGATCGTCGTGTCGGCGGCCACGGGACCCGACTGGCGCGGTTCGCCCTCGACCGGGCCGCCGGGTCCGGCGCCACCACGGCCTGGCTGTTCAGCCGCCGGTCCGGTCCGTTCTGGCAGGGCCTTGGCTTCGTGCCGGCCGACCTCGCGGACCTGGCCGGGGCGCTCGCCACCACGCAGCAGGTGCAGCTGTTCGCCCGCACCGGCCAGCTCGACGTCGAGCGTGCGTGGTCGCGGCCCCTCGTGCCGGCGTCCTGACGGCCGCGTCTCAGCCCTGGTAGACGTCGGGGATTCCGTCGGCGTCGTCGTCGCGGGTCTCCCGCTCGTGGATGAGCCGGTACGCGCGGTTGCGCAGGCGCAGCACCGCCACGGCGAGCAGGGCCGACGTGAGCGAGCCGAGCAGCACGCCGACCTTCACGTGCTCGTCGGACTCGCTGCCGACACCGAACGCCAGCTCGCCCACGAGCAGCGCGACGGTGAACCCGATGCCCGCGAGCAGCCCGACGCCGACGAGGTCGATCCACTCCAGGTCGTCGTCCAGCTCGGCCTTCGTGAACCGGGCCATGAGCCAGGTGAAGAGGAGGACGCCGAGCGGCTTCCCGATCACGAGCCCGGCGATGATGCCCAAGGTCACCGGGTCCCGCAGCGCCTCGACGAACCCGGAGGCGCCCTCGATCGCCACGCCTGCGGAGAAGAACGCGAAGACCGGGACGGCCACGGTCGAGGACAGCGGCCGCACGATCTCCTCGAGGTGCTCGGCGAGGCCCGGGCCGTCCTGGCCGTCGCGACGCAGGACCGGGACGGTGAAGCCGAGCAGCACGCCGGCGACGGTGGCGTGCACCCCGGAGGCGTGGACGAGGGCCCAGGCGGTGACCGCGAGCGGGATCAGCAGCCAGGGCGAGCGGATGCGCTGCTGCACGAGGGCGCCGAACGCCGCGATGGGCAGCAGGGCGAGCAGCAGCCAGATCGCGTCGAGGTCGGAGGTGTAGAAGATCGCGATGATCGTGATGGCCAGGAGGTCGTCGACGATCGCCAGCGTGAGCAGGAACAGGCGCAGGCCGGTGGGCAGGAACGAGCCGACGACGGCGAGCACGGCGATGGCGAAGGCGATGTCGGTGGCGGCCGGGATGGCCCAGCCGACCGGCCGGCCGGCGTCGTTGATGCTGTTGATCGCCACGTAGATCAGCGCAGGCATGGCCATGCCGCCGATGGCGGCGACGATCGGGACCGCGGCGCGCGAGGGGTCGCGCAGGTCGCCGGCGACGAACTCGCGCTTGAGCTCGAGGCCAACGACGAAGAAGAAGATCGCCAGCAGGCCGTCGGCGGCCCACGCGCCGATGGAGAGGTCGAGGTGCAGCGACGCGGGACCGATCACCGTGTCGCGGACCTGGGCGTAGGTGTCGGTGGTGTTGGCCGCGACGAGAGCCAGGATCGCCGCGATCATCAGCAGCGCACCGCCGAAGGTCTCGGCGCGCACGAGCTCGCCGATGCGTTGGGTCTCGAGCCAGGAACCGCGGGTGAGCAGGCGACGGCGGGGGGTGGTCATGGGGTCGCGATCTCCAATGGGGTCGATGAACTGACGCCGACCAGACTTCCCGGCACACCGCGATCCATTCTACCGGCGACCGCCCCCACGACGCGATTCGACGGGATCGTGACGTCCTCCTCGCCCCCGACCGTCACCGACCCGTCGGATCGCGGGGCCGGGGCGCGGGAGACTAGCCTGCGTCCATGCCTGACGTCGCGATCGCCGCACCCAACGAGGCGGCGGCCGACGCGGGGGAGCAGGTGGCCCTGGCCGGTGGGAACGCGGTCGACGCCGCCCTCGCCGCCGCCCTCGTGACCATGGTCAACGAGGTCGGCATCGTCTCGCTCAGCTCGGGCGGGTTCGTCACGGTCCAGCCGGCCGACGGGTCCGCGCCGGTCACCGTCGACGGGTGGATGGACATGCCGGGCCGCGGCCCACGGTCCGGCCCCTCGACGCCGGCACGGCCCGACACCGACACCGATCCCGACACCGGGACCTGGGACGTCCGCACGGACTACGGCGGCGGCGTGACGGTCACGATCGGGCCGGGCTCGGTGGCCGCGCACGGCGCCGTGGCGGCCTTCGAGGAGACGCACGCGCGCTGGGGGTCGGTGCCGTGGCGCGAGATCGTGGCGCCGGCCGTCGACGTCGCGCGCGGCGGGTTCCGGCTGGGGTCGGCGTCGCGGTACTACCTGGAGTACGTGCATGACGACATCTTCGGGTGGGACGAGCAGAGCCGGGCCTGCGTGCACGACGCCTCCGGTGCCGTCACGACCGACCTGGTGGTGGTGCCCGACCTGGCCGCGACGCTCGAGGTCATCGCGGCCGACGGTGCATCGGCGCTGCACACGGGCGACCTGGCTCGACTGATCTGTGACGACGTGCAGGCCCGCGGTGGCCTGCTGGGCCGCGAGGACCTCGCGGCGTACCGCCCGGTCGTGCGTCCGGCGCTGCGGGTGGAGCTGGGGGACTGGACGCTCGGCACCAACCCCACGCCGGCGGTGGGTGGCGTGTGCGTCGCGGCGATGCTGCGACTGCTCGACGGCACACCGCACGCCGTGGTCGACGGCCGCTGGTCCGAGGCCGACGTCGCCCGCCTCGTCGAGGTGCAGCGCGCCGTGCTGGGCCATCGGCTCGACGTGCTCGACCACAGCCACGACCTGGTGGCCGACGCGTTGGCCTACCTGGCGTCGGTGGACGACGAGGTGCGGTCGGCGGGCTCGACCGCGCACGTCTCGGCGACGGACGGCGACGGCGGAGCCTGCTCGGTCACGGTCTCGTCGGGCTACGGCTCGGGGATGATCGCGCGGGGCACCGGCATCTGGCTCAACAACTGCCTGGGGGAGCAGGAGCTCAACCCCCGCGGCCTGCACGGGCTGGAGCCGGGCACGCGCCTGCTGTCGAACATGGCGCCCACGGTCGCGCACCACCGCGACGGTGCGGCGCTGGCGATCGGCTCGCCCGGCGCGGACCGGATCTCCACGGCCGTCGCCCAGGTGGTCGCGGGCTTCACGAACGGCGGCATGGGGCTGCAGCAGGCGGTGAACCATCCGCGGGTCCACGTGCACCGCGCCGGACGACCGGACGAGGTCGTCAAGGTCGAGACCGACTTGACGATGTACTACGGCGGGGTGGGTGCGACCCTGCTGCGCCGTGACGCGGCCGGCGAGCTGCACCTGGAGGCGGCCGCCGATCCCCGCCGGGACGGGGCCGTCCGGCTCGTGCGGTCCTGACGGACCCTCGCGACGCTCGAGGACGGGTCGGACAACCACGTGACACCGCCACTGTCACGGTCCTACGCTGCGAGCATGAACCTCGTCGGTCTGGCCACCCTGCCCTTGCGCGTGACCATCTCGGCCACGCGCACGACGTTGGCGCTGGGTCAGCTGGCCGCACCCGACGGCCCGATCCTGCGCGAGGGCGGCTACGGGACCCGCATCGCGGTGCTGATCGGCGAGGACGGCCTGCTGGAGCAGCTCGCCAAGCTCCTGGCCGACGAGCGCGGGATCATCGCGCTCGGCAACCTCGTCGCCGACATCACGGCCGAGGACCGACCCGTCGGCAAGGCGCTGCAGCGGGACGGGCTCGTGGATCGGATGGCGTCCGAGGAGGGCCCGTTCGTGCGGCTGCTCGAGGCCGACGGCCCGCTCGACCGCGCCCTGGCCGAGGACGGACCGCTCTATCGCTTCCTCGCGCCCGGAGGCTCGCTCGACCGCCTGCTGGCGCCCGACGGGCCGCTCGAGCGGCTGACGGCGCCGGGCGGGCCGATCGAGCGGATGCTGGTGCCCGGCGGGCCGCTGGACCGCATCCTCGAGCAGGACGGCACGCTCGAGAACGTGCTGAAGCCCGGCGGCCTGCTCGAGAAGCTGCTCGAGGAGGAGGGCATCCTCGAGAACCTGCTGATGCCGGGCGGGACGCTCGACCAGCTGGTCTCCCTGGGGGCGACGTTCGACGCGATCGTGCCGCGGCTCGAGGCGCTGGGCAACGCCATCCCCAACCTCAACCAGGCGGTCGCGGTGCTGAGCGGGGCCGTGGAGCCTCTCGGGACGCTGGCGCAGCGGCTTCCCGGTGGACGTCGGCGCGGCGTGCTCGCCTCCGCATCGCCGTCGTCACCGACGACGGCGACCTCCGACGACCTCTACGGCAGCGAGTGAGCACGCCGGCACGGACCGACGTCGTCGGGCGGTGGCTGCCCGAGGGCGGCCCGCCGCGCGCGTTCCTCGAGCTGCGCGACAACGGCGACCTCGCCGGGCACGACGGCTGCAACCGCTTCGGCGGCCAGCAGTGGTCGCTCGACGGCAAGAAGGTCGTCACGAGCGGCGCACGCGTCTCGACGCTGATGGCCTGCCCCGACGTCGACACCTGGCTCGGCCAGGCGACCACCTTCGTGTGGGACGACGGCCACCTGCGCGCCGTCGGACCCGACGGCACCGACCTCGGCGTCCTGCTCACCGACCCGGACTGAGCCGGTCGGACGTCACTGGGTGAACGTGGCCGCTCCCTTGCGGAGACGCTCGACGGTGTCGCGGGCGAGGCGCTGCGCGAGCTGCTCCGCGGCGTCGGCGTCGCGGCCCGGTGCGGACATGCTGACGAACACGCCGACCACCACGCGGCCCTCGCCCACCAGCAGGCTCACGACGCGCTGGGCCGGGTCGCCGGTCTCGGCCGAGTCGAGCCGGTAGGAGCTCAGGTAGCCGTCGAGCCCCTGCACGGTGACGTCGTCGAGCGACCCCTCGCCCGAGCTCGCCGGGACCTCACGGCCGCCGCCGACGGGCTTGGCGGGGATGTCGAACGTGCCGTCGTAGGGCTTCTGGTCCTTGCGCAGACCGGCCATGAAGGTGCGGGCCGCCTCGGCGTCGTCGAGCAGGTTGAGGTTGACGACCGCGACGTCGTTGGGAGCACTCGTGGTGCCGTTGCGCTCGATGTCCACGGGGTTGCCGACGGAGTCGAGGCGCACGGAGAACGCCCAGAACGGATGACCGACGTCGGACCCGGCGCACTTCTCCTCGTCCTTCGGGCACTGGAAGTCGACGTCCGAGGCGCCCGGCACCTGGTCCAAGGTGGGCAGGGCGCCCTCGATCGCGGCCTCCTCGGTGGGCAGCGGTGCCGGGCTGGACGCGGACGCCGTCGGCTCCGGGTCGGATCCCCCCTGACCGCATCCGGCGAGGACGGCGAGGACGGCGAGAGCCGTCGTGGCGAGTCGAACCGAGCGGCGCATGAGTCGTTCCCCCTGGGTGGCGTAGGGGCATCGTGGCACGCCGTGACCCGGGTTGCCGTGGAGACCAGCCGTGGCAGGCTCGAAGCATGGACATCGTCATCATCGGGGGCGGCCTCGCCGCGGCCAAGGCGGCCGCCGCCCTGCGCGAGAACGGGCACGACGGAGCACTCACGATCGTGGGCGACGAGGACCGGCTGCCCTACGAACGGCCGCCCCTGTCGAAGGACGTCCTGCTCGGCGAGGCGCCGCTCGACGACGCCACGGTGCAGCCCCAGGAGTGGTACGACGAGCACGACGTCCGCCTGGTCACCGGGGTGGCGGCCGAGCGCCTCGACGTCGAGGCGCACCGCGTGCACCTGGCCGACGGCCAGGTGGTGCCGTACGACAAGGCGGTCCTCGCCACGGGCGCGCGGCCCGCCGTCCCGGACTCCATCGCCGGCGGGGCCGACGCGTACTTCCTGCGCAACGCGGCCGACGTCGAGAGGCTGACGGCCGCGTTCGCGGACGCGTCGTCGGTGATCGTGGTCGGCGGCGGCTGGATCGGTCTCGAGGTCGCCGCCGCCGCGCGGCACCACGACCTGAGCACCACCGTCGTGCTCCGCGGCGACGTGCCGCTCGCGTCGGTCATGGGGGAACGCCTGGGCCGCTACTTCGCGGACGTTCACACGTCGCACGGGGTCACCCTGCGCACGGGCGAGCGGGTCGACGCCGTGACCGCGCGCACCGTCCGCCTCGGCGGTGGCGAGGTGCTCGAGGCCGACGTGGTCGTGCTGGGCGTGGGCGCCACGCCCAACGTCGAGCTGGCGGAGGCGGCCGGGCTGCTCGTCGACGACGGCGTGGTGACCGACGAGCACTTCGCGACCAGCCACCCCGACGTGCATGCCATCGGCGACGTCGCCTCGACGCTCCACACGGGTCGCGGCGAGGCCGTCCGGGTCGAGCACTGGGACGACGCGGTGCGCCAGGGCGAGGCCGTGGCGTCGGTGCTCCTCGGCCACGACGCGGCGTACGACTGGGAGCCGTACTTCTTCACCGACCAGTACGACCTGGGCATGGAGTACGTCGGCCACGGGTCGGGCGACGACGACGTGGTGGTCCGCGGCGAGCTGGACGACGGCGCCGGGGACGGCGAGTTCATCGTCTTCTGGCAGCGCGACGGCGTCGTGACCGCGGCCATGAACGTCAACATCTGGGACGTCCAGGACGACCTGCGCGCCCTCGTCGGCCAGGAGGTGTCGGCCGAGCGCCTCGCCGACCCGAACGTCGAGCTCGCCGACCTCGCCTGACGGCGGATGAAGATTCCCAGGTCGACCTGGGAACCATGCAGACGCACGGGTTGCTACCCGTGCAGTCGTAGGGAAAACCGTGCAGTCCGGAGATTCCCAGGTCGACCTGGGAATCTTCCGGGACGGGTCAGACCTCGGCGACGTGCACGACGGCGTCGCCGCTGTTGACCACGGGGGCCTCGGTGCGGCCGATGACGACGCCGGACCGCTCGGCGTGGACGAGGCGCACCCGCTTGCCGAAGGAGTCGAACAGGCCACCGATGCGCTGGCCCTCGGTCACGTGCTCGCCGAGGGCGACCTCCAGGTGCAGCATGCCGGTGCCGCGGGCCCGCACCCAGCTGCTCCTGTACGACGCCTGGCTGGGGGCGGGCGGATCCTCGTCCACCGGCTCGGTCATGCCGAGCGCGGCGAGCACCCGACGGACGCCGCGCACGCCGGCGTCGATCGCCCAGGCGTCCATGCGCCACGCCTCGCCCGCCTCGTAGAGGAGCACGGTCGCACCGGCCTCGCGCGCGGCCGCCCGCAGCGACCCGTCACGGATCTTGGCGTGCAGCATCACCGGTGCGGCGAACGCCTCGGCCAGCTCACGGGTGCGGTCGTCCTCCAGGTCGGCGCGGATCTGCGGCAGGTTGGTCCGCCGGTCCGACCCCGTGTGCAGGTCGATGCCGACGTCGCACTTGGCCACCACCTCGGTCATCATCAGGTGCGCGATGCGGGAGGCGAGCGACCCGCGGGCCGAGCCCGGGAACGAGCGGTTCAGGTCGCGGCGGTCGGGCAGGTAGCGGTCACCGGTCATGAAGCCGAGCACGTTGACGATGGGGATCGCGATGAGCGTGCCCCGCATCGACTTGGGGTCGATGTCGGCGAGCACCTGGCGGATCACCTCGACGCCGACCGCCTCGTCGCCGTGGATCGCGGCGTCGACCCACACCGTGGGACCGTCCTCGCGGCCGTGCACCACCCGCACCGGCAGGTCGACGTCGGCGCCGGTCACGAGCCGGGTGATGGGCAGCGACACCGCCTTGGCCTGCCCCGGGCGCACCCGGATCGGCCCGATCTCGAAGGACGGACGCGCCATCATCGACCCCGGTTCCGGCGACGGACCCGCACGGGCGGTCGGCCACCGAGGTAGGACTCGCTGGAGTCGACGAGGTACCCCTGCGCCAGGGCCTCCCGGCCGACCAGCATGCGGAAGCCCATCTCGTCGCGCCGCGACAGCGTCACCTCGGACGGCACCACCCGGCCGGCGAGCGTGAGGTCGAGGACCACCACGTAGCGCTCCTCCACGTGACCCGACGACGAGCGGACCTCGCGCAGGTCGAGCACGTCGAGCTCCACCTGCACGGGATCCTCGTCGGTGCCCTGCCAGGGGTGGATGCTGAACCGCACCCGGCCGTGGTCGTCGGGCTCGATGTCGAAGGCGTGCAGCGACGACGTCCGGGCGCCGGTGTCGATCTTGGCCTTGATCCACGGGACGCCGAGGTCGGGGAGACGGACCCACTCCCGCCAGCCGACCAGGGTCTGGTCGAGCAGACCGCCGTCCGGCCCTGCGGCTGGGGCGGGGGTGTAGGAAGGTGGGTGCGTCAATCGTCCGTCCTTCCAGCTCGGGGAGTCCATGAAACTCGCGATCCTGTCACGTGCGCCTCGCTCGTACAGTACGCAGCGCCTGCGCACCGCGGCGCTCGACCGGGGCCACACGGTCAAGGTCCTCAACACGCTGCGCTTCGCGATCGATCTCTCCGGGCCCGAGCCCGACCTGCAGTACCGCGGCAAGCCGCTGTCGCACTACGACGCGGCGCTGCCCCGGATCGGCAACTCCATCACGTACTACGGCACGGCCGTGGTGCGCCAGCTCGAGCAGATGGACGTCTTCACGCCCAACACGTCGTGGGGGATCCAGAACTCGCGCGACAAGCTGCGCGCCAGCCAGATCCTGTCGCGCCACGACATCGGCATGCCGGCCACGACCTTCGTGCGCGACCGGGCCGACGTGATCGCGGCCATCGAGCGGGTCGGTGGGGCGCCGGTCGTCATCAAGCTGCTGGAGGGCACCCAGGGCATCGGCGTGATCCTGGCGCCCGAGATCAAGGTCGCCGAGGCGATCATCGAGACGCTCCAGAGCACGCGGCAGAACGTGCTCATCCAGCGCTTCGTCGCCGAGAGCAAGGGCCGCGACATCCGCGCCCTCGTGGTCGGCGACCGGGTCGTCGCGGCGATGCGCCGCGTGGCCAAGGGCGACGAGTTCCGCTCCAACGTGCACCGAGGTGGCTCGGTGGAGGCGGTCTCGCTCGACCCGGAGTACGAGCGGGTCGCCGTGCGCGCCGCCCAGATCATGGGCCTGCGGGTGGCGGGCGTCGACATGCTCGAGGGCGACGACGGCCCCCTGGTCATGGAGGTCAACTCCTCGCCGGGCCTCGAGGGCATCGAGTCGGCCACGAACCTCGACGTCGCGGGCGCCATCATCGACCACATCGACAACCAGGTCGCCTTCCCCGAGATCGACGTGCGCCAGCGGCTCACCGTCTCCACGGGCTACGGCGTGGCCGAGCTGCTCGTGCAGGCGGCCTCCGACATGGTGGGCAAGCCGCTCGGCGAGAGCGGCCTGCGCGACCGCGACATCTCGGTGCTCACCCTGCAGCGGGGCACCCAGGTGATCCCGAACCCGCGGCGCTCGCACGTGCTGGAGGCGGGCGACCGGCTGCTGTGCTTCGGCAAGCTCGAGGAGATGCGCTCGATGATCCCCAGCCGGCGCCGGCGCACCCGCAAGGTCAAGCGTCTGCCCAAGGACCCGATCCACGAGCCCTGGCCGACCGTCGAGCCCTGAGCCCTGAGCCCTGAGCCCTGAGCGCTGAGCCCTGAGCCCTGAGCCCTGAGTGCTGGGCCGTGGGGTGCGGGGCGGGGAACATCGGCCGCCCGCGCCGCGTTGGCCACCTGACGTGAGCGCTCTCCTCGAACCCGTCACCCTGCGCGGCGTCACCGCCCGCAACCGCATCTGGCTCGCACCGATGTGCCAGTACTCGTGCTTCGCCCGCGACGGCGTGCCGACCGACTGGCACCTCGTGCACCTGGGCGCCCGCGCGACCGGCGGCTTCGGCCTGCTGGTCACCGAGGCGACCGCCGTGGTCCCCGAGGGTCGGATCAGCCCGGAGGACACGGGGCTGTGGAACGACGAGCAGCGGGAGGCCTGGGCGCGCATCGTCGATGTCGTGCACGCTCAGGGCACGCCGATCGGGGTGCAGCTCGCGCACGCCGGCCGCAAGGCCTCCACGTTCGCCCCCTTCGCGCACCCGCGCGCCGCGACCACGGGCGAGGGCAGCGTCGGGCTCGACGAGGGCGGCTGGGAGACGGTCGCCCCGTCCGCGCTCGCCTTCCCCGGCTACGCCGCCCCGCGGGCCCTTGACCTCGAGGAGGTGCGGGCGATCCCGGGTCACTTCGCCGACGCGGCCCGTCGGGCCGATGCCGCCGGCTTCGACCTGGTGGAGGTCCACGCCGCCCACGGGTACCTGCTGCACCAGTTCCTGTCGCCGCTGTCGAACCAGCGCGACGACGAGTACGGCGGCTCGTTCGAGGGCCGCACGCGCCTGGTGGTCGAGGTCGTCGACGCCGTGCGCGCCGTGTGGCCCGACGAGAAGGCGCTGGCCGTCCGGTTCTCGGCCACCGACTGGCTCGACGACGGCTGGACGGTCGACGAGACGGCTCGGCTGTCGCGGCTGCTGGCCGACCACGGTGTCGACGTCGTGGACGTCTCGAGCGGCGGTCTGCTCCCGGCCGAGATCGCCGTGGGCCCCGGCTACCAGGTGCCGCTGGCCCGCGAGGTGCGCGAGGGCTCCGGGCTGCCCACGGGCGCCGTCGGCCTCATCACCGACCCGCAGCAGGCCGACGACGTGCTCACCCGTGGCGACGCCGACCTCGTCCTGCTGGCCCGCGCGGCGCTGCGCGAGCCCGCCTGGCCGCAGCGCGCCGCCCACGAGCTCGGCGACGCGCCCGACGGCCTCTACCCGCTGCAGTACGAGCGCGGCACCTGGCGCTGACGGCGCGTCGGCCGTGAGGATGGGTCCGTGGACGACGCGACCTGGACGTTCGAGCGGCCGCTGTGGCGCGACGGCGCCTGGCACTTCGTCACCGTCCCCGAGGACGTCTCCGACGAGGTCGAGGAGCGCTTCGGCGCCACGGCCGCCGGCTTCGGGTCGGTGCGCGTGGAAGTGACGATCGGAGCCTCCACGTGGCGCACCTCGGTCTTCCCGTCGACGCAGCACCGGGCGTACGTGCTCCCGGTGAAGAAGGCGGTGCGGACGGCCGAGGACGTCCACGACGGCGACGACGCCGTCCTCACCCTGCGCGTCGTCACGGACTAGCGTGCTGCTGCGCGGCTAGGTTCCTCCCATGGACGACGAGGACGGCGTGGCGCGGAACCTGGTCTGGGGTGGGTCGCTGGGTGGACTGTGCGCCTCGCTGCTGGCGGTGGTGCTCGCCGGCGGCGTGGTGGTCTGGCTCGCCCCCTCGTTCGAGGATCCCGCTGCGGTCGGCGACGTGCTCATGGGCGACGGGTTCCGGACGTTCGCGCTGTGGTCCCTGCTGCTGTACGGGGCGGCACTGGTCGCCTGCGCAGCGGGCTCGTGGTGGCTGCGTCCGCGGGGTCCCGGCGGAGGGCGCGGGGGTCCTGCGGTCCTCGGTGGTCTGCTGGGCTTCGGGGGCGTCACCTTCGTCCCCTTCGCGACGGCGCTCTACCTGGCGGGCGTCCGATGAGCCGCTCGCACGGACATGCCCGACGACCGGGGCCGCCCCGCCGATAGGATTCAGTCCGTGACCGACGCATCGCCCGACAGCACGCGCCAGCTCGACACCGTCGCCCACGCGCAGGAGACGCCGGAGCGTGAGCTGCCGTGGGCCGAGCTCGGGCTCAAGCCCGACGAGTACGACCGCATCGTCGAGATCCTCGGGCGACGTCCCACGGGCGCCGAGCTGGCCATGTACTCGGTGATGTGGAGCGAGCACTGCTCGTACAAGTCCTCCAAGGTGCACCTGAAGAAGTTCGGCGAGCTGCCGCAGGAGACCCCGCTGGGCAAGACGCTCGCCGGCATCGGCGAGAACGCCGGCGTCATCGACATCGGCCAGGGCTACGCCGTCACGTTCAAGGTCGAGTCGCACAACCACCCCAGCTACGTCGAGCCGTACCAGGGTGCGGCCACGGGCGTCGGCGGCATCGTCCGCGACATCCTCGCCATGGGAGCGCGCCCCGTCGCGGTCATGGACCCGCTGCGCTTCGGCCCGCTCGACGCCCCCGACACCGCCCGTGTGCTGCCCGGCATCGTCGCCGGCGTCGGCGGCTACGGCAACTGTCTCGGCCTGCCCAACATCGGTGGCGAGGTGGTCTTCGACGAGACCTACCTCGGCAACCCGCTCGTCAACGCGCTCTGCGTGGGCGTGCTGCGCCACGAGGACCTCCACCTCGCGTTCGCCTCGGGCGTCGGCAACAAGGTCGTCCTCTACGGCGCCCGCACCGGCGGCGACGGCATCGGCGGCGTGTCGGTCCTCGCGTCCGAGACGTTCGACGCGGATGGCCCGGCCAAGCGGCCCAGCGTGCAGGTCGGCGACCCGTTCATGGAGAAGCTGCTCATCGAGTGCACCCTCGAGCTGTTCGCGGCCAAGGTCGTCAACGGCATCCAGGACCTCGGCGGCGCCGGTCTGTCGTGCGCCACGAGCGAGCTGGCCAGCGCCGGCGACGGCGGCATGCACGTCGAGCTCGACACCGTGCCCCTGCGCGACCCGTCGCTCTCGCCGGAGGAGATCCTCATGAGCGAGAGCCAGGAGCGCATGATGGCCGTCGTCGAGCCGGAGCACCTCGACGCGTTCATGGCGATCTGCGAGAAGTGGGACGTCGAGGCCGTCGTCGTTGGTGAGGTCACCGACGGCGAGCACCTGGTCATCGACTGGCACGGCGAGACGATCGTCGACGTCCCCCCGCGCTCCGTCGCGCACGACGGACCCACCTACGAGCGCCCCTACGCGCGCCCCGACTGGCAGGACGCCCTGCAGGCCGACACCGCCGAGGCGCTGCCGCGTCCGGCCACCGGCGAACAGATCGGCGAGCAGCTGGTGCGGGTCGTCACGAGCCCCAACCTCGCCGACCCGTCGTGGGTCACCGACCAGTACGACCGCTACGTGCAGGGCAACACGGTCCTGGCCCAGCCCGAGGACGCCGGCATGGTCCGTGTCGACGAGCGGAGCAACCTCGGCGTGGCCGTCTCGACCGACTGCAACGGCCGCTTCGCCAAGCTCGACCCGTACGCGGGGGCCCAGCTGGCGCTCGCCGAGTCGTTCCGCAACGTCGCGGTCACCGGCGCCCTGCCCCTGGCCGTCACGGACTGCCTGAACTTCGGCTCCCCGGAGGACCCGGCGGTCATGTGGCAGTTCGAGCAGGCCACGCACGGACTCAAGGACGGGTGTGCCGAGCTCGGGATCCCCGTCACCGGCGGCAACGTGAGCTTCTACAACCAGACCGGCGAGACGGCCATCCTGCCGACCCCCGTCGTGGGCGTGCTGGGTGTCATCGAGGACGTGCGCCAGCGCGTCCGCCAGGGCTTCACCCGCGATGACGACCACCTGCTGGTGCTCGGCGAGACGCGGGAGGAGCTGTCCGGCTCGTCGTGGGCCGACGTCGTGCACGGTCACCTCGGCGGGCTGCCCCCCACGGTCGACCTCGCCGCCGAGCAGGCGCTCGCCGCGGTCGTGCGCGAGGCCGGTCGGCGCGGGCTGCTCACGTCGGCGCACGACCTGTCCGACGGCGGTCTCGCCATGGCGCTGGCCGAGGGTGCGTTCGCGCACGGTGTCGGCGTGCGGGTCGTGCTCGACGACGACCCCTTCGTGCAGCTGTTCAGCGAGTCCGCCGCGCGCGCCCTGCTGGCCGTTCCCGAGCACCACCACGACGAGGTCGCGGAGATCGCGGCCGAGCACGGGGTCGAGCTGACGTCGATCGGTCGCACGGGCGGCTCGGCCTACGAGGTGGCCGGTCAGTTCACGATCGACCTCGAGGACCTGCGCGACGCGTGGAGCGCCACGCTGCCCGCGGTGCTCGGCCCCGTCCTCGGCGGCTGAGCCGCGTGGCGCGCCCGTCCACCCTGCTCACGCCGGAGGTCGTCGACGGCCTGCTGGCCCGGCTCGACGACGGTGACGACGCTCGCGAGGTGGTCAAGCCCCTGGTCAAGCACTACCTGGGTGCACTGGCCCAGCGGGCGCCCGGTCGCAGCGTGGAGGTGCGGGTCCCGCCCTTCGCGGCCGTCCAGTGCATCGAGGGCTCCACGCACACCCGCGGCACGCCGCCGGCCGTCGTGGAGATGGACGCGGCCACCTGGATCGCCCTGGCCCGCGGGTCACTGGCGTGGAGCGAGGCGTCGGCCGACCGGACGCGGGTGCGGGCCTCGGGGCAGCGCTCGGACCTCTCGCCCCACCTGCCGCTCGACGACGCGTAGCCGCCCCGTCGGAGGGGGGCAGGGTCGGACGGGCCGGCGCGGACCGGGACCGAGCCGCAGCCGTCAGAGGTTGCCGCGGCGCAGGAGCGACCACTGCGACGAGGTCACCGTCTGCAGTGCGGCCTGCTTGTTGTCGCGGCGCAGCTGCTGGGCGGCCCTGACCGTGGCGGTGTCGAGCACGCCCTTCACCGACGGCGCGTAGCCGGCGGCGCGCAGCGAGCGCTGCAGCCGCCAGACCGCCGAGCCCGTCGAGCCGTACTTCAGGACCTTCGGCGTCGAGCCCTCCGCGAGGAGTGCGGTCCACACCGGACGACTGACGACGCCGTTGCGGCTCCAGCCCTTGCTCGCGCGGTACGCGTTGATGCCCGAGACGGTGCCGGACCCGACCTCGCCCGTCACGGACTTCTTGAGGCCGCGCTCCTGGAGCAGGCACTGCAGGGCCTCGACGGCCTTGCCCTTCGAGCCCGCACGCAGCGTCGGGTAGGACGCGAGTGTGAGGTCGACACCGCAGGACCGCGGTTCCGTGGTGGCCACGGACCCCGTGCCCACGCGCATCAGGTTGCGGTCGATCGTGAGGCGGTGCCCGCCGTACGTCTCGTTCACGTTGTTGTGGAACTGGTGGATGCGGGCGTTCTTCCAGCCGGTGTCGGACAGGTACGGACCGCCGTCCACGTTCGCCACCTTGTTCGTCCACGCGAACCACACCTGGTCGAACTGCGTGAAGCCCGAGAACTTCTTGGCGCCGGAGCGGACGTCGTCGACGAGCTTGATGGCGGCCGAGCCGCTGGAGTAGATCCCGGAGCGGAACTTCGACGCCTTCAGGGTCTCGGTCCAGGCGTCGGAGAACGCGAGGACGGCGTTGTCGCACGTCGTGGTGCGGGCGTACCACTCGATGTCGAGGTAGGCCACCGAGCCTGCGCCGAAGCCGTACTTCTTGAGGGCGGCGATGGCCTCGCGCGCGTCGGCGGCACCCTGCTTGCGGGCCGTCGTCTGCGACGTCGACATCCTCTTCTTCTGCACGCGGCTCTGCGGGTTGTTCTTGAAGCAGGGCGACTGGTAGCCCACGTGGATCGGCATGAAGCCCCACCCGGCGTCGGCGTTGTGCTGGACCCACGACTTCGAGAGGTTCGGCTGGTAGCGGTCCCCGCAGTAGCGGGAGTTGCCGGACACGTAGATGCCGACGGCCGAGTAGGGCGAGTCGCGCATCCACGCGTCCATGACCGTGGTGCTCGGCGCGACGCACGCGTCGAAGGCGTAGGCGGTCCGGTCACCGGGCGCCGCCGGAGTGGCCGCCGAGGCGGGCCCGGGCAGGGCGAGCGTGACGAGGACGGACGCGAGGAGCGCGCAGGCGAGGGTCAAGGCCTGCCGCCCTGCGCCGAGGTGAGACGGGGGGGAAGTCACCGTAGGCATGGTCCGAAGGCTACGGAACGTGTGGCGTCCTGTCAGGTGCACGAGGGATTCTCGCCGCGGCGTCCGAACGGCAGGTTCGTGGCGTAAAACATTCGTAACCAGAGTTCATCCGACCGCGAGGGAGACGAAAGCCGCTCGGGCATGTATCCTGGAGGCACAACGGTCCCGGCCCACACCCCTGGAGGGTCGGGACCGTTTTAACGTCCTCTCCCGTGTGGCGACCGGGATCGAGTCAGACCTGGCGGCCGTCGCTCGGCCAGTAGCCCTTGCGCAGGTCCCGCTTGAGGATCTTGCCCGAGGGGTTGCGGGGCAGGGCCTCGACGACGTCGACCGTGCGGGGGGCCTTGTAGTGGGCCAGCCGCTCGCGGGCGAAGTCGATGAGCTCCTGCGGGTCCACGGTGTGCTCGGGCCGGAACGCCACGACGGCCTTGACCGTCTCGCCCCACCGGTCGTCCGGGACGCCGATGACCGCGGTCTCCAGCACGGCCGGGTGCTCGGCGAGCACGCGCTCGACCTCGGGGGAGTACACGTTCTCCCCGCCCGTGATGATCATGTCCTTCACACGGTCCTCGATGAACACGAACCCGCCGTCGTCGACCCGACCGATGTCACCCGAGCGCAGCCAGGGGCCGCCTCCGTCGTCGGCCGCGACGAGGAGCTCGGCGGTGGCCTCGGGGCGGCCGAGGTAGCCCACGGTGTTCTGCTCGGTCCGCCACCACAGCTCACCCGATCCGCCCGGCTCGACGTCCTGGAGGGTGGTGACGTCGACGACGCGCAGCTCGACCCCGGGGATGGGTCGACCGGCCGAGACGAGGCGCTCCGGGTGCTCGGCGTCGCGGTGTGCCGCGTCGTCGAGGATGGTGACGACGCCGCCCATCTCCGTCATGCCGTAGACCTGCATGAACGCGGTGTCGGGCCAGTGCTCGATGGCACCGCGCAGCACCGGCAGGGGCATGGGGGCCGCGCCGTAGGAGAACGCCTTCAGCCGGCTGAACAACGCCATGGCCTGGGGCCCGGCCTGCAGCAGGGCCGCCACGACGGCGGGGACGAGGAACGCGTGGGTGGCGCCGGCCATCATCGCGCCGGCCAGCAGCTGAGGATCGACCTCGCGGATGATGTAGCCGTGGGTGCCGGTCGCGGGACCGAACAGGGCGTACGACGAACCGCCCACGTGGAACATCGGCATCGCGACCAGCATGGTGTCGTCGGGTCCGTACTCGATGTCGCCCATGGCGCTGAGCGTGTGCACGACCATGTTGTGCTGGGTGAGCATGACGCCCTTGGGCCGGCCCGTGGTGCCCGAGCTGTACATGACCAGGCACACGTCGTCGGGGTCGACGCCGGGCTGGCGCTCGACGGGGGTCGCCGCTGCGAGCCACGCCTCGAGCTCGTCGTCGTCGCCCCCGACCACGACGATGCGCTCGACGCCGACCAGGCGGTCGCGGATCAGGTCGATCGACGGGGCCAGCTCGTGGCCGACGAAGAGGATGCGGGCCCCGGCGTCGTTGATGACGTAGTCGAGCTCGTCGCCGGCCAGCCGCCAGTTGACGATCGCGTTGGCCGAGCCGAGCAGGCAGCACGCCTGGGTCGCCGTGAGGATGGCCGGGTTGTTCTTGTCGAGGAAGGCGATCCGGTCGCCGCGCACGATGCCCTCGGCCTGCAGCGCCCCGGCGAAGCGTCGGACGTCGTCCCAGGCCTCGCCCCAGGTCCACGTGCGCTCGAGGTAGGTCCAGCAGCGGCCGTCCGGGTCGTGCTCGGCGCGGTACGCGTGGAAGTCGGTCAGGTACGTGGCGTCGGGCAGGTCGGGCACGGCGTCTCCTCTGTGGCGTGGGTCACGCCAGCCTAGGGGCTCCCGACCCCACGGTGAAGCAGCTTCCCGGTACCGGATTCGGCCCGCCGTGAGTACCGGTACAGCCGTTCAGGAGCCTTCGACCGCCGTGGCGATCCGCTCGAGCGTGCGCTCGATGTTGCGCTTCGTGGAGCGCGGCATGTTGCCGCGCCGCAGGGCGACGCGCTGCCGGTCGCGGCTGATGTCCCACGTCTCGCGGACGATCGTGCTGCTGCCCTGGTCGACGAGCTCGTAGCGCCAGACCCGGCCGCCGATGATGCCGAACAGGCCGGTGGTGCGCCACGCGATGCGTCGGTTCGGCTCGAACTCGACGACCTCGTTCTTCGTCGAGTACGGCAGACCCATCTTCATCGACATGCCGAACACCGAGCCCATGTGCAGCGGCTCGCTCTCGCTGCTCGTGCCCTGCACCGTTCCGGAGCCGTCGATCTCACGGTGCCGTGCGGCGTCGGACAGCAGGGCGAAGATGCGCTCGGCGGGGGCGGCGACGAGGCGCTCGGCCGTGACCTGGTCGGTGGACATGGGCTCATCGTGGCGGAGGTGGGGCGTGCCCGCACGCCAAGCAGGGGTGCGCGGGTCAGCCGAGCACGAACGCGAGCCAGAAGCCGAGTGCGGTGGCGATCCCGACCCACCACCCACCCTCGCGGTAGGCCTCGGGGAGGAGCGTGTCGGAGAGCACGGCCAGCGTCGCGCCGCCGGCCACGGCCTGGGCCACCGCCACGGCGGCCGGGGAGACCGCCCCGCCTGCGGCGTGCGCACCGACGGTCACGAGGGTCAGCAGCACGCCGACGGCCGCCCACAGCGCCAGCCCGCGGCGAGGCCCGAGTCGCTCGTCGTCGCGGAGGGCCGCAGCGCTCGCGATGGCCTCGGGCGTGTTGCCGACGGCGATCGCGACCAGCAGGGCCAGACCACCCTCGCCCAGCGAGACCCCGAGCGCGGTGTTCTCCGGCACGCCGTCGAGGAAGGCCCCGAGCAGCAGGCCCATGCCGACGGCCGAGGTGCCCGCCCGACGGTCCAACAGATGGCTGAGGACCACGTAGATCCCGGCACCGCCGAGCAGGGCGATCCCGGCCCGGACGGCGTCGAGGGCCTCGAAGGCCGGCCCGAACAGCTCCTGGGAGGCTGCGGCGATCATGGTGCCGGCCCCGAACGCCATGAGGGCGGCGAGGGCTGCCTGGGGGATCCGCCACCGCAGGCCAGCTGCGGCTCCGACGACCAGCGGGACGGCCGTGGCGGCGCCGTACAGAGCAGCGGTGAGCACCCGTCCACGCTAGGACCGGTGGCGCGGTCGTGCCTGTCGGTGGCCTCCGAGAGGCCTCGACCGCGTGGCTGTCGTCGTCGGGGGCCGGGTCCTCGGGGCTCGGCCTGGGTCGGAGGTAGGTGGCACGCGCTTCGCCACGCCCGGAGGTAGGACAGGCGCGGATGGTGGTCCCGTATCCGCGCGTCACCTACCGCCTCTCCGCAGGAAGCGCGCGCCACCTACCTCCCACTGCCGACCACGTCACGCCCAGGACGGTTCCGGGGCCTCGCGCAGGCCCCTACACTGGAGCGGTGGCACGCGGAGACGGTCGGCTGACGCACGACATCGATCCCCAGGACGTCGGACCCCAGGACGCCTGTGGCGTGTTCGGGGTGTGGGCCCCTGGTGAGGAGGTCGCCAAGCTCAGCTACTTCGGCCTCTACGCCCTGCAGCACCGCGGCCAGGAGTCCGCCGGCATCGCGGTGAGCAACGGCAAGCAGATCCTCGTCTACAAGGACATGGGCCTGGTCTCCCAGGTGTTCGACGAGTCGACGCTGGAGTCGCTGAAGGGCTCCGTCGCCATCGGGCACTCCCGGTACAGCACCACGGGCGCCAGCGTCTGGCAGAACGCCCAGCCGACGTTCCGGCCCACGGCGCAGGGTTCGGTCGCCCTCGCCCACAACGGCAACCTCACCAACACCGCCGAGCTCGTGACCATGCTCGAGGAGCGGACCGCCCAGCAGGCTCCGGACCGCCGCGGCAAGGGCGAGACCGCCACCACCGACACGTCGGTCATGGCCAGCCTGCTCGCCTCCTACCGCGACCGCTCGGTCGAGGAGGCGGCCATCGAGGTCCTGCCGAAGCTGCGTGGCGCGTTCTCGCTGGTGTTCATGGACGAGACCACGCTGTACGCCGCACGCGACCCGCAGGGGATCCGACCGCTCGTGCTGGGTCGCCTCGAGCGCGGCTGGGTGGTCGCCAGCGAGACGGCGGCCCTCGACATCGTCGGTGCGTCCTTCATCCGCGAGATCGAGCCCGGCGAGTTCATCGCGATCGACGAGAACGGGCTGCGCACCGAGCGGTTCTCGCCCGCGGCGCCCAAGGGCTGCATCTTCGAGTACGTCTACCTCGCGCGTCCGGACACGACGATCTCGGACCAGCGAGTCTTCTCCGTCCGCGCCGAGATCGGACGCCGCCTCGCCCGTGAGCACCCCGTCGACGCCGACCTGGTCATCCCCGTGCCGGAGTCGGGCACCCCTGCGGCCATCGGCTTCGCCGAGGAGAGCGGCATCCCCTTCGGCCACGGGCTGGTCAAGAACTCCTACGTGGGCCGCACGTTCATCCAGCCGTCGCAGACCATCCGCCAGCTCGGCATCCGGCTCAAGCTGAACCCGCTGCGCGACGTCATCGCCGGCAAGCGCCTCGTGGTCGTCGACGACTCGATCGTGCGCGGCAACACGCAGCGCGCCCTCGTGCGGATGCTGCGCGAGTCCGGCGCCGCCGAGGTGCACGTGCGCATCTCGAGCCCGCCGGTCAAGTGGCCGTGCTTCTACGGCATCGACTTCGCCTCGCGCGCCGAGCTCATCGCCAACGGCATCAGCGTCGACGAGATCTGCCGCTCCATCGACGCCGACTCGCTCGCCTACGTCGAGCTCGACCAGCTGGTCGAGGCGACGAACGTCCCCAAGGACAAGCTGTGCCGGGCCTGCTTCGACGGGATCTACCCCGTGCCGCTGCCCGAGGACGACTTGATCGGCAAGCACCTGCTCGAGTCCGACGTCACGCCGTTGAAGGTGATCCAGTGACCAGTGCCGCCGATCCCACGACCACGGAGCCGAGCGCGTACGCCGCGTCCGGAGTCTCGATCGAGGCGGGCGACCGCGCCGTCGAGCTGATGAAGGAGTGGGTCGACAAGGCCCGACGCCCCGAGGTGGTCGGTGGCATCGGCGGCTTCGCGGGTCTGTTCGACGCCTCGGCCCTGAAGGACTACCGCCGGCCGCTGCTCGCGACGTCGGCCGACGGCGTGGGCACGAAGGTGCAGATCGCCCAGCGCATGGACGTGCACGACACCATCGGCTTTGACCTGGTCGGCATGCTCGTCGACGACCTCGTGGTCTGCGGTGCCGAGCCGCTGTTCATGACCGACTACATCGCGTGCGGCAAGGTCGTGCCCGAGCGCATCGCCGACATCGTGAAGGGCATCGCCCAGGCGTGCGCGGAGTCCGGCACCGCGCTGCTCGGTGGCGAGACCGCCGAGCACCCCGGACTGCTGCACCCCGACGAGTACGACGTGGCCGGCTCCACCACCGGTGTGGTCGAGGCCGACGCGCTGATCGGCGCCGAGCTCGTCCGCCCGGGCGACGTCGTCGTCGCCATGGCGTCCTCCGGCCTGCACTCCAACGGGTACTCGCTCGCGCGCCACGTGTTCTTCGGGACGGCGCAGTGGTCCCTCGACCGCGACGTGCCCGAGCTGGGTGCCACGCTCGGCGAGGCCCTGCTGACGCCCACGCGCCTGTACACGCTGCCGTGCCTCGACCTCGTGCGGCGCACGCAGACGCACGCCATGTCGCACGTGACCGGCGGTGGGCTCGCGGCCAACCTCGAGCGAGTGGTCCCCGAGGCCGTCTCGGTGCGCGTCGACCGGGGCACCTGGGCGCGGCCGGCGATCTTCGACCTGGTGGCCGACCTGGGTGGCGTCTCGCAGGGCGACCTCGAGGAGGCGCTCAACATCGGCGTCGGGATGGTCGCCCTGGTCGCGCCCGACGACGCCGACGCGGCCGTGCGCCTGCTGGGCGAGCACGGCGTGGAGGCCTGGATCGCCGGCGACGTCGCCGAGGCGGGCGTGCACGGACCGGGCGGCAGCGTCACGCTGGCCGGGACACACGCCTGACTCTTCGACCCGGTGCCAGCGACGTTGGCAGGGTTTGGGTAGGGTGGGCCCCACGACATACTGACGATTTCTTTCTGCGAGGGGGTCGGACCCATGGGGCGCGGCCGTGCAAAGGCAAAGCAGACCAAGGTCGCACGCGACCTGAAGTACCGGACCTTTGATCCGGACTTCGACGATCTGCAACAGGAACTCCACCACGACTCCGGTGACCCGATCCCGGACCAGTACGCCGATCTCGCCCAGAAGTACGGGGACGAAGCCGCCAGCTGACGCGGTCCGGCCGTGGTTCCGCGGCCGTCGTCGTGAGGCGGTCGTGGGCTGACGTCTGCCCGCGAGGGCGGGTCCGGCGGTGCGCTCAGGCGGCCCGACGTGCACTGCGGATGTGTCTGCGCGGCTGGGTCCTGTCCTGAGGCTGCGACGACGCGGCTTCGCGTCGACCTGCGCTCCGAGAGGGGCCTCGGCCGGCGAACGGGTGCGTGCTCGGTCGGGGCCGTCAGAGGTAGGTGGCGCGCGTCATCGGTCCGTCAGAGGTGGGTGGCGCGCGGATACAGGGCGCCTATCCGCGGCTCACCTACCTCTGACCTGCCCGTTCCGCGCGCCACCTACCTCTCACCCGCTGTGCCCTGGGTGGGGGAGCCGGCGCCCCGCGGGGTCAGCGGGGCGCGACAGCCGGCTCGGCCACCAGAACCGGCGGCCGCACCAGGCGACCAGGGCCGGCGTGACCAGGCCACGCACCACCACGGTGTCGAGCAGCACGCCGAAGCCGACCAGCACGCCCAGCTGGGCCAGCAGCACCAGTGGCAGGACACCGAGGACGGCGAACACGGCAGCCAGCAGGATGCCGGCACTCGTGATCACGCCACCGGTGACGGCCAGGGCCGTGACGATCGACCCGGTCGCGTCCCCCGTCCGACGCATCTCCTCCCGTGCGCGCGCGGTGAGGAAGATGTTGTAGTCCACGCCGAGCGCCACCAGGAAGACGAAGGCCAGCAGCGGGGTGCCCACGTCCATCGCCGACCAGCCGAGCACGTGGTCGAACACGAGCCACCCCACGCCGAGGGCCGACAGGTAGGACAGCACCGTCGTCGACGCCAGCAGCAGGGCCGCGACCACGGAGCGCAGCAGCAGGAGCAGCATGCCGAGCACGACGGCCAGGACGACCGGGATGATGACGCCGCGGTCCCGGGCTGCGGTGTCGGCCTCGTCGAGGGCCTCGGCGTCCTGGCCGCCGACCAGGGCGTCGGGGTCGACGTCCTGCACGGCGGTGCGCAGCAGCCCGACCGTCCGCAGGGCCGCTTCGCTGGACGGCTCGTCGCTCAGCACCACGCTGACCTCGGCGATCCCGTCGCCCTCGCGGCCCACCTCGGCCGAACGGACGTCGGGCACGTCGCCCGCGGCACGGGCCACCTGCTCGGCCCGCTGGGGTGTGGTGACGATGCTCGTCGGCGCCGACGAGCCGGCCGGGAAGGCCGACGACAGCGTCTTCTGCGCGGTGATCGACTCCGGGGTGTCGAGGAACTGCTCGTCCTGGCCGAGGCCGGTGCGCAGCCCGAGCGTGCCGAGGGCCATCAGGACCAGGATCACGAGGCCGCTGACGGTCACGACGACGGGACGACGGGTCACGGTCGTGCCGACCCGACGCCAGAGCCCACGCTCGGACGGGTCGGGGTCGCCGACGCGGGGCACGAACGGCCAGAACAGCCAGCGTCCGGGCAGCGTCATGGCGGTGGGGAGGACGACCAGGGCGAAGAAGACGGCCACGACGATGCCCGCAGCACCGGACAGGCCGATGCGGCTGACGAACGGCGCGTCGGCCAGGAGCAGCGCCAGCAGGCCGATCACGACCGTGCCGGAGCTCGACAGGATGGCCGGTGCGGCTGCGCCGACGGCCTGACGCATGGCCTCGCGGCGATCCTCGTGGCGGCGCAGCTCCTCGCGGTAGCGCGCGATGAGCAGGAGTGCGTAGTTGGTGCCGGCGCCGAACACGAGCACCGACGTGATGCCGGTGGTCGAGCCGTCGATCGGGATGTCGGTCAGCCCCGAGATGGCCTCGACGACCTTCGCGGCGACGCGGTCGCCGAGCCCGATGACGATCAACGGGACGAGCCAGAGCCACGGGCTGCGGTACGTGACGATGAGCAGCAGGGCCACCACGATCGCGGTCGCGGCGAGCAGGCGGAAGTCGGCGCCCTCGAAGACGGCGCCGAGGTCGGCCTGGACGGCCGGGGCGCCCGTCACCTCCGCGGTCAGGCCGTCGGGCAGGGCCTCGCGGACGTCGGCCCGCAGGTCCTCGATCCGCTCGGAGTTCTCGTCGGTGCCGACGCCTCCGGGCAGGGGGACGGTGAGCAGGGCGACCGTGCCGTCCTGCGACGGGACGGGTCCGGCGACCTCGCTGTCGAAGGACGATCCCAGGTCCTGCGAGAGCCGACCCAGGGCAGCCAGCTGCGTGCGGTCGATGCGCTCGCCGCCGTTGGAGACCACGACGATCGCGGGAGCGTCCTGGCCTCCGGGCAGGTCTGCCAGCCGGTCGCGCGCGATCGCGGACTCGGCGTTGTCGGGCAGGTTCACGGAGGCGTCGGTGCTCTCCGTGGGCCCGGGGGCCAGAATGAGAACGGCTGCCGAGAGCACGAGCCCGAGCAGCAGCACGACGACGGACCGCCTCGGGCCGACGAGCCGGGCGAGGGGGAAGGTTCGATGATCGAAAGTTTCCACGATGGAAGGATAGGATGGGCGGCATGAGTGCGCAACACGGACCCCCCGAGGGTGACCGGGCCGACGTCGTGCGCCAGCTCCGCGACCTGTCCGAGCGATCCACGCGCTACGCCGAGCGCGCCGGCGCCGCCCACGGCCTGCACCGGTCGGACCTCACGGCGCTGTCGGTGCTGGCTCGCGCGCACGAGGACGGGCGGGCGCCGCTGACACCCGGCGTGCTTGCCCGCGCCCTCGCGCTGAGCCCGTCGGCCACCACGACGCTGCTCGACCGGTTGGAGCGGTCCGGCCACGTGGAGCGCTCCCACGACGAGGTCGACCGCCGTCGGGTCAGCCTGGCGATGACCAGGTCCGCAGGCGAGGCCGCCAGTGCGATGTTCGGACCCATGGCCGCGTCGATGGACGCGGCCATGGACCAGTTCGACGACGACGAGCTCGCCGTCGTGCGCCGGTTCCTGGCCGCGATGATCGACGTCATCGACGCCCAGGAACCGCGCGCGCAGGACCCCTGACCGACGGGGAGGAGGGTCAGCGCGGCAGGTGGATCTGGCCGAGTCGGCCCACGTCACGCATGCGCTGCTCCGCCTGGCGGTCCGCGGCCTCGGCCGTCGTGATGCTCTCGGAGGCGGCCCGCTCGAGCACGGCGAGGGTCGTGTCGAAGATGCCCGTGGCACGGGCCTTCGCGCGCTCGAAGCTGAACCCCTGCGGGTCGAGCTCGTCGGCCACCTGGATGACGCCGCCGGCGTTCACGCAGTAGTCGGGGGCGTAGACGACACCCTTCTCGGTGAGCAGCTTGGCGGTGCCGTCGTGCGCGAGCTGGTTGTTCGCGCCGCCGCAGACCACGCGGGCCGACAGGACGTCGATCACGTCGTCGGACAGGGCCCGCCCGAGCGCGCACGGCGCGTAGACGTCGAGCGGCTCGGCCACCAGGGCCTCGGTGGAGGCGACGACGCGCACCTGCGGGAAGCGCGCGGTGAGCGCCTCGATCGCGGCGGTGTCCACGTCGGTGACGACGACGGAGGCGTCCTCGGCCACGAGGTGCTCCACGAGGTGCTTGCCGACCTTGCCGACGCCGGCCACGCCCACGGTACGGCCGGCGAGGGACGGGCTGCCCCACGCGTGCTGGGCGCTGGCGCGCATGCCCTGGTAGACGCCGAAGGCGGTGAGCACGGAGGAGTCGCCGGCGCCGCCGTGCTCGACGGTGCGGCCGGTCACGTAGGAGGTCTCGCGGGCGATGACGTCCATGTCGGGGCTGAAGGTGCCCACGTCGCACGCGGTGTAGTAGCGACCGTTGAGCGACTCGACCATGCGACCGTAGGCGCGCAGCAGGGCCTCGGTCTTCTGGGTGCGCGGGTCGCCGATGATGACGGCCTTGCCGCCGCCGAGGTCGAGCCCGGCGAGCGCGTTCTTGTAGGCCATGCCCTGGCTGAGCGCGAGCACGTCGGCGAGGGCGTCGGCCTCGCTCGCGTAGGGGTGGAAGCGGGTGCCGCCGAGGCCGGGGCCGAGGGCGGTCGAGTGCAGGCCGATGATGGCCCGCAGGCCGCTGGCCTCGTCGTGGCAGAAGACGACCTGCTCGTGCGGATGGGCGAAGACGGACGTGGTCACGGAGTGCTCCTGGTGTGCTGGGCCCCGGTGTGGGTGGACGGGGCGCTGGTGGTGGCCCTCGGGGTGGTGAGGACCTCCTCGGATGCTACTCCCGTCCGGACGCTCGACGCACGGATCGATCAGTCGCGCGTGCGGCGCGCGAGACGCTTGTCCATCCGGCGGATGCTCGGGGTGATCACCTTGGTGAGCGCCCCGGGCAGCACCGACATGCCGGCCTCGGTGACGGCGCCGCCGAGGCTGGTGACCCGCGTCGGCCGCTCGGTGGCGGCCTTGACCAGCCAGCGAGCCGCCTTGTCGGGCGTCATCATCGGCATGGCGGCGTAGATGCTCGTGGCCCCGGACATCTCCGTTCGCACCATCGGGAAGTACACGACGGTGGTGGTCACACCCTCGTGGCCGTGCTCGGCGAGCAGGGACCGCGCGAACGACTCGAGGGCGGCCTTGCTGCCGAGGTAGGCCGAGAAGAGCGGGATCGGCAGCTGGGACGACATGGTCGAGGAGAACACGACGTGGCCGCGTGACCCGTCGATGCGGTCCTGCTCGAGGAAGCGGGGCAGCAGGGCCAGTGTGAGCCGCACCGCGCCGAGGTAGTTGATCGCCACGGTGCGCTCGTAGTCGTGCAGGCGGTCCGTGGAGTCGCGGATCGAGCGTCGGATGGACCGGGCGGCGTTGTTGACGAGCACGTCGATGCGTGGGTGCTCGGCCAGCAGCTGGTCGACGACCCGGGCGGTGTCGGCGTCGTCGGTGAGGTCGACGGGGTAGGTGCAAGCCGTGCCGCCGGCCTCTCGCACGCGAGCCGCGACGGTGTCGAGCTCGTCGGCGCGACGGGCGAGCAGGCACACGGTCCAGCCGCGCTCGGCCAGCTGCACCGCCGCCTCGGCGCCGATGCCGCTCGAGGAGCCGGTGACGACCGCGACCTTGGACCGTCGGACTCGCGGACTCATCGCGTGGCCACGGCGGACGCGTCGACGAACAGGGCACCGATGAGCCGGCCCACGCGGTCGACCATGTCGGCGGCCGTCTGCTCGGGGTGGTCGACCCACCAGTCCATGAGGGAGTCGACGATGCCGAGCCAGGTGGCGGTCATGGCCGACACGTCGAGCTCGTCGGTGACGCCTCCCAGGGCGAGCAGCTCGCTCACGCCCTCGTGGGCCAGCTTGTCGAGACGCTCGGTGTGTGCGCTGACCACGCCCACGACCTCGCTCGCGGTGGGCGCGGTGCGGTCGTGCAGGAGCCGCCAGACGTGACGGCGGTCCTCCAGCACGGCGAACATCCCCGCGAGCGTGCGGACGCCGCGCTCGATGCCCACGACGTCCTCCCGCGCGATGCGCTCGATCTCGTCGCCCAGGAGGGTCCCGGCGCGGTCGAGGCACGCGGCGTAGAGGCCCTCCTTGGAGCCGAAGTAGTTGTAGACGAGCGGCTTGGAGATCCCGGCGGCGCGCGCGACGTCGGCGATGTTGGTGGCCGCGAAGCCGTCGGTCCCGAAGGCCACGGATGCGACGTCGAGGATCTGCTCCTCGCGCTCGGCACGGGGGACCCCCTTGGTGCCGGCGTTGGGTCGGACGGCCATGCCCGAACTCTAGCGGACGAGTATGAACACGTGGTAACTTACCCGAAAGTCATATGCCCGGACGGTGACGCCCGGGGTGGATGTCGACGTCGGAGGACGCATGGACGATTTGCTGGACCCGCTGAAGAACCCGGTGACCTACGCCGCGCCGTTCTTCGTGCTGACCATCCTCATCGAGTTCGCGGCCCTCAAGTGGCTCGACCACGACGACAACACGACCGGCTACGCCCTCAAGGACGCCCGCACGTCGATCTCGATGGGCGTCCTCTCCCTGGTCTTCCTGACGGCGTTCAAGGTCGTGACGTTCTTCGGCTTCGTGGCCGTCTACGCCTACGTCGCGCCGTTCCAGCTGCCCACGGACACGTGGTGGTACTGGGTCCTGGTGATCCTGGGCGTGGACCTCGGCTACTACTGGCACCACCGGTTCAGCCACCGGGTCCGCATCGCGTGGGCCGGGCACCAGGCGCACCACTCCAGCGAGTTCATGAACTTCGGCACCGCGCTGCGGCAGAAGTGGAACCCCTGGTTCGAGTTCTTCTTCTGGCTGCCGCTGCCGCTGCTCGGCTTCGCGCCGTGGACGCTCTACGTGGCGTTCGGCTTCAACCTGATCTACCAGTTCTACGTGCACACCGAGCTGGTCACGAAGCTGCCGAGGCCCGTCGAGTACGTGTTCAACACGCCGTCCCACCACCGGGTGCACCACGGCAGCGACCCCGAGTACCTCGACAAGAACTACGGCGGCATCCTCATCGTGTGGGACCGGCTGTTCGGCTCGTTCACCGAGGAGCGACAGCGCCCCACCTACGGCCTGACCAAGAAGGTCGAGACGTACAACCTGCTGAAGCTGCAGTACGGCGACTACGTCGAGATCGTGCGCGACGTGCGCTCGGCCCACCGGTTCCGCGACAAGCTCGGCTACCTGTTCGGCCCGCCCGGCTGGACGCCCGCCGACCACTCGGAACCGGAGCAGACGGTCCTGCCCCGGCGCTGACGCGGGGGCGTCAGAGACCGCGCGACAGGCCGCCGTCGACCGGGAGCATGACGCCGGTCAGGTAGCCCGACGCGGGGGAGAGCAGGAAGGCCGCGGCGCGACCGAACTCCTCGGGTCGGCCGTAGCGGCGCAGTGGGATGGCGGCGGCGGCGCGCTCGCGGGAGCCCGCCGCGTCGCCGGACAGCGCGTCCAGCTCCTGCACGCGCTCGGTGTCCACGCGTCCGGGCAGCAACGCGTTCACACGCACGTCGCGAGGGCCCAGCTCGTCGGACAGGTCCTTCGCCGCCATGGCCAGCCCTGGGCGGAGGCCGTTGGAGATGCCCAGCCCGGTGACGGGCATCTTGGCCGACGTCGACAGGACGAGCGCGATGGAGCCGCCCCGTCCCGGCTCGATCGCCTCGGCGACGGCGGTGGCGATGCGCAGGCCGCCGAGGAAGACGCTCTCGAAGGCGCCGCGCCACTCCGCGTCGGTGCGTCCCAGCACGGTGCCCGGAGGCGGGCCGCCCACGCTCACCAGGGCTCCGTGCACAGCGCCGAAGTGCTCCTGCGCGACGGCGACCAGTGAGGTGGCGGTGTCCTCGTGGGCGTTGTCGGCGGCGATGCCGACCGCTCCGCCGGGACCGGCCGAGCCCAGCTCCCGCGCGGCGGCGTCGACCGACTCCTGCGAGCGGGAGGAGAGCACGACGTTCGCGCCCTCGGCCACGAGCACCTCCGCCGTCGCGCGACCCAGTCCGCGGGTCCCACCGGTGACGACGTACGTCCTGCCTGCCAGTCCGAGGTCCATGTCGTCAGCCTACGGCGGGCTCCGGTGACCGGCGTCGGGCGCGCCACCTAGCCTGTCCGGATGAGCTTCCAGAGGTACGTGGCCCTCGGCGACTCCTTCACCGAGGGCGTCGGCGACCCCGACCCGACCCGCCCCAACGGCGTGCGCGGGTGGGCCGACCGGGTGGCCGAGGTGCTCGGCCGCGGTGCGGTCGGCGGGGGAGGCGACGGCTTCGGCTACGTGAACCTCGCGATCCGCGGTCGCAAGCTGGCCGCGGTGCTCGACGAGCAGCTGGAGCCCGCGTTGGCGGCCCGGCCCGACCTCGTCTCGCTGTACGCGGGCGGCAACGACATCATGCGCCCCAAGGTCGACATCGACGCGCTCGTGTCCCGGTACGACGACGCTGTCGGGACGTTGGGGGGCACGGGGGCGACGGTCGTGCTGTTCACCGCGTTCGACCCTGCGGGCTTCCCCATCTTCTCCGCCGGGCGCGGGCGCTTCGCGATCTACAACGAGCTGGTGCGCGAGGTGGCCGACCGGCACGGCACGCGACTCGTCGACTTCTGGCGCATGCGTGAGTACCGCGACCCGAGGATGTGGGCCGTCGACCGGCTGCACATGTCGTCGGCCGGCCACCAGCGGATGGCCATCGCTGTGCTCGACGAGCTGGGCGTGCCGCACGACCTCGAGCCGCTGCCCCTCGTGGACCCGCCGGCACGGACGCCCCGGGAAGCCCGGGCCGACCACCTCGACTGGGCACGCACGCACGCCGCCCCGTGGGTGAAGCGCCGCCTCACGGGCACCTCGTCGGGCGACACCCTGTCGGCGCGCTACCCCGACCCCTCGCGCCTCGGAGCACCGTCGTCCGAGTGACGGCGGATCGGCCGATGACGCTCCGAGACGCGGGGACTCAGGAGTGGGCGGCGCGCTGCTCGTAGGCGTCGCGGATCTCCTCGTCGGCGTCGGCCAGCACGCCGTCGGTGCCGAGGGCCCGACCGAGCGTGTCCTTCGCTCGTCGTGGGAGCAGGTTGGCCCCGTAGTAGATCGCCTTGGCGTGCCGCGGCACCCAGGTCTCGAAGCGCGGCTTCCGCGCCACCGCCACCACGGCGTCGGCCACCTCCTCGGGGCGGCACGGACGCATGCCGCGCGTCGCCTGGATGCCTGAGCCCAGCTCGGTGGCGACCACGGTGGGCAGGATCGCCGAGACGTCGACGCGCTGGGGTGCGAGCTCGGTGCGCATCGCCTCGGTGAAGCCGACGACGGCGTACTTGCTCGCGCTGTAGGTGGCGCCGTGCGGCAGGGCGATGCGGCCGACGCCGGACGCCACGTTGACCACGTGACCGCGACCTCGCGCGATCATCCCCGGCACGACGAGCTTGGTGCCGGTGATGACCCCGCGCAGGTTCACGTCGAGGATCCGGTCGGTGGCGTCGTCGGTCTCGTCCACGAGCGGGGAGATCGGCATGATGCCCGCGTTGTTGACGAGCACGTCCACCGGCCCGACCTCGGCCTCGGCGAACGCGACGAACGCGGCGAAGGACGCGCGGTCGCTCACGTCGAGGCGGTGGCCGACGGCGCCGCGACCGACGGAGCGCGCCGCCTTGTCGACCAGGTCGTCGTCGAGGTCGCCCAGGACCACGCGGGCCCCGGCCGCGGCGAACCGCTCGGCGGTGGCCAGACCGATGCCGCGCGCGGCGCCGGTGACGAGGACGGTGCTGCCGGTCAGCTGGTGCGTGCGTGCCATGTCGCTCCTTGGGGGAGGGGTGAGAGGTGGACGGGCTGTCCGTCCTTCGGGAACGGGAGGGAGAGGTAGCTCAGCGGAGCCCGGTAGTCGGGGTCGACGCTCCAGCGGTGGTGCCGCAGCAGGTGCACGAGGATCGAGCTCACCTCGGCGCCGGCGAAGAACAGGCCGAGGCACTTGTGCACCCCGCCGCCGAACGGGTCCCACGCGTGCCGGTGGGCCTTGTCCTCGCGGCGGTGCTCGGCGAAGCGCTCGGGGTCGAAGCGCTCCGGGTCCGGCCACAGCTCGGGCAGGTGGTGCGACAGGTGCATCATCACGACGACGAGCCGGTCGGCCGGGATGCATCGGCCGAGCACCTCGGTCTCCTTCACGGTGCGCCGGGCGACCACGGGGACGGGCGGGACCAGCCGCAGCGCCTCCTTCATCACCAGCGGGATGTCGACGAGCGTGTCGAGGTCGTCGAGGGTCGGGTGCTCCGGAAGGGCCATCGCCTCGGCCCGGCAGCGCTCCTGCCACTCGGGGTGCTGGCCGAGCAGCTGGACCATGGTCGAGCTGGTGATGGTGGACGTGTCGTGCGCGGCCATGAGCAGGAAGATCATGTGGTTGACGACGTCGTCGTCGCTGAACGTGCTGCCGTCCTCGTCGCGCAGGCGGCACAGCACCGAGAACAGGTCGGTGCCGTCACCGTCGCGGCGGCCGGGCAGGTGGCGGGCGAAGAAGTCCTCGAGGAGTCGCCGTCCGCGCAGCGCCCGGCCCCAGCGGGTGAACGGCACGTCCAGACGCACGAGGGCGGTCGCGGCCTGGACGCAGTCGATGAAGGCGGCGTTGACGCGGTCGAGCTCGCCGGGGTCGGCGGGCTCCACGCCGCCCATGAACACCTCGGTCGCGACGTCGAGGGTGAGCGACTTGAGCGCCGGGTACACCTGGACGTCGGGCCCGTGCTCCCAGGCGGCGATCGTCCGGCGGACCGGCTCCTGCAGGGCGGCGGTGTAGCCGGCGAGGTGGTCGCGCGTGAAGGCGGCCTGCATGATCCGGCGGTGGCGGTGGTGCTCCTCGAAGTCGAGCAGCATGAGCCCGCGGTCGAAGAACGGCCCCACCAGCCGCCCCCATCCTGGTCCGCTGGCGAAGGCCTTGTCGGCGTTGCGGAACGCTGCCTCGCAGGCGTCGGGGCCGAGCAGCACGGTCCACCGGTCGCCGATGAAGTCCATCTCGCTGACGGGGCCGTAGCGGTCGTGCTGATCGCGCATCATCGCGAGCGGGTCGCGCACGTAGCGCAGCGTCTGCCCGACCCACGGGAGCCCGCGTCGGTACGGGGCGTCCACCGGCTGTGTCATGGGACCTCCAGGAGTGACCTGCATCACGGGTCATCCTGATTCAGGAAGGGCGTCCTGTCAATATCCACGTATGATGTCGACATGGCGGTGAAGGCAGGGGTCTACGGCGGACGGACGCACGAGGAGCGACGGCGGGAGCGGCGCGAACGGCTGCTCGAGGCTGCCCTCGAGGTGTGGGGCACCGAGGCGGCCGGACCGGTGACGATGACCCGGGTGTGCACGACCGCCGGACTCTCCGAGCGCTACTTCTACGAGCAGTTCACGAACCTCGAGGCGGCGCTCACGGCGGTGCTCGAGGCGGTGGCCGCCGAGATCGCGTCCGCGTCGGTCTCGGCGCTCGAGCAGGCCGAGGGCGACGCCGAGCAGCGGGTGCGCGCCGGTCTCGCGGCCTTCGTGCGCATCCTGACCGACGACCCCCGCAAGGGACGCGTGGCGATGATCGAGTCGGTCGCGCTGCCGGCGCTGCGGGCACGCCGCGCCGAGCTGCTGCGCGACTTCGTGGCGCTCACCGCCCAGGAGTCGCGGTCGCTGCACGGGCCGAGCGCCTGGGACGAGCCCGAGGGTCGGCTGGCCGCCACGATGTTCATCGGCGGGATCGCCCAGCTGGTGACCGACTGGCTCGAGGGTGCCGTCGAGGCGGAGCCCGACGACATCGTCGACGCGGCGGTCCACCTCTTCGAGGCCACCGCGCACCGCTGAGGGTGCGCTCGTGCCTCCGGACGGGAGGACGCGGCGCGGGAGATCCGTCGCGCCAGGCCGGTAGCGCGCCAATCCGACGGTCGTCCTCGAGGCGAACCTCTTCGGCGGAGTCGGGCGACCTCGACATCGTGTGACAGTCAGGCAATAACGGCGTCGATAACATGGCAGAAGCCGAATAATGACAACAAGGTCGAGAAGTACCTACGTTCGTCTCGAAACGGTGTGGCCATCTACTGAATCCTTGACGGCGGCCACCTGAACGCCGAAACTGCGGGCACCGCTTGCTTGAGCGGAACCAATCTCGGGGGGTCGAGGCATGCGTACAAGCTTGTTGGGCGCACAAAAAATCGGAGTCAGCGCAGTCGTGGGCGCGGTGGCAGTTGTGGGACTGACTTGGCAGAGCGCAACCGCCTCTGCTGACGACGAGGTCGTCGTCTCGGTCGGGGTCGCTGATGCGCAAGGCGACCCGGCAGCACATGTCCCCGTCACCCTCTACGCGTGGCCATCGGCAAAGGACCTTGCCGATGTGAGGGTGGGACAGCAAGTTGATCGCGTGGAGATCGCGCGACGCGCGACCTCACGGACGGGGCAGGTCGACATTCTTGCGAGCGACATCGCCGACATCACGAACCTCATGCATGGCGAGAAGTACCTCGACATTGACGTCGTCGGCGACCTCGGGTCAGAAGGCATCGTGACTCGGACGGTGACGCTCGCGGACTCCCGTGTGGCTGACGGTGTGCCTGAATCTGCGGCCGTGGTCGACAGCAGGACGGGCGACGTTTTGCGCGGCTCCGAAGTCGCTCTAAATGCGCCTTCGACGACGGCTACAGCCGGCAAGCGGTCGTACTCGGCGACTGGCCAGACCGTGGGTGAGTCCGACGAAGAGTCGAAGTCTCAAGCGGAAGCGCTGACGGACGTGCCTTCGCCGACGAGCACCAAGGCCAGTCAGGACGAGGTCTGCCCGTCCACCGGCACCACCTTGATCGAGAATCTCGGAAACCGTTGGGTCAACGTCGGCAACGCCCTCATCAGGGTGAGCGGGAAAGAATCAGAGTTCGTCTACAGCACTCTGGCGTCGACGTCGCTCGGGACCGCTATCGAGGTCGACGGCATCTTCACCGCTTCTGATGCAGTAACTCGCGAACACACCCTGAAGGTCGAGTTCCCGAAGATTACTACTCCGCAGTACCTGAATTTCGACACTCAGTTCTCGTACGGCAAGTACTGCACGTTCTACCCCACGAGGGGCGTCAGCGAAGTGACGGTGCGCCCCATCAAGCACGAGGGCGGTACGCGAACCCGAACGGGTCGCAGCACGCTCGCAACACCCAACTGCACTCCCTACGCCGCGGGCTCGTCAGGCACGAAGAACTCTACCGAGGCGATCAGGTGGAACAACGGCGTCAAGATCGAGGCAGCCATCGGCATCGACCTCTCCTCGCAGACGGGGTTCACGACCGCGGCTGAGCAGAAATGGAGTTTCACGACGGCTGGAAACTTGTGCGGCAGCGCCGACTTCCCCGGTGGTGACGCCCGAGTCATCGCCATGCAAGGGCTCACGTGAGAGGTTCACCTGTACGGGTTTCGTCCCAGTCTCGACGGGTCGCGGCGGTCCTAGCCGTTGCCTTGTTGGTCGCGGCCACGGCGAGCTGTTCGAGCAATGGAGTCCGGACCGGCGAGGCGCTCGATGTCGGATCGGCGTGGACTCTTTGCCAAGCGAATGGCAGCGAGCCGAAGACGTTCGGGCAGGCACTACTCAAGAACACTACTCAGTCAGACGTCACGCTCGAGTCCGCAGAACTGATCGATGCCCAGGGACTGGAGATCGTTGGCGCAGCGATCGTGCCTAGCGACAAGAAAGCGAATGGGCTGGTCTGGTCTCAGTGGCCACCCGCCTATCCCGGGGCCGAAGAGACTTTAAAGGAGGAAGGTCAGTCTGTTCCCGGCGCGGTTATCAAGCCGGCCCAGACATGGTTTCTCTGGGTCGGCGTCCGCGCGCGGACCGGTGCAGGCTCGTCTGGGGCCGTGCGCGTCAACTATCTGCACGACGGGCAAGAACTTCAGCAAGAGGTTCGCTATAGCCTTCAGATCGTCGCCGGAAAGACTTGCCCCGAGGCGTGACCTCCTCTGTTCGATCCAATGTCGTGAGTGGGCCTCCTGCTGCGCTTGCGCAAATGTATGACTGCGCTGCCAAGAATTCAGCCAGGCATAGGCGCGGCTGATCGGCTTTCCATCGGCTAGCGCGCCCCGCTGCGACGAATTACGGACTCATCGGAGGCTGCCTCCACGTAGGCGCGGCCCTTTGAGGCAAAGCGCTCCGCATAGTTCAGAGCCTCGCGGGTCGCCCTGATGTCGACATCCCACTGGTGCCGGGTCACGGCCCGCTGCTCTGGTGCTTGCTCGTCGTACGGGATGTCGGCGGTGTCACCCATGGCGTTAGTCCTATCGAGGTGGTAAGCGCCGCCCGAGCCGCCAGACACTTCGAAGATACGCGTCCTCAAGTTAGATCGCTGCGTCACACGTCACCACACACGGACGCTGACGTCGAGGGTCTGGGCAAGCATCGGGAGATGACTCGCGCCGAGGTCCTGTTGGCCGCGTTCAAGTCTCGACAGCGTGGAGTGGTGGACCCCAACGGCCTCGGCGACAGACGCCAGGCTCAGTCCAAGTTCAGTGCGACACGCAGCAACGCGGAGGCCCAGTTCCGTGAGCGTGGCTCGACGGCCTTCGGACCTGCCCGCGGGCTCAGTAGCGGGCATCCACTCACTCCTTGATCGGGCAGGTTTGAGAAATCAAACCCTCCCGCGACTTCCGCGGGCCATCTTCGATCTGAGTCTGGGATTCGAGGGGAAACAATTACCCCGGAAAGCAGTCCCGATCACCGGGACCGCTCTGGTGGTCAGGAGCGGGGTCGAACCGCTGACCTTCCGCTTTTCAGGCGGACGCTCTACCAACTGAGCTACCTGACCGTCGCCCGCGAACGGGCGACCGCCACCTTATCGCACAGGATCCGCGGACCTGAAACCGGTTTGGGTGGGTGCGGCAAAGGGGGGCCGGACGTCAGACGACGCGCACCGCGTCGTCGAACTCGATGCGCGGGAGGCGCTCCTGCCAGGCGTCCGGGCCGGGGTGGCCGAGGTTCACCACGAGCTGCGACCGCCAGCTCGTGCCGCCCAGGAAGTCACGGTCGACGCCGCTGCGGTCGAAGCCCGCCATGGGTCCGGCGGCCAGACCGGTCGCGCGCACCCCCATGAGGAAGTAGGCGATCTGCAGGGCCGCGTTGAACTCGGCCTGCTGGAAGCGCATGGCCTCGTCGGCGTCGTACATGTCGCGGGCGCCGGGGAAGGGCGGGAAGAACTCCGGCAGGTGGTCATGGAAGTCCGTGTCGGCCGCCAGGATCGCGACGAGCGGGGCCGTGGAGGTCTTGGCCTTGTTGCTGCCGCTCATGTGCTCGACGAGACGGGCGCGGGCATCGGGGCTCTGCACGAGGACGATCCGCAGGGGCTGGTTGTTCATGGCCGTGGGGCCGAACTTGGTCAGCGCGTGGACGGCGCGGATCTCCTCGACCGTCACGGGCTCGTCGGTGAAGGTGTTCGCCGTGCGTGCCTCGCGGAACAGCGTGTCGAGGGCCGTGTCGTCGAGGACGTACTCACTCGTGGTCGTGGAAGTCATGGAACGTTCAACCACCTCTACGCCGCTGAGCATTCCGACTGTGACGCACCGGACACCGGCGCCGGAGCACGAAGAAGGCCCGCGCCTGATGGCGCGGGCCCTCTTTTCGTTCCTCTGCGACCCCGACCGGACTCGAACCGGCGACCTCCGCCGTGACAGGGCGGCGCGCTAACCAACTGCGCCACGGGGCCTTGCAGTGCGGCGTAACCGCGACGGTCACTCTATCCCATGGGGTCGGGCGACCACAAAACGGGGGCTCGCCTACCACTGCACGTCGGCGCCCAGCGGTGCGTCCGCATGCCGGGACCCCGCCCGCGAACGGTCGCGGCGCGGTTCGATCGACCCATGAAGCCTCGCCGTCACCGCCGCGCACTGCCCCTCGCCCAGCTGGTCGAGCGCGCGACCTGTGTGGCCGACGAGGTCCGCGCCGAGCTGCACTCCGTGCACGCCGACCCCGACGAGCGCTGGCACGTGCGCCTGCACCACGACGACGACGTCGACGTCTGGCTCATCTCCTGGACCCGGGAGCAGGGCACCCAGCTGCACGGGCACGGCGGGTCGAGCGGCGCCTTCACCGTCGTGTCCGGCGAGCTCGAGGAGACCGTGTGGGACCCCGCCGTCCGCGAGGCCGACGGCGCCACTCGCACGCGAGGGGACGTCGTCGCCTTCGGCCCCGGGTACGTGCACGACGTGCGCAACGTCCTCCCCGGCACGGCGGTCAGCGTCCACGTCTACTCCCCGCCCCTGGAGCGGATGGACTTCTTCGACGTCGAGCCCGACGGAGACGGATCGGCTCGACTCGTCCGGCTCGCCCACGTCTGGACCGATGACCCGGAGATCGAGGCGCCCGCACGGGACGCTCGGCAGGCTGCCTCGTGAGCGCGCTCGCGGCCGAGCCGCCCCGCAGGGCGGCACGCTTCGCCTCGGTCGACGCGCTGCTGGCCGACGCCCGCAGCCGGCTGGTCCGGGTCAGTCCTCACCAGGCGGCGCACCGCACGAGGGCCGGCGCCCGGCTCGTCGACATCCGCCCGCAGTGGCAGCGTGAGTCCGACGGCATCGTGCCCGGCGCCCTCCACGTGGAGCGCAACCACCTCGAGTGGCGTCTGCACCCGGAGTCCGGCGCCAGCCTGGCCGAGGCCACGTGGGACGCCGAGTGGATCGTGCTCTGCACCGAGGGCTACACGTCCTCGCTCGCCGCCGCAGCGTTGCGATCCCTGGGTCTGGACGCCACCGACGTGGTCGGTGGGATCCACGCGTGGCGAGCCGCCGGGCTGCCCGTCGACACGTTTCCGATTGCCGATGTCGGTGCGGCCGTGAAGACTGTCGTCCCATGATCGAGTACCGGTCCGTCGGCAAGACCTTCCCCGACGGGACCCAGGCCGTCGCCTCCTTCGACCTCACCATCCCGTCGCGCACGACGACCGTGTTCGTCGGCTCGTCGGGGTGTGGCAAGACCACGCTGCTGCGCATGGTCAACCGCATGGTCGACCCGAGTGCCGGGCAGGTGCTCATCGACGACGTCGACGTCGCGACCTCCGAGCCCGTGCAGCTGCGCCGCAGCATCGGCTACGTCATGCAGCACGCCGGCCTCCTGCCGCACCGCAAGGTCGTCGACAACGTGGCCACCGTGCTCCGGCTCAACGGCACCGACAAGAAGGCGGCGCGCGAGCGGTCGCTCGAGGTGCTGCGCACGGTCGGGCTCGACGAGTCCCAGGCGCGCAAGTACCCCGGGCAGCTGTCCGGGGGGCAGCAGCAGCGCGTCGGGGTGGCGCGCGGGCTCGCGGCCGACCCGAACATCCTGCTCATGGACGAGCCGTTCGGCGCCGTCGACCCCATCGTCCGGCTCGAGCTGCAGGGCGAGCTGCGCCGACTGCAGCGCGACCTGGACAAGACCATCGTCTTCGTCACCCACGACATCGACGAGGCCTTTGCCCTGGGCGACCAGGTCGTGATCCTCAAGAAGGGCGGCGAGATCGCGCAGGTCGGCGCACCGGCCGACATCCTCGCCGCGCCGGCCGACGACTTCGTCGCCAGCTTCGTCGGCCTCGACAAGGGGGGCCGGTCCCTGCGCGTGGAGGATCGTGACGGCCGCCGTGTCGTCGTCGACGCCACGGGGCGCCCCGCCGGCGTGCTGGAGGACTGAGCCGTGGAGTGGGCGTGGCAGAACCGCGACATGGTGCTCGAGCTCTTCTGGGCCCACACCTGGCTCAGCCTGGTGCCGATCGTCATCGGCTTCGTCCTGGCCGTGCCCATCGGCTGGTACGCCAGCCGGCACCCGAGGCTGCGCGGCACGCTGCTCGGGGCGGGCAGCGTGCTCTACACGATCCCGTCGCTGGCCCTGTTCGTCACGCTGCCGGGCATCATCGGCACCGGCTTCCTCGACCCGCTCAACGTGGTCGTCGCGCTCAGCCTCTACGCCGTGGCCATCATGGTCCGCACGGCCGCCGACGCCTTCGAGTCGGTGTCCCCGGCGGTGCTCGACTCCGCCACCGCCACCGGGTACTCGTCGCGACAGCGGGGCTTCGGGGTGGAGCTGCCGCTCGCCGGTCCGGTGCTGCTGGCCGGGCTGCGGGTCGTGAGCGTCTCCACGATCAGCCTGGTGAGCGTCGGCGCGCTCATCGGTGTCTCCAACCTCGGGTCGCTGTTCACCAACGGCTACCGGCGTGACTTCCTGACCGAGATCATGGTCGGCCTGGTCGGCATCGTGGTGCTGGCCCTGGTCATCGACGCCCTCCTGGTGCTGGCCGGACGCACGCTCATGCCGTGGGCGCAGACGAGCGGAGCGAAGCGATGAGCGTGGTCTCCGACGCCGCAGCCTGGCTCACCGACGGCGCGAACTGGTCCGGCGAGCGCGGCATCCCGAACCGGGTGGTCGAGCACCTCGGGTACACGAGCCTCACGATCGCGGTGGCCGCGGCGATCGCGGTCCCGCTGGGTCTCTACATCGGCCACACGGGCCGCTTCCGCGGGCTCGCGATCAGCGTCACCGGCGCCCTGCGCGCTCTGCCGACGCTCGGCGTGCTGACCGTCTTCACCCTGCTGCTCGGCATCGGCCTCGGCGCACCGATCCTGGCCCTCGTGGTCCTCGCCGTGCCGCCGTTGCTGGCCGGCGCCTACTCCGGCGTCGAGTCCGTCGATCCCCAGACGGTCGACGCCGCACGCGCCCAAGGCATGACGGAGTGGCAGATCCTCACCAAGGTCGAGGTCCCTCTGGGCCTGCCACTCGTCGTCGGCGGCTTCCGGGCCGCCACGCTGCAGGTGGTGGCCACGGCGACGGTCGCCGCCTACGTCTCGCTCGGCGGGCTCGGCCGCTTCATCTTCGACGGCCAGGCCGTCCGCGACTACCCCCAGATGGTGGGCGGGTCCGTGGTGGTCGTCGTCCTGGCGCTCCTGCTCGACGGCCTGTTCGCCGTCGCGCAGGGTGCTGCCGCCCGCAGCGCCCGCCCGACGCGGGGCGCCGGCTCCTCGCGCGACGACACCATCGAGACAGCCACCACCCAGACCTCCACCACCCAGACCTCCACCACCCAGACTTCCACCACCTGAGCACGACCACCCCCAAGGAGAGACATGTCCGTGCACAAGATCGGGATCGGCGCCGCCCTCGCGGCCGCCGCCCTCACCCTCACCGCCTGCGGCGGTGACCCCACGGAGGCCGGCGCGTCCGACTCCGACACGATCGTCGTCGGCTCGGCCGACTTCACCGAGGCCGAGATCGTCGCCGAGATCTACGCCCAGGCCCTCGAGGCCAAGGACGTCAAGGTCGAGAAGAAGCTGCGCATCGGTGCGCGCGAGGCCTACATCCCCGCGCTCGAGGGCGGCGAGATCGACCTCATCCCCGAGTACACCGGCAACCTGCTGCTCTACTTCGACAAGAACGCCACGGCCACCGAGCCCGGTGCGGTCGAGGACGCGCTCGACGACGCGCTGCCGGACGAGCTCGAGACGCTCGAGCCCGCCCCGGCCGAGGACAAGGACTCCTACAACGTCACCCGGGAGCTCTCCGAGTCCGAGGGCATCACCTCGATCGGCGACCTCGCCAAGCTCGGCACGGTCAAGGTCGGCGCGAACCCCGAGTTCGAGACCCGGCCCTACGGCGTCCCCGGCCTGAAGAAGGTCTACGGCGCCAAGGACGTGGAGTTCACGCCCATCAGCGACGCCGGTGGACCGGCCACGATCAAGGCGCTCAAGGACGGTGACGTCGACGTCGCGAACATCTACTCGACGACGCCCTCGATCAAGGCCAACGACCTCGTGACCCTCGAGGACCCGGAGAACCTGATCGCGGCGCAGAACATCATCCCGCTGATCAACGACGCGAAGTCCAGCGACGTGGTCGAGGACGCTCTCGACGCGGTCTCGGCCGAGCTGACGACGGAGGACCTCATCGAGCTCAACGGCCGTGTCGACGGCGACGAGAAGGCCTCGGCCGCCACCGTTGCCAAGGAGTGGCTGGAGGAGAAGGGCCTCATCTGATCGATCGGACCCGCGTCACGGCCCGGCACCCGCGTGGGTGCCGGGCCGTGGTGCGTCCGGCCCCGGTTCGGTGCGCCCCGGATTCGCCAGGGAGTGTGGCACCCTGTGACCCGTGCCACACGCTCATGTCAACGGGATCTCGTTCCACTACACCGACTCCGGCGAGCCGTCGCCCGGTGCGCCGACGCTGGTGATGGGCCACGGCCTGCTGTTCAGCGGGTGGATGTTCCACCCGCAGGTGGCGGCGCTGAAGGATCGGTATCGCTGCATCACGGTGGACTGGCGCGGCCAGGGGGACACCCCGGCCGCAGCGGACCGCGCTGCCGACATGGACTCGCTCACGGGGGACCTGGTGGCGCTGCTGGACCACCTGGGCCTCGACGCGGTGCACTACGCCGGTCTGTCGATGGGCGGGTTCGTGGGCATGAGGCTCGCGGCCCGACACGCGGAACGGGTGCTCTCGCTCGTGCTGCTCGACACCAGCGCCGGCCCCGAGGACCCCGAGAAGGTCGCGCAGTACCGCACGCTGGCGCGGGTCTACCGCTGGCTCGGCATGGGGCCGGTGCGCTCGAAGGTCGAGCCGATCATGTTCGGCCCGGACCTGCTCGGCTCGTCGCGGCGCGACGAGGTCGTCGGCCCGTGGATGGCGAAGCTGGCCACGGTCGACCGCCGAGGCATGCGCGCGGCGATCCTCGGGGTGACCGATCGCGACCCGATCGCTCCGGAGCTGGACCGGATCGAGGCACCGACCCTGGTGATCGTGGGGGAGGACGACGTGGCCACGCCGGTGGCCAAGGCCGAGGCGATCGTGGCCGGCATCGCCGGTGCTCGCCTCGAGGTCGTGCCGAAGGCGGGGCACTCGAGCACCATCGAGCAGCCCGAGGCCGTGACCCGTCTGGTGGAGGACTTCCTCGCCCGTTTCTGAACGACTGCTCGTGTGGCTGCGGTGCCTCCGGGGCCGAGGTAGGTGGTGCGCGGACACGGCGCCGCCATCCGCGGCTCTCCCACCTCTGGGTGGTCCGGCAGTGCGGGCCACCTACCGCCCGGGGGAAGGGAAAGGGGCGGCCTCAGCCGACGACGGTCCAGGGCTGCCGCGGGAGTGATGCGGGGTCGAAGGATGCGAGCAGGTCGGACGGGGTGTCACCGCTCAGGCCGAGCGACGCCGTGATCATGGCCCAGGCCTGGTCGCGGCCGAGCTCGCGGAGCGTGACCGCCCCGTCGCGCTTGGCCAGGCGGACGCCCTGGGTGTTCACGGCGAGCGGCACGTGCGCGTACGTCGGCTGGGCGTGGCCGAGCAGCGTGGCGAGGTAGGCCTGTCGCGGCGCCGACGTCAGCAGGTCGTCGCCGCGCACCACCTGGTCCACGTCCTGCGCCGCGTCGTCGACCACGACGGCCAGGTTGTAGGCCGGCACGCCGTCGTTGCGACGCAGGACGAAGTCGTCCACGGCTCCCTCGACGTCGCCGTGGAGCTCGTCGTGCACGGTCCACGTGGGCGTCGCGGACCGCAGCCTCAGGGCCGCCGGCCGCTCGGCGGCGCGCGCGGTGCGTTCGTCGGCGGTCAGGTCGCGGCAGGTCCCCGGGTAGGCACCGGGCGGCAGGTGGGGTGCGCTCGCCGCCTCCTGCACCTCACGACGGGTGCAGAAGCACGGATAGGTCAGGCCCGCCGACTCGAGGGTGGCGATGGCGGCGTCGACGACGTCGCGACGTTCGCTCTGGCGCACGGCGGGTCCGTCCCAGTCGATGCCGAGGGCGCGCAGGTCGGCCAGCTGCTGCTCCTCGGAGCCGGCGCGGACGCGGTCGAGGTCCTCGACGCGCATCAGGAAGCTGCGTCCCGTCGAGCGGGCGAACAGCCAGGCGAGGAGCGCGGTGCGGAGGTTACCGACGTGCAGGTCGCCGGACGGCGAGGGAGCGAAGCGTCCGGCGGGCATCGTCCGAGTATGTCGGACGGGTCTCGAGGTGGCGCACGATCATGGTCACGAGCTGGTGGGCCCCGAGCAGGAAGACGGCGCCGATGGCGAGAGTGAGGACGAGACTGACGAAGGTGAGGAGGACGGCGACCATGGGGTCATCGTAGGTCGAGAACTACACGCGTCCAACTCGAGTTTTCGCAGGTCAGGGCATATTCCTGGAAAAGAGCCCAGAAGTGACCAAGATCACATTGAGACGGCTCGGGCGAGGGGAGATCTGGTACCCCCTACGGGATTCGAACCCGCGCTACCGCCTTGAAAGGGCGGCGTCCTGGGCCGCTAGACGAAGGGGGCGCGGCCGCCCCAGCATACGGGGCCACGGAGGCCGACGGGACGCGCCCGTCACCCCGCGTGCTCCGCCCCGACGGCCGTGGAGCGCTCGGGCAGGATGGACCCGTGGTGGAGATGAGCGAGGACCGGTTCGCCGAGCTGGTCGAGGCCGCGTTCGCGCAAGTGCCCCCCGAGCTGACGGCGATGCTCGACAACGTGGTGCTGTTCGTCGAGGACGACGCCCCGCCCGAGGACCCCGACCTGCTGGGGCTCTACGACGGCGTGGCGCTCACCGAGCGCGACACCGCCTACGGGGGAGTCCTGCCCGACCGCATCACGATCTACCGCAACCCCACCCTCGCGATCTGCGACACCGAGGACGACGTGGTGCACGAGGTCGGCATCACCGTGGTGCACGAGATCGCGCACCACTTCGGCATCGACGACGCACGGCTGCACGAGCTCGGCTATGCCTAGTCGGGTCCGCCGCGCGGGCGAGCGCTACGTCACCGAGGGCGAGGGCGTGCGCACGCTCCACTCGTTCTCCTACGGCGCGCACTACGACCCCGACAACGTGGCGTTCGGTCCTCTCGTGGCGATCAACGAGGAGCTCGTCGCGCCGGGTCGCGGGTACGACGCCCACCGCCACGCCGACGTCGAGATCGTCACCTGGGTGCTCGAGGGGGCACTCGCGCACCGCGACACCACCGGCCACGCGGGCACGATCGCGCCGGGCGTGGCGCAGCGGTTGAGCGCCGGTGAGGGGGCCGAGCACGCCGAGCTGAACGCCTCCCCGACCGAGCCGCTGCGGTTCGTGCAGATGATGCTGCGCTCCCGTCACGACGCCGCGCCGCAGTACGCCTCCGCGAAGGTGCCGGAGAAGCCCGGGCTCCATCCGACCGTGCCCGTCCATGCCGACGCCGAGCTCCTGGTGGCGCGTCCTCGGGGCGACAGGCCGCTGGAGGTCACCGGTGCCGCGAAGGTCCTCGTCCACGTCACGCGCGGCGAGGTGGTGGCCGACGGCGTCCGCCTCGGGCCGGGCGACGAGCTCCGCGCGACCGACGTCGAACGCGTCCTCGTCGCCGGTGACGGCGAGGCACTGGTCTGGCGACTGCCCGACGCGCGCTGAGGAGCCGGACGAGGCGTCACCCCTGGGTCGTTGACGTCTGCAACCATCCCGGGTGGAGGTCCGCCCTCCCGCCGCCCTAGTCTGGGCGGGTGAAGGGTTGGAGCGAGCACCAGCGGGCGGTCGACAGGCTGCTCGGTTCCTACGCGGCGATCCCGGCCGGCGCTCCGGTCCGCCTCGCCAAGCGCACGTCCAACCTGTTCCGCCCACGTGCCGACCCAGGGGTCCCCGGCCTCGACGTCGACGGCCTCGACGGGGTCGTCGCCCTCGACGTCGGCGAGCGCACCGCCGACGTCCAGGGCATGTGCACCTACGAGGACCTGGTCGACGCCACCCTCCCGCACGGTCTGATCCCCTACGTGGTCCCGCAGCTGCGCACCATCACGCTCGGCGGCGCCGTCACGGGGCTCGGCATCGAGTCGACGTCGTTCCGCAACGGCCTCCCGCACGAGTCGGTCCTGGAGATGGACGTGCTCACCGGCGCGGGGGAGATCGTCACCTGCAAGCCCGGCGACGCGCTGTTCGACGCCTTCCCCAACTCCTACGGCAGCCTCGGCTACGCCACGCGACTGCGCATCCGCCTCGAGGCCGTGCCGCCCTACGTCGCGCTGCGCCACGTCCGCCTCGACGACGCCGCCGACGCCGCGACGATGCTGGGCGAGGTCGCCGAGTCCGGCACCTGGCACGGCGAACCGGTCCACGGGCTCGACGCCACCGCCTTCGCGCCCGACGAGGTGTACGTGACGCTGGCCCGGTTCACCGACGAGCCCGGTCCGACGTCGGACTACACCGGCCAGGACGTGTTCTACCGCTCGCTCCAGCGCCGCGAGACCGACCGCCTCACGATGCACGACTACCTGTGGCGCTGGGACACCGACTGGTTCTGGTGCTCGGCCGCCTTCGGTGCCCAGAACCCGTGGGTGCGTCGCGTCTGGCCCCGACGCTGGCGACGCTCCGACGTCTACCACCGGATCATCGCGCTCGACGCGAAGGTCGGCGTCAGCCGGCTGCTCGACCGCGTGAAGAAGGTTCCCGGCCGCGAGAAGGTCATCCAGGACGTGGAGGTCCCGGTGGCCGCGGTCCCGGAGTTCCTCTCCTGGTTCGACGCCGAGGTCGGCATGCGGCCGGTGTGGCTGTGCCCGCTGCGCACCACCCGTTCCTGGCCCGGCTACCCGCTGCGTCCGGGCGAGACCTACGTGAACCTGGGCTTCTGGGGCACCGTCGTCGTGCCGGTCGGCTCTCCCGACGGCCTGGTGAACCGGCGCATCGAGGAGCACGTGCACACCCTCGGCGGCCACAAGTCGCTGTACTCCGAGGCCTTCTACGACGAGGCCACCTTCGCCGACCTGTACGGCACCGCGGCGCTCGACGCCGTGCGCGCCGAGCACGACCCCGAGGGGCGACTCAGCTCCTTGTACGAGAAAGCCGTGAGGAACTCATGAGCATCATCACGCGGGACACCGACACCCTCACCATCGCCGGCGCCGTCGAGCGCCTCATGCGCGATGGCATGCCCTTCCGCTTCGAGGCCTACGACGGCAGCAGCGCCGGGCCCGAGGACGCCGACATCACCGTCCGCCTGCGCACCGAGCGCGGACTGGCCTACCTGATGACCGCCCCCGGGGACCTCGGCTTCGGCCGCGCCTTCGTGGCCGGCGACCTCGAGATCGAGGGCGTGTCGCTGGCCAACCCCTACGACCTGATGACCCTGGTGCAGAGCCGCCTGCGGCTCAAGGTGCCCGGCCCGGCCGAGCTGCTGCAGATCGTCCGCAGCCTCGGTCTGTCGAACCTCAAGCCGCCGCCGCCTCCCCCGGAGGAGCACCTGCCGCGCTGGCGCCGTGTGGTGGAGGGGATGCGGCACAGCAAGGCGCGCGACGCCGAGGCGATCCACCACCACTACGACGTGTCCAACCGGTTCTACGAGCTGGTGCTCGGCCCGTCGATGACCTACACCTGCGCCGTCTTCCCCACCGAGGACGCCACGCTGGAGCAGGCTCAGTACGAGAAGTACGACCTGGTGTGCCGCAAGCTCGGGCTCGGTCCGGGCGACCGGCTCCTCGACGTCGGCTGCGGCTGGGGCGGCATGGTGCGCCACGCCGCCGAGCACTACGGCGTGCAGGCCCTCGGCGTCACGCTCAGCGAGCAGCAGGCGCAGTGGGCGCAGCAGGCGATCAAGGACCAGGGTCTGGACCACCTGGCCGAGGTGCGGTTCAGCGACTACCGCGACGTGGGCGAGAGCGACTTCGACGCCGTCTCGTCCATCGGCCTGATGGAGCACATCGGCGTGCGCAACTACCCCGACTACTTCGCCTTCCTCCAGGGGAAGCTGCGGGTCGGGGGTCGCATGCTCAACCACTGCATCACCCGGCGCGACGGGTCGCTGTCGCCGAAGGCGGGCGCGTTCATCGACCGCTACGTCTTCCCCGACGGCGAGCTGGCCCCGGTCGGCACGATCGTGTCGGCCATGCACGACCACGGGCTCGAGGTGCGCCACGTCGAGGACATCCGCGAGCACTACGCCCTCACCTTGCAGGGCTGGTCGCAGAACCTCGAGGAGCACTGGGACGAGGCTCTCGGCGAGGTCAGCCTCGGCATCGCCAAGGTGTGGGGGCTCTACATGGCCGGCTCGCGCCTCGCCTTCGAGCGCAACGAGATCGGCCTGCACCAGGTGCTGGGCGTGAAGGTCGGGCCCGACGGCGACGCCCACATGCCGCTGCGGCCCACCTGGGGCAGCTGACCCCCGGACCGGGCGACGGCCCTACGAGCCCGCAGGGCCGAAGAAGCCGTCGACGACCCGCGCGGCGGCGTGACCGTCGTCGAGCGGTGCGAAGCGCTCCATGAACGCCGCGCGCTGGGGGGCGTACGTCTCGCGCAGGGCGTCGAGGTCGGCGAGCGCGTCGGCGACCTCCTCGCTGGTGCGCACGAGCGGGCCCGGCGCGACGTCCTCGAAGTCGAGGTAGAAGCCGCGCAGCGACCCGCGGTAGTGGTCGAGGTCGTAGGTGAAGAAGACCATCGGCCGGTCGAGGGCGGCGTAGTCGAACATGATCGAGGAGTAGTCGGTCATGAGCACGTCGGCCACGAGCAGCAGGTCCTGGGCGTCGGGGAACAGCGTGACGTCGCGGACGAAGTCCATCTGCTCGGCCCGCACCTCGGGCCGGCCCTTGACGATGGAGTGGAAGCGCAGCAGCACCATGTACTCGTCGCCGAGCCTGCGCTGCAGCAGGTCGAGGTCGAGCCGCAGGTCGGCCAGGAAGCTGTTGCCGCGCTTCACGTCGTCGCGGAAGGTCGGCGCGTAGAGCACGACCTTGCGGTCCTCGGGGATGCGCAGACGCTGCCGCACGAGCCGGGCCCGGGCTGCGGCGTCGGCCGAGTGGAAGAGGTCGTTGCGGGGGTACCCGGACTCGAGCACCTCGCCGGTGTAGCGGAACGCCGAGCGGAAGCACTCGGTGGCGTAGGGGCTGGGCGAGACGAGTGCGTCCCAGTAGCCGGTCATCCGGGTGACCTTCTCGAGGTACTCGGGGTCGCGCTCGCCGATGCCGTCGATGTCGTGCTGCATGCGCTTCAGCGGCGTCCCGTGCCACGTCTGCAGGTAGCGGGTGCGTGAGGACGGCCGCAGGTAGTGCGGGAAGTTCTGGTTGTTGACCCAGTAGCGGGCCCGGCCCAGACGCCAGAAGTACCGGGGCCAGAGCCGACGCACCTTCTCGACGTCGTCACCCGGGATACGGGTGGAGGTGTCGTTGACCCAGGTCAGGTGCAACGGCGTGCCACGGCGCAGGAGCTCCTCGTGGATGGCACGTGGGCTGTCGCCGTACTGCTTGCCCAGGCCGCTCTCGAGCACCACGACGTCCTGCCGAGGGAGCAGCCGTGCGATGCGGAACAGCATCCGCATGGCCGGTCCGTAGGCCTTGCTGCGCCGGAACGTCTCGAACAGGCGCATCGACCAGACGCTCGCGCGCACGCGGCGGACGGCCACCAGGGGCGACGACCGCCGCATCGCGAGGTCGTGGATGCGGCGCGAGGACTCCAGGTCGCGGTGGTCCAGGAAGCGACGCGCCCGCGCCCGTGACTCCTCGTCGGCGACGAAGCCCCCGGCAGCCGACTCGGTCACGAGGCGCACGGCGGTCTCGACGTCGAAGGCGATGCGGCCGGGCAGCTGGGCATCGAGGTCGAGGTGGGAGCCGCCGCCGGCCAGGTAGAGACGTCGGTCGAACTGCAGGTAGAACACCGGACGCTCGAGCATGCTGAAGTCGAACCCGACGCTCGAGTAGTCGGTGAGGAGCGCCGCGCTGGACTTCATGAGGTCCTGGACGTTCGTCGCGCCCGACGGCAGCACCGTGACCCAGGGTCGGTCGAACAGGGCCGAGTGGGCGCGCATGTTGGGGTGCAGGATGAACCGGACCTCGACGCCGTCGTCGGCCATGGCGCGCACGCGGGGGTGGTCGAGCACGGCCGACCAGGCCTGCGCGTACTCGCTGTCCGGCACGTCGTTGGGGTTCAGCAGCCAGTCGCGCCAGGTCGGGATGACCAGGAGTGCGCGGTCGGGCTCGACGCTGCCGTCGAGCAGCCGGTCGAACCGCGCCAGACCGGTCACGTGCACCTGAGCGGCCTCGTAGCCGAAGTCGTTGCGCAGGATCTCGGCCTCGAAGGTCGAGCTGACGATGACGTCGTCGGTGCGGAAGCCGGGAGCGCGGCGCCCGTACAGGTGCGCCATGTTCTTGGTGCCCATCACGCCGTGCTGCAGGAAGACGCGACGACCGCGCACCCAGCGCCGGTACCCGGGGGAGCGGGAGGCGAGGAGGTAGTCGGCGTGGTGGGTGGAGAGGATCCGCGACGCGACCAGGTTGAGACGCAGGTGCTGACGCGAGCCGCGCATGACCACCTGGCCGAGGTCCTGCAGCTCCGCGAGGTTGGACAGGCCGGGGTCGGCCACGTAGTACACGCGGCGCCTCGGCCGGTTGAGCCGCACCCAGCGGAAGAAGTGGTAGCCGTTGTCCTGGGCCTTGAACGGCTGCTCGCCGACGAGCCAGACGCGCAGGAACGGCCGCAGCAGGCTGAGCAGCGGCGCGACGACGGCGAGGCGCCGGCGGTACCGCAGGAGCTCGCGCGTCGTCGTCTCGATGTTGAACGCGACGCGGTGCGCCTTCGACGTGCGGTAGGGGATGAACGTCGTGGCGTGCTCGGGTCCGCGGGCGAACATCTCGCGCAGGCCGCGACGGCCCACCAGCGACGGCATGACGATGCCGCGACGCAGCGGTGTAGCGCCGTCGGCGAACTCCATCTCGTAGACGAAGTCGAGCACGGTTCCGTCGAGGCGTCCGTCGGGTGCGATCTGCTGGAACGGCACCTCGAAGTCGACGCCGTAGTGCCGGTTGCCGGCCCTACGCCGCGTGGACTCCTCGTCGTACGTGGCGGTGATCGGCAGCTCGTGCTCCTCGCCGGTGTCACGCACCACGGCCAGCAGGCGGATTCGGCCGAGGAGGTTGTTGCCCGTGGTGAACCGCGCGGACACGTGCAGGTTGCCGCGACGTGTGGTCATGCGGTCGGTGGCGGTGCGCACGTCCTGCCGCCGCGGTGGGCCCACGTGGACCGCGGCGTTCCCGGCTCGCGACATCGTGAAGGTCAGGCCGCGGTGGGGCACGACCTCGGTCCCGTCGCCGGGGACGACCACGTGCTGGCCGAAGGCCGCGTCGCGGTCGGTGTGGGCGAACCCGCCGAGCCGGACCTCGTCCGCGGACTCGCCGACGAGGAGCCAGAGGTCGAGGAAGCGCTCGAAGTCACCGCTCCAGGCCCAGAGGTCGTCGAGGTCCAACGTCGCGGTGCCGTCGGTCACGGGGACGCGTCGTTCACGCAGGGTGTCGCGCTGGCGCACCACGAGGGTGTGGGCGGGCCGTGCGAGCGAGATCTCGAGAGTCAGCAGGGCGCCGTCGCGGCGGACGACGAGACGCGAGTCGGGTCCGAGCGGCGGGGCGTCGGTGGTCTCACGAGGTGGCACGACTGACCTCCCTGGGCGCTCGGGACGGGGGCGGGGCGGTCGGAGCGTCTCCGCACGGAGGGGCGAGGAGCCGGTCCGGTGCCGTCACGCTGGGCGACTGCGTCACGATAACGACCTCAGCCGAGGTCGACGACCACGGGGGCGTGGTCGCTGGCGCCCTTGCCCTTGCGCTCCTCGCGGTCGATGAAGGCACCCTCGACGCGCGCGGCCAGCGCGGGGGAGCCGAGCACGAAGTCGATGCGCATGCCGCGCTTCTTCGGGAACGCGAGCTGCTGGTAGTCCCAGTACGTGTAGGTGCCGGGGCCGGGGGCGTGCGGGCGGACGACGTCGCTGAAGCCGGTGTCGACGAAGCTCGCGAACGCGGCACGCTCGGGTGCCGACACGTGGGTCTTGCCGTCGAAGGCCGCCATGTCCCAGACGTCGTCGTCCTGGGGGGCGATGTTCCAGTCGCCGGTGAGCGCGATCTGCGCGTCGGGGTCGGCGGCCAGCCAGCCTGCGGCGTCGGCGCGAAGGCGGTCGAGCCACTCGAGCTTGTAGGTGAAGTGCTCGTGCTCGAGGTCGCGGCCGTTGGGGACGTAGAGGCTCCACATCCGCACACCGCCGCACGTGGCGCCCACGGCGCGCGGCTCGACCACCGCGGGGTCGCCGAACGTCGGCTGGTCGGCGAAGGAGGTGGCCACGTCCTCGAGGCCCACCCGCGACAGCAGCGCCACGCCGTTCCACTGGTTGAGGCCCACGTGCACGTACTCGTAGCCCATCGAGCTGAGCTCGAGCGCGGGGAACTGGTCCTCGCGGCACTTGGTCTCCTGGATGGCCAGCACGTCGACGTCGTGCCGTTCCAGGAAGGCCGTCACGCGGTCGACGCGGCTGCGGATCGAGTTGACGTTCCAGGTGGCGATGCGCACGTCCCCGAACCTACCAACGTCGCTCCAGTCCCTCCGTTTCGGACACCTCCGGGGCATCTCGACCGGACGTGGTGCCCCGGAGGTGTCCGAAATGGAAGGACTAGTCGAGGTCGTTGCGCTCGAGGCGGGAGGTGTCGGCGACGCCCGTGCGGAAGGCGGCGCGCGCCACCATGTGTGCCGAGACGGGTGCGGTCAACAGCTGGAAGAGGGCCACGAGCCCGATGATGGCGAGGGCGCCGGGGTCGCGGATGCGCAGGGCCAGGCCGGCCAGCACCAGGAGCAGGCCGAGGGTCTGCGGCTTGGTGGCTGCGTGCATGCGGGTGAGCACGTCGGGGAAGCGCACCAGGCCGATGGCGGCGATGAGCGCGAGCGCGCTGCCGACGAGCAGCAGGGCTCCGGACACGATGTCGACGATCAGGGACGTGGTCATGGGTCCTCCGGGGGTGCGTCGATGTCGCGTGCGGCGAACCGCGCGATGCTGACCGAGCCGAGGAAGCCCACGAGCGCCAGGGCCAGCAGCACGGGGGCGGTGTCGACGTGACCGCTGATGGCGGCCTCGACCCCCACGGCGGACAGGCAGGCGGCGACGAAGACGTCTGCGGCGACGGTGCGGTCGAGCATCGTCGGGCCGCGCACGATCCGGACGAGGCACAGCACGCCGGTGACGACCAGCATGGTGGCGCAGGCGACGGCGACGGGGATCACGAGGCGGCCTCCTGCACGGTGCGGCGGTAGGCGTCGCGCTCGTCACGGGGGGCCCACGCCTCGACGACGCGACGCTCCTGCTCGTGGACCGCGGCGATGGCCCGCTCGATGCGCTCGGGGGAGCGGGCGTCGAGCACGTGGATGTAGAGCGCCGGCGCCTCCGGGTCGAGCTCGACGAGCAACGAGCCCGGGACCAGGGAGACCAGCTCGGCCGTGGCGGTGAGCAGCAGCTCCGAGCGGGTCACCAGCGGCACGCGCACGACTGCGCTCGGCGGCGGTGCGGACGGACGGACGGCGAGCCAGGCCACCTGCACCGACGCGCGCAGCATGTCGGCGGCGAACCGGAGGACCAGGGTGGTCGTCGGCCACGGTCGCAGCGTCCAGCGCCAGGGTGCCCGCGGGAAGGGGAAGAGCAGCAGCACCAGGACCGACGTGATGAGGCCGCCGAGCACGAGCGTGGGCGTGACGGAGCCCCAGAGCAGGAGCCAGACGACGGTGAGGCCGAGGACGACCCGCCAGCGGGGCATCAGCCGCCACCTCCCAGGACCGCCGTGATGTAGGGGGTGCGCTGCAGCAGCTCGACGGCAGCGGCGTCGGTGACGCCGAACAACGGCCCGGCGAGCACGGTGAGCGCCACGGAGGCGACGACGAGCGCGAGCGTCGGCAGTCCCATGCCGAGGGGGAGCCGCTGCTCCTCGGCCAGGCGCTGCCAGGCCGACGTCGCCTGGAAGCGGGTGTTCACGTCGCCGCCCCCGTGCATCGCACCGTGCGACCACACGTCGGAGCCGTCGTCGACCACGGACTGGGCCAGGTCGTCGTCGACCGGCTGCCAGAAGGCGCGGTTCCAGACCTTGGCGATGGCGTAGAGCGTGAGGAGGCTGACCGCGACGCTGGCCACCACGGCCGTGACCGCGAGCCAGTCGCCCGCCTCGATGCCGGCGCGTCCGAGCGCGACCTTGCCGAGGAAGCCCGAGAAGGGTGGGATGCCGGCCAGGTTCATCGCCGGCACGAAGAAGGCGACGGCCAGGATCGGCGCCGACCGTGCCAGCCCGCCGAGCCGGTCGAGGTTGGTGGTGCCGGTGCGGTACTCGATCAGTCCGGCCAGCAGGAAGAGCGCCGTCTGCACGGTGATGTGGTGCGCGATGTAGTAGACCGCGCCCGACAGCGCCAGCTCCGTGCCGAGCGCGACGCCGAGCAGCATGTAGCCGATGTGGCTGACGAGCGTGAACGACAGGATGCGCTTGATGTCGGTCTGCGCGACCGCGCCCAGGATGCCCACCACCATCGTGAGGATCGCTGCCGTCAGCAGCAGGGGTCTCATCGAGTCGTCGGGGAACAGCAGGGTCTGGGTGCGCACGATCGCGTACACGCCGACCTTGGTGAGCAGTCCGGCGAACACGGCGGTGACCGGGGCGGGCGCGGTGGGGTAGGAGTCCGGCAGCCAGGCCGACAGCGGGAACACCGCGGCCTTGATGCAGAACACCGTGAGCAGCAGCAGCTGCAGCATGTGGGCGACCGCCGGGTCCAGCTCACCGAGCCGCTGCGAGAGCTGCGCGAAGTTCACCGTGCCGGTCGCGGCGTACACGCACGCGATGGCGATGAGGAAGACGACCGACGACAGCAGGCTGACGACGATGTACACCGTGCCCGCCCGGATGCGCGCCTCCGTGCCGCCCAGCGTGATGAGCACGTAGCTGGCGGCCAGCAGCACCTCGAAGCCGACGAACAGGTTGAACAGGTCGGCGGAGAGGAACGCGTTGGAGACGCCCGCGCTCAGCACCAGGTAGGTGGGGTGGAACACCGAGAGCGGGGTGTCGCGCCCGTACTCGACGATGCCCTGGCCGAAGGAGTACAGCAGCACGGCGAGGGTGACGACCGACGAGACCAGCAGCATGAGCGCCGAGAGCCGGTCCGCGACCAGCGTGATGCCGATCTCCGGTCCCCAGCCGGCCAGCGTGAGCGCCTGGGGTCCCTGCGTGTCGGCGCGCACCAGCAGGGTGGCGGCGGTGGCGACGACGGACGCGAGCACCGCGACGCTGACGATCCGCTGGGCGCGGGCGGAGCGGCCGAGCACGAGGCAGAGGCCGGCGCCGAGCAGGGGGAGCAGCACGGGCAGGACGACGAGCTGGGTCACGAGTCGGCCCCTTCCTCGTCGGGGACGCTGGTCTCGGGCTCGTCGAACGTCCCGGACGTCTCGTCGGCCTCGGCCCGGCGGCGCACGAGGTCGTCCTCCACGTCGTCCTTCACGTCGTCGCTGCCGGACAGCTGCCAGGAGCGGTAGGCGAGGGCCAGGCCGAACGCGCTGACGCCGAGGGTGATGACGATGGCGGTCAGGGCCATGGCCTGGGGGAGGGGGTCGGTGATGTCCTCGCGGCCGACGATCGGCGGCGCCCCGCTCGGTCCGGAGGCCACGAGGAACAGCAGGTTCACGCCGTTGCCGACCATGACGAACCCGACGAGGATCCGGCTCAGGCTGCGCTCGAGCATCAGCGTCGTGCCGCAGCCGACGAGCACGGCGATGGCGATCACGAGGGCCAGGTCCACGCTCATGTCGTCATCCCCGTGCCCTTCGCGTCGCTCGTGCACTCCTCGGACAGCCCGGAGTCGGTGTGGCCCTGCTCGCCGTGCCGGTCGATGCCACCGCCGAGGCTGCGCAGCACGTCGAGCGCGAGGCCGATGACGACGAGGTAGACGCCGACGTCGAAGGCCACCGAGGTGACCACGTGGACGTCGCCGAGGAGCGGGACGGGGATGTCGAAGACACCGCTCTGGAAGGTGTTGGCACCCACGAGCAGTGGCACGAGCCCGGACAGGGCGGCGATGGCCAGGCCCGAGCCGAGCACGACGCCGGCGTCGACGGGCGCGGCGGCGTCGAGCTCGCGGCGACCGCCGGCGAGGTAGCGCACGGCGAGCGCCAGTCCTGCGACGAGCCCGCCCGCGAACCCGCCGCCGGGCGTGTAGTGGCCGGTGAACATGAGGTACACCGAGAAGATCATCAGCACGGGGAACACCGCGCGGGCCACCACCTCGAAGACGACGGAGCGGCGCTCGATGTCGAGGGAGGCCGCGCCGGGCAGCCAGTCCTCGCGCTCGTCCGTGGCGCTGGGGCGCGCCCGACGGGTCTCGCGGTGGGACTGGGCCCGGTCGGTGATGAGGAAGATGAGGCTCGCGATGCCGGTGGCGGCCACGACGAGCACGGCCAGCTCGCCGAAGGTGTCCCACACGCGGATGTCGACGAGCGTGATGTTGACGATGTTCTCGCCGCCGCCGAAGTCGTAGGCCGGACCCTCGAACGCCCGCCCGACCGGCGACGCGGTGCGGGCGTTCGCCGCGACCACGGCGTACGCGGCCACGGCCAGGCCGGCCGTGGCGCCGATCGCGATGCGCACCCGGCGGGCCGCGGTGAACGGCCGGTCGGAGAAGAACGGCGTGAAGCGGCGCAGCACCAGCACGAAGGTGACCAGCGCGAAGGTCTCCACGAGGACCTGGGTGAGCGCGAGGTCGGGGGCGCCGTGCAGCACGAACAGCAGGGCCGTGCCGTAGCCGGTGACGCCGAGCATCAGCACGGCACGGAGGCGTCGGCGGGAGCGGACCGTGAGCAGCGCGGCGCCACAGACGAGGGCCGCCGTGGCGATGCGTAGCGCGTCGTCGGGCTCGAAGGCACCGCCGTCGCCGACGGAGATCGACGGTGAGCCCCACGCCCTGATGGCGGCGCTGCCGGGGAGGAGCACGAGCACCACGAGCACGACACCCAGGTAGACCGGGAGAGAGCCGCGCTGCGTGAAGCCCGTGACCTCGACGCTCGCGCGGTCGACGCCGCGCACGACCGCGTGGTAGCTGCGCTCGGCGTCGGGCAGGTGCAGCCGACGCACGAGCGTCTCCTGCAGGTGCGCGACGGGTCGGCGGAGCAGCCAGAGGGCGATGCCGCCGACGACGGCGGCGACCGACAGCCACAGCGCCGGGGTGAACCCGTGCCAGAGGGTCAGGACGGGCTCGTGGGCGCCGGCGCCGAACGCCTCGGCGTAGGACTCGATCCGCGGCGTCAGGAGGGGACCGGCCACGCCACCGGCGACCGTGAGGACGGACAAGATCACGGGAGATGCCTGGAACCAGGGTCCCGGTGCCGCGACGTCGGTGGGGGTGACGTCCTTGGTGCCGAACGTGCCCCACACGAAGCGTGCCGTGTACGCCACCGTGAGGACCGACCCGACCACCAGTCCCACGAGCGAGACCGTGCCCCAGACGCCGATGCCCGCGTCCTCGCCGAGGTCGACGAACGCCGCGAGCGCGGCCTCCTTCGCCGTGAACCCGAGCAGCGGGGGCAGCCCGGCCATCGACGCCGCGGCCACGAGCGTGACGACGAACAGGACGGGCATGGAACGGGCGAGTCCGCTGAGCTCCCGCAGGTCGCGCGTGCCGGTGCTGCGGTCGACGATGCCGACCACGAGGAAGAGGGTGGACTTGAACAGCGCGTGCCCGAGCACGAGCGAGAGACCGGCGAACGCGGCCGACCGGGTGCCGGCCCCGGCCACCGCGACCAGGAAGCCGAGCTGGCTCACGGTGCCGTAGGCGAGCAGCAGCTTGACGTCGTGCTGGCGCAGGGCGCGCAGCCCGCCGATGATCATCGTCATGATGCCGAGGGTGAGCAGCACGGGCCGCCAGCCGGGGGTGTCGGCGAACGCGGGGGCCAGGAGCAGCACCAGGAACACGCCGGCCTTCACCATGGCCGCCGCGTGGAGGTAGGCGCTCACCGGCGTGGGCGCCGCCATGGCTCCCGGGAGCCAGAAGTGGAACGGGACGAGTGCCGACTTGCTGAGCGCGCCGACGAGCAGCAGCGCAACCGCGGCCGTGACGGCCGGGCCCGACGGCGGGTCGGCGACGATCTCGCTGAGCCGAGCCGTCCCGGTCTGGGCGTGCAGCACGAACAGGCCCACGAGCATGGCAAGCCCGCCGAACGTGGTCACGAGCAGCGCGTTCATGGCCGCCCGGCGGTTGGCCCGGCGCTCGGGGTTGTGCCCGATCAGCAGGTACGACAGCACCGTCGTGAGCTCCCAGAACACGAACAGCACGTACATGTTGTCGGACAGGACCAGTCCGAGCATCGACCCGGCGAAGGCGGTGAGCACGCCGGAGAACCGCCAGATCTCGGGATCGCCCTGGCGGAAGTACCAGCCGCAGTAGAGCAGCACCAGTGCACCGACGCCCGTGACCACCAGTGACATCAGTGCCGTGAGGGGGTCGATCAGCAGGTCGACGTCGACACCGAGCGAGGGGATCCAGCTCCAGCGCTCGACGATCGGGTCGCTCGTGCCCGAGCTCACGTCGAGCGCCCGTGGCAGCAGGTACGCGAAGGACGCGGCCGGAACGAGGGCCAGCACGACGAAGGCGCGACGGTCGAGGAACCTGACCAGGAGAGGGGCTCCCGCTGCGGCGACGAGGTGCAGCGCGAGGAGCCCGATCATTCTGACCCCACCCTATCGGGAGGTCCCGCATGGCGGCACGCCGTACCGTGGCCCCATGATCGACTGGGGCGTCGCGCAGGGCACGGCGACGAAGCTGTCACGTCCGGGGCCCGACCTGTCGCCGGCGGAGGCCGACGACGTCGTCGGCGAGCTGCGGGAGGCGGCGGCCCGGTCCACCGGCCCGGTCCGCGAGTTCTCCGACCTCCACGCACCCGACACCGTCCAGGCGCAGGCGCCGGTGCTCGTGGTCGACCGGCCTCGATGGATCGAGGCAAACCTCGGCACCTTCGAGGTGCTCATGGACCCGGTCGTGGCCCGCATCGAGGCGGGGCGGCCGCGCAGCGGTCTGGCCCACGCCGTCGGCAGCCGGGTGAGCGGTGCCGAGATCGGCGGACTGGTGGCACTGCTGTCGGGCAAGGTGCTGGGCCAGTTCGACCCGTTCTGGACCGGGCCGCGCGGCGAGGGCGGCCGGCTGCTGCTCGTCGCGCCGAACATCGTCCACGTGGAGCGCTCGCTCGACGTCGACCCGCACGACTTCCGGCTGTGGGTGTGCCTGCACGAGGAGACCCACCGGGTGCAGTTCACGGCCGTGCCGTGGATGCGCGACCACCTCCGCGGCCTGATCGACGAGCTGACCGCCGCCACGGACCTCGACTCCGAGGCCGTGCAGCGCTTCCTCACCGAGGGTGTGGGCGAGCTGGTCAAGGTCCTGCGGGGCACCTCCGACGCCTCTCTCGCCGAGCTGTTCCAGAACGAGCGGCAGAAGGCCGTCGTCGACCGGATCACCGGTGTCATGTCGCTGCTCGAGGGCCACGCCGACGTCGTCATGGACGGCGTGGGGCCCGACGTGATCCCGTCGGTCGCCACGATCCGCAAGCGGTTCGACCAGCGACGTCAGGGCGGCGGCGGGCTCGACCGGGTGCTGCGGCGTCTGCTGGGCCTGGAGTCCAAGATGCGTCAGTACCGCGACGGGGCCGTGTTCGTCCGCGAGGTCAACGAGAAGGTCGGGCTGTCGGGCTTCAACGCGGTGTGGGAACGGCCGGAGAACCTGCCCGACCGGGCCGAGATCCTCGACCCCGCCGCCTGGGTGGCGCGGGTGCACGGCTGAGCGACGGGCCGGGAGCCGCGGCGTGAGGCTGCTCGACGCGGAAGCGCGTGGTCGAGCGGGCGTGCGCGACGTCCTCGCCGACGTCGCACCGGACGCACCGGTGGTGCTCGGCGTCTCCGGCGGGGCCGACTCGCTCGCGCTGGCGGTCTGCGCCGCGTTCGTGGCCGACCGTGACGACCGACGTGCGCGCGTCGTGGTGGTCGACCACGGTCTCCAGGACGGGTCGGACGCGGTGGCGGCCCGTGCCGTCGAGCAGGTGCGCTCGCTCGGCCTGCCCGGCGGCGCGGTCCGTGTGCAGGTGGGGACCGTCGGCGGGCCCGAGGCCGCAGCGCGTGCGGCACGCCGGGCGGCCCTGCTCGAAGCCGCGGGTGGCGACGGCGTGGTGCTGCTGGCGCACACCCTGGACGACCAGGCCGAGACCGTGCTGCTCGGACTGGGCCGGGGCTCGGGGCCGCGCTCGCTCGCCGGCATGGCAGCGCGCGACGGGCGCTGGCGTCGGCCGTTCCTCGGTCTGCGCCGGTCCGACACCGAGGCGGTGTGCCGCGCCCACGACCTGGTCTGGTGGACCGACCCGCACAACGCCGACCCCGCCTACCGTCGTGCCAGGCTCCGCCACGAGGTGCTTCCCCTGCTCGACGACGTGCTGGGCTCGGGGGTGCCGGAGGCGCTCGCCCGCACCGCCGACCAGCTGCGTCACGACACGACGCTGCTCGACGAGCTGGCGGGCCAGGTCGAGGACGCCGCCGACGTCGCGACGCTCGTGGCTCTCCCGCCTGCGCTGCGGTCCCGGGTGCTCCGCCGACTCGCGCTCGAGGCCGGCGCCGTCCCCGGGGAGCTCGGTTCGGTCCACCTCGCCGCGCTCGACCGTCTCGTCACCGACTGGCACGGCCAGGACCGGGTCGAGCTGCCCGGTCACGTCGCGCTGACGCGGACGGCAGGCCGGCTCCACCGGATCGGCGGCGGTCCCTGATCCGATCGGGGCGGTCCTCGTCCGTTGCCGAGGGGTGCTGTGGCAGGCTGAGTCCGTGGACATCCAGCACGTCGAGTCCGACCTCGACCTCGACCAGACCCTGTTCACCGAGGAGCAGATCGTCGCGCGGCTGCGCGAGATCGCGCGCCAGGTCGAGACGGACTACGCCGGTCGCGACCTGCTCCTGGTCGGCGTGCTCAAGGGCGCCGTCATGGTGATGGCCGACCTCGCGCGCAGCTTCGACCGCCACGTCGAGATGGACTGGATGGCGGTCTCGTCCTACGGCTCCGGCACCACGTCGTCCGGCGTGGTCCGCATCCTCAAGGACCTCGACACCGACATCTCGGGCCGTGACGTCCTCATCGTCGAGGACATCATCGACACCGGCCTGACGCTGTCGTGGCTCGTGACCAACCTGCGTTCCCGCGGTCCGGCCTCGGTCGAGATCGCCACGCTCCTGCGCAAGCCCGACGCGCTGCAGATGGACGTCGACGTGAAGTACGTCGGCTTCGACATCCCCAACGCGTTCGTCGTGGGCTACGGCCTGGACTACTCCGAGCAGTACCGCAACCTGCGCAGCATCGGGACGCTGGCGCCCCACGTGTACTCCTGAGAGCACGTCCCGATCCAGCGGGAACGTCACGGTTCGCGTGAGCGTTCTGCCAGTACGGGATCGGCAGGTCGGACTTCGTCCTGACGTGTACGGTTCCTGTGTCGGCGGCGAGGGCCGCCGACCGAGCACACGAGGAGGAGTGGGCCCCGCCGGCCCGTGTCCATGAACGCCAAGCGCCTGTTCCGCGGTCCCTGGGTCTGGATCGTCCTCATCCTCGTCCTCGTCGTCGTCACCCTCCAGTTCTCCGGGCGGGCCGACGGCTTCAAGGAGGTCCGCACGGCCACCATGGTCGGCTACCTCGACGACGGCACGATCTCGGAGATGACCTTCGTCGAGGGTGACCAGGAGATCCAGGCGACCCTCGACGACGGCACCAAGGTGCGCGCGAAGTTCCTCGCCGGCCAGGGCGACCGCCTCGTCGAGAAGGCCGAGGCCGAGGTCGTCGACAAGAAGCTCAAGACCTTCGACGTCAAGGTCCCCACCACCGGGTTCCTCACCTACCTCGCCAGCTCGATCCTGCCGATCCTGCTCCTGGTCGGTCTCTTCCTGTTCATCATGACCCGCTTCCAGGGCGGCGGCGGTGGCGTCATGAAGTTCGCCAAGTCGCGCGCGAAGCTCATCACGAAGGACACCCCGCAGACCACCTTCGCCGACGTCGCGGGCTGCGACGAGGCCATCGAGGAGCTCGGCGAGATCAAGGAGTTCCTGTCGGAGCCGGCCAAGTTCCAGGCCGTCGGCGCCAAGATCCCCAAGGGCGTGCTGCTCTACGGCCCGCCCGGCACCGGCAAGACGCTGCTGGCCCGCGCCGTGGCCGGCGAGGCCGGCGTGCCGTTCTACTCCATCTCCGGCTCCGACTTCGTCGAGATGTTCGTGGGCGTGGGCGCCAGCCGCGTGCGCGACCTGTTCGAGCAGGCCAAGGAGAACGCCCCGGCGATCGTCTTCATCGACGAGATCGACGCGGTCGGCCGCCACCGCGGCACCGGCATGGGCGGCGGCCACGACGAGCGCGAGCAGACCCTCAACCAGCTGCTCGTCGAGATGGACGGCTTCGACGTGCGCGGCGGCGTCATCCTGATCGCGGCCACCAACCGGCCCGACGTGCTCGACCCCGCCCTGCTGCGTCCCGGCCGCTTCGACCGCCAGATCGGCGTGGAGGCCCCCGACCTCAAGGGTCGCGAGACGATCCTCAAGGTGCACGCCCGCGGCAAGCCGATCGGCCCCGACGTCGACCTCGAGAGCGTGGCCCGACGCACCCCCGGCTTCAGCGGCGCCGACCTCGCCAACGTGCTCAACGAGGCCGCCCTGCTCACGGCGCGCAACAGCGACAAGGTCATCACCGACGCCACGCTCGACGAAGCCATCGACCGCGTCATGGCCGGTCCGCAGAAGCGCACGCGCTTGATGAACGAGAAGGAGCGGCTGGTCACGGCCTACCACGAGGGCGGACACGCCCTGGTGGCCGCGGCGCTCCCGCAGAGCGACCCGGTGCACAAGATCACGATCCTGCCCCGTGGCCGCGCCCTCGGCTACACGATGGTCCTGCCCGACGAGGACAAGTACAGCCAGACGCGCGCGGAGCTGCAGGACAAGCTGGCGTACATGCTCGGTGGCCGCGCGGCGGAGGAGCTGGTCTTCCACGACCCGACCACCGGCGCGGGCAACGACATCGAGAAGGCCACGGGCCTGGCCCGGGCCATGGTCACCCAGTACGGCATGAGCGAGCGCGTGGGCGCCATCAAGCTGGGCAGCGACAACAGCCAGCCCTTCCTCGGGGGTGGCATGGGCATGGGCCACACCCGCGACTACTCCGAGCGGGTGGCCGCCGTGGTCGACGAGGAGGTCTCCTCGCTCATCGCCCACGCCCACCAGGAGGCGTTCGACATCCTCGCGGAGAACCGCGACGTTCTCGACTCCCTCGTCCTGGAGCTCATGGAGAGGGAGACCCTCGACAAGCGCGAGGTCGCCCGCATCTTCGAGCCGCTGCGCCGGCGCGAGGTGCGTCCGGCGTGGACCGGCTCGGACACGCGGCAGCCGTCGGACCAGCCCCCGGTCGAGGCGCCGGAGGCGGCACGGCTCAAGGAGCCCGAGACCGAGGGCATCGTCGTCGGTCCCGACACCGGCCCGGACGCACCGCCGCCGGACGATCCCACCCCGCAGGGCCCGGTCGGGCCGGCGTGAGGACGAGGACAGCATGAGCGTCGACGTCGAGCGCGCCGCAGCGGCGGTGCGCGAGCTGCTGATCGCCGTCGGGGAGGACCCCGACCGTGACGGCCTGAAGGAGACCCCGGACCGCGTGGCCCGGTCGTACGCCGAGCTGCTGGCCGGTCTCGACCAGGACCCGCGCGAGGTCCTCACGGCCACGTTCGACGTCGGTCACGACGAGCTGGTGCTCGTGAAGGACATCGAGCTGTGGTCGATGTGCGAGCACCACCTGGTGCCGTTCACCGGGGTCGCGCACGTGGGCTACATCCCGCGATCCGACGGATTCGTCACCGGCCTGTCCAAGCTGGCCCGGCTCGTCGACGTCTTCGCCCGTCGGCCCCAGGTGCAGGAGCGGCTCACCACCCAGATCGCCGACGCCCTCACCGAGGTGCTGGAACCGCGCGGCGTGATCGTCGTGATCGAGGCCGAGCACCTGTGCATGACCATGCGCGGCGTCCGCAAGGGCGGCGCCCGGACGGTCACCAGCGCCGTGCGCGGACAGCTGCGCGACCCCGCCACCCGGGCCGAGGCGATGGGGCTCATCACGAGCGGTGGCGCTCGGTGACCGGGGCCTGCTGATGGGGCTCGCACCCGCACAGGTGCTGGAGCCCATCGGGCGGTGCCGGGTCATGGGCGTCGTCAACGTGACGCCCGACTCGTTCTCCGACGGCGGACGCTGGTTCGACCTCGACAGCGCGGTCCGGCACGGGCGTGAGCTGGCCCAGGCCGGCGCCGACCTCGTCGACGTGGGTGGTGAGTCCACGCGCCCCGGCGCGGTGCGCGTCGACCTCGACGAGGAGCTGCGCCGCGTCGTGCCCGTGGTGCGCGAGCTGGCTGCCGACGGCGTGGCCGTCTCGGTCGACACGATGCGCGCCGACGTGGCCGAGGCGGCGCTGGACGCCGGTGCCGTGCTCGTGAACGACGTGTCCGGCGGCCGTGCCGACGCCCGCATGGTGCCGCTCGCCGCCGAGCGCGACGTCCCGCTGGTGCTCATGCACTGGCGCGGCCACGCCGACCGGATGCAGGACCTCACCCACTACGACGACGTCGTCGCCGACGTGGTCGCCGAGCTCTCCGAGCGGGTCGAGGAGGCCCTGGCCGCGGGAGTCGACCGGTCCCGCCTCGTGGTCGACCCCGGTCTCGGCTTCTCCAAGACCGGTGGCCAGAACTGGACCGTGCTCGCCGCGCTCTCCGCCTTCACCGCGCTGGGGCTCCCGATGCTCGTGGCGGCCAGCCGCAAGCGCTTCCTCGGCGAGCTCCTCGCCGACGCCGACGGCACGCTGCGGCCCACCGAGGGTCGGGAGGCGGCCACCGTCGCGCTGTCCACGCTGGCCGCGCAGGCCGGGGCGTGGGCCGTGCGGGTGCACGAGGTGGCCGCGTCGGCCGACGCCGTGCGGGTGGTCGCGCGGATCGCGCAGGAGTCCGTCCCAGGGGGTGTCGACCATGGCCGCTGACGTGCTGGCGCGTCACCGCGCGTTCTACGACGCGGTGGAGTCCGGCGACCTCGACCTCATGAGCTCGCTGTGGGTGGACTCGCCCAGCGCCCTGTGCGTGCACCCCGGCGCCGAGGCCATCGAGGGCACCGACGCGGTGCTGCGCTCGTGGGCGCTCGTCATGGCGAACGTGGAGTACATCCAGTTCTTCCTCACCGACGTCCAGGTGTCCTGGCCGCTGGGCTCCGAGGCCGACCTGGCGCTCGTCACGTGCACCGAGAACATCCTCTCGGGGGAGGGCACCGAGTCACCGGAGCAGTTCTCCGGCGGCAAGGCGATCTGCACGTCGGTGCTCGTCCGGTCCGGCGGCGTGTGGCGACTGTGGTCGCGGCACGCCTCGCCGGTGCTCGACATCGACCCCGAGGCTCCCGAGGAGCCCGGCATGACGGAACAGCCCTGATGGAGGAGCACTGATGGCATGTCCTGACGGTCTCGACCGCATCGACCTGAGCGGCGTGACGGCCTTCGGCCACCACGGCGTGCTCGAGCACGAGCGCCGGTTCGGCCAGACCTTCGTGGTCGACGTGAGCCTCGGCATCGACCTGGGACCGGCCGGGTCGAGCGACGACCTGACGGCGACCGTCAACTACGCCGAGGTCGCCGAGATGGTCCAGGCCGTGGTCACCGGGGAGCCGGTGGACCTGATTGAGTCCCTCGCCCTCCGTATGGTGGACTGGTGCCTGGCACGTCCGTCCGTGGAATGGGCGAGCGTGACCGTGCACAAGCCCCAAGCGCCCATCGCGGTGACGTTCTCCGACGTCAGCGTGACGATAGAGCGGAGCCACCAGTGACCGAATCGCCCACGCCGTACGTGCTGGACGCCGACACCATGACGGGTGGCATGCGTCCCATCCGCCAGGCCGTCATCGCGATCGGGTCGAACCTGGGCGACCGGCTGAACCGTCTCCAGGGCGCGGTGTCCGCCCTCGAGGACACCCCTGAGGTCCAGGTCGTGTCCGTGTCGTCGGTCTACGAGACCGAGCCGGTCGGCACGCCCGACGGGTCGGGGGCCTTCCTCAACGCCGTCGTGCTCCTCGACACGACCCTCACGGTGCACACGCTGCTCGACCGCGCCCACGCCATCGAGGACGCCTTCGGACGCGAGCGCTCGGAGCCGGGCGCCCCGCGCACCCTCGACGTCGACCTGGTCGTCGTCGGCGACCGCGTCGCCGACGACGAGACCCTCACGCTGCCGCACCCGCGGGCGCACGAGCGTGGCTTCGTGCTCGTCCCGTGGCTCGAGATCGACCCCGAGGGCGAGATCCCCGGCAAGGGATTCGTGGCCGACCTCGTCGGCGACGTCGACACGTCCGGCGTCGTCCGGCGAGAGGATCTCGAGATCCTTCTGTGATGCACGCCGGGCGGACGACCGCCGTCCACGTCGCCGCCCTGGTCGCCGTAGGGCTGCTGCTGGGATCGGTCGTCCGGCCCGCCTCGTTGCGTCTCGGCCTGTCGCCGCCGCGGCCCGGCTGGCTGGTGGCCGTGCTGCTCCTGGCGCTGGCGGCCCTCGTGGCAGCGGTCGCCTGGAGCACCTGGCAGAGCCTGCACCAGCGCAAGCAGCGGATGACCTCCCAGCACGCCGTGACCCTGCTCGCCATGGCGAAGGCGTGCAGCATCGTCGGGGCGCTCTCGGTGGGCGCCTACGGCGGCTTCGCTCTCTCCTTCGTGCGTGACTGGGACACGATGTTCGGTCAGGACCGGGTGCTGCAGGGGGGCCTCGCCTCCGCCTCCGGCCTCCTCCTCCTCGTCGCAGCGCTCCTGCTCGAGCGCACCCTGCACGTGCCCCAGCCCGACGACGAGGACGACGACGCCCCTCCCGGCGCCGCGACGGCGGCGTAGCTCGGCCGGGTCGCCGGACCACCTTGGAGTGACGCCGATCCGCCCCCATCGGTGGATCCTCAACCGCAGCGCGCGTTCTGATGTTGCGCCACCACCGATGGCGGGGGACGTGGTGGTCATCGGTGGATCCTCAACCGCAGGTCGCGTTCTGATGTTGCGCATCCACCGATGGCGGGGGACGTGGTGGCATCGGTGGATCCTCAACCGCAGCGCGCGTCCTGATGTTGCGCATCCACCGATGGGCGGCGGGGCGTGCTGCTCAGACCAGCGTGGCGCGCAGCGTGTCGAGCCCGACGGAACCGAGGCTCAGGGCCCGGCGGTGGAACTCCTTGAGGTCCGGACCGTGCTCACGGACCCAGGCGTCGCGGACCTGCTCCCAGATGCGCTGGCCGACCTTGTAGCTGGGCGCCTGGCCCGGCCAGCCGAGGTAGCGGTTCACCTCGAAGCGCACGAACGGGGCGTTCATGTTCACGTGCTCGGCCATGAACGCGAAGGCGTGCTCGGCGGTCCAGGGACCGTCGCCGTCGGGACGGGGCAGCTCGAGGTGCACCCCGAGGTCGAGCACCACCCGGGCCGCCCGCATGCGTTGGCCGTCGAGCATGCCGAGCCGGTCGGCGGGGGAGTCGAGGTAGCCCAGGTCGGCCATGAGCCGCTCGGCGTACAACGCCCAGCCCTCGCCGTGTCCGGAGGTCCAGAGGGCCCCGCGACGCCAGGCGTTCAGCTCGGCGGCGTTCCACACCGCATAGCCGCACTGGAGGTGGTGGCCGGGCACGCCCTCGTGGTAGACGGTGGTCAGCTCGCGCCAGGTGTCGAACTCCGTGACACCCTCCGGCACGCTCCACCACATGCGCCCCGGGCGGGCGAAGTCGTCGCTCGGCGGCGTGTAGTAGATGCCGCCCTCCTGGGTGGGCGCGATGCGGCACTCGAGCGAGCGCATGATGTCGGGCACGTCGAAGTGGGTGCGCCCCAGCTCCTCGACGGCGCGGTCGCTCGTCTCCTGCATCCAGGCCTGCAGGGCGTCGGTGCCCACCAGCCGGTGCTCGGGGGAGGACTCGAGGTGCGCGACGGCCTCGGCCACCGACGCTCCGGGCAGGACCTGCTGCGCGACGGCCTCCTGCTCGCGGACCATGCGGTCGAGCTCCTCGAGCCCCCAGTCGTACGTCTCCTCGAGGTCGACGGCCGCGCCCAGGAAGCCGCGCGAGGCGAGGGCGTACCGGTCGCGGCCGCAGGCGTCGCGCTCTCGGGCCGCCGGGGCCAGCTCGTCGGCCAGGAAGGTCGCCAGCTCGGCGTACGCGGCCCGCGCGCCGTCGGCGCCGCGCCGCAGGTCGGCCTGCAGCGACGCCGGCACGGACGCGGACGCGGCGGCGTCGGCCAGCTCGTCGAAGAACGCGCCGGCCTCGGCCTGGCGTCGGGCCTGGTCGACGACCTCGACGACCTGGCGGCGCGCCGGGGTGTCGCCGGCGCGGATCCCGGAGCGCAGCGACTCGGTGTACCCGGCGAGCGCACCCGGCAGGTTCGCGAGGCGGGTGGCGACGCCGGACCAGCCGTCGACGTCGTCGCGCGGCATCAGGTCGAAGACGTCGCGCACGTTCTGCACGGGCGAGGCGATCACGTTGAGGTCGCTGCGCCAAGTGCCGGCGTCGTGCTCCTCGACGTGCAGGTCGAGCACGCGCACGAGCTCCGCGTGCGTGACGACGTCGACGTCGTCACGCGGCTCCACGTGGTCGAGCCGGAGACGCATGGCGCGTGCCGCGTCGGCGTACGCCTCGTGCCCCGACGGCGACAGGTCGGCGTACTCGCCATCGCGTCCCGGCCGGCCGAGGGAGACGTGCCACTCGGGCTCGTGCTCGAGCATCACGTCGAGCCACTCCTCGGCCAGGACGTCGACGGCCGACGGGACCCGCCCCGACCGCTGCGACCCCGACTCCCGCTGCCCCGAGGCGTCAGCCACGACCGACCGCCTTCCTGAGCCGGGCGACGAAGCGCCGCCACCGGGTGTTCTCCAACGACTCGACACGGCGCGCCAGCGCGGCGACCGCGTCGGCGTTGGCGGCGTCGCGGGCCTTCGCGTCGTCGGCCAGGCGCGCGTGGCGGCTGCCCGCCCCGCGCCACGCGGGGTGTGGGAAGGGCGGCTCGTACCGCTGCGGGTGCCGTGTGATGTCGAGGACCATCCCCTCGCGCAGCCACTGCAGGCGTGCGGCCACCTGGTCGAGCCCCGGCGCGGCGAGCGTGTGCACCGCCGGCGGCAGGTCCACCGCGGCGAGGCGTTCGTCGAAGGACTGCGCGCTGGTGCCGGGCGACCACCGGTGGGTGAGGCCGTTGCGCTCCAGGAAGGCGGTGTACCGGGCGAAGCCGGCCGGCAGCTCGGCGTGGAAGGCGTCGAGGTCGGCCGCGGCGTGCAGCTCGTCGGCGTGCAGCCCGGCGGTGGCCTCGTCGAACGCCGACACCACGCGGTGCGGCATGCGGTGGTACTCGGCCAGCTCGAGGGTCCGCGAGTCGTGGGCCAGCAGCACGGCCGGCGTGCCGCCGAGCAGCCCCGCGACGTTGCCGTGGAAGCGCGTGCCGTACACGAAGTCGACCTGGGCGAGGTCGCGGTACCAGGTCCAGGTGTCGAGGTACAGCCGCAGCCGGTCCTGCTGGTAGAGCGGGTGGTGCAGGTGGACGGGCACGGCGGGGTCGTCGACGTGCGGGTGCGGGACGCCCCAGAGCATGGCCCGCAGGTCGTGCGCGTCCTGGCCGACGGCCACGAGGTTCGGGTGCCGCTCGCCCTGCCGGGTGACGAAGTCGCCGATGCCCGGCACCTCGGGCGTGAAGTTGAGGGCCAGGGCCGCGTCGTCGCCGATGGCGGTCACGCGCCGCTCGACGCGGTGGTCCGGCCCCCAGAGGAACAGCGAGGGGCAGCCGATGACGTCGACCACGTCGTCGCCGAACCCGAGGAGTGCCAGGTGGCGTCGCGTGAAGTCGCCGCGTACGCCGATGGAGGCGGAGCGCTCGAGCACGGCGGAGACGAAGCGCCTCACGGGGTCGGCGATCTCGCCCAGGGACTCCGGGCCCTCGCCGTGCGGCGCCTGCGAGCCGATGCCGACCACGGTGACGGGGATGGTGAGCTGCTCGACGAGCTCGGTGAGCGCCGTCAGGTGACGCACGAACTGCGGTCGGAACGCGTTGGCCATCGGCACCACGAGGTGGTCGAACTCGGCGTTGATCCGCTCGGCGTCGCCGGGCTCGGGCGAGCGCCGCTCCGAGAGCGTGCTCGAGCTGACCAGCTCGGTGCCGTCGACGGCCAGGGACCGCCACACCGAGTGCTGGAAGAGGTAGTTGCCGGAGTTGGAGTTGAAGACGTCCTGCGTGAGGGTCGTCTCCGCGCCCACCGGGGTGAACGGGTCCTTGCCGGAGCGGACCAGCAGACGAGGCATGGCGCCAGTCTGTCAGAGGCCGTGCTCACGACGGCGGGGTCGCGCCGCCGTGCCCGAGGAGGGTCAGAGGATGAAGCGGAACAGCGGGCTGTCGCTCTCGATCCGCTCGATGCGCGGCGGTGCGGCCTCCATGCGTTCGAGCAGGGCCGGGAGGTCGTCGGCGCGGGCCAGCTCGATGCCCACGAGGGCGGGGCCGGTCTCGCGGTTGCTGTGCTTGACGTACTCGAACAGGGCGATGTCGTCGTCGGGGCCGAGCACCTCGTCGAGGAAGCGTCGCAGCGCACCCGGCTCCTGCGCGAACTCGACGAGGAAGTAGTGCTTGCGGCCCTCGTGCACGAGCGAGCGCTCCACGACGTCGGCGTAGCGGCTGACGTCGTTGTTGCCGCCGGACAGGATGCACAGCACGCGCGAGCCGGGCGCCACCGTCAGCAGGGAGCCCAGGACCGACGTCGCGAGGGCGCCTGCGGGCTCGGCGATGATGCCGTCGCTCTGGTACAGCGCGAGCATCTCGCTGCACACCTGGCCCTCCGGGACGCCGAGCATCTGCACGGACGGGGAGCCGTCGCCGCGCACGGTGTCGAGGGTGTGCCGACCCGCGCGTCGCACCGCGGCGCCGTCGACGAAGGTGTCGATCTCGGGCAGCGTCACCGGCTCGCCGGCTGCGAGCGCCGCCGCCATGGACGTCGCCCCGGCCGGCTCCACGCCCACGACCCGGACCCCGGGATGGCGCTCGCGGAGCCAGGCCATGCTGCCGGCGAGCAGGCCGCCTCCGCCGACGGGCACCACGAGCACGTCGGGGACGGGCTCGCCGAGCCGCTGCAGCTGGTCGAACGCCTCCTGCACGACCGTGCCCTGACCGGCGATCGTGCGCGGGTCGTCGAAGGCCGGCACCAGGGTGGCGCCGTCGAGCGCCTCGCGGGTGGCTGCCGCCGACACGTCGTCGTAGGTCTCGCCGTCGAGGATCATCTCGATGGCGTCGCCGCCGATGCTCGCGATCCGGTCGCGCTTCTGGTGGGGCGTCGTGCGAGGCAGGTGCACGCGGCCACGCACACCGAGCGCGGCGCACGCGAACGCCACGCCCTGGGCGTGGTTCCCTGCGCTCGCGGTGACCACGCCGGCAGCCCGCGCGGCGTCGTCGAGCTGCGCGATGAGGTTGTACGCGCCCCGCGCCTTGTAGGAGCGCACGACCTGCAGGTCCTCCCGCTTGAGCCAGACGTCGGCACCCGTGACCTCGCTCAGCCGGGCGCTGCGCTCGACCGGGGTGGCGGTCACCACGCCGGCCAGCCGCTCCGCGGCCGCCTCGACGTCGTCGGCCGTGACCAGGAGGCCGTGGGCCTCGGCCTGTGCGTCGGTGCTCATGGTGCTTGTCTACCCGACGTTATGCTCGCGGCGTGCCCCGCCCGCCCGTCCGTCGCCTCGTCCGCGGTGCCGTCGGCCGGGCCACCCGTCGGGCTCGCGACCTGCGCGGGCCGACGCTCAGCGTCGTGATGCCCGTGTACCAGGGCGAGGAGCACCTGGCGGCGGCCCTGGAGTCGGTGCTCGGGCAGCGCTACCGCCATCTCGAGGTCGTGGTCGTCGACGACGGCTCGACGGACGGCAGCCGGGCCATCGCCGACGAGGTCGCGGCGCGCGACCCCCGCGTGGTCGTGCTCTCGCAGCCGAACGCGGGCCAGAGCGCGGCCCGCAACCGTGGTGTCGAGGTGGCCACCGGCACCTACCTCACGTTCGTCGACGCCGACGACGTCGTGACCCGTGAGGGCCTCGACGCGGCCGTGCGCGGGCTGGAGCGCAGCGGCTCCGACCTCGCCGTGCTGCCCTACCAGCGACTCGAGGGCGGGACCGTGGTGCGGCCCGCGCCGTGGATCCGGGCGCTGCACGCGCGGCCGGTGGAGGGCACCACGGTGTCGGAACGGCCCGACGTGCTCGTCCACGCCATCGCCTGCGCCAAGGTGTTCCGGCGCACCTTCTGGGACGCGGCCGGGCTGGCGTTCCCTCCCGGGGTCATCTACGAGGACCAGATCCTCACGGCCCAGGCGTTCCGCGAGGCCGCAGGCATCGACGTGACCTCCACGATGGCCTACTCCTGGCGGCGGCAGACGGCCTCCACCTCGCAGGGGCAGGTGACCGTCGAGAACGTGACGGCCCGCATGGACGCCGCCGACGAGTCACTCCGCCTGCTCGAGCCGCTGCCCGCCGTCCGCGAGGAGCGGGCGCTGCAGCTGCTCAAGCACAACGTTCCCAACTCCACGCTCAAGCTCGAGCGGGCCGACGACGCCTACCTCGAGGTCCTCGTGCAGCGGATCCCTCGGCTCGTGGCGGCGGTGGCCCCCGACCGCTACGCCCGCGAGGTGCCGGCCCAGCACCGCGTCATGAACGCCCTCCTGGACCAGGCCCGCGCCACCGGGGACCTCGCCGCGGTCTGGCGGTTCGTGCGCGCGGAGGGCCTGCAGTCACAGCTGTTCGACCTGGTGCCCACGTCCGACGGCCCGGCGATCGACCTGCCGGGGCGCCTCGACGACGGTCTCGACCCCGTGACCTACCTGGCCACCGCCGAGCAGGTGCGGCTTCGCACGACCGTGCGCGAGGTCCTGGCCGGAGCCGACGAGCTCGTGGTCGACGTGCGGGCCTGGTTCCCCCACGCCGACGTGGCCGCCGCGTCGCTCACGGCACGCGTGCTCACGGGCCGCGACACGGCAGCCGGCGAGGTCGAGCGGACCGACGACGCCGCCGCCTTCACGTCGCGGGCGGGCACCGTCCGCGGCTACCCGGGCTCGGGCTGGCGGATGCGGTTCCCGGCCCCCGCCACCCGGCGCTGCGAGCTGGTGCTGACGCTGACCGTCGACGGACCCGAGGGCCTGCACCTCGAGGGCCTGCGGAGCCACCGGCTCACGCTGTGACCCTCGCCACCTCCGTGCCACTGTGCGCCGCCGGAGGACGGTCGTAGACTGACGGTGTCAGCAGTCTGGTACCCGTTCGCGGGACTGGAACGAGAGGCACTCCCCATGACGCACGCACGTCAGCACGACCCTGCGCGTGAGCGCACCACCTACGGCGTCGTCGGCGCCGGCCGGGTCGGCTCCGTCCTGGCCGCCCGACTGCGCGCCGCCGGCCGCGACGTCGTCGGCATCAGCGCCCGCTCCGACGCCTCCGCCCTGCGCGCCCGCACCCTCGTGCCCGACGTGCCGGTGCTGTCGCCGGCCGAGGTCGCCGCGCGCAGCGACGTGCTGGTGCTCGCCGTCCCCGACGACGCCCTCGTGGCCGTGTCCGAGGAGCTCTCGACGGTGCTGCGTCCCGGCCAGGTGGTCGTGCACACGAGCGGGCGGCACGGTCTGGACGCCCTCCGGTCCGCGGCGCGCGTCGGCGCGCGCCCGGTGGCCCTGCACCCGGCCATGACGTTCACCGGCTCGTCGGTCGACCTGGGTCGCTCGTGCGCCATGGGCCTCACGGCCGGCGACGCCGAGCGCGAGGTCGCCGAGGACCTCGCCGTCACGCTCGGCGGCACCCCGGTGTGGATCGACGACGCCGACCGGGTCCGCTACCACGCGGCGCTCAGCCACGGCGCCAACCACCTCGTCACGCTCGTCGCCCAGGCCCGCGAGCTGCTCCACGGCATCGGTGCCGGGGCCGAGGCCTCGCAGATCCTGCGCCCGCTGCTCGAGGCGGCCCTCGAGAACGCTCTCGACCTCGGCGACGCCGCGCTGACCGGCCCCATCGCCCGCGGCGACGTCACCACCGTGCGGGCCCACGTCGACGCTCTCGCCACCGAGCCCGCCTCCACCCGCGACGCCTACGTCGCCATGGCCCACGCCACCACCGAGCGCGCCGCGGCCGACGGTCGGCTCGACGCCGCCACCGCGGCGGTCGTGGAGTCCGCCCTCGACGAGTCGGTGCTTCGCGGGTCGGGGCTCCACGGGTCGGGGCTCCACGGGTCGGGATCGGCCGACGAGCGGCAGCACGCGCACGGACGGGCCTGACATGACCCCCGTCGTCGCCCGTACCCGGGCCGAGCTGCGTGCGGCCCTCGCGGGGGCCGACCGCACGGCGTTCGTGCCCACCATGGGTGCGCTGCACGACGGCCACGCGCGCCTCATGCGGCACGCACGCCCGCTCGGCGACACGCTCGTGGTCTCGATCTTCGTCAACCCCACCCAGTTCGGGCCGGGCGAGGACCTCGACGCCTACCCGCGCACCTTCGACGCCGACCTGGTCGTCTGCGAGCGCGAGGGCGTCGACGTCGTGTTCGCGCCCGACGCCGACGAGATGTACCCCGGCGGCCTGGACGGGGCCGTGACCGTCGACCCGGGCCCGCTCGGGCAGGTGCTCGAGGGCGCCGCCCGCCCCACGCACTTCCGCGGCGTGCTCACCGTGGTCGCGAAGCTGTTCGCCCTCGTGCGCCCCGACGTCGCCGTCTTCGGCGAGAAGGACTTCCAGCAGCTGGCGCTGATCCGCCGCATGGTGCGCGACCTGGCGCTCGACGTCGAGGTCGTGGGCCACCCGATCGTCCGCGAGGCCGACGGCCTGGCGCTCAGCTCGCGCAACACCTACCTGACGCCGATCCAGCACGAGCAGGCGCTCGCCCTCTCCGTCGCGCTGCGAGCCGCCGCCGACGAGGGCGTCGTCGGACGCGACGCCGTGCTGAAGGCCGCGCGCGAGGTGCTCGACGCCGCCGACGGCGTCGAGGTGGACTACCTGGTCGTGACCGACCTGTTGCTCGGCGACGTCGACGACTCCTACGAGGGGGAGGCGCGGATCCTGGTGGCAGCCAGGGTCGGCACCACGCGCCTGCTCGACAACTCACCCGTGGTGCTCCGGAAGGGACCCTGACCATGCTCCGCACGATGATGACCTCGAAGATCCACCGCGCCACTGTCACGCAGGCCGACCTGCACTACGTCGGCTCCGTGACGGTCGACGCCGACCTGCTCGACGCGGCGAACCTGCTGCCGGGCGAGCTCGTGCACATCGTCGACATCGACAACGGCGCCCGCATCCAGACCTACACGATCGCCGGCGAGCGCGGCTCGGGCGTCATCGGCATCAACGGTGCCGCCGCTCGCCTCGTGCATCCCGGTGACCTGGTGATCCTCATCGGCTACGGCCAGATGGACGACGCCGAGGCACGCGAGCACCAGCCGAGCGTCGTGTTCGTGGACTCCGAGAACCGCATCATCGGCACCGGGTCCGACCCGGCCGAGGCCCTGCCCGGGTCGGGGCTCACCCGCGGCGACGTCGTGGAGAACCCGCTCGTGGCGGCCGGCGGGGGTGCCGGGCCGGGGGCGGCGACGGTGGCGCCGTGACCCTCCTGACGCTCGACGTCGGCAACAGCCAGTCGGTCATCGGCGCGTTCGAGGGCGAGAAGCTCGTCGAGCACTGGACCGTCTCGTCGCAGACGCAGCGAACGGCCGACGAGTGGCACCTGCTCGCCCACGGCTTCGTGCGCGCAGCGGGTCTGGCCGACGTCCAGGCGGTGGCCATGTGCTGCACCGTGCCGTCGATCCAGGTCGAGCTGAAGGCGATGCTGGAGCGGTACTACGGCGGACTCCCGGTCTCGATCGTCGGGCCGGGCGTGAAGACCGGCATCCCGATCCACACCGACAACCCGCGCGAGGTGGGTGCCGACCGCATCGTCAACGCGCTCGCCGCGGCCGAGGTGTACGGCGGGCCGGCGATCGTGGTCGACATGAACGGCACGGCCACGATCTTCGACGTGGTCGACGACCGGAACCGGTACCTGGGCGGGGCGATCGCGCCGGCCGTCGAGCTGTCGCTCGAGGCGCTGGCTCGTCGCGGCGCCCAGCTGCGGGCGGTCGAGCTGGCCGTCCCCCGCGACGTCATCGGCAAGAACACCGTCGAGGCCGTGCAGTCGGGCGCGGTCTACGGGTTCGCGGGCCTGGTCGACGGGATGGTCGACCGGATCATCGAGTCGTTGGAGGCCGACCCCGACGACGTGGCGGTCATCGCGACCGGCGCCTACGCCGACGTGGTGCTCGACCACTGCACGACGATCACGTCACGCGACCCGTGGCTGACCCTCACCGGTCTGCGTCTGGTGCACGAGAAGAACCACTGAGCCACGCGGGCCACCACGCCGCCCGTCGGTCGCCCCGCCCACGAGGAGCGGGCCCTGCCGGAGGTGCACCCGCTGCCGGGCGTGCGCCGAGCTCGACGAGGTGGGCCTCGAGCGCGGTCAGGCCCGCAGCCCGGGCCGCCTGGACCGGTGTGGTCTCGTCCAGCTCGGAGACCAGCGTCGGGTCGGCTCCGTGGCCGAGCAGCTCTCGAGCCACCGCATCCTGACCGGCCAGGATGCTGGTCACCAGCGCGGTCGACTGCAGCTCGGGGTGCACGTAGTCGGGGTCGACGCCCCGCTCCAGGTGGAAGCGGACCAGCTCGACGTCGCCGCGCACGGCGGCGGCGAACATGTCCTTGAAGTCCCCGCCCGACATGGGCACTCCCTTCGTCGCCGCGAGTCTAGGGCCGGTCGGGCCGGCCGAGCCGCTGCGGCGTGCCCGCCCCGCGGGGCGTCAGGGGTCGCGCCGGTCCCCGCTGACCGATGCCGGGGTGGTCTCGATACGGACGGGCCTCGCACGCTCGCCCGTCCAACTCGACCAGCGAAGTCGGCACTCGGTGGTCGAGCGCGGTTCCGGTGGTCGAGTGCCTCCACGAGCGCCAGCGAGGGGAGGTGTATCGAGACCACTCCTGGGCGGTTCAGCGGTGGACGGGCAGCACGTGTGCCCCGACCGATGGGTCGGGGTGTCGTGGTGGATTAGTCAGGGACGCCAGCGTTGGTTGCGTTGCCAGGTGTCGGAGCCGGGGAGCTTCCACTCGACGTGTTCGTCGTCGGGGTTGATGCGTCCGATCCAGCCTTGGTCGTGTGCTCGGTGGTGGTGGAACGGGCAGAGCAGTGCGCCGTCTCTGATGTCGGTGGTCTTGGAGATCGCGTAGGGGTTCAGGTGGTGGGCCTCGGTCCACCTGGCGTCGCGGTCGCAACCTGGTGTGGTGCATCCGCCGTCGCGCTTCTCCATCGCCCGGCGTGAGCTGCGGTTGAAGTACCGATTGGCGGAGCCGAGGTCGAGGGGGAGAGGTTTGCCGTTGAGGACCATCGGCACGATCTGCGCGCTGCAGGCGAGCCGGCGGGCTTCGCCGGCGCTGATCCGGGTGCCGTCAGAGAGGCCGGCGGCCTTGATGCCGCCCATCAAGGTGTCGAGGTCCAGGTTCACGGTCACGACGGCACTCACACCACCGTTGGACGGGAGCTGGTCGGCGGGGAGGTGCTCGATGAGGGTGGCGAACGCGTGCCCGAGGCGCTGGGGGTTGGACTGGCCGAATCCCACTTCGTCCATCTCGCCGGTGGCGGCGTTGACGGTCCCGACCTTCTGGTGGGGGGCGGCGAGCGCGTCGAGGGCGGTCTTGAGCATGGCGCCCTGTGCTTCGGGGAGGGTGAAGCGTCCGGTGACGGTGCCGTCGTTGTTGTCCCACATGGAGAACGACGTCTTCTTGCGGGCTTCCTCTTCGCGGCGACGCAGGATCTCGTCTTCGTCGGCGTCGACCTCATCGGTCGTGTTGCGGTAGGCCTCGGTGATCCGGGCGGCCCTGCGGCGCAGGTCCTTGAGCGTCAGCTTCTGCGCGTCCTTCAGCAAAGTCTCTTCGCATCGCTCACGCTGTTCTGCGGTCACGTCGTCGGGCAGATTGGCCAGGGCGCGGGAGATGAGGTCGGCCTGCTTGGTGCTGATCACTCCGGCGGCGAGCGCGTTCTCGATGAGGGTGGTCTGCTCCTCGATCCGCTGCGCGGTGTTCACGAGCGCGTCGGCGCCGCTGCGGTCCCCACCGAAGTCGAACGAGATCGTCGCGCCGGTCGAGGTGCCCGCCCCGGGGCGTGGTCCGTCACCGTTCGCCGCGGCCTTGCGGGCCTTCTCCAGCACCCGGGCGGCGGCCATCTTGTGGGCCGAGAGCCGTGCTTCGGCGCGACCGATCTCGGCGAGGAGTCGTCGGACCTCGGCGGGGTCCAGGCCGTCCCACGCCGCGGTGGGGACCGTGTCGAGCAGGGCGTGGAGGCCGTGCACGCACGACGGCACCGGGTGGGTGTCGAGTGCGGCGACGCTCATGCTTCCTCCTGCTGGTCTACCCCCATTCTAGAGATAGAATGAGACAACAAACAAGCAGATGTTCGAATCCGTGACGAAGGTCCGGGACCCTCGAGTCCTTCAGCGCCGGCACTCCGGGTCGTTGGCCCTGCCCCTCCGTGGCACGATCCCCCCATGTCCTCCACGACCTCCCGACGCGGCACGCTGACGCGCCGCAAGATCGCCGAGGCCGCCCTGCGGCTGATCGACGACGAGGGCATCGGGTCGGCCTCGATGCGGGGGATCGCCAAGCGTCTGGGCGTCGAGGCGATGAGCCTCTACAAGCACGTCGGCACGCGTGACGACCTGCTCGACGCGGTCGTCGACCTGGTGGTGGCCGAGCTGGACGCCGACCCCGAGGTGCTGCGCGTGGCCGAGAACGGCTGGCGCGACTACCTGGAGCGGCTCGCGCGCGGTGTCCGCCGCTACGCGATGGCGCACCCGCACGCCTTCCCGATCGTGGCCACGCGACCGTCGGAGGCGCCGTGGATCAACCCGCCGCTGCGGTCCCTGACCTGGATCGAGTCGGTGCTCGAGGCGCTGCAGGCGGAGGGCTTCGACGACGACCAGGTGGTGTTCGCCTACCGGTCGTTCAACAGCTTCCTGCTGGGCTACCTGCTCATGGAGACGGGGGCGCGGACGCTGCGCGACCCGCGGGACGGCGACGGGTCGTTCTCCGCAGGTGCCGACGCCGCGGAGCCCGTGCCCGGTGGGCTCACCCCCACCCGTGACGAGGACGAGCAGGAGGCGGTGGCGCAGGCCGAGACGCCCCTGGAGATCCTCGACCCCTCCGGCGCCGTGGACGAGGCGACGTACCCGACGATCCACCGGCTGGCTGCCGGTCTGGCGGCCGACCGCTACGCCGAGGAGTTCGACCGCGCCCTGCAGGAGATGCTCGACGGCATCGCCTCGCGTCTCGCCGACTGACCTGCTCGCCGACCGGGTCGCGAGCGCGCCCCCGTTCGTGACCGAGGTCGCACGACACTCGTCTTGTGGGCCGCAAGCTTACGGCGTAAGGTTTACAACGTAAGCCACCCCGTTCCCCCATCCGAGAAGGAGAGTTCCATGAGCTTCATCGACAAGGCCAAGAACACCGCAGAGAAGGTCACCGGCGAGGTCAAGGAGGCCGTCGGCAAGGCGACCGACAACAAGGACCTCGAGGCCGAGGGCAAGAAGGACCAGACCAAGGGCTCGATCAAGAACGTGGGCGAGGACGTCAAGGACGCCTTCAAGAAGTAAACGCGTGTCACTGAGAAGTCACTGAACGTTCATCGGGCAGCGCTCGTTGGAGTTGCAGCGACTTCCAGCCGTCGTACCGTCGAAGTGTCACCCACCGATCCAGGAGGATCATCATGAGCTTCATCGACAAGGCCAAGAACACCGCTGAGAAGGTCGCCGGCGAGGTCAAGGAGAACGTCGGCAAGGCCACCGACAACAAGGACCTCGAGGCCGAGGGCAAGAAGGACCAGGCGTCCGGCTCGGTCAAGAACGCCGGCGAGAACGTCAAGGACGCCTTCAAGTGATCCTTGCTCGCTGAGCATCCGGCGAAGCCCGGTCACCGTCACGACGGCGACCGGGCTTTTCTGTGCCCGCACGTGCAGGCACGGACTCAGCGGCCCCGGCTGGCGTCGAGGGCGGCGATGAGCGTGGGCGCGTCCCACTGGCCGCCGTGCCGGGCGGTGCCGATGAAGAACGTCGGCGTCCCGGACACGTCCATGAGGTCGGCGTCGTCCTCGTCCTCGCGCACACGTCGGCGCACCGGGTCGGAGTCGAGGTCGGCCTCGAAGCGCTCGAGGTCCAGGCCGATCTCGTCGGCGTAGCGGAGCAGGTCGAGCCGCTCCAGCTGCGCCTGGTTGGCCCACAGCAGGCGGGCGTAGTCGAAGTGCCGACCCTGCAGGTAGGCCGCCTCGTAGGCGCGCGCCGCCAGCTCGGCGTGCGGGTGGTGCTGGTGCAGCGGCAGGTGGCGCCACACCCACACGAGGTCGCCCTCGAAGTGCTCGATCACCTCGTCGACCATGCCCGTGGCCCGGCTGCAGAACGGGCACTCGAAGTCGCCGTACTCCACGAGCACGAGCGGGGCGTCGGCACGGCCCTTGAAGTGGTCGCGCTCGGGGTCGAACGGCCGCAGGAGCACGGCACCGGGCTGCACGACGGGCCGGCGGGCGTCGAGCGCCTTGAGGACGACCCAGCCCAGCACGAACGCCAGCACGGAGGCGGCGAGGACGCCCACGCGAGCCTCGTCCTGCGCCGCGGGGTCGTCGATGGCGATGCCGACGATCAGCAGCGAGATCGTGAAGCCGATCCCCGAGAGGGCGGCCCCGCCCGCGACGCGGCCGATGGTCAGACCGGGCGCGAGCACACCGAGGCCCACCTTCTGGGCGAGCAGGGTCGCGCCGGTGATGCCGAGGAGCTTTCCGGCGACGAGCCCGGCCACCACGCCCCACGTCAGTGACGACGAGGCCGACCGCTCGAGGGTCGCGGCGTCGAGCACCACGCCGGCGTTCGCGAGCGCGAAGATCGGCAGGATCACGAACGCGACGTAGGGCGCGAACGACTGCTGGAGCCGCTCGTTGATGGAGATGGACTCGCGCAGCTGGCGGCCCGCGGCCGCGGCGTAGGCCGGGTTGGGGGACTGGCGGAAGGCACGCGTCAGCTCCACGACGCGCTCCACGTCGTGCCGGCGAGGTGCTGCGACGGGGATGAGCAGCGCGACCGCGACGCCCGCGAGGGTGGCGTGCACCCCCGCCTCTTGCAGACCGAACCAGACCACCACCGACAGCGCCGCGTACAACGGGCCCCGGCCCGACGGCAGCAGTCGCACGAGAGCGATCAGCGCGAGGGCCCCCACCGCGACGAGCAGCGGGGTGACGCGCAGGTCGTCGGTGTAGAAGATCGCGATGGCGCCCAGGGCGCCGATGTCGTCGACGACGGCCAGCGTCAGCAGGAAGACCCGGAGCCGGGAGGGGTGGTGCGGCCGGATGATGGCGAGCGCGCCCACGAGGAACGCCGTGTCGGTGGAGATGACCACGCCCCAGGCGTGCGCCTGGCCGGAGTCGCGTGCGATCAGCAGGAACACGAGCGCGGGGACCAGCAGCCCGGCGAGCGCCGCGGTCGCGGGCACGATGGCGCGGGACCGGTCGGTGAGCTCGCCGATCGTCAGCTCGCGCTTGACCTCCAGCCCGACGGCGAAGAAGAAGAACGCCATGAGCGCGTCGTTGACCAGGTGGTAGAGGTCGAGGCCCATCGACCAGTCGCCCACGGCCACGCGCGCCTCGGTGTGCCAGAACGCGTCGTACCCGCTGCCGAGGTTGGCCCAGGCGATGGCCGCGAGGGTGGCCACCAGCAGCATGCCGGCGCCCAGCTGCTCGGTCTCGGCCCCGGCCACCCCACGACGGAGCCGGGTCAGGCGGGAGTCGGCAGCGGTCTCGGTCTCGCTCACGGGCGACATCCTCGCAGTCGGGTCACGGAGTGCACCAACCATCGGCCTCGCCGTGCTGTTCCCGCTGCCGTCGGTGGCACCCGACCGCGGCGGGTGGGCCGTTGCCCGGACCCGCCCGCCGGGCGAGCCGGGCCGTGCCCGGCCACTAGACTCCCCTTCCGTGAGCGCCGACACCCAGAACCCCGACGACGACCTGCCCGAGCAGCTGCGGATCCGCCGCGAGAAGCGCCAGCAGCTCATCGACGCCGGCCTCGAGCCGTACCCGACGGACCTGGGGCTCACCCACACCCTGGCGCAGGTGCGCGAGGCCTACGACCCCGAGGTGCTCGGCGCCGACCACCACACCGGCGACGTCGTGACGGTGGCCGGGCGGGTCATCTTCCGCCGTGGCACGGGCAAGCTGGTGTTCGTCTCGCTGCGCGAGGGCGACGGCACGAGCCTGCAGGCGATGGTCTCGCTCGACGGCGTGGGGGAGGAGTCGCTCGAGCGGCTCAAGCACCTCGTCGACATCGGCGACCACCTGGCCGTCACGGGCGAGGTCATCACGTCGCGGCGCGGCGAGCTGAGCGTCCAGGCGTCGTCGTGGGCGATCGCCGCCAAGACGCTGCGGCCGCTGCCGAACGAGCACAACCCGCTCTCGGACGAGGCGCGCAGTCGGATGCGCTACGTCGACCTGATCGTCCGCCCCGAGGCCCGCGACAACGTCCGCGTCAAGGCCAAGGTGCTGCAGTCGCTGCGCCGCACCCTCGACGAGCGCGCCTACGTCGAGGTCGAGACGCCGGTGCTCCAGCACACCAACGGTGGAGCGGCCGCCCGCCCCTTCCACACCCACGTCAACGCCTTCGACGAGAGCGCCCTGCTGCGCATCGCCCTCGAGCTGCACCTCAAGCGCTCGCTCGTCGGCGGCATCGACCGCGTGTACGAGATCGGCAAGACGTTCCGCAACGAGGGCGTGGACAACACCCACAACCCCGAGTTCATGATGCTGGAGGCGTACGAGGCGTACGGCTCCTACGACACGATGGCCGACCTCACCCGCGCGCTCGTGGTCGACGCGGCCCGTGCGGTCGGTCGGACGGTCGTCCCCGGTCGCGACGGCAGCGAGATCGACCTCGAGCAGCCCTGGCGGCGGGCCACGATCCACGAGCTGGTGGGCGAGGCCGTCGGCCAGCAGGTCGACGTCGAGACGTCCGAGGAGTCGCTGAAGGCCCTGGCCGCCCGGCACGACGTGGCGCTGCAGGACCACTGGGGCGCCGGAGAGATCGTGCTCGAGCTGTTCGAGAAGCTCGTCGAGCACACGCTGATCCAGCCGACGTTCGTGTGCGACTACCCCGAGGCCGTGCGTCCGCTCGCGAAGAAGCACCGCACCACCCCCGGCCTGGTCGAGGCGTGGGACCTGATCATCAACGGCGTCGAGCTGGCTCCGGCCTACACCGAGCTCAACGACCCCGTCGTCCAGCGCGAGCGGCTCGAGGAGCAGGCGCGCCTCGCCGCGGCCGGTGACCCCGAGGCCATGGACGTCGACGAGGACTTCCTGCGCGCGCTCGAGTTCGGCATGCCCCCGGCCGGTGGGCTCGGGCTGGGCGTCGACCGGCTGGTGATGCTGCTGCAGGGCATCGGCATCCGCGAGGCGATCCTGTTCCCGATCTCGCGTCGCGAGGTCTGAGACCGGACGCACGACCCGCGGGGGCGCGCGGCGGTCGCGTCGGCCGTGCGACGTCGGGCAGGATCGCGGCATGTCCCGTGCGCCGGTCGCCCTCTGGTGGTTACTGCTGCTGGTCGCGGCGGGGGTCGCGATCGTGCCGGTCGGCTCGGTCGAGCACCGTGCCGAGTCGACGGCCGAGGAGCTCGCCCAGGCCCGCGGGTGGGAGGGGACGACCCAGTTGGTCGAGGGCCGTTTCGTGCGCATGAGCCGCGTGCAGGAGGTGCTCCCGCGCTCCTACAGCGCCCGCTCCACCTACGAGGTCGAGGTGAGCGGGGCGTCCTCGCCCGTCGAGGTCGACGTGCCTGCGCGCAGCGACAGCGGTCCGCCTCGGGAGTCCGAGCAGCCCGAGCGGCTCGACCTGCGCATCGCGCGCGACGACCGGGGTCAGGTCGAGGCCGTCGAGTGGGGCGAGTCCCTCGCCTCGCTCGACGTCGAGATCGTGGAGCGGGCCGACGCGGCCTCGGCCGCTGGTGACCGGGCGACGTTGACGCGGTGGACGGTCGGGCTGGTGCTCGGCGTGCTCCTGCTCGGCTGCGTGCTGGCCACGGTGGTCGCGTCGCGCGAGCCCGGTGGTCTCGGCCGACGCTTCGCCGGGGCGCGCGCGGCCGCCGACGCCGAGCCGGACCGGCTGGAGCGCGCGGCGCGCTCGCCCGAGCTGCCGATCGGCATGCTCGTGCTCACGCTGTTCGCGCTCGTCGTTCCCCTCGGCTGGCCCGACCGCGGCACGGCCGTGCTCTCCGGATTCGTGGCGCTCGCCGCCGTGTCGCTGCTCGTGCGGGAGCAGGAGGCGGTCGCGCGGGTCACGACGTCGGGCGCCCCCGCGTCGACGGCGCGTCGCCGGGTGGCGCTGGTGTGGCGCGGCTCGGCCGTCATCGGCGTGCTGCTCGGCCTGCTCCTGCTGTTTCTCGGCTGGTTCTCCAGCGGGCTCGCGCCGGACGCGGCGGAGGGCGGCGAGATGCTGCGCCGGGGTCTGGCCGTGCTCGTCCTGTCCGGGTGCACGGTCGCGGCGGCGTTCCACCACCGGGTGGACCGCGTCCCGACGCGGTAGGCGGCTGCGTCGGCCGTCAGGAGGAGTAGGCCGAGGTGTCGCCGACGCGCTGCGTGGAGCGGGTGCCGTCGAGGCTCACCGGAACGGTGCCCGCGACGGTGATGCGATGCATGACGCGGTGGTGGTCGTCGTAGTCGGCCACCGCGTAGTGCTGGGTGGCGCGGTTGTCCCAGATCGCGACGTCGCCCGGCTCCCAGCTCCATCGCGCGGTGTTCTCGAGGCGGGTGATCTCGCGCTGCAGCATCTCGAGGACCGAGGCCGAGTCGCGCGTGGACAGTCCCACGAGGCGCTTGACGAACTGGCCCAGCAGCAGCGACCGTTCGCCGGTCTCCGGGTGCACGTGCACGACCGGGTGCTCGGCCTCGAACAGCCTCGACCCGAACTCCTCCCGGTACGTCTCCTCGGCGACGTCGATGCCGCCGATGCGCTGCTCGTCGACGTCCGCGGCGTAGTCGTACCGGTTGGTGTGCACGGCCCACAGCCGGTCGGCCATCGCCCGGACCGCGGGGTGCAGCGACGCGTAGGCCGCCGCGGTGTTGGCCCAGACCGTCGTCCCTCCGTACGGCGGGAGCGTCACCGACCGCAGGACGCTGATCGCGGGCACGCGGTCGACGAAGGTCACGTCGGTGTGCCAGGCGTTGGCCTTGCCGTGCGAGGAGTCGATCGGCAGCACCGCCGCTCCGACCCCGCGGACCGTCGGGTGCGGCGAGGTCGGGACGCCGAGGGTGGCGGCGAACGCGTGGTGCTCGGCGTCGGTGAGGTGGTGCTGCCCGCGGACGAAGATCACCTTGTGGCGCAGCAGCGCGGCGCGGACGTCACGCACCTCGGCAGCCGTCAGGTCGCCACCGAGACGCACGCCGGAGACCACGGCGCCGATGCGTCCACCCACCTGTCGCACCGCGACCGTGGAGGCCGTCGTCGTGGGATCGGGTGCGGTGAGGGTCATGAGGAGTCGCTCCGGACGTCGTCGGGGGTGTGTCCCTCCCACGGTGCGCCCGATCGGCGACGCCTGGCGACGATCTCGCAGTGTGGACGCCCCGCCCTCGCTCACCTTGGCTCTCCCTCACTCACCTGCGAAGGTCCGCCATGGTGGGTGGGGGAGAGCCATGGTGAGCTCGCGATTCCCATCAGGTGATGGGAATCGCCGAGCTGGCCCGAGCACCCCCTGAGGGCGAGCCCTGCGCCCCGGTGCCCGCGGCGGGGCTGGCGCTCGTTACGCCCAGGGTGAACAGCGGAACACCCGGCCCCGGGTTCCAGTTGTGTGACGTACGTGGACGTCCCGCAGTGCGCTGGGGCACCCGCACCTAGACTGACAAGAACACACCCGATCAAGGGGGCCCCATGTTCGAGAGGTTCACCGACCGCGCCCGTCGCGTCGTCGTGCTCGCCCAAGAAGAGGCGCGCATGCTCAGCCACAACTACATCGGCACCGAGCACATCCTCCTCGGCCTCATCCACGAGGGTGAAGGCGTCGCCGCCAAGGCCCTGGAGAGCCTCGACATCTCGCTCGAGGCCGTCCGCGGACAGGTCGAGGACATCATCGGCCAGGGCCAGCAGGCGCCCAGCGGGCACATCCCGTTCACGCCGCGCGCCAAGAAGGTCCTCGAGCTCAGCCTGCGCGAGGCGCTGCAGCTCGGCCACAACTACATCGGCACCGAGCACATCCTGCTCGGCCTGATCCGCGAGGGCGAGGGCGTCGCCGCCCAGGTCCTCGTCAAGCTCGGCGCCGACCTCAACCGCGTCCGCCAGCAGGTCATCCAGCTGGTCTCCGGCTTCCAGGGCAAGGAGGCCGAGACCTCCGGCGCCCCCGCCGAGGCCGCGCCCAGCACGTCGGCCGTGCTCGACCAGTTCGGTCGCAACCTCACGCAGGCCGCCCGCGAGGGCAAGCTCGACCCCGTGATCGGTCGCGAGAACCAGATCGAGCGCGTCATGCAGGTCCTCAGCCGCCGCACCAAGAACAACCCGGTGCTCATCGGCGAGCCCGGCGTCGGCAAGACGACGGTCGTCGAGGGTCTCGCCCAGGACATCGTCCGCGGCGACGTGCCCGAGACGCTCAAGGACAAGCAGATCTACACGCTCGACCTCGGCGCGCTCGTGGCCGGCTCGCGCTACCGCGGCGACTTCGAGGAGCGCCTCAAGAAGGTGCTCAAGGAGATCCGCACCCGCGGCGACATCATCCTGTTCATCGACGAGATCCACACCCTCGTCGGTGCCGGTGCCGCCGAGGGCGCGATCGACGCCGCCAGCATCCTCAAGCCGATGCTGGCCCGTGGTGAGCTGCAGACGATCGGCGCCACGACGCTCGACGAGTTCCGCAAGCACTTCGAGAAGGACGCGGCGCTCGAGCGCCGCTTCCAGCCGATCCAGGTGCCGGAGCCCTCGATCGCCCACACGATCGACATGCTCAAGGGCCTGCGCGACCGGTACGAGGCGCACCACCGCGTCACCATCACCGACGACGCGCTGGTCGCGGCCGCCACGCTGGCCGACCGCTACGTGTCGGACCGGTTCCTGCCGGACAAGGCCATCGACCTCATCGACGAGGCCGGCTCGCGCTTGCGCATCCGCCGCATGACGGCTCCGCCGGACCTCAAGGAGTTCGACGAGAAGATCGCCGACGTCCGCCGCCGCAAGGAGGGCGCCATCGACGCGCAGGACTTCGAGGCCGCGGCCTCCCTGCGTGACGAGGAGAAGAAGCTCATCCTCGCCAAGGCCGAGCGTGAGAAGGCCTGGAAGGCCGGCGACATGGACGTCGTGGCCGTCGTCGACGAGGAGCTCGTCGCCGAGGTCCTGGCGCTCGCCACCGGCATCCCGATCGTCAAGCTGACCGAGGAGGAGTCCGGCCGCCTGCTCAACATGGAGGCCGAGCTGCACAAGCGGGTCATCGGCCAGGACCAGGCCATCAAGGCCCTCAGCCGCGCCATCCGCCGCACGCGTGCGGGTCTGAAGGACCCGCGTCGTCCCGGTGGGTCGTTCATCTTCGCCGGGCCCTCGGGCGTCGGCAAGACGTGGCTGTCCAAGGCGCTCGCCAACTTCCTGTTCGGCGACGACGACGCGCTCATCCAGCTCGACATGAGCGAGTACAGCGAGAAGCACACCGTGGCACGACTGTTCGGTGCGCCTCCCGGCTACGTCGGCTACGAGGAGGGCGGCCAGCTCACCGAGAAGGTGCGCCGCAAGCCCTTCAGCGTGGTGCTGTTCGACGAGGTCGAGAAGGCTCACCCGGACATCTTCAACTCGCTGCTGCAGATCCTGGAGGAAGGTCGCCTGACCGACTCCCAGGGCCGCGTGGTCGACTTCAAGAACACCGTGATCATCATGACCACGAACCTCGGCTCGCGTGACATCGGCAAGGGCGTCTCGCTCGGCTTCGCCGACGCGAACAACACGATGGGGTCGTACGACCGGATGAAGGCCAAGGTCTCCGAGGAGCTCAAGCAGCACTTCCGGCCCGAGTTCCTCAACCGTGTCGACGAGATCGTGGTGTTCCCGCCGCTCACGCAGGACGAGATCATCCAGATGGTCGACATGATGGTCCGCAACCTCGAGGACCGTCTGCGCGACAAGGACATGGGCATCGAGCTCACGACCGCGGCCAAGGACCTGCTCGCACGTCGCGGGTTCGACCCGGTGCTCGGTGCGCGCCCCCTGCGCCGCACCATCCAGCGCGAGATCGAGGACACGCTGGCCGAGAAGATGCTCTTCGGTGAGCTTCGGGCCGGCGAGATCGTCCTGGTCGACGTCGAGGGCGAGGGTGCCGAGGCCGTGTTCACGTTCGTGGGCACGCCCAAGGCCGACCTCGAGCTGACCGAGGGCCACGACCCGCTCGCGGTCGAGGCAGGCAGCTCCGAGTAGCAGCACGCAGCAGTCACGACGACGGCGTCCGATCCCTCCGGGATTGGACGCCGTCGTCGTGCTGGGCGAGGATGCGGGGATGACCTCGAAGGCCAAGAAGCTCCTCATCGTCGCCGCAGCCCTCGTGGTGGCAGGCGTCCTCGCCTTCGCACTGCAGCCGGGTGAGCCCGAGGCCGTGTGCGTCCAGGAGGGCACGCCCTCGTCCGGCTTCGTCGACGAGGACCAGGGTGGGTGCCCGATCTCGATCGAGAGCTACGAGGAGATCGCCGACTACCGGTCGGCGCCGAAGCCCTTCCGGATCGCCGGGCTGCTCCTTCTCGTCGCGGGCGTGGGCGCGGGTGTGGCCGCCCTCGTCATCGGCCGCCGTGGAGGCGCGAGCTCGCCGAACGCTCCCTGAGCCCCTGAGCCCCTGAGTCACGCCGCAGCGTCGCCGAGGCGCTCGCTCACAGGCTGAACGTGCCGTCGGGGTGCACCTGGGCGAGGCCCTCGTCCAGCAGGGCGTCCAGGCAGCGCTCGCGCTGCGCCGCGTCGTCCCACACGGCGTCGAGCCGCCCCTGGTCCACCGGCTCCGTGGCGTCGCGCAGGACGGCCAGCAGGCGACCACGGCACTGGCGGTCGGTGCCGGCCCAGGTCTGTCCTCGGCGGGGCGGGCCGTCGTGGTCGGGTCGGCCCAGCGCGAGCCAGCGGCAGCGGTCCGCCACCGGGCACACGTCGCACCGCGGCGCCCGGGCGGTGCACACGAGCGCGCCCAGCTCCATGGTCGCCGCGGCCCAGCGGTGGGCGCCCTCGGCGGGCAGCAGCGCTGCCGCCAGTCGTCGCTCGGACGCCGTGATCGAGGTCGAGGGGTACGCCTGGCCGAGGACCACGCGTGCCAGCACGCGACGCACGTTGGTGTCCATGACCGCGTGCCGCTGCCCGAAGGCGAACGAGGCGACGGCCGCGGCGGTGTACTCGCCGACCCCCGGAAGGGCCAGGAGGGCGGCGTGGTCGTCGGGCACCCGGCCGCCGTGGTCGGTCGTGATCGCGACGGCCGCGGCGTGCAGGCGCTGCGCCCGGCGCGGATAGCCGAGTCGTCCCCAGGCTCGAACCGCCTCGCCCGAGGGCTCCGCGGCCAGCGACGCGGGGGTGGGCCAACGCGTCATCCAGGTCTCGAAGACCGGAAGCACCCTGGACACGGGGGTCTGCTGGAGCATGAGCTCGGAGACCAGGACGGCCCACGGATCGGGCAGGTCGTCGGGCCCCCCGGCGGGGGTGCCGGGCCGTGGGCGGCGGACGGGTCCCCGCCAGGGCAGGTCGCGGGCGTTCGCGTCGAACCAGTCGACCACGGCGGCGTGCAGTCCGGGCAGGTCCTCGACCGGTGTGCTGGGGGAGGAGGTCATGGCGCGTCGATCCTCGCACGGGTGCCGCGCGAACTAGGGTCGGAGGGTGAGCTCGCGACCGGTCCGACGCCCCGTCCCGCGGGCGATCTACTGGCGTCGTCGCTTCATGCTGCTGGCCCTGGTCATCGCACTGGTGTGGGTCGGTGTGACCCTCTGGCCCGGTGGCGCCGACGACGACCCGCCGGCCGCTGCGCCTGCTCCGTCGGCGTCCACGTCGGCCGGCAGCACGCCCACGCCCGAGCCCGCGCCCACCCAGGCCGCGCAGTCGGACGTCCAGGTGGCGCTCGCCACGGCGAGCACCCCGTGCGACCCGGAGGCGGTGCGGATCACGCCCACCGTCCCGGCCGACCAGCGGGCCAAGAAGGCGGTCCGCGTGGAGCTCCTCGTGTCCACCACCGAGGCGAAGGGCTGCACGCTCGACCCGGCCGATGCCGACCTCGTGGCCGTCATCAGCAGCGGTGACACGGCGGTGTGGGACTCGGCGGTCTGCCGGTCGGCGCTGCTCGAGGATCCGGTCGCGCTGAGTCCCGGGTGGTCGACGTCGGTGGCCACCAGCTGGTCCGGTCGCGGTTCCGGGCCCGCCTGCTCGGCCAAGGAGGGCTGGGCCTCGCCCGGCACGTACACGCTGCGCATCGGCACCCTCGGCGGCGAGCCCGGGTCGGCGAAGTTCCGTCTCGGGCAGGCCGCTGCCAAGCCGAAGCCGACGGCCACCGCCAGCAGCTCCGCGAGCGCCACCCCGAAGCCGAGCGGCTCGCCGTCGCCGAGGACGACCACCCCCACCCCGGCGCCCGACGAGGAGTGAGGCCGGTGGCCTCCGTCGTGGACTCCGGCAGCGCACCCCCTCGCTGAGGGGTCGACGGTAGGTGTCGTACCTCTCGGACGCGCGATCTGGTGCGTCACCTACCTCTGACGGCCCGGTTCGGTGCGTCACCTACCTCTGACGAGGGGGACGGGTCAGACGTAGCGCTCGAGGATGCTCGACTCGGCGAGGCGGGAGAGGCCGTCGCGAACGCCGCGGGCGCGCAGGTCGCCGACGCCGTCGACGGTCTGGAGGTCGTCGATGCTGGCGGCGAGCAGCTTCTGCAGCGTGCCGAAGTGGTCGATGAGCCGGTCCACGACCGTGTGGGGCAGTCGCGGGACGCGCGCGAGGAGCCGGTAGCCGCGCGGTGCGAGAGGGTGGTCGAGCGAGTCGCCGGCGCCGATGCGCAGCGCCGTGGCCACGCTCGTGAGGTCGACCAGCTCGGAGGAGTCGATCCGTGCGAGGTCGTTCAGGACGGTCGAGACGGCGCGTCCGCGACGGCCGGACGGCATGTAGTCGCGGATGACCAGCTCGCGCTCGGCGTCGACCCCGCTGATCAGCTCCTCGAGCTGGAGCGCCAGGAGGCGACCGTCGGTGCCGAGCTCGAGCACGTACTGGTCGATCTCGGTGGCGATGCGGCTGACCATCTCGAGACGCTGGGCCACGGCGGCGACGTCGCGCACGGTCACGAGGTCCTCGATCTCGAGCGCGGAGAGGGCGTCGGAGACCTCGTCGAGGCGGCTGCGGTACCGCTCGAGCGTGGCGATGGCCTGGTTGGCGCGGCCGATGATCGCGCCCGCGTCCTCGAGCACGTGACGGGTGCCCTCGAGGTAGAGGGCGATGATGTGCATCGACGCCGAGACGGAGATGATCGGCAGCCCGGTCTGGCGGGCGACCCGGTCGGCGGTGCGGTGGCGGGTGCCGGACTCGTCGGTGGGGATCGACGGGTCGGGCATGAGGTGCACGGCGGCCCGCAGGATCCGCTGGGCGTCGGAGTCGAGGATGATCGCGCCGTCCATCTTGGCCAGCTCGCGCAGGCCGGTGGCGGTGAAGGGCATGTCGAGCGCGAAGCCGCCGGTGCTGACGGACTCGACGACCTTGTCCTGGCCCAGCACGATGAGCGCGCCGGTGCGGCCGCGAAGAATGCGCTCCAGCCCCTCGCGCAGGGCGGTTCCGGGCGCGATCGCTGCCAGGACGGTGCGCAGGTCGGGTCGGGAGGCCACGGGAGCAGTCTAGGGCCGCGCGGGGGTGTCGCGACCACGCGCGCTCGGCAGGGCCAGCACCGCCTGGACGACGTCGGCCACCTGGGTGACGCGCAGCGAGCGCGGGACGTCGTCGAGACCCTCCGAACGTGCGGGCACGATGGCCGAGGTGAAGCCGAGGCGGGCGGCCTCCCGCAGACGTTCGGCGGTGTGCCGCACGGGGCGCACCTCGCCGGCCAGGCCCACCTCGCCCAGCACCACCAGACCCCGCGGCGCCACGCGGTCGGCCTGGGCCGACGCGGCCGCCACGAGCACCGCGAGGTCGACCGACGGCTCCACCAGACGCGCGCCGCCGACCGACGCCGTGTAGACGTCGTGGCGGGACAGGTTGACGCCGCAGTGCCGGGTGAGCACGGCCAGGATCATGGCCACGCGTGAGGAGTCGAGGCCGCTGGAGGTGCGACGGGGTGACGGGGCGTTCGTCTCGACCGCCAGCGCCTGCACCTCGGCCAGGAGCGGGCGACGACCCTCCATCGTGACCGTGACGCACGTGCCCGGGACCGGCTGCTCGTGCCGGCTGACGAACAGGCCGGTGGGGTCGGGAACCTCGACGAGCCCGGAGTCGGCCAGGTCGAAGCAGCCGATCTCGTCGACCGGACCGAAGCGGTTCTTGACCGCTCGCAGCAGACGGAGTCGTGAGGCGCGGTCGCCCTCGAACTGGAGGACGACGTCGACCAGGTGCTCGAGCACCCGCGGACCGGCGACCGAGCCGTCCTTGGTGACGTGCCCGACGAGCAGGGTGGCGATGCCCTCGGCCTTGGCGCGCTGGATGACCGCCGAGGCGACCTCGCGCACCTGGGTGACGCCGCCGGGCACACCCTCGACGTCGGCCGAGCCGATGGTCTGCACGGAGTCGACCACGAGCAGGCTCGGGCGCACCTGCTCGACGTGGGTGAGCAGGGCCCCCAGGTCGGTCTCGGCGGCGAGGTACAGCTCGTCGTGGACGGCCCCGGTGCGCTCGGCGCGCAGCCGTACCTGGCCGGCCGACTCCTCGCCCGAGACGTAGAGGGTGCGGCGGCCCTGCTGGGCCCACCGGGCGGCCAGCTCGAGCAGCAGCGTGGACTTGCCGACGCCGGGCTCGCCGGCGAGCAGCAGCACGCCGCCGGGCGTGACACCGCCTCCGAGCACGCGGTCGAGCTCGCCGATGCCCGAGGAGACGGCCCGGGAGGACTCCACCTCGACCTGGGTGATCGGCCGGGCGGGGGTGACGGTGGCGGCCGGGGCCGTGCGACCGGCCCGGGCGGCTGGGGAGGCGACGTCGACCGTGCCCCACGCCTGGCACTCGCCGCAGCGGCCCACCCACTTGCTGGTGGTCCACCCGCACTCCGCGCAGGCGTAGACGGGCTTGGCGGCCTTGGTCGCCTTGGCAGTGGGCATGCTGCCCACCCTAGGCGCGGGTGCCGACAGGAGGTCGGCCGCACGCACAGGGCGCGCCCGCGTCACGTCGGCTCCCGCCGGGGCCGGCGCCCGTCGGGAGGGAAGCGGCGATGTCGGGCAGTCCGTGGGGACGGCTCAGATGCGGACGTCGCCCTGCGGCGTGGAGAACGAGACGCTCATGATGCCGGGCAGGCCGTGGGGCGCCACCCACTCGACGGCGATCTCCTCGAGTGCGGTCACGGCGGGCTCGCCCAGCCAGTCCGAGAGCCGCTGCGGGGATCCGGCCATCTCGACGGCCGTGAGGGCGATGTCGGACGGCGCCATCTGCGACGGGTGCTCCTCGGGCGGGACGTCCCAGCAGGTGACGTAGGGCAGCTGCGGGTCGGCCTTCATGCCGCTGGTCCCGATCTGGCGCCACTCGAGGTTGAAGCCGTCGGGGCGACGTCGGTTGCCCGGCACGGCGTGCCGCCCGATCCGGTGCTCGACCTCGGCCATGTCGTCGACCGACACGCACCAGGCCATCCAGCCGCCCCCGGCCTCGGTGCGCTGGCGCACGACCTGGCCGAAAGCGGCCTTGTCGGCGGCCGGGTGGTCGAGGACCTCCACGACCTCCACGTACTGACGGTTGCGCAGGGGGAGCACCATGTTGCGGGTGCCGAAGCGGGGGTGGGCCCCGCCGTCGAGGAACGTGGCTCCGAGGGCCTCGGAGAGCTCCGCCACGGTGGCGTCGAGGCCAGCGGGTCCGGCGGCGTACGAGAGGTGGTCGAGGTGCATGGGCCATTCTTGCCAGACGGCCCAGGTGTCCGGACGACCGGGGTCGACCAGCGTGAGGTGCGCGGTGCTCATCGGACCGCTCCCGCAGCGGCTCTCACGGCGTCGCTCCCACCGTCGCGGGGTGGGGGTTGGGGCCGCCGGCGTCGAGGTGGTCCTCGCACTGGCGCGCCAGCTCGGCGTAGCCCGACTCGCCCATGAGCGCCACCAGCTCGTCGCGGTTGGTCAGGTACAGCGGCTCCGGCGCCACGTGCGCCTCGGTGTTGGACGAGCAGTACCAGTCGAGGTCGTGACCGCCGGGGCCCCAGCCGGCCCGGACGTACTCGCCGATCTGGACCTCCGAGTAGGAGGTGCCGTCGCCGCGCTCGACGTCGCGGAACTGGCGGCGCAGCGGCAGCTGCCAGCACACGTCGGGCTTCAGCGTCAGCGGCGGCACGCCCTCGGCGAGCGCGAGCCCGTGGAGCGCGCAGCCGTAGCCACCCTCGAAGCCACGCGGGTTGTGGAACACGCAGGCGCCCTCGACGGCGCGGGTCTTGGGCTCGTCGTCCTCGTCGGTCTCGGTCCACGACCCGTCCAACGGGTTCGGGCCGTCGGGGTGGCGGTACCAGCGCTCCGGCGTCAGGCGCTCGACCGCCGTGGCCACGCGCGCCTGGTCCTCGTCGTCGGCGAAGTGCGCCCCGAGGGTGCAGCACCCGGCGTCCGGGCTCGAGGCGTAGATGCCGGCGCAGCCGCCGCCGAAGATGCACGTCCACCGCGACGTGAGCCACGTGAGGTCGCACCGGAACACCTCGTCGGCGTCGTCCGGGTTCGCGAACTCGACCCACGTCCGCGGGAATCCCAGGTCGACCTCCGGCATGCGTCCACTGTACGGAGACCGACGCCGCGCCCCGGCCGTGGGCATCCGTGGGAGGATGGGGCCATGCGCATGGGCGTCCTCGACATCGGGTCGAACACCGGGCACCTGCTCATCGTCGACGCCTACCGTGGCGGACCCCCGCTCCCGGCGCACTCCTTCAAGGAGCCGCTGCGCCTGGCGGAGCAGCTCGGCGACGACAACCGGGTCACCGGCGAGGGCCTCGCCCGGCTCGTGAAGTACGTGGGCGAGGCGCAGTCCGAGGCGCTCGAGCGCGGCTGCTCCAGCGTGGTCGCCTTCGCCACCTCCGCGGTGCGCGACGCCGACAACGCCGACGAGGTCCTGGCCGCGGTCCGGGAGTCGACGGGCGTCGACCTCAAGGTCCTCCCGGGCGAGGACGAGGCACGACTCACGTTCCTCGCGGTCCGCCGCTGGTTCGGCTGGTCCGCCGGCCGCCTCGGCGTCTTCGACATCGGCGGCGGGTCGCTCGAGATCGCCGTGGGAGCCGACGAGGAGCCCGAGGTCGCCCGCTCGGTGCCGCTCGGTGCCGGGCGTCTCACCCGCGACTGGCTCTCGTCGGACCCGCGTCGCGAGCGCGGTCACGTCGAGCTGCGTCTGCACGCGCGCTCGGTGATGGCCGACGTGGCCGGGCCGCTGCTGCGTGGCGGTGGATTCGACCGGGCGGTCGCCACCAGCAAGACCTTCCGGTCCCTCGCGCGCATGTGCGGTGCCGCGCCGTCGAGCGAGGGTCGGTACGTGAGGCGCGTGCTGCGCCGCGCCGACCTGCGCCCGCTCATCTCCGAGATCGTCCACCTGAGCGACGAGGAGGTCGCCGCCCTGCCCGGTGTCTCCCAGGACCGTGCTCACCAGATGGTGGCCGGCGCGGTCGTGGCCGAGGCCGCCATGGACCTCTTCGACGTCGACGAGCTCGAGATCTGTCCGTGGGCGCTGCGCGAAGGGGTGCTCCTCGAGCACCTCGCGCACCTGTAGGCCCGGTCCCCTGACCATGGTCCGCTGATCTAGGCTGCCCCTGCCATGTCGACCCGGAAGCCTGCCGAGCGCCGCTCCGACCCGCAGCTGCGGGTCTCGCTGTCGACGTCGTCGGTCTACCCGGGCAGCACGGCCAGCGGGTTCGAGGCCGCGGCGCGTCTGGGCTACGACGGCGTCGAGGTCATGGTCGGCGTCGACGACGTGAGCACCGACGCGGTGGCCTGCAGCGCGCTCTCGGACTTCCACGGCGTCCCCATCGTGTCGATCCACGCCCCGACGCTGCTGCTCACGCAGCGGGTGTGGGGCACCGACCCCTGGGGCAAGCTGCACCGCAGCGCCGAGATGGCCCACGCCACCGGCGCGTCGGTCGTGGTGGTGCACCCGCCGTTCCGCTGGCAGCGGGACTACGCCAAGGGCTTCGTCGAGGGCATCGCCGACCTCGAGGCCGAGCACGGCGTCGTGTTCGCCGTGGAGAACATGTACCCGTGGCGCACGGGCAAGCGCGAGTTCCACGCGTACCTGCCCGACTGGAACCCCGTCGACGAGGAGTACGCGCACGTCACGCTCGACCTCTCGCACAGCGCGACCGCCGGGGACGACCCGGTCGCGATGGCGCGCACGCTGGGCAGCCGCCTGGCCCACGTGCACCTGGCCGACGGGGCCGGCTCGCCGAAGGACGAGCACATGGTGCCCGGGCGCGGGACGCAGCCGTGCGCGGAGTTCCTCGAGCTCGTCGCCGAGTCCGACTTCGACGGCGAGATCGTGGTCGAGATCAACACCCGCAAGGCCTCGGACACGGCCGAGCGCGAGGCCGACCTGCTGGAGGCCCTGGCCTTCGCCCGGCTGCACGCCGCGCGACGTCCCTGACGGGTCACGCGCCGGACCCCGCGAACAGCGCCCCGACGACGGGACCGCGTGCCAGGATGCGGCCATGATCTCCCTGGACCAGCTGGTCGCGTTCGGCCTCGCCGCGCTCGTGCTCATCGCCATCCCGGGGCCCAGCGTCGTGTTCGTGATCGGGCGCGCCCTCGCCTACGGCCGCGCCGTCGCCCTGGCGACCGTCGTCGGGAACTCCGCCGGGCTGCTCGTGATCGTGGGCCTGGTGACGCTCGGCCTGTCCGCGATCCTGGAACGTTCGGTGCTCGCCTTCACCGTGGTCAAGCTGGCCGGCGCGGCCTACCTGGTGTGGCTGGGGGTGCAGGCGGTGCGGCACCGCAAGGACCTCTCGATGTCCGACGTCGAGGGTGCGGCGGTGCGCCGACCGCTCCCGCTGCGGGTGGCGGCCCGGCAGGGCTTCGTCGTGGGGATCACCAACCCGAAGGCGTTCATGATCTTCGCTGCCGTGCTGCCCCAGTTCGTCGACCGCGGAGCGGGCCACGTGCCCGCGCAGATGCTGCTGCTCGGCCTCGTGGCCTTCACGATCGGTCTGCTGAGCGACGGGCTCTGGGCCGTCGTGGCCAGCGGCCTGCGGTCCTGGTTCGCGCGGTCGCCGCGGCGCGGCGAGGCCGTCGGTGCCCTCGGCGGCGTGTCGATGATCGGGCTCGGCGTGGCCCTCGCCGCCACCGGGCACCGGAGGTAGGTGACGCACGTGTCGCGGCAGCCAGAGGTAGGTGACGCACCTGTTCGGACCGCCGAGAGGTGCTACGCCTACCTGCGACGACGCGGACGGACGACCTAGGCCCCCGACCGCCCCAGCCGGCTGGACAGCACGGAGCCGACCACCAGCTGCAGCTGGTGGTAGATCATGAGCGGCAGCACGACGAACGCGACGACGTCGCTGGGGAACAGCACGGTCGCCATCGGCAGGCCGCTCGCGAGGCTCTTGTTGCTGCCGCAGAACAGCAGAGCCACCCGGTCGCCGCGGTCGAACCCGACGAGCCGTCCCCAGGCCTCGCACCAGCCGAGGGCGACGCCCAGCAGCGCCGCGCAGAGCAGTGCCACGGCGACGACGTCCAGGACGGGGGCGGCCGACCAGATGCCCGCCTCGGCTCCCTCGCTGAAGGCGACGTAGACGATCAGCAGGATGGTGGACCGGTCGAAGCGCTTGAGCCCGGTGTCGTGGCGCGTCACCCAGCCGCCGACCACGGGTCGCAGGAGCTGGCCGAGCACGAACGGGGCGAGCAGCTGCAGCACGATCCGCAGCACGGAGTCGGCGTCGACGCGGGCCTCGCCACCCAGCAGCAGGGCGACGAGCACCGGGGTAAGGACCACGCCCAGCAGGTTCGAGGTCGAGGCGCTCACCACGGCCGCGGCCACGTTGCCGCGAGCGATGCGGGTGTAGACGACGCAGCCCTGCACCGTCGACGGGACCAGCGTGGCGAGCAGGAGGCCGGCGGCGAGCTGCGGGGACAGCCACGCGTCGGTCAGCAGTCGGGCGCCGAGCCCCAGGACGGGCAGGACCACGAACGTGACCGAGAGGATGCTGAGCTGGAGCCGCCAGTGCCGGAGGTTGTGCAGGGTCTCGGCCGCCGAGAGTCGCGCGCCGTAGAGGAAGAACAGCAGCCCGATGCCCACCATGGAGGCGATCCGCACGACCTCGAACGCCGGCCCGGTCGCCGGGACCACGGAGCCGGCGACGGCCACGGCGAGCAGCAGCAGGAGGAACGGGTCGACACGGCGCACGGCCACGACGCTACGCCCGCCTACGCTGGCGTCATGACTGGTACCTCGAGCGACGGCATCGACCCCGCACGCATCGCGATCCTCGGCGGCGGGGTCATGGGCGAGACGCTGCTGACCGCCCTGATCGCGTCGGGCCGACGCCCCGTCGACCTCGTCGTCAGCGAGAAGATGCCCGAGCGTGCCGAGGAGCTGAGGCAGCGGCACGGGGTCGAGGTCACCGACGTCGCCGCGGCCGTGCAGCGCGCCGGCGTGGTGCTCGTCGTGGTGAAGCCGCAGGACGTGCCGTCCGTCGTGGCCGAGATCGCCCCGCTCGTCGACCCGGCGGCCACCGTCGTGTCGTTGGCCGCGGGCGTCCGCATCGCCACCTACGAGAGCGCGCTGGCCGACGGCGTCGCGGTCGTGCGAGCCATGCCGAACACCCCGGCGCTGGTGGGGGAGGGCATGTTCGGCGTCTCGCCGGGCGCCGCCTGCGACGACACGCGGCTGGCCGAGGCCGTGGCCCTGCTCGAGACCGGCGGTCGGGTCGTCGTGGTGCCGGAGGAGCAGCAGGACGGCGTCACGGCGGTCTCCGGCTCCGGGCCCGCCTACGTCTTCTACCTGGCCGAGGCGATGATCGACGGTGGTGTCGCGGCCGGCCTCGACCGCGCCACCGCCCGGGCCCTGGCGGAGCAGACCATCCGAGGGGCCGCGGCCCTGCTCGCCGACACCGATGACGAGCCCGCCGAGCTGCGTCGCCGGGTCACCTCGCCGCACGGGACCACCCACGCCGCGATCAGCACGTTCGACGACCACGGCGTCGACGCGGCCCTGCGTGCGGGGGTCGAAGCGGCGGCACGCCGTTCGGCCGAGCTCTCCGCGTCGTAGGCTGCCAGCATGCCGGACACCGAACGGACCGGGGCGAGCGACGAGACCGCTGGGCCCTGCCTCGTCTTCGACGAACGCCTCACCGGGTACAACTTCGGTGCCGCGCACCCCATGGCGCCGGTGCGCGTCGACCTGACGATGGTCCTGGCCGGCGAGCTCGGCGTGCTCGACCACCTCGAGGTCGTGGGCGCCGAGCCCGCCACCGACGAGGAGCTGTGCACCGTCCACACGCCGGCCTACGTCGAGCGCGTGCGCAAGCTGTCGCAGCACCCCACCCACGCCGACCCGAGCGTCGGCCTCGGCACGGAGGACAACCCGGTCTTCAGCGGCATGCACGACGCGAGCGCGCTCATCGCCGGGGCCACCCTGGAGGCCGCGCGTCGGGTCTGGACGGGACGCAACACCCACGCCGCCAACGTCTCGGGCGGCCTGCACCACGCGATGCCGGGCTCGGCGAGCGGGTTCTGCATCTACAACGACCTCGGCGTCGCCATCGCGTGGCTGCTGGCGCAGGGCGCGCAGAAGGTCGTCTACCTCGACGTCGACGCCCACCACGGCGACGGCGTCCAGGCCATGTTCTACGACGACCCGCGGGTGCTGACCATCTCGATCCACGAGGGGCCGCAGTCGCTGTTCCCGGGCACGGGCTGGTCCACGGAGACCGGCGGCCCGGGCGCGGAGGGCTCGGCGGTCAACATCCCGCTCCCGCCCGGCACGTCCGACGCGGGGTGGCTGCGCGCCTTCCACGCGATCGTCCCCGACGTGATCCGCGAGTTCGGTCCCGAGATCATCGTCTCCCAGCACGGGTGCGACTCCCACATGGACGATCCGCTGACCAACCTGATGCTCAGCGTCGACGGCCAGCGCGCGTCGTACCTGGCCGTGCGCGACCTCGCCCGCGAGGTCTGCGGCGGACGGTGGGTGGCGACCGGTGGCGGCGGGTACGCGGTCACCGAGGTCGTGCCCAGGGCGTGGACGCACCTGCTCGCGATCCTGGCGGACCACGACGTGGACCCCGAGACCGCGACGACCCAGGGCTGGCGCGACCACGTGGAGCGGCTCCGGGGCGTGCGGGCCCCGCAGCGCATGACCGACGGTCGGTCCGCCTCGTACCGAGCCTGGGAGCTGGGCTACGACCCCGCCAGCTGGCTCGACCGCTCGATCCTCGCGGCCCGCACCGACACCTTCCCGCTGCTCGGTCTCGACCCGCACCTGTGACCTGCGCGGGCCCGTCGCGCCCGGCCACTTTCGTCTCCCCTATCCCAAACGTCCCACGAGGCACTACGCTTCCCAGCACGCACTCGTGACGCGTCGCCGGAGGGGAAGCCGGGGAGGCGCGGGTGCCCCGAAAGCAAAGGTGAGGACATGACCGCAGGAACGACCTTCCTGACCGTCGCGGAGGTCGCGGCACAGATGCGCGTCTCCAAGATGACCGTGTACCGACTCGTCCACAACGGACAGCTGGAGGCGATCCGCGTCGGCCGCAGCTTCCGCGTGCCGGAGAAGGCGGTCGAGGACTACCTCCAGAAGTCCTACTACGAGGCCGGCTGAGCCGTCCCGTCCGTCGTCGCGTAGTCTTGGCGTCCGCCAGTTCCGCAACAAGCAGAGGTCATATCCGTGGGTTCAGTCATCAAGAAGCGTCGTAAGCGGATGTCGAAGAAGAAGCACCGCAAGATGCTCAAGCGAACCCGCGTCCAGCGTCGCAAGCTCGGCAAGTAGGGACCTATGGGGCGGGTCGTCCTCGTCACGGGGGTCTCGGGCACTCTCGCCTCGCGCGTCTCTCGCCATCTCGCCGATCTCGGTGAGTCCGCCGGGATCGACCGCGTGGTGGGGATCGACCTGCGCCCCCCGGAGGGCGACCTCGGCGGCGTCAAGTTCGTCCGCGCCGACATCCGCACCCCCGTCGTCGCGAAGGTGATCGCGGTCGAGGACGTCGACACCGTCGTCCACCTCGACCTCGCCCCGGCCCGGGGCCGTTCCGGCTCCGGCGTCAAGGAGCGCAACGTCATCGGGACGATGCAGCTGCTGGCGGCCTGCCAGCGTTCCACCACGGTCTCCAAGCTCGTCGTCGGGTCGTCGGTGGCCGTCTACGGCTCGTCGCCGCGCGACCCCGCCCTGTTCATGGAGTCCGACTCCGCTCGCGGCGGGGTGCGGACCGGCTTCCCCAAGGACGTCGTCGAGGTGGAGTCGTACGTGCGCGGCTTCGCGCGGCGTCGGCCCGAGATCCTGATCACGACGGTGCGGGCCGCGCAGACGCTGCACCCGCAGATCGAGTCGCCGCTGCGCAGCTACTTCCTGAACCCGCTGCTGCCGGCCGTGATCGGCTTCGACCCCCGGCTGCAGTTCCTCTCGCTGCAGGACACGCTCTCGATCATCGAGCAGTCGGTCGTGAAGGACCGCCCCGGCACGTTCAACGCGGCAGGGTCCGGCGTGCTGCTGCTGTCGCAGGCCGCGCGCCGCATGGGCAAGCCCGTGGTGCCCCTGCCCGGCATCGGCTTCGGTGCCGCTGCGGCACGGATCGTGCGCAGCATGGGCGGCGAGATCTCCCCCGACCTGCACCGGCTCCTGACGTACGGCCGCGCGGTCGACACCAGCGCCCTGCGCGACATCTTCGGCTACGAGCTCTCGGCCACGACCGAGCAGGTCTTCGAGGAGTTCCGACTCGCGCAGCGACCCGGTGTCCTGGCGCTCCTGGGAGGTGGCCGATGACGGACGAGCGCCGCACCATCGGCACGAAGGGCGCAGCCGGACGCGGTTCCCGCGGAGGCTCGCCCTCCTCGGGCGCACGCTCCCTCGCCGGCAAGACCCCGGCGTCGGGCAAGCCCGTCCGCAAGGCTGCGGCACCGGCCGAGCCCGTGGAGCCCGCCGACACCCCGGCTGTGGAGACCCCGCCCGCCGCGACGAAGGCCGTGACGTCCGGCGCAGCCAAGACCACGAAGGGCGCGACGTCGGGCGCCAAGAAGTCCGCCGCCACCGGCCCCGGGGCGACGAAGAAGGCCGCCTCGGCCAAGCGTGCGACGGGTGCCTCGGCCAAGCGGCCCGCCTCGTCGCGGTCCACCGCCGGGGGTTCTCGGCTCCGGGCGGTCACCGAGGAGGACGCCGCGGCTGCTGCCGCCGCTGCGGCCGAGGAGGCGGCACGCGAGACGCGCACGGCATCGGGCAGGGCCACCCTGCCCGGCCTGCCGGTCGAGGACATCGTCCTGGCCGTCGCGCAGGCGGCCCAGCGGGTCCTCGGCTCCGACTGGGAGCACCGGCTCGCCCTCGCCTTCGCGGCCCTGCGCAAGCGGCTGACCGGGGACTTCGAGGTCGACGAGTTCGGCTTCGACCCCCAGCTCACCGAGATCCTCATCGCCGCGGTCGAGCCGCTCGCCGAGACGTGGTTCCGGCTCGAGGTGCGCGGCGCGGAGAACATCCCCACCGACGGTGGCGCGCTCCTCGTGGCCAACCACTCGGGCACGGTGCCGCTCGACGGCGTGATGACCGGATACGCGGTCAAGAAGTACAGCGGCCGCGACCTGCGTCCACTGGGCGCCGACCTGGTCTTCGCCCTGCCCTTCGTGGGCCAGATGGCCCGACGTGCCGGCGCGACCCTGGCCTGCACCCAGGACGCCGAGCGTCTGCTCGGCACCGGCGAGATCGCCGGCGTCTGGCCCGAGGGGTTCAAGGGCATCGGCAAGCCCTTCGCCGAGCGGTACAAGCTTCAGCGCTTCGGTCGCGGCGGCTTCGTGTCGTCCGCGCTGCGGGCCCAGGTGCCCATCGTGCCGGTCTCGATCGTGGGTGCCGAGGAGATCTATCCCCTCGTCGGCAACGTGCCGTCGCTGGCTCGTCTGCTGGGTCTGCCCTACCTGCCGGTCACCCCGTTCTTCCCGCTGCTCGGCCCGCTCGGCATGATCCCGCTCCCGAGCAAGTGGATCATCGAGTTCGGCGAGCCCATCCGCACCGACGCCTACGAGCCCGACGCCGCGGACGACCCGATGCTGCTGTTCAACGTCACCGACCAGGTGCGCGAGACCATCCAGCAGACGCTGTACCGGCTGCTCGTCGATCGCGGCAACGCGTTCTTCTGAGCGGCGGGACGGGTCGGGCGCGACCGTCCAGGACGTGGCCCTGCGGCTGAGCCGCTGCTGCTCCCCTGCGGCGGAGCCGCTGCTACTTCTTGGTGCCGAGCAGGCCGTTGAGCAGGCCGGGGACCAGCCCCTCGGTCTCCTCGTTGCCGAGCAGGCCGCCGACGAGTGGATCGGTGACCGCGCGCAGGCCCTGCGGCTTCGCCGAGGGCGAGGGGGTGACCGGTGCCGGAGCCGGCGTCGGGGCGCTCGTGGCCTCGTCCGACGTGGGCGCCTTCGTGACCGGGGCCGGGGCGGTGTCGTCGCGGGTGCTGGCGGCCGGCTCGGCATCGGAGGCAGACGCGGGACGGCCCGGTCGGACGACCTGCTGGACGACCTGGACCAGGGCGTCGACGTCGGCCTTGGCGCACGTGCCGCACAGACGGCCGGCCTGACCGGCCAGGTCGGTGACGACGGCCGTCGCCGAGTCGAACGCGGACGCCGCGTCGGCGGGGACCTCGGCCGACATGACGCTCAGGTCGACGGCGGAGGCCGCGGCGAAGTCGTTGACGGTGTCGATCGTCGCGGTGGAGCCGTCGGAGTCGAAGGCGCCGAAGAGCTCGGCCGAGCCCTGCTCGGCCTCGGTGCTGAAGTCGTCGAGGAGCGCGCCGACCTGGGCCCGCTGCTTGGTCGAGCCGTCGCCCAGCACGGCGCGGGCCTCGCGGAGCCGCTCGGCGGCGATCTCGAGCCGCTGCGTGCCGCGGCCCTCGTCGGTGCGCTGCATGGCCAGCTCGACGTTCTCGACGCCGCGCTTGACGGGGTAGAGGACGTCGCCCGGGATGGCCTGGGCGCTGCCCGCGACCATGCCGACCACGCCGAGGGAGGAGACGGCGGCCACGGCCAGGCCGGCGATCCGGCGGCGGGCGCGGGGAGCCGACGGCGCCACGGTGGCCGGCGTGCGGTCGGCCGCGGCACGCCGCGAGGCGCCCGGGTCGGGCACGAGGACGGTCTGCGCCTCGGTCATGAGTCGCTCGCGCAGGGCGGCGCGGAACTCCGGTCGCGGGGTCGCGACGGCGGACTCGCACACCAGCTCGGCAGCGCGCACCAGCTCGGCCACCTCGGCGGTGGCGGGGGTGCCGGACTCCCAGGCCTCGTGGAAGGCCTGGGCGTCGTCGCGGCCCGAGCGGGGTCTCATCGCGTCGTCCTGTCTGTGGTGGCGTCTACAGCTCCAACGATGGGGAAGACGTCGGAGTTACGCGTTCGTGACGCGGTTCGCACCATCTCGTCCATCAGGGGCCCGGTGGCCAGGCGGCGCGTCGGCCCGGTCCGCGCGACGCCGCTCATCGGATGCCCTCCGGCATCTTCTTGGCGAGGTTGCGCACGGCGCGCAGCTGCAGCTGCTTGATGGCGCCCTCGGTCCGGCCCAGGGCGGCGGCCGTCTGGGCGATGCTCAGGCCCTGGATGAAGCGCATCAGCACGCACTCGCGCTGCTCGGTGGGCAGCTCGGCCACGGCCGCGAAGAGCATCTCGTTCGACAGGAGCGACATGACGTCGTCCTCGGTGCTGGGGGCGGTCTGCGGGCCCTCCGGCACGTCGTCGGAGACAATCTCGAGCCGAGCCCGGCCGGACTTGAAGTGGTCGACGACGAGGTTGCGGGCGATCGTGGTGAGCCACGCGCCGAAGTCCTTGCCCTGCCAGCTGAAGCGCTGGATGGCACGCAGGCCGCGGACGAAGGTCTCGCTCGTCAGGTCCTCGGCCAGCTGCTGGGACCCGACCCGGTAGTAGATGAACCGGAAGATCCCGTTCACGTAGTGGTCGTAGAGCTGGCCGAACGCCTCGGCGTCGCCCTCGCGGGCGAGGTCGACGAGGGCGCGCAGGCGCAGCTCCTCGGGATCGCCGTGCGGGTCGACCGGTCCGTTCGAGAACGCGGAGCTGAGCGAGGGGCCGGGCGCGGGCGCCGGCTCGGCCAGCGCCATGGCGAGGAGGGTGTCGTCCGGGGTCGCCAGGGCGTGGGACAGCGCCCATCGCAGTGCTCCCACGTTCGCGGCCATCGATCCCTCCCGAAGATCGAGACGATCGTATGCCGCTGGGACGGCGCGTGTCTGCAGAAATCCGGGATCGGTCTCGCTCCCTGGGCGGTCAGCGGCGCCGGAGGGCGCGTGCCGCACGCCAGGCCGCGAAGGCGAGGGCCCCGCTGCCGGCCACCCGTCCGCCGGCGAGGGCGACCTTGCGACCGGTGCGGTAGTCGCGGACGTCCCAGCCCTGGTCCTTGGCGTGGGAGCGCAGCTTCGGGTCGGGGTTGATGGCACAGGGGTGCCCGACGAGCGAGAGCATCGGCAGGTCGTTGTGGGAGTCGGAGTAGGCGAAGCACCGCGCGAGGTCGAGGCCCTCGCGCTCGGCGATCGCCGTGACGGCGACGGCCTTGCCCTCGCCGTGCAGCAGCTCGCCGACCAGCTCGCCGGTGTAGACGCCGTCGACGTGCTCGGCCACGGTGCCGAGCGCGCCCGTGAGGCCGAGACGACGGGCGATGACGGCGGCGATCTCGATCGGCGCGGCGGTCACGAGCCAGACGCGCTGGCCGGCGTCGAGGTGCTGCTGGGCGAGCGCCCGCGTGCCGGGCCAGATCTTGTGCGCCATGTGCTCGTCGAAGATCTGCTCGCCGACCTCCTCCAGCTCGCGGACGCTGTGCCCGGCGATGAAGGCCAGGGCGGAGGACCGGGCCTTCGCGATGTGCTCGGGGTCCTCGACGCCGGCGAGGCGGAAGTACACCTGCTGCCAGGCGGCCTTGGCGATGTCGCCGGTCGTGAAGAAGTCGCGCCGGTGCAGCCCGCGGGCGAAGTGGTAGATCGAGGCGCCCTGCATGATCGTGTTGTCGACGTCGAAGAACGCTGCGGCGTCGGCGTCCGGACGCGGTGCCAGCCAGTGCTCGACCTCGCTCGCGGCGGCGGCGGCCTGACCGGCCAGGACGGAGCGCGACCGCAGGTTCGGCCCGGTCCGGGGGACCCGCTGGCTGGTCATGCCACGAGGCTATCGGTCGAGTGGTCCTTCGCCCAGGCTCCTCGGTCGCTCGAACCCCCCGCGAGGGCCGGGCGCGCTGTGGTTGACTCGCATCGTGACCTCCTCGAACGAGTCGGACGTCCCTGGGCTCACGAACGTCCCGGCTCCCACCAGCGTCCCGGGGCCCACCAGCGTCTCGGGGCCCACCAACGTCTCGGGGCTGCTGAGCGCCGCGGCGGAGCGCACGCCGGACGCCCTGGCCCTGGTGGAGCACCGCGGCGGGCGTCACGAGCGCACCTGGGCCGAGCTCGACGCAGCGGCCGACGCCGTGGCCCGCGGCCTGAGCGGGGTGGGGCTGCGCGGCGGCCATCGCGTCGCCCTCGTGATGGCCAACCGGATCGACCTGGCGGTCGCCTACTTCGGCATCCTGCGCGGCGGCATGGTGGCCGTCCCCGTCAACCCCCGCTCGACCGAGCGCGAGATCGGCCGCATGCTGGCGGACTCCGGCGCCAGGGTCGTCCTCTGCGACGAGACGGGCATCGAGCAGGTCCGCGCCGCCGTCGCCGGGCTCGACCAAGAGGGCCCCGGCCTCACGGTCGTCGTCGACGGGACCGAGCCCGGACCGGGCGAGATCGCCTTCGAGCGCCTGCTGCGCGACGCGCCCGCCGTGGAGCCGGCAGCTCCCCGCGACGACGAGGCCCCGGCGGTCGTGCTCTACACGTCGGGCACGAGCGGCAAGCCCCGTGGCGCGGTCCTGTCGCACCGTGCCCTGCTGGCCAACGTCGAGCAGACCGCGGCCGTCGAGCCGGCCATCGTCACGGCCGACGACGTCGTGCTCGGTCTGCTGCCGATGTTCCACATCTACGGCCTCAACGCCGTCCTCGGCCAAGCCGTGCGCCAGGGTGCGCGGGTGGTGATGGTCGACGGGTTCGACCCGGCCGGCCTGCTCCGCACGATCCGCGACGAGGGGGTCACGAACGTGGCGCTCGCGCCCCCCGTGATCGCGGCCTGGGCCGGGCGCTCCGACCTGCGCGAGCACCTGGGCGGGGTCAAGCACGTGCTGAGCGGCGCGTCGGCGCTCGACCCGGAGCTGGCGGCCGTCTTCGCCGAGTCGTCGGGGCACCACGTCGAGCAGGGGTACGGGCTCACGGAGACCGCCCCCGTCATCACCGCCACGCTGGCGTCGGGTCGCGACGTCGGCGTCCCGCCGCGCCCCGGCTCGGTCGGTCGCGCGCTGCCGGGTGTCGAGCTGCGCCTCGTCGACGCCGGCGGCTCCGACGCCGCTCCCGGCGACCCTGCGGAGATCTGGGTGCGTGGCGCCAACCTGTTCTCCGGCTACTGGCCCGACGGTTCCGACGGCCCGCGCGACGACGGCTGGTACCCGACCGGTGACATCGGCTACCTCGACGACGAGGGCGACCTCACGCTCGTCGACCGGGTGCGCGAGCTCGTGATCGTGTCCGGCTTCAACGTCTACCCCGCCGAGGTCGAGGCCGTGGTCGTCGAGCTCCCCGAGGTCTCGGAGGTGGCCGTGGTCGGCCTGCCCGACGAGAGCACCGGCGAGGCGGTCGTGGCGTTCGTCGTCCCCACGTCCTCGGACGTCGACGCGGCGGCGCTCGAGGCGAGCGTGGTCGAGCACTGCTCCACTCGGCTCGCTCGGTTCAAGCAGCCGCGCCAGGTCGTCGTGGTCGAGGGGCTGCCGCACTCGGCGACGGGCAAGGTCGCCAAGGGGCGCCTGCGGGCGCTGGCCCGCAGCCAGGACCTCGGGCTGCTCGCACCGTGACCGGTCCCGCCGACACCGACGTCCCGCACGCCCTCGACGCGCGGGTCGTCGTCTACAGCCGCGAGGGCTGCCACCTGTGCGAGGCCGCCGAGGCCATGGTCGCCGAGGTGTGCGCCGACGTCGACGCGACGTGGGCCCGCGTCGACGTGGACGCCGACCCCGCCCTGGTCCGCAGGTTCTCCGACATGGTGCCGGTGACCTTCGTCGACGGCCGGCAGCACGACTTCTTCCGGGTCACCGAGGCGCGGCTGCGCACGGCCCTCGGCAGCTCCTGAGCGTCGCGACCTTTACCACGGCGCGTGTGAGGAATCCCACCCACCCCTGCTCTCGATTTTGTTCCCACGTTCACAAGCTCGTAAACTGATGTGGCGCTGCGAACACCCCCTTGGGTGAATCCCCGCCGCGGCGCGATGGAGCACCGTGACCCTTCTGCGCACCCCCCGGCTCGCCGGGACCCCTGACCGTGCAACGGCCCAGGCCCCGCGTGACGTTCCCGACGCCACCGTCGCCCGGCTGCCGCTGTACCTGCGGGTCCTCGCGTCGTTCGCCGACGCCGGCGCCACCACGTGCTCGTCCGTCGAGCTCGCCGAGGCGGCGGGGGTCAACCCGGCCAAGGTGCGCAAGGACCTCTCCCACCTCGGCTCCTACGGCACGCGCGGGGTCGGCTACGACGTCGAGTACCTGCGCTACCAGATCGCCCGCGGACTGGGTCAGACGCAGACGTGGGACGTCGTGATCGTCGGTGCCGGCCACCTCGGCTCGGCACTCTCCACGTACCCGGGCTTCAGCCCGCGCGGGATCCGGGTCGCCGCGGTGGTCGACACCGACCCGGACCGGGTGGGCTCGACCATCGGCGACCTGCAGGTGCAGCCGCTCGCCGCGCTCGACTCGCTCGTGTCCGAGCAGGGCATCGCGATCGCCGTCGTGGCCGTGCCGGGCGACGCGGCCCAGGACGTCGCCGACCGGCTGGTCGCCGCCGGCGTCACGAGCATCCTCAACTTCGCCCCGGCCGTCCTGCAGGTCCCCGACCACGTCCAGGTCCGCAAGGTCGACCTCTCCGTCGAGCTGCAGATCCTGGCCTACCACGAGCAGCGGAAGGCGGAGACTGCATGAGCGTGCTGGTCGTGGGCATGTCCCACCGCTCGGCCCCCATCGACGTGCTGGAGCGCGCCTCCCTCGACACGGACGCGGCGGTCAAGCTGGCCCACCGTGCCCTCGAGTCGGCGTCGGTCACCGAGGCGGCCGTGATCTCCACGTGCAACCGCGTCGAGGTGTACGTGGAGGCCGACCGTTTCCACAACGCCCTCGAGGACGTCTCCCACCTGCTCGCCGAGCAGGCCGGGATGGGCCGCGAGGACCTCGTGCACCACGCCTACGTGCACTACGACGACTCGGCCGTGGCCCACCTGTTCTCGGTGGCCTCCGGCATGGACTCGATGATCCTCGGCGAGAGCCAGATCCTCGGCCAGGTGCGGCAGGCGCTGCACACCGGCCAGGCCGAGTCCACGATCGGGTCGGCCCTGAACGCCCTCTTCCAGCAGGCGCTGCGCATCGGCAAGCGCGGCCACGCCGAGACGGGCATCGACCGGCTCGCGCCCTCGACCGTCACGGCGGGCCTCGACGCCGTCGGCCCGGTCGTGACCGCTCCGGGCACGCGCTTCCTGGTGGCCGGTGCCGGCACCATGGCGAGCCTCGCCGTGCGCACGCTCGTCGATCGCGGCGTGGCCCCGCACCGGATCATGGTCGCCAACCGCACGTTCCAGCGGGCGTACGAGCTCGTCGCCACGTTCGGCGTCAGCGCCGTGCGGTGGGAGGCCATGGACGTCGAGCTGTCCGCGGCCGACGTCGTCATCAGCTGCACGGGGGCGGCCGGCTCGGTGTTCGCCACCGACCGCGTGTCCCGTGTCCTCGACGACGGGCTGTCCAACGTCACCGGCGAGCTGGTCTTCGTCGACCTGGCGCTGCCGCGCGACGTCGAGGCCGGGGTGGCCGAGCTCGAGTCCGTCAGCGTCATCGACCTCGTCACGCTGGCCGCTCGCTCGGAGAACGCCGAGCTCGCGGCCGACGTCCAGCAGGTCCGCGCCATCGTCGACGACGAGGTGCGCAGCTTCCTCGCCGCCAAGAGCCAGTCACGCGTCACGCCCACGGTCGTGGCGCTGCGCAGCATGGCGACCGAGGTCGTCGAGGCCGAGACGAGCCGCCTGCTCGGCCGGCTCCACGGCCTGCCGGACGAGCAGGTCGACCAGGTGCGCCTGGCGCTCAAGCGGGTCGCCGACAAGCTCATCCACGCTCCCACCGTGCGCGTGCAGCAGCTGGTCGACGGGCCGGGCGGCCTCACCTACGCCGACGCGCTCTCCGACCTGTTCGCGCTCGACCCCGCCGCGGTCCAGGCGGTCACCCAGGTGAAGGGGGAGAAGGCATGACCACCGCCTCCCAGCATCCCGCGCGTGAGACCCCCTTGCGTCTGGGCACGCGCGCCAGCGCCCTGGCCACGACCCAGTCCGGTCACGTGGCGGCTCGGATCACCGAGCTGACCGGTGTCGAGGTCGAGCTCGTGACCATCAGCACGGAGGGCGACCGCAACCAGGCGCCGCTCACCCAGATCGGTGGCACCGGGGTGTTCGTGGCCGCGCTGCGCGAGGCCCTGGTCGACGGGACCGTCGACGTCGCCGTCCACTCCCTGAAGGACCTGCCCACCGCCGCCGACCCCCGGCTCTCCCTCGCGGCGGTCAGCGTCCGCGAGGACCCGCGCGACGTGCTCGTGGCCCGCGACGGCCTGACCCTGGGCGAGCTGCCCCGTGGTGCGCGCGTGGGCACCGGCTCCCCGCGTCGCGAGGCCCAGCTGAACGCCCTCGGCCTGGGGGTCGAGGTCGTCCCCGTGCGCGGCAACGTCGACACCCGGATCGCCAAGGTCCGCTCCGGCGACCTCGACGCCGTGGTGCTGGCCCGCGCCGGCCTGCTGCGCCTGGGGCGGGAGTCCGAGGCCACCGAGGTCCTCGACCCCATCCAGGTCCTCCCCGCCCCCGGACAGGGGGCCCTCGCCTGTGAGTGCCGCGTCGACGACGACGCGACCGCTCGACTCCTCTCCGTGCTCGACGACCCGGACACCCGGGCCGCCGTCACGGCAGAACGTTCCCTGCTCTCCACCTTGGAGGCAGGGTGCAGCGCACCGGTCGGAGCTCTCGCCGACGTCGTCTGGGGCGACGACGGCGACGAGCTGTGGCTGCGTGCCGTGGTCGGAGACCCCTCCGGCTCACCCACCATCCGCCTGTCCGCCTCCGGCTCGCTCAGCGAGCCGGCAGCGGTCGGCGAACGTCTCGCTGCCGAGATGCTCGCCGAGGGCGCAGCCGAGCTGATGGCCACCCCTGCGGTCGGTCCATCGATCGGTTCCGCCTCATGACCACCCGGCAGTCCAGGAAGAAGACCACCACCGTGACACCACCCACCACCGCCACCGTCGAAGCACCCGCGAAGAAGGAGCCCGCCACGAAGCGCAGCCCCAAGCCGCTGGGGCACGTGAGCTTCGTCGGCACGGGACCGGGCGACGCCAGCCTGCTGACCGTCCGCGCGGCCGAGCTCATCGCGCAGGCCGACGTCGCCATCATCGAGCAGCCCGAGCAGGCTGCCCTCGTGCCCGAGGGCGTCGAGGTCGTCGACGGCGGGCTCGGTGAGGACGGCGTCGTCCTCACCCACGCCGCGCGCGCTCGTCTCGTGGTGCGCCACGCGAAGACCGGGGCGCACGTCGTGCGGCTCGTGAGCGGCGACCCGTTCACGTACGCCACGGCACCCGAGGAGGCCGCGGCCTGCGCGAAGGCGGGCATCGCCTTCGAGATCGTCCCCGGCGTCTCGTCGGTGACGGGCGTCCCCGCCTACGCGGGCGTGCCGCTGACCAACAAGGCGCACCGCCAGTACCGCGTCGTCAGCGTCGGAGACGCGTCGATCGCCTGGCCCGACTACGCCGGCACCGACACCCTGGTGCTGCTGTCGGCCGTGGCGCGGATCGGTGAGATCGCCGCGGGCCTGATCGAGGCCGGCCGGTCCGCCGAGACCCCCGTCGCCATGACCCGCGTGGGCACCACCACCGAGCAGTCGACGGTCGTCTCCACGCTCGCCGACATCGCCGTCGACGCGCGCGCCGCAGGCATGACCTCGCCGGCCATCACGGTCGTGGGCGAGGTCGTGGCCATGCGCGAGGCGCTCTCGTGGTTCGAGACCAAGCCGCTCTACGGGTGGCGCGTGCTCGTGCCCCGCACCAAGGAGCAGTCGGCCAGCCTGGCCGCGCGTCTGCGGTCCTACGGCGCCGTGTCCGAGGAGGTCCCCACCATCTCGGTCGAGCCGCCGCGCAACCCCCAGCAGATGGACAAGGCCGTGCGCGGACTCGTCGAGGGCCGGTACGAGTGGGTCGCCTTCACGAGCGCGAACGCCGTCAAGGCCGTCCGCGAGAAGTTCGAGGAGTACGGGCTCGACGCCCGTGCGTTCTCCGGTCTCAAGATCGCAGCCGTGGGCGAGAAGACGGCCGAGGCCATCGCCACCTGGGGCATCAAGGCCGACCTGGTCCCGAGCGGCGAGCAGTCGGCCCGGGGCCTCCTGGAGGACTGGCCGCCGTTCGACGAGCTGCTGGACCCGATCAACCGGGTGTTCCTGCCGCGCGCCGACATCGCGACCGAGACGCTCGTGGCGGGTCTGCAGGAGCTCGGCTGGGAGGTCGACGACGTCACGGCGTACCGCACCGTGCGGGCGGCCCCGCCGCCGGCGCCGACCCGCGAGGCCATCAAGACCGGCAAGTTCGACGCGGTGCTCTTCACGTCGAGCTCCACGGTGCGCAACCTGGTCGGCATCGCGGGCAAGCCGCACGCGTCGACGATCATCGCGTGCATCGGCCCGGCCACGGCCCAGACGGCCGAGGAGCACGGTCTGCGGGTCGACGTCATGGCCGAGCAGCCGTCGGCCGAGGTGCTGGCCGACGCGCTGGCCGCCTTCGGTGCCGCGCGCCGTCTCGAGTTCCTCGAGGCCGGCGAGCCGGTGCTGAAGCCGTCGCAGAAGAAGCCCTCCTCGCGGCGCAAGGCCTGAGTCGATGACGTCGGGACCCTCGGCCGATCGCTCCGCAGGACCGGTGCAGGGTCCGCCCCTTCACCGACCGCCCCTCCACCGACCGCGCCGTCTCCGCACGACGCCCGCCATGCGGGCGCTCGTGCGTGAGACGCGCACGGAGCCGTCGCAGCTGGTGCTGCCGATGTTCGTGGCCGAGGGCCTGCGGGAGCCGCGGCCGATCGCGAGCATGCCCGGCGTCGTGCAGCACTCGCGTGAGTCGGCACGGCGTGCCGTGCGCGAGGCCGCCGACCTCGGCCTCGGGGGCGTCATGCTGTTCGGCGTCCCCGAGCACAAGGACGCCGAGGGGTCCGGGGCGCTGGCGGCCGACGGCATCCTCAACATCGCCCTCGCCGACGCGCGCGACGAGGTCGGCGACGACCTGCTCGTGATGGCCGACCTGTGCCTCGACGAGTTCACCGACCACGGCCACTGCGGCGTGCTCGACGACCACGGGCGGGTCGACAACGACGCCACGCTCGAGATCTACGGGCGGATGGGCGTGGCGCAGGCCGAGGCGGGGGCCCACCTCGTGGGTCCCAGCGGCATGATGGACGGCCAGGTCGGCGTCGTGCGGTCCGCCCTCGACGCGGCCGGTCACACGGACGTGGCGATCCTGGCCTACGCGGCCAAGTACGCGTCCGCCTTCTACGGACCGTTCCGCGAGGCCGTCGACTCCTCGCTGCAGGGGGACCGCAAGACCTACCAGCAGGATCCGGGCAACGCCCGCGAGGCGCTGCGCGAGACCCTGCTCGACGTGGCCGAGGGTGCCGACATCGTGATGGTGAAGCCGGCACTGGCCTACCTCGACCTGGTCTCGCTCGTGCGCGCGCACGTGAGCCTGCCGGTCGCCGCGTACACGGTCTCGGGGGAGTACTCCATGGTCGAGGCCGCCGCCCAGCAGGGCTGGATCGATCGCGACCGCACCGTCGACGAGACGATCACGTCGATCCGCCGCGCCGGCGCCGACATCGTGCTGACGTACTGGGCCGCCGAGCTCGCCCGTCGCGCCTGAGACCTCCGGGTCCGGAGGTGCCGTCGTCGCGACGACGCGCTCCGCAGCGCCCCCGTCCCGTCGCGGCGGGTGGGCCAGGAACGACGAAGCCCCCGGTCGTGGGACGACCGGGGGCTTCGAGCAGGGCGATCAGCCCTTCGTGTACTTGTCCATGCAGGTCTTGAACCGAGCAGCGTGGGTGCTGAGCGGGAGAGCGGAGACCTCGAGCGCGCAGCGCAGGTTGGCCTCGGTGGCCGAGAGCAGGTCCGTCACCGGCTTGGTGACGGGTGCCAGGGGCGTGTTCTCGACCGCGCCCTGGACGGCACCGCCGACCGTGGAGCCGCCACCGCCGGAGGACCCACCCGTGGAGCCGCCGGTCGAGCCCGTGCCACCGCCGGTGGAGCCACCGGTGGACCCGGTCCCGCCGCCGGTCGAGCCGCTGCCGCCGGTCGATCCGCTTCCCGATCCGCCCTTCGACCCGCCGGACGCCTCGCTCTGGCGGACCTTCTTCTCCTTCTTGGCGGCGTCGGTGCGCTGGGCCGGCGTGAGGGTCTGGTCGAACGAGCGGCTGGTGAGGACCGAGCCCGTGGAGGTGCCGTTGGGAGTGGCGGTGAAGTCGCCGCCGGCGTAGGCCTTGCTGATGCTCAGCACGAGGTCGACGTAGGAGGAGGAGTTGTTGTAGCGCCGCACGGCCGCTGCCGCGTCGCCCTCGTCGGAGAGGTCGCCGCTGCCCGAGCACAGGTAGATGCCCGACGCGGTGGCGGCGTCGTTGATGTTCTGGGGGTCCTTCTTGCCGTCACCGTCGGCGTCGACGCCGACCGAGCGCCAGGTGCCGGGGATGAACTGCATCGGGCCGACCGCACGGTCGTAGACCGAGTCCTTGTCGAGCGCGCCGTTGTCGCTGTCGGTGATCTTCGCGACGCCGTCGCGGCCGTCGAGCGGGATGCCGTAGATGCCGGGCTTGGCCACGCCCTTGGAGTCGAGCGCGTTGCCGCCGGTGCGGCCGTGGTTGGACTCGACGCGGCCGATCGCGGCGACGAGGTTCCAGGGCAGGTTGCAGGAGGCGTCGGCCTTGGCGAGCAGCGTCTCGGCGCGACGGTAGGCGTAGAGCGCGGAGGACGGGATGCCGTTGGTGGACAGCGTGGCCAGGGTGCCGGAGGCACCGGCGCGCGAGTCGACGCCCGCGGGCTCGGCCTGGACGCTGGCCGGCTTCTCGAACGCCGTGGCGGGCACGTCGGGGACCTCGTCGGCGCTGACCCGGTCGTCCGCCGTGGCGAGACCGGAGTTGCTGATGGCGGCACCCCAGGCGACGACGAGCAGGCTCATCGGCACCAGGGCGCTGGCCTTCTGCCAGCGGCTGAGCTTGCGTGCTCCCATGCGTCTCGTCCCTCCCGTGACAGCGTGGCTCGCGTCACAGTAAACAGATGTTACCTGCTGGTGCGTCCCCGCAGGTGTGGCCCTCGTCTCACCAACGAGACAGATCACCGCAAGGTTACGGCGAACGAGGGACGACGGCATCCCTCTCCCGGGGTGGAAGGGGGCGTGGGGCCTCCTCCTCGGGCACGGCTTGAGACACTGGATCCATGGCCCCCACTCCCGTGTCCCAGCAGTGGTTCGACCGCGCCGTGCAGGTCTCGCCCGGCGGTGTGAACTCCCCGGTGCGAGCGTTCCGTGCGGTGGGGGGCACCCCGCGCTTCATGGTCTCGGCCCAGGGGGCCTGGCTGCGCGACGCCGACGACACCGAGTACCTCGACCTCGTGGGGTCCTGGGGCCCGATGCTGCTCGGCCACGCGCACCCCGAGGTGATCGCCGCGGTCACGGCCGCGGCGGCCCGCGGCACCTCGTTCGGCACGCCCAGCCCGCCCGAGGTGGAGCTGGCCGAGGAGATCGTCGGCCGCGCTCCCGTCGAGCAGGTCCGGCTGGTCACGTCGGGCACGGAGGCGACCATGTCGGCCATCCGCCTGGCCCGCGGCTTCACCGGGCGCAGCCGGGTGGTCAAGTTCGCCGGCTGCTACCACGGGCACGTCGACTCCCTCCTGGCCGAGGCCGGGTCGGGCGTGGTCACGCTCGGGCTCCCCGGCTCGCCCGGGATCCCCGCCCACGTCACCGCCGACACGATCGTGCTCCCGTTCAACGACCGCGACGCCGTGGCGGCGGCGTTCGCCGAGCACGGTGCCGACATCGCGTGCGTGATCACCGAGGCAGCGGCCGGGAACATGGGCGTCGTGGCGCCCGAGCCCGGTTTCAACCGCTTCCTGTCCGAGACGTGCGCGGCGCACGGTGCGCTGTTCGTGAGCGACGAGGTGATGACGGGGTTCCGCGTCACGCGCTCCGGGCACTGGGGCCTCGACGGGGCGGTCGAGGGATGGCGGCCCGACCTGCTGACCTTCGGCAAGGTCATGGGCGGCGGCTTCCCTGCGGCGGCCTTCGGCGGTCGCGCCGACGTCATGTCGCTGCTCGCGCCGAGCGGTCCGGTCTACCAGGCCGGGACCCTCGCCGGGAACCCCGTGGCCTCCACGGCGGGACTCACCACGCTGCGCCTCGCCGACGACGCGGCCTACGCCCGCCTCGACGACTGGTCGGCCCAGGCGCGCGACCTCGTGTCGTCGGCGCTCGACGAGGCCGGGGTCCCGCACGTGGTGCAGAACGTCGGCAGCATGTTCAGCGTGGTGTGGGGGCTCACCGAGCCGGTGCGCGACTTCGCGGGCGTGCAGCGCCAGGAGACGTACCGCTACACCGCGTTCTTCCACGCCATGCTCGACGCCGGCGTGTACCTGCCCCCGAGCGCCTTCGAGTCCTGGTTCGTCTCGGCGGCGCACGACGACCGCGCACTCTCTAGGATGGCCGAGGCGCTGCCCGCCGCCGCTCGTGCTGCTGCCGCAGCGACGCCGGCCCCCCAGGAGGCAGCCGCTCCGTCATCGGTAGAGCCGTCGACCATCGCAAGGACCCCCTCATGAGCGAACGCACGATCGTCCACCTGATGCGCCACGGCGAGGTGCACAACCCCGAGGGCGTCCTCTACGGCCGGCTCCCGGAGTTCTACCTCTCCGACCTCGGTCACCAGATGGCCGTCAAGGCAGCCGACTTCCTGTCCAAGCACGAGATCGTCCACCTCGTGTCCTCGCCCCTCGAGCGCGCCCAGCAGACCGCCGCGCCGCTCGCGACCCTGCTCGAGGCCGAGGTGACGATCGACCCGCGGGTCATCGAGGCCGACAACCTCTTCGAGGGCCGCACCGTCGGGGCGGAGCCGAGGGCGCTGGCGCACCCGAAGAACTGGTGGCTGCTGCGCAACCCGTTCCGTCCCTCGTGGGGCGAGCCCTACCAGGACATCGCGACGCGCATGCGGGCCGCCGTGGCCGACGCGCGCGACGCCGCCCGCGGCCACGAGGCGGTCATCGTCTCCCACCAGCTGCCGGTCTGGATCGCCCGCCAGGCGTTCGAGCAGAACTCCTTCGTGCACGACCCGCGCAAGCGGCAGTGCACGCTCGCCAGCATCACGAGCCTCACCTTCGACGGCGACGACTACGTCGGCTTCACCTACGCCGAGCCCGCGGGCGACCTGCTGCCCGACGACCTCAAGGCCGGCAAGAAGTTCGTCGGAGGCGCCTGACCCGTGACCCGATCCTTCCCCCGGCGAGGTGGCGTGCTGCTGCTCGTCGTGACCCTCGCGGTGCTCGCCGGCTGCTCCGGTCGCGGCACCGAGGGCTCCACGGGCGGCTACGTGAGCGGCAGCCGCTTCGTCAGCCTCGTGCCGGTCGACGAGCGTGAGGAGGCGCCCGTCCTGGAGGGTGAGGACCTGGAGGGCGAGACGATCAGCTCCGCCGACTTCGCGGGCAGGACGCTGGTGGTGAACGTGTGGGGCTCGTGGTGCCCGCCGTGCCGCAAGGAGGCACCCGTGCTGCAGGGTGTCGCGGAGCAGTACGCAGACCAGGGCGTGCAGTTCCTCGGGCTCAACGTGCGCGACCAGACGGCCGCGGCGCGGGCCTTCGAGAAGCGCGTCGGCACGACCTACCCGAGCATCGTCGACACCGACGGTCGCCAGCAGCTCGGGTTCGCCGACAGCCTGCCGTCGCAGGCCATCCCGACCACCTGGGTCATCGACGCCGAGGGCCGGGTGGCGGCGAGGATCATCGACCCCGACCTGCGTGCGTCCACGCTCTCGGGCGTCATCGACGACGTGCTGACGAGCCGGTCATGACCGACTGGTTCGCCGACACCGTCCTGTCGGGGTCGCTGCTGCTCGCGGTGCCGGTGGCCGTGGTGGCCGGCCTGGTGTCCTTCTTCTCGCCGTGCGTGCTGCCGCTGCTGCCCGGCTACCTGTCCTACGTGAGCGGCGTGGGCGTGCAGGACCTCGAGACGTCGGGCCGGTCGCGCCTGCTGCTCGGCTCCGTGCTGTTCGTCCTGGGCTTCACGGTCGTGTTCGTGGCCGGCGGTGCCCTGTTCGGCGCGGTGGGCCAGCAGCTCTACGACTACCGGCGGCTGATGTCGATCGTGCTCGGCCTGGTGGTGATCGTGCTGGGCCTCGTGTTCAGCGGCGTGCTGCCGGTGCTGCAGCGCGAGGTGCGCGTCCACGCCGTGCCCGCCGTGGGCGTGGCCATCGCCCCCGTGCTGGGCGTCTTCTTCGGGCTGGGGTGGCTGCCCTGCATCGGCCCCACGCTCGGTGCGGTGCTCACGCTCGCCAACACCGAGGGCACGCTCGAGCGCGGCGCCTTCCTGACCTTCACGTACTGCCTCGGGCTGGGGCTGCCGTTCGTGGTCGCGGCGCTCGCCTTCGGCCGCTTCATGGGTGCCGTCCGCTGGGCCCGCCGCCACCAGCAGACGCTGCAGCGGGTCGGTGGCGGGCTGCTCGTCGTCGTGGGGGTGCTGCTGGTGACCGGTGTGTGGGACGCCCTCGTGACCGACCTGCAGACGTGGGCCGGCGGCTACGGGGCGGCGATCTGATGGCCCGCGAACCTCGTGAGCGCCCCGACCTGGCGCCTGCGCTCGGCACGGTCGAGACCCTGCGGTGGGCGTGGCGCCAGCTCACGTCGATGCGCACGGCGCTCCTGCTGCTCCTGCTGCTCGCCGTGGCGGCGATCCCGGGCTCGATCGTCCCGCAGCGCGGTGTCGACGCCCGGGCGGTGGAGGCGTTCCAGGCCCGGCACCCCGACCTCACGCCGTGGCTGGAGCGGCTCGGCGTCTTCCACACCTACACGTCGCCCTGGTTCAGCGCGATCTACCTGCTGCTCATGGTGTCGTTGGTGGGCTGCATCCTGCCGCGCACCCGGGTGTACCTGAAGGCGGTCCGCGCCCGTCCGCCCAAGGCCCCGCGCAACCTCGAGCGCCTGCCCGCGTCGGCGGTGTTCGAGACCGACGCCGACGTCGAGGAGGTGCTGGCCGTCGCGCGCGAGACGCTGCGTGGCCCGCGCCTGCTGCCCACGCGCATCGACGTCGTGCGCGGGGGTGCCGGGCCGGGGGCGGCGAACGACGCCGGCGGGGGTGCCGGGCCGGGGGCGGCGAACGACGCTGCCGAGGTCCGGGCGGAGCGCGGCTACCTGCGCGAGCTCGGCAACCTGGTGTTCCACACGAGCATCGTGGCGGTGCTGGTCGGCGTGGCCGTGGGGGCGCTGTTCGGCTACCGGGGTGCGGCGATCGTGACGCAGGGCGACGGCTTCGCCAACGTGCTCACCCAGTACGACGAGTTCTCCTCGGGTGCGCTGTTCGACACCGACGACCTGCCGCCGTTCTCGCTGCAGCTGGACCGGATGGTCGCGCGGTTCTGGACCGAGGGCCCGCAGCGGGGTGCGCCGCGGCTGTTCGAGGCGTCGGGCTCCTACCGGGCCGGCGTCGACGGCGCGGAGAAGCCGTACGAGATCCGCGTCAACCACCCCCTGGCCGTCGACGGCACGTCGGTGTTCCTCGTGGGCCAGGGCTACGCTCCCGTCATCAGGGTCACGGACGCACAGGGCGACGTCGTGTTCGACGGGGCGGTCCCGTTCCTGCCCGCGGACGGCACGTACACCTCCAACGGCGTCATCAAGGTGCCCGAGGCCCAGCCGGAGCAGCTCGGCTTCCAGGGCTTCTTCCTGCCGACCGCGGTGTCGGACGGCACGGAGGAGGCGTCGATCTCGGCCTTCCCCGGCGCCGTCAACCCGCTGCTCGGGCTGTTCGTCTTCCACGGCGACCTCGGCATCGACGACGGGCTCCCGCAGTCGGTCTACGTGCTCGACAAGGAGAACCTCGAGCAGTACAAGAACGCCGACGGGTCGAACTTCCGGGTGAGCCTGAGCCCGGGCCAGGAGGCCGACCTGCCCGACGGCGGCACCATCGAGTTCGTCGACCTGACCCTCTTCGCCCGGTTCCAGATCGCGTCGACGCCGTTGGTGTGGCTGCCCCTCGGTGGCATCAGCATCGGCATCGTCGGGCTGGTGCTCTCGCTGGCGATCCGCCCCCGGCGCACCTGGGTCCGGGCCCGTCGGGACGGCTCACGTACCGTGGTGGAGGTCGCCGCGCTCGACCGCGTCCCCCGGGACGACCTCGGCACGAGCCTCGACGAGCTGCTCGAGCGGCTGCGCAGCGGGCTCGGTGACCGGACCGATCCGCAGAAGGAGACCCGATGAACCTCGCCGACTACGCGCAGGTCTCGAACTACGCCATCGCCTCGGCCACGGGCATCGTCGCACTGGCCTTCCTCGCGCACGTCGCCGAGTGGGGCTTCGCACGGCGCAGCGCGCCCGCGTCGGCCCAGGTGCCGGTCACCGCCGGTGCCCCCGCCGGGACGGTCGCCGACGACGCGCCTGCCTCGCCCGAGGAGTCGCCGAGCCGTCCCGACGTCCTCTCGTCGATCGCCTACTCCCTCGCCGTGCTCGCGAGCGTCGTGCTGGTCGTCGGCATGGTCTCCCGCGGGCTCGCGGCGCAGCGGGTCCCGTGGGGCAACATGTACGAGTTCGGCGTCGGCGGTGCCCTGGTGGCGCTCGTCGTCTACGTCGTCGTCGCGCGGATCTCGCCCATCGAGTGGCTCGGTGGCATCGTCACGGGCTTCGCGCTGGTCGTGCTCGGGATGGCGTCGTCGACGTACGTGCCAGCCGGACCGCTCGTGCCCGCCCTGCACTCCTACTGGCTCGTCATCCACGTGGCCGCGGTCATGATCGCGGGAGCCTTCTTCCTGCTCGGCACGGCGGCGTCGGTGCTGTACCTCGTCCGCGCCCGCGCCGAGGAGAACGGCACCGTCGGCCCGACGCTGTCGCGGTTCCCGACCGCCGCCGTGATGGACCAGCTGGCCTACCGCGTGATCGCCGTGGGCTTCCCGCTCTGGACGTTCGGCGCCCTCATCGCGGGCCCGATCTGGGCGCACTACGCCTGGGGCCGCTACTGGGGCTGGGACCCCAAGGAGGTCTGGGCGTTCATCACCTGGGTGGTCTACGCCGGCTACCTGCACGCCCGTGCCACGGCCGGCTGGAAGGGCAAGCGCGCCGCGACCATCGCGATCGTCGGCTTCGCCACCTTCCTGTTCAGCTACTACGGCGTCAACCTCTTCGGCTCCGGTCTCCACTCCTACGCCAAGTAGCCCCGACCAGTCCCCACGTTTCGGACAGTTGTGGGGCACTTCGGCCGGTGAAAGTGCCCCGCAACTGTCCGAAACGTAGGGACGTGCCGGTTGTCCACAGGGGTGTGTTGCCCTGCGACCGGGGTGCGGCCACGGTGGGGCGATGGACCTGCCCACCGACCGACCGTTCACCGTGAGCGAGGCAGCGGCGAGCGGGGTGACACGCGACGTCCTGCGGAGTCGCCGGTTCCGTCGACTGCTGCGCGGCGTGTACGTCGGAGCCGACGTCGCGCTGACCCTGCGGGTGCGGCTGCTCGCGGTGCTCCTCGTGCTCCCTGACGACTGCGCGGTGAGTCACCGCACCGCGCTGGCCCTCTGGGGACACGACACCAGGGGAGCGGGACTGGAGCTCTCCACCCGCACCGAGCTGCGTACCCGTCTGCCCGGGGTCGTGCTGCACCGTCGACTGCACCCCATCCAGACCGTCGAGCGCGACGGCCTCCGGGTGACGACGCCGGAGCGGACCTTCGTCGACTGCGCGACCCGGCTCGGGATCGTCGCGCTGGTGCAGGCGGCGGAACACCTCCTGCGGACCGCCACGACGAGGAACGTCCTGGACACCTTCTGCTGGACCCATCACCTCCATGGCGTGGTTCGCGCACGGCGAGCGATGGCCCTGGTGCGGGAGGGAGCGGAGTCACCCATGGAGTCCCTGCTCCGGCTCATGCTGGTCTTCGCACGGTTGCCGGAGCCGCGGGTCAACGTCGACGTCCGCGACGCACAGAGCCGGTTCGTCGCGCGGGTCGACCTCCTGTACCCGCGCTGGAAGGTGGTGGTGGAGTACGACGGGCGGCACCACGAGACAGACGCTCGCCAGTGGGCACGTGACCGGTGGCGACGGGAGGCGCTCGAGGCGCTCGGCTACCGGGTCATCGTGGTTGCGGCCGCCGACCTGGCCGAGCCACGGCACATTCCGTGGCGCGTTCATCGCGCCCTGGTCGAGCGCGGCTACGACGGACCGCGTCCGGTGACGAGCGTCCAGTGGCTCTGCTGGTTCACTCGGGCTCCCGTTGTGGACACTTCCGGGGCACAACGAGCCGCCTGACCCACCCGCAACTGTCCGAAACGGGGATACGGCCGGGGTGGGGTCAGAGGCCGCGGAGGTAGTCGGGGTCGTCGTCGGGGCCGCGGGTGGGCGGGCGGCCGCCGGGCCAGCCGTAGCCGGAGTCGCGGGGCGGGCGGCCCTTGCGGGGCTGCGAGCCCAGGAACACCCAGGCGAGCGGTCCGACGAACGGGACCAGGATGGCGACGAACCACGCCGCCTTCGGCAGGCCGCGGACCTGCGAGCGAGGGGTGGCGATGAGGTCGAAGAACGCGTACACGAGCAGGACCACGCCCACGATCGCGATCAGTGCCTTGCCCATGGCGACACCGTACCCGCGACCCTCAACCTCGGCTGGTCGACGGCCGGGCCGCGCGACCGTCGAGCGGCGGACGACCACCCCGGCCCCGCTGTCGAGGGCGCCGGCGCAGGCGAGCGACCTGCCTCGACGCGTCGACCGATAACCTCGGGGCATGAAGGCCTTCTGGAGGTACACGCTCGCCCGGCTCAGCGTCCTGGCCGTCACCTACCTGCTCCTGTGGGGCGTGGGCCAGTTCTTCCTGGAGTTCGACGAGCTGACGAACCTGCTCGTCCTCCTCGCCGCCATGATCATCTCCTCGATCATCTCGATCTTCCTGCTCGCCGGGATGCGCGAGGACCTCGCCGCGAACGTGCAGCAGCGGGCCGAGCGCATGTCGTCGCGCATCGAGGAGTCGCGCAGTGCCGAAGACGTCGACTGAGACCCGCGCCTGGATCGACGAGGCGATCCGCCGCGTCGAGGCCGACGCCAACCGCAGCGCCGACACCCACCTGCACGCGGTGCCCGTCGCCACGCCCGACGTCGACCTGTACCTGAAGGACGAGTCGGTCCACCCCACCGGCAGCCTCAAGCACCGCCTCGCCCGCTCGCTCTTCCTGCACGCCCTCTGCAACGGCTGGATCGGTCCGCACTCCACGATCGTCGAGGCGTCCAGCGGGTCCACCGCCGTCAGCGAGGCATACTTCGCCCGGCTCGTCGGCCTGCCGTTCGTGGCCGTCATGCCGGCCGCCACGAGCACCGAGAAGGTCGCGCTCATCGAGTGGCACGGCGGCCGCTGCCACTTCGTGCAGAACGCCGCCGACGTGTACGACGAGGCCCGCCGCGTGGCCGCCGACTGCGGTGGCCACTACATGGACCAGTTCACCTACGCCGAGCGAGCCACCGACTGGCGGGGCAACAACAACATCGCCGAGTCGATCTTCGAGCAGATGTCGGCCGAGCGTCATCCCGTCCCCACCTGGGTCGTGGTCAGCGCCGGCACGGGCGGCACGTCGGCCACGATCGGCCGCTACCTGCGCTACCGCCGCCACCCCACGTCGTTGCTGGTGGCCGATCCCGAGAACTCCGCGTTCCTCGACGGCTGGGCGCAGGACACCTCCGACGTGGTCACGGGCGCCTCGTCGCGCATCGAGGGCATCGGCCGGCCGCGCGTGGAGCCGTCGTTCGTCGGCGGCGTCATCGACGACATGCTCCGCGTCCCCGACGCCGCCTCCATCGCCACGATGCGCTGGACGAGCGACCGGCTCGGACGACTCGTGGGCGGCTCCACCGGCACCAACGTGTGGGCGTCGCTGACCCTTGCCACCCGCATGCACCGGGCAGGGGAGCAGGGCAGCATCGTCACGCTGCTGTGCGACGCGGGGGAGCGCTACCTCAGCTCGTACTACGACGACGCGTGGCTGGCCGATCGCGGCATCGACCTCGCGCCGTTCTCGGCGATGCTCGAGGAGTACGACGCGACCGGCTCCCTGCCGGTGCCGAACGACCGTGGGGTCAGCTGACCTCGACGAGCGTCCACGACTCGACGCGACCGTCGGCGAGCACGAGGTGGCCCAGCGTGCCGTGCGGCTGGCGTCGCTTGTCGGTGGGCGAGCCGGGGTTGAGGATCCGCAGGCCGTCGTCGGGATCCTCGCTCGTCTCGTCCCACGGGATGTGGGAGTGGCCGAACACGACCACGTCGGCGTCGGGGAAGCGCCGACGCATGCGCCGCACACGGTCCTGCTTGGCACCGGCGTCGTGGATCATCGCCACGCGCACGCCGGCGAGCTCGAGCTCGAGGGTCTCCGGTGCGCCCCACGCGGCCACGTCCGCGCCGTCGTTGTTGCCCAGGACCACGTGGACGGGCGCGAGCGCGGCCAGCTCGTCGAGCACCGACGGGACGCACACGTCGCCGGCGTGCAGCACCAGGTCGACGCCGCGCAGCTCCTCGGCGACGCGCTCGGGCAGGCCCTTCCAGAACCGCGGCGCGTGGGTGTCGGAGACGACTCCGACGCGGAGCCGGCGGGGGTGCCGGGCCGTGGGCGGCATATCGGCCGAGCTCACCGGCCCAGCACGAGGCCGAGCGCCAGTCCGGCCGACCACAGCAGCTCGGCGATGCCGGTCGTCTTGAGGACGGGGACGAGGGCCGGGCCCACGGCCCCGCCGACGACCGCGCGCACGGCGGGGACGACGGGGAGCAGCCCCGGCAGCGCCAGCAGGGCCCACGGGGTGGCGCCGACGGCGATCGCGACGGCCGCTGCCGCGGCGACCACCACGAGCGCGACGTAGAAGGTGCGCGAGCGGGCGTCGCCGAGCACGACGGCGAGCGTGCGCTTGCCGGCCTCGACGTCGGTGGGGATGTCGCGCAGGTTGTTGGCCACGAGGATCGCGCAGGCGAGTGCGCCGACGCCGACGGCAGCCGCCCATGCCTCCCAGGGCAGCGCCTCGACCTGCACGTACACGGTGCCGAGCACGGCCACGAGCCCGAAGAACAGGAACACGCTCACCTCGCCGAGGGCCCGGTAGCCGTAGGGGTTCGAGCCGCCGGTGTAGGTCCACGCGGCCCCGAGCGCAGCGACGCCCACGAGCAGCAGCCACCACGTGGTGGTGGCGGCGAGGGCGAGGCCGAGGAGCGCGCCGAGGCCGAGGAAGCCGAGGGCCGCGGCCTTGACCGCGGCCGGCGACGCGAGCCCCGACCCGACCAGGCGCAGGGGGCCGACGCGGTCGTCGTCGGTGCCGCGAACCCCGTCGGAGTAGTCGTTGGCGTAGTTCACGCCGATCTGCAGGGCCAGCGAGACCCCGAGGGCGAGCAGCGCCTTGGCCCAGACCACGTCGTCGACGAACGCGGCCACGCCCGTCCCGGCGAGCACGGGCGCCACGGCGGCGGGGAGGGTGCGGGGACGGGCCCCCTCGACCCACTGCGAGAGGGTCGCGCTGCTGCTGTCGGTCACCGTGCTCCTTCGTCCGGGGGCCCCTCGGCCCGGGGCTCCTCCGGTCGAGGGCTCTCCGCGCGGGCTCCGCAAGGTTCAGCCGTCAGTCTGCCAGCGCCTACGCTGGGCGCATGAAGCAGCCGCCGTTCCCGTTCGTGCTCGTGGGGCTGACCGGTCTGTTCGTGTGGCTCGCGGTCACGACGGCCGGTGGCTGGCTGCCGATCGCCGCGGGGTTCGGGGCGCTGCTCACCGGAGCGGCGGCGCTGTACCAGTCCCGTCCGGTGCGCGAGCCCGGTGACCCGATCACCGACGACGACCTGGGGACGGAGCCCTGACCGGAGCGGGCCCGGCGTCGCTGCGCCCGGTGGCGGGGCCGGCGCGTGAGGTCCTGGAGCTGCTCCGGCCGTGGGTCGACGGCGTCGACACCGCCCCCCTCGTCGTGCGCACGTCGGGGAGCACGGGCGAGCCCAAGGACGTGCGGCTGTCGCGCGACGCGGTGCTGGCGTCCGCCACCGCCAGCGCCGCGCGTCTCGGTGGGCCGGGCCAGTGGCTCCTGGCCCTGCCGGTCACCGGCGTGGGTGGCCTGCAGGTGCTGGTGCGGTCCTTGCTCGCGGGAGCCGAGCCGGTGCTGCTCGACGAGCACGCCGACCTGGAGCAGGCCGTGGCGGCGATGCGGCCACCGACGGCGGCACCCCGGCGGTACGCCTCGCTGGTCCCGACCCAGCTGCACCGGCTGGCGCAGGCCGGACGACTCGACGTGGTCGCGTCGCTCGACGCCGTCCTCGTCGGCGGCGCTGCCGTCGACCCCGCCCTGCTGGAGCGCTCGCGCGAGGCGGGTGTGCGGGTGGTGCGGACCTACGGCATGAGCGAGACGAGCGGCGGCTGCGTGTACGACGGCGTCCCGCTCGACGGCGTGGACCTGCGCATCGTCGAGCCCGTCGACGGCGTGGGGCGCGTCCAGGTGTCGGGCCCGGTGCTGTTCGACGGCTACGGCGACGAGCCTCGGGTCGGTGCGTGGTTCGACACGGCCGACCTCGGCCGGGTCGACGACGGTGTGCTGAGCGTGGTGGGTCGCGCCGACGACGTGGTGGTCAGTGGCGGGGTCAACGTGCCGCTGCCCGCCGTCGAGCGGGCGCTGCGCGAGGTGCCCGAGGTGCACGACGCGGCGGTCGCCGGTGTGCCCGACGAGGAGTGGGGCACGCGCGTCGTCGCCGTGGTGGTGCCGGCCGACGCCACGTGCCTCGACGGCGTGCGGGCCGAGCGCCTGCGCGACGCCCTGGAGGATGCCGGTCTGCCCCGGGCGTGGGGGCCGCGCGACGTTGTGCTCGTCGACGCGGTGCCGCTCCTGCCCGGGGGCAAGGTCGACCGGCTGGCCGTGCGGCGGCTCACCGGCGGGTGAGCCGCCGCCCGCCCCAGGTCCGAGTGGCGTCAGGCGGAGGCGACGGCCTGGTCGATCGGGGTGTCTCCGGACACGAGGTCCCACTGGCGGCCGATGCCCGCCCCGGTGTCGAGGGACTCCGCGAGCACGGCGGCCACGTCGGCGCGGGGGATCTCCCCCCGGGCCACGGAGTCGCCGAGCGTCACGGTGCCGCGAGCCGGGTCGTCGGTGAGGCGGCCGGGGCGCACGATCGTCCAGTCGAGGCCGCTCCCGCGCAGGGCGACGTCGGCGTCGCGCTTGGCCTCCACGTAGGCGCGCCACACGTCGTCGGTGTCCTCGGGCAGCGGCAGGTCGACGCCGATGGCCGAGACCTGCACGAAGCGGCTGATGCCGGCGAGCTTCGCCCCGTCGATCGACTTCAGCGACCCCTCGAGGTCGACGCTCCTCTTGCGGTCGATGTTGCCGTCGGCGCCGCCGCCGGCGGCGAACACCACGGCGTGGCATCCCTCGAAGGCGTGGGCGAAGCCGTCGGCGTCCTGCTTCTCGATGTCGAGGCGGCGCGCGGTGGCACCGCGCTGCTCGACGTCGGACACGTGGGCGTCGCTGCGCACGAGCGCGACGACGTCGTGGCTGCGGGCACGGAGCTGGTCGATGAGGTGGAGGGCGATCTGGCCGTGGCCCCCGACGATGGCGATCTGCGACATGCCTCCACGGTGGCACGCCCGTGGTGAGGGTGCAGGTCCGGACGGCGTGGTGTGCGCAGGCTCACCGTTCGCAGGAGCCGGCGGCCGACGAGCCGGTGCGCGCGTCCCGACGGCGATAGGCTCGGCCGGTGCACACCTTCGCCATCGGGATGCCCGTGCGGTTCCGCGGCATCTCCCGACGCGAGGGCGTGCTGCTGCAGGGCGTGGCCGGCTGGGGCGAGTTCAGCCCGTTCCTCGACTACGACGACGACGAGTGCGTGCCGTGGCTCGCCAGCGCCCTCGAGGCGGCGCACCAGGGCTGGCCGGACCCGGTGCGCGACCGGGTGCCCGTGAACGCCACCGTGCCGGCCGTCGGCCCCGAGCAGGCGGCGGCGATCGTGCGCGCCTCGGGAGCGTCGACGGCGAAGGTCAAGGTGGCCGAGCGCGGACAGTCGCTGGCCGACGACATCGCCCGCGTCGAGGCGGTGCGCGACGCCCTGGGTCCTGCCGGGCGGGTCCGGGTGGACGCGAACGGCGGCTGGTCGGTCGACGACGCCGTCGTGGCGATCCGGGCGCTCGACACCGTCGGCACCCTCGAGTACGTGGAGCAGCCGTGTGCCGACGTCGAGGAGCTCGCACTCGTCCGACGTCGGGTCGACGTGCCGGTGGCGGCCGACGAGTCGATCCGGCGTGCCGCCGACCCGTACCGCGTGCGCGACCTCGAGGCCGCCGACGTCGCGGTGCTCAAGGTCCAGCCGCTCGGGGGCGTGCGAGCGTGCCTGCGGGTCGCCGAGGAGATCGGGCTGCCCGTCGTGGTCTCCAGCGCCGTCGAGTCGTCCGTGGGGCTCGCCGCCGGGGTGGCGCTCGCCGCGGCGCTCCCGGAGCTGCCCTACGCCTGCGGCCTGGGCACCACCTCGCTGCTCGGCGGCGACGTGACGGACGCCCCGCTGGTGCCCGTCGACGGCTGGTTGCCCGTGCGCCGGGTGGACGTCGACCCCGCCGCCCTGGCCTCGGTGGCCGCCGACCTGCCGACCGCCGCCGCCTGGACCGCCCGGCTCGACCGGGTGGACGCCCTGCTCCGGGTGGGGGACGCGCCGTGAGCGAGCAGCGCGCCACCGGCGTCGCACGTCGGCTGCTGCACACCCTGCTGGCCCACGGCGTGACGGACGCCGTCCTGTCGCCCGGTTCGCGGTCGGCGCCGATCGCCCTGGCCCTGCACGCCGCCGACCGCGCCGGACGCATTCGTCTGCACGTGCGCGTGGACGAGCGGGAGGCCGGCTTCCTCGCGCTGGGCCTGGCCCGCACCTCCCACCGTGTGGTGCCCGTGGTCACGACGTCGGGCACCGCCGTGGCCAACCTGCACCCGGCGATGCTCGAGGCGCTCCACGCGGGCATCGGCGTGCTCGCCGTCACCGCGGATCGCCCGGCGCGGCTGCGGGGCACCGGCGCGAACCAGACCACCGTGCAGCCGGACATCTTCCCCGGGATCCGGAGCATCGACCGGGTCAAGCAGCTGCTGATGGGCCCGGACGCGCCGGTGCACCTCAACCTCGAGCTCGACGAGCCGTTGGTGGAGCCGATCGACTGGACCCTCGACGACCCCGCAGCGTCCGTCCTGGGCAGCGTGCGTCGGGCGTACGAACCGGGCACCCTGGTCACGCTCGACGCCGGGCCCCGCACCGTCGTGCTCGCCGGCGACGACGCGGGCCGACGCGCGCGCGTGCTCGCCCGCGACGCCGGCTGGCCGCTGCTCGCCGAGCCGACGTCGGGCTCGCGCACCGGCGACGCGCTCGCGACGTACCGGTTGCTGCTCGGCCACCCGCCGCTCGCCGACCGCGTCGAGCGCGTGGTCTCGTTCGGCCACCCCACGCTGAGCCGACCCGTCACGCGGCTGCTCGCCCGCGCCGACGTCGACGTGGTGCACGTGGGCACGCAGGCCACGTTCCCGGTGCCCGCCGGTCCGCGCGTCACGTTCACCGACGAGGTCGCGGCGGCCGGGGTCGGTGACGCCGCGTGGCTGCAGGAGTGGACCGACGCCGACGCGCGTGTGGTCGGCGCGGTCGACGCCGTCGTCGCCGCGAACCCCGCGTCGGGGCTCGCCGTCGCCCGCACCGTGGCGGAGGCGCTCCCACCCGGCGGTCTGCTGGTGGTCGGCGCGTCCCAGCCGATCCGTGACCTCGACGTCGTCGCGAGGCCATGGATCGTGGGGGAACGCCGCTACGTGGTCGCCAACCGCGGCCTCGCGGGCATCGACGGCACGGTGTCGACGGCGGTGGGCGCGGCGCTCGCCCGCGACTCCACCCGAGCACTCGCCGTGATGGGTGATCTCACGTTCCTGCACGGCAGCAACGGACTGCTGGTCGGCCCCGGCGAGCCCCGACCCGACCTCACCGTGGTGGTGGTCAATGACGACGGCGGCGCCATCTTCGCGACGCTCGAGCAGGGCGGCCCGGAGCACGCCGACGCCTTCGAGCGGGTCTTCGGCACCCCGACGGGTGCCGATCTTGGCGCGCTCTGCGCCGGGTACCGCGTGCCGCACCGACGCGTGGAGCCGGACGGCCTCGCCGCCGCACTCGCGTCACCGACGGGTGGGCTCGAGGTGGTCGAGGTGACCCTGCGTCGCGACGACCGCCGTGCCCTCGACGCCGCTCTGCGCACCGCCGCGACGAGCGCCCTCGCCGGCTCCTGACCGCAGAGGGCCGCGCCCCGTCCGATGGCCCCGTCCGACGGCCCCGTCCGACGGGGCCGTCCGGTGGGCGAGAAACCGTGACAGTTCTGGTGTCATCGACCATGCCGGGAGTACGGTGGTGACGCGCATCACGCATCCCGGCGGAAGGTCGTCCACGACCTCGCAGCCGGACGAGGGAAGGACGGACATGGGGATCGAGACCTTCGACTACGTCGTCATCGGGTCGGGCAGCGGTGGCGGCGTCGTCGCCACGCGCCTGAGCGAGGACCCCGACGTCCGGGTGCTGCTGCTCGAGGCGGGCCCGGCCGACGACGACGACATGATCCACCTGCCCGCCGGCTTCTCCACCCTGTTCAAGACGTCGTGGGACTGGGGCTACCAGACCACCCCGCAGAAGCACCTCGGCAACCGCCGCGCCGACTGGCCGCGCATGAAGGCGCTCGGTGGCTGCACGTCGATGAACGCCATGATCTACATCCGCGGCAACCACGCCGACTACGACGAGTGGCGCGACGGCTACGGCGCCGACGGCTGGGGCTACGACGACGTCCTGCCGTACTTCCGCAAGTCCGAGGGCAACCAGCGGATCCGCAACTCCTTCCACGGCAACGACGGTCCCCTGCACGTGGAGGACCGCCGCCACGACCACGAGCTCAGTACCGCGTTCGTCGAGTCGGCCGTGGCCAACGGCATGAAGCGCACCGACGACTTCAACGGCGCCGAGCAGGAGGGCGCCGGGCTCTACCAGGTCACGTGCCGCAAGGGTCGGCGCTGGTCCGTGGCCGACGCCTACATCCGGCCGGCGCTCGGCCGCCCCAACCTGGTGCTGCGCACCGAGGCCTTCGTGACGTCGATCGACCTCGAGGGCACGAAGGGCGCCAGGCGCGCGGTGGGCGTCACGTACCGCCGTGGCGCGTTCACCGAGTCGGTGCGCGTGAACGGCGAGGTCGTGCTCGCCGGTGGCGCCGTCAACTCACCGCAGCTGCTCATGCTGTCGGGCATCGGCCCGGGCGCCCACCTCAAGGAGCACGGCATCGACGTGCAGGTCGACCTGCCCGGCGTCGGCCAGAACCTGCAGGACCACCCCGTGTCGGGGGTGCTCGCCCACACGCAGGACACCACCGACATCGCCGCGTCGCTCAACTTGCCCCAGCTGCTCAAGGCCCAGAAGCTCGGCCGCGGACCGCTCACCTCGAACGTCGCCGAGGCCGGTGCGTTCTTCAAGAGCCGCGACGACCTCGACCTGCCCGACCTGCAGTTCCACTTCGCCCCCACCGGCTTCTGGGACAACGGCCTGCACGAGCCGTCGCAGCCGGCGCTCACGCTCGCCGCCACGCTCGTCAACGTGCAGAGCCGCGGGCACGTGCGCCTCCGCTCGGCCGACCCGACGTGGAAGCCGGAGATCGAGGCGGGCTACCTCGACGACCGCGCCGACCTCGAGGCGCTCGCCGCCGGCATCCGTCGCGCCTGCGAGATCCTCAAGGACGGTCCGCTGGCCCGCTTCGTCAAGGCGCCGTGGGAGCCCGCGTCGCTCGACCCGACCGAGGACCAGGTGCTCGCCTCCATCGGGCGCCTGTGCCAGACGCTCTACCACCCCGTCGCCACCTGCGCGATGGGCACGGGCGACGACAGCGTCGTCGACCCGCAGCTGCGCGTCCGCGGCGTGGAGGGCCTGCGGATCGCCGACGCCTCCGTCATGCCCGCCGTCCCCCGCGGCAACACCAACGCCCCCACCATCATGGTCGGCGAGAAGGCTGCCGACCTCATCAAGGAGTCCCGATGACCTCGACGTTCGACCGTCACCCGAACCCGCCCGCCACGTCCGCCTCGGTGCCTGCCGACGGTGTCGAGACCTTCGAGTCGCTCGACCCGGCCACCGGCGACGTGGTCGGTGTCCACCCGGTCGCCGGCCCCGAGGACGTCGCACTGGCCGTCGAGCGGGCCCGCGACGCCGCGCAGTGGTGGGGCGCCCTGAGCTTCGACGAGCGGGCCGAGCACCTGCTCACGTGGCGCAGCGTCATCACCCGCCGCATCGCGCAGCTGGCGGCGCTCTCGCGCAGCGAGACGGGCAAGCCGATCGCCGACGCACAGCTGGAGATCGCGCTCGCGATCGACCACGTCGCCTGGGCCGCCAAGCACGCCAAGAAGGTGCTCGGCCCGCAGAACGTGTCGTCCGGGCTCGTCATGGCCAACCAGAAGTCGACGGTCGAGTACAAGCCGCTCGGCGTGGTCGGCGTCATCGGTCCGTGGAACTACCCGGTCTTCACGCCCATGGGCTCGATCGCCTACGCCCTCGCCGCCGGCAACACCGTCGTGTTCAAGCCCAGCGAGTACACGCCGGGCGTCGGCGTGTGGCTGGCCGACACCCTCAGCGAGGTCGTCGGTGGCATCCCGGTCCTGCAGACGATCACCGGCCTCGGCCCCACGGGTGCCGCCCTGTGCACCTCGGGCGTCGACAAGCTGGCGTTCACCGGCTCCACCGCCACCGGCAAGAAGGTCATGGCCGCGTGCGCCGAGCGGCTCACGCCCGTCGTGATCGAGGCCGGCGGCAAGGACTCGCTGATCGTCGACGAGGACGCCAACATCGCGAAGGCGGCCGAGGCCGCGCTCTGGGGCGGCATGTCCAACGCCGGCCAGACCTGCATCGGCACCGAGCGCGTGTACGTGCACGAGCGGGTGTTCGACGCGTTCGTCGCCGAGATCACCGAGCAGGCCCAGGGTCTGCGCGCCGGCGGTGACGCGGGCGCCCACATCGGCCCCATCACCATGCCGTCGCAGGTGGACGTGATCCGCGGCCACGTCCAGGACGCCCTCGACCGCGGTGCCACCGCCGTCGTCGGCGGCATCGACGCAGTGGGCGAGCGGTTCGTCCAGCCCACGATCCTGACCCACGTCCCGGAGACGTCCAGCGCGATCACCGAGGAGACGTTCGGCCCGACGCTGGCGATCAACCCGGTGCGCGACATGGACGAGGCGGTGCGCCTCACGAACGCCGGCAAGTACGGCCTCGCGGGTGCGGTGTTCTCCAAGCGCAACGGCATGGAGATCGCCCGTCGCATCCGCTCGGGCATGACGTCGGTCAACGGCATCATCACGTTCGCGGGCGTGCCCGGCCTGCCGTTCGGCGGCGTCGGCGAGTCCGGCTTCGGGCGCATCCACGGCCCCGACGGGCTCAAGGAGTTCACGTACGCCAAGGCCATCACGCGCCAGCGCTACGCCCCGCCGCTCAACCTCACGTCCTTCAAGCGCACCGTGCGCGACGAGAAGGGCCTCAACCTCATCGTGACGCTCCTGCACGGCGGCAAGAAGACGCTCAAGGAGTAGTCCCGACCCGTCAGTCCTCGCGTTTCGGACACCTGCGGTGCATTCCAGGGCACGAAAGTGCCCCGGAAGTGTCCGAGACGTGGGGACTGGTCGGTCGGCGTCAGGCGAGGGCGTCGCGCACGGGCACGAGCTTGGCCTGGCTCTCGGCCAGCTCGTCGGCGGGGACGGAGTCCGCGACGATGCCGCAGCCGGCGAAGAGGCGAACGCGGTGGCCGTCGGCCTCCAGCTGGGCCGAGCGCAGCCCGATGCCCCACTCGCCGTCGCCCTCGGCCCCGATCCAGCCGACCGGCCCGGCGTAGCGGCCGCGGTCGAGTCCCTCGATCTCGGCGATCAGGGCCACGGCGGCGTCGGTGGGGGTGCCGCCGACGGCCGCCGACGGGTGCAGGGCGGCCGCGAGCGTCAGGGCGCTGGCGTCGCCGCGCAGCACGGCGGTCACGTCCGTCGCGAGGTGCATGACGTTGGGCAGGTGCAGCACGAACGGGGCGTCGGGGACGTTGGTGCTGCGGCAGTGCGGGGCGAGCGCCTCGGCCACCGAGCGCACCGCGTACTCGTGCTCCTCGAGGTCCTTGCTGGACCGGGCGAGGGACGCGGCGAGCGCGAGGTCGCGGGTGTCGTCGCCGGTCCGCCGGATCGTGCCGGCCAGCACGCGCGACGTGACCAGCCCGCGCTCCAGGCGCACCAGCATCTCCGGCGTGGAGCCGAAGAAGCCGTCGACGTGGAACGTCCAGCAGCCGGGGTAGTCGCGGGCGAGGCGACGCAGGGGGGCGCGGACGTCGAGCGGCTCGTCCAGCTCGGCCACGAGGTCGCGGGCGAGCACCACCTTGTCGAGCTGCCCGGCGGCGATGCGACGCACCGCCTCGGCGACGACGTCCTGCCAGGCGTCGCTGTCGACGGGCCCGTCGACCAGCTCGATGCCGGTCGGGTGCACGGGAGCCTCGGCAGGGACGAGCTCGGGCGCGGTGCTGATGGAGGTGCCGACGACCGTCACCCAGCTGCGCCCGTCGCGTCGGCCCACCAGGACCTCGGGGACGACGAGGCTGCTGCCGCGGCCGTCGTCGGCGAAGGCGAAGCTGCCGAAGGCCACCAGGCCGCTCCCGGGCACCTCGATCTCGTCGCGCACGACGCTGTGCCGGGTGACCTCGCGCCACCAGCGGTGCGCGCGCTCGAAGCGGTCGGGGCCGTCCGTCGAGAACGCGGCGGCACGACCCCAGCCGACGAGCCCGTCACCGTGGTGCACCCAGGCGACGGCGTCGACGTCGCGGCCCAGCAGGGCCAGGAGGGGGCCCGGGTCGTCGACCTCCACGGTGCGGGCCACGAGCGGCCTCGGCAGGGGGCTCGCTGCTGAGGCGGTGTCGACGGCTGGCGTCGGAGGGCTCGTCACCCGATCCAGGCTACTCGTGGGAAGGTAAGGAGGTGACCCGAGCAGGCCTGGACAAGGAGCCCCGCGACGTCGCGCGCATGTTCGACACCGTCGCGCGTCGCTACGACCTGACCAACGACGTGCTGTCGATGGGACAGGACCGACGCTGGCGCCGTCGGGTCGTCGAGCTGGTCGATCCGCAGCCCGGCGAGCGCATCCTCGACCTGGCCGCGGGCACCGGCACGTCGAGCGAGCCGTTCCGCGAGGCCGGCGCCACCGTGGTCCCGTGCGACTTCTCCCTCGGCATGCTCCAGGAGGGCCGTCGTCGCTTCCCGCACCTGCCGTTCGTCGCGGGCGACGGGATGCGGCTCCCGTTCGCGGACGCCTCGTTCGACGCCGTCACAATCTCCTTCGGGCTGCGCAACATCCACGACCCGGTGCAGGGGCTCACCGAGCTGCTGCGCGTGACCCGCCCCGGCGGACGGATCGTCGTGTGCGAGTTCAGCACGCCCACGTGGGAGCCGTTCGACGCGCTCTACTCCAACTACCTCATGCGGGCGCTGCCGAGCATCGCGCGCCGCACGTCGTCGAACCCGGAGTCGTACGTCTACCTCGCGGAGTCCATCCGCGCCTGGCCCGACCAGAAGGGTCTGGCGCTGCGCATGGTCGAGGCGGGCTGGGGCCGCGTGGAGTGGCACAACCTCTCCGGCGGGATCGTCGCGCTGCACCACTCCGTCCGTCCCTGACCGGGCGGGGGAGGCCCTAGGGCGTCGGCACGTCCGCGGGGGCGAACCTGCGCGAGCCGAACGTCGCGGCCGTGCTGGTGGACGCACCTTCCCCGTTGCACATGTGCGCGCATGCGCACATGATGGTCACGTGCTCACCACGCTCCGCCGTCACCCGACCTACGCCCGGCTCTTCGCCGCGCAGCTGAGCGGTCTCCTGGGGACCGGCGTCCTCACGGTCGCCCTCGCGCTGCTCGCCGCCGACCTCGCCGGACCGCGGGCGGCGGGGGTGCTGGCGACGGCGCTGACCGTGAAGATCGCCGCGTACGTCGTCCTGTCGCCGTGGATCGCACGCGTGACCGCGGGCTGGGCACCGCTACGGGTGCTCGTCGGAGCCGACGTCGTGCGGGTGGCGGTGGCACTGGCGCTGCCTCTGGTCGACGCCACCTGGCAGGTCTACCTGCTCGTGCTGGTCCTCCAAGCCTCCTCGGCGGGCTTCACGCCCGCCTACCAGGCACTGCTGCCTCGGGTACTCGGCGACGAGGGCGACTACCGCCAGGCGCTGTCGCTGTCGCGCGTGGCCTACGACGCGGAGGCCGTGGTGAGTCCGTCCCTCGCGGCACTCGCGCTGCTCGTCGTCGACGCCCGCGCGCTCTTCGTGCTCGCCGGGGCGGGCTTCGTCGGCTCCGCGGTCGCCGTGCTCCTGGCGCGTCCACCTGGTGCCGCCCCGCCGGTGCGGGACGACGACCGCGTGGGCGGCGGGTTCGTGGAGTTCCTCCGGCGTTCGGCCCTGCGCCGGCTCCTCCTGCTCGACCTCGTGGCTGCGTGTGCGTACGCCGCGGCGCTGGTGCTCACGCCGACGCTCGTGGACGACGTCGGCGGCGCGGAGGCAGGGGTGGGGGTCGTGCTGGCCGTGTTCGGCGCCGGGTCGGTCGTCGGGGCGCTGCTCGTCTCGCGCACCGGCTGGCTGCCGGGTCGGGGCGACCCGTGGTCGACGATGCGGCTCGGCGCGGTCGTCGTCGCCGTCACGCTGCTGGCCGGTGGGGCTGCGGTCGGCAGCACTGCAGGGCTGGTGGTCCTGTGGGCGCTGCTGGGCCTGGGGTCGTCGCTCGTGCTGACTCCGTCGGGTCAGGTGCTGCGCGCCCAGGCCGAAGGGCGGACCCTCTCGGTGCTGTTCGCCGGCCACTTCGCGTGGTCGCACGCCTGCTACCTCCTCACGTACCCGCTGGCGGGGCTCGTCGGCGTGCAGGTCTCCCCGGCCCTCGCGCTCGTGGCGCTCGGCGGGGTTGCCCTCGTGGCGGCGGTCGTGGTTCTGACGCCGCGGCGCGCCGGGTCGGAGGAGCCCGTGCCTGCGACACAATGACCGGGTGAGCGACACCGGTGCGGACGCGAGGACGGTGCGGGCCGAGCCGAGCCTGCGCCACGACGTCGAGCCGACGCCGGAGCGCCTGGCGGAGGCGTCCGAGGTCTTCGGGCTCCTCTCCGACCGCACCCGGCTGCACCTGCTGTGGGTGCTCGCCCGTCAGGACGCCGACGTCTCCACGCTCGCCGACACCGTGGACGCGAGCCGGACCTCGGTCAGCCAGCACCTGGCGAAGCTGCGGCTGGCCGGCCTCGTGGAGGCGCACCGCGAGGGCCGACGGGTGCGGTACACGCTCGTCGGCGGCCATCTGCGGCGGCTCCTGCTCGAGGCCATCGGCCATGCGGACCACGTGGTGACGGGCGAGCCGCACCACCGCTGACGGCGTGCGGGGCGAGGTTAGTGTGACCTCAGTTACAGGCGGTCCGAGCCGGGCGTAGAGTGAGGCGCAGGTCACGTTGTGAAGTGATTCACAAGGTCACGATCTCGCTCTACGTCAGGTTGCGTCGATCTCGCTGGAGGTGGCGGTGAACGAGTACACACCCGTTCTCGTCCTGGGTGCGCTCGCGGCAGGGTTCGCCGTGTTCAGCGTGGGCATCGCCCCGTTCACCGGGCCCAAGCGGTACAACCGCGCCAAGCTCGACCGCTACGAGTCCGGCATCGAGCCGAGCCCGCTGCCCGAGGGCGGCGGCAAGGTGAGCATCAAGTACTTCTTCACCGCGATGATGTTCATCGTCTTCGACATCGAGATCGTCTTCCTCTACCCCTTCGCGGTCGCCTTCGACCAGATGAGCTGGTTCGCGGTCTTCGCGATCCTGCTGTTCCTCGTCAACGTCACGATCGCGTACGCCTACGAGTGGCGGCGCGGCGGAATGGAGTGGACCTGATGGGTCTCGAGGAGAAGCTGCCCAGCGGCGTCCTGCTCTCGACGGTGGAGGGCCTCGCCGGCTACATGCGCAAGGCGTCGTTCTGGCCCGCCACCTTCGGGCTGGCGTGCTGCGCGATCGAGATGATGACGTTCGGCGCGCCCCGGTTCGACTCCTCGCGCTTCGGCATGGAGGTCTTCCGCCCCAGCCCGCGCCAGGCCGACCTGATGATCGTCGCCGGCCGCGTGAGCAACAAGATGGCCCCTGTCCTGCGCCAGATCTACGACCAGATGGCCGAGCCCAAGTACGTGCTCGCCATGGGTGTGTGCGCCAGCTCCGGCGGCATGTTCAACAACTACGCGATCGTCCAGGGCGTCGACCACGTCGTCCCCGTCGACATGTACCTGCCCGGCTGCCCGCCGCGACCCGAGATGCTGATCGACGCGATCCTCAAGCTGCACGACCAGATCCAGCACACCAAGCTCGGCGCCAACCGCCTCGCCGAGATCAAGGCCGACGAGCAGGTCGCGCTGTCGGCCACGCCCACGTCGGCCATGAAGGGCCTGATGCGCTGATGGCGGACGAGAAGAAGAAGAAGCCCGCGAGGAAGAAGGCCGCCGACAAGGCGACGAAGCCCGCGGTGGGCGACAAGACCGAGACGGTCGACGCCCACACCGACACGCAGGACCGCTCCCGCGACCCCAAGGCTGCTCGGTCCGGGGCTGCTGAGGCCGGGGCCGCGGACGCCGAGGCCACTGACGACGGGGCCGCGAGCGCCGACACCAGCGTGGTCCCCAGCGACGCCGAGACCCTCGAGGTCGTCGACGTCCGCGAGGGCATGTTCGGCGTGCACGGCACGGGCGACACGAGCGGCTACGGCGGCATGACCCGTCCCGTGGCCATGCCCGCCCCCTCGCAGCCACCCTTCGGTGCCGGGGGGACCAGCTGGTGGGACGACGTCCACGGCCGGCTCGCCACCCTCACCGAGGAGACCGGCGCGATCGAGAAGGTCGTCGTCGACCGCGGCGAGATCACCTTCTTCGTCCGCCGCGAGGCCCTCGCCGACACCGCCCGCCACCTGCGCGACGACCCGGCCCTGCGCTTCGAGTTCTGCAGCAGCCTCTCGGCCGTGCACTTCCCGCACGAGACCGGCCGCGAGCTGCACGTCGTCTACCACCTGCTGTCGATGACCCACAACCGCCGCATCCGGCTCGAGGTCACCTGCCCCGACGCCGACCCGCACGTGCCCAGCGTCGTGGCCACCTACCCGACGGCCGACTGGCAGGAGCGCGAGGCCTGGGACATGTTCGGCATCGAGTTCGACGGCCACCCCGCCCTCACCCGCATCCTCATGCCCGACGACTGGCAGGGCCACCCCCAGCGCAAGGACTATCCGTTGGGCGGCATCCCGGTCGAGTACAAGGGCGGCACGATCCCGAGCCCCGACCAGCGCAGGAGCTACTCGTGACGAGCACCCACGAGACCGGCACTCACGACGCGTACGCCGGCACCAGCGAGACGCCGTCGGGACCGGTCTTCACGGTCACCGGCCAGGACTGGGACACCATCGACGCCTCGGCCGTCGACGGTGACCGCATCGTCGTCAACATGGGCCCGCAGCACCCGTCGACGCACGGCGTGCTGCGCCTGATCCTCGAGATCGACGGCGAGACCGTGAAGGACGCCCGCCCCGGCATCGGCTACCTGCACACCGGCATCGAGAAGAACATGGAGTTCCGCACCTGGACGCAGGGCGTGACCTTCTGCACCCGCATGGACTACGTGGCCCCCTTCAGCAACGAGGCCGCCTACGTCGCCGCGACCGAACGGCTGCTCGGGATCGAGGACGACGTCCCCGAGAAGGCCCAGGTCATCCGTGTCCTCATGCTCGAGCTCAACCGCATCAGCTCCCACCTCGTGTGCATCGCCACGGGCGGCATGGAGATCGGCGCGCTGACGGTCATGACCTGCGGGTTCCGCGACCGTGAGCTGATCCTCGACCTGTTCGAGGCGATCACCGGGCTGCGCATGAACCACGCGTACTTCCGCCCCGGCGGCGTGGCCCAGGACCTGCCGGCCGGGGGCCTGCAGCAGCTTCGCGACACCGTGGCGGTGCTCAAGAAGCGCCTGCCCGAGTACGCCGCCCTCTGCAACGCCAACCCGATCTTCAAGGGGCGCCTCAAGGGTGTCGGCCACCTCGAGCTCGACGGCTGCCTCGCGCTCGGTCTCACCGGCCCGCCCCTGCGCGCCACGGGCTACGACTGGGACCTGCGCCGCAAGCAGCCGTACTGGGGCTACGACACGTACGACTTCGACGTCGTCACCTGGGACGAGCCCGACGCCTACGGCCGCTTCCGGGTGCGCCTGGAGGAGATGTGGCAGTCCATGCGCATCGTCGAGCAGGCCATCGACCGTCTGGCGACCCTCGAGGGAGCGCCGGTCATGGTCGACGACCCGAAGATCGCGTGGCCGGCCAAGCTCAGCGTCGGTTCCGACGGCCAGGGCAACTCCGCCGAGCACATCCGGCACATCATGGGCGAGTCGATGGAAGCGCTCATCCACCACTTCAAGATCGTCACCGAGGGCTTCCGGGTCCCGCCCGGCCAGGCCTACGCGGCCATCGAGGCGCCGCGCGGCGAGATCGGCTGCCACGTCGTGTCCGACGGCGGCACCCGCCCGTACCGCGCGCACTTCCGCGATCCCAGCTTCATCAACCTGCAGGGCACGTCGATCATGAGCGAGGGCGGGATGATCTCCGACGTCATCGTGGCCATCGCCAGCATCGACCCGGTCATGGGAGGTGTCGACAGGTGAGTGAGCTGCAGCCGTCCACGCCGGCGATCGACGAGAGCACGGTCGATGAGCTGCGCGAGCTCATGGGGCGGTACCCGCAGGCGCGCTCCGCGCTGCTGCCGATGCTGCACCTCGTGCAGTCCGTGCAGGGCAGCGTCACGGCCGAGGGCATCGAGCTCTGCGCCGAGCTGCTCGGCCTCTCGGCGGCCGAGGTCTCGGGCGTCGCGACCTTCTACACGATGTACAAGCGTCGGACGATGGGCGAGCACCACGTGGGCGTGTGCACCAACACGCTGTGCGCGGTCATGGGCGGCGACCTGATCTTCGAGCGGCTCAAGGACCACCTCGACGTCGGCAACGACGAGACCACCGCCGACGGCACGGTCACGCTCGAGCACATCGAGTGCAACGCGGCGTGCGACTACGCGCCGGTGCTGACCGTCAACTGGGAGTTCATGGACAACCAGACGCCGGAGTCGGCCGTGGAGCTCGTCGACCGGCTGCGTGCCGGCGAGCAGGTCACCTCCAGCCGAGGGGCCACGATCACCAGCTGGCGCGAGGCCGAGCGGGTGCTCGCCGGCTTCGAGGACGGCCGGGTCGACGAGGGTCCGTCCGCGGGAGCCGCGTCGCTGGTGGGTCTGGAGATCGCGAACGAGCGTGGTTGGTCCGCCCCGCCGCTCGACACGACCGACGGCGGCTCGACGAGCGCGGCGGCCGGGTCCAAGGCCGCCGGCGGGGGTTCCGGGTCGCGGGCGGAGAAGGACAGGGCCGAGGCTGAGGCCGACACCGGTCGGGCCGAGGACGAGACCGTGGCGGAGGAGTCCGACGCCGATGTCGAGGGTGGCGGCTCGAAGGAGAGCGGGGAGTCCGATGACTGACGTGCTGACGCCGGTGCTGAGCCGGAACTGGGCCGACGAGCGGTCCTGGACCCGCGCGGCCTACGAGGAGCGCGACGGCTACGCGGCCCTGCGCTCGGCGCTCGACATGGCGCCCGACGAGATCGTCACCCTGGTCAAGGACGCGGGCCTGCGCGGCCGTGGAGGCGCCGGCTTCCCGACGGGCATGAAGTGGAGCTTCATCCCGCAGGACAACCCGAACCCCAAGTACCTCGTGGTCAACGCCGACGAGTCCGAGCCGGGCACCTGCAAGGACATCCCGCTCATGATGGCCAACCCCCACGAGCTGATCGAGGGCGTCATCATCGCGAGCCTGGCGATCCGGGCGGAGCAGGCCTTCATCTACGTGCGCGGCGAGGTGCTGCACGTCGTGCGCCGGCTCCGGGCCGCGTGCCGCGAGGCCTACGAGGCCGGCTACCTCGGGGCCGACGTGCTGGGTTCCGGCCGGCGGGTCGACCTGGTCATCCACGCCGGCGCGGGCGCCTACATCTGCGGCGAGGAGACGGCGCTGCTCGACTCGCTGGAGGGCCGCCGCGGCCAGCCCCGGCTGCGCCCGCCGTTCCCCGCCGTGGAGGGTCTGTACGCCAGCCCCACGGTCATCAACAACGTCGAGTCGATCGCCTCGGTGCCGGCCATCGTGCGCGGTGGCATCGACTGGTTCGGCTCCATGGGCACCGAGAAGTCCAAGGGCTTCACGCTCTACTCGCTGTCGGGCCACGTGAAGCGTCCCGGTCAGTACGAGGCGCCGCTCGGCATCACCCTGCGCCAGTTGCTCGAGCTCGGCGGCGGCCTGCGGGACGGCTCGGAGCTGAAGTTCTGGACCCCCGGTGGCTCCTCCACCCCGATCCTCACCGCCGAGCACCTCGACGTCCCCCTCGACTACGAGGGCGTCGGCGCAGCGGGGTCCATGCTCGGCACCAAGGCCCTGCAGGTCTTCGACCAGACCACGTCGGTGGTGCGCTGCGTTCTGCGCTGGACCGAGTTCTACAAGCACGAGTCGTGCGGCAAGTGCACGCCGTGCCGCGAGGGCACGTGGTGGCTCGTGCAGGTGCTGCAGCGTCTCGACGCGGGCGAGGGCCGCGAGGGCGACATCGAGCTGCTGCTCGACCTCTGCGACAACATCCTCGGCCGGTCCTTCTGTGCGCTGGGCGACGGCGCCACGAGCCCCATCACGTCAGCCGTCCAGCACTTCCGCAGCGAGTTCGAGGCCGGCCTGCACACGCCGTCCGCCGAGCTGTTCCCGCCCGCGGCGTCGACCCTGTTCCCGAGCGAGGTGACCGCATGACCCTCGAGGCCTCCCGCGAGACGCAGACCCCCGTCGACCTCGTCACGTGCACCATCGACGACGTCGAGGTGAGCGTGCCCAAGGGGACGCTCGTCATCCGCGCCGCCGAGCTGGTGGGCACCGAGATCCCGCGCTTCTGCGACCACCCGCTGCTCGAGCCCGTGGGGGCGTGCCGCCAGTGCCTCGTGGAGGTCCCCGACGCCGGCAACGGTCGTGGGTTCCCCAAGCCGCAGGCGTCGTGCACCCTCGAGGTGGCCCCCGGGATGGTCGTCAGGACGCAGGTCACGTCGCCCGTCGCCGAGAAGGCCCAGCACGGCACGATGGAGCTGCTGCTCGTCAACCACCCGCTCGACTGCCCGGTGTGCGACAAGGGCGGCGAGTGCCCGCTGCAGAACCAGGCCATGAGCCATGGCCGCGGCGAGAGCCGGTTCGCCGAGACCAAGCGGACGTTCCCCAAGCCGCTGGCGGTCTCCGAGCAGGTGCTGCTCGACCGCGAGCGCTGCGTGCTGTGCGCCCGCTGCACCCGTTTCTCCGAGCAGATCGCGGGCGACCCGTTCATCGCGCTCGTCGAGCGTGGGGCCCGTCAGCAGGTCGGGATCGGACCGGCCACCGACGAGGCGGCCTTCGGTGACCGCCAGGAGGGTGGCGAGCAGCCGTTCCACTCCTACTTCTCCGGCAACACCATCCAGATCTGCCCGGTCGGCGCCCTCACGAGTGCCGACTACCGGTTCCGGTCGCGCCCCTTCGACCTCGTCTCGACGCCGTCCGTCGGTGAGCACGACGCCTGTGGCGCCGCGATCCGTGTCGACCACCGTCGCGGCGCGGTCATGCGCCGCCTGGCCGGCGACGACCCCGAGGTCAACGAGGAGTGGATCACCGACAAGGACCGCTTCGCGTTCGCGTGGAGCCGTCAGCAGGACCGGCTGCGGACGCCGCTCGTGCGCGACCCGGACTCCGGCGAGCTGGTGCCGGCCTCGTGGCCGGGTGCGCTGGCCGCGGCCGCGGCCGGTCTGCGCGAGGCCGCCGGCAAGGTCGGCGTGCTGCCCGGAGGTCGCCTGACCGCCGAGGACGCCTACGCCTACAGCGTCTTCGCCCGTGCTGCCCTGCGCACCAACGACATCGACTTCCGCACCCGACCGCACTCCCTCGAGGAGTCGGCGTTCCTCGCTGCGCGGGTGGCGGCCCGACGCGACGTCGTCACGCGCGACCTCGAGTCGGCCTCGACCGTCCTGCTCGTCGGGCTCGAGCCCGAGGACGAGGCGGGCACGCTCTTCCTGCGCCTGCGCAAGGCCTCCAAGCACGGCGTCCGCGTCGTCGCGGTGGGCTCGCACACCACCCGTGGCCTCGCCAAGTGCGGCGGTGAGCTGCTCACCGCCCGACCCGGCGAGGAGGCCTCGGTGCTGGACGGACTGGGCACCGACGCGATCGCCGCGGACGAGCTGGGCCTCGACGCCCGGGCGATCGTCCTGCTCGGTGACCGGCTCGCCAGTGCGCCCGGCTCCTTCAGCGCCGCCGTGCGTCTGGCCGAGCGCTCGGGAGCCCGCCTCGCGTGGGTGCCGCGCCGTGCGGGGGACCGTGGCGCCGTCGAGACCGGCTGCCTGCCCAGCCTGCTGCCGGGAGGACGCCCGGTGGGTGACGCCGAGGCGCGCGCCGACCTCGCCGCGGCCTGGGGCATCCGCTCCGTGCCGGCGAAGGCCGGACGCGACACGAGCGGCATCCTGCAGGCCGTCGCCAAGGGCCAGCTGCTCGCCCTCGTCGTGGGCGGCGTCGAGATCGACGACCTGCCCGACCCGGCGGCTGCACGTGCCGCCCTGGCCGCCGCCGACTTCGTCGTCAGCCTGGAGGTCCGCGAGAGCGAGGTCACCCGTGCCGCGCACGTGGTGCTGCCGGTGGCCCCGCCCGTGGAGAAGTCCGGCACCTTCGTCACCTGGGAAGGACGGCTGCGTCCGTTCGACACGGTGCTCCAGGTGCCCGGGTCCCTCACCGACGTGCGGGTGCTCGCCGGCATCGCCGAGGAGCTCGGCGCACCGCTCGGCTTCCGCACCACGACCGGCGCCATGCGCAGCATGCGGGAGCTGGGACCGTGGGACGGGTCCGGCGTCGCCGACCCCGACCTGGCAGCTCCCGAACCGTCGGCACCCGGGTCCGGCGAGGTCCTGCTGGCCACGTGGCGCCAGCTGGTCGACGACGGCCGTCTGCAGGACGGCCAGGAGCGCTACCGCGCCACCGCGCGACCGGCCGTGCTCAAGGCCTCGGTCGCGACCCTCGCCTCGGCCGGCGTCGAGCCGGGCGGCATCGCCACGATCGCGACCGACCTCGGCAGCGCCGCCTTCCCGACGCAGGTGGCCGACCTTCCCGACGGCGTCGTGTGGGCACCCGGCAACAACGGCGTCCACCTGCGCGGCGTCCTCGGCGCCGATCACGGCTCGGTCGTCCGCCTGAGCGCTGGAGGTGCCGCTCATGAGTGAGCTGTTCGGCAACGAGCCGCTGTGGGTGGTGGCGCTCAAGGCGCTGCTGGTCTTCGTGATCCTCGTGGTCTACACGCTGTTCAACATCTGGTTCGAGCGTCGCGTCGTGGCCCGCATGCAGCACCGCGTCGGCCCGAACGTGCACGGCCCGTTCGGCCTGCTGCAGAGCCTCGCCGACGGCGTCAAGCTCGCGCTCAAGGAGGACATCGTCGTCAAGGCGGCCGACAAGGTCGTCTACGTGCTCGCGCCGATCCTCGCCACGATCCCGGCCTTCCTGGCCTGGGCGGTCATCCCGTTCGGTCCCGAGGTGCGGATCCCCTTCACCGACACCGTCACCCCGCTGCAGCTGACCGACATGCCCGTCGCCGTGCTGTACGTCCTGGCGGTCACGTCGATCGGCGTCTACGGCATCGTCCTGGCCGGCTGGTCCTCGGGCTCCACCTACTCCCTGCTCGGCGGTCTTCGCTCGAGCGCCCAGGTGATCTCCTACGAGGTCGCGATGGGGCTGAGCTTCGTCACGGTGTTCATCTACGCCGGGTCGATGTCGACGAGCGAGATCGTGGCCGCCCAGGAGGACCTGTGGTTCTTCGTGCCGCTGCTGCCGTCGTTCATCATCTACATCATCGCCATGGTCGGCGAGACGAACCGTGCGCCGTTCGACCTGCCGGAGGCCGAGGGCGAGCTGGTCGGCGGGTTCCACACCGAGTACTCGTCGCTGAAGTTCGCGCTGTTCTTCCTGGCCGAGTACATCAACATGGTCACCGTCTCGGCGCTGGCCACCACGCTGTTCCTCGGCGGTTGGCGCGCCCCGTTCGGCCTCGGCCAGATCAACGACGGCATGCTCAACGAGGGCTACTGGCCGGTGCTGTGGTTCCTCGGCAAGACGCTGGGCTTCATCTTCCTGTTCATCTGGCTGCGCGGCACCCTGCCCCGCATGCGCTACGACCAGTTCATGGCGTTCGGCTGGAAGGTGCTCATCCCCATCTCGCTGGCCTGGATCGTGGCCGTGATCATCGTCCGCAAGGGCATGACCGACGGCACCTTCGACCGCCAGACGCTGTTCGTCGCGGCCGGGGTCGCCGCCGTGGTGCTGCTCGTCAGCCTGTTCATCCCCGAGCGGAAGAAGCCCGAAACCGTGCCGACCAGTGGAGCCGACGGCGCGACCGCGCCCGACGACGAGGGCCCCGCTGCGGGGTACCCGACCCCGCCCATGCCCGAGCAGTCCTGGAACCGGAAGGAGGGCGTCCGACGATGAGTCAGCAGTCGAACGGCGGAGGCAGCCTGAAGGAGACGCTGTGGGACCCGATCGCCGGGTTCGGCGTCACGTTCCGCACGATGTTCAAGAAGCCCGTCACGCAGCAGTACCCCTTCGAGAAGGTGCCGACGGCGCCGCGCTTCCACGGCCGGCACCAGCTGAACCGCTGGCCCGACGGGCTCGAGAAGTGCGTGGGCTGCGAGCTGTGCGCCTGGGCGTGCCCGGCCGACGCGATCTACGTCGAGGGTGCCTCCAACGGCACGACCGACGACGAGCGCTTCAGCCCGGGGGAGCGGTACGGCCGCGTCTACCAGATCAACTACCTGCGCTGCATCCTGTGCGGCCTGTGCATCGAGGCGTGCCCCACGCGCGCCCTGACGATGACCAACGAGTACGAGCTGGCCGACAACAACCGCGAGGACCTCATCTACGAGAAGTCCGACCTGCTGGCACCCCTGCTTCCGGGCATGGTCGAGCCGCCGCACGGCATGCTGATCAGCGACGACCACCACGACTACTACGCGGGCAAGACCCTCCCGATCGTCGGCGTCACCAGCGGTGGCGCGACCACGGACGAGGAGCCGGGCGAGTGACCGCGTTCTGGATCATCGCGCCGATCGTGGTGGTGGCCGCCCTCGGGCTGGTGTTCGCGCGCAAGGCGGTGCACGCGGCGCTCAGCGTCGCGGTCGTCATGATCGGGCTGGCCGTGCTGTACGCCGCGCAGGGCGCCCCGTTCCTGTTCGCCGTGCAGATCATCGTCTACACCGGCGCGATCATGATGCTCTTCCTGTTCGTGCTGATGCTCGTGGGCGTGGACTCCTCGGAGTCGCTCGTCGAGACCATCAAGGGCCAGCGGCTCGCCGCGTCCGTCGCCGGTCTCGGGTTCGGCCTCGTGCTCGTCACGGCCGTCGGCCAGACGGCCCTCGGCCCGGTCACCGGGCTCGGGTCGGCCAACGAGAACGGCAACGTGTTCGGGCTCGCTGAGCTGATGTTCAGCCCCTACGTCGTGGCGATGCAGTTCACCGCCGCGCTGCTGGTCACCGCGGTGCTGGGCGCCATGGTGCTCGCGCACCGCGAGGCCCTGACGCCCCGGCGCAGCCAGGGCGACATCGCCCGGGACCGGATGGCCGAGTACGCCGCCACCGGTCGCCACCCGGGCAACCCGCCGACGCCGGGCGTCTTCGCCCGCCACAACGCGGTCGACACCCCGGCCCCGCTGCCCGACGGCACCCCCGCCGACGACTCGGTCTCGCCGAGCATCGTCGCGCGCGGCCAGCTGCGCGACGGCTTCGACGACGACATCCACGCCGTCACCGACCAGCTCCGTGACGAGGACGAGGACGACGGAGGGCCCCGGCGGGGCTCCGGGGCCGCGGGCCGGGAGGACGAGTCGTGAACGAGTACCTCACGCTGTCGATGATCCTGTTCACCATCGGTGCGGTCGGCGTCCTGGTGCGCCGCAACGCGATCGTCGTCTTCATGTGCATCGAGCTCATGCTGAACGCGACCAACCTCGCCCTGGTCACCTTCGCCCGTCAGCACGGCAACCTCGACGGCCAGATCGCGGCGTTCTTCGTCATGGTCGTGGCCGCGGCGGAGGTCGTCATCGGCCTCGCCATCATCGTGTCCATCTACAGCACGCGTCGTACGACTTCGGTCGACGAGGCGAGCCTCCTGAAGCTCTGAAGGGGTAGGCGTGCTCGATCTCGTCTGGCTGCTCGTCGTGGTGCCGCTGGTCAGCGGCCTCGGCCTGCTCGTGTGGGGCAAGGAGGGCGACCGCGTCGGCCACCTCGTCGGCACGGCGGCCTCCGCGGCCTCCTTCGTCATCGGGCTGGTGGCCTTCGTCCAGCTCCTCGGTCGGCCCGAGGACGACCGCTCCGTCGCCGACTCGCTGTTCACCTGGATCTCGGCGGGGCCGTTCAACGTCGAGATGGCCTACCGGTTCGACCCGCTGTCGGCGCTGTTCGTGCTGCTGATCACCGGCGTGGGCACGCTGATCCACGTCTACTCGATCGGCTACATGGAGCACGACGAGCGGCGCCGTCGGTTCTTCGCGTTCCTCAACATCTTCATCGCGGCGATGCTCACGCTCGTGCTCGCCGACGACTACCTGGTGCTGTTCCTGGGCTGGGAGGGCGTGGGCCTGGCCTCGTACCTGCTCATCGGGTTCTGGCAGCACAAGCCGTCGGCGGCGGCCGCGGCCAAGAAGGCCTTCGTGCTCAACCGCGTCGGCGACCTCGGCATGGCGCTCGCGATCATGCTGATGTTCGCGCAGTTCGGCACGTCGTCGATCCAGGCGGTCAACGGCGCGGTCGGCTCGGCGAGCGAGTCGGTCGCGACCGCGCTCGGCCTCCTGCTGCTCCTCGGCGCGTGCGGCAAGTCCGCCCAGGTGCCCCTGCAGGCCTGGCTGCTCGACGCGATGGAGGGCCCGACACCCGTCTCCGCCCTCATCCACGCCGCCACCATGGTCACCGCGGGCGTCTACCTGGTGGTCCGCAGCAACGGGGTGTACGACGCGGCGCCCACGGCGCAGACGGCGGTCGTGGTCGTCGGCCTCGTCACGCTCCTGGCCGGTGCATGGATCGGCTGCGCGAAGGACGACATCAAGAAGGCGCTGGCCGGCTCGACCATGAGCCAGATCGGCTACATGATGCTGGCCGCCGGACTCGGCCCGGCGGGCTACGCCTTCGCGATCTTCCACCTCATCACCCACGGCTTCTTCAAGGCCAACATGTTCCTCGGGGCCGGCTCGGTGATGCACGGCATGGACGACGACGTCGACATGCGGCACTACGGTGCGCTGCAGCGAGCCATGCCCATCACCTTCGCGACGTTCGGCCTGGGCTACCTCGCCATCATCGGGTTCCCCGGGTTCTCCGGCTTCTTCTCCAAGGACAAGATCATCGAGGCGGCGTTCGGGCACTCGTTCTGGGTGGGCCTCGCGGCGCTGCTCGGTGCCGGGGTCACGGCGTTCTACATGACCCGGCTCATGGTCATGACCTTCACCTCGCCGAAGCGCTGGCTCGACGACGTGCACCCGCACGAGTCGCCGCGCGTCATGACGGTGCCGCTCATGGTGCTGGCCGCCCTGTCGGTGCTCGGCGGCGTGCTGCTCCTCGGCGGCTGGATCGAGCACTGGCTCGAGCCGGTCGTCGGACCCACCGAGCACCACGAGCTGGCGGTGCCGGCGTGGGGCATGTCGATCATCGTGACGCTCGTCGTCGCGGTCGGCGTCGCCCTGGCCTGGCTCACCTACACGCGGGGCTCGTTCGGACGCGGCCCCATCACGCAGGTGGCGCCGTCCGACGGCGACGTCTCCGCCTTCACCCGCGCGGGCCGCCACGAGCTCTACGGCAACACCGTCAACGACGTGCTCGTCGTCCGGCCCACGAGCCACCTCACCCGGGTGCTCGTGTACCTCGACGCCAAGCTCGTCGACGGACTGGTCACCGGCCTCGCCGACCGACTCGGCGACACCTCGCAGTTCCTGCGCAAGCCCCAGACCGGCTACGTGCGCAGCTACGCCCTCAGCATCCTCGTCGGCTCGCTCGTCGTGGTGCTCGCTCTCCTGGCGGTGACCCTCGCATGATCCTGTCCGTCCTCGCCGCCACCCCGCTCGTGGGTGCCCTGGCCATCTCGCTCATGCCGCGCTCCGCGGCGAGCGCGCGCTCGGTGAAGATCGTGGCGCTCGCGTTCAGCGTGCTGACGCTCGTGCTCTCGCTCGCGATGATGGCCCGCTACGACGTGCAGGCCGGTGGCTACCAGCTGACCGAGCTGCACGACTGGATCGGTCCCCTGGGGGCGCACTACTCGCTGGGCGTCAACGGCATCGGCCTCACGCTCGTGCTGCTCACCACGGTGCTCGTGCCCATCGTGCTGCTCGCCGCCTGGGACGACCGCATCCCCTCAAGCCGCAGCGTGAACTCCTACCTCGCGTGGATGCTCGTGCTGGAAGGTCTCGCGATCGGTGTCTTCTGCGCCACCGACGCCTTCTTGTTCTACGTCCTGTTCGAGGCGACGCTGATCCCGATCTACTTCCTCATCGGCTCCTACGGTGGGGCGGGGCGCACCTACGCGGCGGTCAAGTTCCTCATCTACAACCTGGTCGGCGGCCTGCTCATGCTCGCCTCGATCGTGGGCCTGTACGTCGTCACGGCCCGCGCCGGCGATCCCACGTACCTGCTCTCCGACCTCTCGGGGCTGGAGATGAGCACCACGACGGAGCGGCTGCTGTTCATCGGCTTCATGGCCGCGTTCGCGATCAAGGCGCCGCTCTTCCCGTTCCACACCTGGCTGCCCGACGCCGCCGGCACGGCCACGCCGGGCACGTCGGTGCTCATGGTCAGCGTGATCGACAAGGTCGGCACGTTCGGCATGCTGCGCTGGTGCCTGGAGATCTTCCCCGGCGCCTCGGAGTGGGCCAGCCCCGTGGTCATCACCCTCGCGGTCATCAGCATCCTCTACGGGGCGCTGTGCGCGATCGGCCAGGACGACATCCGTCGGCTCGTGGCGTTCACGTCGGTCTCGCACTTCGGCTTCATCATCCTGGGCATCTTCACCTTCACCCACACGGCCACCGCGGGCTCGACGCTCTACATGTTCAACCACGGGCTCTCGACGGCCGCGCTGTTCCTCGTGACCGGCATGATGATCTCGCGCCGCGGGTCGGCGAGCATCCGTGACTTCGGCGGGGTCCAGAAGATCGCGCCCGTGCTCGCGGGGATCCTGCTGGTCGCGGGCCTGTCGAGCCTGTCGCTGCCCGGCCTCGCGCCGTTCGTCAGCGAGTTCATGGTGCTGGCCGGCACGTTCACCCGGTCGGTGCCCGCCGCGGTGCTCGCGACGCTGGGCATCGTGCTCGCGGCGCTCTACATCCTGATCATGTACCAGCGGACGATGACCGGACCGCTGCAGCCGGGGGCCGAGGCCGTGCGCGACCTCGAGCCGCGCGAGGTGGCCGCCCTGACGCCGGCGATCGTCCTGATCGTCGGACTGGGCTTCTACCCGCAGCCGCTGCTCAACGTCATCAACCCCGCGGTGACCGAGGTCGTGAGCCAGGTCGGCGTCGGCGACCCCGCGCCGCGGACCCCGGCCAGCCTGGACGGTCTGAGCGAGTCGGGGGCCTACGTCCCGACCCGTGACTCGCACGAGACGGAGGGTGGTCACTGATGTCGACGCTGCTGCCACTGGTCGCCGACCGACCCGACATCGCCGCGCCCACCGTCGAGTGGTCGCTCGTCTCCCCCTTGCTGGTCGTGGGCGGCGTGGCCATGGTGGCCGTGCTCGTGGAGACCTTCTGGCCCCGCCGCACGCGATTCGCCGCACAGGCGCTGCTCGCCGCCGTCGGCATCGTGGCCGCGTTCGCTGACACGGTGCGGGTCTACCTGTCCCTCGACCGCATCGAGGGCGACGTCACGGCGCGCGGCTCGGTCGTGACCGAGGGCGCCCTCGCCGTGGACGGGCCCGGCGTCTTCACGTGGGCCCTGCTGCTGCTGTTCGCCCTGCTCAGCGTGGCCCTGTTCGCCGAGCGTCGCCTCGACGGCGGGCTCAGCGCCTTCACCGGCCGGGCGGTCGATCCTCCCGGCTCGGCCGGCGAGGCCGAGGCCACGACACTGCGCCTCGAGCACACCGAGACCTTCCCGCTGGCCCTGTTCGCGCTGACGGGCATGATGCTGTTCGCCACCAGCAACGACCTCATCACCATGTTCGTGGCGCTGGAGGTCATGAGCCTCCCGCTGTACCTGCTGTGCGGGCTGGCGCGACGTCGGCGCCTGCTCAGCCAGGAGGCCGCGCTCAAGTACTTCCTGCTCGGTGCGTTCTCGTCGGTGTTCTTCCTCTACGGCGTCGCCCTGGCGTACGGGTACTCCGGCAGCTTCCGGCTTTCGGAGATCGACACCGCGGTCACCTCGCGCACGGGTGGTGAGCACCTGCTGCTCGCGGCCGTCGCGCTGATCAGCGTCGGGATGCTGTTCAAGGTCGGCGCGGTGCCCTTCCACCAGTGGACCCCCGACGTCTACCAGGGCGCCCCCACCCCGGTCACCGCGTTCATGGCGGCGGGCACGAAGGCCGCGGCGTTCATCGCGTTCATGCGCGTGCTGTTCGTGGCCTTCGGCGGAGCCTCGTGGGACTGGCGTCCGACCCTGTGGGTCATCGCCCTGCTGACGATGGTCGTCGGCTCGCTCATCGCCATCGCGCAGACCGACGTCAAGCGCATGCTCGCCTACTCGTCGGTGGCGCACGCCGGGTTCCTCATGGTGGGGCTGGCCGGCGCCTACGTGGCCGACACCGACCGGATCACCTCGGTCTCGGGCATCCTCTTCTACCTCGGTGTCTACGGCGTGGCCTCCATCGGGGCGTTCGCCGTGGTCACGGTGGTGCGCGACGCCGGAGGCGAGGCCACGCACCTGTCGCGGTGGGCCGGGCTGGGCAAGGAGTCGCCGTTCCTGGCCGGGTCGTTCGCCCTGTTCATGCTGTCGTTCGCCGGGATCCCGCTCACCGGCGGCTTCATCGGTAAGTGGAGCGTGTTCAGCGCCGCATGGTCGGGCGGGTACGGCGCCCTGGTGGTCGCCGGCGTGCTGACCAGCGCCGTGGCGGCCTACTTCTACGTGCGCGTCATCGTGCTCATGTTCTTCACCGACCCCGTCGGCGACGGGCCGACGGTCGCGCTGCCGAGCCTCTTGACTACGGTGGTCATCGCAGCAGCCGCTGTGGGCACGGTGGCCATGGGCATCCTTCCAGGGCCGGTGCTCGATCTCGCTCAGCACGCGGGCACGTTCGTGCGCTGAGCCCACCGGACCAGGAGCAGACGTGTCGCTGGGAGTCTCGTTCGACGACCCGACCCTCGAGGAGCGCGTGCGCCTCGGGGTGGAGGCCGTCGAGCGTCGCCTCGCCGAGGCCGTCGACAGCCCCGACCCGTTCGTGGCCGAGGCCGCCGCCCACCTCGTGAACGCCGGGGGCAAGCGGTTCCGGCCGCTGCTCGTGGTGCTCGCCGCGCAGCTGGGCGACCCCGACCACCCCGACGTCGTGCCGTCGGCCGTCGTCGTGGAGCTCACCCACCTGGCCACGCTGTACCACGACGACGTGATGGACGAGGCCCCGTTGCGGCGGGGGGCGCCGAGCGCCAACGACCGCTGGGGCAACTCGCTGGCGATCCTCGTGGGCGACTACCTCTTCGCGCAGGCCTCCGAGCTCGTCTCGACGCTGGGCACCGAGGCCGTGCGCATCCAGGCCGAGACCTTCTCGCGGCTCGTCCGGGGGCAGATCCGCGAGACCATCGGTCCGTCCGAGGGTGAGGACGCGCTGCAGCACTACCTCGACGTCGTGGCCGACAAGACCGGTTCGCTGATCGCCACGTCGGCGCGCTTCGGTGCGCGGGCGGCGGGCGCGGGCGAGCAGGTCGAGGCCGCGCTCACGGAGTTCGGCGAGCGCATCGGCGTGGCGTTCCAGCTGAGCGACGACGTGCTCGACATCGCCAGCGAGAGCGACGACTCGGGCAAGACGCCCGGCACCGACCTGCGAGAGGGCGTCCCGACGCTGCCCACGCTGCTCGCCCTGCGCGGCACCGACCCGGCCGACGCCGAGCTGCGCGAGCTCCTCGCCGGCCCGATCGAGGACGACGCCGTCGTCGAGGAGGTGCTCGCCGCGCTGCGGGTGCACCCGGCCATGGCCGAGGCGCGGGCGCACGTGCAGGCCGAGGCCGACGCCGCCCGAGCCCTGCTGGCCGACCTGCCCGACGTGCCGGCCCGCCGCGCCCTCGAGGCGCTCTGCGACTCCCTCGCCACGCGTCTGGCCTGACAGCCCCACCGCCCGCGCCTCCACCCCGCGTTCTGACGCGTTCGCGTCGGTCTTGCCGGGAGGGATCGACGCGACGCGTCAGGACGCGGTCGGGGGAGCGAACGGGGAGGTCAGCAGGCCTCGGCGTTGGTGGCGGTCTGGCGCAGGATGCGGCGCCGGTTGCCGATCGCGTCGATCGTGAAGATCACGAGCGCCGACCACACGAGGGCGAAGCCGATCCAGCGCGCGGTGCTCATCGCCTCGTCGAAGACGAACAGGCCGAGCAGGAACTGCAGGAACGGTCCGAGGTACTGCAGGAGCCCGATGGTGGTGAGGGACAGCCGGGTGGCGGCGGCCCCGAACATGAGCAGCGGGATGGCCGTGACCACACCGGTCCCGACGAGCAGCGTCGCGTTCGCGGCACCCGCGTGGCCGAAGGTCAGGTCGCCGCGCAGCTGGAGGACGACCAGGAACGCCACGGCTACGGGCGCCAGGATGAGCGTCTCCATGCCGAGCCCCTCGAAGGCCCCGAGCGAGGCCCGCTTCTTGAGGAACCCGTAGGTCGCGAACGAGCCCGCGACCAGGAGCGCGATCCAGGGGAGGCGCCCGTAGTCCACGGTGAGCACGACCACGGCCACGAACCCGATGCCGACGGCGGCCCACTGGGCGGGCCGCAGGGTCTCCTTGAGCACGAACACGCCGAGGAGCACGGTGACCAGCGGGTTGATGAAGTAGCCGAGCGACGTCTCGATGACGTGCCCGTTGGTGACGCCCCAGATGAACCCGCCCCAGTTGAGCGCGATCGTGACCGACGCGAGCGCGAGGAACAGCATGAGCGTGCGGTCACGGGCGATGTCGCGGAAGCGTCCCCAGCGTCGGGTCGCGGCGATGAGCACGAGCACGAAGACCAGCGACCACACGATGCGGTGGGCCAGCACCTCCAGCGGTCCGGCCGGCTCGAGCAGCGGCCAGTACAGCGGGAACAGTCCCCAGCAGAGGTACGCGCCGATGCCGTAGGGGAGCCCGCTGCCCTCTCGAGGCGCCGTGGTGGTGGGGGTGTCCTGCTGCGTCACCGTCCGAGCGTAGGCCCGGTCCGGTCCGAGTCGATGCGACGGGCCGTCCGGCCGGACGCGCACGGGGGTGGGCGATCGTCCACGATGGTGTCCATGACGTCGACACCACGCTGGTTCACCGACACCGACGAGAACCACTCCACCTGGTACCGCGACCGGTTCCGCGAGCTGGCGGCCGAGGGTGCCGACCTGGAGGGCGAGGCGCGGCTCGTCGACGCGCTGAGCCCGCGCGGCTCCCGGGTGCTCGACGCCGGGTGCGGTGCCGGACGTCTCGGCGGGACCCTGCACCGGCGGGGGCACGACGTCACCGGCGTCGACGCCGACGAGGTGCTGGTCGCCGAGGCGCAGGCCACGCACCCCGGGCCTCGCTGGCTGGTAGCCGACCTCGCCGGGCTCGACCTCGGCGAGACGTTCGACGTCGTGGTCACGGCCGGCAACGTGATGGTCTTCCTGGCGCCGGGAACCGAGCGACAGGTGGTGCAGCGGCTCGCGAGCCACGTGACCGACGACGGGGCGCTGGTGCTCGGCTTCCGCCTCGACTGGCACTACGGCCTGCCCGACCTCGACGCCGACCTCGACGCCGCCGGCCTCGCCGTGGAGCAGCGGTTCGCCACGTGGGACCTGCGGCCGCTCACCCCTGCGTCCGACTTCGCGGTGACGATCGCCCGGCGGCCCGCCTAGCGGTCTACGCTGCGGTCGTGGTGATCGACGGACGGGACGTGCTCGCAGCGGGGGAGTTCCAGGCGTACGACACCAGCCACGTGACGGTGCTCGTGCTGTTCGCCGTCGGCCTGGTGCCGATCGTGCTGCTCGGCCGGCGGGTGCGCGGAACGGCAGGGGAGGCCACGACGAGCCGCGTCCTCGCCGTCGGCATCGTCGCCGTGACGGTGCCCCTGCAGGTCCTGCAGCTGCTGCCGGCGGAGTGGAACCCGCGCACGTCGTTGCCCTTCCAGCTGTGCGACCTGGCCTGGATGTTCGCGGTGCACGCCTTGTGGACGCGTTCTCGTCTCACGTCGACCGTCACCTACCTCTGGGGCCTCACTCTCACGACGCAAGGCATGGCCACGCCCGACCTCGCCTCCGCCTGGCCCGAGCCGAGGTTCGTCATGTTCTGGGCGATGCACCTGCTCATCGTGTGGGCCGCGGTCTACCTCGTCGTCGGGCTCGGTGTGCTGCCGACGTGGTCGACCTACCGCCGCACGGTCGTGATCACGCTCGTCTGGGCGGCGTCGGTCTTGGTCTACAACACGCTCGCCGACACCAACTACGGCTACCTCAACGGCAAGCCGAGCCGCGCCTCGCTGCTCGACGTCCTGCCGGCGTGGCCCTGGTACGTGGCGGTCGAGATCGCCGTGGTCGCCGCAGTCTGGGCTCTGCTGGTGTGGCCGTGGACGCGCGCCCGCACCGGCACCCTCGCCGGCGCCGCGCGCCCTGCATGAGAAGCCTCTCACCGTCGCGTCATGCCGCTCTCACGCACGGGGCCTTGCATGGGGACCACACCAAGCCCCCGAGGAGAACCCCATGAAGACCACCCGCTTGCTCGCCGCCTCCGCCACCGCCCTCGTGCTCGCACTCGGCATGACCGCCTGCGGCTCCGACGACGCCGATGACGACGTCGTCCCCGCCGCCACCTCGTCCGCGCAGTCCACCGAGAGTGCGCCGACGTCGGAGAGCCCGTCGGCCGGGTCCACGAACGGCGGTGACGGTGACGACGTGACCGACGCCGACCTGCGCGGCCAGCTCGAGAAGGTCGCCCTCGACGAGGTCGGCCAGGGGCGCGTGACCGACGTCGAGCGCAGCGACGACCGCGACCACGCCTACGAGGTCGAGGTCGACCTCGGCAACGACGACGACGTCAGCGTCGAGATCGCCGAGGACCTGTCGGTGGTCCGCGTCGACCGCTGACGCCGAGGGGGTACGGCCGGCCTCGACCGGGTGATGCGTCCGTCAGCGGTAGTTGACGAACTGCACCGCGAAGTCGAGGTCGGCACCCTTCAGCAGCGCGATGACCTCCTGGAGGTCGTCGCGCTTCTTGCTGGTGACGCGCAGCTCGTCGCCCTGGATCTGGACCTTGACGCCCTTGGGCCCCTCGTCTCGGATGAGCTTGGAGACCTTCTTGGCCTGCTCGGTGCTGATGCCCTGGCTGAACGTGCCGTTGATCTTGACGTCCTTGCCGCTCTGACGGGGATCGCCGGTCTCGAGCGCCTTGAGGCTGATGCCGCGCTTGACGAGCTTCTCCTTGAACACGTCGAGCACGGCGAGAGCGCGCTCGTCGGCGTTCGCGGTGATCTCGATGCCCTCCTCGCCCTTCCACTCCAGCAGTGCGCCGGTGTTCTTGAAGTCGTACCGGGTGGAGATCTCCTTCATCGCCTGGTTGAGGGCGTTGTCGGCCTCCTGACGGTCGAGCTTGCTGACGATGTCGAACGAGGAGTCGGCCACGGTTCTCTCTCCTGTGCTGGCTGGGACGGCGAAGGGGCGGGACCCGCGGGTCCCGCCCCTCAGACTAGGCGCTCGCCTCGAGTGCCCGCCGTGCCGTCCGCCGCCCCAGGCCGTGACGCAGCCCCGGCACCCCTGCTGGGCCGTCTGCCGCCCAGGGCCCGGCACCCCTGCCGGGTCAGGCCGCCAGGAAGTCGTCGATCTGGCCCATGGCGGCCCGCGCACCCTCCTCGACCCCCATGTCGAGCACCTGCTGCAGGGCCTCGGCGGTCGGGTAGGTGGAGACGTAGGTGGCGCGGGTGCCGCCGTCGATCGGCTCGAAGCGGAAGCTGTTGGTCGAGGACGGCATGCTCTCGACGGGGTTCAGGTCCGCGTCGGCGAAGCCGTCCCGCACCTCGAAGCCGTGCGGGGCGTCGACGGAGACCACGTCCCAGTAGCCGCCGTACTTCTCGCCCTCCGGGCCGGTCATGTAGTAAGTGATGCGGCTGCCGGGCGTCAGGTCGTGGTCGACGAACGTCGCGGGGTGGGTCGGCGGTCCCCAGATCTTCTCCAGCTGGCGGGGGTCGGCGTAGAGGCCGAACACGCGCTCGACGGGAGCGGCGAACTCGGCGGTGATGGTGATGGTGCGCTGGTCCAGGTCCTTCTGGACGTCGATGACGGGCATGTCACTTCTCCTGGGTGGTGTGGGTGGTGGTGTCGGGCTGCTCGGACGGTGTGGTGAGTTGGGCTGTCGGTTGGGCGAGGAGGTCGTCGATCCGGGCGACGCGTCCGCGCCACACGGCCTCGATCTCGCCGAGCATCGAGGCGACGGACCGCACGGCCTCGACGTCCCCGCTCGCGAGGGCCTCGCGGCCGACCCGACGCTTGGTGACCAGACCGGCCCGTTCGAGCACCGCGACGTGCTTCTGCACGGCGGCGAAGCTCATCGGGTAGTGCTCGGCGAGCCGGCTCACGGAGTGCTCCCCGGCCAGCACGCGGCGCAGGATGTCGCGCCGGGTCCGGTCGGCCAGGGCGCCGAACAGGGCATCGGCCCGGTCGTCGTCCTGGTGATCACTCATGAGCACAACCTACAACTAGGTGGTTGTAGGTTGTCAACCCCTTCGAGGGCGCGGATGCGGTTGGGCTGCGCAGGCCCCTCTGCGGTATGGTTTCTCGTCGTTGCCCGTCTCGGCGGGCAGCATCCCTGGCAGGTTGCCCGAGCGGCCAAAGGGAGCTGACTGTAAATCAGCCGGCATTGCCTTCGCAGGTTCGAATCCTGCACCTGCCACAGCGTGAGAGAGTCGCTGGAACCGACGGGCCTCGTCGGGCGAGAGCCCGGCGGGGCCCGTTCTTCATGATCGAGCTCCACCCGCTGCGGGCGGCTCAGTGATGGGGAAGCGCAGCGAAGCGCCGACGGTACGAGGTCGGCGTGGTGCCGTAGGCGTCGGTGAAGCGCTGGCGGAACGTGACGACGCTGCCGAAGCCGCACCGCCGCGCGACCGACGCGACCGGCAGGTCGGTCCGCTCCAGGAGTCGGCGCGACTCGTCGAGGCGGCGTCCGGACAGCCACCGCGCGGGGCTCGCGCCGGTGGCCTCGGTGAAGCGACGGGTGAAGTTGCGGGTGCTCATCCGTGCGTGGTCGGCCATCGCCTCGACGGTCATCCGCTGGTCCAGGTGCTCGAGGGTCCACGCGATGGTGTCACCGAGCTGTCCGACGCCGTCGGGCTCGGGCATGGGGCGAGCGATGTACTGCGCCTGCCCGCCCTCGCGGTGGGGTGCGACGACGAGGTGCCGGGCGAGGGTCGTCGCCGCCTCGGAGCCGAGCTCGCGTCGGACGACGTGCAGGCAGGCGTCGATGGCCGAGGCCGTCCCGGCCGAGGTGAGCACGTCGCCGTGGTCGACGTAGATCGCGTCGGCGTCGACGTCGACGTCGGGGTACCGCGCCGCCAGGTCCTCGGCGGCGCCCCAGTGGGTGACCGAGGACCGTCCGTCGAGCACCCCCGCTCCGGCCAGGGGGAACGCACCCAGGCACAGCCCCACCAGGCGAGCACTCCGCCAGGCCGCCTCCCGGATCACCGTGGCCACGGTGTCGTCGGCCGGGCGCAGGTCGGCGTGCCACGAGGGGAAGACGAGCAGGTCGGCGTCCGTCGTCGCGTCGGGACCGGCCAGGTCGCCGAGGGAGACTCCCTCCGCCGTCGTCACGCGGGCCTCGCTGCTCCAGACCGTGGTGCGCCAGGAGGAGTCGAGGCCGAGCCGCGCGACCTCGGCGAAGACGGTCGTCGGCACGGACAGGTGGAACAGGCTGATGCCGTCGAAGGCGTGGACCGCGATCCGCATGATTGTCCTGGAAGCATCGATAGGTGGCGTTCGGGCCACTCACGGTACCTGGCCCCCACCCCGAGGATGGAGGTCCACCCGGACGAACCAAGGAGCACCATCGTGACCGCCACCCGCCGCGCCCTCGTCGTCGTCGACGTCCAGAACGAGTACGTCGACGGTCCGCTCGAGGTCCAGCACCCACCCCGCGAGGAGTCGCTCGCCAACATCACCCGAGCCATCGACGTCGCCGTCGAGCTCGACGTGCCGGTCCTGGTGCTCCAGCACGAGCTGCCGGAGGGTTCGCCCGTCTTCGCGGTCGGCTCGAAGGGCTGGGAGCTGCACCCGGAGGTCGAGCGCCGCCTGAGGCCGGAGTTCGGCCGCGCCTCGAAGGTCCACGGCAGCGCGTTCAGCGCCGACGGTGTCACCGAGTGGCTCGCCGACCGGCAGGTCGACACGATCACGATCGTCGGCTACATGACCAACAACTGCGACCTCGCCACGGCCGCCGACGCAGAGACGCGGGGCATCGCCGCCGAGGTGCTGTCGGACGCGACCGGGGCCATCCACCTCGCGAACGAGGCGGGGAGCGCGTCGGCCGAGCAGGTGCACACGACGCTGATGGTGCTGCTCAACTCCAACTTCGCCGCCGTCGGGACCACGGACGACTGGGTCGAGGCCGCCCGGGCGGGCACCGCGCTGCCGAAGAGCGACCTCGGCACGTCTGCTCTCCAGGGCCGGGAGCGCTTCAGCGGCTGAGCGCCACGCGTCCCGCACGACGAGACGCCCCTCGCCGGCCGGCGAGGGGCGTCTCGTGCGCTGGTGACCCCCAGGGTCGCGCCCCGAGCCGGACCCGTCAGGTGGGTCCGAGCCCCGCGTGTCCACACGGCGGGTCGGGGCGCGACGCCGGGAACCACCGGGTCGCGGGGTGGGATCAGATGATCCCGGCCTGCTTCAGGGCCAGGCTGATCTCGCCCTGCGCCTCGGGCGCGAGGTCGAGCAGCGGCGGGCGGACGGCGGCGTGCTCGAGCTTCCCGCGCTCCACGAGGGCCAGCTTCAGCGCCACGGTGCCCTCCATGTGCGAACCCCGGTGGTAGACGTTCTTGGTCACCGGGAGCAGGGCGTCGTGGAGGGCGCGGGCCGCCGGGTAGTCGTGCGCCTTGCCGGCGGCGATGAGCTCGACCAGCAGCTCGGGGGCGATTCCTCCGTAGCCGACGAGCAGGCCGTCGACGTCGAACATCGTGTGCAGCAGGTACTCGTCGTGGCAGGAGAGGATCTGCAGGTCGGGCAGCTCCTGGCGCAGGACGGGGATCTCGGTGTCCCAGCGGCGCATGTTGCGCACACCGTTCTTCGTCGCGAAGACGCCGGGCTGCGCGCCGATCTCGAGCTGGGTCTGCAGGTCGTAGGAGGCCTTGGTGGCATCGGGGTACTGGAACAGGATGAGCGGCAGGCCCGACTCCTCGTGCACGATGCGGTAGCGCTCCTGCGGGGCGCCCTGCTGGTAGCCGAAGCGGAGCCAGCCGTGCGAGGGGTACAGGAGTCCGGCGCTGGCGCCGGCGTCGACGGCGCGCTTGGCCTCGAGCCCCGCGACCTTGTCGCCCTCGCCGGTGATGCCGGCGATGACCGGCACGTCGCCGGCGTTCGCGACGGCCACCTCGATGACCTTCACCTGCTCCTCCTGCGTGAGGTAGGTGCCCTCGCCCGCGTGGCCGAGGTAGACCAGGCCGGTGATGCCGGGGATGGAGGCGTACCAACGGGTCAGTGACGCCACGGCGTCGTAGTCGACCTCGAGGTCGCGGGTGAACGGGGTGACGGGGGCCGGGGTGAGGCCGCGGAGGTCGAGCGTCATGGTGGGTCCTCTTCGAGCGGGTCGGTCATGGTTACGGAACGTTCGCGGGAACGTTCCCATATCGAGTGTGCGTGACGCCGGTCACCGTGTCAAGGGCCGAGCGCACGTCGATCCAGGATCGATCCGGACGGCCTCTGCGAAGGCCGTCGGCCCCGCTCCTCGAGAAGGAACGGGGCCGACGTCGGCGCGCTGCGCAGCGGGTCAGAGCACGATCGTGAGCAGTCGGTAGCAGAGGGCGAAGATCGCCACGAGCCCCACCACGCCGAGCGCGTTCTGCCACCACCGGTTCACGTAGCGACCCATCAGGTCGCGGCGCGTGGTCATGACGAACAGCAGCAGGCCGAGCAGCGGTGCGACGATCACCGTGAGGGCCTGTGCCGTGATGATCAGCTCCACGGGTGAGCCGTTCGAGGCGAGCGTGACCGCGAGCCCGAAGGCCAGCACCGCGAACATGCCGAGCTTCACGCTCACCCGGTCCATCGTGTTGCCGCGTCCGAGGCCGTCGGAGAGCAGCGTGCCGCCGGCCGTCGCGTTGGCGACCATCGACGAGAACGCAGCGGCGGAGAAGCCGAGCCCGAACAGCGTGGCGCCGAGGTCGCCCGCGACCGGACGGAGGACGTTCGCCAGCTCGGGGAAGGTGGCGGCGCCGGTGCCGGTGTTCTGCAGCGCGGCGGCCGCGGTGACGATGACGAGGGCCGTCATGATGCCGGGCGCCAGGATGCCGGGGATCGTGTCCGCGATCGTCGTCGTGCGGTAGTCCGCGGCCTTCAGACCCCGCTCGCGCGAGGCGTACCCGGTGAAGAACGCGGCGTTGATCGAGAAGTTGGTGCCCACGAGTGCGATGATCAGCAGGCCCGCGTCGGAGGGGATGGTCGGGAAGAGGCCGTCGGCCGCGGCGACCCAGTCGGGCTTGGACAGGAACGCGCCGAGCACGAAGCCGATGCCCATGAGCACGACCAGTCCGAGCATGGCGCGCTCGAAGAGCTTGTAGTAGTTGGGTGCCCAGGCCACGGCCCCGACGACGACGGTGCAGCCGATGGTCCAGAGCGTGGGGGAGCCCCCGAACAGCATGGAGAAGCCCAGGCCCGACCCGACGGCGTTGCCGACGGAGAAGCAGAGGCTGATGAGGAAGACGCCGATGCCGGCGGCCGTCCCGACCGGGCGGCCGAGTCGGTCCTTGATCGTCTGCACGAGGGAGCCGGGGGAGACGATGGCCAGGCGCACGCTCATGTCGGTGAAGACGATCATGAGGAGCGTCGAGACGGCGATGACCCAGATGAGGGCGTACCCGTGGGCGCTGCCGGCCTGCACGGCCGACGCGAGGTTGCCGGGTCCGAACTGCCAGGCCCCGGCGATGAAGCTGGGTCCCATGAGGGCGAGCGTGGCGGCGAGCCCGCGGCGTGAGCGGCGGGATCGGTCCGAGCGGGGTCCCGCCTGCTCGGCGGTGGCGGGGGCGGTGTCAGTCATGGTCGTCCTTCTCTGTCTATCCCACGGGGGCTCGTTCGTGTGGGCAGTCCGGTCGGTCCGGGCGGTGTCCTCGTGGTGGACGGACGTCGTCGGTGTGTGGCTGCGGAGTGTGACAACGTTCACGGGAACGTTCCCATCGTGTGTGACGGGGACCACGCTGTCAACCGTTTCGGGCGAGCGTCTTCGGGAGCGGGCAGGTGGGTGCGAGCACCGTGTGCGCCTATGCTGGCCAGCACCCGGCCCGTCGATCAGAGGAGGACAGCGTGACCGAGACGCCCGTGCGTCCCCCCACGATCCTCGACGTCGCGCGCGAGGCAGGCGTCTCGAAGTCGACCGTGTCGAGGGTGCTCGACGAGCGACTGCCGCCGTCGGGCAGTCCGGCCGCGGAGCGCGTCCGCGAGGCCGCGCGACGGCTCGGCTACCGACGCGACCGCTTCGCCTCCGCGCTGCGACGCCAGCAGACCCGCACTATCGGCGTGCTGGTGCCACGGCTCACCGACACGGTGATGGCCATGACCTTCGAGCAGCTGGCTGCGGCGTGCGCCCGCCGCGGTCAGTTCGCCATCGTCGCCACAACCGACGACGACCCGGCCGCCGAGGCCGAGGCCGTCGAGCAGCTTCTCGACCAGCGGATCGACGGCCTGGTGCTCACGACCGCGCGCCTCGACGACGACGTGACGTCGGGGCTGCGTGGGCACGGGGTGCCGGTGGTGCTGGCTCTGCGCTCCGACGGAACCACCCCGTCGGCCACCGGTGACGACGAGCTCGGTGGCTACCTCGCCACCCGGCACCTGCTCGACCTCGGTCATCGGCGCATCGCCCTGGTGGCCGGGCCCTCGTTCGCCTCGAGCGCGGTCGGTCGTCAGGCGGGCTTCCGGCGCGCGATGGCCGAGGCCGGGGTGACGGACGTCGACGACCTGGTGCACGAGTCGGCGTTCAGCATGGAGTCCGGCGAGCTGGTCGCGCGCGAGGTGCTCGCGGCACGCGACCGGCCGACCGCGGTGTTCGCGGTCAACGACAACACGGCCATCGGCGTGCTCGCGGCGGCCCAGGCACTGGGTCTCTCGGTGCCCGAGGACCTCTCCGTGGTGGGCTACAACGACGTCCCGGTCTCGGCCCGCCTGCCCCGTCCGCTCACGACGGTGCGCGTGCCGTTCGACCAGATCGCCGCCGCCGCGCTCGAGCTGCTCGACGAGGCGCGTGCCGGAGCGTCGCCGCGGCACGTCACCGTCGCCCCCACGCTCATCCCGCGCAGCACGTCGGCGCGTCCGCCCCGCTGAGGTTCACGGCAGGCGGTTCAGGCTGCGGACCTGGCGGTCGAACGCCGCCTGCGGGGCGAGCCGACGCAGGACGGACACCCGCCGCGCGAGGGGGCCCGCGGGGTAGCGGACGCGAGGTCGGCGGTCGGTGGCCGCCTTCGCGACGACGTCGGCGACGACGGCCGGATCGTCGGCACCGCGCATGGCGCCGGCGAGCACGTCGGCCGCAGTGGCCCGCTGCGCGTCGTACCCGGTGAGGGGTCGGTCCGGAGCGAGGGCGCTGCCCTCGAAGGACGTGCTGGTGTAGGCGGGCTCCACCAGCAGCACACGCACCCCGAGGGCGCGGACCTCGTGGTCGAGCGACTCCGAGTAGCCCTCGATCGCGTGCTTGGTGGCGGAGTAGACCGCCATGAAGGGGGCGGGCATCAGGCCCAGCACCGACGAGACGTTGACGACCCGTCCGCTGCCGCGTCCGCGCATGTGCGGAAGCACGGCGTTCGTCATCCGGATGGCACCGAGCACGTTGACGCCGAACACTTTCGCGGCCTGCTCGGCCGAGCTCTCCTCGGCGGCGCCGAGCAGCCCGATGCCGGCGTTGTTGACGAGGACGTCGATCCGTCCGAACCGGTCGAGCACGTCCTGCACGAGTGCGCTCGCCGACGTGTCGCTGGTGACGTCGAGCGGCAGGAGCAGCATGCCGTCGGTGTCGGGTTCGCCGCTGCCGCGGCGGCTGGTGCCGACGACGACGAACCCGCGGGCTGCGAGCGCCCGGGCGGCGGCCTGGCCGATGCCCGACGACGCACCGGTCACGATGGCGACGGGGCGTGCTTCGTTCATGTGGTCCTCCGTGGTGGGGGTGAGGGAGTCACGCGTCGAGGCGTGCCGTGCCGTCGGCGGGCTCGTCCTCGGCGTCGAGGGGGTCGTAGCGGTCGCCGGGCAGGGCCAGGAGTCCTGCGGCGGCGCCAACGAGGCACAGCACGCCGACGACGACGCACGCCAGCTCGAGGCCGTCGAGGAACGACGCGTCGACCACCGCGGACAGGCCGGGGACCTGGGACGCGGCGACGTCGGCGAACCCGACGGAGTCGGCGGCCCGGTCGAGGACCGTCCCCTCGACGCGCCCCTCGAGGGCCGAGCGGAGCGCGTCGGCGTACCGGGAGGCGAACATCGAGCCCACGACGGCGACGCCCAAGGTGCCACCGAGCTCGCGGGTCGCGTCGTTGACGGCCGAGCCGACCCCGGCGCGGGCGGGCGGGAGCACCTGCATGATCGACTCCGTGGCCGGCGTGCTGACCAGTCCGATCCCGATGCCGAGCATGAGCATCTGCGGCACGACGACGGTCGGGTAGTCCACGTCGGCCGGGATCTGGGAGATCCAGAGGAAGGCGCCACCCAGCAGGGCGAGCCCGGGCGCGACGACGAGCTTCGTGCCGATGCGCGGTGCCAGCTGGGCGCCGACGATCGAGGCGACCGCCAGGGAGAGGGCCACGGGCAGGAAGCGCAGGCCGGTCTCGAGCGGCGTGTAGTCACGGATGAACTGGAAGAACTGCGTGATGAGGAAGATGAAGCCGAAGAGCGCGAAGAAGGCGATCGTGACCGCCGCGCAGGCGGCGCTGAACCGGCGGTCGAGGAACAGCGTGACGTCGATCATGGGGTGCTCCACCGCCCGCTCGATCGCGATGAACGCGGCGATCAGCGCCGCGGCGCCGGCGAACCCGGTCAACGTCTCGATGCTGCGCCACCCGTGCTCGGGTCCCTCGATGATCGTGTAGGTCAGCGTGCCCAGGGCGGCGACGGAGACGGCGAAGCCGTACCGGTCGATGCGCGGCACCGACGGGTCGCGTGACTCCGGGACGAACGCGATCGCCATGCCCATGGTGGCGACGGTCAGGGGCACGAGCGCCCAGAAGACGCTGTGCCAGGAGTAGTGCTCGAGCAGGATGCCGCCGACCACGGGCCCGATGGCGACGCCGACGCCGACGGAGGCGCCCCACAGACCGAGCGCGGACGCACGTGCGCGCCGTTCGGTGAAGGTGTTGGCGATGATCGACAGCGTCGTCGGGAAGATCACGGCGGCGAAGACGCCCATGGCGAACCGGAGGGCGATCAGCTGACCGCTGCTGTCGACCAGCGCGGCGGCGCCGCTGCTCAGTCCGAAGCCGGCGAGGCCGAGGACGAGGGCGGGCCGACGACCGAACCGGTCCGACAGGCTGCCCATCGCGAGCACGAGGGAGGCGAAGGCCAGGTTGTAGCCGTCGACGATCCACAGCAGGTCACGCGTGCCGGCGTCGAGCTCGTCCGCGAGCGACGGCAGCGCGATGTTCACGATCATCGTGGAGAGGTTGATCGTCAGCGTCGCGAGGCACACGGTGAGCAGGATCAGGGACTTCCGGGGCATGCGCGCTCCTCGAAGTTGATGGCGTCAACATCGAGCATGAGGGCTAGTGTTGTCGCTGTCAACATCAGAGCCGTCCTTCGCTAGGGTGGTGCCATGGCGTCCCCCGCGTACCACCACGGCAACCTGCGCGAGGCACTCGTCGACGCCGCGGTCGACGCCGCCCGCGAGCGAGGTGCCGACGGCCTGGCGCTGCGCGACCTCGCGCGCCGGGTGGGTGTCTCGCACAACGCCGCCTACCGGCACTTCGCCAATCGCGACGACCTGGTGGCGGAGGTCGCGGGCCGTGTCATGGACCGCCTGGTCGAGACGATGCAGCGGCGCTGGGCCGACGTCGACACCGACGATCCCGTGCTGCGGGCGCGCCGTCGCCTCGCGGCGGTCGGACGGTCGTACGTGGAGTTCGCCGTGGGCGAGCCCGGCCTGTTCTCGCTGGCGTTCTCCAGCGTGGCGGTCTCGACGGACCTGGAGGGAGCCGGTCCCTACCTGCTGCTGGGCCAGGCCCTGGACGAGCTGGTCGAGGTCGGGTTCCTGTCGGCACAGGCTCGCCCGGGTGCGGAGATCACGTGCTGGTCCGCGATGCACGGGTTCTCCGTGCTCGCCGTCGACGGCGCCGTGCGCGATGCGTCCGACGCTGAGCGGGAGGCCGCTCTGGAGACCGTGCTCACCGCGATCGACCGGTCGTACGGAGCGACGACCGGCACCGAGACGCGCGCCGGCGACCTGCTGCCGTAGCCGTCGTACCTCGTGAGGACTCCCGAGGCGCGGGGTCAGGCGGGCCAGTCGACGCTGAGGTACTGCGTCTCGGTGTACTCCTCGAGGCCCTCGCGGGCGCCCTCGCGGCCCAGACCGCTCTGCTTGACGCCGCCGAACGGGGCCGACGGGTCGGAGACGAGGCCGCGGTTCACGCCGACCATGCCGGCGTCGAACGCCTCCCCGAGCCGGATCGCTCGCTGCAGGTCGCGCGAGAAGACGTACGCGGCCAGGCCCATCTCGCTGGCGTTCACGAGCCGGAGCAGCTCCTCGTCGTCGTGCCACGTGACGATCGGGGCCACGGGACCGAACAGCTCGTGGTCGAGGATCGCGGCGTCGGCCGGGACGTCCACGAGGACCGTCGGCGCGAAGAAGTGGCCGGGTGCGTCGGGCAGCTCGGCGCGGTGGCTGACGCGCGCGCCGGCCCGCACCGCCTCGTCCACCACGCGGCCCAGGGTCTCGACCGCCGTGGTGGAGATGAGGGGGCCGACCGTGGCGCCGCCGCGTGCCGGACCGACCGACAGCCGCTCGACCTCGGCGCCGAGGCGCTCGACGAAGGCGTCCACGACGTCGGCGTGCACGTAGAAGCGGTTCGCCGCCGTGCAGGCCTGGCCGCCACCGCGGAACTTCGCGACCATCGCGCCGGCCACGGCCGCGTCGACGTCGGCGTCGTCCGCCACGACGAACGGGGCGTTGCCGCCCAGCTCCATCGACGCGTTCACGACGCGCTCGGCGGCCTGGCCCAACAGGATCGAGCCGACGCGGGTGGACCCGGTGAACGAGATCTTGCGGACCCGCGGGTCGGCGAGCCAGTGGCCCACGACCCCGGCGGCGTCGGTCGTCGGCACCACGTTCACGACACCGTCGGGCACGCCGGCCTCGGTCAGCAGACGGGCGACGGCCAGGGCCGTCAGCGGCGTCTCGGCGGCGGGCTTCAGCACCACCGTGCAGCCGGCTGCGAGGGCCGGCGCGATCTTGCGCGTGGCCATCGCGGCCGGGAAGTTCCACGGCGTCACGAGCGCGGCCACGCCGACGGGTCGGTGCGTCACGATCGTGCGCGTGCCGCCGGCGGGGGAGGAGCCGTAGTCGCCGTGAGGGCGCACCGCCTCCTCGGCGAACCAGCGAAAGAACTCGGCGGCGTAGACGACCTCGCCGCGCGCGTCGGTGACGGACTTGCCGTTCTCGCTGACGATGAGGTCGGCCAGCCGGTCGGTGTCGCGGATCATCAGCTCGAACGCTCGGTGCAGCACCACCGACCGCTGGCGCGGCGACGTGCGACGCCACGCCACGAACGCGTCCGCGGCGGCGTCGACGGCCGCGGTGGCGTCGCCCAGGTCGCCGTCGGACACCTGGGCGACGACCGAGAGGTCGGCCGGGTCCACGACGTCGAAGTCCCCCGAGCCCCCGGCCCGCCAGACGCCACCCACGAGCACGCCACGGGTCGGGTCGAGGGCCTCGACGTGGGCGGACGTGACCTGCACGCTCATCGGGTCTGCCCGGACCGCGGCGCGGCCGCGAAGGCCGCCTCGAGCACGTCCAACCCCTCGTGGAGCAGGTCGTCACCGATGGCCAGCGGCGGGAGGAAGCGCAGCACGTTGCCGTAGGTGCCGCAGGTCAGCACGATGACGCCCTCGGCGTGGGCGGCCGACGCCACGGTCTTCGCGAGGTCGGGGTCGGGGTCGGTCGTGCCCGGCTTCACCAGCTCGACGGCGATCATCGCGCCACGGCCGCGCACGTCACCGAGTCGGTCGTCGCGCGCCTGCAGGGCTCGGAGCCGCTCCGTCATGAGCGTCCCCACCTCGCGGGCCCGCTCGACGAGCCCCTCGGCCTCGATGGTCTCGATCGCGGCCAGCGCGGCGGCGCAGGCGAGCGGGTTGCCGCCGTAGGTGCCGCCGAGCCCAGCGACGTGCGCGGCGTCCATGATCTCGGCGCGGCCCGTCACCGCCGACAGCGGCAGGCCGCCGGCGATGCCCTTGGCCGTCACGATCAGGTCGGGGACCACGCCCTCGTGGTCGCAGGCGAACAGGTCGCCCGTGCGCGCGAAGCCGGTCTGCACCTCGTCGGCCACGAACACCACGTCGTTCGCGCGGCACCACGCGGCCAGCGCGGGGAGGAAGCCCGGCGCCGGCTCGATGAAGCCACCCTCGCCCTGGACGGGCTCGATGACGATCGCGGCCAGGTTGGCGGCCCCCACCTGCTTCTCGACCACGTCGAGCGCGCGGGCGGCCGCGGTCGCCCCGTCGAGGTCGCCGTCGCGGAACGGGTAGGAGAGCGGGGCGCGGTAGACCTCCGAGGCGAACGGTCCGAAGCCGTGCTTGTACGGCATCGACTTCGCGGTCATGGCCATCGTCAGGTTCGTGCGGCCGTGGTACGCGTGGTCGAAGACGACGACGGCCTGCCGCTTCGTGTGGGCGCGGGCGATCTTGACGGCGTTCTCGACCGCCTCGGCGCCGGAGTTGAACAGGGCGGTGTGCTTGTCGTGGTCGCCCGGGGTGAGCCGGTTGAGTGTCTCCGCGACGGCCACGTAGCCCTCGTAGGGCGTGACCATGAAGCACGTGTGCGTGAACGCGGCGACCTGCTCCTGCACGGCCGCCACGACGCGCGGCGCACTGTTGCCGACCGTGGTCACGGCGATGCCGGACCCCAGGTCGATGAGGCTGTTGCCGTCGACGTCCACGACGATGCCGCCCCCGGCCTCGACGGCGAAGACGGGCATGGTCGTGCCCACGCCGGCGGCGACCGCGGCGTGCTTGCGGGCCATCAGCTCGCGCGAGCGCGGTCCGGGCAGCTCGGTGGCCAGGTGGCGCTTCTGGACGACGGGCGGTCGCACGGACATGGGTTCCTCCTGGGACGCGGTGACCACGCCAGTCTCCCGCCGGTCACGTCATGCCGTCCAATGCCGATGTCGGATCAAGTCGATGCCTGACAGGCATATGGTGGGCGGATGGAGCTGCGGACCCTCACCTACTTCGTCGCTGTGGTCGACGCCGGGACCGTGAGCGCGGCGGCGGAACGCGTGCGGGTGACCCAGCCGTCGCTCTCGCGCCAGGTCCGCCAGCTCGAGCGCGACCTGGGTGTCGACCTGTTCGAGCGGCACGGCGGGCGGCTGGTGCTGTCCTCCGCGGGTCGCAGCCTGCTGCCACTGGCCCGCGACGTCCTGGCCTCGGCCGACGCCCTGCGCACCGCTGCCCGGGTGCGGGCCGAGGGCGGTCTGGACCGCGTGACCATCGCCGCTCCCGCCACCACGCTCACCGACGTCGTGTCGCCCTTCCTCGCCAGCCTGGCCCCCGACGACCCGACCCCGTCGGTGGTCGAGACCGATCCGCTCGACGTGGACGAGGCGCTGCGTCGGGGTGCCGACCTCGTGGTGACCACCCGCCGCCCGCGCCGACCGCTGCGCTCGGCCGCGCTTCCGGAGCTGCCGGTGTGGGCGTTCGTGCCGGCCGACCACCCGTGGGGCGACCGCGAAAGGGTCGGGCTCGCCGAGCTGCTCGAGCAGGTCGTGGTCACCGTGCCCCGGACGTTCGCCGCCCGGCAGGTGCTCGACGCGGTGGTCGAGCGCGAGCGGCGCTGGCCGGCGTCGCTCGTGGAGGCGAGCAGCGGCACCGTGGCGCAGGCGCTCGCCGCCGCTGGTCGCGGCGTGGCGGTGGTCTCCGACGACAGCCGGTACGGCCTGCACGGGGTGCGTGTCCGGGCCGGGGGAGCCGACCTCACGGTCCGGCTGTTCGTGGCCTGGTCCTCGACCCATCCCGCGCAGGAGACGCTCGCGGCCCTGGCCGACCGGTTGCGGACCTTCGTCGTGGACGCCTACCCGGGCGCGGGTCCCGCCTGATCCCAGTGCCCGGTGCCCTGCTGGGTCAGACCAGCACCGTGAAGGGCAGTCCCGGGCACGGTACCTGGGCCGTGAAGTCGCCGCGGTCGACCGGCTCGCCGGCGAACAGGTGCACGTGCGAGGACAGGACCACGCGGTCGTGGTCGTTCACGAGCGTCGCGTCGGCGGCGCGGAAGACCTCGAGCAGCGTCCGCTCGACGGTCTCGGCCAGCACGTCCGCCCCCATGACCCCGAGCATGCGTCCGTCCCGCTCCACCGGGACCGTCGAGGTGAGCATGAACTCGTCGGTGCACACGTAGTCGATGTAGGGACCGGTCACGTGCGACGCGTGGGTGCGCTGCGGGGTGCGGAACCACTCCTGGCGGCTGTAGTCCGTCGACTGCACGAGGGCGATGGAGTCGGGGATGAGCCCCTGGTCGTCGCCCTGCCACCACGCGAGCAGGTAGGTCTCGTCGGTGAGGATCCCCGGTGACACGACGAAGCCCGCGCCCACGGTGTGCGGGTCGGCGAGCACCTCGAGGGCGTGGGGGCGCGACGCGGTGAGCACCCGCGCGGCGTCGACGGGGCCGTCGAAGAGGGGGGCCAGGGCCTCGCCGCTCTCGCGCAGCGTCACCAGCAGCGGGTGGAACAGGTCCTCGACGGCCTGCACGCAGGCCGCGACCTGAGGGGGCACCTCGGTGCCGGGACCCGGGGCGGGGGCGTTCGGGGGTTGGGACATCGGACTCACCTGATCCTCGCGTGGAGCTCGGCGAGCTCGCCGAGCAGGCGTCGCACCCGGGCGCGCACCACGCGTCGGGCCTCGTTCCCGTCGTGGCTCGCGATGGCGGCGAGCAGGGCACCGTGGTGGTCGCGCAGGGCGGACTGCTGGTCCGCGTGCCCGAATCCGAGCCGCAGGAGCCCACCGAACTCCATCTCCAGGCGCATCACGTCGCGGGCCAGGTGGGCCGAGTGCGAGAGCGCCGCCACGGCGAGGTTGAGCTCGGTGTCGACGTGGCGCCACGTGGCCGCGTCGTCGGTGTCGTCGGGGGGCAGGATCGCCCGCAGGTCCTCGACCTCCTCGACGTTGGCCCGCTCGGCGGCCAGCTCGGCGCACCCGCTCAGCACGGTCGCGTAGTGGATGCCGTGGTCGGCGATGTCGACGCGGGTCATGGCAGCCACGCGACGCTCGAGGACGTCGTCGGTCGCGCCGACGGGGCGGGTGACGAACGAGCCGCCGCCGCGCCCGCGCGTGGTGGTGACGAGCCCCTGCGCGCGCAGCGACACGAGCGCCTCGCGCGCCGTGACCGTGGCGACGCCGAGCATGCTCGCCAGCTCGGACTCGCTGGGCAGTCGCTCCCCGTCCTCGAGGATCCCCGAGCGGATCGCCTGCGCCAGACGCTGCTCCACGCGGACCGCGCGGCCGAGCTCGCCGATCGGCGCGAACACGGCGGTCCGCGCCCGGGTCGAGCGTCGACGGACGGCGGCCATGGATCTCCTCGTGTCCTCGGACCGGCCGGGCTGCCGGTGCGCACATGTTTACCGGATCGTGACACGAAGGTGTGGACATTTAACATCCAAGACCATATGTTTTGCGGCGGAAGGTGATCCGCACCACTCCTCCCGACCGTCAGGACGGACGGGGAGAATCCGTCGAAGGAGCCCGATGACCGGCACCGGCGCCACCCCCGCGATCCGACTGAGCGGCCTGCAGAAGCACTTCGGCGAGGTCCGGGCCGTCGACGGCGTGGACCTGGAGATCGCCGACGGCGAGTTCTTCTCGATGCTGGGTCCGTCGGGGTCCGGCAAGACCACGGTGCTGCGTCTCGTGGCCGGCTTCGAGCAGCCGACCGCGGGCTCGATCGAGCTCGGGGGCCGCGACGTCACCGGCTCGGCACCCTTCGAGCGCGACGTCAACACCGTGTTCCAGGACTATGCGCTGTTCCCGCACATGAGCGTGCTCGAGAACGTGGCCTACGGACTGCGGGTGCGCGGTGTCGACCGCCGCGAGCGCCGGTCCCGTGCGCTCGAGGCCCTCGAGACGGTGCGCCTGCAGCACGTGGCCGACCGTCGCCCCACGCAGCTCTCGGGCGGCCAGCGCCAACGTGTGGCCCTGGCCCGGGCCGTCGTGGTCCGCCCGAAGGTGCTCCTGCTCGACGAGCCCCTCGGCGCCCTCGACCTCAAGCTGCGCGAGCAGATGCAGGTGGAGCTCAAGCAGCTGCAGCGCGAGCTCGGCATCACCTTCGTCTTCGTCACCCACGACCAGGAGGAGGCGCTCACGCTCAGCGACCGCGTCGCCGTCTTCAACGAGGGGCGGATCGTGCAGCTGGGCAGCCCCCGGGACGTCTACGAGACCCCGGTCGACGAGTACGTCGCGTCGTTCGTCGGCACGTCGAACCTCTTCGACCCCGACGCCTCGCGCACCGTCCTCGGACGGGAGGGTCGCTACGCGCTGCGGCCGGAGAAGATCCACCTCGCGGCCTCCGGCATCGCCAGCGACCCGGTCGACGGTCGCGACAGCGTCCGCGGCGTCGTCGCCGAGACCATCTACCTCGGCATCGGTCGGCGCGTCGTCGTCGACACCGAGCAGGGCGCCCGCCTGGTCGTCCTCGAGCCCTCCACCGCCCTGGCGGCGGTCGAGCGGGGCGACGCCGTCGTCGCCTCGTGGCGCCACGACGACCTCGTGACGCTCACCTGATCCCCCCACCACACCCACAGAAGAGAACGGAATCCGAGATGATCCCCACGACCAGGAGAGGCCGCGTCGGCGCCATCGCCGCCGCCGTCACCTGCAGCCTCGCTCTCGCCGCCTGTGGCGGGGGCTCCGACGACGACGCCGCCACGGGTGCACCCACGAAGCTCGGCAAGACCGAGGGCCAGGTCTCGATCCTGGCGTGGCCCGGCTACGTCGAGGACGGCAGCAACGACCCCGACGCCGACTGGGTCACCTCCTTCGAGGAGGAGACCGGCTGCAAGGTCACGAGCAAGGTCTACGGCACGTCCGACGAGGCGTTCAACCTCGCCAAGTCCGGCGACTACGACGTCGTCGCCGCGTCCGGCGACCTCACGCTGCGCATGATCGCCGCCAAGGCGGCCGCCGAGGTCAACACCGACCTGGTGCCGAACTACGAGAAGGTCTTCGACTTCCTGAAGGACCAGGAGTGGAACACCGTCGACGGCAAGAACTACGGCGTCCCGCACGGCTACGGCGCCAACCTGCTCATGTACAACGCCGACGTCGTGAAGGACGAGCCGACGTCGTGGGACGTCGTGTTCGACAAGTCCTCGCAGTACAAGGGCAAGGTCACGGCCTACGACTCGCCGATCTACATCGCCGACGCCGCCATGTACCTCATGTCGACGCAGCCGGAGCTGAAGATCGAGAACCCCTACGCCCTCGACGAGAAGCAGCTGGCCGCCGCGGTCGACCTGCTCAAGGGCCAGCGCACCAACGTCGGCGAGTACTGGTCGGACTACCTCAAGGAGGCCTCGGCCTTCAAGACCGGCGACTCCGTGGTGGGCACCACCTGGCAGGTCATCGCGAACACGATCGACCAGGACAACGTCAAGGTCACGGTGCCGAAGGAGGGCGTCACGGGCTGGAACGACACCTGGATGATCGCCGCCAAGGCCAAGAACCCCAACTGCGCCTACAAGTGGCTCGACCACATCGAGGACCCGAAGACCAACGCGCAGGCCACCGAGTACTTCGGCGAGTCGCCGAACAGCGAGGAGGCGTGCGACTTCGCGAGCGAGGGCTTCTGCGAGACGTACCACGCCGGCGACAAGGCCTACTCGGACAAGATCTGGTACTGGCGCACGCCGATCGCCGAGTGCCTCGACGGCCGCACGGACGTCGAGTGCACCGACTACTCGGACTGGACCAAGGCCTGGACCGAGATCAAGGGCTGACGTGACCCAGTCGACCACGTCCGAGGTGGCCGTCCCGTCCCTGTCCGGGACCGGGGCGGCCACCCGCCGGGCCTCCTCCTTCCTCGCCACGCGGCCGCGGCTGAGGCTCGGGCTGTTCCTGACCGCGCCGCTGACGTGGCTCGTGCTCGTCTACGTGGTGGCGCTCTCGGCGCTGCTCGTGACGGCGCTGTGGTCGGTCGACAGCTTCACCGGTGAGATCGACCGCGGCCTCACCCTCGACAACCTGCGCGAGGTCGTCACCAACTCGCTCTACCGCACGGTCACGCTGCGCACGCTCGGTGTCGCGGCGCTGGTGACGGTCGTCGACGTCGCGATCGCGCTGCCGATCGCCTTCTACATGGCCAAGGTCGCGTCGCCGCGTGCCCGGCGTCTGCTGGTGGTCGCGGTCCTCACGCCGCTGTGGGCGAGCTACCTCGTCAAGGCGTTCGCCTGGCGGTCGCTGCTCAGCGAGGGCGGGCTCGTCGACTGGGTGCTGAACCCGTTCGGCGGCCAGACGCCCGGCTACGGGCTGACCGCCGTCGTGCTCACGCAGGCCTACATCTGGCTGCCGTACGTGATCCTGCCGATCTTCGCCGGCATGGAGCGCGTCCCCGACTCGATGCTCGAGGCTGCGGGCGACCTCGGCGCGTCGGCGGGCACCACCGTCCGGACCGTCGTGATGCCGCTGCTGCTGCCCTCGGTCGCCGCGGGCTCGATCTTCAGCTTCTCCCTCACGCTGGGCGACTACATCAGCGTCAACATCGTGGGCGGTGCCAACCAGATGCTCGGCAACCTCGTCTACACGAACGTCGGCGCGGCCAACAACCTGCCGCTCGCCGCCGCGATCGCCCTCATCCCCATCGTCGTCATGCTCGGGTACCTCGCGGCGGTCCGCCGCACGGGCGCCCTGGACACCCTCTAGGAGCGCGTCGTGACCCTCAGTCCTCTCGCGCGACGTCTGCTGCTCGGCGTCACCGGCCTCGTGCTGGTGCTCATGTACGCGCCGCTGCTGGTCGTGGTGGCCAACTCCTTCAACCCCGACCCGTCGATGACGTGGCCGCCCGAGGGGTTCACCACCCAGTGGTGGGTGCGCGCGTTCCACAGCGCGGGCGCCCGCGACGCGGTGCTCACGAGCGTGCAGGTGGCGCTCGCCTCGACCGCCGTGGCGCTGCTGCTCGGCACGCTCATGGCCTTCGCGCTGCAGCGGTTCGCGTTCTTCGGGCGCAACACGGTGAACCTGCTCGTGATCCTGCCGATCGCCCTGCCCGGCATCGTCACCGGCGTGGCGCTGAACAACGCCTTCCGCGGGATCCTGGCCATCGAGCTGGGCGTGGCCACGCTGATCGTCGCGCACGCCACCTTCTGCATCGTCACGGTGTTCAACAACGTCATCGCCCGGCTGCGCCGCATGGGCGGCAACCTGGAGGAGGCCTCCGCCGACCTGGGCGCGGGCCTCTGGACGACGTTCCGACTCGTCACGTTCCCGCAGCTGCGCTCGGCGCTGCTCGCCGGTGGCCTGCTCGCCTTCGCGCTGAGCTTCGACGAGATCATCGTGACCACCTTCACGGCCGGGCCCGGCACCACGACCCTGCCGATCTGGATCCTCAACAACCTGTTCCGTCCCAACCAGGCGCCCGTGGTCGCGGTCGTGGCCGTGGTGCTGATCGTCGTCTCCGTGGTGCCGATCTGGATCGCGCAGCGCATCGCCGGCGAGGCGGAGACGGTTCGATGAGCGGCGCACCCGTGCCGCCGCTCGTCCCCGGGCCGAGGACCCGCGCACCGCGTAACGTCGGACTCCCGACCTCACGACCAGCCACCACCGTCCGCCCCTGATCGAAGGAGCCCCCGATGAGCCTCTACGCCGTCACGAACCCCGCTACCGGCGAGGTCGTCCAGGAGTACCCCACCGCCAGCGACGCCGACGTCGAGAACGCGGTCACGGCCGCGCACGAGGCGTTCCGCACGTGGTCGCGGTCCTCCACCGTGGCCGAGCGGGCCGAGCTGGTGCGCCGCGTCGGAGCGCTGCACCACGAGCGTCGCGACGAGCTGGCCGCCATCATCCAGCGCGAGATGGGCAAGCCGCTCGAGGAGTGCCTGGGCGAGGTCGACTTCTGCACCGCCATCTACGACTTCTACGCCGACAACGCCGAGGCGTTCATGGCCGACGAGCCGCTCGAGCTGCTCGAGGGCGAGGGATCGGCCGTCGTGAAGCGCACGGCCGTGGGCGTGCTGCTCGGCATCATGCCGTGGAACTTCCCGTACTACCAGATCGCCCGCTTCGCGGGTCCGAACCTCGCGACCGGCAACACCATCGTCCTCAAGCACGCACCGCAGTGCCCCGAGTCCGCCGCGGCGCTCGAGCGGATCTTCCTCGACGCCGGCTTCCCCGAGGGTGCCTACGTCAACGTCTACGCCACGAACGAGCAGGTCGCCGACGTCATCGCCGACCCGCGGGTCCAGGGCGTCTCGCTCACCGGGTCCGAGCGCGCCGGTGCGGCCGTGGCCGAGATCGCCGGTCGCCACCTCAAGAAGGTCGTCCTCGAGCTCGGCGGGTCCGACCCGTTCGTGGTGCTGGGCAGCTCCGACCTCGACGACACGGTCGACAAGGCCGTGGCGGCGCGGCTCGACAACACCGGCCAGGCCTGCAACGCGGGCAAGCGGTTCATCGTCGTCGAGGACCTCTACGACTCGTTCGTCGAGAAGTTCACCGCCAAGATGCTCGCGGCCGCCGAGGGCATCGCGCCGCTGTCGTCCGTCGCCGCGGCCGAGCGGCTGGCCGACCAGGTGGAGCGTGCCGTCGAGCAGGGCGCGCACCTGGAGAGCGCGGGGGAGCGCGACGGCGCCCACTTCCCGCCCAGCGTGCTCACGGGCGTGAAGCCCGGTGACGACGCCTTCCACGAGGAGCTGTTCGGCCCGGTGGGCATCGTGTTCAAGGTCGGGTCGGAGGAGGAGGCCGTGGAGCTCGCGAACGACACCCCGTTCGGTCTCGGCTCCTACGTGTTCACCGACGACGCCGACCAGGCCCAGCGGGTGGCCGACCGCATCGAGGCCGGCATGGTCTTCGTCAACGGCGTCGGCGCCGAGGGTGCCGAGCTGCCCTTCGGCGGCGTCAAGCGGTCCGGGTTCGGCCGCGAGCTCGGACGCTTCGGCATGGACGAGTTCGTCAACAAGAAGCTCATCCGCACGGTCGGCTGAGCGCCGCACCTCGAGGAGGTGCCCGGTCCCGCGTCATGACCGGGGTCCTGCTCCGTCCCAGTAGGTGCCGGTCCCGCTCGGCAACAGGGCGGGCGGGGCCGGCACCCCGGGCCACGGCAGCGTCGCCGCGATGGGCGTGATCGGCCCGGACTAGGCTGGCGGCCGTGGCCTACGACGCGCTGTTCTCGACGGTCTTCGCCCGCATGGACCCCGAGGTCGCGCACGAGCAGGCGTTCCGGGCGATCCGGTTCGGGGGTCGCCTCGCCGCTCCGCTGACGTCGGTGCCCCCGGCGCCCCGCTCCGTGATGGGGGTGGAGTTCCCGAACGCGTTCGGGCTGGCGGCGGGCTTCGACAAGAACGCCCGCGCCGTCCCGGGCCTGCTGGGGCTGGGCTTCGGGCACGTCGAGGTCGGGACGGTCACGGCGCGCCCGCAGCCGGGGAACCCACGGCCGCGCCTGTTCCGGCTGCTCGAGGACGAGGCGATCGTGAACCGGATGGGGTTCAACAACGACGGTGCGGCCGTGGTGGCGTCCCGCCTGCACCGGCTGCGCCGCACCCGTGCGGGTGCCGACGCGGTGATCGGCGTCAACATCGGCAAGACGAAGGTCGTGCCGGCGGCCGAGGCCGTGGCCGACTACGTGGAGAGCGCCCGCCTGCTCGCCCCCTACGCGAGCTACCTCGTGGTCAACGTCTCGAGCCCGAACACCCCGGGCCTTCGCGACCTGCAGGCCGTCGACTCGCTCCGGCCCATCCTCGAGGCCGTGGGCGGCGTCACCGCCCGAGAGGGCGTTCCTCTGGTGGTCAAGATCGCGCCGGACCTCGCCGACGCCGACGTCGACGCGGTGGCCGACCTGGCTCTCGAGCTGGGGCTGGACGGCATCAGCGCCACCAACACGACGATCGCGCGCCCGGACTCGTTGCGCACGCCCCGGGCGACGGTCGACGCCGCGGGTGCCGGGGGCCTCTCCGGGCCGGTGCTCGCCGACCGGTCCACGGAGGTGCTGCGCCGCCTGAGGGGACGTGTGGGCGACCGGCTGGCCCTGGTCGGCGTCGGCGGCGTGACCACGCCGCAGGACGTCCGCGACCGCCTCGACGCGGGTGCGGACCTGGTGCAGGCGTACACCGGATTCGTCTACGGCGGGCCGATGTGGCCGGCCCGTCTGGCCCGCGCTTCCAGGCTCTGAGCGACGTCGGCGGAGAAGGGGGACCCCCCGATTTCGTCCTGCGCCGACCATTGGGTACTGTTGGCTGTCGGCTTGCCCCTTTAGCTCAGTCGGCAGAGCGTTTCCATGGTAAGGAAAAGGTCTACGGTTCGATTCCGTAAAGGGGCTCTGAGAGACGGGGAGACTCGTCCCCTCGCGGCTGGGTAGCTCAGGTGGTTAGAGCACACGACTCATAATCGTGGTGTCGCGGGTTCGAGTCCCGCCCCAGCTACCGAAGACCGCACGTGCACGGCATCACCCCCAGACCAGAAGAGGCAGACCAGTGGCGAGCAAGAGCTCCGACGTTCGACCCAAGATCACCTTGGCTTGCACCGAGTGCAAGGAGCGCAACTACATCACCAAGAAGAACCGTCGCAACGATCCCGATCGTCTCGACCTCAAGAAGTTCTGCCCGCGCTGCAAGACCCACCAGGTCCACCGCGAGACGCGCTGAGCCTCCCGCACCACCGTCACGAGACCCCCGGCCGCACGGCCGGGGGTCTCGTGCGTCCTGGTCCGGTGCGTCACCTCCTTCCCCTGACCGTGGGAGCGGGTCCTAGGCTCGACGCATGGATCTCGCGCAGCTGACCACCCTGCGCCTCGGGGGGCCGGCGCGCGACGTCGTCGAGGCCACCACCGAGCAGGAGCTCGTCGACGCGGTGCGGACGGCCGACGACGCCGGCGTCCCGCTCCTGCTGGTCGCGGGCGGGAGCAACCTCGTGGTCGGCGACGCCGGCTTCGAGGGGACCGTCGTGCTCGTGCGCACGACGGGGCGCCAGGTCGACGCCGACGCCTGCAGCGGCGCCATGGTCACCGTGCAGGCGGGGGAGTCGTGGGACGCGCTCGTCGCGGTGGCCGTCGAGTCCGGCTGGGTCGGGCTGGAGGCGCTGTCGGGCATCCCCGGGTCCGTGGGGGCCACGCCCATCCAGAACGTCGGTGCCTACGGCCAGGAGGTCGCGCAGACCATCGCCTCGGTGCGGGTCTACGACCGCGCCGAGCAGCGGGTGCGCACCCTGTTCGCCGTGGACTGCGGGTTCGGCTACCGGCACAGCCGCTTCAAGGCCGAGCCCGGCCGGTTCGTGGTGCTCGCCGTGGCGTTCCAGCTGCGTCTGGGCGACCTGTCCGCGCCCGTCGCGTACGCCGAGCTGGCCACCCGCCTGGGCGTCGACGTGGGCGACCGCGCCCCCCTGGCCGACGTCCGTGGGGCGGTGCTCGGGCTGCGGGCCGCGAAGGGCATGGTGCTCGACGCCGACGACCACGACACGTGGAGCGCGGGGTCGTTCTTCACCAACCCCGTCCTCGACGCCGACGCGGCCGGGCGTCTGCCCGAGGGGGCCCCGCGGTTCCCGCAGGCCGACGGAACCGTCAAGACGAGCGCGGCATGGCTCATCCAGGCCGCCGGGTTCGAGCGCGGTCACACGGTGGCCGGTGGGCGGGCCGCGGTCTCCTCCAAGCACACCCTGGCCCTCACGAACCGCGGCGACGCCACGGGCGAGGACCTGCTCGCCCTGGCCCGGGAGGTGCGCGACGGCGTGCGCGACGCCTTCGGCATCACCCTCGTGCCGGAACCCGTGCTCGTCGGCTGCACCCTCTGAGCCGGCCTCGCGGACGAACGGTTCGGGCGAGGGCCTCAGTACCCCGTGTCCGCGGAGAGCTGCAGGTGGGCCCGTACGGCGAAGCCCACCAGGACGAGCAGGCCGACGACGACCAGTGCCGTGGCGAGCGCGCCGAGGACCATGCCGGCCGTGGCCTGTCGGCGGCCGACCCACCGTGCAGGATCACGGTCGATCTCGCGACGCGTCGAGACCCCCAGGTGCCAGACGTACGGGCCGAGAAGGGCGGGCAGCACGAACACGGCCCCGACGAGGGACAGCAGGCCCAGCACGTAGGCCCGGTCCGCGCCGGGGTGGACGGTGGGCGCGGGGTGGTCGAGGTCCGGCACGTCGATGCCGCTCACGACGTCCGCCACCGGTCGACGTCGGCCAGGGCCGCAGCCTTGAGGTCGTCGGGGGCGTGCGAGCGGCGCAGCGACATCGCGGCGAGGTCGGCCAGCTCGTCGTCGCTGAAGTCCTGCGCGGCCCGCAGCACGTTGTACTGACCGGCCAGCCGCGAGCCGAAGAGCAACGGGTCGTCGGCGCCGAGCGCGACGTCGACGCCGGCCTCGACGAGGGTGCGCACCGGCACCTCCTCGAGCGTGGCGTACACGCCGAGCGCCACGTTGGAGGTGGGGCACACCTCGAGGGCCACGCCGGCCTCGGCGACCCGCTCGAGCACCGCCGGGTCCTCGCTCGAGCGCACGCCGTGGCCCAGGCGGGTGGGGTGCAGGTGGTCGAGGCACTGCGCCACGTGGGCCGGGCCGCGCAGCTCACCGCCGTGGGGCACGAGCGAGAGCCCGGCCCGCTCGGCGATCGCGAAGGCCGGGGCGAAGGCGGCCGTGTCGCCCCGCCGCTCGTCGTTCGAGAGCCCGAAGCCGACCACGCCGCGTCCGGCGTACTGCCCGGCGAGGCGCGCCAGCGTGCGGGCGTCGAGGGGGTGGCGGGTGCGGTTCGCGGCCACCACGACCGCCATGCCGGTGCCCACGCGCTCTCCGGCGTCACGGGCGGCGTCGATCACGAGGTCGGTGAAGGCGGTGATGCCACCGAACCGGGCGCCGTAGCCCGACGGGTCGACCTGGATCTCGGTCCACACCGCACCGTCGCGGGCGTCGTCCTCGGCCGCCTCCAGGACCAGGCGCCGCACGTCGTCCTCCGTGCGCAGGACCGAGCGTGCCACGTCGTACAGCCGCTGGAACCGGAACCAGCCCTTCTCGTCCGTGGCCACGAGCTGGGGCGGCCACTCCTCGACGAGGGCCGGCGGCAGCCGGATGCCGTCGCGCTCGGCGAGCTCCACCAGGGTCGTGTGGCGCATCGACCCGGTGAAGTGCAGGTGCAGGTGCGCCTTGGGCAGCGTGGCGACGGACCTCACGGGGTGAGGGCCTCCGCCACGTACGAGCGGGCCCCGCGGGCCTCGAGCCCGGCCCGGACCCGCTCGATCGTGCGAGGACGCACCAGCACGTGGAACAGCATGGAGGGCACCCCGACGACGACGGCGAGGACGAACGGCCACGGCCCCTCGTCGAGGACGAACGACAGCGCCAGCGCGGCGATCAGCGGGGCCTCCGTCAGGACGAAGCGCAGGATCATCGTGGTCTGGAACGCCTGCACCGAGGCGCGCCGGGCGGCGGCCTCGTCGAGCCCGGGCTCCAGTGCGGCCACGCGGTAGCCGATCGTCTGCGCGGCGAGGAAGCCGAGGACCACGGCACCGAGGGCGGCGGCCGCGCCGACCACCGAGAGCTCACCCTGGTCGGGAGGCAGCACGAACAGGATCGCGACCAGCACGATGAGGGGCGAGGTGCCCAACGTGAGCGCGAGGACCCGCAGCGAGCGGCCGGGGGACGGGGCGGGCTGGGCGACGCTCATGGCGTCACCGTATCGGCCGGTGCCGACCCCGCGCCCGTCCACCGCCGGGTGCGTCGCGCGTGCGCCGGGTGGAGGCCGCGGCTACTGCGAGGCGCGGGCGGCACGCTCGACCGCGTCGGCCACGCGGTGGTGGACCTCCGGGTGGAAGACGCTCGGCACGATGTAGTCGGCGTTGAGCTCGTCGTCCTCGACGCACGCCGCGATGGCTTCGGCCGCCGCCAGGAGCACCGGCACGTCGATGCCGTGGCTGTGCGCGTCGAGCAGTCCGCGGAAGATCCCCGGGAACGCCAGCACGTTGTTGATCTGGTTCGGGTAGTCCGACCGACCGGTGGCCACCACGCGCGCGTGCTCGCGGGCGAGGGCCGGGTCGATCTCCGGGTCCGGGTTGGCGAGGGCGAACACCACGGCGTCGTCGGCCATCGTGGCGACGTCGGCGGCACCGAGCAGGCGTGGCGCGCTGACGCCGATGAACACGTCGGCGTCGACGAGAGCGTCCTTCAGGGTGCCCGAGACGCCACGCGGGTTGGTGTTCTCCCCGATCCAGGCGAGCGTGGGGTCGGTGTCGCCGCGCTCCGTGGAGACGATGCCGTCGACGTCGCACACGACCACGTCGCGCAGGCCCGCCCCGAGGAGCAGCCGCAGGATCGCGGTGCCGGCGGCGCCGGCACCCACCAGCACCACGCGCACGTCCTCGAGCGACTTCTCGACCACGCGCAGGGCGTTGCGCAGCGCGGCCAGCACCACGATGGCGGTGCCGTGCTGGTCGTCGTGGAAGACGGGGATGTCGAGCCGCTCGCGCAGGCGTGCCTCGATCTCGAAGCACCGCGGCGCCGAGATGTCCTCGAGGTTGATGCCGGCGAACCCGGGGGCCACGGCGGCGACGGTCTCGACGATCTGGTCCACGTCCTGGGTGTCCAGGCACAGCGGCCAGGCGTCGATGCCGCCGAAGGTCTTGAACAGGGCGGCCTTGCCCTCCATGACCGGCAGGGCTGCGTGCGGGCCGATGTTGCCGAGTCCGAGCACGGCCGAGCCGTCGGTGACCACGGCCACGCTGTTGCGCTTGATGGTCAGGCGCCGCGCGTCCTCGCGGTCGGCCGCGATCGCCTGGCAGATGCGGGCGACGCCGGGGGTGTAGACCATCGAGAGGTCGTCGCGGTTGCGCAGCGCGTGCTTGGACGCGGTCTCGATGACCCCGCCGAGGTGCATGAGGAAGGTGCGGTCGGAGACCTTCTTGACGGCGACGTCGGGGATCGCCCGCAGCCCCTCGACGATGCGGTCGGCGTGGGCGGTGTCGCCGGCGGCGATGGTCAGGTCGATGCGCAGGGCGTCGGCGCGCGACGCGGCCACGTCGAGCGCGGTCACGATGCCCCCGCTGGACTCCACCGTGGTCGTCAGGTGGCTCACGGCGGTGCCGCCGGCCGGCACCTCGAGGCGCACCGTGATGGAGTGGGACACGTTCGGGGCGGGGGACGCGCCGACGGCACTTTCGGTCGTGGAATGGCTCACGATCCTCTGTTCTACGGGACCGGACCGGTTACCCGCGAGTCGTGCACATTGAGTTCACGCCGCCCGGCGGGGGTGCCGGGCCGTGGGCGGCGGACGGTACGGCGGGGGTGCCGGGCCGTGGGCGGCGGACGGTACGGCGGGGTGCCGGGCCGCAGGCGGCAGAGGGCGCCGGCGGTCGGTTCGACTCGGCCGGTGCGCACCCCGTACACTGGACGGACCGGTGAGATCTCACTCTGTTTCGTCATGCCCTCGTGTCCTGCACGCAGGACGGGGGAGACGGGCAGAAGCGCCGGTGGACGGCACTAGCTCAACTGGCAGAGCATCGGTCTCCAAAACCGAAGGTTGGGGGTTCAAGTCCCTCGTGCCGTGCCAGCACCATCACCACATCGCACCATCCAGACCAGCACGACCAACGAAGGGGACACCGTGAGCGATCGCCACGAGACGTCGGCCACGAAGGAACGGCGCACGTCGCCGTTGACCTTCTACCGGCAGGTCGTCGCGGAGCTGCGGAAGGTCGTGTGGCCCACGCGGCCGCAGGTCGTCAACTACTTCTTCGTCGTGCTCGTCTTCGTCCTGATCATGATGGCGTTCGTCGCCGGCCTGGACTACGGGTTCGGCAAGGCGATGTTCGCCGTGTTCGCGTGAACTGCAGAGGAAACCAGTGACTGAACAGTCCCCCGAGACGAGCAACGTCGAGGTCGAGGAGCTCTCCGACGTCGAGGCGTCGGACGAGTCCGCCGCGTCGATCGACGAGGCCCCCGAGGTCGAGGACGTGCCCGAGGGCGCCGACGAGACCGTCGACGCCGACCAGGCCGCCGAGGCCGAGGTCGACGCCGAGCTCGACGCCGACGTCCCTGCCGACGAGGCCGGTGACGGTGAAGAGGCCGGCGAGGACGCCCCCGTCGACGCGCTCGCGGAGTTCCGCGAGCGGCTCTACAGCCAGTTCGGCGACTGGTACGTCGTGCACACCTACTCCGGCATGGAGAAGCGTGTGAAGGCGAACCTCGAGAACCGCATCACCTCGCTCAACGCCGAGGACTACATCTTCGAGATCGTCGTCCCCACCGAGGAGGTCGCCGAGATCAAGAACGGGCAGCGCAAGCTCGTCAAGCGCACCGTGCTCCCCGGCTACGTCCTGGTCCGCATGGACCTCACCGACGAGTCGTGGGGCGTCGTGCGCCACACCCCGTCGGTCACCGGCTTCGTGGGCAACTCCCACCAGCCGGTGCCCCTCAGCCTCGCCGAGGTCGAGCAGATGCTCGCCCCGGCGGTGGAGGCCGAGGTCGCCCAGCAGGCGGCCGACGCCCCCGAGCAGCAGCAGACCGCATCGTCCCCCAAGGTCGAGTTCGCCGACTTCACGACGGGTGACTCCGTCATGGTCGTCGACGGTCCGTTCGCCACGCTCCACGCGACGATCACGGAGATCAACCTCGACGCGCAGAGGGTCAAGGCCCTCGTCGAGATCTTCGGTCGCGAGACCCCGGTCGAGCTGAGCTTCACCCAGATCCAGAAGGTCTGAGCCGGCTCCTCCGGCCTGCACCACCCATCCACAGAAGGACCCGAAGAACAATGCCTCCCAAGAAGAAGGTCGCCGCACTCGTCAAGGTGCAGCTCAACGCCGGCATGGCGAACCCGGCGCCCCCCGTCGGTACCGCGCTCGGCCCGCACGGCGTGAACATCATGGAGTTCTGCAAGGCGTACAACGCCGCCACGGAGTCCATGCGCGGCAACGTCGTCCCCGTCGAGATCACGATCTACGAGGACCGCTCGTTCACGTTCGTGACCAAGACGCCGCCGGCCGCCGAGCTGATCAAGAAGGCCGCCGGTCTGTCCAAGGGCTCGTCCACGCCGCACACCGACAAGGTCGGCAAGCTCAGCAAGGACCAGATCCGCGAGATCGCCACGACCAAGCTGCCTGACCTGAACGCGAACGACCTCGACCAGGCCATGAAGATCGTCGAGGGAACCGCCCGCTCCATGGGCGTCACCACCGACTGACACACCCACCCCGACCAGCAACACGTGGCAGGGCCGGCTGGGCCCGCGAGACCACACCTGGTGCACACCGAAGGAAGCCAGACATGACACAGCACAGCAAGGCGTACCGCGCCGTCGCCGAGAAGATCGACAAGGACGCCGTCTACACCCCGCTCGAGGCCACCACGCTGGCCAAGGAGTCGGGCAGCAAGAACTACGACTCCACGGTCGACGTCTCCGTCCGCCTCGGCGTCGACCCCCGCAAGGCCGACCAGATGGTGCGCGGCACCGTCAACCTGCCCCACGGCACCGGCAAGACCGCTCGGGTCCTGGTCTTCGCGACCGGTGCCAACGCCGACGCCGCCCGTGAGGCCGGCGCCGACCACGTGGGTGCCGACGAGCTCGTCGACAAGGTCAACGAGGGCTGGCTCGACTTCGACGCCGTCGTCGCCACGCCCGACATGATGGGCAAGGTCGGCCGGCTCGGCCGCGTCCTCGGCCCGCGCAACCTGATGCCGAACCCGAAGACCGGCACGGTGACCACCGACGTCGCCAAGGCCGTCGGCGACATCAAGGGCGGCAAGGTCCAGTTCCGCGTCGACCGTCACGCCAACCTGCACTTCGTGATCGGCAAGGCCTCGTTCTCGGCCGAGCAGCTCGCCGAGAACTACGGCGCGGCCCTCGAGGAGATCCTGCGTCTCAAGCCGGCCAGCTCCAAGGGTCGGTACCTGAAGAAGATCACCGTCTCCACGACGAACGGCCCGGGTGTCCCCGTCGACACGACGCACCTGCGGAACTTCACGTCGGCCGACGAGGCCTGAGCCTCCAGCCGACACCGGACCCCCTCCGCCCCTCGGGCGGAGGGGGTCCGTGCGTCCGGGGGCGCGACCTCAGTGGTGGGGCAGGATCAGCATCACGCGTGACTGCGGTGCGTCCTGCACGGTGACGTAGCCGCCCACCGACTCGGCGGTCACGGCAGCCTCGGCCAGGCCGTCGACCCCGGCGTCGCCGTGCAGCACGCCGCTCGGCAGGCGACGTGGTCCCTGGTCGGTCACGCGCACGCGCAGCACGGTGCGCAGCGTCGACACGTCGACGGTGACGTTGCCCGTGCCGCCGTCGGTCGCCTGTGCCAGCAGGGCGTCGACGACCTGCCGCACCGGCTCGGGGGCCACCTTGGCCGGGACGGGCGCCCGCGACGTGAGGACGAGATCGCGACCCTGCTCGGACAGCCGTTCCCGCCAGCGCTCGGCGACGGTGGACGTGAGGTCCACGAGGTCCAGGGCGACCTCGTCGTCGAGGGCGTCGTCGCGACGTACCTCGAGCAGCTCGGTGACCGCGACGCCCAGCCGGTCCACGGCGGCGATCGCGCTGGTCAGCTCCGCTGACACCTCGGGCGGCACCTGCTTCCAGAGCGTGAGGTCCTCCAGCGAGAGGCGCAGGGCGGTGATGGGCGTGCGGAGCTCGTGCGAGGCGGTCACGGCCAGCGAGCGCTCACGCTCCAGCAGGACGTCGAGCCGGCGACCGGTGTCGCGCAGCGCCCGGCCCAGCTCGTCGGCCTCCCGGACCCGGTAGCGGGGGACCGGCGTGTCGAAGCGGCCCGCGCCGATCTCGGCGGCCACGATCGACAGCTCGCCGAAGGGCCGGGCGAAGCGACGTGCCATGACCACCGCCACGACGCCCGCGACCGCGGCCAGCGCGAGGGAGAGCAGGACCAGCGGCAGGACTCCGGCCGACACGCGGTCGGTCATCGATCGACCGGAGAGGCTGAGGGTCACGCTGCCCCCACCGTCGACCGCCCGGGTGCTGCGCGGGCCGTCGACGGTCACCGTCCCTGCGGTGATGCGCTCGCCGGCGGGGGGCTGGTAGACCACGCGCTCGTCGTCCTGCAGCAGGGACGTGAAGTAGTCCTGGTCGACGGTGGCTCCCGCGGTCAGCCGGGCGCCCACCGCGGCCGCCATCAGGGCGGCGGTGCGATCGGCGCGCTCGCGCTCCTGGTCCTGCACGACGTCGGCGACCACGTAGGACGCCGCGACGGCGAACAGCGCCAGCACGAGCAGGGTCAGCCCGACGAACGTCGCGACCAGGCGGTCACGCATCCGCGGCGTCGATCTCCCAGCGGAAGCCGACGCCCCGCACGGTGACGACACGGCCCCGCGCGTCGGCGTCCTCGAGCTTCTGGCGCAACCGACCGATCGTGGTGTCGAGCGTCTTGGTGGAGCCGAACCAGTTCTCGTCCCACACCTCGTCCATCACGTGCTCGCGCGTGACGACGCTGCCGCCGGCGGCCTCGACCAGTGCCAGCACGTCGAACTCCTTGACCGTCAACGTGAGCTCGGAGTCGCCCACCCAGGCGCGCCGGGTGTCGCGGTCGACGCGAACCCCGCCGGTCGGGGACGACACGGGAGGCGCGGGGGCGACCTCGGGTCCTGGCCGGGCGCTGCGCCGCAGCAGTGCCCGGACCCGGGCGAGCAGCTCGGCCAGGGCGAAGGGCTTGGCGAGGTAGTCGTCCGCGCCGACGTCCAGACCGACGACGCGGTCGAGCTCCCCACCGCGGGCGGTCAGGATCATGATGCCGCCCTCGAACCCGTCCGCCCGGGCCCTCCGGCAGACCTCGAGCCCGTCGAGGTCGGGCAGGCCGAGGTCGAGCAGCACCAGGTCGACGCCGCCGACGGCCAGCCGCTCCAGGGCTTCGGTGCCGGTGGCCACGCGCTCGACCAGGTGCTCCTCGCGCTCCAGCGTGCGGATCAGGGGAGCGGCGATCTGGTCGTCGTCCTCGACGATCAAGAGAGTGTGAGACACCTCATCGAGCATAGAGGTCACCTGCGGGCGCGCGCTCCGGCTCGGGTGCCACCACCAGGGTCAGGACCGCCGCGGCCGCCAGCGCAAGTGCGACCACCGTGACGTCGACCGGGTGCGGTGTCGAGCCGGGAGGACCCACGGTGCTGGCGAGCACGACGCCCGTCACCGTCGCCAGGGCCACCGCGGTCGCAGCCACCCGCGACTCGATGCACCGGGCCGTGCCCAGGCGGGCCGCCGAGAGGAGCGCGATGGCGGCCAGGACCCCCAGCAGCACCGACGCGTACGGCTCGTGCGCGGTGGACACGGCCGCCCGTCCGAGCAGCAGCCCGAGCAGGGCCGTGCCGGCCGGCGCGAGGTGCGACGGAGCGACGCGTGCCATCAGAAGTCCCGGTCGGCGGTGCCGGTCTCGACGGCCGGGGCCGTCGAGCACTTCTGGCCGGACAGGTCGGCAGCGGACGCGGACGGCGTCCACGTCATGGTGGCTGCGCTGGTCACGGTGCGCAGCCCCGATCCTGAGGTCACGGCACCGATCTTCACGGTCACGACGGTGCGGGTGGAGGCGCCGACGGTCACGGTCGTGGCCGTCATGCTTCCGGCCCACTGGACGGTCTTGCCGCTCTTGACGTAGTCGGCCTTGAGGTTGACGGCGCCGAGGTTGGCCCCGGTCACGTCGATCGTGTCGTCCTTGGCGCCGCCGCCGACGAGGTTGCCGTCGCGCAGCCGGACGGTGACGGCCCTGGCGGTGCCGTCCCACCCGCCGACCACGGTGGCGAGGTCGAGCTTCTCGCTGTAGGTGAAGGTGACGGTGTCGCCGTTGTCGACCCGGCCCACGGTGCCGCCGCCGTTGGCGGACTGCACGTCGAGCGCCCGTACCGGGCTGTTGTCGACGAGGCGGGCACCGACGACGGCGGAGGTCGTGATCGTGCCGCGAGTGTCGACCAGCTGCGCTCGGAGGTCGTAGCTGCCGTCGCCGACGGACTTGGTGTCGAAGGCGCAGGTGTAGGGAGCGGTCGTGTCGGTGCACACGTCGGTCCAGGTGCTGCCTCCGGCGGGGGCGCGCTGGATCCTGACCGAGGCGATCCCCGCCGAGGCGTTGGCGGCGGCGGTCAGCGTGACCGTGCCGGTGAGGTACTGGCCGGGGTCGGCCAGCGACACCGAGGAGACGGTGTTGTCGACGACCCGGTTGGCCACGGCAGCGGAGGTGGACTGCAGGCCGACGGCGTCGGTGGCGACGGCGCGGAAGGAGTAGGTGCCGCCGGTCAGCGCGGTGGTGTCGTAGCGGCACGACCACGGCGCGGAGGTGACGGTGCACAGCGTCTTCCACGTGCCGGTGGTGCCCTGGGAGTACTGCAGCTCGACCGTCTCGACACCCGAGCCCGCGTCGGTCGCCGTGGCGGAGAAGGTGCGGGTTCCGCTCAGCGGCGTGCCCGGGTCGGTCATCGTGACGGCGGGCTTGGTGTTGTCGACGAGGACGTCGGTCTGCACGGTGGAGTACCGGGTGCCGGCGAGGGTGTCGATCGCGGCGCGCACGTCGTAGGTGCCGTCCGGCACCGTCGTGGTGCTCCAGGAGCAGGTGGTGGTGGTGTTGATGAACAGGCTGCCGGTGCAGGCTCGGGTCCACTTGTTCGTGCCGGCGGGGGAGTACTCGAACCGGGGGGAGCCGATGGCGAGGCCGGCGTTGTAGACGCTCATGGATGCCGTCACCGTGCCGGTCAGGGCCTCGCCGAGCGGGGCCAGCACGATGGCGAAGGTGTTGGCGACGTAGGTCCGGACGGGCTCGGAGATGGTGGTGTGGCCCGCCTTGTCGGTGGCGACAGCGCGCAGGTCGTAGGGGCCGTCGGGGGTCGCGCCCGTCCGGGTGTCCCACGAGCAGGAGTACGGCGCAGTGGTGTCCGTGCAGAGCGTGGTCCAGCTCGACGCGTCGGCGGCCTGGTGCTGCAGCACCACCTGGGCGACTCCGGACTCGGCGTCGCTCGCGGTGGCGGCGATCGTGGCGGTCCCGGTCACGCTGCCGCCGGCCGGCGCCGTGACGGCCACGCTGGGCGGCGTCCAGTCCGACGCCGCGGTCACGGTACCGACCGGGTTGACGGTGCGGGCCGAGAAGCTGGCCGACGAGAAGCCGGTCACGGAGAACGCGAGCGCGACCAGGACCACGACGACGCCCGCCAGCGGCGCGCGGCCCCGCAGGGGGGACGGTGCTCGGTGACGGGCGTTCATGCTCATGTCCTCAACGGTAGGGAGGTCGACTCCACGAAGACCCCACGCGAAGGTCACACGACCTCCACGGAACCGGTCAGGAGTGGACGGGGACGGGGACGGGGAGCTGGACGGGGACCAGTGGGGCGGTCGGCTGGACGGGCGCCTCGGTCCGGTCGCGGCGTCGTCCGCCGCTGCGGAGGGCGCCGAGCAGCTCGACGCCGCTCGCGAGGGCGATCAGGCCGGCCGGCACGCCGATCACGAGGAGGCGGGTGTCGCGGTCGGCGAGCGCGACGAGGGCCCAGCCGACGTGCGGGACGTGGAACTCGACGACCGGCTGGTCCGGTGCGGTGAGGGAGAAGGTCCAGGGGTCGGGCTGGGGGTTGGCGTCGCCCTGGGTGCGGAACAGCGGGGCGCCGCTCTCGGACGTGCCGATGTCGATGATGCGGTGCGTCACCAGGTTCGTGACGCCGCTGTCGGCCGGGGGCTGGTAGGTGATCACGTCGCCGACGGCGAGGTCGGCGACGGGGGTGGCCTTCTCGAAGGCGACCGCGCCCTTCTCGATCGAGCCGGACATGGACCCGCCGGTGATGACGTAGCGCTCGTAGCCCAGCAGGCTGGGCGCCAGGTAGGCCAGCCCGGCCACGGTCGCCACGAGCAGGAGGGAGTTGACGATGACCGGGAGGACCCGGCCTGCGCGTCGGGGGGTGCGGCGGTGCGGGATGGTCATGTCCTTCTCCTTCTCCTGCTCGTGGCGGGTGGTCGTACCGTGCGGTCCCTCTCCTCGTACGGGGACCAGCACGTGTCCTGCGTCCGGCCGTGGTCCGCGAACCCGGTCAGGTGCGCGGACCACCCCTGTTGGCCGGGGCGCCCGGACGTCGGCCTCCCTCACGGCCGGCGTCCGGGTGGCTCTCACTGGTTGGTGGTGGTGGCCGAGAGCTGCGTGGAGTCCCAGCTGTAGGCGGCGGAGGCGGTCTTGCCCTGCTGCGTGTTGTCGGCGGTGTCGGCGAGGCGCACCGAGAAGGTGTAGTTGCTCACGACGCCGGGCTCGACGGTGCCCAGGGTGTTCTTCTTGCCGTCGACGAGACCGCCGAAGTTGCCGCTGTAGACCTGGGTGCCCGAGGTCGTGTTCGTGATGGTGAGGGTCAGGGCGTCGTCGGCGAACTGGTTCGTCGAGGTGGTCTCGGTCAGGCTGAACGCGGCCGGCAGCGAGCCGGTGTTGGTGATGGTCAGGCTGCCGTTGACGACGTCGCCGGGCTTGATGTTCGTGAGGTTGAAGACCGCGGCGTTGCTCTTGGAGTTGGTGTGCGACAGGGTGCCGGAGGTCACCGAGCTGATGGTGTTGGCGGTGCTCGAGGTGAACGTGGCGCCCGAGCCGATGGCGACGGCGCCGGCGGCGAGCAGGGTGGCGAGGGGGACGAGGACCTTCTTGGTGTTCATGGGGGTTCTTCCTGTGTGGACCGGTGGGGCTCGACCGTGGTCGAGGTGATGTCTGGAACGCTACGGAGCCCAGATCCACACGAGTCCCCCACGAGCTCCCCACGAGATCCACATCTCGGAACTCGCCGCCGGCTACCTCGCGGGCAGCTCGAACCACACCGCGGCGCCACCGGTCGGCGACTCGTCCACGCCGACTCGGCCCCCGTGCGCGCGGACCAGGCGACGCGTGGTGGCCAGGCCGATGCCGTGCCCGCCGGGGTCGTCGCCGCGGTCGTACAGGTCGAAGACCTCGCTACGGCGAGAGGGTTCGATGCCGCGCCCGTTGTCGGCCACGACGACCCGCCACGCGTCGCCGTGTCGCTCGGCGCTCACGACCACCTGGGCGGACACGCCCTCACGGGTGAACTTCAGCGCGTTGGTCAGCAGGTTGAGCACGACGGAGTAGAGCATGTCGGCGTCGGCGGCCACGGTGGGCAGCGACTCGACGGTGATCGTCGCGCCACCGCGGCGCACGACCGGCTCCAGGTCCGCGAGAGCCAGCGTGAACACGTGCTCCAGCGGGGTGTCGACGAGCGACAGCCGACCACCGCGGACCGCGAAGTCGAGCATCTCCTCGATCATGCGGTTCATCCGCCGGCCCGCCTCCGACACGGCGCGCACGACGGCGCCGAGGTCGTCGTGGGTGACCACCACGGGCTCGGTCTCGAGCAGCTCGGCGTTGGCGAGGATGGCGGTGAGCGGGCTGCGCAGGTCGTGGCTGACCTGGCCCGCGAAGAGCGCCAGGTGGTGGTTGGCCCGCTCCAGCTCGCGGGTGCGCAGGCGCAGCTCGAGGACGTCCATCACCTGCCCGGCCACGGTGCGCAGCGAGACCTCCTGCGCGGGCGTCAGGGTGCGAGCGGTCTCGTCGAACAGGCACAACCGGCCGAGGTGCACGTCGTCGGGCGTGACCAACGGCGCCGACGCGTAGAAGCGCACGGCCCCGATGTCGCCGGTGACGAAGGGGTTGGTGCGGAACCGCTCGTCCTGCGTCGCGTCGGGCACGACCACGTTCCCGGTCTCGGCCATCACGGCGGCACACATGGAGTCCGACCGGGAGCAGACGGACGGCTCGATGCCGGCCGTCGCGACGATCTGGTGCTGCTGGCTGCGCGTGATGATGTTGATGGCCGCGCTGGGGACGTCGCACGCCTGCGCCACGAGGTCGACGAGCGCCTGCAGGTCGCGACCCACGGGCTCGGTGAGCACGGCGTAGCGCTCCAGCTCGAGCTCCTGCTGCTCGATCGTTCCCCCGACGACGGTGCTCACCGGACCTCCTCGATCGCTTCGCTCGACCATGTCACACCTGGCGCGTCCCGGCGCGGTCCGCCGGCGCGGCGAGCTTCGCCCGTCGCCGGACGGACGTCCGGAATTGGCCGACCGGACGCCGACTCGGGCGAAGTGAGAGGTATGATCCAAACATGAACCTGCGCCTCAAGAAGTCCGCCGCCGCGGTGGCCATCGTCCTGACCGCCGGCCTCGGCCTCGCCGCCTGTGGCGGTGACGACTCCTCCAGCGCCAAGGGTGACACGTCCTCGGTCGGCGAGAAGGCCGACACCGAGCTCACCCAGGAGAACTTCTTCACGGAGGTGACGAAGGCCCAGCAGGACGCCAAGACCAGCCACGTCGAGATGGCGTTCGGCGTCGGCGGCCAGGACATCAAGGCCTCCGGCGACGTGTCGACCGGCAAGACCGCCGCCGACTCCGCCATGAGCATGACCATGACGCTCGGCGCCCAGGGCGAGATGGAGATGCGCCTCATCGACGGCGTCCTCTACATGAACATGGGCTCGATGTCGCAGAACAAGTTCGCCAAGATCGATCTGAACGACAAGAGCAACCCGCTGGGCGAGCAGTACGGCAGCCTGCTCGACAGCGTCGATCCCTCCAAGCAGATCGAGCAGATGCAGGAAGCGGTCACCGGCTTCGAGCAGAAGGGCGACGCCGAGAAGCTCGACGGCGTCGAGGCCACCCCGTACGTCGTCACCGTGGACTCCAGCAAGCTCACCGAGCAGATGGGTGCTCCCGGCCAGGACGCCGCCCAGGTCCCGGAGACCCTCACCTACACGATGTACATCGGCCCGGACAACCTGCCGCGTCGCATCCTGATGGACGTCGCGGGCACGAAGATGACCATGGACTACACCAAGTGGGGCGAGGACGTCACCATCGAGGCGCCGGCGAAGGACCAGATCTCCGACGTCGACCTCTCCCAGATGGGCGGTGCCTGAGCTCGATCGAGCCCGCCCGGCACCTGCCGGGTGACGCCGCTCGACCAGCGCTCCACACGAGCCCCCGTCGCACCGATTTGGTGCGGCGGGGGCTCGTGCGTAGACTGACCACGCCGAAGACCGCTGGCCGGGTCCCGCAAGGGTCCCGCGAAGTGCCTCGAACGAGGCGGCCCGCGCAGGTGTCCTTCAGAGGTGGGTCCGTCAGGACCTCCCGACGACGTGCACCGCAGCGCGTGCGTCGGTCGAGGCAACGACCACCAGAAGGAGACCCATGGCAAGCCCGGACAAGGTTGCTGCCGTCGCCGAGCTCACGCAGAGCCTGCGCGACTCCGACGGCATCGTCCTCACCGAGTACCGCGGTCTCACCGTGAAGCAGCTGCAGGAACTGCGGCGCTCGCTCGGTGAGGGTGCGAGCTATGCCGTCGCCAAGAACACGCTGACGAGGATCGCGGCCAAGGAGGCCGGGGTCGACCTGTCGGACGACCTGCTCACCGGCCCGACCGCCATCGCCTTCATCAAGGGCGACGTCGTCGAGGCCGCCAAGGGTCTGCGTGACTTCGCGAAGGCGAACACCACCCTCGTCATCAAGGGAGGCTTCCTCGACGGGAAGTCGCTCGATGCCGACGAGGTCAAGAAGCTGGCGGACCTCGAGTCGCGCGAGGTCCTCCTCGCCAAGCTCGCCGGCGCCATGAAGGGCAGCCTTCAGAACGCCGCGTCCCTCTTCAACGCCCCGCTCGCCCAGACGGCCCGCCTCGTGGCGGCCCTCGAGGCGAAGAAGGCCGAAGAGGCTCCCGCCGACGCTTCCACCGACACTGCTGCCGAGGCCCCCGTGGCCGAGGCGGCACCCGAGGTCGAGGCTCCCGCCGAGACCGACTCCACCGAGGGCTGAACGCCCGATCTGATCGGGACCCCCTCGGGGTCTCACCAACGAAAGGACGCCACATCATGGCGAAGCTCAGCACCGACGAGCTGCTCGACGCATTCAAGGAACTGACCCTCATCGAGCTCTCCGAGTTCGTGAAGGCCTTCGAGGAGACCTTCGAGGTCACCGCCGCTGCCCCCGTGGCCGTGGCCGCTGCGGCCCCCGCTGCCGCCGGTGGCGACGCCGGTGGCGACGCCGCCGAGCAGGACGAGTTCGACGTCGTCCTCGAGTCGGCCGGCGACAAGAAGATCCAGGTCATCAAGGAGGTGCGCGGTCTCACGAGCCTCGGCCTGAAGGAGGCCAAGGACCTCGTCGAGGGCGCTCCGAAGCCCGTCCTGGAGAAGGTCGCCAAGGATGCCGCCGAGAAGGCCAAGGAGGCCCTCGAGGCCGCCGGCGCCACCGTCACGCTCAAGTGACCTGGCTGTCAGCCTGACGTCCACGTGACGTCGACGCAGACCCCCGCAGACCCGGTTCCGACCGGGTCGGCGGGGGTCTCGTCGTGTCCGGAGGCGGCGGCGCGCCGATCGCCCGAGCGGCCGTCGCGCTCCGCTGACGGGCCGAACGGCAGGGTCGGGGACGTGACCGAGGCCACCTTTGTGACTCGCAGTTGCATGGGGTACGGTCTCTGAGACCTGCGACACGTTACTCGCGGGTCATCATGACGGAGCGAACTCGTAACCGAGTCGCCCGAAATTCGTTAGGCTGGGTGGCCCGGGTCACATCGACTGCGGGCCCGGTACGGGGACCGGCCGAGCTGGAGTGGAGGAGGGGTCCGTGGGCGTCGAGGTCAAGGTCGAGAACCTGACGAAGAGCTTCGGCTCGCAGCTGATCTGGGGCGACGTCTCGTTGACCCTCCCCGCGGGTGAGATCTCCGTGATGCTCGGTCCGTCCGGCACGGGCAAGTCGGTGTTCCTCAAGACGCTGATCGGTCTGCTGAAGCCTGACGAGGGCCACATCTGGATCGAGGGCGTCGACATCGCGACGTGCAAGGAGAAGGACCTCTACGAGATCCGCAAGCTGTTCGGCGTGCTGTTCCAGGACGGCGCCATGTTCGGCTCCATGGACCTCTACGACAACTGCGCCTTCCCGCTGCGCGAGCACACCAAGAAGTCCGAGTCCGAGATCCGCCAGATCGTCATGGACAAGATGGACATCGTCGGCCTGGCCGGTGCGGAGAACAAGCTCCCCGGCGAGATCTCCGGCGGCATGCGCAAGCGTGCCGGCCTGGCCCGCGCACTCGTGCTGGAGCCCGAGATCCTGCTCATCGACGAGCCCGACTCCGGCCTCGACCCGGTGCGCACGGCCTACATCAACCAGCTGTTCATCGACCTGAACGCCCAGATCGACGCCACGTTCCTCATCGTCACGCACGACATCAACTCCACCCGCACCGTGCCCGACAACATCGGCCTGCTCTACCACAAGCACCTGGCGATGTTCGGCCCGCGCGAGATGCTGCTGTCGAGCACCGAGCCCGTCGTCGCGCAGTTCCTCAACGCCCAGCGCGTCGGTCCGATCGGCATGTCCGAGGAGAAGGACGCCGACGAGCTCGCGGCCGAGTCCGAGATCGAGATGCCGCCGCTGCCGCCCATCCCGCGCCAGCTCGAGCCGTCGGACGGTCGTCCCCGTGTCGCGCAGCGCGAGCCGGGCGCCTGGTGCCGCGACAACGGCATCACGCCTCCGCCCGGGTCGTTCGACGAGAACATGAGCCTCGCTCCGGGCAGCACCGCGTGAGCGCAACCAAGATCGCGGCGCCCGCACGGATCGCAGGTGGCCTCTTCGCCTTCATGCTCGACGTCACCGTCGCGCTGTTCCGGCGACCCTTCCAGCTCAAGGAGTTCCTGACCCAGGCCTGGTTCATCGTCACCGTGACGATCGTGCCGACGGCCCTGGTCTCGATCCCCTTCGGTGCCGTCATCGCCCTCCAGGTCGGCGGGCTCATCAAGCAGTTCGGTGCGCAGTCGTTCACGGGCTCCGCCGCGGTGCTGGCCGTGGTGCGCGAGGCCGGCCCCATCGCGACCGCGCTGCTGATCGCCGGTGCCGCCGGCTCGGCCATCGCGGCCGACTTCGGCTCGCGCAAGATCCGCGAGGAGCTCGACGCGATGATGGTGCTGGGCATCGACCCCATCCAGCGCCTCGTCGTGCCCCGCGTGCTCGCCGCCATGCTCATCGCCGTCTTCCTCAACGGCCTGGTGACGATCGTCGGTGTCGCCGGTGGCTACGTGTTCAACGTCGTGCTGCAGGACGGCACACCAGGGGCCTATCTGGCCTCGTTCACGGCGCTGGCCCAGCTGCCCGACATGTACCAAGGCATGGTGAAGGCCGTCATCTTCGGCTACATCGCGGCCATCGTGGCCGCCTACAAGGGGATGAACGCCAAGGGCGGCCCGAAGGGCGTGGGCGACGCGGTCAACGAGGCCGTCGTCATCACCTTCCTGCTGCTGTTCATCGTGAACTTCTTCGTGTCGTCCATCTACATCCAGCTCGTCCCACCGAAGGGGATGTGACATGGCGACGAAGATCAGTGCCGTCTACGAGCGCCCCGCGGCAGCGCTGGAGGGCCTCGGCACCCAGCTGCTGTTCTACCTGCGTGTCCTGCGGGCCATCCCGTTCACGATCAAGAACTACAGCCGCGAGATCCTGCGGCTTCTCGCCGAGGTCGCGCTCGGTTCCGGCGCCCTCGCCGTCATCGGCGGAACCGTCGGCGTCATCGTGGCCATGTGCTTCTTCACCGGCACCGAGGTCGGCATCCAGGGCTTCGCCGCGCTCGACCAGCTCGGCACCGCCGCACTGTCCGGCTTCGTCTCGGCCTACTTCAACACGCGTGAGATCGCGCCGATCGTCGCCGGCATCGCGCTCGCCGCGACCGTCGGCTGCGGCTTCACCGCGCAGCTCGGCGCCATGCGGATCTCCGAGGAGGTCGACGCGCTCGAGGTCATGGCCGTGCCGTCGATGCAGTTCCTCGTCACCACGCGCGTGCTGGCCGGGCTCATCGCCGTGGTCCCGCTCTACGTCGTCGGCCTGCTGTCGTCCTACTTCGCGACCAGATTGACGATCACGCAGTTCCTCGGGCAGAGCACCGGGACCTACGACCACTACTTCTCGACGTTCCTGCCACCAGGTGACGTGCTGTGGTCGTTCGGCAAGGTGCTGATCTTCGCCGTCGTGGTGATCCTGATCCACTGCTACTACGGCTACTACGCCTCCGGCGGACCCGCGGGCGTGGGTGTGGCCGTGGGCCGCGCCGTCCGTACGTCGATCGTCGCCGTCAACGTCGTCGACCTGCTCGCCTCCATGGCGATCTGGGGCACGACCGTCACCGTCAGATTGGCAGGTTGACGATGGCTGCCACTCCCTTCGCCGAGCGTCCCACGAGCCTGAAGCTCCTCGGGGCCGGACTCGTCGTCCTCATGGCCTTCTTCGTCTGGCTGACGTTCGCGTTCTTCTCCAAGACCTTCGTGGCCACCGACGACGTCACCGTCGACACCGGCAAGGCCGGCCTGAACCTGCCGCAGGCCGCCGACGTCAAGCTGCGCGGCATGATCGTGGGCGAGGTCAAGGACGTCGAGCCGCGCGACGGCGGCGTGCGACTCGTGCTCGGTCTCAAGCCCGACCTGATCGGCCAGGTGCCGGCCGACGTCACCGCGGAGATCGTGCCCAAGACCCTGTTCGGCGAGAAGTACGTCGCGCTGATCCCCGCCGACGACGCGGGCAGCGAGCGGCTGAAGGCCGGCGACACGATCCAGCGCGCCGAGGTGCCGATCGAGGTCGAGGAGCTGCTCAACGACCTCTACCCGCTGCTGCAGGCCGTGGAACCGGCCGAGCTGTCGTACACGCTCACGGCGGTCTCCCAGGCGCTCGAGGGACGCGGTGAGAAGCTCGGCGAGACCCTCGTGTCCGCCAACGAGTACCTCACGGCACTCAACCCCGACGTCCCGACGCTGGTCGACGACCTCACCAAGCTCGGCACCGTCTCCGACGGCTACGCCGCGCAGATGCCCACCCTCGGGCGCCTGCTGAAGAACACGGTCGTCACCGGCAACACGGTCGTCGCCAAGCGCACGCAGCTCGCGGCGTTCTTCGACGAGGGCACCCGGCTGGCGAACACGCTGACCGACTTCGTCGACGCCAACGGCGAGAACCTCGAGGTGCTCGCCAAGCAGAACCGCGAGCTGCTCAGCGTCACGGCCGACTACTCCAGCACCTTCCCGTGCTTCACGGGCGGCATGGCCACGGTGCTGCCGAAGCTCAACAGCGTCCTGCGCAACAACACCGTGCACATCGACCTGGAGCTCCTCGCCGAGCAGCCCACCGGCTACCAGCTGGGGGAGAACGCCGTGGTGCCCGACAACAAGACCCTCGACGAGACCGAGCAGACCGACCCGAACAAGGTGAAGTACATCGACGCGCCGGACAAGGACAACGGTCGACTCCCCAACACCCTGGGCGCCGTGTGCGAGGACCTCAAGGTCTTCAAGAAGAACGCCAACGACCCGAGCAAGTGGCCCTACAACCAGGCCGACCCGTTCCAGGTCGCTCCGGAGATCTACAAGCTCGTGGGCGTCGAGAACAGCCACAACGGCAAGTTCGGCAGCGAGGCGGACTTCGAGCGCGCTGCCGTGGCCAACCTCGACTCGGCAGGCTTCTGGAACCCCAGCCTGGCCGACACCGACAGCGCCCAGCAGCGTGACGACGTGCGCCGGATGGCCGCCGCCGTGGCCGGTGTCGACGCCGACCGCGTCCCCGACGCCGCGTCGCTCCTGCTCAGCCCGATCCTGCGTGGCACGGAGGTGACGGTGAGATGAGCGAGCGCAAGCGAGCGAACGACCAGCACCTCATCGCGTTGCTCCCGTACCGTGCTCTTCCGACGGGGGTGACGCGATGAGCAAGGCTCTGGACCGCGAGTCCATCTCTGCGATCGTCAAGCTGTCGATCTTCTTCGCCGTCACCGGTGCGGCCACGTTCCTGCTGATGCTGACCCTCAGCGGGGCCAACCTCGGCAGCAGCAACGAGTACAAGGCCGTCTTCTCCGACGTCACCGGCGTGGCCAAGGGCGACGACGTCCGCATCGCCGGCGTCTCAGTCGGGTCGATCAAGAAGGTCGAGATCCACGACACCGACGAGGCCATCATCACCTTCTCGGTGCGCACCTCGACCCCGCTCACCCAGGACACCAACGCGCAGCTGCGGTTCCGCAACCTCGTCGGCCAGCGCTACCTGGCGCTCTTCCAGGGCGGCGAGGGCGGCACCGCACGCCTGGCCCCGGGCTCGACCATCCCGCAGGACCGCACCGAGGAGGCACTCGACCTCAACGTGCTGCTCAACGGCTTCAAGCCCGTCTTCCAGGCGCTGTCACCGTCGGACACCAACAAGTTCGCCTTCGAGATCGTCCAGACCCTGCAGGGCGAGGCCGGCAACGTGCAGAGCCTGCTGGCCCGCACCGCGTCGCTGACCAGCACGCTCGCCGACCGCGACGAGCTCATCGGCGACGTCGTGGTGAACCTGTCCGACGTACTCGACACGATCGGCAGCCGCGACCAGCAGCTCACGGCCACGATCGACACCCTGCAGCAGTTCGTCACCGGCCTGAAGGGCGACCGCGAGGCGATCCTCGGCTCGCTCGACTCGATCTCCGACCTCACCACCGAGACCTCCAACCTGCTCGTGGAAGGCCGGCCCGACCTCACGGCCGACGTCAAGCAGCTGCGCCGCCTGACCAAGAACCTGTCGAGCGAGCGCAACCTCAAGACCATCGAGGAAGCCGTGCAGATCCTGCCCATCAAGATGGAGAAGCTGGGCAACCTGGCCTCCAACGGCAGCTTGTTCAACTTCTACGTCTGCGAGCTGAACGTCGACGTCTCCCAGCTCACCGGAACCCCGCTCGACGGCCTGCTCGACGGCCTGATCAGCGAGCTGGGTGCCGTCCAGGCCGGCGGCGACCGCTGCCGCACCGGCAACGGCGAGTACGGGAAGGCCGCCTCATGAAGCCCTTCCGCGAACGCAACCCCGTCATCATCGGCCTGCTCGGGTTCACGATCATCGCGCTGCTCCTCGTCGCGGCCTTCCGCGCCGATCGGCTCCCGATCATCGGCGCAGGGGACACGTACCACGCCGAGTTCTCCGAGATCGGTGGCCTCAAGGACGGCAACGAGGTCCGCGTGGCCGGCGTGCCGGTCGGCAAGGTGCGTGGCATCGAGCTCGCTGGCAACAAGGTCAAGGTCACGTTCAAGGTCGACAAGGGCACGCGGCTGGGCCGCGAGACAGGTGCGGAGATCCGCATCCGCACCCTCCTCGGCGCGCAGTTCCTGGCACTCACGCCCTCGGGCTCGGGCCGCCTCGAGAAGGGCACCACGATCCCGGTGTCCCGCACGGTGCCGCCGTACGACGTGGTGCAGGCCTTCTCCGACCTCAGCACCACCACCGACGCGCTCGACGTCGGCCAGATCTCCGACGCGCTCGAGACCTTGTCCGACGTCGCCGCCCAGACGCCCGAGGAGTTCCGCGGCGCGATCCGCGGGGTCTCGGACCTCTCGCGCAACCTCGCGGCGCGCGACGACCAGATCAACACCCTCCTGGTGAACCTCAAGAAGGTCACGGGTGTCATCAACTCGCGCGACGACGAGCTCGTCCAGCTGGTGAAGGACTCCTCGGTCCTCTTCGACGCGGTCACCGAGCGACGCGAGGCCATCCACCGCCTGCTCGTCTCGACGCAGGAGATCTCCGAGCAGCTCAGCGCCCTCGTGGACGACACGGAGGCCGACCTCAAGCCCGCCCTCAGGCAGCTGCGCGCCGTCACGACCATGCTGGCGCGCAACGAGCAGAGCCTCGACCGCGCCCTCACCGTGATGCCCGGCTTCCTGCGGGTCTTCGCCAACGCCCTGGGCAACGGTCCGTGGTTCGAGACCTACGTCAAGATCGGAGGTGCCGGATGACCAGGCTCGCCGGCGTCGCCCGCATCCTCACCGTGCTCGTCGCCCTCGTCCTCGTCGTGGGACTGGTGATCGTCTTCGGCCAGCGCGACGCGAAGAACACGATCACGGTCGACTTCGCCCAGACCAACTCGCTGTACGAGGGTTCCGACGTCCGCATCCTCGGCGTGGCCGTCGGCACCGTCGACCGGCTCGTCCCGCGCGGCGAGACCGTGCGCGCGACGATCTCCTACGACGCCGACGTCAAGCTGCCGGCCGACGTCAAGGCCGTCGTGGTCTCGCCGTCGATCGTGGGGGACCGGTTCGTGCAGCTGGCCCCGGCCTACGACGGTGGACAGGTGCTGGCGGACGGCGCCCGGCTGGGCGTCGACCGCACCGCCGTGCCGGTGGAGCTCGACCAGATCTACAAGTCGCTCGACGACCTGTCGGTGGCCCTGGGTCCCGACGGCGCCAACAGGAACGGTGCCGTGAGCAACCTGGTGAAGGACACCGCGGCGCAGCTCGACGGCCAGGGCACCCAGCTCAACGAGACCCTGCGCAACTTCGGCAAGCTCAGCCAGACGCTCTCCGACAACAAGGACGAGCTGTTCGGCAGCATGCGCGAGGTCGACCAGTTCGTGCAGCTGCTCCAGACCAACGACCAGGCGGTCCGCGACTTCTTCGACAGCACGGCGGAGGTCTCCACCGTGCTCGAGGGCGAGCGCGAGGACCTCCAGGCCACCGTGAAGGCGCTGGCCAAGGCCCTCGTCGAGGTGCGCGGGCTCGTCAAGGACAACCGCTCGGAGCTGCGCGGCAACGTCAAGCAGCTCGCCACGATCGCCGAGGTGCTGGGTGACCACCAGAAGGACCTCGAGGAGTTCACCGTGAGTGGCCCCACGGCGCTGTCGAACGTCGCGCTGGCCTACAACGGCGACTCCGGCACGCTCGACAACCACGCCGACGTCCTGGGTCTCGTGCTCGGGGCCGCCGAGAACCCCGGCGACCTCCTCTGCAACCTCAGCGAGCAGCTGCCGATCGACCTCAACGGACCCTGCGAGGACGTGCTCGGGCCGATCCTCGACGGGATCGTCTCGCCGATCATCGGCGGGCTCCCGCTCCCACGGGCCGCAGTGGCGAACGCGGCGGTGGCCGAGCCCACGTCGCCGGACCGCACCGACACGTCCCTCTCCCAGATGCTGGCGGTGGACCGATGAGCACCCGGACCGTGAACACCTCCACGCGACGACGCCCCTGGCGGACCGTGGCCGCCGGCGCGGCGAGCGCCGTGCTGCTCTCGGGCTGCTCGTTCTCGCCCTACGAGCTCCCGCTGCCCGGCGGCGCGGACCTCGGGTCCGACCCGTACACCGTCACGGTGCAGTTCCGCGACGTCCTCGACCTGGTGCCCCAGAGCGCCGTCCGGGTCGACGACATCGCGGTCGGCAAGGTCACCAAGATCCGGCTCGACGGCTGGACGGCCACCGCCACGCTCAAGATCAACCGCGACGTGGAGCTGCCCGACAACGCCGAGGCCCAGATCCGTCAGACGAGCCTGCTGGGCGAGAAGTTCGTCTCGCTCGCCCCGCCGACCACCGGCGGTGTGGGCCAGCTCGGCAACGGCGACCGCATCCCGCTCGACCGCTCGGGACGCAATCCCGACATCGAGGAGGTGCTGGGCGCTGCCTCGCTGCTGCTCAACGGCGGCGGGCTCGAGAAGACCAACACCATCGTCAAAGAGCTCAACAAGACGCTCGACGGCAACGAGCCGGAGATCAAGCAGCTCCTGCAGAGCACCACGACGTTCGTCGGTCAGCTCGACGACAACAAGGCCGACATCCTCACCGCGCTCGAGAAGGTCGACAACCTCGCCCGGGCCACGCAGGACCAGGAGGGCGCCATCACCGCCGCACTCGACGACCTGCCCGAGGCCCTGCGGGTGCTGAACGCCCAGCGCGACGACCTCGTCGGCCTGCTCACCTCGCTCGACCGGCTCAGCGACACCGCGACCGGGGTCATCCGCCGGTCGAAGGACGACACGCTCGCGGTGCTGCGCGACCTCGAGCCGACGCTGCGCGAGCTGGCGAACGCCGGTGACGACCTCGCGACCGCGAGCCAGCTGATCTTCAGCTTCCCGTTCACCGACGCGATCGTCGGCGGCAGCCCGGCTCGTGCGAGCAACCCCTGCACGGCCTACAACCCCGACGACGCCTCCACGCAGAACGATGCGACCGTCCGTCAGGACGTGGCCGACGGCGCCTGCTACGGCGACTTCATGAACCTCGACATCAACCTGTCGCTCAACACCAACCAGCTCACGAGCCTGATCGAGGGCCTGCTGTCGCTCGGCAACACGCTCGTCCCGGCCGGGGCCACCGCCGAGGCGCCCGCCGAGGACGAGACCGCGACGGACCCGGCGGGCCAGCTCGTCGACCTGGTCGAGGGCCTCACGTCGCTGCCCACCGACGGTGGCCTCGGCTCGCTCACCGGCACCACGCCGAGGCCCAGTGCCTCGCCGTCCGCGGGGTCGAGCAGGTCGGGCGGGGGCGGCTCGAGCCAGGGCGGATCCGGTGGGAGCGGCATCTGCGCGCTGCTCGGCAACTGCCGGGTCACCACCACGAGCCAGCTGATGGCGGAGCAGACCGAGGACGTCGGCCGGCTCGTGCTCGGACCGGTGGTGTCGCGATGATCACCAGGCTCACCAAGATCCAGCTCGTCATCTTCGCCATCATCGTGGCGGTCGGTGCGACCTTCGTCGGCGGCAAGTACGCCCAGCTCGACCGGCTCTTCGTCGACCGGACCTTCCCGGTCACGGCCGACTTCGCCGACTCCGGCGGCATCTTCGCCGGCGCCGAGGTGACCTACCGCGGCATCGCGGTCGGCAAGGTCAAGCAGCTGAAGTTCACCGACGACGGCGTGGACGTGATCCTCGACATCGAGAAGAGCGCCCCCAAGATCTCCGACGACGTGGTCGCCACCGTGGCCAACAAGTCGGCCATCGGCGAGCAGTACGTCGACCTGTCGCCGCGCTCCAACCAGGCCCCGTACCTCAAGGCCGGCACCGTCATCCCGCGGTCGGACACGAACATCCCGATCTCCACCACGACGCTGCTGCTCAACCTGAACTCGCTGGTCTCCAGCATCGACACCGGCAGCCTCAAGACCGTGGTCGACGAGCTCGGCGCCGCCTTCGAGGGGACCGCGCCCGACCTGGAGCGCATCCTCGACACGTCGTCGGAGTTCATCGAGGCCGCCCAGGAGAACCTCGGCGTGACCCAGAGCCTCATCCGCAACTCCTCGGGAGTCCTGCAGACCCAGATCGACAAGCAGCCCCAGCTCGCGACGTTCGCCGAGAACCTCGCTCTGCTCTCGGACACGCTGGTCGACGCGGACCCGGACCTGCGACGTCTGGTCGACGAGGGCGCGCCGAGCGCGGCGCTCGTCAACGACGTCGTGGAGGAGAACGCAGCGCAGCTGCAGACGATCTTCGCCGACCTGCGCTCGGCCACCGAGCCGCTCGCACGCAACGCCAAGTCGCTGCGCGTGCTGGCGATCCTCTACCCGTACCTGCTCGAGGGCTCGTTCAGCGTGGTCGCCCCGGCCAAGCAGGCCGAGGGCGAGTTCGACGCCACGTTCGGCCTGGTCATCACCAACCCGGCCGACCCGGCCGCGATCAAGCCGTGCGACGAGGACGACAACGGCCAGCGCCCGCGGCGCGAGCCGCAGGAGCTGTACGACATGCAGTTCGACCTTGAGGCCGGCTGTATCGTCAAGGACAAGGTCCCGCGCGGGCCCGACAAGACCGTCATCAACCGTGACCGGGCCGCCGTGGGGACCGGGGCGGACGCCGCCGGAAAGGACTCGTGGAAGTGGCTCCTGCTCGGACCGGCGACCAGCTGACCGCGCACCGCTCCTCCCGCATCCTCGTCGTGCTCGCCGTCCTCGGCGTGCTCGTGGGGGCCGCGGGCCTGGTGGTGCCGCGGGTGATCGGCGACGGCGGCGAGGACTCCGACCGTTCCGCCGTCGCGGCGCGGGTCAACGACTTCGCCACGGTGTACAACACCTACGACGTGGCCGACCTCGCGGACTACCAGAAGCGGATGAAGCCGCTGCTGACGCCGGGCTACTACACCGAGTTCGAGCGGATCACCGGCGCCGTCTTCGGAGCCCTCGAGTCCAAGGACCAGAAGAGCGGCGCCGCCAACGTGCTCGGGGTCGCCGTCGACAGCATCGACGACGACTCGGCCGTGGCCATCGTCGCCGTCGACGCCTCGATCACGACGTCGGCAGACGAGGCAGCCGTGCAGCGTCGCTTCCGCTGGAAGGTCACGCTCACGCGCAGCGGCGACGACTGGCTCGTGAGCCAGTTCGAGACCGTCGTGCCGCTCGACGCCACCACGGGCGAGCCCGGCACCGACGGCGGCGCCACCCCGGCGCCGAGCGCCACCCCGAGCGCCGGCGCGGAGCCCCAGGAGACGCCGGAGGCCGACCAGTGAGCACCCACGACGGACCCTCGAGGCGCCGCCGCATCGCCGGCGAGAGCAAGCCGAGCGACGCGCCCCGCCCCGGACCGGCCAAGAAGGTCGTCAAGAAGCCTGTCGCGCGTCCCGGCACGCCTCCGACGTCGACGCCCGGCTCGACCCCGCGCGAGGAGCCGGCCACGCCCGTCGAGGAGTCGACCACGGGTCCTGCTGCACCCGAGGCGACCCCGACCGACGACCGCGACACCGGCGCCGCCGACGCCGCGCAGGTCGGGACCGGCGCGGACCAGGACCACGACGAGGACCGTGTCGCCGCGCCGCGCGTGGCTCCGCGGGTCGCGCGTCGTCAGGATCGCGCCGCCGCAGCCGCGGCCACCGACGGGGAGGGCGCGTCGGAGACCACGTCGGCCGCTCCGGTGGAGCCGAGCGGTCCGCGTGGCCGCCCGCCGCTCGGGCGGGTCCTGCTGCTCGCCATGGTGGTGGCCTCGCTCGTGTTCGGCGCGTTCTTCGGGTACCGGGGCGTCGTCGAGTGGCGCCAGACGCACGGCGTGGACGGCGCCCACGAGGAGGCGGCCGAGACCGCGGCGTCCGCGGCGGAGACGATCTTCACGTATCGCTACGACCAGCTCGACCAGTACCTCGAGGACTCCAAGGACGTCATGACGCCCTCGTTCGCGAAGGACTTCGAGACCATCTCGCCGGCCCTCAACGACCTGGCTCCGCAGCGCAAGATCCAGGTCGAGGCCACGACCCGCGACTCCGCTGCGCTGCCGTGCGGAGACGACTGCACGCGCAGCGAGGCGAAGGTCCTGCTCTTCGTCGACCAGGCTCGGCTCGCCGACGGGTCGCAGGTGCCGACGGTCTTCGGCAACCGTGTCGAGCTCACCATGGTCGAGCGCGACGGCCGCTGGCTCGTCGACGACATCCAGGCCCTCTGAACCAACGCCCGCCCGCGGGCGACGGTGCTTCGCCCGGTGCCGACCGGGCGCCTGGGGTCCTCGAGAATCACTGGCATTGCAGTCCCAACACGCTGCTCCGCGTACGAGCGGCCGAATACTCTGAACCATACCGGCCGTCTTGTCAAGGACCAGGCTTGCGTGCGTGTGGGCCCGGGGGCTAGACTGATTCTTCGCGCCCACCTCGTCGCCCTCGTTGCCCCTTGACTGGGGGCGTCAGTCATGCGCGCAGTCCATCACGTGACACCCCTTTGCGAGCCTTTGGAAGGACCCCTCTTGGCCGCCTCGCGCACCGCCGCCGCACCTGTCCAGAACACCGGGGACAAGAACGCCCCCCGCCGCATCTCCTTCGCCAAGATCTCCGAACCGCTCGAGGTTCCCGAGCTCCTGGCCCTGCAGACCGACAGCTTCGACTGGCTGATCGGCAGCGAGAAGTGGAAGGCCGAGGTCGAGGCATCCCTCGCTGCCGGCCGCACCGACATCTCCACGAAGTCCGGTCTGGAGGAGATCTTCGAGGAGATCTCGCCCATCGAGGACTTCTCCGAGACGATGAGCTTGTCGTTCCGCGACCACCGGTTCGAGCCGCCGAAGTACTCGGTGGAGGACTGCAAGGACCGCGACGTCACCTACGCCGCCCCGCTGTTCGTGACCGCCGAGTTCATGAACAACGAGACCGGCGAGATCAAGAGCCAGACCGTCTTCATGGGTGAGTTCCCGCTCATGACCGGCAAGGGCACCTTCGTCATCAACGGCACCGAGCGTGTCGTCGTCAGCCAGCTCGTCCGCTCGCCGGGCGTCTACTTCGAGCGCACGCCCGACAAGACGTCCGACAAGGACATCTACACCGCGAAGGTCATCCCGTCGCGTGGCGCCTGGCTGGAGTTCGAGGTCGACAAGCGCGACCTCGTCGGCGTCCGTCTGGACCGCAAGCGCAAGCAGAGCGTCACCGTGCTGCTCAAGGCCCTCGGCTTCACCGAGGCGCAGATCCTCGAGGAGTTCGGCCAGTACGAGTCGATCCGCCTCACGCTGGAGAAGGACAACGTCCAGACCCAGGACGAGGCGCTGCTCGACATCTACCGCAAGCTGCGTCCGGGCGAGCCGCCGTCGCGCGAGGCCGCCCAGAACCTGCTCGACAACTACTACTTCAACACGAAGCGGTACGACCTCGCGAAGGTCGGTCGTCACAAGGTCAACAAGAAGCTGGGCGCGGACGAGGCCTTCGACCAGCAGACGCTGACGATCGACGACGTCGTCGCGACCATCAAGTACGTGGTGGCGCTGCACGCCGGCGAGACCGAGCTCGAGACGCCCGTGGGCTCCACGATCGTCGAGGCCGACGACATCGACCACTTCGGCAACCGTCGCATCCGCACGGTCGGCGAGCTGATCCAGAACCAGCTCCGCACGGGCCTGGCCCGCATGGAGCGCGTCGTGCGCGAGCGCATGACCACCCAGGACGTCGAGGCCATCACGCCGCAGACGCTCATCAACATCCGTCCGGTCGTGGCGGCGCTGAAGGAGTTCTTCGGCACGAGCCAGCTGTCGCAGTTCATGGACCAGAACAACCCGCTGGCGGGCCTGACGCACAAGCGTCGTCTGAACGCCCTCGGCCCGGGTGGTCTGTCGCGTGAGCGCGCCGGCTACGAGGTCCGCGACGTCCACCCGTCGCACTACGGCCGCATGTGCCCGATCGAGACGCCGGAAGGCCCGAACATCGGCCTCATCGGCTCGCTCGCCTCCTACGGTCGGATCAACGCGTTCGGCTTCATCGAGTCGCCGTACCGCAAGGTCGTCGACGGCACGGTCACCGAGCAGATCGACTACCTGACCGCCACGGACGAGGACCGCTACATCATCGCCCAGGCGAACTCGCCGCTCACCGACGACAGCACGTTCGTCGACGACGCCGTGCTGGTGCGCCAGCGCGGTGGCGAGGCCGAGCTGCGCCCCGCGGGCGACGTCGACTACATGGACGTCTCGCCGCGCCAGATGGTGTCGGTCGCGACCGCGCTGATCCCGTTCCTCGAGCACGACGACGCCAACCGCGCGCTCATGGGCGCCAACATGCAGCGTCAGGCCGTGCCGCTGGTGCGCAACGACGCCCCGCTCGTCGGTACCGGCATGGAGTTCCGTGCCGCCGTCGACGCCGGCGACGTCACGATCGCCAAGAAGGCGGGTGTGGTCAAGGAGGTCTCGGCCGACATGGTCGAGATCATGGAGGACGAGGGCACGTACACCACGTACCGCCTGGCCAAGTTCCGCCGCTCCAACCACGGCACCTGCACGAACCAGCGCCCCCTCGTCGCCGAGGGCCAGCGCGTCGAGGTCGGCACCCCGCTGGCCGACGGTCCGTGCACCGACGAGGGCGAGATGGCTCTAGGCACCAACCTGCTCGTGGCCTTCATGCCCTGGCAGGGCCACAACTACGAGGACGCGATCATCCTCAGCCAGCGCGTCGTGCAGGACGACCTGCTCACCTCGATCCACATCGAGGAGCACGAGGTCGACGCGCGCGACACCAAGCTGGGCCCGGAGGAGATCACCCGCGACATCCCGAACGTCAGCGAGGAGATGCTGGCCGACCTCGACGAGCGCGGCATCATCCGCATCGGCGCGGAGGTCGGCAACGGCGACATCCTCGTCGGCAAGGTCACGCCCAAGGGCGAGACCGAGCTGACGCCGGAGGAGCGCCTGCTGCGCGCCATCTTCGGCGAGAAGGCGCGCGAGGTCCGCGACACGTCGCTCAAGGTGCCCCACGGCGAGTCCGGCACCGTCATCGGCGTCCGCGTGTTCGACGCGGCCGACGGCGACGAGCTGAGCCCCGGCGTGAACCAGCTGGTGCGCGTGTACGTGGCGCAGAAGCGCAAGATCTCCGACGGCGACAAGCTGGCCGGACGTCACGGCAACAAGGGCGTCATCTCCAAGATCCTGCCCATCGAGGACATGCCGTTCCTCGAGGACGGGACGCCGGTCGACATCGTGCTGAACCCGCTGGGCGTGCCCGGCCGCATGAACGTCGGCCAGGTGCTGGAGATCCACCTCGGGTGGGTCGCCAAGGCCGGCTGGGACATCAAGGACATGAAGGACGAGTGGGCCGACCGGCTGCGCGCCATCGGCGCCGACCGGGCACCCTCGAACTCCAACATCGCGACGCCCGTCTTCGACGGTGCCCGCGAGGACGAGATCCAGGGCCTGCTCGCCTCGACCCTGCCCAACCGCGACGGCGAGCGCATGGTCGGCCCCGACGGCAAGGCGGTGCTCTTCGACGGTCGTACCGGCGAGAAGTTCCCCGACCCGATCAGCGTCGGCTACATGTACATCCTGAAGCTGCACCACCTGGTAGACGACAAGATCCACGCCCGCTCGACCGGTCCGTACTCGATGATCACCCAGCAGCCGCTCGGCGGTAAGGCCCAGTTCGGTGGCCAGCGCTTCGGTGAGATGGAGGTCTGGGCCCTCGAGGCCTACGGTGCCGCGTACGCGCTGCAGGAGCTCCTGACGATCAAGTCCGACGACATCGTGGGCCGCGTGAAGGTCTACGAGGCCATCGTCAAGGGCGAGAACGTGCCCGAGCCCGGCATCCCGGAGTCCTTCAAGGTGCTCGTCAAGGAGATGCAGTCGCTGTGCCTGAACGTCGAGGTCCTCTCGGCCGACGGCTCGAGGGTCGAGATGCGCGACGCGGAGGAAGACCTCTTCCGCGCCGCCGAGGAGCTCGGCATCGACCTGTCGCGTCGCGAGCCCTCCAGCGTCGAAGAAGTGTGAGCCCCTGGGGCGCCGCCTCGGCGGCGCCCCACCCTCACTCCCCGCTCTACACAGAACTTTCGAAACGTAAGGGAAAGAAGACAACGTGCTCGACGTGAACTTCTTCGATCAGCTCAAGATCGGCCTCGCCACCGCGGACGACATCCGTCAGTGGTCGTTCGGCGAGGTCAAGAAGCCTGAGACGATCAACTACCGCACGCTCAAGCCTGAGCGTGACGGCCTCTTCTGCGAGAAGATCTTCGGTCCCACCCGGGACTGGGAGTGCTACTGCGGCAAGTACAAGCGCGTGCGCTTCAAGGGCATCATCTGCGAGCGCTGCGGCGTCGAGGTGACCCGTTCGAAGGTCCGTCGCGAGCGCATGGGCCACATCGAGCTCGCCGCTCCCGTCACCCACATCTGGTACTTCAAGGGTGTTCCCAGCCGTCTGGGCTACCTGCTCGACCTCGCCCCGAAGGACCTCGAGAAGGTCATCTACTTCGCGGCCTACATGATCACCCGCGTCGACGAGGACGCGCGTCACCGCGACCTGTCGTCCCTGGAGTCGAAGATCGGCCTCGAGGTCGAGCAGCTCGAGACCCGTCGCGACAACGAGGTCAACGAGCGTCTGCAGAAGCTCGAGGAGGACCTCAAGGCCCTCGAGGCCGAGGGTGCCAAGGCCGACGCCAAGCGCAAGGTCAAGGACGCCGCCGAGCGTGAGGCCAAGCAGCGTCGTGACCGCATCCAGCGCGAGATCGACCGCCTGAACGAGGTCTGGGACCGCTTCAAGAACCTCAAGGTCCAGGACCTCGAGGGCGACGAGATGCTCTACCGCGAGATGACGTACCGCTTCGGTGCGTACTTCGAGGGGTACATGGGCGCCGCCGCCATCCAGAAGCGCCTGCAGTCGTTCGACCTCGACGCCGAGGCCGAGTCGCTGCGCGAGATCATCGCCACCGGCAAGGGCCAGAAGAAGACCCGTGCGCTCAAGCGCCTCAAGGTCGTCTCCGCGTTCCTCGGCAGCAGCAACCACCCCGAGGGCATGGTCCTCGACGCCGTCCCGGTGATCCCGCCGGAGCTGCGTCCGATGGTCCAGCTCGACGGTGGCCGCTTCGCGACGAGCGACCTCAACGACCTGTACCGCCGCGTCATCAACCGCAACAACCGCCTCAAGCGACTGCTCGACCTCGGCGCGCCCGAGATCATCGTCAACAACGAGAAGCGGATGCTGCAGGAGGCCGTCGACTCGCTGTTCGACAACGGCCGTCGTGGCCGTCCCGTCACGGGGCCGGGCAACCGTCCGCTCAAGTCCATCTCGGACATGCTCAAGGGCAAGCAGGGTCGGTTCCGTCAGAACCTGCTCGGCAAGCGCGTCGACTACTCCGGCCGTTCGGTCATCGTGGTCGGCCCGCAGCTCAAGCTGCACCAGTGCGGTCTGCCCAAGCAGATGGCGATCGAGCTGTTCAAGCCGTTCGTCATGAAGCGTCTCGTCGACCTCAACCACGCGCAGAACATCAAGAGCGCCAAGCGCATGGTCGAGCGCGGAGTCCGGGCCGAGGTCTGGGACGTGCTCGAGGAGGTCATCACCGAGCACCCCGTGCTGCTCAACCGTGCACCCACCCTGCACCGTCTGGGCATCCAGGCGTTCGAGCCGCAGCTCATCGAGGGCAAGGCCATCCAGATCCACCCGCTCGTCTGCTCGGCCTTCAACGCCGACTTCGACGGTGACCAGATGGCCGTGCACCTGCCGCTGAGCGCCGAGGCGCAGGCCGAGGCCCGCATCCTCATGCTGAGCACGAACAACATCCTGAAGCCGTCCGACGGCCGCCCGGTCACCATGCCGACCCAGGACATGATCATCGGCCTGTACTTCCTCACGCTCGAGCGTGAGGGGCACGTGGGCGAGGGTCGTGCGTTCAGCTCGGTCTCCGAGGCGGTCATGGCGTTCGACCGCCACGAGATCACCCTGCAGAGCAAGGTGCGCATCCGCATCCCGGGCGTCGACGGAACGGTCGAGTCGCGCGAGACCACGCTGGGTCGCGCCATCTTCAACCAGGCGCTGCCGGACGACTACGCGTACGTGAACTACCAGGTCGGCAAGAAGGAGCTCGGGGTCATCGTCAACGACCTCGCCGAGCGCTACAGCAAGATCGACGTGGGCGTCGCGCTCGACAACCTCAAGGAGACCGGTTTCCACTGGGCCACGCGCTCGGGCGTCACCATCTCCATCGAGGACGTCGTCACGCCGGAGAACAAGCAGGAGATCCTCACCAAGTACGAGGGTCAGGCTGCCAAGGTCCAGCAGCAGTTCGACCGCGGTCTCATCACCGAGGACGAGCGGCGCCAGGAGCTCATCGAGATCTGGACCCAGGCCACGGCCGAGGTCTCCAGCGAGATGGAGAAGAAGTTCACGGCCGACGCCGACAACCCGATCTGGATGATGGTCCACTCGGGTGCGCGAGGCAACATGATGCAGGTGCGTCAGATCGCCGCCATGCGTGGCCTCGTGGCCAACCCGAAGGGCGAGATCATCCCGCGCCCGATCAAGGCCAACTTCCGTGAGGGCCTGAGCGTCGTCGAGTACTTCATCGCGACGCACGGTGCCCGCAAGGGCCTGGCCGACACCGCCCTGCGCACGGCCGACTCCGGCTACCTGACGCGTCGACTCGTCGACGTCAGCCAGGACGTGATCATCCGCGAGGAGGACTGCGGCACCGAGCGCGGTCTGCCCAAGGTGATCGCGACCCGCCTGGACGACGGCACGTTCGTGCCCGCCGAGAACGTCGAGACCTCGGCGTACTCGCGCAGCGCGGCCACCCAGATCACGCACCCGGAGACGGGCGAGGTGCTCGTGGAGGCCGGTGGCGACCTCGGCGACGTCGAGATCAGCCAGCTCGTCGTGGCCGGTGTGGAGTCCATCCGGGTCCGCACGGTGCTCACGTGCGAGGCGGCGGCCGGTACCTGCGCCAAGTGCTACGGCCGTTCGCTGGCCACCGGCAAGCTCGTCGACATCGGCGAGGCGGTCGGCACCATCGCCGCCCAGTCGATCGGTGAGCCCGGCACGCAGCTGACCATGCGTACCTTCCACACCGGTGGTGTGGCCGGTGACGACATCACGCACGGTCTGCCGCGCGTGGTCGAGCTGTTCGAGGCACGCCAGCCCAAGGGTCGCGCTCCCATCACGGAGTCGGCCGGACGGGTGCGCATCGACGACACCGACAAGACCCGCAAGCTCGTCGTCGTCCCCGACGACGGGTCCGAGGAGCAGGAGTACCCGGTCAGCAAGCGCTCGCGCCTGCTCATCGAGGACGGCTCCCACGTCGAGGTCGGCGACCAGCTCACGCACGGCACGCCGGACCCGCAGGAGGTCCTGCGCATCCTCGGTGTCCGTCGGGCGCAGGAGCACCTCGTGGACGAGGTCCAGGAGGTCTACCGCAGCCAGGGCGTGGCGATCCACGACAAGCACATCGAGATCATCGTGCGGCAGATGCTGCGTCGGGTGACGGTCATCGAGCAGGGTGACTCCAACCTGATCCCCGGTGACCTGGCCGATCGTGCGACGTTCGAGTCCGAGAACCGTCGGGTCGTCGCCGAGGGCGGCACCCCGGCCTCGGGTCGTCCGGTGCTGATGGGCATCACGAAGGCCTCGCTGGCCGTCGAGTCGTGGCTGTCGGCCGCCTCCTTCCAGGAGACGACCCGCGTCCTCACCGACGCGGCGATCCACGGCAAGTCGGACTCGCTGCGTGGCCTGAAGGAGAACATCATCATCGGCAAGCTCATCCCGGCAGGCACCGGTCTCGACCGGTACCGCAACATCCGGGTCGAGCCCACCGAGGAGGCACGCCAGGCGGCGTACGCCGTCACGGGCTACGAGTCCTACGACTACGGCTTCGGCTCCGCCGACGGCCAGCCCGTCCAGCTCGACGACTACGACTTCACGTCGTACGAGTCCTGAGCGACTGACACCCCGACGGCCCCGGACCTCACGGTCCGGGGCCGTCGGCGTTCGGGCGGGTGACGTGGTGGTGCGCTGTCGCCCTTCGTCCGACCCACCGGTGCGCTCTCGCAGGGGGTCGCGACCTTTCTGGTGCGCTGCCTCGGCCAGCGCTCGGCGCGGTCTCCGAAAGAGCCTCGACCGGGCGGCGGGGCGGGACCTTCGTCGAGCTCTCGGGCTGTCGTCGGGCCCCGACGAACGCAGCATCCTGCGTCACCCCGACGCCCGGACCGGATCCGCGCAGGCAGCGCCCACGCAGGTCGAGACCTACCGCCGGCAGCGCGCCGACTCAGCCCGCCGTGGCCGCCTTCTTCTCGGCCGGCTTCGCGTCCGCCTCGGGACGGAACAACCAGGTCAGGCGCGGCTCGAAGACCGGTCGGAAGACGGTGGAGACGAGCTTGGTCATCAGCAGGTTGGCCACCACGACGGCCACTACCATCGTGAGGGCCGCGGCGGGGGCGCCGTACCGGTCGATCCGGTCGAAGACCTCGAACTGGTACCGCAGGACCAGGATGATGTAGCCGTGCAGGAGGTAGCAGTAGAAGGTGCGGCTGCCCATGAGCGTCGTCCACGAGCGTCGACGCGGCACGAGCGAGAGGGCCGCGAACGTGAGCACGAGGCCCACCACCAACAGCTCGGCGCGCTGCGTGATCCCCTCGAGCGGGGTGGCGCCCAACGGGTCCTCGTCGTAGCGCTGCTTCCAGAGCAGCCAGTCGAGCGTCCAGTCGGCCGAGTACAGGTAGCAGACCACGAAGCTGCCGGCGAGCAGCAGCGCCGACGCGATGCGGATGCGGGTGTCGGCCAGCCGCTCGAAGCGCTCGCGACTCATGTGCAGCCCGATCACGTAGAAGGGCAGGAACCCCAGGATCTTCGGCAGCGCGAGCACGTTCGGCACCTCGATGAGCCCGACGAGGAGCGAGATGGCGATCGACGTCGTGATGGGGTACTTCAGCGCCCGCCAGATCGGGGTGGTCAGCCGCCACACGAACAGCGCCGCCATGAACCAGGCCAGCCACTGGGGCGAGAGGAACATGTAGGGGTCCGGCTCGTCGGTGTAGTGGCGCGTGATCATCTGCATCGAGATCTCGACGATCAGGTACGGGACGACGAGGGTGCTGACGATCCGCCGCACCTGGCGGGCGTCGCCCATGTACCGGCGCGCGGTGTACCCGGAGATCAGGATGAAGAACGGCATGTGGAACGCGTAGATCCACACGTACACGCCGCGCGCCGAGTCCATGGCCACGAACTGCGTCAGGGAGTGCCCGATCACGACGAGCAGCATCACCCAGTACCGTGCGTTGTCGAGGTAGGCGACACGCTCCTTGGGGGCAGCGGTCGTCACGGGCAACGGGTCGAGAGCGCTCATCGTGGATGAACTCTAGTGGAGCGGGCAAGGGGGAGCCGATGACGAGCAGCCAGGACGCGCGTCGCACGCAGCGACTGGGTGCCTATGCGGTCGTGGTCGTCGACGACGAGTGCGGCGTGCCGCACCTGCTGCTGACCCGGGTCTCGCCGTCCGGCTACCCCGCGGGGTGGTGGGCGCTGCCCGGCGGCGGCGTCGAGCACGGGGAGTCGCCGCACGACGCCGTGCTGCGCGAGCTGCACGAGGAGACGGGTCTCGCCGCGACCACCAGCCGCCTGGTCGACGTCCACGACGTGCACACCGTGGCGCCCGGGCGCGACGACCGGTTCGAGGACTACCACGGCGTCCACCTGCTGTACGCCGTCACCGTCGAGGGGGCAGGGCCCGGCCGACCGCTGCCCGCGCCTCGGGTCGTCGAGGTCGACGGCACCGCCGACGTCGCGGCCTGGCTCCCGCTCGACCACGTCGACGACGGAGAACGCCGGCTGCTGCCCGCCGTCCAGCACGCGCTCGACCACCTCGACCAGTACCGGTAGCGGGCGGTGTCGGTAGCGAGCCGGGACGATCAGGGCTTGGCGGGCGTGGGCGTGTAGAAGAGCATCGCGTAGCTCCCGCGGGCCGACAGCACGAAGGTCGCGCGGGCGCGGCTCCCGTCCTCGCCGCGCGCCGAGTACGTCGTGCTGATCTCGTTGAGGTCCTCCACCACGTCCTTGGTGGGCGTCCCGACGCTGGCCGCGAAGTCCTCGGCGATCGCGTCGGCCTCGCGCACCCGGTCGGCCACGACGGCCGCGAAGCGCGGTCGGTCGCCGCTCAGCAGGAGGGTCCCCGTGGACGGGACGGTCCAGCGTCCGTCGAGCAGGGGTTCGCTGCCCTCGGCCTCGACGTCCATGCTCGGCCAGATGAGCCCGGACCGGTCCTCGCCCTCGACGTCGCGGGGGACCTCGGCCGAGGAGGCGCGGGGCTCCAGCTGACCACTGCGGGGATCGCCCAGGTACTCGGCGCGCACGGTCATGACGGGGCGGCGGTCGCTGGCCGGGTACGCGGTGCGGGTGGCCACGTCGCCGGGGTCGGCGGTGATGGTGATGCGGATGTCGCGGTCGTCGGCGGTGGCGCCGCGCGCGGAGACCGTGCAGCCGGTGATCCGCTTGCCCTCGGCCCTGCAGTACTGCGAGAGGTCGTCCTCGACGAGGTTGGCATCGGGGATGACGGCGTTGACCTGGGCGATCAGCCGCCGCAGCACGAGCGTCGGGTCCCCGTCGACGCGCAGCAGCGAGATCGTGACGTCGGGGCGAGGTGCGTCGTCGATGAGGGCGAACGTGTCGTCGCTGGGGCGCGTCGCGGGCGTCTCGCTCTCGCTCGGCGTGGGCTCCGGTGCCTCGGAGGCGTCCTCGTCGCCGTCGGCCTCGGCCGCCTCCCTCTGGGCCTCGGCCGCGTCGAGCTGCGGCTGGTAGGCCTGGATGAGTGCGGGGCTGCGGTAGCGCACGAGCGGGCCGAGCTGCGCGGCGCCGGAGGGCACCTCCAGCCCGTAGGAGATCGGGCTCTGCGGGCCGGACTCGTGCTCGGTGACGTCGACGGCGGCAGAGGCCTGGGCGCTCGGGTCGGCACTCGGGTCGACGTCGGACTGGGACCGGGTCTCGCACGCGCCGAGGGTGAGCACGCCGACGAGGGCGAGCAGGGTCGCGGTCCGTCTCATGGGTCTCCTCGGGGCTGGGTCGAGCCCGGTGCGGGGGCGTGCCTCGACCGGTCCGGAGCGCGAACCGGTCCGTTCCATCCTGCCGCAGGCGCACAACGGTGCGCCTCCCAGGTCGACGCAGGCGCGGTAGGTTGGCGCGTCAGGTCCGGACACGGGGCGAGGAGGCGACGCGATGACCGCCCGCACGACGACCGCCGAGCGGGTGTTCGCCCGCCTGCGGGAGGAGATCCTGACCGGTCGGATGGCTCCGGGGTCCCAGCACTCGATCTACCGGCTCGCCGACGAGCTCGAGGTCTCCCGCACCCCCGTGCGCGAGGCCGTGCTCCGCCTGGCCGACGCCGGGCTCGTCACGGTCGAGCGCAACCGGGGGCTCCGGGTCCGGGGCGTCACGGTGCAGGACGTGCTGGAGGTCTTCGACCTGCGCCTGCTGCTGGAGGTCCCCGCCGCCGCGTTCGCCGCACGGCACGCCGACGCCGACCAGTGCGCCGCTCTGGAGCGTCACCTGGCGGCGATGGCGCAGGCGGCCAGGGACGGGGACGAGCAGGCGTTCGACGGCCACGACCGGGCCCTGCACGCCGCCCTGCACGCGGTGAGCGGCAACAGCAGGCTGGGGGAGGAGGTGCTGGCGCTGCGCGCCTCCATCCAGGCGCGAGGCGCGGTGACCCTGCACCGGTCGCGTGGTGCGCAGGAGATCCTCGAGGAGCACACGCCCATCGTCGAGGCGGTCGTCGCCGGTGACGTCCGGAGCGCGGCGGTGCTCATGCGCGACCACCTCGTGCACACCGCCGAGCTGCTCGCGCGCCAGCTGGACCCGGAGGTCGACGTCGCGGCCTGGAGGACGCGGACCGCCTCGTTCGTCGTCAGTAGCATGCTACTGTCGGACGACATCTCCCGATCATCGGATCCCGGCCGGCAGGAGCGGACATGAGCCACGGTGCGAGCGGGTTCACCCCCGACCATCCCGAGACCGTCTTCACCTACGGTGCTCCCGGCCTCAAGCTGGGCGTCGGCGCGCGCCACGAGCTCGGCCACGACCTCGCCGTGCTGGGCGCGCGGCGGGTGCTGCTCGTGACCGACCCCGGCGTGGCCGCCACCGGGGCGCCCGCCGAGATCGCCGAGCGCGTCGGTCGCGACGGGATCGACGTCGTGACCTTCGACCGGAGTCGGGTGGAGCCCACCGACGCGAGCCTGCTCGAGGCCATCGCCTTCGCCCGCGAGAACGGCCCGTTCGACGCCGTGCTCGCGGTCGGTGGCGGCAGCAGCATCGACACCGCCAAGGCCGTCGACCTGATGCTGACCAACGACGGCGAGCTCATGGACTACGTGAACGCCCCCGTCGGCGGCGGTCGCGCCCCGGCCAACCCGCTGCTTCCCCTCGTGGCCGTGCCGACCACGACCGGGACGGGCAGCGAGAGCACGACCATCTGCGTCCTCGACGTGGTGAGCCAGCACGTCAAGACCGGCATCTCCCACCCCCGGCTGCGGCCGACCCTGGCCGTCGTGGACCCCGAGCTGACCCTGACCCAGCCGGCGAACGTGACCGCCGCGTCCGGGCTCGACATCCTGTGCCACGCGCTGGAGAGCTACACGGCTCGGCCCTACGCGTCCTACGAGGCCAAGACCGCCGACCAGCGGGTGCCCTACTGCGGCTCCAACCCGATCTCCGACGTCTGGTCCGAGCGCGCGCTCGCCCTCATGGCCACGTCCTTCCGCCGCGCCGTGACCCACGGCGGCGACCTCGAGGCGCGCACGCAGGTGGCCACGGCCGCCACCTTCGCCGGGCTCGGGTTCGGCAACGCGGGCGTGCACATCCCGCACGCGAACGCCTACCCGATCGCCGGACAGGTCCGCGAGTTCCGTCCCGACCACTACCCGGCCGACGACGGCGCCTCCGGCCACGCCGGCCTGGTGCCGCACGGCATGGCGGTCTCCCTCACCGCACCCGCCGCGTTCCGGTTCACCTTCGACGCCGCCCCCGACCGCCACGTGCGCGCCGCCCGGCTGCTCGACCCCGACGCCGTCATGACCGACGACCCGGCCGACCTGCTGCCGCAGGTTCTCACGGCGGTCATGCGCGACGTCGGCATCCCCGCCGGCCTCGCCGCCGTCGGGTTCGGCGCCGCCGACCTCGACCCGCTCGTCGAGGGCGCCATGAAGCAGCAGCGCCTCCTCGCCACGGCCCCGCGCGAGGTCACCGAGGACGACGTCGCGGGGATCCTCGACGCCTCGCTCGAGCTGTGGTGAGCCTCGAGGCGCCGCCGACGGCCGGGAGCGCCTCCGCGACCGACGTGGTGGCCGAGCTGCGCCGCCGCGGCGTCGCCGACGTCGACGACTCGACCACCACGCGTGCGCTCTACAGCACCGACGCCTCGCTCTACCGCGTCGTGCCGCAGGTGGTCGTGCGGCCGCGCGAGGTCGACGAGGTGCTCGCCGTCCTCGACGCGTCGCGCGCCACCGGGGTGCCCGTCACGTCCCGCGGCGCCGGCACCTCCATCGCCGGCAACGCCGTCGGCACCGGGATCGTGGTCGACTTCGCCAAGCACCTCAACCGGGTGCACGAGGTCGACGCCGAGCGGCGGGTCGCACGGGTCGACCCGGGTGTGGTGCACGCTGCGCTGCAGAAGGTCGCGGCGCCGCAGGGCCTGCGCTTCGGGCCCGACCCGTCCACGCACACCCGCTGCACGATCGGCGGCATGATCGGCAACAACGCGTGCGGCAACCGTGCCCTCGGGTACGGCCGCAGCTCCGACAACGTGGCCGCGCTGGACCTCGCCACGGGGACGGGGGAGCGCCTGGTGGTGGGCCGTGACGTCACCGCGACGTCGCCCACCCTGGACCGGCTGCGCGACGTCGTCGCGACCGACCTCGCGACCGTGCGCACCGAGCTCGGCCGCTTCGGCCGCCAGGTCTCCGGCTACAGCCTCGAGCACCTGCTGCCCGAGCGGGGCTTCGACGTCGCGTCCTTCATGGCCGGGTCCGAGGGCACGCTCGGCGTGCTGCTCGGCGCCACCGTCGACCTCGTGGCCACGCCGCGCCACGTGCACCTCGTCGTGCTGGGCTACGGGTCGATGGCCGAGGCCGGGGACGACGTGCCCACCATGCTTCCGCACGGTCCGATCGCCTGCGAGGGCCTGGGCGCCCGGATCATCGAGGTCTACCGGGCCGCCAAGGGTGCCGCGGGCGTGCCCGAGTACCCCCGCGGCGGCGGCTTCCTCTACGTGGAGCTGGCCGGCGACGACCCCGCCGAGCTCGCGGCCCACGCCGACCGCGTCGTGGCCGACTCGGCCGCGCTGGCGCACCGCCACGTCACGTCGGTGGCCGAGCAGGCGGCGTTCTGGCGGATCCGCGAGGAGGGCGCCGGTCTCGCCTCACGCATCTGGGACCGTCCCGCGCTCTCCGGCTGGGAGGACGCCGCCGTGCCGCCCGCGAGCGTCGGCGCCTACCTGCGCGACTTCGACGCCCTGCTCCAGCAGCACGACCTGCACGGCGAGCCGTACGGCCACCTCGGCGACGGCTGCGTGCACGTGCGGATCGACTTCCCGATCTCCGAGCCCGGTGGTCCGGCCGGGTACCGGGCCTTCATCGAGGACGCCGCCCGCCTGACCGCGTCGCACGGCGGCTCCTTCTCGGGCGAGCACGGCGACGGCCGGGCCCGCTCGGAGCTGCTGCCGCTCATGTACTCCGCCCCGGCGCTCGCGCTCTTCCGCGGGGTCAAGCACGTGCTCGACCCCGACGACCTGCTCAACCCCGGCGTCCTCGTCGACCCCGATCCTGTGCCGTCCGCCGCCCCCCATGGCCGCGGAGTCCCGGCACCCCTGCCGGGCGTGCGCGCCCTGGATGCCGATCTACGCGCGCAGGGCAAGGGCTGGGCCGCGGGCCTCCAGGGCACCCGTCGCGGCCTGCGCCTGCTGCACGACGACGGCGACCTGGGTGCCGCCGTGCACCGCTGCACCGGCGTCGGCAAGTGCCTGGCCGACAACCGGACGTCGAACGGCGTCATGTGCCCCTCGTTCCAGGCCACCCGCGACGAGAAGGACTCCACCCGTGGCCGCGCCCGTGTGCTGCAGGAGATGGTCGACGGACGTCTCGTCACCGGCGGCTACCGCGCTCCCGAGGTGCACGAGGCGCTCGACCTCTGCCTCTCCTGCAAGGGCTGCCTGAACGACTGCCCCACCGGCATCGACATGGCCACCTACAAGTCCGAGGTGCTGCACCAGACCTACCGGGGGCGGGTCCGTCCCCGCAGCCACTACGTGCTCGGCAAGCTGCCGTTCTGGGCGCGGCTCACCTCTCCGGTGGCTCGCCTGGCGAACCTCGCGCTGCGCGTGCCCGGACTCGCCCACGTGGCGCGCTGGGTGGCGGGCGTCGACCAGCGTCGCAGCCTGCCTGCCTTCGCCACGCAGCGCTTCAGCCGGGCGGCGCGACCGCTGCTCACCGCTCGGGCCGAGGCCTCCCGCGACGAGCGACCGCGCGTGGCGATCTGGGCCGACTCCTTCACCGAGTACTTCTCCACGTCGGGCGGCCTCGCCGCCGTCCGGCTCCTGGAGTCCGCCGGCTACCGGGTCGAGGTCGTGCAGAAGCAGTCCTGCTGCGGGCTCACGTGGATCACGACCGGCCAGCTCGACACCGCCCGCGAGCTCGTCGAGCGCACCGTGGCCGTGCTGCACGAGTACGTCGCCGCCGGCGTGCCGGTGGTCGGCCTCGAGCCCTCGTGCCTCGCCGTCCTGCGGTCCGACGCCGTGGAGCTGACCGACGACCCGCGGGCCGTCGAGGTCGCGGCAGGCGTGCACACCGTGGCCGAGCTGCTGGCGCGGACCGACGGCTGGGAGCCGCCGGACCTCAGGGGCACCGAGGTCGTCGTCCAGCCGCACTGCCACCAGTCGTCGGTGCTCGGCTTCGAGGCCGACATGGACCTGCTCGGCCGGACCGGGGCCACGGTCACGAGGCTGTCGGGCTGCTGCGGCCTGGCCGGCAACTTCGGGGTCGAGCGTGGCCACTACGAGGTGTCGGTGGCGGTCGCGGAGCAGCAGCTGATGCCCGCCGTCCGCGCGATGGGGGAGGGCGCGGTCGTCCTGGCCGACGGCTTCTCCTGCCGCACCCAGCTCGACGACCTGGCCGACGTGCCGGCGATCCACCTGACCGAGCTGCTCGCGCCGGGGGAGTAGGTCTCGTCCCGAGGCTGCGCCGCCCGGCTTCGTCCCGTCCTGCGGCTGCGCCGCCGCGCCTCGCCGCGGACCTGCGCCGCGGAGGCCTCGACGAGGGACCTGGGTGCGCGCCGATCCGGGTGCGCCCGCTCCGTGCCCCGCGCGGTAGGTGGCCCGCGCTTCAGCCGCCCCGGGAGGTAGGCCGCCCGCGGATACGGGCCCGCCATCCGCGGGCGGCCTACCTCCACCCCTCGCGTGGCGCGGCCCACCTACCTCTCACTGCCCGGTGGTGGCCCCGCCGGCCCGGTCGGCTCCCCGTTCGAGGCCTTTCGGAGCCTGACCCGGCTCGGCGCCGAGTCAGCGCAGCCGCAGGACGAGTCCGAGCCGACGCAGCCGCAGGACGAGACCCGTCCGGAGCAGCCCGGCCGCGGGAACTCCGCGATTTGCTCGGGCGTTGTGCGGGAAGGTACTGTTGAGTGCTGTGCCTGGATCTGCCAGGCCGCTGCGCGCATCCCGCCACCCAGCACCAGTTCGGCGGCGAGTGCAGCACGACTCAGAGTCCTTCTCGCCTGAAGAAAGAAGTCCGTAGTGCCCACGATCAACCAGCTGGTCCGCAAGGGCCGCCAGACCAAGGTGACCAAGACCACCACGCCGGCACTCAAGGGCTCGCCCCAGCGCCGCGGTGTCTGCACCCGCGTCTACACCACGACCCCGAAGAAGCCGAACTCGGCGCTTCGCAAGGTCGCTCGTGTGCGTCTGTCTTCCGGTACCGAGGTCACCGCGTACATCCCCGGTGAGGGCCACAACCTCCAGGAGCACTCCATCGTGCTCGTGCGTGGCGGCCGTGTGAAGGACCTCCCGGGTGTGCGCTACAAGATCGTTCGCGGCTCCCTCGACACCCAGGGTGTCAAGGGTCGCAAGCAGGCTCGCAGCCGCTACGGCGCGAAGAAGGAGAAGAGCTAATGCCTCGCAAGGGTCCCGCGCCGAAGCGCATCCCCGAGACCGACCCGGTCTACAACAACCAGCTCGTCACGATGCTGATCAACAAGATCCTCGTCGACGGCAAGAAGCAGACCGCCCAGCGCATCGTCTACACCGCGCTCGAGGGCACCCGCGACAAGTCCGGCACCGACCCGGTCGTCACCCTCAAGCGCGCGCTCGACAACGTCAAGCCCGCCCTCGAGGTCAAGTCCCGTCGTGTCGGCGGTGCGACCTACCAGGTCCCGATCGAGGTCCGCCCCGCCCGCCAGACCACCCTCGCCCTGCGCTGGCTGGTCAAGTACTCGAGCGAGCGTCGCGAGAAGACGATGGCCGAGCGCCTCATGAACGAGCTCCTCGACGCCAGCAACGGCCTCGGCGGCAGCGTCAAGAAGCGCGAGGACACGCACAAGATGGCAGAGGCCAACCGCGCCTTCGCCCACTACCGCTGGTAGCCGGTTCGCCGGAGCACCCCGGTGCTCCGGCGACAGAACATCCAAGACTTCCGAAGGAAAGCTGAAGCCACGTGGCAACCGACATCACCACCGACCTGACCCGGGTCCGCAACATCGGCATCATGGCGCACATCGACGCCGGCAAGACCACCACCACCGAGCGGATCCTGTTCTACACCGGCATCACCTACAAGATCGGTGAGGTCCACGACGGCGGCGCCACCATGGACTGGATGGAGCAGGAGCAGGAGCGCGGCATCACCATCACGTCCGCCGCGACGACCTGCTGGTGGAAGGACCACCAGATCAACATCATCGACACCCCCGGTCACGTCGACTTCACGGTCGAGGTCGAGCGCTCGCTGCGCGTCCTCGACGGTGCCGTCGCCGTGTTCGACGGTGTCGCCGGCGTCGAGCCGCAGTCCGAGACCGTGTGGCGCCAGGCCGACAAGTACGGCGTGCCGCGCATGTGCTTCGTCAACAAGCTCGACCGCACGGGCGCCTCGTTCGACTTCTGCGTCAAGACCATCCGCGAGCGCCTCGGCGCCACGCCGCTGGTCCTGCAGCTGCCCATCGGTGCCGAGAGCGACTTCCTCGGCGTCGTCGACCTCGTCGGCATGCGTGCCCTCACGTGGCGCGGCGAGACGACGATCGGTGAGGACTACACGGTCGAGGAGATCCCGGCCGAGCTCGCCGACGCCGCCGCCGAGGGTCGCGAGGCCCTCCTGGAGACGCTCTCCGACGTCGACGACGCGATCGCCGAGAAGTTCCTCGACGGCGAGGACATCCCCGTCGACGAGCTGAAGGCCGCGATCCGTCGCGCCACCCTGGCCGCCGAGCTCAACCCGGTGCTGTGCGGCACGGCGTTCAAGAACAAGGGCGTGCAGCCCCTGCTCGACGCCGTCGTCGACTTCCTGCCGTCCCCGATCGACGTGGGCGACGTCAAGGGCCACGACGCCAAGGACGAGACCGTCGAGGACACCCGCCCGCCGTCGGAGGACGCGCCGTTCGCCGGCCTGGCCTTCAAGATCGCCACGGACCCGCACCTGGGCAAGCTCACCTTCGTCCGCGTGTACTCCGGTCGCCTGGAGTCGGGCACCTCGGTGCTCAACGTGACCAAGGGCCGCAAGGAGCGGATCGGCAAGGTCTACCAGATGCACGCCAACAAGCGTGAGGAGATCGCGTCGGTCGGCGCCGGCCAGATCGTGGCCGTCATGGGCCTCAAGGACACGACCACGGGCGAGACGCTGGCCGACTCGGCCAAGCCGATCGTGCTCGAGTCGATGACCTTCCCCGACCCGGTCATCCAGGTCGCCATCGAGCCCAAGACCAAGAGCGACCAGGAGAAGCTCGGCGTCGCCATCCAGAAGCTCGCCGAGGAGGACCCGACGTTCCAGGTCCACACCGACGAGGAGACCGGACAGACGATCATCGCCGGCATGGGCGAGCTCCACCTCGACATCCTCGTGGACCGCATGAAGCGCGAGTTCAAGGTCGAGGCCAACGTCGGCAAGCCGCAGGTCGCGTACCGCGAGACCATCAAGAAGACGGTCACCGGTCACAGCTACACCCACAAGAAGCAGACCGGTGGTTCCGGACAGTTCGCCAAGGTCGTCATCGGCGTGGCCCCCAATGGCCCCGACGCGGGCGGCGAGGGCGGCTACGAGTTCCACAACGAGGTCACCGGTGGTCGCGTGCCGAAGGAGTACATCCCCTCGGTTGACGCCGGCGGTCAGGCAGCCATGGAGTTCGGCGTGCTCGCCGGCTACCCCATGGTCGACGTCAAGTTCACCCTGGAGGACGGCGCGTACCACGACGTCGACTCCAGCGAGCTGGCGTTCAAGCTGGCCGGCAACATGGCCTTCAAGGAGGCCGCACGCAAGGCCGACCCGGCTCTGCTCGAGCCGATGTTCGCCGTCGAGGTCACGACGCCCGAGGACTACATGGGCGACGTGATCGGCGACCTCAACTCCCGCCGTGGACAGGTCCAGGCGATGGAGGAGGGCTACGGCGGTGCCAAGATGATCAAGGCACTGGTACCGCTGTCCGAGATGTTCGGCTACGTGGGCGACCTGAGGTCCAAGACCTCGGGGCGTGCCTCGTACTCGATGCAGTTCGACTCCTACGCCGAGGTCCCCAAGGCCGTGGCGGAGGAGATCATCAAGAAGGCCCGCGGCGAGTAACGCTCGGCGTCATCGGTAAGGTGGCCTAGGTCTCCCCGCGGGACCCGACGGCTTTCAGATCCGGCAACATTCCAGACACTGCAACTCACAACCCAGAAGGAGCCCCAGTGGCTAAGGCGAAGTTCGAGCGGACCAAGCCGCACATGAACATCGGCACCATCGGTCACATCGACCACGGTAAGACGACGCTGACCGCGGCGATCACCAAGGTGCTGCACGACAAGTACCCCGATCTGAACGAGGCCTCGGCCTTCGACCAGATCGACAAGGCTCCCGAGGAGCGTCAGCGCGGCATCACGATCTCGATCGCGCACGTGGAGTACCAGACGGAGAACCGTCACTACGCGCACGTCGACTGCCCCGGTCACGCCGACTACGTCAAGAACATGATCACCGGCGCGGCTCAGATGGACGGCGCGATCCTCGTGGTCGCCGCCACCGACGGCCCGATGCCGCAGACCCGTGAGCACGTCCTCCTGGCCCGCCAGGTCGGCGTCCCCGCCATGGTCGTCGCCCTGAACAAGTGCGACATGGTCGACGACGAGGAGATCCTGGAGCTCGTCGAGCTCGAGGTCCGCGAGCTGCTCAGCGACCAGGAGTTCGACGGCGACAACGTCCCCGTCGTCAAGGTCGCTGCTCACCCGGCGCTGCAGGGCGACGCCAAGTGGGGCGAGTCGATCCTCGAGCTCATGAACGCGGTCGACGAGTACATCCCGCTGCCCCCGCGTGAGACGGACAAGCCGTTCCTCATGCCGGTCGAGGACGTCTTCACGATCACCGGTCGTGGCACGGTCATCACCGGTCGCATCGAGCGCGGCATCGTCAAGGTCAACGAGACCGTCGACATCGTCGGCATCCGTGAGACCAAGCAGACGACGACCGTCACGGGCATCGAGATGTTCCGCAAGCTGCTCGACGAGGGCCAGGCCGGCGAGAACGTCGGACTGCTCCTGCGTGGCACGAAGCGTGAGGACGTCGAGCGCGGCATGGTCATCATCGCGCCCGGTTCCACCACGCCGCACACGGAGTTCGAGGGCCAGGTCTACATCCTGTCCAAGGAGGAGGGTGGCCGTCACACGCCGTTCTTCAACAACTACCGTCCGCAGTTCTACTTCCGCACGACGGACGTCACCGGCGTCGTCACGCTGCCCGAGGGCACCGAGATGGTCATGCCCGGCGACAACACCGAGATGAGCGTCGAGCTGATCCAGCCGATCGCCATGGAGGAGGGCCTGCGCTTCGCCATCCGCGAGGGCGGCCGCACCGTCGGCGCCGGTCGTGTCACCAAGATCAACAAGTGATCTGACGACACACCAGCACTGCTGAGACGAAGCCCCTCGGACCCTCGGGTCCGGGGGGCTTCGTCGTGTCCGGGCTCGTGGGCGCGCTTCCTGCGGGGGTCTCGACCCACCGTGCGCCGGCTGTGTGGCGCTCGACGTGGTGGTGCGCCGGCTACGGTCGCGTCCGCGGCGGACTCCGAGAGGGCCTCGACCGGCCGGGAGGCACCGGATTCGGGCGGGCTCCCGGGCAGTCGGCGAGTGCGCGGGGGTAGGTGACGCACCTGACCGTCTGGTCTGCGGTAGGCATCGCACCTCTCAGCGCGGCAGACAGGTGCGTCACCTACCTCTGACGGAGTGGTTCGGCGCGTCACCTACCTCTTGCCTCCTGGCCCCGCCGGAGCTCGCGAGCCCGGTCCGGAGACGCACCCAGGTCCTCGGTCGAGGACCTTTCGGAGCCCACCGCGAGGAGGAGTCGGCCCGACGCAGCAGCAGGCTCAGCGGGTGCTGACGCCGCGCGACCGCGGGGCGACGGAGCCCCCACGCGTGCCCCCCGAGAACGGGGGAGGGGGCGATTTGTGTTTGCGGGGGAGTCTCTGTCAGACTAGTGCGGTTGCTCCGGCCGTATTGCTGGGGCGTGCTTGCCCGGAACTCACGCCGGGACCGACGGGTGCGCCGCACGGTGAACGGCCTGGCTGCTGGAAACGTAGGAGACGCGGACTCGTCAGAGGCCGCGGCCCGGGACCGGCGGTCCAACCACCCAACTCCAGAAGGTTCGCGCACGCTCGTGGTCAACTCCGCGACACGCCCGACCTCGGGGGCGGAGGGGGAGCGATCCCCTCCAGGGAGAACCAGCCCCAGGGGCACACACAGCTGACGAAGAGTAAGGACGACCAGAGCATGGCGGGACAGAAGATCCGTATCCGGCTCAAGGCCTACGACCACGAGGTGATCGACACCTCGGCGCGCAAGATCGTCGACACGGTCACGCGCACCGGAGCCTCCGTGGCCGGCCCCGTGCCCCTGCCGACCGAGAAGAACGTGTACTGCGTCATCCGGTCGCCGCACAAGTACAAGGACAGCCGCGAGCACTTCGAGATGCGTACGCACAAGCGGCTCATCGACATCATCGACCCGACGCCGAAGACCGTCGACTCGCTCATGCGACTCGACCTGCCGGCCGGTGTCGACATCGAGATCAAGCTCTGAGGGAGGACCTGAACACATGAGCACCTCCTCCACCGTCAACGCGCGCGGCCTCCTGGGCCGCAAGCTCGGCATGACCCAGGTCTGGGACGCCGAGGGCAAGATCGTGCCCGTCACGGTCCTCGCTGCCGAGACCAACGTCGTCACGCAGATCCGCACGCCCGAGACCGACGGCTACAGCGCCGTCCAGATCGGCTTCGGCGAGATCGACGGACGCAAGGTCAACAAGCCCGAGGCCGGACACTTCGCGAAGGCCGGCGTCACGCCGCGCCGCCACGTCGTCGAGATCCGCACCGAGGCCATCGCCGACTACGCCCTGGGCCAGGAGATCTCCCCGGAGATCTTCGCCGCGGGCGACGAGATCGACGTGACCGCCACGAGCAAGGGCAAGGGCTTCGCCGGCGTCATGAAGCGTCACGGCTTCTCCGGCGTCGGAGCCTCCCACGGCGCGCACCGCAACCACCGCAAGCCCGGCTCGATCGGTGGCTGCGCCACCCCGGGTCGCGTCTTCAAGGGCCTGCGCATGGCCGGCCACATGGGCGCCGAGACCGTCACCACCCAGAACCTGACCGTCCACGCCGTGGATGCCGCCAAGGGCGTCATCCTCGTCAAGGGCGCGGTCCCCGGCCCCAAGGGTGGACTCGTCGTGGTCCGCTCTGCCGCGAAGGGAGCCTGATCCATGGCCGTCAAGACCATTGATGCCGCGCTGCCCGTCGACATCTTCGGCGTGCAGACGAACATCCCCCTGATCCACCAGGTCGTCACCGCCCAGCTCGCCGCCGCCCGTCAGGGCACGCACGACGTCAAGTCGCGTGGCGAGGTGTCCGGTGGTGGCAAGAAGCCCTACCGCCAGAAGGGAACCGGCCGCGCCCGTCAGGGCTCGATCCGCGCACCTCAGTACAACGGTGGTGGCATCGTGCACGGCCCCACGCCGCGCAGCTACGACCAGCGGACCCCCAAGAAGATGAAGGCCGCCGCCCTGCGCGGTGCCCTCTCGGACCGGGCCCGCTCCGGACGTCTGCACGTGGTGGAGTCGCTCGTCACCGGTGAGGTGCCCTCCACCAAGGCCGCCGTCGCCGCGATCGCCGAGCTCACCACGCGTCGCCGCGTGCTCGTGGTCGTCAAGCGCGAGGACGCGCTGACGGCCAAGAGCCTGCGCAACGTCACCGACCTCGTCGTGCTGACCTTCGACCAGCTGAACACGTACGACGTCGTGCTGAGCGACGACGTGATCTTCACGCAGGCCGCGTTCGAGGCCTTCGTCGAGGCGCGTTCGGCCGAGGGCACCGAGACCGTCGCGCTGAGCGCCGCGGTCGTCGAGGCCGACGCCAAGCCTGCTGCGAAGCCGGCCACGAAGGCCAAGGCGAAGAAGGCTCCGGCGAAGAAGGCCGAGGCCACGAAGGCCGACGTCGAGCCCGCCGAGAAGGTCGAGGCCCCGGCCGCCGACGCGACCGAGGGTGCGACCAAGACGCAGCCCTACGGTCCCGGCTCCAAGGCCCCGCTCAAGAGCGGCAACGCCCCCAAGGGTCACGAGATCAAGGGCAACGCCGACTCGATGAAGTACCACACCGCGGACAGCCCCTGGTACGACCAGACGGTCGCCGAGGTCTGGTTCGACACCGAGGAGACCGCGCAGGCCGCCGGTTTCACGAAGGCTGGTGAGTGAGCATGAGCACCCTGCACAAGGACCACCGCGACGTCCTGATCGCGCCCGTCGTCTCCGAGAAGACGTACGCGCTCATCGACGACAACAAGTACACGTTCCTGGTGCGTCCGGACGCGAACAAGACGGAGATCAAGATCGCCGTCGAGAACGTGTTCGGCGTCAAGGTGACGGCCGTCAACACGATCAACCGCAAGGGCAAGACGCGTCGCACCCGCAACGGTGAGGGCAAGCGCAAGGACACCAAGCGGGCCATCGTGAGCGTCGCCGCCGGCCAGAGCATCGACATCTTCTCGAGCCCGAGCTGAGGACTGACCAGACATGGCTATTCGCAAGTACAAGCCGACCACGCCGGGCCGTCGAGGCTCCAGCGTCGCCGACTTCGCCGAGATCACCCGCACCACGCCGGAGAAGTCCCTCGTGGAGCCGCTGCCCAAGAAGGGCGGCCGCAACAACCAGGGTCGCATCACCACGCGCCACCAGGGTGGCGGCCACAAGCGTGCCTACCGCGTGATCGACTTCAAGCGCTACGACAAGGACGGCGTGCCGGCCAAGGTCGCTCACATCGAGTACGACCCCAACCGCACCGCGCGCATCGCGCTCCTGCACTACGCCGACGGCGAGAAGCGCTACATCATCGCGCCCGACGGCATCCGTCAGGGCCAGGCCATCGAGGCCGGGCCGACCGCCGACATCAAGGTCGGCAACAACCTGCCGCTGCGCAACATCCCCGTCGGTACCCAGATCCACGCCGTGGAGCTGCGTCCCGGTGGTGGCGCCAAGATGGGTCGGTCCGCCGGAGTGCGTGTCCAGCTGGTCGCCAAGGAGGGTACGCGCGCCCAGGTGCGCCTGCCCTCCGGCGAGATGCGCTACGTCGACGTCCGCTGCCGCGCCACGATCGGCGAGGTCGGCAACGCCGAGCAGTCCAACATCAACTGGGGCAAGGCAGGACGCAACCGCTGGAAGGGCAAGCGCCCGACCGTCCGTGGTGTCGCCATGAACCCGATCGACCACCCGCACGGTGGTGGCGAGGGCAAGACGTCCGGTGGACGTCACCCCGTCTCCCCGTGGGGCAAGCCCGAGGGCCGTACGCGCAAGCGCAAGGCCAGCGACCAGATGATCGTCCGCCGCCGCAAGTCCGGCCGCTGAGCTACGACGAGCTCAGGAACCAGGAGTAGAGAATGCCCCGTAGTTTGAAGAAGGGTCCCTTCGTCGACGGCCACCTCGAGAAGAAGGTGGACGCTCAGAACGAGGCCGGAACCCACACCGTGATCAAGACCTGGTCGCGTCGCTCGATGATCCTGCCGTCCTTCATCGGACACACGGTCGCCGTGCACGACGGCCGCAAGCACGTCCCGGTGTTCATCACCGACGCGATGGTCGGGCACAAGCTGGGCGAGTTCGCCCCCACCCGTACCTTCCGCGGTCACGAGAAGGACGATCGAAAGGCCAAGAGGCGATGAGTGCAGCCACCCGAGACAACGTCAGCGCGCGCCGCGAGCGCCTGCTGGGCGACGCACCGGGCGCGTTCGCCGTGGCCCGCTTCGTGCGGGTCACGCCGCAGAAGGCCCGCCGTGTCGGCGACCTGGTCCGCGGCATGGACACCGACGAGGCTCTCGCGATCCTGCGGTTCGCTCCGCAGGCCGTCGCGTCGAACTTCTACAAGCTCGTGGAGTCCGCCGTCGCGAACGCCGAGACCACCGAGGGCCTGGACGCGTCCGACCTCGTGATCTCCGTCGTGCACGTCGACGAGGGGCCGACCATGAAGCGTTGGCGCCCGCGCGCCAAGGGTGCGGCCAACCGCATCCTCAAGCGCACGAGCCACCTGACCGTCGTCGTGCAGCCGGCCGCTGACGTGCCGCAGTCGCGCAAGAACTCGAAGAAGGGCGGTCGCTGACATGGGCCAGAAGATCAACCCGCACGGCTTCCGACTCGGCATCTCGACCGACCACAAGAGCCGCTGGTACGCCGACAAGCTGTACAGCAGCTACGTCGGTGAGGACGTCAAGATCCGCAAGCTGCTGACCAAGGGCATGGATCGCGCCGGCATCAGCCGCGTGGAGATCGAGCGCACGCGTGACCGCGTCCGCGTCGACATCCACACCGCGCGTCCGGGCATCGTCATCGGTCGCCGTGGCGCCGAGGCCGACCGCATCCGTGGTGAGCTCGAGAAGCTCACCGGCAAGCAGGTGCAGCTCAACATCCTCGAGGTCAAGCAGCCCGAGCTCGACGCCCAGCTCGTCGCTCAGGGTGTCGCCGAGCAGCTGAGCGGTCGCGTGCAGTTCCGTCGCGCGATGCGCAAGGCGATGCAGACGACCATGCGCTCCGGTGCCAAGGGCATCCGGATCCAGTGCTCGGGTCGTCTCGGCGGCGCCGAGATGAGCCGCTCGGAGTTCTACCGCGAGGGCCGCGTGCCCCTGCACACGCTCCGCGCCGACGTCGACTACGGCTTCTACGAGGCCAAGACCACCTTCGGTCGCATCGGCGTCAAGGTGTGGATCTACAAGGGTGAGGTCGCCGGTACCCGCGCCGAGCGCGAGGCCGAGACCGCGCGTCGCGCCGCCGCTCCCGGCAGCCGTCGCCCCCAGCGCGGGCGTCGTCCCGCACGTGACGACCAGGCCGGTCAGGCTCCGGCAGCACAGGGTGCTGCGCAGGCCTCGGCCGAGCAGGCCGCACCCGCAGCCGAGGCAGCTCCTGCCGCGGCCGCCGCGGGCGCTGCCACCGAAGGAGGGCAGTCCTGATGTTGATGCCTCGTAGGGTCAAGTACCGCAAGCAGCACCACCCCAAGCGGCGCGGCATGGCCAAGGGCGGCACGGAGCTCGCGTTCGGCGACTTCGGCATCCAGGCGGTCGAGGGTCACTACGTGACCAACCGCCAGATCGAGTCCGCTCGTATCGCCATGACGCGTCACATCAAGCGTGGCGGCAAGGTGTGGATCAACATCTACCCCGACCGCCCGCTGACCAAGAAGCCGGCCGAGACCCGCATGGGCTCGGGCAAGGGCTCGCCCGAGTGGTGGGTCGCGAACGTCAAGCCCGGACGCGTCATGTTCGAGCTGTCGGGCGTGACCGAGGAGGTCGCCCGTGAGGCGATGCGCCGCGCCATCCACAAGCTGCCGATGAAGGCCCGCTTCATCACCCGCGACACCGAGGGAGGGTTCTGAGCATGGCTGCGAAGACCACTGCCGCAGAGCTGCGCGGCCTCGATGCCGAGGCTCTGGAGACCAAGCTGCGCGAGGCCAAGGAAGAGCTGTTCAACCTGCGCTTCCAGAACGCCACGGGCCAGCTCGACAACACCGCTCGCCTCAAGACCGTCCGTCGCGACATCGCCCGCATCTACACGGTGCTGACCGAGCGCGAGCTGGGCATCATCGAGGCGGTCGAGGCATGAGCACCAGCGAGAAGGACACCGTGACCACCACGAACGACACCCCCAGCAGCGACCGCAACTACCGCAAGGTGCGCGAGGGACTCGTCACGAGCGACAAGATGGACAAGACCGTCGTCGTCATCGTCGAGGACCGCGTCAAGCACGCCTTGTACGGCAAGGTGCTGCGTCGCAACGTGAAGCTCAAGGCGCACGACGAGGCCAACGCGGCCGGCGTCGGCGACCGTGTGCTCATCCAGGAGACCCGCCCGCTGTCGGCCACCAAGCGCTGGCGCGTCGTGGAGATCCTCGAGAAGGCGAAGTGAGAGACAGATGATTCAGCAGGAGTCGCGACTCAAGGTCGCCGACAACACCGGTGCGAAGGAGATCCTCTGCATCCGTGTTCTCGGCGGATCGGGTCGACGCTACGCCGGTATCGGCGACACCATCGTCGCCACCGTCAAGGACGCCATCCCCGGCGGCAACGTCAAGAAGGGCGACGTCGTCAAGGCCGTCATCGTGCGCACCGTCAAGGAGCGCCGTCGTCCGGACGGTTCGTACATCAAGTTCGACGAGAACGCCGCGGTCATCCTGAAGACCGACGGCGATCCGCGTGGAACGCGCATCTTCGGCCCCGTGGGCCGCGAGCTGCGCGACAAGAAGTTCATGCGGATCATCTCGCTCGCCCCGGAGGTGCTCTGACATGACCAGCAACAAGAAGTCGACGCTGTCGATCCGCAAGGGTGACCAGGTCAAGGTCATCGCCGGAGCCGACAAGGGCGTCGAGGGCAAGGTCATCGAGGTGATCGCCGAGCGCAACCGCGTCATCGTCGAGGGCGTGAACCGCATCAAGCGGCACACGCGCGCCGGCGCTGACGGCGGCCAGGGCGGCATCATCACGCGTGAGGCCCCGATCCACGTCTCGAACGTGATGCTCGTGGTCGACGTCGACGGTGACAAGACCACCACGCGCGTGTCCTACCGCCGCGACGACGTGACCAAGAACCGTGCAGACGGTTCCAGCTACGAGGCCCAGCGCAGCGTGCGCGTGTCCTCCAAGACCGGAAAGGAGATCTGAGCATGGCCGAGTCCACCACCGCCGCTCCGCGGCTGAAGGCCAAGTACCGCGAGGAGATCCTCCCGGCCCTGCGCGAGGAGTTCGACCACGCGAACGTCATGCAGGTGCCCGGGCTGACGAAGATCGTCGTCAACATGGGTGTCGGCGAGGCAGCTCGCGACGGCAAGCTCATCGAGGGCGCGATCCGCGACCTCACCGCCATCACGGGCCAGAAGCCGCAGGTGACCAAGGCGCGCAAGTCGATCGCCCAGTTCAAGCTGCGTGAGGGCATGCCGATCGGCGCGCACGTCACGCTGCGGGGCGACCGCATGTGGGAGTTCCTCGATCGTCTGCTGACGCTCGCCCTCCCGCGCATCCGCGACTTCCGTGGTCTGAACGGCAAGCAGTTCGACGGCCGCGGCAACTACACCTTCGGTCTCACCGAGCAGGTCATGTTCCACGAGATCGACCAGGACAAGATCGATCGCTCGCGTGGCATGGACATCACCATCGTCACCACGGCCATCAACGACGACGAGGGTCGCGCGCTGCTGAAGCGGCTCGGCTTCCCGTTCAAGGAGAACTGACATGGCGAAGACCGGCCTGAAGATCAAGGCGGCCCGCAAGCCCAAGTTCGCGGTCCGTGGCTACACGCGCTGCCAGCGCTGCGGCCGTCCCCGCTCGGTGTACAAGAAGTTCGGCCTGTGCCGCATCTGCCTGCGCGAGATGGCGCACCGCGGCGAGCTCCCGGGCGTCACCAAGAGCAGCTGGTAATCCACCAACCCTCACGACCGTCGTAGGTCCTCCCTCACCCGCATGGCACATCGCCTGGGGGCACGGGATGCGAAACCGCGGCAGGAACGGAACACACCACCATGACCATGACCGATCCGATCGCGGATCTGCTCACGCGGATCCGCAACGGCAACCAGGCGTTCCACGACGAGGTGTCGGCGCCGTACTCCAAGCTGAAGGAGGGCGTCCTCGCCCTGCTCAAGCAGGAGGGCTACATCACCGACTACCGCGTCATCGAGCCCGCTGAGGGCGAGGTGGCCAAGAACCTGCAGATCACCCTCAAGTACGGCCCCCAGCGCGAGCGCTCGATCGCCGGCATCCGCCGCATCAGCAAGCCGGGCCTGCGGGTGTACGCCAAGTCCACGAACCTGCCGAAGGTGCTCGGCGGACTCGGTGTCGCCATCATCTCGACCAGCCAGGGCCTGCTGACCGATCGTCAGGCCACGACCAAGGGTGTAGGCGGAGAAGTCCTCGCCTACGTCTGGTGAGGGAGGAGACGAACACATGTCGCGCATCGGCAAGCTGCCCGTCGCCGTCCCGAACGGCGTCGAGGTCACCATCGAAGGCCAGGACGTCCGCGTCAAGGGCCCCAAGGGCGAGCTGTCCCACACGGTCGCCGACCCCATCACGGTCGCCCGTGGTGAGGACGGCAGCCTCGAGGTCAACCGTCCCGACGACGAGCGCAGGAGCAAGGCCCTCCACGGGCTGAGCCGCACGCTCATCAGCAACATGGTCGTCGGCGTCACCGACGGCTACGAGAAGAAGCTCGAGATCGTCGGCGTCGGCTACCGCGTCCTGTCCAAGGGCCCGACGGAGCTCGAGTTCGCGCTCGGCTTCAGCCACCCCGTGGTCGTCAAGGCCCCCGAGGGCATCACGTTCAACGTGGAGGCCCCGACCAAGTTCTCGGTCATCGGCATCGACAAGCAGTCGGTCGGCGAGGTCGCCGCGAACATCCGCAAGATCCGCAAGCCCGAGCCCTACAAGGGCAAGGGCGTCCGTTACGCCGGCGAGCGCGTGCTGCGCAAGGCTGGAAAGGCTGGTAAGTGATGGCCGTCTCCATCAAGCAGTCCAAGGGTCGCTCCGCTCGCGCCACGTCGCGCGCGCGTCGCCAGATCCGCGGTCGCAAGAAGCTCCACGGCTCGCCCGAGCGTCCTCGTCTCGTCGTGACCCGGTCCAGCAAGCACATCGTGGCCCAGGTCGTGAACGACCTCGAGGGTCACACGCTGGCCTCGGCCTCGACCCTCGAGGCCGACCTGCGGTCCTTCGAGGGCGACAAGACCGCCAAGGCGAAGAAGGTCGGCGAGCTCGTGGCCGACCGGGCGAAGGCCGCCGGCATCGAGAGCGTCGTCTTCGACCGCGCGGGCAACCGGTACGCCGGTCGTGTCGCGGCGCTGGCCGACGGTGCGCGTGAAGGCGGGCTGGAGTTCTGATGACCCACAACATCAACACCAACGACATGGGGAGTGCCGCATGAGCGCCCAGCAGAACCGCCGAGGAGGCGGAGACCGTCGCGGTGGTCGAGGCGACCGCGGCGGCGACAAGTCCAACTACATCGAGAAGGTCGTCACGATCAACCGTGTCGCGAAGGTGGTCAAGGGTGGACGTCGCTTCAGCTTCACCGCCCTCGTGATCGTCGGCGACGGTGACGGCCAGGTCGGTGTCGGCTACGGCAAGGCCAAGGAGGTCCCCACGGCGATCTCCAAGGGTGTCGAGGAGGCGAAGAAGAACTTCTTCCGCGTCCCGCGCATCCAGGGCACCATCCCGCACCCGGTGACGGGCGAGAAGGCGGCCGGTGTCGTCTTCCTGCGTCCGGCCTCGCCCGGTACCGGCGTCATCGCCGGTGGCCCGGTGCGCGCGGTGCTCGAGGCCGCCGGTGTGCACGACGTGCTGAGCAAGTCGCTCGGTTCCTCGAACTCCATCAACATCGTCCACGCGACGGTGGCGGCCCTCAAGGGCCTGGAGTCGCCCGAGATGGTCGCGCAGCGTCGCGGCCTGTCGGTCGAGGACGTCGCGCCCGCCGCCCTGCTCAAGGCGCAGGCCGAGGGCATCAAGGAGGCGCAGAACGCGCCCGTCGAGGCTGGTGTCTGATGGCACGTCTCGAGATCACCCAGGTTCGTTCGGCCATCGGTCGCCAGCAGAACCAGCGCCACACGTTGCGGTCGCTGGGTCTCAAGCGCATCGGTGACGTCGTCGTCAAGGAAGACCGTCCGGAGATCCGCGGCATGGCTGAGACCATCCCGCACCTCGTGGACGTCAAGGAGGTTGACTGACATGGCGCTGAAGCTCCACCACCTGCGCCCCGCCCCCGGTGCCAAGACCGCGAAGACCCGTGTGGGTCGCGGTGAGGGCTCCAAGGGCAAGACCGCCGGCCGCGGCACCAAGGGCACCAAGGCCCGCTACCAGGTGCCGGCCGGTTTCGAGGGTGGCCAGATCCCCCTCCACATGCGCCTGCCCAAGCTGAAGGGGTTCAAGAACCCCTTCCGTGAGGAGTACCAGGTCGTCAACGTCGAGCGGATCGGCACCCTCTTCCCCGAGGGTGGCGCCATCGACGTGGACGCGTTGGTCGAGGCCGGGGCGGTCCGCAAGGGCCACCTGGTCAAGGTGCTCGGCGAGGGCGACCTCTCGGTCGCCGTCCAGGTCACGGCTCACAAGTTCTCCGGTTCGGCCCGCAGCAAGATCGAGGCCGCCGGCGGCAGCGCGACCGAGCTCTGAATGACGCTCTGACGCACGACGGCGAGGCTCTCGGACCCCTCGGGTCCACCCGAGAGCCTCGCCGTCGTTCGTCGTCCGGCACCTCGTGCCGACGCAGACGCCGTGCCGGCGCAGGACGACCGTCCTGTAACCACCGGGCAACGGCCGACCTGCGAGAACTGACTGTTAGAGTCGCGGGGGCCCGTACGGGTTCCACGATCGAGGAGGACATCAGGTGCTCAGCGCCTTCGTGAACGCGTTCAAGACGCCTGACCTACGGCGCAAGCTGCTGTTCGTCCTCGGCGTCATCGTGCTGTTCCGTCTCGGCTCGACCCTTCCGGCTCCCGGCATCAACGTCAGCAACGTCCAGCGCTGCGTCGACCTCGCCTCCCAGGGCGAGAACAGCAGCCTGTTCGCGCTCATCAACGTCTTCTCCGGTGGTGCGCTCCTGCAGCTCACCGTGTTCGCGCTCGGCATCATGCCGTACATCACCGCGAGCATCATCCTGCAGCTGCTCGTCGTGGTCATCCCCAGGCTCGAGGCCCTCAAGAAGGAGGGCCAGTCCGGTCAGGCGAAGATCACGCAGTACACCCGCTACCTCACGCTGGGTCTGGCCGTGCTCCAGGCGACCGGCATCGTGGCCCTGGCGCGCAGCGGACAGCTGTTCGGCGGCGTCGACTGCGGCGACCTGCTCTACCGCCAGGACAGCATCCTGGCCTTCCTGCTCATCGTGCTCGTCATGGTCTCCGGCACCGCCGTCATCATGTGGCTCGGCGAGCTCATCACCGACCGCGGCGTCGGAAACGGCATGTCGATCCTGATCTTCACGCAGGTCGTCGCCACCTTCCCCGGCGCGATGTGGCTGATCAAGGAGCAGAAGGGCTGGGCGACGTTCTCCGCCGTCGTGGCCGTCGGTCTCGTGATCGTCGCGGCGGTCATCTTCATCGAGCAGGCCCAGCGGCGCATCCCCGTCCAGTACGCCAAGCGGATGGTCGGGCGTCGCATGTTCGGCGGCTCGTCGACCTACATCCCGCTGAAGGTCAACCAGGCCGGCATCATCCCGGTGATCTTCGCCTCGAGCCTGCTGTACCTGCCGGCCCTCTACGCCCAGTTCCGTCCGGACGGCGTGGGCGCGGTCTGGATCAACGACCACTTCGTGCGGGGCGACCACCCGTACTACATGATCACGTACTTCGCGCTGATCGTGTTCTTCGCCTACTTCTACGTCGCGATCACCTTCAACCCCGAAGAGGTCGCCGACAACATGAAGAAGTACGGCGGGTTCATCCCGGGCATCCGCGCGGGTCGTCCCACGCAGGACTACCTCGCGTACGTCCTGAGCCGCATCACGGCGCCCGGCGCGGTGTACCTGGGCATGGTCGCGCTCATCCCGATGATCGCCGTCGCCCTGCTCGGCGCGAGCCAGAACTTCCCGTTCGGCGGCACGTCGATCCTCATCATCGTGGGCGTCGGCCTCGACACGGTGAAGCAGATCGAGAGCCAGCTCCAGCAGCGCAACTACGAAGGGTTCCTGCGGTGACGCGACTTCTCATCATGGGCCCGCCGGGGGCGGGCAAGGGGACGCAGGCGGCGACGCTCGCCCAGCGCATCAGCGGCGCCCACATCTCGACCGGTGACATCTTCCGGGCGAACGTGCAGCAGCAGACCGAGCTGGGGAAGACGGCCCAGCGCTACATGGACGCCGGTGAGTACGTGCCCGACGAGGTCACGAACGCCATGGTGAAGGATCGACTGGCCCAGGACGACGCGCGCGACGCGTTCATCCTGGACGGCTACCCGCGGACGGTCGAGCAGGTCTCGACCCTCGACACGATCCTCTCCGACCTGGGGTCCCAGCTCGACCACGTGCTGGTGCTGACGGTGGATCACGAGGAGCTGATCGGCCGACTGCTGAAGCGGGCCGAGACCAGCGGTCGCGCCGACGACACCGAGGACGTCATCCGGCACCGCCAGGAGGTCTACATCGCCGAGACCGCGCCGTTGCTGCCGGTCTACCGCGAGCGGGGCCTGCTGCGCGAGGTCGACGGGATGGGCACGGTCGACGAGGTCGAGGCGCGCATCGACGCCGCGCTCGGTCTCTGACCGCGCGGTCCGGGGCGCGTCCGTGTTCGGCCGGGGCATCGAGCTCAAGAGTCCGGAGCAGGTCGTCGCGATGCGGCGTGCCGGGCTCGTGGTGGCCCATGCACTCGACGCGGTCAGGTCGGCGATCGCGCCCGGCGTGACCACCGCCGAGCTGGACGCGTTGGCGCACGACACGATCCGAGCGCACGGCGCCACCTCGAACTTCCTGCACTACGGCGCGGAGCCTGGTGTCCCCGGCTTCCCGGGCGTCATCTGCACCTCGGTCAACGACGAGGTCGTGCACGGCATCCCGGGCCCGCGGGTCCTGCGCGACGGCGACGTCATCTCCGTCGACTGCGGGGCCATCGTCGACGGCTGGCACGGCGACGCGGCCATCACCGTCGAGGTGGGTGAGGTGCGGCCGGAGGTGCACACGCTCGTGGTCGAGACCGAACGGGCCCTCTGGGCGGGGATCGCCGCGGGGGCGCCCGGGCGTCGCGTCGGCGACATCAGCCACGCCATCGAGCGCAGCGTCCGGTCCGCCGGGACGTACGGCATCGCCGACGGCTACACCGGTCACGGCATCGGCACCGCCATGCACCAGGCACCCGACGTGCCGAACGTCGGCCGGCCCGGCAAGGGCCCGAAGATCGTGCCCGGACTCGTCCTCGCAGTCGAGCCGATGGTGACGCTCGGCTCGCCGGACAACCGCACGACCGAGGACCAGTGGACCGTCGTGACGGTGGACGGCTCGTGGGCCGCGCACTGGGAGCACACGGTGACGTGGACCGAGGAGGGAGCCTGGGTGCTGACCGCGGTCGACGGCGGCCGGGCCCAGCTCGCGGCGCTCGGGGTCGCGTACGCCGGGGACGACGCATGAGCGGCATCCGTCGGCTCGTCCCTGCGCTGCTCACCGGCGCCGTCCTCGTGCTGGTCGGAGCGTGCTCCGGTGGCTCCGACGGCTCCGACGACCCGGCCGCAGCGGTCGAGACGATGATGCGAGCGCTCGACGCGGGCGACTGCCAGGCCGTCAAGGACGTGGTGCTGACTCCCTCGGAGATCGACTGCGGCTTCGTGACGGACCTCGGTGGCATGTTCGCCGACGAGGGCCTCGAGCTCGACGAGGTGGACTTCACCGTGGCGGAGTCGTCCGGGGACCAGGCCACGGTCGAGATCGACTGGAACGACGGCGACCCGAGCGAGTCCTACGAGGTCCAGCGGGTCGACGGCACGTGGAAGGTCCTGTTCGACAGCGCGGCCTGAGGCACCTCTCGACGAGCGAGCGCCCCGAAGGCCTCAGTCGTCGGTGGGCGCCGTGGTGGCCGACGTCGCAGCGGACTTCGCCGTGACGCCCGCCGTGATGCGCACCGAGGCCAGGCTCCTGGTCGTGAATCCGTCGCGGGTGCCGGTGACGATGACGCGGACCTTCTTGCCGCGGTCGGCCGCGGTGAGGGTGTAGGTCGTGCGGGTCGCCCCGCGCACGGCCCTGCCGTCGGCGTACCACTGGTAGGTGAACCGCGCCGACGGCGACCACGGAGCAGTGGTGGCGGTGAGGGTGGAGCCGACGCTCTCTGCGCCGGTGAACTCGGGGCGCGGCGCGGTGGTGAAGCGTCCGGCGGCGACGGGGCCGGTGATGCGCACCGAGGCCAGGCTCCTGGTGGTGAATCCGTCGCGGGTGCCGGTGACGATGACGCGGACCTTCTTGCCGCGGTCTGCGGCGGTGAGGGTGTAGGTGGCCGAGGTGGCACCGACGATGGGCTTGCCGTCGGCGTACCACTGGTAGGCCAGCGCGGCGTCGCCCGACCACGGGGGAGTGGTGGCGGTGAGGGTGGAGCCCACGCTCTCCTCACCGGTGAGCTCGGGGCGCGGCGCCGTGGTGAAGCGTCCGGCGGCGACGGGGCCGGTGATGCGCACCGAGGCCAGGCTCCTGGTGGTGAACCCGTCGCGGGTGCCGGTGACGATGACGCGGACCTTCTTGCCGCGGTCGGCGGCGGTGAGGGTGTAGGTGGCCGAGGTGGCGCCGGCGATCGGCTTGCCGTCGGCGTACCACTGGTGCGCGAGGGTGGCCTCGGGTGACCACGGGGCAGTGGTGGCGGTGAGGGTGGAGCCGACGCTCTCCTCACCGGTGAGCTCGGGGCGGGGCGTGGTGGTGAAGCCGCCCGGAGCCACGGGACCGGTGAGGCGCTCGGACGCCAGGGTGCGGGAGGTGTAGCCGGGGCGCGTGGCCGTCGCGAGGACGCGCACCTTCGCCCCGAGCTGATCGGCGTCGACCGTGTGCACGGCCGAGGTCGCCCCGGGGATGGGCTTGCCGTCGGCGTACCACTGGTAGCTGACCTGGGCGGTGGGCGACCAGGCCGGCGTGCTCGCCACGAGCCGCGAGCCCACCGTCTCCTGACCGGAGAACGTGGGACGGCTCGTCGAGGCGAAGCTGCCGGCGGTCACGGCGTCGGTGATCCGCGTCGAGGCCAGGCTCTTCGTGGGGTACCCGGACTTCTTGCCGGTGACGATGACCCGCACGGCCTTGCCCAGGTCGCCCGCGGCGAGGGTGTAGGTCGCGGAGGAGGCGCCGGAGATGGCCTTCCCGTCGGCGTACCACTGGTAGGTGAAGCTCGCGCCCGGCTTCCAGGCGGACGTGGTGGCGCTCAACCGGCTGCCGACCGTCTCCCCGCCCGTGAACGTCGGGCGGGGCGTGGCGCTGAAGGCGGGCGTGGTGTCGGGGTCGGCGAAGTGGATGAACCCGTCGGGCCACCCCGATCCGGACTTGGTGATCCGGCGGTGGTCGAACGTGCGACCCCAGTTGGACTCCGAGACGATGATCTCGGTGGGGGAGGCCACCTTCTCGACGTAGGCGACGTGGTTGCCGGTCCTGCCCCACCAGGCCACGGAGCCGACCGTCGGTGTCTGGTCGGTGACCGACGCCATCGCCGTGCCCCAGTCGCGCGCGTTGCCCACGCCCGACTTCGGCCGGACGTTGGGCATCCCGTTGGTGGTGATCAGTCGGTAGGCGACGTAGTTGGTGCAGTTGGTCCCCGTGTACATGCGCCAGTAGCTGGTCCTCTGCTTCGTCTCGTAGCCGAAGTGGTCGTAGCCGGCGCGCTTGCAGGAGGCGTACCCCGAGCACAGCAGCGACGAGCCGGCCTGCGCCGAGACGCCCGCGGAGACGATCAGTCCGCCCACCACGGCCAGGGAGGCGGCGAAAGATATCAGCGCGGTCAGCACCCGAGATTGCGACACGCCGAGCAGCGTACGTGATTTTCGGGACTCGTGGGGCGGAAGTGACGCGGGAGGCCGCCGGACTCCCGTCGCTCCAGCCGGTGCCAGGGGGTCCGTTCCCGTAGGTTGAGCCCGTGCCCAAGATCACCGGTGGCTCCCTGGAGGAGCACCGCACCCAGACGCGGCAGGCGGTCTTCGACGCGCTCGTCCGGCTCCTGGACCGCATGTCCTTCGACGCCGTCCGCATGGCCGACCTCGCGGCCGAGGCGGGCGTGGGCCGCACGGCGATCTACAACCACTTCCGCGACAAGGATGCCGTCATCGTGGGGTTCGCGACCTCCGAGACGAGCAAGTACCTGGAGCGACTGAACGCGGTGCTGGCCGACGCCGGGACACCGCGCGAGCGGCTGCGCGCCTACGTGCGGCACCACATCGACACCCAGGGCGAGCAGCACTTCGGCTTCGGCCCGGACATCTACGGCCAGCTCGGGCCGGAGTCCCGCCTCGCGATCCGCGACCACGTCCTCGAGATCGAGGACGTCGTGCGGACGATCCTGGTCGACGGTGTCGCGACGGGCGACTTCCGCGAGGTCGACATCGACCAGGTCATGCGGCTGGTGCAGGCCTGCCTGCAGCCCCGCAACGTCGACGCCGACACCGTCGTGGACTTCGTGCAGCGGGCCCTCCTCGCCTGAGGCGTCGCGATCGTCCGTCGATGTGACCCGCGTCATGTCGCCGGATGCAGACACCTTGTCATCATTGTGGTCTACTTAGGCTCGCCTAGCCTACCTTAGGCAACCCTAAACACAGTGAGGTCCGATGCGCCCCCGACCATCTCGACGCGGCTCCGTCCGTGCCGTCCTGCCCCTGCTCCTGAGCGTCCTCCTCCCGGCGGCCCTCCTCGCGCCGACGAGTGCTGCGGCGGCCGAGGTCTCACTCGCCGCGACGGTGAAGGAGTCGACGCCGACGCGGCTCGCGATCGACGTCGCGGGCGAGGGGTACTCGCGCGAGGCGCCGGGCATCTACGTCGGCATCGCGCCCCGCGGTGGTGCGAGCGTGGTCGACGCGAGCGCCTACGTCCACACGGAGTTCGTCCGTCCGGTCCAGATCGGTGACGGGGGTCGCTTCTCCCAGACGCTCGAGCTCGGCGCCGACGAGATCGCGCGGCTCGACGCCTCGAAGACGTACGCCGTCTACACGTTCAAGGCGCACGGCCAGGCGGCGTCCGACCCGTCGCAGAACGCCGAGGTCCCCGTCGACCTCGACTTCACGACCCTCGTCGAGCCCGAGGAGCCCGCCGAGCCGGAGACCCCGACCGAGCCGGAGACGCCGACCGAGCCGGAGACGCCGACCGAGCCGGAGACGCCGACCGAGCCGGTGGAGCCCGAGGAGCCCGAGGCGCCTGCGCCGTCGGTGTCGGTGTCGCGGTCGGAGTTCTCGGCCGAGGGTGCGGCGACGGTGACGGTGGAGGGCAGGAACTTCGATCCTGCGTCGGCGACGGGTGTGCGTCCGCCGCTGGCGGGCAAGCCTGCTGGCGCCTACGTGGTGGTGGGCAAGTTCGCCGACGTGTGGCAGCCGTCCAAGGGTGCGGGATCCTCGACGCGGGTGAACTCGTCGCAGAAGTGGGCGGTCTCGGCAGCCGACATGGGGGCGATCGGTGGTGCCGGAGGCGGTGCGGTCGAGCTGCGTCCCGACGGGTCGTTCACGGCGGAGCTGACGGTCGACAAGGCTGCGCTGGACGCCAAGGCCACGGCCGAGTCGTTGAGGAACTACGGGATCTACACGTACGCGGGCTCGGGTGCGTCCGTCGCGGCCTACGAGACCGCCACCCCGATCACGTTCACCGACCCCGGTGTCCTCACCCCGACGCTCGACGTGGAGGTCGTCGAGCAGGTCGAGGGCAGCCTGAAGGTCGACGTCGAGGGCTTCGGCTACGCCACGACGGGGCCGGGCGTCTACCTCGGCATCTCCGAGTCCGGGGGCGCCAGCCCCACGGACGTCGGCGCCTACCGGGGCGCGGTCCTCGTCCCGAGCACGACCATGGGCGTGGGGGGCACCTTCGCGCGGACGCTGACCCTCGACGCCGACGACATCGAGACGCTCGACCCCACGAAGCAGTACTCGGTGTACTCGCTGAAGGCGCACGGGCAGGCGGCCACCGATCCGTCCCAGACGGTCGAGGCGCCCCTCGACATCGACGTCGCCGTCCTCAAGCCTGCGTCCGAGCCTCAGGGTGCGCAGCTGGAGGTGGAGGTCGTCGAGCAGAAGAAGGGCAGCCTGAAGGTCGACGTCGCGGGCTCCGGCTACGCGACGACCTCCCCGGGCGTCTACGTCGGGATCTCCGAGTCCGGTGGCGCCAGCGCCACGGACGCCGGTGCCTACCGCGGCGCGATCTGGGTCCAGGCCTCCTCCATGGGCGAGGGCGGCACGTTCGAGCGGACGATCGAGCTCGACGCAGCCGCGATCGCGACCCTCGACCCGACCGAGGACTACTCGGTCTACTCGCTCAAGGCGCACGGCGTGCCCGACCCCGGCGCGACGCAGAGCGTCGAGAAGGCGATCGACCTCGACGTCGCGCTGCTGCAGGGCGACGACGAGCCGGTCGATCCTGGGCCGAACGGTCCGACACTGGACGTGTCGGTGGCGGAGCAGAGGAAGGGCAGCCTGAAGGTCGCCGTGAAGGGTTCCGGATACGCGGTCGCCTCGCCCGGTGTCTACGTCGCGATCGCTCCGGTCGGTGGTGGGAGCACCTCCGACGCGAGTGCGTACGTCGGCACGGAGTGGGTGCAGCACACGCAGATGGGTGCGGGTGGCACGTTCACGGTGACGTTGGCCCCGTCGGCCTCGGAGATCGCGACGCTGGACCCGACGAAGGAGTACGCGGTCTACTCGTTGAAGGCGCATGGTCAGGCTGCGTCCGACCCGTCGCAGACGGTGGAGGTGCCGATCGACCTCGACGTCGCCCTCCTGAAGGGCGGCGTCGTGACCCCGCCGACGCCGACCGACCCCGACCCCGGCACCGGTCCTGGTGCCGGCCCGGGTGCAGGGGGCGGGGTCGACGCGCCGAGGACGAGCGGGTCGCTGCGCTGGGGCGTGAAGGCAGCGTTCCGCAGCTACGTGACCGGCCCCATCGCCAACGGCCGGGTCTCGGTGTCGCGGGGGGCCTCGGCCTCGGGCGGGAGCTACCGCTTCTTCCAGAAGTCGACCGCCGCGTCCGGAGCCGATGCTCGTGGTGCGACGCGCTACGGCGGCACCGTGCGCTTCACGGGTCACGCCGGTGCGCTGGACCTGTCCGTCACCGACCCCACGGTCACCGTCCGTGCAGGCCGGGTCGGGACCCTCTCGGCCGTGATGGCGGGCCGGCGCATCGACGTCGGATCGGTCGACCTGGCGCGCGCCTCGAGGACGACGAAGGCCGGAGCGGTCACGTACTCGGGTGCGCCCGTGCGCCTCACCGCCGCCGGTGCCCGCGCCTTCCAGGGGTTCTACTCCGCCGGTGAGGCGATGGACCCGGTGACGTTCACGATCGGCAGCGACGGAGGTGCGGCGTCCGGTGGTGGCACCGTGGCCGCTGCCGTGAGCACGACCGGCTTCGTCCCTCCGGCGTCCCCGCCGGCCTCGACGGGCGTCACGCTCGACCTGGCCGACGGCGACACCGTCCGCGCAGGCGACCGCCTGACGGCGAGCGCGTCCGGGTTCCGGCCCGGGGAGACCGACATCGCCGTCGTGGTCTACTCCACGCCGGTCGTGCTGGAGCGCTCGCTCAGCGCCGACGCGCAGGGCCGTGCCACGTGGAGCGGCGTCCTGCCGGGTGATCTCGAGCCGGGGGAGCACACCCTGACCTTCCAGGGCTCGATCAGCCGCGGGGCCGTGTTCACCGTGGCCGACGCCGAGGAGGCCGAGCGGTGCGAGGTGGCCGACGCCACCCTCACCTGGGGCGTGAAGGAGTCTTTCCGGTCCTACGTGTCCGGGTCCATCGCGAACGGCGACTGGACCACCTCGGGCGACGCGTCCTACGAGACGCCCGAGTTCGGCTTCTCGGGCGGCTCCGGCTCGTTCGACGCCGCCACGACCGAGGGTGACGTGGCCTTCGACGGCGCGATCCGCTTCTCGGGCCACTCCGGTGCGCTCGAGGTCGTGCTCGAGGACCCGGTGGTCCGGTTCACCGACGCCGACACCGCGGTGCTGCTGCTCGACATGACCGCAGGCGACCGCGCGGCGGCCGAGGCCGGCGGCGACGCAGCTCCCACGACGACCGAGGACGTGCCGTTCGTGGAGCTCGACCTGTCCGGGGCCGAGGTCGAGCGCACCGACGACGGGACCGGGTACACCGTGACCGACGCACCCGCGGTGCTCACCGAGCAGGGACACGGGGTCTTCGGCACCTACGAGGCGGGCACGGCCTTCGACCCGATCGACCTCACCGTCACCACGGCCGCGGACTGCGCCGGGACGGCGGGCGAGGCGTCCGCGGCCCCGACGGACACCACCGAGGCGGCGGGCCTCGCCGGCACCGCGTCCGACAGCGGGGTCCCGGCCTGGTGGGTCGCCGTGGCCGCGGCGCTCGCGCTCGTCGTCGGCTTCGGCATGGCGAGCCTGCGCCGTCGCTCGGGCGGTCTGCGGTGACCGCGACCGTCCGAGGCCGCGGTGCGCGGACGGCTGCCCGACGGGCGCCCCGCACGATCCGCGCGCTCCCGGTGGCGGTACTCGCCGTGGCAGCGCTCGCGCTGTCCGCCGGGTGCGCGGGACCGGGAGTGGCCGACTCCGAGGGCGCGGCAGGCGCGGCCGGCACGGTCCCGCTCGCGCAGGTCCAGCCCGTCGACGACCCGAAGGGCTGGCAGGGACCGAGCACGGCCGTCCTCGCCGACCGCACCGTCGAACCGGTGGTCGAGGACCCCGAGCAGACCCTTCCTGCGACGGTGGTCTCGCACGACCGCGCCGGCGAGCGCGAGGTCGAGGTGACCGACACCGACCGGGTGCTCGCCCTCGACATCTCCGGCACGCTCGCCGCGACGGTGTGGGGCCTCGGCCTCGGCGACCGGCTCGTCGGTCGTGACGTCTCGACGACCTTCCCCGGCACCGAGGACCTGCCCGTCGTCACGAGCGACGGCCACTCCCTCAACGCGGAGGCGGTGCTGCGGTCGCGTCCCACCCTCGTCGTCACCGACGGGTCGATCGGCCCGCGCGACGTCGTGGAGCAGCTCCGCGATGCCGGGGTCACCGTCGTCTTCGTGGAGAACCAGGCGTCCTTCGACGGTGCCCAGGACCTCGCCCGCGACGTGGCCGCCGCGCTCGGCGTCCCCGCCGCCGGTGAGCGGCTAGCCGAGCGCATCGCTGCGCAGCTCCACGACGTCCGCGCCCAGGTCGACCGGCTCGCCCCGGCCGCCGCCGAGGACCGGCTGTCGATGGTCTTCCTCTACCTGCGCGGCTCGGCCGGCGTCTACTACCTGCTCGGTGAGGACTCCGGCGCGGGGGACCTGGTGCGGGGACTCGGCGGCGTCGACGTCGCCGCCGAGCTCGGCTGGAAGGACATGCAGCCCCTCACCGACGAGGCGGTCCTCGCGGCCGATCCCGACCTGGTGATCGTGATGTCGCACGGGCTCGAGTCGGTCGGAGGCGTCGACGCGCTCCTCGCCGACAAGACGACGCTCGCGCTCACCGCCGCCGGACGGAACCGACGCTTCGTGGACATGGCCGACGGCGACGTGCTGTCGTTCGGTCCGCGGTCGGCCGGCGTCCTCGACGCGCTGGCCCGCGCCGTGTACGCACCGCGTGGCCCGGCATGAGCGGCACCGGATGACCGCCACGGACGTGCGTGTACGGACTCGTGCGCCGGTGGGGACGGCGCCGCGCAGGCGGGCTGCGGCCGTGGTCGGTGCCCTGGTCGCGGCGCTGCTCGTCGGCGTCGTGGTCTCGGCCCTCGTCGGACAGCTCGACGTCTCCGCCCGCGCGGTCGTCGGGACCGTCCTCGACGGCGTCGGTGTGCGCACGTCGTGGCGTCCGGACGAGGACCTCCTCGTCGACGCGCTCTGGTACGTCCGGTTCCCCCGGGTCGCCATGTGCGTGGTCGTCGGAGCGGCGCTCGCGGTGGCGGGCGCGATGATGCAGGCCGTCTTCGGCAACCCGCTGGCCGAGCCCGGGGTCGTGGGGGTCTCCGCAGGAGCCGCCCTCGGGGCCGCCGTGGCGATCGCGACGGGGATCACCGTCGGTGGGGGATGGGCGGTGGCGCTGTTCGCCTTCCTGGGTGGCCTCGCGGCGACGGTCTTCGTGTACACGACGGCACGGAGCGCAGGACGCACGGAGGTGGTGACGCTGCTGCTGACCGGCATCGCCGTGAACGCCTTCGCGGGTGCGGGACTCGCGCTCGTGCTCTTCGCCGGCGACACCGGCTCGCGCGAGCAGATCGTGTTCTGGCAGCTCGGCTCGATGAACGGGTCCCGCTGGTCGGAGGTGCTCGTGGTGGCCGTCGTGACGGTGCCCGGCGTGCTGTTCGCCCTCGCCGCGGCCCGCCGCTACGACCTGCTCGCGCTCGGCGAGCGCTCGGCCTCCCACCTCGGTGTGCGCGTGGAGCGACTCAGGATCGTCTCCATCGCGGTCATGGCGCTGCTGACCGGGGTGGCCGTGGCCTTCACGGGGATCATCGCGTTCGTCGGGCTCGTCGTGCCGCACGCGCTGCGGATGGTCCTGGGCCCGGCCCACCGGGCTCTGCTCCTCGGGAGCGTCCTCGCCGGTGCCGTGCTCCTGGTCTGGGCCGACGTGCTGGCGAGGACGCTCGTGACCGGGGCCGACCTGCCGATCGGGTTACTGACGTCGGTCGTCGGGGGTCCGTTCTTCCTGCACCTCGTGCGGCGCGCCCGCACGCGCGCCGGGGGCTGGGCATGACGGCCGACGCGGTCGTGTCCGTGCGGGGGGTCTCGTGCCGCCTGGGTGGGCGCGAGGTGCTCCACGACGTCGACCTCGACGTGCGTGCCGGCACGCTCGTGGTGGTCGTCGGACCCAACGGCGCGGGGAAGTCCACGCTGCTCTCGGTGGTCTCGGGCGACCTCCCGGCCACCGCGGGGACCGTGGCGCTCGACGGCCGGCCCCTGTCCGACTGGACCCCCGCCGAGCTCGCGCGACGGCGCGCGGTCCTCGGCCAGTCCCACGACGTGAGCTTCGGCTTCACGGTGGCCGAGGTCGTCGCGATGGGGCGCTATCCGTGGACGTCTCGCGACGACGTGGCGGCCGACGCCGACCTGGTCGCCTGGGCGCTCGAGCGCACGGACACCGTGCACCTGGCCGGGCGGTCGTTCCGCCAGCTCTCGGGAGGCGAGCGCGCCCGTGTCTCGCTGGCCCGGGTCCTCGCACAGGACACCGACCTGGTGCTGCTCGACGAGCCGACGGCGGCCCTCGACCTCCGGCACCAGGAGGAGGTGCTCGTGCTGGCCCGTCGGCTGGCCCGGGCCGGACGCACCGTGGTCGTCGTGGCGCACGACCTCTCCCTCGCCTCGGCCCATGCCGACGAGCTGGTGGTGGTGGCCGAGGGCACGGTTGCGGCCCACGGCACGCCGGCCGAGGTCCTGACGGCCGACCTGGTCGGTCGGACCTACGGACTCCCGGTGGAGGTCCACCGGGTGGGGGACCGGCTCGCCGTCGTGCCGACCGGGGCCACGACGCGTCCAGATGGTGACATTCCGTCACCACGATCATGACAATGTGTCACGATAGATCCCGACGAAAGGGCTCCCCATGACGATCGCCGAACCCGACACCTCCTCGCTCTCGCGCCTTCTGCGCGAGGGCTCCCGGGCCGAGCACCAGGCCGCCGAGGGCTCGTCGTTCATGACCGAGCTCCTCGCGGGCCGGGTGAACGCCCGCGGGTACGCCGACTACCTGGCACGCCTGCGTCGGGTCTACGACGCGCTCGAGTCCCTCGGCCGCGCCCTCGCGGGCGACCCCGTCGCCGACGCGGTGCTCGATCCGGCGCTCGAGCGCACACCCTCGATCGACGCGGACCAGGCCCACTGGGGCGTCGGCCACGCGGCGACGCCGGCCACCGACGCGTACGTGGCACGCATCGAGAGCATCGCCGCCTCGCCGGCCCGGTTCGTGGCTCACCACTACACCCGCTACCTCGGCGACCTCTCCGGCGGCCGCATCATCGGACGGCTCCTGGAGCAGACCTTCGAGCGGCCGGACGGTCTCGCGTTCTACGCCTTCCCCGGCATCCCGAAGCCCAAGCCCTACAAGGACGCCTACCGCGCCCGGCTCGACGGCCTCGACCTGACGGCGGAGGAGAAGCTCGCCGTGCTGACCGAGGTCAAGACGGTCTTCGGGCTGAACGGCGCGCTCTTCGAGGAGCTCACCGCCGACCTCGACGCCTACCGACGCTGAGGCGCGTCGCCGAGGACGCGCTCGGTCTCAGGCGTGGTGCTCCTGGGTGCAGCACTTGACGCTGCCGCCGGCCTTGAGCAGCTCGCTCACGTCCACGGGGACGGGCGCGTAGCCGTGGTCGGCCACCTGGCTCGCGAGGCGGGTGGCCTGGGACGGCAGGACCACGTGGTGGCCGTCGCTCACCGCGTTGAGGCCCAGGACCAGGGCGTCGGCCTCGCTGCACTCGATGGCGTCGGGGAACAGCTGACGCAGGGTCCGGCGGCTGTGGGGCGAGAAGGCCGAGGGCAGGTAGGCGATGTCGGCCGGAGCCTCGCCGTTCCCGTCGTCGAGCACCGCGAGGGCGGTGTCGAGGTGGTAGAACCGCGGGTCGACCAGCTCCAGGCTCACGACGGGCCGGTCGAGTGCGGCGGCCGCCTCCACGTGGGCGTGCAGACTCGTGCGGAAGCCGGTGCCGGCGAGGATCATGGAGGCGAGCACCAGGAAGTCGCCCTCGCCCTCGTTGGTGTGGGTCGGCTCGACGACCTCGATGCCCTGCTCCCTCAGCAGTCCGGCGTGCAGGACGGCCTCGGCCTGGCGCTCGACGTGGCGGAACCGGGCGCCGTAGGCGCGTCCGTCGACGACCAGGGCGCCGTTGGCGGCGAACACCATGTCGGGCAGGCCGGCGGCAGGCTCCAGCAGGTCCACGCGGTGCCCGAGTGCGCGGTACGTCTCGACGAGCGCCTGCCACTGCGCCACGGCGCGGTCGCGGTCGACGTGGATGCCCGGCTGCATCCACGCGTTGATCGCGTAGGTGACGTCGAAGTGGGTGGGTGCGCACATCAGGTACGAGCGGACGCGGGCGGTGCGCGCGGTGACGCGGTCGAGCGACGTGTGAGTGGGGGTGCGGGTGTCGAGCACGGTCACGAGGGCCTCCTGCGGTGGTCGACGGTGCGTGTTCACGCAACGAATCAAGCCTAGCCGCGGCTCCCCGCGAACGAGGACTTCGAAACTGCACGTCGGCACGCAGGAATCCGACGAATCCGGCCCGGATGCGGCGATCTGTTGCACGATGAGGGCATGGACGACCTCGACCGCCGCATCATCGACCACCTCGTGCGCGACGGACGAGCGGGATACGCCCGCATCGCCGCCGACGTGGGGCTCTCGGCACCCGCGGTGAAGCGCCGCATGGACCGCCTCGTCGACGACGGCGTGATCAAGGGCTTCACCGCCGTCGTGGACCCCGACCTGATGGGATGGTCGGTCGAGGCGTACGTGGAGGTGCACTGCCGGGGCACGATCACGCCTGAGGCGCTCGGCGAGGCGTTCGCGAAGGTGCCGGAGGTCCACGCGGCCGCCACGGTGTCGGGCCAGGCCGACGCGATGCTGCGCATCGTCGCGCGGGACGTCCGCGACCTCGAGCGGGCGCTCGAACGGGTCCGCATGGAGGTCGACAACGTCGACCACACCGACACCGCGATCGTGCTCTCCAGGCTGATCGACCGCTACACCGGTTGAGGGCGGCCGATCAGGCGGGTGGGGCGACGCCGAGCAGGCACACCTCGTTGCCCGACGCGTCGGCGCACACCGTCCACGGCAGTCCTGGTGCGGGCTGGGGGAGGACGGTGCCGCCGAGGTCGCGGACGAGGTCGAGGGGGGTGGCGTCGGCGGGACCGGGCCGCACGTCGAGGTGCAGCCTCGACTTCCCGCGGCGGGGTCCGGGCTCCGGGCACAGCTCCAGCAGCGGCCCCGCGCCCGACGGGTGGGCCAGGGCGTGGGGGGTCGGCCGTGGGCGCCCACCCGGTGACCGCGGCCCAGAAGCGCGCCTCCCGGTCGGGGTCGGCGCAGTCGAGGGGGAGCGCAGCGACCGGGCCGGAGCCGGCGCGGTAGGCGGGGCGGTCCTCCATGACGCAGAACGCGTTGCCGTCGGGGTCCGCGAGCACCACCCAGGGGACGTCGCCCTGACCGATGTCGACGCGGCGGGCGCCCAGCCCCACGAGACGCTCGGCGACAGCGTGCTGCTGCTCGGCGCCCCGCAGGTCGAGGTGGAGCCGCTGGGGGACGTCGGCGGGCGTCGAGGCGGGCGGGAAGCAGAGGTCGAGGAACACCTGCGGCGCGAGGTGCAGGCGCGCCTCGAGGCCGTCGTCGTCCTCGGTCAGCACGTCGGCGCCGAGGGCCTCGGCCCAGAAGTGGCCGAGCGCGCGCGGATCGGGCGAGTCCCAGACGATGTTCTCGAGCCGCATGGCGCCATCCTGCCCGAGGTGCGGCACCGGGACCCGATTTGAACGAAGGGCCCCCGCCGACGTAGACTTCCCTGTCGGCCTGATTCGGGCGTCACGACCCCCTGCCCTCGGAGGTTCAGTCCTCAGGGTTCGGTCCTCGCGGTTCGCGCCGCGTGGAACGGCTCCTCGGAGTCGAGGGTGCCGTCGCGTGCGTTGGCCGACACAGACGATCAAACCGAGAAGCTGAGGTCCATGGCGAAAAAAGAAGGCGTCATCGAGATGGAGGGTGCTGTCGTCGAGGCACTCCCGAACGCGATGTTCCGGGTCGAGCTGGCCAACGGCCACAAGGTCCTGGCGCACATCAGCGGCAAGATGCGCCAGCACTACATCCGCATCCTCCCCGAGGATCGGGTCGTGGTGGAGCTGTCGCCGTACGACCTCAGCCGTGGACGGATCGTCTACCGCTACAAGTGACCCCGGCCCAGGCCGGAGCACGAGACAACTGCACACCGATACACGTTCAGACTGAAGAAGAGAGAGCTTCTCGATGAAGGTCAACCCGAGCGTGAAGAAGATCTGTGACAAGTGCAAGGTGATCCGTCGCCACGGCCGAGTCATGGTGATCTGCGAGAACCCCCGGCACAAGCAGCGCCAGGGCTGATCGCACTTCTTCACCGCGACACACTGAACATCTGATGGCTCCCGCGCCTCCTCCCACGAGGCGGACGCGGGTCACCCCCGGCGCAGAGGCCGGGGCCCGGCTCAGGAACCCACCATGGGAGTCCTGGAGGCAGCCGGGACGCCCCAGGTGACGACACCTCTGCCGAACCGGAAGGAACTGCCACCATGGCACGCCTCGTCGGAGTCGATCTCCCGCGCGACAAGCGCATCGAGATCGCACTCACCTACATTTTCGGCGTCGGGCGCACCCGCGCCGCCGACACCCTCGCCGCCACCGGCATCAGCCCGGACGTCCGCGTCCACGAGCTGAACGACGACCAGCTCGTCGCGCTGCGTGACCACATCGAGGCCAACTACCAGGTCGAGGGCGACCTGCGCCGTGAGGTCACGGCCGACATCCGTCGCAAGATGGAGATCGGTTCGTACCAGGGCCGTCGCCACCGTGCGCACCTGCCCGTCCGCGGCCAGCGCACCAAGACCAATGCGCGCACCCGCAAGGGCCCGAAGCGCACCGTCGCCGGAAAGAAGAAGTGATCTAGATGCCTCCTAAGAGTGCAGGCGCCAAGAAGGTGCGCCGCAAGGAGAAGAAGAACGTCGTTCAGGGCCAGGCCCACATCAAGAGCACGTTCAACAACACGCACGTGACGATCACCGACCCCAGTGGTGGAGTGATCGCGTGGGCCTCCGGCGGAACCGTCGGCTTCAAGGGCTCGCGCAAGTCCACGCCCTTCGCGGCGGGCATGGCGGCCGAGGCCGCCGGTCGCCAGGCGATGGAGCACGGGATGAAGAAGGTCGACGTCTTCGTGAAGGGCCCGGGTTCGGGCCGCGAGACGGCGATCCGGTCGCTGAGCGGCGTCGGCCTCGAGGTCGGCACCATCTCCGACGTGACCCCCAGCCCCCACAACGGCTGCCGTCCCCCCAAGCACCGTCGTCTCTGATCCCCGCGATCAGAGTCCGCGAAGAATCCAGGAGTTAGATCATGGCCCGTTACACCGGACCTCTCACCAAGAAGTCGCGCCGTCTCGGCGTCGACCTCGTCGGTGGCGACGCCGCGTTCGAGCGTCGTCCCTACCCCCCGGGCATGCACGGTCGTGCCCGCATCAAGGAGTCGGAGTACCGCACCCAGCTGCAGGAGAAGCAGAAGGCGCGCTACACCTACGGCGTCCTCGAGAAGCAGTTCCGCAAGTACTACGAGAACGCGCACCGCAAGCCCGGCAAGACCGGTGACAACCTGCTGAGCCTGCTCGAGAGCCGGCTCGACAACGTCGTCTACCGTGCCGGCCTGGCCCGCACCCGTCGCCACGCGCGCCAGCTCGTGACGCACGGACACTTCATCGTCAACGGCGTGAAGACGAACATCCCGTCCTTCCAGGTCAGCAAGCACGACATCATCGACGTCAAGCCCAAGAGCCTGGAGACGACGCCGTTCATCGTCGCCCGTGAGACGCACGACAAGGACACCGTTCCCGGCTGGCTCGACGTCGATCCCGATCGTGGTCGGATCCTGGTGCACCAGCGCCCGGTCCGCGAGCAGATCACCGTCCCCATCCAGGAGCAGCTGATCGTGGAGTTCTACTCCAAGATCTGATCGCCCCCGTTCCACTGAGCCGGTCCTTCAAATAGCGGGAGGACCGGAAAGGAAGTTCCATGCTCATCGCACAGCGCCCCGTCCTGACCGAAGAGGTCGTCGCCGACAACCGTTCGCGGTTCGTCATCGAGCCTCTCGAGCCCGGCTTCGGCTACACCCTCGGCAACTCGCTGCGCCGCACGCTCCTCAGCTCCATCCCGGGCGCGTCGGTCACGTCGATCAAGATCGACGGCATCCAGCACGAGTTCTCCACCGTCCCCGGTGTCACCGAGGACGTCACCGAGATCATCCTCAACCTCAAGAACCTGGTCGTCTCCTCCGAGCACGACGAGCCGTTCGTCATGGTCCTGCGCAAGCAGGGTGCCGGTGTGGCCACCGCGGCCGACATCGAGGCCCCCGCGGGCGTCGAGGTCCACAACCCCGACCTGCACATCGCCACGCTGAACGACAAGGCCAGCCTGGAGATCGAGCTCGTCGTGGAGCGTGGCCGTGGCTACGTCTCGGCGGTGCAGAACAAGACCGGCGACGAGGAGATCGGCCGCATGCCGATCGACTCGATCTACAGCCCCGTCCTCAAGGTCACCTACAAGGTCGAGGCCACCCGAGTCGAGCAGCGCACCGACTTCGACAAGCTGATCATCGACGTCGAGACGAAGTCGTCGATGGCGCCGCGTGACGCGATCGCGTCGGCCGGCTCGACCCTGGTCGAGCTGTTCGGCCTGGCTCGTGAGCTCAACGTCGAGGCCGAGGGCATCGACATCGGCCCGTCGCCCGTCGACGAGCAGCTCGCCGCCGACCTCGCCCTGCCGATCGAGGACCTGAACTTCACGGTCCGCTCGTACAACTGCCTCAAGCGCGAGGGCATCCACTCCGTGGGTGAGCTCATCACGCGCTCGGAGCAGGACCTGCTCGACATCCGCAACTTCGGCTCGAAGTCGATCGACGAGGTCAAGGCCAAGCTGGCCGAGATGGGCCTGGCCCTCAAGGACAGCCCGGCCGGGTTCGACCCGTCGGCCGTGCTCGACTCCTACGACGACGACGCCAGCTTCGCCGAGGACGAGCAGTACTGAGCTGCTCGCTCATCGACCTGTTCACTGACCTGGAGACAGACACATGCCCACGCCCACCAAGGGAGCCCGCCTCGGCGGCAGCCCGTCGCACCAGCGCCTGATCCTGGCCAACCTCGCGACGGCTCTGTTCGAGCACGGCCGGATCACCACCACCGAGGCCAAGGCCCGCCGTCTGCGGCCCTACGCCGAGCAGCTCATCACCAAGGCCAAGACCGACACGGTGGCCAACCGCCGCCAGGTCGTCAAGGTCGTGCGTGACAAGAGCGTCCTGCACACCCTGTTCACCGAGATCGGTCCCGCCATGGCGAGCCGTCCCGGCGGCTACACGCGCATCACGAAGATCGGTCCGCGCAAGGGCGACAACGCCCCCATGGCCGTCATCGAGATCGTCGAGGCCAAGGAGTTCGCCGCGCAGGCGACCGCTCCTGCCGCTGCACCCGCCGCGGCTCCGGTCGAGGACGAGACCCCCGCGGTGAACGCGTCCGACGACGCCGAGCAGGTCGAGACCGACGTCGTCGCCGGTGCTCCGGCCACGGAGTCCGAGACCGAGCCGGCCACCTCCGAGGACGTCGAGGCTGCGGCCGAGGCCGTCGACGAGACGAGCACCGACGAGGCTGCGACCTCCGAGGACACCGACAAGGCCTGATCCAGGCCCGTCGACGAACGGCCCCCACCGCGACTGCGGTGGGGGCCGTTCGTGCGTGGACCTGCTGGGCCGGCGGTGCGGGTGCCTCGACGTCAGTGCTCCCCGCGGCGCACGGTCAGCACGCGGAAGCCCTTGCTGCTGGCCGTGCGCTCGGTGGGCCAGCCCTGGTCGGTGAGCCAGCGCTGCAGGCTGTCGGCACCGAGGTTCTTGCCCACCACCAGGCGGGCGTGACCGTCGTCGCTGAGCCGCGCCAGCCAGTGCTGGAGCAGGTCGTGCAGGGCCTGCTTGCCGATGCGGATCGGCGGGTTCGACCACAGGGCGTCGAACCGCAGGTCGGTGGGCACCTCGTCGGGAGCGGCCACGTGCACGCGGTCGGCCGCGCCGGCCGCCGCGGCGTTCAGGCGGGTCAGCTCGCGGGCGCGCTCGTTCACGTCGACCGCCCAGACGGTCGCCGAGGGCGACGCGGCAGCGACCGCACAGCTGATCGGCCCCCACCCGCACCCGAGGTCGAGCACCGTGCCGCTGGGCGGACCCGCCGAGTCGAGCAGGATCCGCGTGGCGTGGTCGAGGTGGTCGGCGGAGAAGACTCCGCCACTCGTGGTGCACGTGAACGTGTGCTGCCAGGCGTCGAAGCGCACGCTCCGGCGGTCGTCGGCCCCGGAGGGCCGGTCGTCGAAGTAGTGCCCGGTCACGTGCTCATCCTCGCAGCAGGCGTCGGGCAGCACGGTCGGTGCCCGGACGTCGTGGTCAGCAGTGCTGGAACACGTGGCCGCGCGCGCCACGAGGCACCACGTCGCGGTCGCGGAGCGTGATGGGGTGGTCGCCGGCTCGCTGGCGGCAGGCACGCGCGTAGGCCGCCCGACCGTTGTCGGTGTACTCGATCTCGACGACGCCGCGCCCGTAGAGCCGCGTGTAGTCGCCGCACTCGCGGTACACCTCGCACTCCTCGGCCACCGCGAAGTCGAAGCCGAGGGCGCGGCCGTCGATCTCGGGCGTGTTCTTCTGCGCGATCGCCAGCCCTGTCGCGTGGGCGGCGCGGACGAGTCCCTTCGCCGTCGACGTCGTCTGTGCCCGGGTGAGGAGTGAGCGCGAGCGGGTCCAGGCGTCGAGGTTGTCGGCCTCGATCGCGTCGTACCCGGCCTTCGCGCACCCGCGGAACCAGCCGGAGACGATCGAGACGATGGCGGCGCGCTTCGCGGCGGTGCGCTGGTCCAGCAGCACCTCGTCGGGCCAGCCCGGGTCGCGCACGAGGACGCCCTGGCGCTTCAGCAGCAGGGTCGGGTGGTGCTTCTTCCACCAGCCGAGCTGTCCGGGCTGCGTCTGGAAGGCGTTGACGTAGCAGACCGAGTACCGGGTGGGATCGGGCTTCTCGGTGCGGTCGCGCACGACCACGGTGACGTCGGCCGCGGGGCGGTACGCGCCCCCGAGCTGGTAGTCGACGACGGCGTCGCGCGGCAGGGGGGCGGGCGCGGTGGCCGACGGTGTCGCCGGCGGGGCGGCGGGCGCGCCCTGTGCCGAGCAGGCAACCGTCAGGGCGACCACGAGGCAGGCGCCGACGAGGCGGGCACCGACGGGGCGTGGCGCGCGGAGGCGTGTCGAGGCGCGGCGGCGGGGGGAGGTCGGCACCGTCACCACGATACGGGGCCGCGGGCGCCGCCCGGACGCGTTCAGGGGCCCTCGGTGGGCTCGTCGCGACGTCGGCGTGCCTCGTGGGCTCGGGCGGCCAACCGGTCGTCGGACGGGTACACGACCTCCTCGAGCACCAGCCCGTGGGCCGGCATCACCTTCACGCGGGGGTCGCGCTCACCGGTCCGCAGCACGTCGCGCGCCCAGGACGGCTCGTACCGACCCTCGCCGACGGCCACGAGCGCACCCATCAGGGCACGCACCATGGAGTGGCAGAACGCGTCGGCGCGCACCGTGGTGACGAGGAGCCCGTCGCCGGGGGAGCGGGTCGTCGTCAGCTCGAGCAGGGTCCGGATCGTCGTGGCGCCCTCGCGTCGGCGGCAGAACGCGGCGAAGTCGTGCTCCCCGGTCAGCAGCACCCCGGCTGCGTTCATCGCCTCGACGTCGAGCGGCTTCGGCCACGCGACCACGTGCGCCCGGGCCAACGGGTCGAGCCGTCCGGGCTGGTCCTGGAGGCGGTAGGCGTAGCGGCGCTCCACCGCGGCGAACCGCGCGTCGAACCCGTCCGGAGCGGCGGTGACCGCGTGCACGACGACGTCGTCGGGCAGGATCCGGCGGAGCCGACGGGCCAGCTGGTCGGGCTGCACGGTGTCGTCGAGGTCCACGTGGGCCACCTGGCCGCGGGCGTGCACCCCGGCATCGGTGCGTCCCGCGCACGTGAGCGAGGGCCGCTCCTCGAGCCTCAGGACGGTCCCGATCGCCGACTCGACGGTCTCCTGAACGGTGCGCAGGCTGGGCTGGGTGGCCCAGCCCCGGAACCCTGCGCCGTCGTAGGAGAGGTCGAGTCGCAGTCGCACGCGGCCACGGTAGTGCCTACGGTGGACCCATGAGGACCGGACCGGTGGTACTGGCGAGCATGGCCCTGCTGGTGGGCGGCTGCTCCGCGGCGCCCGACGAGGACCGTTCCGCACCCGTGGTCGACGGGGACGCGGCGCCGGCCGCGAGCACCGGGACGCCGCCGATGGCGGTCGTGCTCAGCCCGGCGGCGACCTCGGCCTCGCAGGTCGTCACGTGGCGCTCGGTGAAGGCGTGGGGCAACCAGCGCGTCGTCGCGCAGCCGGTCGGCGGCGGCACCCAGGTGCGCGCGGCGGCCCGGCGCAAGACCGCGACCAGCGTGCGCGACAGCGGTTCGGCCCGCCCGGCCTACACGGCGACGCTGACCGGCCTGGAGCCCGGAACGCGCTACCGCTACCGGGTGGTCAACAACGGCGGCAGCGCGGGCGACTACCACTTCACGACGTCCGCGACCGAGCTGGAGCCCTGGACGTTCCTCACCCTGGGCGACACCCAGGTCGCCAACGCCGACCGCCCGGCCGCCATCGTCAAGGCCGCGGTGAACCGCTTCCCCTCGGCCAACCTCGTGCTGCACGCCGGCGACGTCGTGAACCACCCGTGGGTCCACCAGGAGTGGGTGGACCTCATGGCCGCGCTCGCGCCGGTGCGGACGAGCCGCAACGTGGTGGCCTCCATCGGCAACCACGAGCAGTGCATCCTCGTGCGGGACTGCCGCTCGGGCAACGCGCAGGGGTTCCGCACCTACTTCTCGTCGCCGTCCAACGGCGTCTCCGGCCAGCGACCCACCTGGTACCGCTTCGACCAGCAGGGCGTCCGCTTCGTGGTGCTCGACTCCTTCGGCTCCGACCTCGCGGCCCAGGCCCGCTTCCTGGACGCACAGCTGCAGGACAACCCGAACCGGTGGAGCGTCGTGCTGCTGCACGCCGGTCCCTTCGCGTCGCGGGCCGACCGCACCAACAGCGCCGTCTTCTCGACGGTCCTGCCCGTCATCGAGAAGCACGACGTCGACCTCGTGCTCAGCGGTCACGACCACGTCTTCAGCAGCGGGCACCGGGGCGACCCCGACAGCACGGTGTTCGCGACCTCCGTGTCCGGCCCCAAGTACTACGAGATCTCGCGCGCCGACTGGGACCGCCGAGGCGCCACCCGTGCGCGGTGGGCCGAGAGGATCAGCACCTACCAGGTGGTCGACGTCGCCGCGGACACGCTGCGGTTCCGCTCCATCGTCGCGTCCAAGGGCTCGGGCTCGACGCCGTCGATCGCGTACGGTGCGGCCCTCGACGACGTGACGATCACCAAGGACGCCGACGGCGACAAGTCCGTCACCCGACGCTGAGCGCTCAGCCGGCCAGGCGGACGGCGTTGCACGAGGGGCGGCTGAGCATCGTGACGTCCATGGTGCCGATCTTGATCCCGAGCGACGAGAGCAGGGGCGTGAGCAGACCCTCGAGCAGGGGGTTGAGCACCGTCAGGAGGAAGTTCGTCACGGACGAGAGCAGACCGCCCAGCAGACCGTTGTTGTCGACCTCGACGGCGAAGTTCACGCTGCTGCTGAAGGTGTGGTTGGCGGGCGTGGGAAGGCCCGCGCCGGCGGGGTAGGTGAAGGTGTGGCTGCCCGCGTTCGTCGCAGCCACCACCTCCTTGAGGTGGAGAGGAAGGTCCTTGCGGGGGTTCAACAGGCTGGCTGCGGTCAGTCGGGCCGACCCCGTGCCTCCGTACCCGACGACGCGCGCCGCCGTGGTCTGCCCGGCGATGGTGACGCTCGCCGGGCCCGTGCACTGCAAGGACGACAGGGTGGCCGTACCCTCGCCGACGCGGACGCCCATGCTGATCTCGGCGTAGGCGAGGAGCGAGGTCCCCACGGTGGTCTCGAGGTCGACCCGGGCCTGGGCCGTGCGGGCGGTGACCCCGGCCTTGCCGCAGGCGATCTGTGGTGGCTCGACGATGACGATCTGGGCGTTGGCGTTGAGCAGGCCGAGCGGGAGGCTGAGACCGAGCTGGTCGATGCGCAAGGCGTTGGTGCCGTTGGCGGCGACGATGGACGCCCCGACGAGGTCGAGCGCGTTGACCGTCGCCGAGAGGGCGGCGTTGCCGGTGGTGTCGAGTGCGAGGAAGTTGCTCACGTCGGCCCGCAGACCCGTGGCACGCGCTGCGATCGACTCCAGCAGGGTCGCGCTCACGAGGTCGCCCTGCTTGCGGACGACGGAGGCCGCCGCCAGCGTGAACGTCTGCAGGGAGACGTCGAGCGCTGCGAGCTCCTGCGGCGTGCCGACGCCGAGGGCGGCCGCGAGGTCGACGAGCGGGACCTGCACGTTCTTGAGGCTCACGAGGCCCGTGTAGCCGACGACGTCGAGGCCGTTGACCTTGATGACGCGGTCGAGGATCGGCCCGATGGCGCTGCCGGACGTGCTGAGCGTGAGCGTCTTGGTGCCGACGGAGAAGCAGACGGCCGCGTCGGACCGTGTCCCGATCGCCGTCCGTGTGGCCGAGCCCGAGTCGTTCCCGATCACGGGGGCGAAGGCGTAGTCCACGGTCGTGGCCGCGGTGATTCGCACCGCGTCGCAGCCGGTGGTGCCGGAGCCCGCGACGAAGGCACCGGTGGAGCTGAGGTGGCCCGGCGTCACGACCAGCGGCGACGACGTGCCGACGCGGCGGCCCTGGCGGGCCAGGCTCGCGTTCGCCGCGGCCTGGAGCGTCGACGTGGTGCAGGTCGGCAGCTTGCGTGCGGCGTCGAGGGCGGCCACGTCGGCGACCGCCTGCATGTCGCGCGCAGCGACGCGCTGCACCCCGAGATCGGTCGCGAACGCGGTGAAGCCGACCACGATGACCATGATGAGCGCGGTCAGGGGAAGGATGGCGCCCCGCTCGTCACGGCGCTGGCGCCTCACGAGCTCACCTCGCTGGTCGTGGTGTAGCCGATGGTGGTGGGGAGGGTGATGCCGAGCCCGGGGAAGGACGGGATCAGCGGGTTGGCGCGGTAGTTGTGGCTGATCGCGATCCGGGCGCACTGCACGGTCGAGCCGGTCGTGCACGCCGTGGTGGAGACGCTGCACGTCCCGACCGTGGCGCCGTTGCGGGTGAGCGTGCCTGTCGAGGTGCAGGTGACGCCGTAGGAGGAGAGCGAGCGGTTGATCGCCGCTCGGGCTCGATCGGCCGGCACGGTCGACCCCGTGGGGGAGACGGAGACGGCCATGGCGCGGGCGCCCTCGGCGGCGGCCTGGCTGATGCCTTGGCGGTAGCTCAGCATCCAGCCGTAGCTGATGACACCGAACAGCAGCGCGACGAAGATCGGCAGCACGAGGGCGAACTCGACCGCAGCAGCACCGTCGTCGCGACGACGGCGCGATCGCCCGTCGTCCGTGCGTGCCTGTCGTGGTCCGACCATCACGATGCTCCCTCGACCCGTGACCTGTCGGCTCCGCCCTGTGCAGGACCGACGCGAAAGCTCCCTCCCCGTCCCGGAACTCCCATCCGGCCGAGGCTTTCGTCCTGAAATCTAGCGTGACGAAAGGCCCCCTGTCCCTGGAATCAGGGAACAGGGGGCTGTGCTGGTCATCCGCCCGTGGCCCGGAACCCCCGCCGGCTGGTCATCCGCCCGTGGCCCGGAACCCCCGCCGGCTGGCCATCCGTCCGCGGCCCGGAACCCCGCCGGGCGGAAACGAGAGAACCCCCGCCGAGGCGGGGGTTCACTCGCGTGGGTGGGCGTCAGGCCCAGCGCTGCTCCGCGGGCACGAACTCGAGGGTCCGGTCACCGGTGTAGATCTGCTTCGGGCGCGCGATCTTCTGCTCCTTGTCGTCGACCAGCTCGAGCCACTGGGCCAGCCAGCCCGGCGTGCGACCGATCGCGAACAGCACCGTGAACATCTCGGGCGGGAACTGCAGCGCCTCGTAGATGAGGCCGGAGTAGAAGTCGACGTTCGGGTAGAGCTTGCGGGAGACGAAGTACTCGTCCTCCAGCGCGATCTTCTCCAGCTCCTGGGCGATCTCGAGCAGCGGGTTGACGCCGGTCACCTCGAAGACGTCGTCACACGCCTTCTTGATGATCTTGGCGCGCGGGTCGTAGTTCTTGTAGACGCGGTGACCGAAGCCCATGAGCTTCTCGTCGCCGTTCTTCACGCCCTCGATGAACTCCGGGATCTTGTCCTTCGTCCCGATCCGCTTGAGCATGCGCAGCACGGCCTCGTTGGCGCCACCGTGCAGGGGGCCGTAGAGCGCCGCGATGCCGGCCGAGACCGCCGAGTACGGATCGACCTGGCTCGAACCGACCGAGCGCACCGCGTTGGTCGAGCAGTTCTGCTCGTGGTCGGCGTGCAGGATCAGCAGCACGTCGAGGGCCTTGGCCAGACGCGGGTCCGGGTCGTACTTCGGCTCGCTCATCTTGAACAGCATCGACAGGAAGTTCTCCGTGTAGGAGAGCTCGTTGTCGGGGTAGACGTACGGCTTGCCCTGCGCGTGGCGGAACGACCAGGCGCCGAGCGTCGGCATCTTGGCGATCATGCGCACGATCTGCTCGCGTCGGACGTCGGGGTCGTGGATGGCCCGGGCCTCGGGGTAGAACGTCGAGAGGGCGCCGACGCTCGACAGCAGCATGCCCATGGGGTGCGCGTCGTAGCGGAAGCCCTGCATGAGGCTCTTGAGGTTCTCGTGCACGAACGTGTGGAACGTGATGTCGTGCACCCACTGGTCGTGCTGCTCCTTCGTGGGCAGCTCGCCGTGGATGAGCAGGTACGCGACCTCCAGGAAGGTGGAGGACTCCGCGAGCTGCTCGATCGGGTACCCGCGGTACTCGAGGATGCCCTTCTCGCCGTCGATGAAGGTGACGGCGCTGCGGGTCGACGCGGTGTTGGTGAACCCGGGGTCGTACACGGCGATGCCGGGGTCGTCCTCGGTCTTGCCGATCTTGCCGAGATCGGACGCGCGGACGGTGCCGTCCGTGATCTCGAGCTCGTACTCGTCGCCCGTCCGGTTGTCGCGGACGGTCAAGGTCTGGTCGGTCACGATGGGTCTCCTGTGACGTGCTGAACGGGTCATTGATGTGGCCCCGGACTCATCTCCAACCTAGTGCGGCCTCCCGAGACACGCACGGCTGGGTCTCGAGGAGCGAGCGCCGGGAAGCCTCGACGTCCGGCCACGCCCACCCGTTTTGACCGCGTGCGGCCACGCCGGTTACTCTTGGACGTCGTTGTGCCCTGCGTGCGCGATCGCCTCCCGGCGGTCCTGCGCCGAAGCCCAGGCGGCCTGTGCCCCCGGACTCGACGGCCACGGAGAACGTGTGGTCCGCCCACGGTCCGGACGTGCAGCGACAACGACCCAGATCCAGCTAGTGCCACCCAGAACCACAACGAGAAGGTCACGCCGTGCCTACGTACAGCCCCAAGCCTGCTGACATCAGCCATCAGTGGCACGTCATCGATGCTCAGGACGTCGTCCTGGGCCGTCTTGCCGTGTCGGCCGCGCACCTGCTGCGCGGCAAGCACAAGGCGACCTTCGCCCCGCATGTCGACGGTGGTGACTTCGTCATCATCATCAACGCCGACAAGGTGGCGCTGACCGGCAACAAGCGCACCGACAAGCCGGTCTACCGTCACAGCGGCTACCCGGGCGGGCTCAAGCAGATCGCGTACGGCGACCTGCTCGAGAAGGACGCCCGCAAGGCCATCGAGAAGTCCGTGCGCGGCATGCTGCCGAAGAACCGCCTCGGCGACAAGATCATCAAGAAGCTGAAGGTCTACGCCGGCCCGGAGCACCCGCACGCGCCGCAGCAGCCCCAGCCGTACGAGATCAAGCAGATCTCCCAGTGAGCACCCGAGCAGAAGAGACGAGCACCGTGGCTGACACCACCGAGACCGACGTCCCCACCACCACCGACGGCGTCTACACCTCCGAGACCTCGCCGTCCGCGGAGATCGCGACGAGCAAGTCCCTCGTGGCCCCCGGCGCGGCCACCGGCCGCCGCAAGGAGGCGGTCGCCCGCGTGCGCATCGTCCCCGGCTCCGGCCAGTGGACCGTCAACGGCAAGCCGCTCGAGGACTTCCTCCCGAACAAGCTGCACCAGCAGATCGCCAAGGAGGCCCTGGCGGCCACCGGCCTCGAGGGCAGCTTCGACGTCGTGGCTCGCGTCACCGGCGGCGGGATGACCGGCCAGGCCGGCGCGCTGCGCCTCGGCGTGGCCCGTGCCCTCAACGCCATCGACGAGGAGGTCAACCGTCCGCTGCTGAAGAAGGCCGGACTGCTGACCCGCGACGCTCGCATCAAGGAGCGCAAGAAGGCCGGCCTCAAGAAGGCCCGTAAGGCTCCTCAGTACAGCAAGCGCTGATTCCGTTGGGCCGGATCTTCGGCACCGACGGGGTACGAGGCCTCGCCAACCGCGACCTGACCGCCGAGCTCGCGCTCGACCTGTCGGTCGCGGCGGCACATGTGCTCGGCGAGGCCGGAGCGTTCGCCGACAGCCGGCCCACGGCGGTCGTGGCCCGCGACCCGCGCGCCTCGGGGGAGTTCCTCGAGGCGGCGATCGTCGCGGGTCTCGCCTCGGCCGGTGTCGACGTGCACCGGCTCGGCGTCGTGCCCACCCCGGGCGCCGCCTTCCTCACCGCCGAGCTCGACGCCGACATGGGCGTCATGATCTCCGCGAGCCACAACGCGATGCCCGACAACGGCATCAAGTTCCTCGCGCGCGGTGGACACAAGCTCGACGACGCGATCGAGATCGCGATCGAGCAGCGCCTGCAGGAGCCGTGGGAGCGCCCGGTCGGGGCCGGCGTCGGACGCATCGGCGACAGCCACGTGGGCGTGAGCTCCTACGTCAAGCACCTGGTGAGCACCGTCCCCGATCGGCTCGAGGGTCTCAAGGTCGTGCTCGACTGCGCCAACGGCGCCGCCTTCCACGTGGGCCCCACCGCGTTCGCCGAGCTCGGTGCCGAGGTCGTCACCATCCACGACGAGCCCGACGGTCTCAACATCAACGAGGACTGCGGCTCCACCCACCTCGGTGACCTGCAGGCCGCGGTCGTGCGGCACGGCGCCGACGCCGGCTTCGCGTTCGACGGCGACGCCGACCGGTGCCTCGCGGTCGACGCCGAGGGGCGTGTGGTCGACGGCGACCAGATCCTCGCCGTCCTCGCGCTCGCCCGGCAGCAGGCCGGCACGCTCAAGGACGACACGGTGGTGGCCACCGTCATGAGCAACCTCGGCTTCGTGCAGGCGATGGAGGCGGCGGGTCTGCGCGTCCTGCAGACCGCGGTGGGCGACCGCTACGTCCTCGAGGCGATGCGTGCCGGCGGCTTCACGCTCGGTGGCGAGCAGTCGGGCCACGTCATCATGGCCGACCACGCGACGACCGGCGACGGAGTGCTCACCGCGCTGCACCTCGCGGCGCGCATGCGAGCGACGGGTCGGTCGCTGGCCGACCTCGGGTCGGTCATGCAGCGGCTCCCGCAGGTGCTGGTCAACGTCCCCGACGTCGACAAGTCGCGGGTCGACACCGATCCCGTGCTCCAGGGCGAGCTGGTCGCGGCCAACGGTGCCCTCGACGGTCGCGGCCGCATCCTGCTGCGTTCCTCGGGCACCGAGCCGCTGGTGCGCGTCATGGTCGAGGCCCCGTCGCTCGACGAGGCCACGTCGGTGGCCGAGCGACTCGCCGACGTGGTGCGCCACACCCTCGGCGTCTGATCGGCCCGCTCGCGGCGCGGTAGCGTCGGCCCGTGCAGATCCGTCGGGTGGACCTCGCAGACGACGAGCAGTACGCCGCGTTCCACGCGGTCTACGCCCGCAGCCACGCCGAACCCTTCGACGAGCCCTGGGGCATCGCGGAGAAGCGGACCAACCTCACCAGCGACCCCTACGCCGAGCACGTGGTGCTCGCCGGCGTCGTCGACGACGAGGTGGTGGGTGGGGCGTGGGTCTCCTTCCCCCAGCAGGACAACCGGACGCTCGCGTACCTGCACGTCTTCGTCGACCCTGGACGGCGTCGTGCCGGCCTCGGCAGTGCACTGCTGCGGGCCGTCGAGGATCGGGTGAGGGCCGAGGGTCGGGTCAACGCCTTCGCCGAGGCGTCGTGGTCGGTGCACGACGAGGCCGGCGCAGGGTCGGTGTTCGCCGCCCTGCACGGCTATCGCGTCGACCTGCTCGACGCGATCCGCGAGCTGCGCCTCCCGGCCGCGCCGCCTCAGGCGCCGTGGCGTGACGGGTACACCGCGGTCGCGTGGCGTCACTGCCCCGAGGAGTGGGTCGACCAGTACGCCGTGCTCCGCGCGCTCATCCTGGCGGAGGCCCCGTCGGGCGACGTCGGCATCGGGCCGGAGCACTTCGACGCCGCGCGGGTGCGCCACGAGGAGGCGCGGTGGCGCGAGCAGGGCCGTGTCGGACAGACGGTGGCGGCGGTCGCCCCCGACGGCACGCTCGCCGGGCACACCCAGCTCGTGGTGCCGGATCACGGCGAGACCGCCTACCAGTGGGACACCCTCGTGCTCCCGGCCCACCGCGGCCACGGCCTCGGTCTGGCCATGAAGGTGGCGGCCCTGCACGAGGCGGCCGACCTGCTCGAGGGTCGCACGCGCGTCACCACCTGGAACGCGGCCTCGAACACGCCGATGATCGCCGTCAACGAGGCCATCGGGTACCGGCAGGTGGCGTGGGCGGCCGAGCTGGTGAAGGGGCTGGGCGGCTGATCCTCGGCGTCGGTCGGGTCGTCGTCCGGGGCGTCCCGTGCCGTTGCTGCTGCGTCGTTCCGGATGGGCCTCGACCCGCGGCTGCGTTGCTCCGGCTGGGTCATGCCTTGCGGCTGCGTCGCTGTGGCTGCGAGGCGGGGCGGTCTCCGAAAGGGCCTCGACCGGCGGCGGGGTCCGGGCTCGGTCGGGCTCTCGGAGCGTGGCCGGGGGTGACGCAGGATTCTGCGTTCGTGCGTGAGGGGGCGAAGGATGCTGCGTTCGCTACGGGATCCGGTGCGAAACGCAGCATCGTTCGGGGTTCTGCGCGCGAAGGCAGAATCCTGCGTCCGCTGGGGCGCCGGTGCGCGGCGGATGGGCAGAGATTCTTCCTTCGCGTGTGACGGTCCACGAGAAGGGAGAATCCCTGCCCGTGGGGGGCCTCTTCTCGTTGCCACGATGCTTCCTTCGCGTGGCACGGTCCACGCGAAGGAAGAATCGTGCGTGGATCCCGCGCAGAGGGAGAATCGTGGCCGCGCCCCGCAGGCCCAGCCGATCCGGGACCCCCCGTTCCGGTCGAGGCCCTCTCGGAGACCGCCCCGCCTCGGAGCCACAGCGACGCAGCCGCGGGAGAACGTGGAGCCACAGCGACGCAGCCGCAGGAGAACGCGAAGTCACAGCGACGCAGCCGCAGCCGAGACCCCGGCCGAGACGTCGCAGCAGCAGGGAAGGTCTCGGCCGGGCCGACTCACCCGCAGGACACGACCCCCGGCCGCCGCACCCGCAGTCCGGCTCGTCCGGCTCACATCTTGCGGAACCGCACCCACTTCACGGAGTGCTCGGCGCTCTTGCGCAGCACCAGGTCGGCGCGGCCGCGGGTGCTCTGGATGTTCTCGCGCAGGTTGGGCCAGTTGATCGTGTCCCACAGCTCCTCGGCGCGGGCTCGCGCCTCGTCGTCGGTGAGGCTGCTGTAGCGGTGGAAGTAGGAGGCGGGGTCGGCGAACGCCGTGCGGCGCAGGGCCAGGAACCGGTCGACGTACCAGCGGCGGATGTCCTTGCTGGAGGCGTCGACGTAGATGGAGAAGTCGAAGTAGTCGCTCACCGACAGCCCGGGTGACCCGTCGCCGCGTTCCTTCGCCGGAGCGAGGACGTTGAGGCCCTCGACGATGACGATGTCGGGCCGCTCCACCACCACCGTCTCGTCGGTGCGGTCGTAGGTGAGGTGGGAGTAGACCGGCGCCGAGACCTGCTCGACGCCGGACTTGACGTCGATGACGAAGCGCAGGAGCGCCTTGCGGTCGTAGGACTCCGGGAAGCCCTTGCGCTGGAGGATGCCCCGACGCTCGAGCTCCTCGTTGGGCCAGAGGAAGCCGTCGGTGGTGACCAGCTGGACGCGCGGGTGGTCCGGTGACTGGGAGAGCAGAGCGCGCAGGAGCCGGGCCGTCGTGGACTTGCCGACGGCCACGGACCCGGCCACGCCGATGACGAACGGGGTGCGCTGGGGCTGCGGCTCCCGCAGGAACGACTCGGTGGCCTCCCAGAGCCGGGTCGCGGCACGCACCCGGAGGCTGATCAGCTCGGTGAGGGGCAGGTAGACCTCGCGCACCTCGTCGATGTCGAGCTCGTCGCCGAGGCCACGCAGACGCTCGACGTCGGCCTCGGTGAGCGGCTGCGGCACGTCGTCGGCGAGGTCGGCCCATGCGGACCTCTCGATCTCGACGTACGGCGAGAGCTCACGAGCCATGGCCTCATCCTGCCGGTAGCGGGAGCCGGCGGGTTCCCTGGGTACCCTGGAGCGCATGTGTGGAATCGTGGGTTACGTCGGGCACCGCAGCGCCCTGGACGTCGTCATGGGCGGGCTGCGTCGCCTCGAGTACCGCGGCTACGACTCCGGCGGAGTCGCGCTGGCCGACCCCGAGACCGGTCAGATCGCCTGGGCCAAGAAGGCGGGCAAGCTCGTCAACCTCGACGGGGTGCTCGCCGAGTCGCCGCTGCCGGAGTCCACCACGGGCATCGGGCACACCCGTTGGGCCACCCACGGCGCGCCCAACGACCGCAACGCGCACCCGCACCTCAGCGAGGACGGTCGCATCGCGGTCGTGCACAACGGGATCATCGAGAACTTCGCCGTGCTCCGGTCCGAGCTGGAGGCCGCCGGGCACGAGATGCAGTCCGACACCGACACCGAGGTCGTGGCCCACCTGCTCTCCGACGAGCTCGTGCGCACGCCCGCCCTCGACGACGCCGTGCGTGCCGTCTGCAACCGGCTCGAGGGTGCCTTCACGCTCGTCATCACCGACGCGCAGCAGCCCGACGTCGTCGTCGGCGCGCGGCGCAACTCCCCGCTCGTGGTCGGGCGGGGCGAGGGCGAGAACTTCCTCGGGTCCGACGTCTCGGCCTTCATCGAGTACACCCGCGAGGCGGTCGAGCTCGGCCAGGACCAGGTCGTCACCATCACCCGCGACGACATGGTGGTCACCGGCTTCGACGGTGCACCGGCCGAGACCACCAGCTACCACGTGGACTGGGACGTCTCGGCGGCCGAGAAGGGCGGCTACGACTGGTTCATGCTCAAGGAGATCGACGAGCAGCCGCAGGCCGTCGCCGAGACCCTGCTCGGCCGCTACAGCCGTGCGGGCCGCCTCCAGCTCGACGAGATGCGCCTCAGCGACGACGAGCTGCGCGACGTCGACAAGATCATCGTCATCGCCTGCGGCACTGCCTCCTACGCCGGACTCGTGGCCAAGTACGCCATCGAGCACTGGACGCGCATCCCGTGCGAGGTCGAGCTCGCCTCGGAGTTCCGGTACCGCGACCCGATCATCGACAAGTCCACGCTCGTCGTGGCGATCAGCCAGTCCGGCGAGACCATGGACACGCTCATGGCCATCCGGTACGCCCGCCAGCAGCGCGCCCGGGTGCTGAGCATCTGCAACACCAACGGCTCCACGATCCCGCGCGAGTCCGACGCGGTCATCTACACCCACGCCGGCCCGGAGGTCGCCGTCGCGTCCACGAAGGGCTTCCTGTCGCAGGTCGTGGCCTGCTACCTGCTGGGTCTGTACCTGGCCCAGGTCAAGGGCACCAAGTACGGCGACGAGATCGACGCCATCATGGGCGCGCTCGAGAAGCTGCCGGCCGGCATCCAGCGGATGCTCGACGAGGGCGACCAGGTGCGCAAGCTCGCCGCGGAGCTGTCGGACCGTCGGTCCGTGCTGTTCCTCGGTCGGCACGTCGGCTACCCCGTGGCGCTCGAGGGGGCGCTCAAGCTCAAGGAGCTGGCGTACCTGCACGCGGAGGGCTTCGCCGCGGGCGAGCTCAAGCACGGCCCGATCGCGCTCATCGAGGACGGCATCCCCGTCTTCGTGGTCGTGCCACCGAAGGCACGCGACCAGCTGCAGGAGAAGATCGTCAGCAACATCCAGGAGGTCCGCGCCCGCGGCGCCCTCACGATCGTGCTGGCCGAGGACGGCGACGACGACGTCGTGCCCTACGCCGACCACCTGATCCGGCTGCCCAAGGTGCCCACGCTGCTCCAGCCCCTCGTGGCCACGGTGCCGCTGCAGATCTTCGCGTGCGAGCTGGCGTCGCTGCTCGGCCACGACGTGGACCAGCCGCGGAACCTCGCCAAGTCGGTCACGGTCGAGTAGGTCGACGGTGTCCGGCATCTGGGGCGTGGGGGTCGACGTCGTCGACCTCGGCCGGTTCGAGCGGACCCTCGAGCGCACGCCCGAGCTGCGTTCGCGACTCTTCACCCCCGCCGAGGCCGTGCTCTCCACCGAGCGCCTGGCGGCACGCTTCGCCGCCAAGGAGGCGTTCGTGAAGGCCCTGCGAGCGCCCGCGGGCATGTCGTGGCAGGACATCGAGGTCGTGCTCGACGAGCACGGCGCTCCGTACCTCTCGCTCTCCGGGGCGGCCGAGGCCCGGGTGGCCGACCTCGGCATCACGCGCGTGCACGTGTCGCTGTCGCACGACACGTCGGTGGCCACGGCGTTCGTCGTGGCGGAATCATGACGGGGGTCATGAGCAGGGGCGTGAGCACGTGCTGAGCGGGCACACCGTCGCGCAGGTGCGCGACGCCGAGGAGCGGCTCGCCCGCGAGACCGGCTGGGACGCGCTCATGCAGCGCGCCGCCCGCGGACTGGCCGACGCCCTCGACGACGTCCCGGCCGGCGACGTCGTGGTGGTGCTCGTCGGTCCCGGCAACAACGGCGGCGACGCCCTGTTCGCGGCAGCCCATCTGCTCGACCGCGGCGTGCGCGTGGACCTCGCGCTGCTCGACCCCGGCGCCGTGCACGCCGAGGGCCTCGCAGCGGCCCGGGCGGCCGGCGCGCAGCACGTCGACGGCCCGGGTGCCCAGCGCTGGTGCCTCGACGCCCTGTTCGGCATCGGTGCCCGTGCCCGCCTCGAGGGTCGGGCCGCGGACTGGGCCCGGTGGACGCACGAGACGTCTGCCCACGTCGTGGCGGTCGACGTCCCCTCCGGCGTCGACGTCGACACGGGAGTTGCCCCGGGCGTGCACGTGCGGGCGGACCGCACGGTCACGTTCGGCACGTACAAGGTCTGCTCCCTGGTCGGGCCGGCCGCCGACGCCGGGGGAGGGGAGCCGCCCCACCTCGTCGACATCGGGCTCGGCCCGCACCTGCCGGGCGCCGCCGTCGAGGCGCTCGAGGTCGGTGACGGCGAGGTGCTGCGACGACACGTGCCCAGCGGGGAGTCCCACAAGTACGCGCGTGGCGTGGTCGGGGTGTCGGCCGGGTCCGACGCCTACGCCGGCGCCGCGCACCTCTGCGTGGCCGGTGCGCAGTCCGGCCTCGCGGGCATGGTTCGGTTCGTGGGCACCGACGCGCTCGCCGCCCGCGTGGTCGACCGGGCGCCAGAGGTCGTGCACGGACGCGGTCGGGTGCAGGCCTGGGTGGTCGGCCCGGGGGCCGGCGACGACGTGGGCGATCAGCTCGCCGCGTGCCTCGACGACGGCGTGCCGCTGGTCGTCGACGCCGGTGCGATCGAGCACCTGCCGCACGACCCCCAGGTGCCGGTGCTGCTCACCCCGCACGCGGGTGAGCTGGCCCGCCTGCTCGACGTCGACCGCGAGACGGTCGAGGCCGATCCTTGGGCGCACGCCGCCACGGCCGCCGACCGCTGGGGGACCACCGTCCTGCTCAAGGGTGCCCGCACCCTCGTCGTCGCCCCGCGGAACGGTTCCGGCGAGCGACGGTGCTCCGTCAACCTGTCCGGGACGCCGTGGCTGGGCACAGCGGGGTCCGGCGACGTGCTGGCCGGCTTCGCGGGGTCGCTGCTGGCCGGCGGGCTCGACCCGTTCGACGCCGGGCGCCTCGCCGCGTTCCTGCACGGAGCGGCGGCCGTGCGGGCGAACCCCGGAGGTCCCGTCGCCGCGTCGGAGGTCGCCGCGGCCCTGCCCACCACCGTGGCGGCGTTCCTCGACGGCACCCTGGTGGAGGTGCGCCGGTGGTGAGCCCGCAGGCCGAGGCGGTCGTCGACCTCGACGCGTACCGCCACAACGTGGCCACCCTCGCGCGGCTCGCTCCGGGAGCGGCGCTCATGGCGGTCGTGAAGGCGGACGCCTACGGCCACGGCATGCTCCCGGTGGCCCGCGCGGCGCGGGAGGCCGGCGCCTCGTGGCTCGGTGTCGCGACGCCCGAGGAGGCGCTCCGGCTGCGCGAGTCCGGCGACACCGGGCCGTTGCTCTGCTGGCTCGCGGCACCCGGCGCCTCCTACGCCGCCGCCGTCGAGCGCGACGTCGAGCTCACCGCGTCATCGACCGAGCAGCTCGCCGAGATCCTGGCCGACGTGCCCACCGGCCGACGTCCGCGCGTGCAGCTGAAGGTCGACACCGGTCTGGCCCGCAACGGCGCCTTCGGTCCGCAGTGGGACGACCTGGTCGGGGCCGCCGCCTCCGCGCAGGCGTCGGGCCGCGTCGAGGTCACGGGGGTGTGGTCGCACCTCGCCTGTGCCGACGAGCCGAGCCACCGGGCCAACGAGCTCCAGGAGGAGGTCTTCCGACAGGCCGTCGAGACCGTGCGGGGTGCCGGCCTCGACCCACGCTGGTGCCACCTGGCCAACTCGGCGGCCCTGCTCACCCGCCCCTCGGCCCACTTCGACCTCGTGCGGCCCGGCATCGCCACCTACGGGATCGCCCCCGACCCCGCCCTCTCCGGGATCGCCGACCTGCGACCGGTGCTCACGCTGCGGGGCATGCTCGCCGCCGTGAAGCGGGTGCCGGCGGGCACGTCGGTCTCCTACGGCCACACCTGGACCACGGACCGCGAGACCACCCTGGGGCTGGTCCCGCTCGGGTACGGCGACGGCGTGCTCCGCACCGCGTCGGGTCGCGCCGAGGTCGGTTTCGCGGGGGGTCGCGCCCCCGTGGTCGGACGCATCTGCATGGACCAGCTGGTCGTGGACCTGGGCGACCGGGACGCCACCCGCGGCGACGTGGTCACGCTGTTCGGCGCGGAGCCGGGCGCCCCCACCGCGGAGGACTGGGGGAGCGCCGCCGGTACGATCGGGTACGAGGTCGTCACCCGACTGGGCGGCCGCATCGAGCGCACCTACCGAGGCTGAGCCGGACGCACCGTCCGTCGGCCGGCCCACCGAGGACCGTGATGAGCCACCTTCCCGCCCGTCTGACCGCCCTGGCCGCGACCGCCGGGGCCTTCGTGGCGGCCGGGGTCGCCGCGAAGGTCGTCGACACCCGCCGGCGCGAGCACCGACGCGAGCAGCGGGGCGAGGACGTGCCGTTCGGCAGCGTGCACAGCACGCCGCGCACCGTCATCGCCTCCGACGGCGTCGCGCTCAACGTCGAGGTCGACGAGGCACGCACACGCGGCGACGGGACGCCGGCCGGCCGGCACGAGGCGGGCTCCTCGACGCAGGACTCGCCGCTGACCGTGGTGTTCGTGCACGGCTGGGTCTGCACCCTCGACACGTGGCACTACCAGCGCCTGGCGCTCCGCGGCCTCGTGCGCATGGTGTTCTACGACCAGCGCTCGCACGGAGGCTCGGGACGATCGACCCGGCACGGCTCGAGCTTCGAGCAGCTCGCCGACGACCTGCGCACGATCCTCGACGAGGTCGCGCCCGACGGCCCGGTGGTCCTGGTCGGCCACTCCATGGGCGGCATCACCGTCCAGCAGCTGGCCGCCGAGTCACCCTCGCTGTTCGGTGACCGGGTGGTGGGAGCGGTGCTGCTCTCCACGAGCGCCGGTCGTCTCGTGCGCCAGAGCCCGGGGCTGCGCCGGCTGCTGCCGCTGCTGCGGGCGGGAAGCCCGCTGCTCGACTGGGGACGCACCTTCAACAGCTACAGCGTGGTGCGTCGTTGGGCGGTCGGTCCCGACGCGCCGCAGAAGTACGCCGACATGTCCGACGAGATGATCCTGCGGGCGCACACCTCCGTGCTGCTCGACTTCTACCCCGCGTTCGTCGACCTCGACGTGCGGACCGGGGCCAAGGGTCTCGCGCAGGTGCCGGTCGTCGTGGCCTGCGGCACGAAGGACCTGCTCACGCCGATCAGCCATGCCCGGCGCCTGGCCGACGCCATCGACGGTGCCGAGCTCGTGACCCTGGAGGACGCCGGACACATGATCCCGTTCGAGGAGAACGTGGCCGTCACCCGTGCGATCGAGGACGTGCTCGAGGCCGTCGGTCATCCGGTGCGGGAGCAGGACCGCTGATGCGCGCTCTCGACGTCATCGACGCCGGTCCCGAGCACGCCGAGGCCGTCGTCGACATCATCCACCGCTCCTTCAGGGTGCGGCCCGACCTCGACCCGCCGTCGACCGCGCTCGAGGAGACGGTCGAGTCGGTCGCCGAGGTCCTCGGCACGGCCGGCGGGCTGCTGGTGGAGCGTCGAGGCGTTCCCATGGGTGCCCTGCTGTTCGACGAGTCGCGCCCCGGCAAGCTGGGCCTGCGGCGCGTGGCGGTCGACCCCGAGATCCAGTCGCGCGGCGTCGCCTCGGCCATGGTGGGCGTGGCCGAGGACACCGCCGAGGAGCGCGGCAAGGACGGCATCTGGCTGCACGTGCGCGAGGAGCTGCCCGACACGGTGCGGTTCTGGACGCGACGCAAGTACTACCCGGTCGACCAGGAGGGTCCGCTGCTGGTGCTGGGCAAGACGCTCTGGCTCGCCCGCGAGGTCCCGACGCCCGAGGTCATGCACCACCTGGCCGCGCGGGTCGCCGAGCTCGTGCGACCCGGCGACCTGCTGGTCCTCACCGGCGACCTCGGTGCGGGCAAGACCACGTTCACCCAGGGCCTGGGAGCCGCGCTCGACGTCCGCGGACCCATCACGTCGCCCACGTTCGTGCTGGCCCGCACGCACCCGTCGCAGTCCGACGGTCCGGCGCTCGTGCACGTCGACGCGTACCGGCTGGGTGGCGCCGAGGAGGTCGACGACCTCGACCTCGACGCCACGGCCGAGGAGTCGGTGACCGTGGTGGAGTGGGGCGCGGGCATGGCCGAGCAGCTCAACGACAGCTGGCTCTCGGTGAGCATCGAGGTGCGCGGCGCCCGCCCGATCGACCCGCTCGGCACCCAGCACGACGGCGACCACCCCGACGAGGCGGAGCCGCGCGTGGTCACCATCAAGCCGCACGGTCCCCGCTGGGTCGACGTCCCGCTGCGCTCGACCCTGCTCGGCTGAGGTCCTGCTCGGTCTGCGTCTGCGTCGACGCGGCTTCTCGGCGGTCTGAGGCTGCGTTCCTCGGAGGCGGGTGACGCACGTGTCGGAGCCGTCAGAGGTAGGTGGCGCACCTATCGAAGGCGTCGGAGGTAGGCCTCGCACCCGTCCGGGCCGCGGACCGGTGCGTCACCTACCTCTGACCGCCCGGACCGACGAACGATGCTCTCTGCGTGGGGGACCGGTCCACGAGAATGATCGCTGCCCGACGCTGCGGGCGTGCCCCGATGGCCCAGTGGAGTGAGGGTAGGCTCACTCGTGTGCTGCTGCTTGCGATCGACACCTCCGGCCCTGCCGTGAGCGTCGCCGTCCACGACGGCGACGTCGTCGTCGGCCGGGCCGAGGGGGAGGGCACGATGGCGCACGGCGAGCTGCTCGCCCCGGCGATCCGCGACGCCCTCGCCGAGGCCGGTCGGACGGCAGGCGACCTCACCGACGTCGCCGTCGGTGTGGGGCCCGGACCCTTCACCGGACTGCGCGTCGGCATCGTCACCGCGCGCACCCTCGCGTCGACCCTCGGGCTCACGGCCCACGGCGTGTGCTCCCTCGACGCCCTAGCCCTCGCCGCTGCGCTCGACCACGAGCACGTCGTGGCCATCGACGCCCGCCGCAAGGAGGTCTACTGGGCGCGGTACGCGCCCGGTGACGACGGCGTCCTGCGCCGGGTCGACGGCCCGAACGTCGACAAGCCCGCCGAGCTCGCGCGCCTGCTCCCCGACCTGCCCGTGGTCGGACGAGGGGCCCAGCTGTACGCCGACGTGCTCACGGCGCTCGACGGACCGCTCGACGCGTCGGCCGCGGCCCTCGCCGACGGCGTGGTGAGCGGCCAGGTCGAGATCCTGCCCCTGGAGCCGCTCTACCTGCGCCGGCCGGACGCTCGGCCGGCGTCGCCCGTGCGGTGATCCGTCCCGCGGACGACGGCGACCTCGCGGCCCTCGTCGAGCTCGAGCGCGAGGTCTTCGGCCAGGGAGCCTGGTCCGCGGCCACGCTGCGCGAGGAGCTCGCCCTGCCGGACCGGATCGTGCTCGTCGACGAGCACGACGGCGTGACGACCGGCTACGTCGACGTCGGCGTCGTGGCCGACGTCGCCGACCTGCACCGCGTGGTCGTGGACGCGGCGCACCGGCGCCACGGCGTCGCGTCGGGCCTGGTGGGCTCGGCGAGCACGGCGGCCGCCGACCGTGGCGCGACGCGCATGCTGCTCGAGGTCGCCGACGACAACGCCCCTGCGCTCGCCCTGTACGCCGCCCACGGCTTCGAGCCGATCGCACGTCGCCATGGCTACTACGGCCCCGGCCGGGACGCGCTCGTGCTGGAGGCGGCACTCCCCGCGAGCACGCCGGAGTCGTCGCGATGATGGAGGAGATCCGGTCGTGGCCGTGGGCCTGGGCGTGGCTGGCGCTCTTCGCGATCGTGCTGCTGCGCGCCGGCGCCACCTACGGTGTCGGTCGTCTGGTCGCGGCGGGTGTGCTGCGTCGACGCGAGCCCGGCCCCCGGCTGCGCGCGGCCGCCGACCGCGTGGACCGGTGGGGTCCGCCGGTGGTGACCGCCAGCTTCCTGACGGTCGGCGCGCAGACCGTGGTGAACGCCGGCGCCGGTCTCGCCGGCATGACCTGGCCGCGCTACCTCGTCGGGCTGGTCCCCGGTGCCGCGCTGTGGGCGACCGTCTGGAGCACGATCGGCGCCGGCGCGTTCCTCGTGGCGCTGCGCACCGGAAGCGAGCGCGGGGAGGCGGTCGCGGTCGGCTGCGTGGCCCTGGTGCTCGTGGCGGTCGTCGCAGCACTTGCGTCGCGCCGTCGGCGTGGCAGTCTCGAAGCATGACCGACGGACCCATCGATTTCGACGCCCAGGACAACCGCGACGAGTCGGAGGCCCTCGACCAGCTCCAGCCCGACGACACGCTCGTCGACCGAGGGGTCGACGACGTGCTCGACGAGGGCTACTCCCCACCGGAGAAGTGGAGCGCGGGCGAGGGCTTCGGCACCACGCCCGACGAGGCGCTCGAGGGCGAGACCCTCGACCAGCGCGTCGCGCAGGAGGTTCCCGACGTCGACCCCTACGCCGACGTGGACCCCGAGGCCTACGACGACGAGGTGGGCGACGAGCGTTCCGGCCGCCTGGTCGCGCCCGACGAGGGACTCGGCGAGGACACCGAGAAGGCCCTGGTCGGCGACGACGTCGGCATCGACGGTGCTGCCGCCAGCGCCGAGGAGGCCGCCGTGCACGTCGTGGACGACGATCCCGACGACCTGTCCGCCGGCTCGCCCGGGACATGAGAAGCGGGTCCGCGACGACCCCTTCGGTGCACATCTGTGCACTACGCTGACCCGCATGCGCGACATCACCTACCCGCCGGTCATCGTGACGGCCAAGACGCTGTTCAAGCTGCTGGGCATGTCGTTCCAGATGTCCGGCACCGAGCACGTGCCGCGCACCGGGGGAGCGATCCTCGCGGCCAACCACATCGGCTACGTCGACTTCGTCTTCGACGGCCTCGCCACGCAGCCGTCGGGTCGCCTAGTGCGGTTCATGGCGAAGAAGGAGGCCTTCGACCACCCAGTCGGCGGACCGCTCATGCGGTCCTTCCACCACATCGAGGTCGACCGTGACGCCGGACAGGCGTCGTACGACAAGGCCGTCGAGTACGCGCGCTCCGGCGAGATCGTGGGCATCTTCCCCGAGGCGACGATCAGCCGCTCCATGGAGATCAAGGAGCTCAAGACGGGCGCCGTGCGGATGGCCGCGGAGGCGGGCGTCCCGCTCATCCCCATGGTCACGTGGGGCACGCAGCTGCTGAAGACCAAGGGTCACGAGTCCGACATCTGGGGCCGTGGCAAGACGATCGCGCTGCACGTCGGCGAACCGATCCCGGTCACGGGTGAGGACCCGGTGGCCGAGACGCAGGTGCTGCGCGAGGCCATGACGGCGCTGCTCGACAAGGCGATCCGCGAGTACCCGGTCTCCCCGGAGGGTCAGTGGTGGGCCCCGGCCCGCTACGGCGGGACGGCCCCGACGCCGGAGGAGGCGGCCCGGCTGGACGCCGAGGAGAAGGCGCAGAAGGCCGCCCGTCGCGCCGCGAAGCAGGACGGGCAGTCCTCCTGACCGCACCTCGCGGTCCTCGGCGTTCGGCCCAGGACCAGGTCGGCCGCGGGCTCCACGGGGTCTGAGAGACTGGTCGGCGTGACTGAACCGATCGTGCTCGGCATCGAGTCGTCGTGCGACGAGACCGGCGTCGGCATCGTGCGGGGCACCGACCTGCTGGCGCACGCCGTGGCCTCCAGCGTCGAGGAGCACGTGCGATTCGGTGGCGTCGTGCCCGAGGTGGCCAGCCGGGCCCACCTCGAGGCGATGGTGCCCACCCTGGAGCAGGCGTACGCCCAGGCGGGCATCGACGTGCGCGAGGTCGACGCCATCGCCGTCACCTGCGGTCCCGGTCTGAGCGGGGCGCTGCTGGTGGGCGTCGCCGCGGCCAAGGCGCTGGCGATCGCGCACGACAAGCCGCTCTACGGCGTCAACCACCTGGCCGCCCACGTGGCGGTCGACCAGCTCGAGCACGGTCGCTTCGACCGCCGGGTGGCCGCGCTGCTGGTGAGCGGCGGGCACACCGAGATCCTGCTCGTCGACGACATCGCCTCCGACATCACGATGCTCGGCACCACCATCGACGACGCGGCCGGCGAGGCCTTCGACAAGGTGGCGCGGCTGCTGGGCCTGCCGTACCCCGGCGGGCCGCACATCGACCGTGTGGCGCAGGAGGGCGACGGCACGGCCATCCGGTTCCCCCGGGGACTCACGGCCGCCAAGGACGCCGACCGGTACCGCTACGACTTCTCCTTCTCCGGACTCAAGAGCGCCGTGTCCCGGCACGTCCAGCACGAGCAGCGCATGGGGCGCGACATCGACGTCGCCGACGTCGCGGCCTCGTTCCAGGACGCCGTGGTCGACGTGCTGACCCGCAAGACCGTGCAGGCGTGCCGCGACCACGACGTCGACACCCTCGTCGTCGGGGGAGGGGTGGCCGCGAACGGGCGGCTGCGCCAGATGGTGCTCGAGCGGGCGTCGGCGGCCGGGATCGAGGTCCGCATCCCGAAGCCGGGTCTGTGCACCGACAACGGCGCGATGGTGGCGGCGCTCGGTGCCGAGGTCGTGTCGCGCGGCATCGCCCCGTCGTCGCTCGACCTCCCCGTCGACTCCAGCCTGCCCGTCACCCGCGTCGTCGCCTGAGCGTCCGCGGCGTGCCTGTGCACGGCTCCCGGCGCGGGGCGGCCGTCTCTGGCAGGCTGGCGCCGTGGCAGTCATCGAGGCACGAGGGCTCGGCAAGTCCTACGGCACCCGTCGCGCGGTCGACGACCTGAGCTTCACCGTGACGCCCGGCAGCGTCACGGGGTTCCTCGGTCCCAACGGCTCGGGCAAGTCCACCACGATGCGGCTCATGCTCGGGCTGGACCGGGGCGAGGGCCGCACCACGTTCGACGGCCGCACCTTCGGCGAGCTCGAGCAGCCCATGCGCCACGTCGGCGCCCTGCTGGAGGCCAAGCCCTTCCACCCCACGCGCCAGGCCCGCCACCACCTGCAGATGCTGGCGGTCGCGAACCGCATCGAGCGGCGTCGCGTCGACGAGGTCCTCGAGCTGGTCGGCCTGACCTCGGTCGCGAAGGGCCGACCCAAGAAGTTCAGCCTCGGCATGGGGCAGCGGCTGGGCATCGCGGCGGCGTTGCTCGGCGACCCGCACACCCTCGTGCTCGACGAGCCCAGCAACGGGCTCGACCCCCAGGGCATCACCTGGCTGCGCCAGCTGCTCCGGCACCTCGCCGGCGAGGGCCGCTCCGTCTTCGTCTCCAGCCACCTGCTGCAGGAGATGGCGCTCCTGGCCGACGAGCTCGTGGTCGTGGGTCGCGGACGCCTGCTGGCCAACGGTCCCGTGAGCGACTTCGTCGAGCACGGCGGCACGGTCCAGGTGCTGCTGCGCAGCCCCGACCTCCACGTCCTCGCCCCCGTCCTGACCGCCGCCGGGGCCACGCTCACCCCGGACGCCGACGGAGCCCAGGTCGTCTCCGGTCTCGACGCCGCCCGCATCGGCGACCTCGCGCACGAGCACGGCGTGCGCGTGCACGAGCTGTCCACCCGGCGGGCCACCCTGGAGGAGGCCTTCCTCGCGGCCACCGGTCTCGACGAGGAGTACCGGGGCGCGATCGCCGACCCGGGCCACGACCGCGAGGGCGGAGGAGAGCGATGATCGACGCCCTGCGCTACGAGGTGGCGCGCCTGCGCACCATCCGGTCCACCTGCTGGATCCTCGGGGTGGCCTTCGCCTTCCAGCTCCTGCTCAGCGTGCTCATCGCCTGGAACCTCCCGGAGACCGGCCCGCTGTCGGGCGGCGACAACACGTTCGCGATCCTCGTGACCGTGGGGGCCTCGCTCGGCTTCGCCCCGCTGTTCATCGCCTACGTCATCGGCCTGCTCGGGGTGTTCTCGATGGGTCACGAGTACCGCCACGGCATGATCCGCGCGACGTTGACCGCCCTGCCGAGCCGCATCTCGGTCATGCTCGCGAAGATCCTCACGACGGCCGTGCTGTCGCTCGTGGCTGCGCTGGTGTGCGTGGGGATCGCGGCCCTCAGCGCCCTGGTGTTCGGGGTCGGCATGCCCACGTTCGAGGGGTTGCGCGACATCGCCCTGGGCACCGTCCTCTACACGACCCTGTTCTCGCTCTCGGGGCTCGCGTTCGCCACGCTGACCCGCAACCAGACGGCGGCCGTGGCCATGCTGCTGCTCATCCCGTCCCTCGTCGAGGGCCTCGTGAAGGCGGTCGTCCTCGCGATCAAGGCCGCCTCCGACGACCCCTCGGGCCGTGGCGGGCTCGTCGAGGTGCTGCGCTTCCTGCCCTACGACGCAGGCGGACAGATGTACACGCGCCTCTCCCTGGACAACGCCCTGCAGATCTTCGGCGTCGTCCCGTTCGGTCCGGTCGGGGGCGGTCTGGTCATGGCGGTCTTCGTGGTGGTGCTGCTCGTGCTGGGCACCGTCGCCTTCGTGCGGCGCGACGCCTGACCCCGCCTCCGCGGCGGTTCGGCGCGACGCCCCGCAGCCGGTCGATGGGCGTCCTCCGGGCGGCCGGAACTCGGGACCTTGCTCCCCTGTCCCCGTGAGCCAGGTCACGTAGACTTTCTCCATGCCACGCACCTCGGAGCCCAGGGCGCACGAGCGGCAGCACGACGTCGCCGTACCGGCGGGCTCCGACCCGGACTCCCTGTCGCGCTGGCTCCGCCGCGCGCACGAGGAGTTCCTGACCTCGGGCACCACCGACGCGCCGGTGCGTTCGGTCGTGCGCGACTCCTGGAAGCGCAGCGTGGCCGGTGGCCTCGACCCCGAGACCGACCTGCCCCGCATCACGCTCGACGACGAGGCCCTGCGCGAGATCCGCGAGCACCACCCGCTGGCCCCCGGCCTGCCGGTCATCCGACGGCTGCTCGTCGAGAGCGCCGCCGACGCCGGGCTGCTCGTGGCGGTCAGCGACGCGGCCGGTCAGCTGCTGTGGGTCGAGGGGTCGTCGGGCCTGCGCTCCCGGGCCGAGGCGATGCACTTCATGCCCGGCGCCGACTGGAGCGAGACGAGCGCCGGTACCAACGCGCCCGGCACCGCCCTGGCGATCGACCGGCCCGTGCAGATCTTCGGTCCCGAGCACCTCGGGCGCCAGGTCACGCCCTGGAGCTGTTCGGCGGCTCCCATCCACGATCCCGACACCGGTGCGATCCTCGGTGTCCTCGACGTGACCGGCGGAGCCGAGGTGGCCACCGCGCAGGGGCTGGGCTTCGTCCGCGCGACGGCTGCGGCCGTGGAGGCGGAGCTGCGGATCGCCCGGCTCCAGCCGAGCGCGTCGCCGCTGCAGGTCTCGAGCGGCTGGTCCGCCCCCCGGCTCGACGTGCTCGGCGTGCACGGCGCCACCTTGCAGGTCGGTCCGCTCACGTCGCGGCTCAGCGGACGCCACAGCGAGCTCCTGCTGCTGCTGACGCGGGCGCCCGACGGGCTCACCGCGGCCGAGCTGGGCGTGGCGCTGAGCGACGACGACCAGGCGCCGGTCACCATCCGTGCCGAGCTGTCGCGCCTGCGCGGGGTGCTCGGGCCCCTGGAGCTCGCGTCGCGGCCCTATCGCCTGCGCACGGCGGTGCGCACCGACGTCGACGAGGTGCGCGACCTGCTGCGCGACGGTCGTCTGCGCAGCGCCGTGGCGGCCTACCGCGGGCCGGTGCTGCCGGCCTCGACCGCCCCGGCGGTCGAGGAGCTGCGCGACGACCTGCACCTCGAGCTGGTCTCGGCCCTGCTGGCCAGCGACGACGCCGACGCCGTCCTGTCGTTCGCCGACACCCCGCACGGTCGTGACGACCTCGGGGTCTGGTCGCGGGCGCTCGAGATCCTCCCGACGACGTCACCCCGCTACGCGCAGGTCGCGGCCCACGTCGAGAAGCTCGACCGCGCGTTCGGCTGAGGGGGCGGAGCTGCGGCTGGGTCTCCGCTCGCTGCTGCGTCGCTGTGGCTGGGGCTTCTCGTGCTGCTGCGTCGCTGTGGCTTCGCGTCGAGGTGGTCTCCGAAAGGGCCTCGACCGGAACGGTGGGTCTCGTCCCGGCTGGGTCTGCGGGGCGCGGCCACGATTCTCCCTCTGCGCGGGATCCACGCACGGTTCTTCCTTCTCGTGGACCGTGCCTCGCGAAGGAAGAATCGTGGCGACGCCCAGGGGCCACGTAGGGGCAGGGATTCTCCCTTCGCGTGGACCGTCACGCGCAAAGGGAGAATCCCTGCCCACCCGACGCGCGAACCGGCCCCGCGGGACGCAAGATTCTGCCTTCGCGTGCTCAAGCCCGAACGATGCTGCGTTGGTGACGGGATCCCGTAACGAACGCAGCATCCTTCGACCCCTCACGCACCAACGCAGAACCTTGCGTCCCCCCGAGCCGCCCTCCGAGAACCCAACCCGAGCTCGGACCCCGCCGCCGGTCGAGGCCCTTTCGGAGACCGACCCGACTCGCAGCCGCGGCGACGCAGCCGCAGGTCGAGGCCCACCCGCGAGAGCGCAGCCACGGGGAAGCCCCACCCACGGGAGCGCAGCCGCAGGGAAGGCCCACCCGAAGCGACGCAGCAGCGAGCGAAGACCCACCCGCGGGAACGCAGAGGCAGCCGACGACGCACCCCCCGGAGCGACGCAGCAGCGGTCAGGGCAACCACCCCGCAACGTCGACACAACGTCGTTGCAACGATCCTGTGACTAGCGTCACGCCCACCTGATCCCACCCCCTCCGAGGAGCCACCATGAGCGTGTTCGCCCAGCCCGGTACCGACGGTTCCGTCGTCACCTACAAGTCGCGCTACGACCACTGGATCGGCGGCGAGTACAAGGCCCCCGCGAATGGCCAGTACTTCGAGAACGTCTCGCCGGTCAACGGCAAGGTCTTCTGCGAGATCGCCCGCGGGACCGCCGAGGACATCGAGGCCGCCCTCGACGCCGCCCACGCCGCCGCACCCGCGTGGGGCAAGACGTCCGTGGCCGAGCGTGCCGTCGTCCTCAACAAGATCGCCGACCGCATCGAGCAGAATCTCGAGATGCTCGCTGTGGGCGAGACGTGGGACAACGGCAAGCCGGTCCGCGAGACCATGGCCGCCGACCTCCCGCTCGCCGTCGACCACTTCCGGTACTTCGCCGGCGCGATCCGGGCCCAGGAGGGCCACCTGTCGCAGATCGACGACGACACCGTGGCCTACCACTTCCAGGAGCCGCTGGGCGTCGTCGGCCAGATCATCCCGTGGAACTTCCCGATCCTCATGGCCGTCTGGAAGCTGGCACCCGCGCTGGCCGCCGGCAACGCCGTGGTCATCAAGCCCGCCGAGCAGACGCCGGCCTCGATCATGCTGCTGATGGAGCTGATCGCCGACCTGCTGCCCCCGGGCGTCGTCAACGTGGTCAACGGCTTCGGCACCGAGGCCGGGGCCCCGCTTGCCTCCTCCAGCCGGATCCGCAAGATCGCCTTCACCGGCGAGACCACCACGGGCCGGCTGATCATGCAGATGGCCAGCCAGAACCTCATCCCCGTCACGCTGGAGCTCGGCGGCAAGAGCCCCAACGTCTTCTTCGAGGACGTCGCGGCCAAGGACGACGCGTTCTACGACAAGGCGCTCGAGGGCTTCACGATGTTCGCCCTCAACCAGGGCGAGGTCTGCACCTGCCCGAGCCGCGCACTGATCCAGAACTCGATCCTCGAGCAGTTCCTGCCCGCCGCCACCGAGCGGACCAAGCAGATCAAGCAGGGCAACCCGCTCGACACCGACACGATGATCGGCGCGCAGGCCAGCAACGACCAGCTGGAGAAGATCCTCAGCTACTTCGAGATCGGCGTGCAGGAGGGTGCTCGCATCATCACCGGTGGCGAGCGGGTGGACCTCGGCGGCGACCTGTCGGGCGGCTACTACGTGGCGCCGACGATCTTCCAGGGCCACAACAAGATGCGGGTCTTCCAGGAGGAGATCTTCGGCCCCGTCGTCTCGGTCACCGGGTTCGACGGCTACGACGACGCCATGAGCATCGCCAACGACACGCTCTACGGCCTCGGCGCCGCGGTGTGGTCGCGCGACACCAACACGGCGTACCGCGCCGGTCGTGACATCCAGGCGGGCCGCGTGTGGACGAACAACTACCACGCGTACCCGGCGCACGCCGCCTTCGGTGGCTACAAGTCCTCCGGCATCGGCCGCGAGAACCACCTGATGATGCTCGACCACTACCAGCAGACGAAGAACCTGCTGGTGAGCTACTCCAACAACGCCCAGGGCTTCTTCTGAGCCGACAGCACTGACGCCTCGAGGTCCGGCCGCAGGGTCGGACCTCGAGGTCGTCCTCCATCCGTCCCACCCGAAGGAGCCGTCATGACCGTCGAGCGCATCGCGATGACCGAGAAGGCCGCCGACCTCCTGCGCGAGCTCCGGACGTCGCACGGCAAGCCCCTGATGTTCCACCAGTCGGGCGGCTGCTGCGACGGGTCGGCACCCATGTGCTTCACCCAGGGCTTCTACATCGTGGGGCCCACCGACGTGCACCTCGGCGACCTCGACATCGGTCCCGAGCCGGGCATCGACGAGGCCGGCGTGGTGCCGGTGCACATCTCGCGCGAGCAGTTCAACTACTGGTCGCACACCCACATCACGATCGACGTGGTGCCCGGGCGCGGTGCCGGCTTCTCGATCGAGGGGCCCACGGGCAAGCGGTTCATCATCCGCTCGCGCATCTTCACCGAGGAGGAGACCGCAGCCCTGGTGCCGGTGGTCTGAGCCGCGGCTCACAGCGCGGATCTCGGCATTGTCGGTGCACGACCTCCACCGACGTGGCACGGTCGGTCGGTGACCTGGACGACCGCTGCCCGACGACTGGTCGCGCTCGTGATCGTCCCGGTGGCGGTCACGACGTCGGCGCACCTCGGTACCGCGCCTGCCGCGCAGGCGGCCACGGTGGTCCCCGACGGCTCGACCCAGGCGTCGGCCGCGGCGTCGTGCTGGGAGGTCAAGCAGGTCGAGCCCTCGGCGACCGACGGCGTCTACTGGCTGCTGACCCCGCAGCTGCGGACGCCCACGCAGTTCTACTGCGACATGACGACCGACGGCGGTGGCTGGGTGCTCGTCGGTCGGGGTCGCGACGGCTGGCGCTGGGACGGCGACGCCCAGGGCACCCCGGCGCAGATCGCGAAGGCGCCGACGGGACCGTCGGCGTTCGCGCCGAAGAAGCTGTCGACGGCGACGGTCGACGCCCTGCTGGGTGGCAAGCGTGTCGACGCCCTCACCGACGGCATCCGCCTGCGTCGTGCCGCGAACGCCGACGGGACGTCGTGGCAGGACGTGCGTCTGCGGATCCGCTCGCTGGCCTCGTGGTCGTGGGCCTTCGGCGCCGGCCACCCGCTCACCTCGGCCTCGTTCGACGGCACGTCGTTCTCCGGCGCCACCTCGCGTGACGCCGGCACGACGTCGACGACCTCCGCCAACCGCCTGCGTCGGGTCTGGACCTACGAGTCGCAGGCCAACGGCTGGGTTCGTGGGTTCAACCACGGACAGGCCGTCGCCGGGAGCACCGGGTCCTCGTCCTACCTCTACGCGACGGGCAGCGGCTACGCGACGCCGTTCACGCAGGTCTTCGTCCGCCCGCGGCTGCGTCAGTCCGACCTCTCGTTCGCGACCGTCCCCGACACCGGGACCGGTGCGGTCACCGCGCTGCCCGTGGCCAGGAGCGGCTCGCTGGCCCAGCCGTGGGGCGTCACCGGCACCGGGTCCGGTGGTGCCGGCGAGCTCGGCACGGAGGTGCAGGCGTTCGCTCAGGTGGGCAACACGATGTACGTGGGCGGCAACTTCACCACCGTGCGCAACCAGTCGGGCTCCCAGAGCGTCAAGCAGTCCTACCTCGCCGCCTTCGACGCCACGACGGGTGAGTGGATCTCGTCGTTCCGCCCGAGCCTCGACCGCCAGGTCCGGGCCCTGGCCGCCCTGCCCGACGGCCGCCTGGCGGTCGGCGGCGACTTCACGTCCGTGAACGGCGTCCTGCGACGCAGCGTGGCCGTCTTCACCACCTCGGGCGCCCTCGACCGGACCTGGACGGCGGGGGTCGTGCGCCGCACCGGGGACGAGAAGGCGTCCGTGCGCGCGATGGACGTGGCCGGGGGACGCCTCTACCTCGGCGGACGGTTCACCCACGTCGTGCGAGGGTCGGCGTCGTCGGCCATGCCCTACGTGGCGCGGATCAAGCTCAGCACCGGCAGCGGGGACGGGGCGTGGAAGCCGCGCATCAACGGCACGGTGGCCGACCTCGACGTCGCAGCGGACGGGAAGCGCGTCTACCTCGCGGGCTACATGACCAAGGCAGCGGGACGGACCGTGCGCAAGGGCCTCGCGCTCAGCACGGCCTCGGGCGCAGGCATCGCGTCACCGGCCTGGAAGCCTCGCTACAGCACCACGGGCACGGCGACGTACCAGCAGGCGGTCCGGCAGGTCGGGTCCCGCGTCTGGCTGGGCGGCTCGCAGCACAGCATGTTCGCGTACGACGCGAGCACCCTGGCGCTGAAGGCCGCGCACCTCACCCGGGCGGGCGGTGACCTGCAGGCGATCGGCGACAACGGCCGGATCGTGTACGGCGGCTGCCACTGCGGTGACTGGAGCTACACCGGCGCCACGAGCTACGACACGCTGAAGGTCGGGTCCACCTCGGTGGCCTGGAAGCAGGCGGGCAAGATCTCGCTGCTGGGTGCCTGGGAGAACGCCACCGGTGCGTTCGTGACGACGTTCGCGCCGCAGTGGAAGTCCCGCGGCGGGTTCGGCGTGTGGGCGGTGACGGTGGCGAAGGACGGCACGCTGTGGGCGGGCGGGTCGATCCAGACGAGCGTGAAGGACGGCGGGGGCAACCAGTTCTCCGGCGGCTTCGCGCGGTTCGCGCAGCGTCCGGCGACGGCCCCGTCGGCGCCCAGCGACGCCAAGGCCGTCGTCGAGGGCTCGTCGGCCACCGTNTTCTCCGGCGGCTTCGCGCGGTTCGCGCAGCGTCCGGCGACGGCCCCGTCGGCGCCCAGCGACGCCAAGGCCGTCGTCGAGGGCTCGTCGGCCACCGTGTCGTGGAAGGCCGGCTCGACGAGCGGGGTCACCTACGAGGTGCTGCGCAACGACCGGGTCGTCGCCACGACCAGCTCCACGACGGTCTCGGTGCCGGACTCCACCTCGGCCGACCGGTTCTTCGTGCGGGCCGCCGACGGCCACGGCAACTGGTCGGCCTCCACCGCCCTCGTGCGCGCCTCCTGAGCGGGTCGACCCGGGACGTGTGACCCGACCCACCCGAACTCCGGCAGGGCAGTCGCGTCATGGATGCGGGCCGCGGTGCTCCTCCACTCCGTGGGCCGTCGGGGGAACGACCGGCTCGCGCCCCGAACCGATCAAGGATCCTCCGTGCGTACCAAGACCAGCCTCGCCGCGCTCGCGGCCGCCTTCGCCGTCGTCGTCACCGGGTTGACCGGCGTCGTGCCCGCCGCCCAGGCGGCCACGGTGGTCCCCGACGGCTCGAACCAGGCGGCGGCGGCCGCCTCGTGCTGGGAGGTCAAGCAGGTCAAGCCCTCGGCGACCGACGGCGTCTACTGGTTGCTGACACCTCAGCTGCGGACGCCCACGCAGTTCTACTGCGACATGACCACCGACGGCGGCGGCTGGGTGCTCGTGGGCCGTGGTCGAGACGGCTGGAACTGGGACGGCGACGCCCAGGGCACCCCGGCCCAGATCGCGTCGACCCCGACCGGTCAGTCGGCGTTCGCGCCGAAGAAGCTGTCCACCGCGACCGTCGACGCCCTGCTGGGCGGCAAGCGTGTCGACGCCCTCACCGACGGCATCCGCCTGCGGCGCGCCGCGACCGTCGACGGCACCTCCTGGCAGGACGTGCGGGTGCAGATCCGCTCGCTGGCCTCGTGGTCGTGGGCGTTCGGCGCGGGTCACCCGCTCACGTCCGCATCGTTCGACGGCACGTCCTTCTCCGGCGCCACCTCGCGCGACTTCGGCACCACGTCCACCCTCTCGAGCAACCGCCTGCGCCGGGTCTGGACGTTCGAGTCCAGCACCAACGGCTGGGTGCGGGGCTTCAACTACGGCAGCGGAGTCACCGGCTCGACGGCCTCGTCGAGCTACCTCTACGCCACGGGCAGCGGGAACGCCACGCCGTTCACCCAGGTCTTCGTCCGCCCGCGGCTGCGTCAGTCCGACCTCTCGTTCGAGACCGTCCCCGATGCGGGGACCAGTGCCGTCACGGCGCTGCCGGTGGCCAAGAGCGGCTCGCTGGCCCAGCCGTGGGGCGTCACCGGCACCGGAGCCGGCGGCACCGGTGAGCTCGCGACCGAGGTGCAGGCGTTCGCGCAGATCGGCAACACGATGTACGTGGGCGGCAACTTCACCTCCGTGCGCAACCAGAGCGGCACGCAGAGCGAAGGTCAGTCCTACCTCGCCGCGTTCGACGCCACGACCGGCGAGTGGATCTCCTCGTTCCGGCCCACGTTCGACAACCAGGTCCGGTCGCTCGCGGCCCTGCCCGACGGCCGACTCGCCGTCGGCGGTGAGTTCACGACCGTCAACGGCCAGGGCCGCACCGGCCTCACGGTCCTCGACGCCACCGGCGCCCTGTCGTCCTCCTGGACCACGGTCGTCGAGAACCGCGGCACCAGCGCCAAGGTCAGCGTCCGCGGGCTCGACGTGTCCGGCGGACGGCTCTACGTCGGCGGGGTTTTCACCCACCTGGTGCGCGGCACCAACGCCGCCTACGCCCGCAACGCGGGCCGCATCGACCTCTCCACCGGCAACGGCGACGCAGGCTGGAACCCGAACTTCAACGGCAGCGTCGCGGCCCTCGACGTCTCCGACGACGGTGCGCGCGCCTACTTCGCGGGCTACATGACCGCCTCGGGTGCCACCACGGTCAAGAAGGGCGTGGCCATCAGCACGGCGGCGGGCGCCGCGGTCACCACCCCGGCCTGGAACCCGACCTACAGCACGGGTGGTGCCAGCTACCAGCAGGCCGTCAAGCAGGTCGGGGGCAAGGTGTGGCTGGGCGGCTCGCAGCACAGCATGTTCTCCTACGACACCACCGACTTCGCCCTGAAGGACACCGGCATCACGAAGGCCGGCGGTGACCTGCAGGCCATCACGGGCGGTCTCGGCGACAAGGTCGCCTACGGCGGCTGCCACTGCGGTGACTGGAACTACTCCGGCACCACGAACTACGACAACTTCAACCCGGGCACGACGTCCGTGCAGTGGACCCAGGCAGGCAAGATCTCGCTGCTGGGTGCCTGGGACAACACCACCGGCGCCTTCGTCACCACCTTCGCGCCGCAGTGGAAGTCCCGCGGCGGGTTCGGCGTGTGGGCGGCCACCGTCGCCAAGGACGGCACGCTGTGGGCCGGCGGGTCGATCCAGACGAGCGTGAAGGACGGCGGGGGCAACCAGTTCTCCGGCGGCTTCGCGCGGTTCGCGCAGCGTCCGGCGACGGCCCCGTCGGCGCCCAGCGACGCCAAGGCCGTCGTCGAGGGCTCGTCGGCCACCGTCTCGTGGAAGGTGTCCGACGACGAGTGACCCCGGTTTGAGTCGCTCNGTTCTCCGGCGGCTTCGCGCGGTTCGCGCAGCGTCCGGCGACGGCCCCGTCGGCGCCCAGCGACGCCAAGGCCGTCGTCGAGGGCTCGTCGGCCACCGTCTCGTGGAAGGCCGGCTCGACGAACGGCGTCACCTACGAGGTGCTGCGCAACGACCGGGTCGTCGCCACGACTACCTCCACCACGGTCTCGGTGCCGGACTCCACCTCGGCCGACCGGTTCTTCGTGCGGGCCAGCGACGGCCAGGGCAACTGGTCGGCCTCCACCGCCGTCGTCCGGCCGGCGCAGTCGGCGACCGTCCTGGCCGACGGTGCCACCTGGTCCTACTACTTCGACAACACCGCACCGGTGGCCACGGACTGGAAGGGCGACTCCTTCGACGCGTCCGGCTGGCGCAGCGGGCCCGCCCCGCTGGGGTGGGGCAGCGGTCCGATCGCGACCAACATCGACGTCGCGGCGGGCAGCACGCGCGCCCTCACGTCCCACTACCGGCGCACCTTCGACGTCGCCGACGTCGGCGCCTTCACCCGCTACCGGCTCACGACACGGGCCGACGACGGCGTGGTCGTCTACGTCAACGGCACCGAGGTGGCCCGGGTCAACCTGCCCACCGGCACGGTCGGTCCGAACACGTACGCCACGGCCGCGCCGACCACGACCAGCGCGACCAACAACCCGGTGAGCATCGACATCCCGCTCTCGGCGCTGCGCAACGGGTCGAACGTCATCACCGCCGAGGTGCACTCCAACTACCGGAGCACCCCGACCACCAGCTTCGACGCGAACGTCGTCGCCTCCCGCTGAGGATCCCCATGACCGCACTCGACGTCCGCACCTCCTGGGACCGGCTCGCCGCAGCCCAGAAGGACGGCACCGGTGTGCCGCTGTACATGCGTGCGGTCAATCGTCGACTGGGGCGCGGCATCGCCGCGGTGGCGCACCGGTTCGGAGCCACGCCCGACCAGATGACGGCCGTCAGCGCCCTGCTGGTCGTGGCCGCCCTCGCCGTGCTGGTGCTCCCGGCGCCGAGCGTGCTCACGGGCGTGGCCGTCACCCTGCTGCTGCAGGGTGCGTTCGCGTTCGACGCGGCCGACGGACAGCTCGCGCGGCTGCGTGGCAGCGGTTCGGTGGCGGGGGAGTGGCTCGACCACACGGTCGACGCCGCCCGGACCCTGGCGCTCCACCTGGCCGTGGCCGTGGCGCTGCTGCGCCACACCGACCTCGACGCGGCATGGGCGCTCCTGCCGCTGGGCTTCGCGTTCGTCGCCTCGCTGCGGTTCTTCGCCCAGATCCTCGCCGAGCAGCTCGCGCCCCGCAGGAGCGACCGGGCGGCGTCGGCCGGTCGGTACTCCTCGATCGTGCAGCTGCCGGCCGACGTCGGGGTGCAGAACCTGGTCTTCCTGCTCTGGCCCCTCACGGGTGCCTTCCTGCTGGGGTACGGCCTGCTCGCCGCCGCGAACCTGCTCCTGCTCGTCATGACCCTGCGCCGCCGCCTCCGGGCGCTGCGCGCGCTCGGATGAGCCCGCTCGGGTCGAACCGCGGGCCGGCCACCGGGCTGCGTGCGAGCATGGGGCGGTGGCAGCGATGAGGGCGCGCGAGGTGTCGTGGACCGACCTCGTCGGCACCGAGCCGACCCGGCGTCTGCCGTCGGACCCCCTGCCGGCCTGGCCGCTCCTCACGATGCTCTGGGGCTTCCCGCTCATGTGGGTCCTCGGACTCACCGTCGTGCCCGGCGCCGTCACCATGGCCGTCGTCATGCTCGGCTTCATGCTGGTGCGGCGCTACGCCCTCTGGGTCCCCGGCGTGGGAGCGCTCGTCGGACTGTGCCTGTGGATGGCGGCGTCGGCGGTGATGATCGACACCGGACCACGCATGCTCGGCTTCGGCTTCCGCCTGGCCATCATGTCCTTCGTCGCGATCGCCTTCGTGTACACGGTCGCGGCGCGCACGCGCCTCACCCGGCGTCGGCTCGTGCACGGGCTCACGTTCCTGTGGTTCTTCGTGATCGCCGGCGGAGTGCTCGGCATGATCCTGCCGGGAACCCGACTCACGACGCCCGTCGGCCTGCTCCTGCCGGCCTCGATCAGCGGCAACTCCTACGTGCGCGACCTGTTCTTCCCGCCGTTCGCCGAGGTGCAGCACCCCTGGGGTGCACCCGAGCCGTTCGTCCGTCCGTCGGCGCCCTTCCCGTACGCCAACAGCTGGGGCGTCGCCATCCTCGTGCTCACCCCGATCGCGCTCGCCTGCTTCATGATGACCCGGTCGTGGCTCCTGCGCTGCGCCATCATCGTCGGTGCGGGCGTCATGATCTTCCCGGCCATGGCCACGTCGAACCGCGGCATGTTCGCCGCGCTCGCCCTGGCCGGGGCCTACGTGCTCGTGAGGTACGCGCTGCGCGACCGGGCGGCACCGGTCATCACGCTCACCGTGCTCGGGCTGGTCGCCGGAGTGGTGCTGGTCTGGCAGGGCCTGTTCACCCAGTTCGAGGTGCGTCAGGAGTACGGCCAGTCCAACGGGGCCCGCTTCACGCTCTACGCCGAGACGATCCAGCGCACCCTGGCCTCTCCGCTCCTGGGGTACGGCGCGCCCCGGCCCTCCGCCGAGCAGGCGCTCTCGGTCGGCACGCAGGGCTACATCTGGACGCTCATGTTCAGCTTCGGCTTCGTCGGCCTGGCGCTGTTCCTCGCGTTCCTCTGGGGCTCCACCTGGCGCACCCGGTACTGCCGCGACGACGTCGACGTGGCCCTGCACGCGACGCTCGTCGTCTCGAGCCTCGCGATCATCGTGTACGGCCTCGACATCATCCAGCTCCTCGCCATCGCGCTCGTGGCGGCGATCCTGCTGAGACGTCGCTACGGCCTCGACGATGACGACTGAGGTCACCTCCGCTCGGTCGGGCCTCGGCACGGCAGCCGTCGCGAACCTCGTGGGGGGCGCCCTCGGGGCGATGGTCAACCTCGTGCTGGCCGCGCTGGTCGGCCGGCACCTGGGGACCGAGGGATCGGGTGTCTACTTCCTGGTCGTCGCCGTCTTCCTGATCGTCGCCAACAGCGCCGAGCTCGGTGCCGACACGGGGCTGGTGCGGTTCGTCGCGGCCACCCGGGCGCTGGGCCGACCGCAGGACACGCCGCAGATCGTCCGGACCGCCGTGGTCCCCGTCCTGGTGGGCGGGGCGGTCGTGGTGGCTCTCGGCATCCCCCTGGCCCTCACGGTCGCGCCGTCGGGTCTCTCGCCGGTCGTGGCCGTGGCTGCCGTCCCGCTCACCGTGCTGGCCTCCCTCACGGCCCTGGCGCTGGGCATCACCCGGGGGGCGGGCGACCCGCTCGCGTTCCCGCTGGTGCAGAACATCCTGCTGCCGGCCGGTCGGATGGTGGCCGTCGGCGTGGCGGTGCTGGCCGGCTGGGGCGTCAGCGAGGTCGTCGCGGCCTGGCTCCTGCCGGTGCCCCTCGTGCTGGTCGTCGCGGCCGCGCTCGCCGCGCGTCACGTCACGGGTGGCGCCCGGCCCGAGGGCCGGTCACGGACGGCCTACCCCGGCTTCTGGCGGTTCAGTGCCGCGCGTGGTGCGACGGCGTGCGTCGAGATCGTGCTCGAGTGGGTCGACGTGGTGATCGTCGGGGTCTTCGCCTCTCCGGCCGAGGCCGGCGTGTACGCGGTGGTCACGCGGTGCGCACGGGCCGGCGAGGTGGTGCAGCAGGCGGCGCGCATCGCCGTCGGTCCGGCCATCAGTGCGGCGTCGGCCCGGGGCGACCACGCCCTGGTGGGTCGTCTGTACGGCGTCGTCACCGCGGCCATGGTGTGGGCGGCCTGGCCCTTCTACGCCGTCCTGGCGGTGTTCGCGGAGCCGGTGCTGGGCATCTTCGGCGACGGCTTCGACTCCGGTGCCCCGTCCCTGCGCGTGCTGGCGGCGGCCATGGCGGTCGCCACCGCGGCGGGCGCGGTGCAGAGCGTGCTCCTCATGGCCGGGCGCAGCAGCTGGCAGCTCGCCGACAAGACCGGCGCGCTCGCCCTCGACGTCGTGCTGCTGCTCGTGCTGGTCCCGCACTGGGGCATCGAGGGCGCCGCGATCGCCTGGGCGGTCACGATCGTCGTCGACACCGCGGTCGTGGGCTACCAGGTGCAGGTCCTCATGGGCGTGCGACCGCCGTGGGCCCCGATCCTGTGGGCTGCGGCCCTTCCCGTGGTCATGGTGCTGGCACCGAGCGTGCTGGTGGCCGCCACGTGGGGAACCGGCGCGTCGGTGGCCGCGGCCACGACCGCGGCTCTCGCCGTCGTCTACCTGGTCGTCGGAGCGCTGCTGCGCCGACGGCTGGGTCTGCTGGACCTGGTCAGGCTCCGCGGAGCCTGAGCCGCCCCGTCGCCGTCGGCCCCGTCACAGCCGCTCGCCGCGCTGCGGGAGCAGCACGGTGAGCGCGACGTCGACACCCTGGGCGCGCAGCAGCCCGCGGAGGCGGCGCGCGGCGAGCGCGTCGTCGTCGACCGAGCGAGCCAGCACGACCTGGTCGCACCGGGTGGCGAGGGTGACCTTGAGCGCGTCGGACGTGAGCTCGGAGGAGTCGATGACGACCACCTCGCCGCCCCACGTCGACTGCTTGCGCTGGGTGGGCCACCCGCGGGCCAGCTTGCCCTCGTTGATGACGGCGGCGTCGACGTGACGCACGGCCCGACCGCGACGGCGCAGCGCCTCGGCGAGGGCGGTCCCGGGCTGGGTGCCCACCGACCCGTCGACGACGAGCGTGTAGCCGGAGTCGGCCGGGGCCTCGCTCGGGAGCTTGAGCATGAGGGCCGCGATGTCCCACGTGTCCTGCGGTCGCGGGTCGCGGGTGCCGTCGAGGACGGCCGCCTCGTTGATCGAGCCGAGCCCACCCACGTCGCCGATGCCGGCGCTCGGGGCGGTGCGACGCGTCAGGGCGACCGGCACCGCGACGAGCAGGCCGAGGGCCAGCCCGGCCACGCCGAGCGGCAGGACGCCGAGCGACGACGGGCCCGACGGCGTGGCGGTGGCCCCGAGGATCTGGCCGGGGGTGGTGTCGGCGGTGGCGAGCTCGGCGGCGCGGTCGCCCAGCGACTCGGCCTGGCGCAGGATCGAGGCCTTGGCGGGGGAGCCGGCGGGGTAGCGCTGCGCCGAGCGCTCGAGCATCGAGACGCGGTCCCAGGTCGCCTCCTGCTGGGCCTGCACCTCGTCGGCCGCGGTCTTGCCGCGCACGCCGAGGAAGGCCTCGGCCACCGCACGCGACCCGGTGGCTGCGGCGTCGGCGGAGGAGGCGGTGTAGGTGATGTTCAGCACGGCGGTGTCGGGCGGGTTCTCCACACCCACGCCGTCCTTCAGCTCGCCGCGGGTGGTGCCGAGGTCGTCGGCTGCAGCAGCGAGCACGTCGCCGGAGGTCACGAGCTGCGCGGCCGTGGCGACGTCGAGGGCGGCGGTGGCGCTCGAGCCCGAGGACGAGGGCACGTCGACCGAGGAGACCCGGACCGACGTGGTGGCCGTGTAGGTCACGGGGAGGACCGCCCAGGCGAGGACGCCGAGCAGCAGGCCGACGGCGGCGCCGAGGGCGAGGACGCGCCAGCGACGGCGCAACGACCCCGCGAGCTCGCTGAGCTGGACGGGCTGGGGCGGTGCGGGCTGCATGGGACTTGCTCCTTGGGACCGGGACATCATGCAAGAGGAGTGCCGAGGCCGGCGTTCATGACGCCGGGGTACCGACGCGTACCCCTGTGACGTGTGTCATTGACCCTCACGGGTCTGCCGCTAGTATGGGGCTCGTTGTAACCGCCTGTGTCAAAAAGCGCAGGTGGTCCGGCCGGGAGCTCGTCACCTCGAGCGACGGCTGGAACTCATCCAGGGGAAATACATGTCTGAAAACTCGTGCACATCCGTGCGCGCGTCCACCTCGACGTTGGACGACGCGCATCTGCTCGGGCTCGCCAGAGACGGTCACGACGACGCCTATGCCGAGCTCTTCCGCCGCTACCGACCGGTGGCCCTCCGTCTTGCCAGACGTCTGTCGTCGCACGGCGACGCCGAGGACACCGTGTCCGAGGCCTTCGCCCAGGTGCTCGGCCAGCTGCGTCGGGGCAACGGTCCCGACTACGCCTTCCGCGCCTACGTCCTCACCTCGGTGCGCCACGAGGCCGGACGTCGGGGTCGGCTGCGTCAGCGCGTCCAGCCCACCGACGACCTCGCCAAGATCGACACGGCGGTCCCGTTCGGCAACGGCCAGCTCGACAGCTTCGAGCGCGACCTCGTCCGCACGGCGTTCGAGTCGCTCCCGGAGCGCTGGCGGACCGTGCTGTGGTACCTCGACGTCGAGGGTCTCAAGCCGCACGAGATCGCCGAGCGGCTCGACCTCAAGCCCAACAGCGTGTCCGCGCTCGTCTACCGGGCCCGGGCCGGGCTGCGCGAGGCCTACCTCGCCCAGCACGTCTCCGTCGACACCGCGTCCGAGACCGAGGAGTGTCGTCGTGTGCGACCCCGCCTGGCCTCGCTCGTGCGGCGCACGGCCGGCATGCGCGAGCAGAAGCGCATCCACGCCCACCTCGAGACCTGCCCGGCGTGCATGGCCAGCTACCTCGAGATCGAGGACGTCAACGCGCGCGTGGTCGCCCCCACCGGCACGACCGGGGTCGCCGACGGCCTGAGCACGATGGCCGGGGCGACGGCGGGGATCGTCACCGCCGCCGCGGTCGTCGCCGCAGCGCGCGCCTGACCGCGTCGTCCCACCGGTGAGACGCGGTCCGCTGGTCCTCGGTGCGGCGGTCGCGGTCGCGGCCGTCGCCGCGGGGGTGCTCGTGGTGCGCGACGACGGGTCAGGCGGTCGGTCGGTCGACGCCTCGGTGCGCTGCTCCGCCGGCGACGTCGACGCGCTCGACCTGTCCGACCCGGACCAGGGCGAGCAGACCTGGTCCGAGGAGTTCGACGGAGCAGGACAGGGCCGCGCGGGTCTCGACCCGCAGCGCTGGACCGTGCGCGACGCGACCACCCTGTCGTTCGACCAGGCCAGGATCCGCGCCGACAACGTGTCGGTGGCCGACGGCACGCTGCGGATCACCGCGCGCGACGACGCCGCCGGCGACCCGAGCGGCCTCCGCCCGGTCACGACCGGGTACGTCGACACCATCGGCCACTTCTCGCAGCGGTACGGCCGGTGGGAGGTGCGGGCCCGGCTGCCCGTGGCACCCGGGGAGTCGCGCGGCCTCTGGCCGGCGTTCTGGCTGAGGGCCGACGACCTGCCGGGCGAGATCGACGTGGTGGAGGCCTGGGGGACGCCTGCGGCGCGCCCGCGCGACGACATGGCGTCGCAGTACGCCTGGACGGTGCACGAGGACACCGATGCCCCGCAGGGATACCGACGCGTGGGTGGATGGGGCTCGGCCGCCGGGCCGCTGGCCGACGACTTCCACGTCTTCGCCGTCGACTGGGTGCCCGGTTGCCTGCGCTTCTCCCTCGACGGTCGCACGACCGGTCACGTCGACCTGGACCAGGAGCCGCGCCTGGCCGCAGCCCTCGACGACGAGATGAACATCCGGCTCAACCTCCAGGTCGGCGGACGGTACTGGGGGCGCCTGGACCCGGAGCAGCCCGGGTCCACCCGCCTCCCGGCCACGCTCGAGGTCGACCACGTCCGGGTCTTCCGGCCGCGCTCCTGAGGCGTCCTGCGGCTCCGCTGCGGCGACCGTGACGAGCGCCACCAGAACCGGTCCTCCATCCGGCGTCACGGAACACACCCTCGCTGCTCCTTCTGGATGAGTGTCACATCCAGGGGATCGGAGACAGGGTGACCATCGACCGGAAGACCTATGACGTGGGGTACGCCAGCGGCGTGTTCGACATGTTCCACGTGGGCCACCTCAACCTGCTGCGCCGTGCGCGGCACCGTTGCCACCACCTCGTGGTGGGCGTCGCCAGCGACGAGTACGTCGAGCTGCTGAAGGGTCGGCCCCCGGTCGTCCCGTGCGACGAGCGCATCGACATCATCTCGGCCCTCGGGATCGTCGACGAGGTCGTCATCGACCGCTCCGAGGACAAGAAGATGGTCTGGGACCAGCGGCCGTTCGACGTCATCTTCAAGGGTGACGACTGGCAGGGGACGCCGAAGGGCTACCGCCTCGAGCGGTCGATGGGTGAGATCGGCGTCGACGTCGTCTACTACCCGTACACCCGCCAGACCTCCAGCACGATCCTGCGCGCCCACCTCACCGGCGCCGAGCTCGAGGGCCAGCTGTGAGCGTGCCGACCGTCCAGGCCTCGCAGGTCGACCGTCGGACCACCGACGGCGTCGTCGACGCCGACGCGGCCGGGTACGCCCCGGCCGTCACCGTGGTCGTGCCCACGCACGACCGGCCGCAGCTGATGGCCGAGGCCGTCCGCAGCGTGCTGAACCAGGAGTACGCAGGTCCGATCGAGGTCGTCGTCGTCTTCGACGCCTGCGACCCCGTGCTCCCCGACGTGGTCACCGGCCCGACGCAGACGCTGCGCGCCGTCGTGAACGAGCGCACCCGAGGCCTGGCCGGCGCCCGCAACAGCGGCATCCTCGCCGCCTCCCACGACTTCGTCGCGTTCCTCGACGACGACGACACCTGGCTGGCCGGCAAGCTCGCGGCGCAGATGCCCCTCTTCCGCGACCACCCCGACGTCCGCCTCGTGGCCACCGCCATGCAGGTCGACGACGGTGAGCGGCTCACCGACCGTCTCGTCCCGAGCGACGTCGTCTCCCACGCCGAGCTCGTGCGCGAGCGGTTCGGCGGCCTGCACTCGAGCAGCTTCGTGTTCCGCCGCGAGGCGCTGGTCCACGAGATCGGCATGATCGACGAGGACCTGCCCCGTGGCTACGCCGAGGACACCGACGTCCTGCTCGGCGCCTCCCGCCTCGCGCCGGTCCGGCTGGTCAACGAGCCCCTCGTGCGGGTGCGCTGGCAGGGCCAGTCCTACTTCTTCGGGCGCTGGGCCGACTACGCGGCGGCGCTCACCTACCTCCTGGCCAAGCACCCGGAGTTCGCTGGCGACGACGCCGCGCACTCCCGCATGCTCTCACAGATCGCCTTCGGCGAGGTCTCGTCCGGCCAGCGGGCGGCAGGTCGGCGACACGCCCGCCGCGCCATCGCCCTGCGCCGCACCAACCTTCGCGCCTGGCTCGCGCTCGTCATCGGCCTGCGCCTGGCGACCACCGGCGCCGTCGTGACCGTCGCCCGACGCTTCGGAAAGGGGATCTGACATGCGCATCCTCATCGCCTGCTCCTCCGGAGGACACCTCGCCCAGGCCCTGGCGCTCGAGCCCTGGTGGGGCCAGCACGAGCGGCTCTGGGTCACCGGACCGACCGAGGACGCCCGCCTCAAGCTGCAGGACGAGCGCGTCATCGAGTGCGCCTGGCCAACGCAGCGCAACCTGCCCAACCTGGCCCGCAACATGATGCTGGCCCGCCGCGTCATCGACGAGTGGCGTCCCGACGTCGTCTTCAGCACCGGGGCGGCCGTCGCCGTCCCCTTCCTGCGCCAGGCGCGTCGCGTCGGGGCGCGGTCGATCTTCCTCGAGACGATCGACCGCATCGAGAAGCCGTCGCTGACGGGCCGGCTCGTGTATCCCTTCGTCGACGAGTACCTCACCCAGTGGGACCAGCTGAGCGAGAAGCTCCCGCGGGCCCAGACCGTGGGGCTCGTGCTGTGACCGACGACCTCACCCTCGTGGCGAGCGTCGGGACGTACCACCACCCGTTCGACCGGTTCGTCGACTGGCTGGAGCCGTGGACGGACGAGCGCGGCGCCCAGGTCGTGTTCCAGCACGGGTCCACGCGCCCGATCGAGGGCGCGACCAACCTGACGATGATGGCGCCGGACGAGCTGCTCGAGCACTACCGGCGCGCCGACGTCGTGGTGCTGCAGGGTGGCGCCGGCGGCGTGATGGACGCCCGTCGCGCCGGGCGCATCCCGATCGTCGTGCCCCGCGTGCCCGTGGGCCACGAGGTGGTCGACGACCACCAGGTGGTGCTGGCGCGCCGCCTGGCGGAGATGGGCCTGGTCCACGTCGCCGAGACGCGTGAGCAGCTGCACGCCCTGCTCGACGGCGCGGCCGACGGGACCGTCGCGACCCGCAGCGGCCAGATCGAGCCGACGCCCGGCGTCGTCGAGGCCGTCCGCCTGCTCGGAGAGCTGCCCGAGGCCCGACGCGACGACGAAGGTCGCACCCGGCTGGGCCTGCCGCGCAGCAACCGGCTGCCGGCCGGCGAGGAGTTCCTCGCCGCACGTGAGCAGCGGGGACGGCGCGGTCCGTTCCGCATCCTCGCCGACGCGGTCCGACAGGGTCTGCTGGGCTACCTGCTCACCTTCGCGGTCACGCTGGTGCTGAGCAGCCGGCTCGCCGTGGGACCCGTGTCGGGCCGGGTCGTGGTCGTCAGCGTGCTCGTGTGGCTCGTCTACAGCTGGCTCGCCCAGGCCGCCTACGAGCGCGCCACGTCGCTCAAGCCCGCGGTGCGCTTCCTGTCGTTCGTCGGCACCACGCTCGTGGTCGCTCTCCTGCTCGGTGCGAACAACACCGTGGGGCTGCGCAGCGCCCTGCTCGTCGCGCTGCTCGCCGTGGCCACCTTCGTCGGCTACGGCGCGGTGCACCGGGTCGCTCGACGACGCACCCCCACCGTGCTCGTGGGCGAGGAGCGCACGGTCCGCCGCCTCACCCAGCGCTGGCACGACCGCAGCGACGTCGACGTGGTCTCGTCCTGCGTGTGGCGGGGCGAGGCCGAGTCGGTCCCACTCGGCTCGCCCGGCTCGCTCACGCGCATCGTCCCCGACGTGCTGGCGGCGGTGGCCCGGTCCCGTGCGCGGTCGGTGGTCATCGCGTCCGACCACGCCCTCACGACCCCGTCGCTGCGCCACCTCGCGTGGGCGCTGCAGCGCGCCGACGTCGAGTGCCTCGTGCTGGCCGACATGGAGGACCACGTCGAGTACATGCGCCCGCAGATCGTGGCCGACCAGCTGGCCCTCACGATGCGCCCGCCCAACGAGCACCTCGTCTCCGTCGCGGCGAAGACGGTCTTCGACCGCGTCCTGGCCCTCGGCGGGCTCCTCGTCCTGTCGCCCGTGCTGCTCGCGATCGCCGTCGCCGTGAGGGCGTCCTCGCCCGGACCGGTCATCTTCCGCCAGGAGCGCACCGGCCGCGACGGCAAGCCCTTCACCATGCTCAAGTTCCGCACGATGGTCGTCGACGCCGAGGAGCGTCTGGCCGACCTCGTCCTGCGCAACGAGGGGGCCGGACCGCTGTTCAAGCTCGACGATGACCCCCGCGTCACCCGGGTGGGTCGGCTGCTGCGTCGCACGTCGCTCGACGAGCTTCCCCAGCTGGTGAACGTGCTGCTGGGACACATGTCCCTCGTGGGACCGCGTCCGGCCCTGCCGCGCGAGACGGCGCAGTACAGCCAGTGGGTCTGGCGACGCCTGCACGTCCGCCCAGGGCTCACCGGACTCTGGCAGGTCAGCGGCCGTTCGCAGCTCAGCTGGGAGGAGTCGATCCGGCTCGACCTGCAGTACGTGAACACCTGGAGCCTGCGGCTCGACGCCAAGATCCTGCTCCGGACGGTCCGTGCCGTGGTGGCACGTGACGGCGCTCTCTGAACGCGCGCCGGACTGTCACTCGCTGTTACTGTGACGCATCCCCGCACCCGCACCACGAGGAGTAGCCGGACCGCATGAGTGACATCGCCTACAAGCTGAAGGTCCTGCGTCAGATCGGTCTGCTGAAGCCCCAGCTGCCGCACCGGCTCCTCAAGGCGGGCGTCAAGCTCGCCACGTGGGGTCCGGGCTTCCCGGCGGCCGTCGCGGCCGCCGCGGCGAGGTACCCGAACCAGACCGCGATCATCGACGACGCCGGCGAGATCACCTGGTCCGAGCTCAGCGACGAGATCAACCGCACCACCGCCGCGCTCAAGGAGCGGGGCGTCCAGGTGGGCGACGCGGTCGCCCTGATGGGGCGCAACCACCGCTGGATGGTCATCTCGATGGTCTCGATCATGCAGATCGGCGCCAAGGTCCTGCTGCTGAACACCATGGCCAGCGCCTCGCAGCTGGGCGAGCTGACCCGCCGCGAGGACACCAAGTTCGCGATCGTCGACCAGGAGTTCCTCGAGGTCACCTCCGAGATCGACCGCGACATGGTGGTCGTGGCGTGGTCCGACGACGACAGCCACGGTCTGCCGACGCTGTCGCAGATCGCCCAGGGCCACCCCGGCAAGGCGCACAAGAAGCCCGAGAAGCCCGGCGGCATCGTCATCTTCACGTCCGGCACCACCGGACTGCCCAAGGGGGCCAACCGCAAGGAGCCGGAGAACCTCGACCCGCTCCTCACCTTCTTCGGCTCGATCCCCTACGGCGGCAACACCACCGTCGTGCTGGCCGCGCCGCTGTTCCACTCGTGGGGCCTGCTCAACTTCGGCTTCGGCCTGTCGACGGTGCCCACGTACGTGCTGCGTCGCAAGTTCGATCCCGAGCAGGTGCTGCGGGACATCGCCGAGCGCCGCGCGGAGGTGCTCGTCGTGGTGCCGCTCATGATCCAGCGCCTGGTGAACCTCGACCGGGAGAAGGCCGACCGCCACGACGTGTCGAGCCTGCGCATCACCGCGTCGAGCGGCTCGGCCCTCGCCGGCGAGCTCGCGACCGACTTCATGGACCGCTTCACCGACTCGGTCTACAACTTCTACGGAGCCACCGAGACCGGCTGGGTCTCCGTCGCCTCGCCGGAGGACCTGCGTGCCGCGCCGGGCACGGCGGGCCGCATCCCGTGGCGCACCGTCGTCAAGGTGCTCGACACCGACGGCAACGAGCTGCCGCCGGGCGAGACCGGCGTGATCTACGTGGGCAACGAGATGCAGTTCGGCGGCTACACCGACGGCAACACCAAGGACTTCCGCGACGGGCTCATGCACACCGGTGACCTCGGCTACTTCGACGAGGACGGGCGCCTGTTCGTGGCCGGTCGCGACGACGACATGGTCATCTCCGGCGGCGAGAACGTGTTCCCGCGCGAGCTCGAGGACGCCCTCATCGGCCACCCCGCGATCACCGACGTGGTCGTCGTCGGCATCCCCGACGACGACTGGGGCCACTGCCTGGCCGCCTACGTGGTGGTCAAGGACGGTGAGTCGCTCGACGAGGACGAGGTCGTGGCGTACGCGAAGGAGCGGGTGGCGCGGTTCGCCGTGCCGCGCCGCCTCCAGTTCCTCGACGAGCTGCCGCGCAACCCCACCGGCAAGGTGATGAAGCGCGAGCTCCCCGAGTTCGACTGACCCCGACCGAGCGCAGCTGGGGCACCTCCGCTCGCGGGGGCGGACGTCGGTCGGGCGGACGATCGTCGTGCGACCCGACGGCGCCCCGTGCGTCTCGCCGAGCGCAGCGGGGCCCGTGTGGCACGCTTGCGCCGTGGATCTGACGTACGCACCGCAGCCGGACGGTCGTCCGGACCCGGGTGAGGTCGTCTGGACGTGGGTGCCGTACGAGGACGACCCGAGCCAGGGCAAGGACCGGCCGGTGCTCGTGGTCGGACGCGACGGAGAGCGCCTGGTGGGCCTCATGCTCACGTCGAAGGACCATGACCGCGACGCCGAGCAGGAGGCGCGGGCCGGACGGTTCTGGCACGACCTGGGCGCCGGTCCGTGGGACCCGAAGGGCCGGCCGAGCGAGGTGCGGCTGAACCGGCTGCTCGACCTCGACCCCGGCGGCGTGCGGCGCGAAGGTGCCGTGCTCGACGAGCCGCGCTTCGGTGCCGTGGTGGCGGCCGCCTCCGAGCACCTCCCCGACCTCCGCCGGGGCCGCGCGTGAAGATCATCGACGCGATCGACCGGTTCCAGCGTCGGCACCCGGTCCTGGCGTTCCCGCTGGCGGTGATCTACAAGTACTTCGACGACCAGGGCCCGTACCTGGCCGCGATCATCAGCTACTACGCCTTCATCGCGGTGTTCCCGCTGCTGCTCATCTCCTCGTCCATCCTCGGCTTCGTGCTGCAGGGGGACCCCGAGCTGCGCGACCGGCTGCTCGACACGGCGCTGAGCCAGTTCCCGATCGTGGGCGACCAGCTCGCCAGCGAGCAGGGGCTGCAGGGCAGCACGTCGGCCATCGTCGTCGGTTCGATCGTCGCGACCTACGGTGCGATGGGCCTGGGGCAGGCGGCGCAGAACGCGGCGAACATCGCCTGGTCGGTGCCGCGCAACAGCCGCGCCAACCCGTTCCTGATGCGGCTGCGCAGCCTGATCTTCCTGGCCATCGCCGGCCTGGGCATCCTCGCGCTCGCGATCGCGACGTCGGTGCTCGCGAACCCCGACGCGTTCGGCGGCACGGTCGGGCCGGCGACCGGCCCGTTGGTCCGTGGCGTCGGCTTCGTCCTCACGGCGGCCATCTTCGTGGGCCTGTTCCGGCTGGTGAGCGCCGGACGCGCCTCCACCCGGTCGGTGCTGCCGGGGGCGCTGCTCGCCACCGTGGGCTGGCAGCTGCTGCAGCTGGCGGGCAACACGTACGTCACGAACGTGATCAACCGGGCCAGCCGGACCGTCGACCCGACGTTCGCGCTGGTGCTCGGCCTGGTGGCCTTCATCTTCGTCGCCGCCGTGATGACCGTGCTCGGTCTGGAGCTCAACGTCGTCCTGCGGCGACACCTCTACCCGCGGGCGCTGCTGACCCCGTTCACCGACAACGTCGACCTCACCGATGCCGACAAGCGGGCGTACACCGCCTACGCGAAGGCCCAGCGGCACAAGGGCTTCGAGATCATCGAGGCCCGGTTCGAGAAGCCCGACGACGAGGACGACGGGGCCGGTGACGGGGCAGGTGACGAGACGGTGCCACCGTCGTCGCCGCCCGAGCCGGCGTCGGCTCGCCCCGGCACCGCCTAGGCTGGACGCAGAGAGCTCCACCCCCCTGACAGAAGGACACGCGCATGCCCACGGGCAAGGTCAAGTGGTACGACACCGAGAAGGGCTTCGGCTTCATCAGCAGCGACGAGGGCGGCGACGTCTACGTCCACTCCGACGCGCTGCCCTCCGACGTCCCGGCGCTCAAGTCCGGCACACGCGTCGAGTTCGGCGTGGCGCAGGGGCGCCGCGGTGACCAGGCGCTGCAGGTCCGGGTGCTCGAGGGCACGGCTCCGGTCTCGCGCACGCAGGCACGGGCCCGGCGCAAGAAGCCCGAGGAGATGGTGACGATCGTCGAGGACCTCATCCGACTGCTCGACGACCTCGGCGAGGGCTACCGCCACGGCCGCCACCCCGACTCGCGTTCCGCGAAGCCGGTGGCGCAGCTGCTGCGTGCGCTGGCCACCGAGCTCGACGCCTGAGGAGGTCTCGCGCCCGACGCCGTCCACGTCGGCCCATCCCGCCCCGCGAGGGGTCCGGGGTGGGCCGTCGTCGTCCCGGCCGATGCGGTCGGGCGGAACCGGTCGGGCCGATCCGTTCGAAGTGGTGGAGCAGGGCGTACACTGGTAGTTGAAGCATCTACTACCTGGAGCTACCATGACCACCAGCACCCCCTCGACGTCGGGCCCGGGCGTCGCCTACTCCGTGGCCGACCTCGAGTCGCGCCTGCGCCCCAGCGAACGGATGCCGGTGCTCTTCGTGGGTCACGGCAACCCCATGCACGCGATCCGCGAGAGCGACTACACGCGCACGTGGGAGCACGAGGGTCGCCGGCTGCCGCAGGCCCAGGCGATCGTCGTGATCAGCGCACACTGGCTGACGCCGGGTCGCACCCACATCACCGACGCGCCGCGCAACCGGGTCATCTACGACTTCGGTGGCTTCCCCGACGAGCTCTACCGGGTGCGCTACGACTCCGTGGGCGACCACGCGGTCGCGCAGGTGCTGGCCCACCAGCTCGTCGAGTACGAGGCCGCCCTCGACGCGCAGTGGGGCCTGGACCACGGGACCTGGTCGATCCTGAAGTACCTCGCGCCCGAGCCGCAGGTGCCGGTGCTGCAGATCAGCATCGACGACACCCTGCCGCTGCCCCGGCTCCACGACCTCTACGCCCGACTGCGCCGGCTCCGGCACCAGGGGGTGCTGTTCATCGGCAGCGGCAACATCGTCCACGCCCTGGGCCGGGCCCGGTGGGAGCCCGGGGCGGAGGCCTGGGACTGGGCCGAGCAGTTCGACGCCGACACGGCCGAGGCGCTGGTCGAACGTCGGGTCGACGCCCTGCTCGACCCGTACGGGACGTGGCGCGAGGCTCGCCTGGCCGTGCCCACGGACGACCACTACCGCCCGATGGTCGCCTCCCTCAGCCTGCTCGAGGACGACGAGGAGATCCGGTTCTTCAACACCTCGGTCGACATGGGCTCGATCGGCATGCGCAGCTTCGTGACCGCCTGAGCGGTCCGGCAGTGCGACCTCCTCAGGGGTGAGGTGGCACGGCCGGGCCGACCGGCTCGCGGGACTGCACCGCCCGGGTCAGGACGAAGACGCCCCAGGCCACGACGATGCCGGCCGTGACGAACATGGCCAGCGCCACGTCGGTGTCGAGGGTGAACAGCCCGATCCCGATGAGCCCGCCGATCACCCACGACAGCTGGAGCAGGGTCTCGGACCGGGCGAACATGCTCGTGCGGACCTCCTCGCGGATGTCGCGCTGGATCAGGGCGTCGAGGCTCAGCTTGCCCAGGGACTGGCACAGCCCGACGGTCAGGCCGAGCAACGCCGCGACCGGCCAGCGGAAGAACGCCGCGGCGACCACGAGCACCGTGATGTCGACGAGCAGCACCGCGAGCACGACGCGGTGCGGGCTGCGCGAGCGGGTCCAGGACCCGATGACCACGCCGAGCGTGTTGCCCGCACCGGCGGCCCCGATCACGAGGCCCATCAGCACGGTGGCGTTGCCGGTCCAGCCGAGCGACGCGGGCGGCTCGCGCAGGGTGAACGCCATGAAGATGGTCAGGAACCCGGTGATGAGTCGCAGCCCCGCGTTGCTGCGCAGCGCGTCGACCACGTGCCGGGAGACGGCGATCCCGCCCCGCGGCGTGCGGCCGCTGAGGTCGGCGAGGTCGACCTGCTCCTCGCCCTCGCTGGAGTCGACCCGGGCCGGCAGCAGGATGGCCAGGACCGTGCCGATCACGAAGAGGACGAACGCGTAGCGCAACGACCACTCGGCCCCGATGGTCGCGGCACCGATCGCGATGGGGGCCGACAGCGCCGCGGCGGCGGTGCCCGTCAGCGAGATCCTCGAGTTCGCCTTCACCAGGGTGAACTCCTCGGGCAGGAGTCGCGGCACGGCCGACGCCCGGGTGACGCCGTAGGCCTTCGAGGCCACCAGGCAGCCGAGCGCCGCGAGGTAGAACGCCGCGGACTCGTCGGCGACGGCACCGGCGAGCACCCAGCAGCAGAACCCGCGGATGGCGAGGGTGCTGCCGATGGCCCACCGCCGGCCGCGGCGGAAGCGGTCCAGGAACGGGCCGATCAGGGGCGCCACGAAAGCGAACGGCAGCATCGTGAGCACCAGGAACAGCGCCACCTGGCCGCTCGCCTGCTCGGTGGGGACGGTGAAGAAGAGGGTCCCGGCGAGGGAGACGGCGATGGCCGCGTCGCCGGCGGTGTTGAACGCGTGCAGCTCGAGCAGGCGTGACAGTCCCGACTCGCCCGCGCCGCCGGCGTGCGTGAAGCGGCGCGCCCCGGAGTAGGCGCCCACGCCACCACGGGCCACGGTGCGCCCGGTGCGGCGCAGCCCTTGGGAGATGCGGGCCGCGCGAGGCAGCCGACCGGGCGGGTCGGGCTCGCCGGCGGGACCAGGGTCGGGGCCGGCGTCGAGGTCGTCGAGGGTGTCGGGTCCCGTGGGTCCGTGCGGGTGCGCACCCGGCCAGTCGGGACCGGGAGCGCGGTCTCCACCGTCGCTCGTCTGGGCCATGGAGTCATCCTGCCCCACGCGGCGGGGCTCGACCGCCCGAGGCTCGCCGTCGAGCCGGGCCCGTCCCGGGTGGGTGCCCGCAGGTGGGGTCGATGAGGGACAATCGGGGACATGACGACCGACGCCGTTCTGGCCGCCGCCCACGACGTGGCTCGCACCGCGCTGCTCGAGGCCACCGACGAGTCCACGGTGGGAGACCACCTGCGGGTCGTCGACGACGGCGAGCGGCTCGCGACCCACCTGTTCGCCTGCACCGGACCGGGATACCGCGGCTGGACGTGGGCCGTGAGCCTCTCGGCCGCGATCGACGACGGTGCGGTCAGCGTCAACGACGTGGTGCTGCTGCCCGGCGACGACGCCGTCGTGGCGCCGGCCTGGACGCCCTACCGCGATCGCATCCAGCCCGGCGACCTGAGCCCCGGCGACCTGCTGCCCCCCGAGGAGGACGACGCGCGGCTCGTGCCGTCGTGGTCCGCCGGCGACCACCTCGAGACCGTCGACCGCGCGTTCGCGCGCGAGGTCGGCCTGGGGCGCCCCTGGGTCCTGTCGCTCGAGGGCCGCGACCTCGCGGCGCAGCGCTGGCACGACGGCGACCAGGGGCCCGACACGCCGCTCGCCCAGCAGGCGCCCGGCACCTGCCACTCGTGCGGCTTCCTGGTGAGCCTGGCCGGACCGCTCGCGGACCGCTTCGGCGTGTGTGCCAACGGGTCGGCGAACGACGACGGCCGCGTCGTGTCCTTCGAGCACGGCTGCGGGGCGCACTCCGGTGCCAGGCTGAGCCGTTCGGCCGGCCCGCAGAAGCTGCCGCCGCCGGTGTGGGACACCATCGCGGTCGACGGCCTCGAGACCAGCTGACCCGGCTCCGTCCCGCAGGGGCGCACGGGCCCGGCGCGCTACTCGGAGCGTCGACGGCCGGGCTGGTGGCGCAGGGCGTTGCGGCGCAGCCGGCAGTACTCGATGCCGATGAGCCCGAGGCCGAACCCGGCGAGGGCGGTCCACAGCCACCAGGTGCGGCCGTCGTCCTGCAGGGTGCCGAGGAACGGGACGAGCGCGAGCGCGACGACGCCCCAGAGGATGGTGCCGACGGTCATGGTGCGGACGCCGTCGAGGTCCATGGGCTCGACCTGGGCGACCTTGTGGGTGGTACGGCCGATCTCGAGCTCGGTGACCTCGGGGCGGCCGAGCTCGTGACGGCGGGCCGAACGCTCCAGCCGGGCGCGCTCGCGGTGTCCGAGCTTGCGCTCGATCGTCTCGGGTCCGTCGCCGTCGCGGACCGCCCACTCCGACTCGTCGCTCACAGGGCCCAGGGTACCCGGCTCGTCGTGCGGGCTCGTCGACCGTGGCGCCCCTCGGCCCGGGGCGACCCTCGACGGGCCCGGGGCGCGTGACGCTGGGAGGATGGTGCCGATGAACCCCCGTCGCCGTCGGCTCCTGTTCCCGGCCCTCCTGGTCGTCCTGATCCTGGTGGCCGCCGTCGTGTCGTTCACCCGCGATGCCGACGCGGCCGTGGGGGCCGACGACGAGGACAGCCCGGTCGACTCGCGGGTGGTCAGCACCGTCACCGACTCCCGCATCGCCGAGTCGAGCGGCCTGGCGGTCAGCACGGTGCACGACGACCTCGCCTACACGATCAACGACTCCGGCAACGCCGACGTCGTCTTCGCGGTGCGTGTCTCGACCGGCGAGGTGGTGGGCACCACCACGGTCACCGGCACGGCGTGGCAGGACACCGAGGCGCTCATGCTCCACGACGGCAGGCTGTGGGTGGCCGACGTCGGCGACAACCTCGCGCAGCGCAAGGACACCGCCCTCTACGCGATCGACGAGCCCGGTCCGGGCGACGGCTCGGCCCGCTCCACGCGGTACCCGGTCGGCTACTCCGACGGTCCGGCCGACGTGGAGTCGCTCGCCGTCGACGCCGACGGTCGCTTCCTCCTGGTCACCAAGGAGCTCCTGGCCGGTCGCATCCTGCGCCTGCCGGCCGACCTGTCGACCGACGAGCCCAACGTCCCCGAGCCCGTGGGGGAGCCCACCCTGCTCATGGCCACCGACGCCTCCACCAGCCCCGACGGACGCTTCGTGGTGGTGCGGAACTACATCGCGGCAGCCGTGCTCGACGCGACCGACCTGAGCCTCGTGCGCAGCGAGGCGCTGCCGGACCAGCCGCAGGGCGAGACGGTGGCGTTCGAGCCGTCGGGCGGCTCCTACCTGATCGGCAGCGAGGGGTCGCCCTGGGAGCTCGTGCGGGTCGGGTTCTCGGCCGGAGAGGCGGGCCAGGCCGCACCCAGCGCCACCCCCACGCCGTCGGCCTCCCCGTCGGCCACCGCCGCGGACCAGCCCGGTGAGATCGGCCGGCCGTGGTTCGTCGTGGTCTCCGGTGGGCTCGCGGTGCTGCTCCTGGCGCTCGTCGGCGTCTGGATCACCCGCAAGGACGACGACTGACCCGTTGTCGACGCCGCCGCGCGGCGCCGACGCGTCCTGAAACCCGATCGACCCAGGCACGACATCCACGTCGCCGGACGGTCTGGCATGCTGCGGTGCCATGACGACCGTTCTCGAGCGCCACTTCAAGATCACCGACCGCGGTTCCAGCGTGGCGAGGGAGGTCCGCGGCGGCGTGGTGACCTTCCTGACGATGGCCTACATCATCGTCCTGAACCCGATCATCCTCGCCGGCGTCCCCGACGCCGACGGCTCGTTCCTCGGCGGCGGCTCCGAGCCGGGATCGGGCTTCACGACGATCGCCGCCTGCACCGCGCTCGCGGCGGGCGTGCTCAGCATCCTGATGGGCGCCGTGGCGAACTTCCCGCTCGCGATCGCGACGGGCCTCGGCCTCAACGCCTTCGTGGCGTACTCGGTGGCCTCGCAGATGACGTGGGCCGACGCGATGGGGCTCGTGGTGCTGGAGGGCCTCATCATCCTGGTGCTCGTGCTCACGGGCTTCCGGAAGGCCGTCTTCGACGCGGTGCCGGCCCAGCTGAAGACCGCGATCGCGGTCGGCATCGGTCTGTTCATCACGCTCATCGGCCTGGTCGACGCGGGCTTCGTCCGCACGACGGGCAACGCGGCCCCGCCGATCGGCCTCGGCATCGGTGGTGAGCTGTCCGGCTGGCCCGTGCTGGTCTTCTGCATCGGCCTGCTGCTCATGATCGCCCTGCACGCGCGTGGCGTCCCCGGGGCCATCCTCATCGGCATCGCGACCACGACCGTGCTCGCCGGCGTCGTGCAGGCCATCACGGACACCCCCGGCAGCAACGGCGACCCGACGTCGAAGGGCTGGAACCTCAACGTCCCGTCGTGGCCCGACTCGTTCTTCGCCACGCCCGACTTCGGCCTGCTCGGCCAGTTCTCGCTGTTCGGCTCCTTCGAGCGCGTCGGCGTCGTGGCGGCCTCGCTGCTGGTCTTCACGCTCCTGCTGGCCGACTTCTTCGACACGATGGGCACGATGACGGCCATCGGCGCCGAGGCCGGGCTCAACGACGAGAACGGCTCGCCCGAGGGCGCGCAGCGCATCCTCGTCGTCGACTCCATCGCCGCCGCGGCCGGTGGTGCCGCGGGCGTCTCGTCGAACACCTCCTACATCGAGTCGGCGTCCGGCGTCGGCGACGGCGCGCGCACCGGTCTCGCGAGCATCGTGACCGGCCTGCTGTTCCTGCTGGCCACGTTCTTCGCCCCGCTCGTGCAGCACATCCCCAACGAGGCGGCGGTCCCGGCTCTGGTGCTCGTGGGCTTCCTGATGATGACCCAGGTGACGGGCATCGTCTGGGACGACCCGGACATCGCGATCCCGGCGTTCCTGACGATCGTGCTCATGCCGTTCACCTACTCCATCACGGCCGGCATCGGCGCGGGGTTCATCACCTACGTGCTGCTCAAGGTCACCCGCGGCAAGATCGCCGAGGTCCACGCGCTCATGTGGGTCGTGTCGGTGCTGTTCGTCGTCTACTTCGCCATCGACCCCATCACGCGCTGGCTGACCTGAGCCGGTGACCTAGGGTCGGACGCATGCAGATCGACCTGGGTGACGACCGACGTCCGCGCGTGGCCGAGTCCGCCTTCGTGGCCCCCAACGCCACCCTCGCCGGGTCCGTCGTGCTCGAGGACGGCGCCAGCGTCTGGTACGGCGCGGTGCTGCGTGCCGACAACGAGCCGATCACGATCGGTCCGCGCTCCAACGTGCAGGACGGGTGCGCCTTCCACGTCGACAAGGGTCAGCCGGTCGTCCTGGGCGAAGGGGTCTCGGTCGGCCACAACGCCGTCGTGCACGGTGCCGTCGTCGAGGACCACTGCCTCATCGGGATGGGGGCCGTGGTGATGAACGGTGCCGTGATCGGCAGCGAGTCCCTCGTGGCGGCCGGAGCGCTCGTGACGGCCGGCATGCAGGTGCCGCCGCGCTCCCTCGTGGCCGGGGTGCCGGCCAAGGTGCGGCGCGAGCTGAGCGACGACGAGGTGGAGGGCCTGCACCGCAACGCCCGCATCTACGAGGAGCACCGCGAGCTGCACCGCTCGGCCACGGTCGTCGACTGACGACCGCGGCGGACTGCCTCAGAGCCGCTCGACGACCCAGTCGATGCAGGCGGTGAGGGCACTGACGTCGTCGGGCTCGACACTCGGGAACATGCCGATGCGCAGCTGGTTGCGGCCCAGGCCGCGGTAGCTGTCGACGTCGACGATGCCGTTCTCCCGCAGGATCTCGGTCAGGGTCTGCTGCGGGACCGACGCGTCGAGGTCGATCGTGCCCACCACGAACGACCGCTCCGCCGAGGCGGTGACGAACGGCGACGCGAAGGGCGAGGCCTCGGCCCAGGAGTACAGGCGGGCGCTGGAGTCGCGGGTGCGGCCGGCAGCGAAGTCCATGCCGCCGTGCTCGTTCAGCCACCGCACCTGCTCGTCGAGCAGCACCAGGGTGGCCACCGCGGGCGTGTTGTAGGTCTGGTCCTTGCGGGAGTTCTCGATGGCGGTCGGCAGGTCCAGGAACGACGGCACGTACCGGCCCGACGCCGCGATGCGCTGCGCCCGCTCGACCGCCGCCGGGGACATGACGGCCAGCCACAGACCACCGTCGGAGGCGAACGACTTCTGCGGCGCGAAGTAGTAGACGTCGGTCTGCGACACGTCGACGGACAGGCCACCGGCGGCCGACGTCGCGTCGACCAGCACGAGCGCGTCGGGGTCGGCGTCGGGGACCCGCTCCACGGGCACCATCACGCCCGTGGAGGTCTCGTTGTGGGCCCACGCGTACACGTCGACGCCGGCCGTCGCGCGGGGGAGCGGGTGCGTGGACGGCGCCGACTCGAGCACCTCGGGGTCCTGCAGGAACGGCGCGCGTGCGGCCGCGGTCGCGAACTTGCGCGAGAACTCGCCGTGCACCAGGTGCTGGCTGCGTCGCTCGACCAGCCCGTGGACGGCGGCGTCGAAGAAGGCGTGCGTGCCCCCGAGGCCGAGCACGACCTCGTAGCCGTCGGGCAGCTCGAGCAGGGTGGAGAGGCCCGAGCGGACCGATCCGACGAGGTTCTTGACCGGTGCGGCGCGGTGCGACGTGCCGAGCAGCGAGGAGCCGGTGGCGGCGAGCGCGGCCAGCGCCTCCGGGCGGACCTTGGACGGACCGGACCCGAAGCGACCGTCGCGGGGCAGGAGCTTCGCGGGGATCTTCACCCCACCAGTCTGGCAGCGTCCCCGTGAGCGCCGGACATTACGTCGAACCACCCCTGTCCCCGAGGGGCCGGACGTCCCAGGATGAGGACGTTCGGGGGACCGCTCGCCCGCGCCGTCGGGCCCCAGCACCCGAGGTCGGTCCATGAGGAACAACGTCCGCGCGACGGTCGTCGCCACCACGGCCAGCACGGCCACCGCAGTCGTCCTGGTGTGCCTGGGCGCCCCGGCCCACGCCGACGACGTGACCGTGACGCCGGTGCAGTCCGGCTTCTTCGCCGGCACCGACCCCGTCGGTGTCGACGTCGACGCCTCCGGAGGGCGCTGGATCGTCTCGAACAACGCGGTCCGGTACTTCCCGGTGGGGTCGACGACCGCGACCAAGACGATCGCCGGCGCCGCCACGGGGTTCGGCTACCCCAACGGTGTCGCGGTGGACGCCGACGGCTCGGTGCACGTCATCGACGGCTCCAACGACGCCATCCGCATCTTCGCGCCCGGCGCGAACGGCGACGTGGCGCCGGAGCGGGTCATCACCGGCGCCTCGACGGGCATCGTCAGCCTGAGCGGCATCGACGTCGACGCCGCCGGCTACATCCACGTCGCCGACGCCGGAGCGTCCGCCGTGTCGACCTTCGCCCCGTCGGCGTCGGGCAACGCGCGACCGCTGCACCGCATCGTCGGACCGCGGACCCAGCTCTCGGGCGTCAGCGGTGTCGTCCGCCGGGGGAGCCTGCTCTGGGTGGTGTCGTCCGAGGCGGACGCGGCGGTGGCCTTCACCTACGGCTCGAGCGGTGACGCCGGACCCGTCTCGGTGCTCGGTGGGAGCCGAAGCCGGCTCAACAACCCCTCCGCCCTCGCGTTCGACGGGGGAGGCAACCTCTACGTGACCAACAACGACGCCGCACGACACGTCGTCGTCTTCGCCCCGAGCAGCGACGGGAACGCGACCCCCGCTCGGGTGGTGCGGGTGGCGTCGCGGCCGAACGGTCCGAACGGCGTCGCGGTCGACCCCCGCCGCCGGGTCACGCTCATCAACATCTCCAACAGCACCACCGACGTGCTGCCGGCGGTCATGACGACGGCACCGTCCGCGCCTCGGTCGCTCAGGGTCTCCGGCACCTCGAGGTCGAGGACGCGCACCGTCTCCTGGTCCACCCCGGCGGCCGACGGCTTCACGGCGGTCACGGGCTACGACGTCCGGATCATGGCGGGCTCGAAGGTGGTGCGCAGCGCCACGCGGTCGGCCACGCAGCGCTCGTACGCCGTCTCGCGCAGCGCGCTGGGCAAGGGCAAGCGCGTGGCCATGGTGCGGGCCCGCAACGCCAAGGGCGCAGGGGCGTGGGCGAAGGTCACCTTCTCCGTGTCGTGACCGCACCGGGCGCGACGTCGCTCCCGCCCCCGTCGGCTTCGTCACACCGGGTGGCCGGGCTCACAGGCCCGCCCTACGATGCCCCCTATGGCATCTGACCCCGGCTCCGGCGTGGGCCCGGAGGCGACGGTCGCCGTCCCGCTGGCCGAAGGCGTCGAGCCCGACGTCCACGCCTGGGAGAAGGCCACCGCCGCCGTCCTGCGCAAGACCAAGAAGCTCGCCGACGACGCTCCGGACGCCGACGTGTGGGCGCTGCTCACCCGCTCGACGCTCGACGGCATCGGGGTCGCCCCGCTCGGCACGCCGGCCCTGTCGGCCGACGTGGCGCCGACCGGGCTGCCGGGCCAGGCCCCCTTCACGCGAGGCTCTGCCGCCACGCGTGAGCTCGACGGCTGGGACGTGCGGGCCTGGTTCGCCGACCCCGACGCCGACCTGACCGCGCAGCACGTGCTCACCGACGTCGAGAACGGCGTCAACTCGCTCTGGATCGCCGTGGGCGACGGTGCCGTGCCGACCGACGCGCTGGCCCGCGTCCTCGAGCCCGTCTTCGTGGACCTGGCTCCCGTGGTGGTCGAGGACCCGACCGACCCGCTGGGTGCGGCGCAGGCCCTCGACGCCGTCGTCGACGACAAGGCCGTCGACCCGGCACCCGGCACGAGCTACGGAGCCGACCCCCTCGGGTCCCTGGCCCGCACCACGCTCGGCATCGGGGTCGAGGGTGCGGTCACCGACCCGTCCGTCGCCGTCGACGTCGCCCGGCTCGCGCAGCGGCGCGGCGCCCGCGGCATCGTCGTCGACGCCACCGCCGTGCACGACGCGGGCGCGTCCGACGTGCAGGAGCTCGCCTACTCCCTGCTCGCCGGAGCCGCCTACCTGCGGCTGCTCACCGAGGCCGGTCTCGACGTCGACGCCGCCGCCGACCAGCTCGACGTGCGCCTCGCCGCCACCGACGAGCAGTTCCCGACCATCGCCAAGCTGCGCGCCGCCCGGCGGGTGTGGGCCCGTCTGCTCGAGCTGAGCGGCGTGGCCGAGAGCGGCCGCGGCCAGCGCCAGCACGTCGTGACCTCGCGGCCCATGATGGCGGCGTACGACCCCTACGTGAACATGCTCCGCACCTGCGTGGCCACCTTCGCGGCCGGCGTCGGTGGGGCCTCCAGCGTCACGGTGCTCCCGTTCGACGAGCCGCTCGGCCTGCCCGAGGTGTTCAGCCGGCGCATCGCCCGCAACACCTCGAGCCTGCTCATCAGCGAGTCGCACGTGGCCCGTGTCGTCGACCCCGCCGGGGGTGCGCACGCCGTCGAGAAGCTCACCGACGACGTCGCGCGCGCGGCCTGGGACCTGTTCGGCGAGCTCGACGCCGTGGTCGCCGACTCCGCCGACCGGGAGGCGGGCTTCGCCGCCGCCCTCGACGCACTCCGGACCCGGGTCGAGGCGACCGTCTCCGACCGCGCCCTGCAGGTGGCGCGACGGCAGCGTCCTGTCACGGGCGTCTCGGAGTTCCCGAACCTGCACGAGGAGCAGCCCGAGCGTCGCCCGTACGGCCGCACCCTGCCGGTGCACCGCTACGCGCACGAGTTCGAGGCCATGCGCGACGACCGCGCCACCGCGCCGGTGTTCCTCGCGACGATGGGGCGGGTGGCCCAGCACACCGCGCGCGCCACGTTCGCGGCCAACCTGTTCGCCGCCGGTGGCATCGAGACCGTCACGGCCGGCGCCACCGACGGGGTGGACGCCGTCGTGGAGGCGTACCGCCAGGCCGACGCACCCGCCGTCGTGTGCCTGACCGGACCCGACCCGCTCTACGGCGAGTGGGGTGCCGAGCTGGTCGCCGCCCTGCGCGAGGCCGGTGCCCGCCACGTGGTCGTGGCCGGCAAGCCCGACGCCGTCTCCGCCGACGTCGACGACTCCTGCGCGGCCGGGCTCGACGCCCTGGCCTTCCTGCGCCGTACCCGAGAGGAGCTGGCCTCGTGACGATCCCCGCCTCGTTCGCCGGACAGCCGCTGGACCCCGAGCAGCCACCCGCCCCCGACGCAGGCGCGTACGCCTCTGCCGTCCAGGGCGCCGAGCCGTGGGACGCACCCGAGGGCATCGCGGTCAAGAACCTCTACACCGCCGACGACCTCGCCGACGTCGACGCCCTCGACACCTACCCGGGCCTGGCGCCCTTCCTGCGCGGGCCGTACCCGGCCATGTACTCGACGCAGCCCTGGACCATCCGCCAGTACGCCGGGTTCTCGACGGCGCAGGAGTCCAACGCCTTCTACCGCCGCAACCTCGCGGCCGGCCAGAAGGGCCTGTCGGTCGCGTTCGACCTCGCCACCCACCGCGGGTACGACTCCGACCACCCGCGGGTGAAGGGCGACGTCGGCATGGCCGGTGTGGCCATCGACTCCATCTACGACGCGCGTGAGCTGTTCGACGGCATCCCGCTCGACGAGATGAGCGTGTCGATGACCATGAACGGCGCGGTGCTGCCGGTCCTCGCGCTCTACATCGTCGCGGCCGAGGAGCAGGGGGTGAAGCCGGAGCAGCTCTCGGGGACCATCCAGAACGACATCCTCAAGGAGTTCATGGTCCGCAACACCTACATCTACCCGCCGGCGCCGTCGATGCGGATCATCTCCGACATCTTCGCGTACACGGCGCAGCGGATGCCGCGGTTCAACTCCATCTCGATCTCCGGGTACCACATCCAGGAGGCCGGGGCCACGAACGACCTCGAGCTGGCGTACACGCTGGCCGACGGCGTGGAGTACATCCGTGCCGGTCTCGACGTCGGCCTCGACATCGACGCCTTCGCGCCGCGGCTCAGCTTCTTCTGGGCGATCGGCATGAACTTCTACATGGAGATCGCGAAGATGCGCGCGGCCCGTGCCCTGTGGGCGCGGCTCGTGAGCGACTTCGACCCGAAGAACCCCAAGAGCCTGAGCCTGCGCACCCACAGCCAGACGTCGGGCTGGAGCCTCACCGCCCAGGACGTGTTCAACAACGTGCAGCGCACCTGCATCGAGGCCATGGCGGCCACGCAGGGCCACACCCAGAGCCTGCACACCAACGCGCTCGACGAGGCCATCGCGCTGCCCACCGACTTCAGTGCACGCATCGCCCGCAACACCCAGCTGCTGCTGCAGCAGGAGTCCGGCACCACCGGGATCATCGACCCGTGGGGCGGCTCCTACTACGTGGAGAAGCTGACCCACGACCTGGCCAACCGTGCCTGGGCGCACATCCAGGAGGTCGAGAAGGCCGGCGGCATGTCGAAGGCCATCGAGGCCGGCATCCCGAAGATGCGCATCGAGGAGGCCGCGGCGCGCACGCAGGCCCGCATCGACTCCGGCCAGCAGGCCGTCATCGGCGTGAACACCTACCGGCTCGCCGACGAGGACCCGCTCGACGTGCTCAAGGTCGACAACGCGTCGGTCTACTCCCAGCAGGTGGCCAAGCTGGAGCGGCTGCGTGCCGAGCGCGACCCCGCCGAGGTCGAGCGCACGCTCGCGGCACTCACCGCCAGCGCCGAGCGCGGGTCGTCCAGCGACGGCTCGCTCGACGGCAACCTGCTGGCCCTCGCGGTCGACGCCGCCCGCGCCAAGGCCACCGTCGGCGAGATCTCCGACGCGCTCGAGAAGGTCTACGGCCGGCACCAGGCCGTCATCCGTACGATCTCCGGTGTGTACAGGACCGAGGCGGGCCAGGGCGGCAACATCGGCAAGGTCGTCGACGCCACCGCCGCCTTCGAGAAGGCGGAGGGCCGACGCCCCCGGATCCTCGTGGCCAAGATGGGCCAAGACGGTCACGACCGCGGCCAGAAGGTCATCGTCACGGCGTTCGCCGACATGGGCTTCGACGTCGACGTGGGACCGCTGTTCTCCACGCCCGAGGAGGTCGCGCAGCAGGCGGTCGACGCCGACGTGCACATCGTCGGCGTGTCGAGCCTCGCGGCCGGCCACCTCGCGCTGCTGCCCGAGCTCAAGAAGGCGCTGGCCGACCTGGGTGGTGAGGACATCATGATCGTCATGGGCGGCGTCATCCCGCCCGACGACGTCCCGACGCTCAAGGAGATGGGGGCGGCCGAGGTGTTCCTGCCCGGCACCGTCATCGCCGACTCCGCGCTCAGCCTGCTCGACCGGCTGCGCACCGGCGACGGGTCCTGATGCCGGTGCGTGCGCCGAGCTCGTCGAGGTTCCGCGTGGCGGGTCAGGCGGCGTCGTCGCCGAGCACGCGACGCGACAACGCCTGGACGTCGCGGTCGAGGTACTTGATCTCGGTGCGGACCGAGGCGAACTCGGCCTGCATCTCGGTGCGCAGGGACCCGATCTCGCCCCGCACGGATCGGAGCTCGGTGCCCATCTCGCTGCGCAGCGACCCGATCTCGGTGCGCATCTCGGTGCGCAGGGACCCGATCTCGGTGCGCAGGATCCGGACGAACATGGTCGACATGAGCGTGAGCATGCCGAACAGGGCCGTTCCGAAGACGCCGATCAGCGTCCACACCTGCGGCTCGTTCACCTCGATCACCCCTTCAGTGTCGTGCGTCCGAGCCGATCTTTCCAGGGGTCCGCGACACGGTCGATCCCGTCCGCACGAAACCTGTGGACGGCTTGACAGCGGGCGGCGGCGCGCATGACCGACGTCGAGAAGCTCGCCGCGGACGTCCTCGACGGACGTCGCGCGGGGGTCTCGCGGGCCATCACGCTCGTCGAGTCCAGCCGCGCGGACCACCGGGCGGCGTCGCGGGAGCTGCTCGCCGCCCTCACCCCGAACGCCGGGGGAGCGGTGCGGGTCGGCATCTCCGGCGTGCCCGGCGTCGGCAAGAGCACGTTCATCGAGGCCCTCGGCACCCACCTCGTCGAGCAGGGCAAGCGCGTGGGCGTGCTGGCGGTCGACCCGTCGAGCGTGCGCACCGGCGGCTCGGTGCTGGGCGACAAGACGCGCATGGCCCAGCTGGCGGTCAGCCCCCAGGCCTACATCCGGCCCTCGCCGAGCGCCGGCACCCTCGGCGGCGTCGCGCGGGCCACGTCGCAGGCCATGACCGTCCTCGAGGCCGCCGGCTACGATGTCGTGCTCGTCGAGACCGTGGGCGTCGGCCAGTCCGAGATCACGGTGGCCGGCATGGTCGACACCTTCCTGTTCCTCACCATCGCGCGCACCGGTGACCAGCTGCAGGGCATCAAGAAGGGGATCCTGGAGATCGCCGACGTGATCGCCGTCAACAAGGCCGACGGCGAGCGCGCCCAGGAGGCCGAGGTGACCGCCAAGGACCTCGCCGGGGCGCTGCGTCTCGTCTACGCCGGCACGCATGGCTGGGTGCCGCCCGTCGTCACGTGCTCGGCGCTGGAGCACCGCGGCATCGACACGGTGTGGAACCGGCTCGTGCGGCACCGCGAGTTCCTGGGCCAGAAGGGGCTGCGCGAGAAGCGCGCCCAGCAGCAGCTGGAGTTCACCTGGGCGCTCGTGCGCGACGAGCTGGACCAGCGCCTGCGCACCGACGAGGACGTCGCCCGGGTGCGCGACGAGGTGCGCGAGGCCGTGCTGTCGGGCGAGCTCGCCGCGGCCAGCGCCGCCGACCTCATCCTCGAGGCGTACGACCGCTGACCCGTGGTCGTCGGCGCTCGCTAAGGTGGCCGCCATGAGGTTGCGTCCGGTGATCCCCGTCACGTCCAAGGTCGTGCCCGCCGTCCTGGCCGGGTTCCTGCTCGCCGGGTGCGGCGGCTCGATCAGTCCCGGTGCGGCGGCGGTCGTCGACGGCACCACCATCTCGATGGACCAGGCCGACCGCGCGGCCGTGGTCTTCTGCCAGGTCTCGCTGTTCTCCAGCGCCCAGGCCGGCGGGAGCACGGTCGACAACGCCGACGTCCGGCGCCAGGCGGTGGCCGAGCTGGTCAGCGGCGTGGTGGCCGACGAGCTCGCAGAGCGCGAGGACATCTCGATCTCGCCCAGTGACTACGAGTTCACCCGCGCCCAGCGCGACCAGGTGGCGCAGGCCCTGCCCGACGTCGACCTCGACGAGGCCGTCCGCGTGCTCGAGGCCGGCCAGCGCACCTACGCGATCGCCGAGCAGCTGGGCGTCGCCGAGACCGGCGAGCAGGTGACCGAGCAGAACGCCGACGACGTCCAGCAGGCCGGCCGGGCCGTGCTCGCCGACGCCGTGAAGGCCGCCGACGTGAGCATCGACCCGCGCTTCGGCCTCGGCGACGACGGCCAGCAGGTCGCGGCCACCGGCTCGCTCTCGGTCTCCTCCGACGTCCTCAACGAGGACGCCCCGCTCGTCGCGCCGGCCACGCAGCGCTGTTCGTGAGCGGCCTGGTCGTGAGGGTGGGCTCGTGAGTCGGCCCGAGAGTGAGCGGCCGGGCGAGCGCCTGCTCGACCTGGTCGACGTGATGGCCCGTCTGCGTGCCGAGTGCGCCTGGACGCAGGGCCAGACCCACGACTCCCTCGGCCGCTACCTGCTGGAGGAGACGTACGAGACCCTCGAGGCCCTCGACGCGGGTGACTCCGACCTGCTGCGCGAGGAGCTCGGCGACCTGCTGATGCAGGTGGTGTTCCACGCCGCCGTCGCCGCCGACACGGGGGAGGGGTGGGACGTCGACGACGTCGCCGCAGGCATCACCGACAAGCTCGTGCGCCGCAACCCGCACGTCTTCGCCGACGGCGACGCGCGCACCCCCGAGGAGATCGACGCCGCCTGGCAGGCGGTCAAGGCGCAGGAGAAGCCGCGTGAGTCGCCGCTGGAGGGCATCGCCCGCGACCTGCCCGCCCTGGCCACGGCCCGCAAGGCGCTCGACCGCGTGCCCGACCTCGACACCTCCGGCGGCGACGTCGGCTCGCGCCTGCTGCAGCTGGTCGCCGAGGCCCGCGCCCAGGGCGTCGACGCCGAGGAGGCCCTCCGTCGGGCCGTCCGCTCCCGCCTCGGCTGAGGACGCACGATCCTGCGTTCGTGCGAGGTCGGCCGATCGATGCTGCGTTCGCCACCGGATCCCGTCACGAACGCAGCATCGTCCGACGTTCCGCTCGCGAAGGCAGAATCCTGCGTGGCCCCGCGCCTGGCGCGAGACGTGTTCGGGCCGCACTAGGCTGGGGGCAGACCGCAGCACCACCTGAACCCCTCACCAGCAGGAGCAGCATGGCCAGCATCGAAGCCGTCGGAGCGCGCGAGATCCTTGACTCGCGCGGCAACCCCACCGTCGAGGTCGAGGTCGCCCTCGACGACGGGACGATCGGTCGTGCGGCCGTGCCGTCCGGCGCGTCGACCGGCCAGTTCGAGGCCGTGGAGCTGCGCGACGGTGGCGACCGCTACCTCGGCAAGGGCGTCCGCAAGGCCGTCGAGGCCGTGAACACCAGGATCGCCGCCGAGATCGTGGGCTTCGACGCCGACGACCAGCGTGCGGTCGACGCCGCGATGATCGCGCTCGACGGCACCCCGAACAAGGCCGAGCTGGGCGCCAACGCCATCCTCGGCGTCTCGCTCGCCCTCGCGAAGGCCGCCGCCGACTCGGCCGGCCTGCCGCTGTTCCGCTACGTCGGCGGACCCAACGCCCACGTCCTGCCCGTGCCGATGATGAACATCCTCAACGGCGGCGCCCACGCCGACTCCAACGTCGACGTGCAGGAGTTCATGATCGCGCCCATCGGCGCGCCCACCTTCGCCGAGGCGCTGCGCCAGGGCACCGAGGTCTACCACGCGCTCAAGTCCGTCCTCAAGAAGGACGGCCTGTCCACCGGCCTCGGCGACGAGGGTGGCTTCGCGCCCAGCCTGTCGTCCAACCGTGCCGCGCTCGACCTCATCGCCACGGCCGTCGACACGACCGGCCTGAAGCTCGGCACCGACATCGCCCTCGCGCTCGACGTCGCCAGCTCGGAGTTCTTCGAGAAGGGCTCCTACACGTTCGAGGGCGCGAAGAAGAGCTCGGCCGAGATGGCCGACTACTACGCCGAGCTCGTGAGCGCGTACCCGATCGTCTCGATCGAGGACCCGCTCGACGAGGAGGACTGGGACGGCTGGATCGCGCTCACCGAGAGCATCGGCCACCAGGTCCAGATCGTCGGCGACGACCTGTTCGTCACCAACGTCGAGCGGCTCACCCGCGGCCTCGAGCAGGGTGCCGCCAACGCGATGCTGGTCAAGGTCAACCAGATCGGCTCGCTCACCGAGACCCTCGACGCCGTCGAGCTGGCCCACCGCCACGGCTTCAGCAACATGATGAGCCACCGCTCGGGCGAGACCGAGGACGTCACGATCGCCGACCTCGCCGTCGCCACGAACTGCGGCCAGATCAAGACCGGTGCCCCGGCCCGCTCCGACCGCGTGGCCAAGTACAACCAGCTGCTGCGCATCGAGGAGACCCTCGGCTCGGCGGCCGTGTACGCCGGCGCCTCGGCCTTCCCGCGGCTCGCGCTCTGACCCGTGGCCGGCTCCCGCGGTCCTGGACGACCGAAACCGAAGGGCGGCCCGGCGCGGCGACCCTCGGGTCGCTCGTCCGGTGCTGCGGGGTCCGCGCGCCCGAGCTCGGGTCGAGGGGCCGGCCGCCCGACCACCAGGCCCGGCGCGGCCCGTCCGCGCAGCGGTGCGGCTGTGGCCCGCGGCATGGGTCAGCGTTTCACCACCCGGGCCGTGCTGCTGCTCGCGGTGCTGCTGCTCCTGCTCGCCTCGTACACGTCGGCGCTGCACGCCTGGTGGCAGCAGCGCGGAGAGATCCAGCAGCTCAAGGCCGAGATCGCCACGCGTGAGGCGTCCATCGAGGACCTCGGCGACACCGAGGACCGCTGGAACGACTCCGCCTACGTGCGCCAGCAGGCGCGCGAGCGCTTCGGCTGGGTCATGCCCGGCGAGGTCGGCTACCGCGTCATCGGGTCCGACGGCACGGTGCAGGGCGACGTCCCCACGCTCGACGACCCGCCCGACCCCACCCAGAAGCAGTGGTACGACACGTTGTGGGGCAGCGTCGAGGCGTCGGGACGCACCCCGTCGGCCAGGACGCCCGTGCCCGACCCCGACGAGGTGCTGAAGAACGATGACTGAGCCGGACCCGACCGACCTGGCGGCGGTGGCCGAGCAGCTGGGCCGTCCGGCCCGCGGCGTGCTCGAGATCGCCTCGCGCTGCCCGTCGGGCCACCCCAACGTGGTGCGCACCGAGCCGCGGCTGCCCGACGGCACGCCGTTCCCCACGCTCTACTACGTCACGTGCCCGCGCCTGGCCGGCGCCATCGGCACGCTCGAGGCGTCCGGCCTCATGGCCGAGATGAGCGAGCGCCTGGTCCACGACGCCGACCTCGCCGCCCACTACGCGAGGGCGCACGAGCAGTACCTGGCCGAGCGCGAGGCCATCGCGCACGTGCCCGAGGTCGACGGCATCACCGCCGGTGGGATGCCCACCCGCGTCAAGTGCCTGCACGTGCTCGTCGGGCACTCCCTGGCCAAGGGCCGCGGGGTCAACCCCCTGGGCGACGAGGCCGTCGACCTGCTCGGCGACTACTGGGGCAGCTCCTCCTGCGCGCCCGCGCCCGACGCCACCGACTGATCGAGGGCCGACGCGAAGGCGTCCAGGTCGGCGAGCAGCTGGTCGATCCTGCCGGCGTCGACGGCCGAGACCATCTGCGCCTCCACCGCCGCGACGGCACTGCTGGCCGACCGCAGCAGGTCCGCCCCCGCCGGCGTGAGCTGCAGGGGGAGTGCCCGGCCTGACGGCGGCGCCGGCGACCGCTCGAGCAGGCCTCGCTCCTCCAGGCCCTGGAGCAGCGTGTGCGCGGACTGCCGGGTGACGAACGTGTGGCGCGCCAGGGCCGCTGCCGACAGGCCCGGTCGCTGAGACAGCTGCTCCAGGCACGCGTACTGCGACACCGAGAGGTCGAGAGGGCGCAGGACGTCGTCCATGACGGAGCGCAGGGTCGCGACGGTGCGCTTCAGCGCGAGGCCGACGGATCGCGTGACGTCGATGCCGGGTTGCGTCATGTCAGCATTCTGACATACAGTTGAGTGTCAGGAACCTGACATTCACCCGAGAGAATGGGAACGCCCATGGCCACCGTCACCGGACCCGACTTCGTCGCCCTGCAGGTCACCGACCTGGAGGCGTCCGCCACCTTCTACGAGGAGCGGCTCGGCCTCACGCGTGCCCCGGTCGCGCCGCCCGGCGCCGTCGTCTTCGCGACCAGCCCGGTCGCCTTCGCCGTCCGCGAGCCGCTGCCCGGACTCGACGTCGCCGCCGTCTCGCCCCGCCCTGGCGCCGGGGTGGCGCTGTGGCTCGCGAGCGACGACGCCCAGGCGGTCCACGACGACCTGGTCGCCCACGAGGTCGAGATCCTCCAGCAGCCCGTCGACGGACCGTTCGGACGCACCTTCACCTTCGCCGACCCCGACGGCTACGCGGTGACCGTGCACGGATGAGCGCTAGGCGCGCGGTCGGTACTCCACCTCAGGGCGCCCCGCCCGCCCCAGCCGGGTGACCCGCTCCACCTCACCGGTCTCGGCGAGGTGCTCCAGGTACCGCCGCGCCGTGACCCGCGACGACCCCAGGTGCTCGGCCAGCTCGCCCGCCGAGGCGGCGCCGTGCTCGGCGAGCACCGCCTTCACCTGCTGCAGCGTCTCGACGCCCAGCCCCTTCGGCAGTCCCGAGCGGGTGACCGGGCGGAGCGACTCCAGCATCCGGTCGACCGCACCCTGGTCGAGGTCGTCGGCGCCCTGGAGCCCTTCGTGGAAGGTCCGGTACGCGGTCAGCCGCTCGCGCAGCGCCCCGAACGCGAACGGCTTGATCAGGTAGCCGACCACGCCCTGGGCCACCGCGTCGCGCACGATCTCCACGTCGCGCGCCGACGTGACCGCGATGACGTCGACCCGGCTCCCGGCCGCCCGGAGCCGACGCAGCAGCTCGAGGCCGTGCCCGTCGGGCAGGTGCATGTCGAGCAGCACCAGGTCGATCGCCTCCTCGCGCAGCACCCGCGCGGCCTCCTGCGCCGACATCGCGACGGCTGCGACCTCGAAGCCGGGCACCTCCCGCACGTACTGGGCGTGCGCCTGCGCCGCCACCTTCTCGTCCTCGACCACCAGCGTCCGGATCACGCGTCGTCCCCGATCTCCACCTCGACGAGCGCTCCGCCCAGCGCACCTGTGCCCACGCGCACGGTGCCGCCGTGACGTCGCACCACCTGCCCCACGAGCGCGAGCCCCAGCCCTCGCCCGTGCGCCTGCTCCACCACCTTGGTCGACCAGCCTCGCTCGAACACGCGCTCCCGCGCCTCCCTCGGGATGCCCGGCCCGGAGTCCTCCACCACCACGTCGAGGTGCAGCTCGCTCGCGTGCAGGTGCACCGCCACGGTCGCGTCCGGCGTGCCCTGCGCCGCGTCGATGGCGTTGTCGAGCAGGTTGCCCAGCACCGTCACCGCGTCGTGCGCGCCGACCGGCAGACCCGTGACCACCGACGCCGGGTCGACGTCGAGCCGGACCCCTCGCTCGTGCGCCTGCGCCGACTTGCCCAGCAGCAGCGCCGCCACCACCGGCTCCTCCACCGCCCCCACCATGTGGTCGGTCAGCCCCTGCGCCAGCTGCATCTCGTGGGTCGCGAACTCCACGGCCTCCTCGCTGCGGCCCATCTCCACGAGCGAGACCATCGTGTGCAACCGGTTCGCGGTCTCGTGGCTCTGCGCCCGCAGCGAGTCGGCCAGGCTTCGCACGGTGTCGAGCTCGGCCGTCACGCCCTGCAGCTCGGTGCGGTCGCGGATCGTCACCACCGTGCCCACGTCGCGGCCCTCCCACTGCGCCGGCGCCGCGTTCACGATGAGCACGCGGTCGGCCAGCGCCACCACCTCGTCGGTGAGCGGCAGTCCTGCCCGCAGGGTCTCGGTGAGCGACGGCTCGAGCCCGAGGGTCGCGACGTCGGCGCCCAGGACGCGGTCGGACCCGACGTCGAGGAGGCGCTCGGCCTCCTGGTTCACCAGGCTCACCCGACCGTCGGCGTCCACGAGCACCAGGCCCTCGCGCACCGCCCGCAGCACCGCGTCGTAGTACTCGTACATCCGGGTGATCTGCTGCTCGCCCAGCCCGTGCGTCTGACGTCGCAGCCGGCGGTGGATCAGCCACGCGCCGACGATGCCCACCACCGCGGCCAGTGCCGCCGCGCCCAGGATCCTCGGCAGGGCGTCCACGACCTCGTCCTGCACCTTGTCGGTGCGGATGCCCACCGACACGAGCGCCACCACGTCGCGGCTGTCGGGCTCGGCGAAGACCGGCACCACGGCCCGCACCGACGGACCAAGCGTGCCGACGTACTCCTCGGTGTGGGTCCGGCCGGCCTGTGCCTCCTCGATGGACCCGATGAACCGCTCGCCGATCACGTCGACGTCGGGGTGGGAGTAGCGGATGCCGTCGCGCGACATCACCACCACGAAGTCGGTGCCGCTGTCGCGTCGCACCTGCTCGGCGAACGGCTGCAGCACCGTCGTCGGGCTCGACGTGCGCACCGCGTCGCGCACGGTGGGGGTGTCGGCCACCGCGACGGCGAGGTCGAGCGCCCGCTGCCGGGCCGACGACGTGGCGTCCGCGCGGGCGTCGAACCAGGCCAGTGCCACTCCGCCCAGCACCAGCACGCACACCACCACGACCTGCCAGAGCAGGATCTGGCGAGCGACGGACGGAGCTCGGGACGCGGCACGGGACACAGGGGGCATCGTCCCAGAAGTCGGGAGCCTCCTGTGATGGCGGTCACGAACTCTATGTACGCAACGGTGACCGGGGTCACGTCGGAGGGCACGGTGTGCAGGTCAGCCCACCAGGAGGAACCCCATGGCCACCGATACCTCGCAGCCACGCGTCAAGCGTGACCGCACCCACTACCTGTACATCGCCGTCATCGTCGCGGTGCTCGCCGGCATCGCCGTCGGCTTCGCCGCCCCCGACTTCGCCAAGGAGCTCAAGCCGCTCGGCGAGGGCTTCGTCAAGCTGATCAAGATGATGATCGGCCCGGTCATCTTCTGCACCATCGTGCTCGGCGTCGGCTCGGTCCGCAGCGCCGCCCAGGTGGGCAAGGTCGGCGGGCTCGCGCTCGGCTACTTCATCACCATGTCGACGTTCGCGCTGGCCATCGGCCTGGCCGTCGGCAACATCCTGCACCCGGGCGAGGGCCTGCAGCTGACCGAGGAGGGCGCGGCGAAGGCCGCCGAGTCCGCCGGCGGCGAGAAGCAGACCACGGCCGAGTTCATCCTGCACATGATCCCCGACACCATGGTCTCCTCGCTCACGTCCGGCGACGTGCTGCAGGCGCTCTTCGTCGCGCTGCTGGTCGGCTTCGCCCTGCAGGCCATGGGTCGCGCAGGCGAGCCCGTGCTGGTGGGTGTGGGTCACCTGCAGAAGCTCGTGTTCCGCGTACTCGCCATGATCATGTGGCTGGCGCCCATCGGCGCCTTCGGTGCCATCGCCGCCGTCGTCGGCGAGACCGGCATGGACGCCCTGCGCAGCCTGGCCGTCCTCATGATCGGCTTCTACATCACGTGCTTCCTGTTCGTGTTCGGCATCCTGGGCCTGCTCCTCAAGGTCGTCACCGGCATCAACATCTTCAGCCTGCTGAAGTACCTGGGCCGTGAGTTCCTGCTCATCGTGTCCACGTCGTCGTCGGAGTCGGCCCTGCCGCGCCTCATCGCCAAGATGGAGCACGCGGGTGTGCACCAGTCCACGGTCGGCGTCGTGGTGCCCACCGGGTACTCGTTCAACCTGGACGGCACCGCGATCTACCTGACCATGGCCACGCTGTTCGTCGCGTCGGCCACGGGCGACCCGCTGAGCTTCGGCGAGCAGCTCTCGCTCCTGCTGTTCATGATGATCGCCTCCAAGGGTGCGGCCGGCGTGACCGGAGCCGGGCTGGCCACGCTCGCCGGTGGTCTGCAGTCGCACCGCCCCGACCTGGTCGACGGCGTCGGCCTCATCGTCGGCATCGACCGGTTCATGTCCGAGGCGCGCGCCCTCACCAACTTCGCCGGCAACGCCGTGGCGACGGTGCTGGTGGGCACGTGGACCAACTCGCTCGACCGCGAGAAGCTGGACCAGGTGCTGGCCGGCAACGACCCGTTCGACGAGACGAGCATGGTCGACGACGACCACGGCTACACCCCGCGCGGGGACGAGGAGCTGGCCGAGAGCTCACGCTGACCTCGCAGCAGGTGGGATGAGCCGAAGGGCCCGGGCACCGTCCGGGCCCTTCGGCATCGGTAGGGTCGGGGCATGCCGGATGCCCTCCGCGTGGCCGCCATGGACTGTGGGACGAACTCCCTGCGCCTGCTCGTCACGGACGTGCGCGGCGACGAGAAGCGCGACGTGGTCCGCGAGATGCGGGTCGTCCGCCTCGGCCAGGGGGTCGACGAGACCGGTCGTTTCCACCCCGACGCGCTCGACCGCACGCTCGCCGTCACCCGCGAGTTCGGTGAGCTGGCCACGGTGCTGGGTGCGCAGCGGATCCGCTTCTGCGCGACGTCGGCGGCACGTGACGCCGAGAACGCCGACGAGCTGAACGACGGCGTGGAGTCGATCCTCGGCGTGCGCCCCGAGGTCCTCACCGGCGAGGACGAGGCCCGCGCCTCCTTCCTGGGCGCCACCCGCTCGACGACCGGCTCGGCGCTCGTGGTCGACATCGGCGGCGGCTCCACCGAGCTGGTGGTCGGCGCCGACGGCGACGTGCAGTGGTCGCACTCCTTCGACGTCGGCTCGGTGCGGCTGACCGAGCGCTTCCTGCCCAGCGACCCGGTCTCGATCGACGAGGTGACGGCCCTCGAGGCCTACCTCGACGGGCTGCTCGTCCCTCAGGTCTCGTCGCTGGAGCCCGTGAGCACCCTCGTCGGTGTGGCGGGCACCATCACCACCGTGGCCGCGCACGCGCTGGAGCTGCCGTCGTACGACTCGTCGGCCATCCACGGGGCACGGATCTCGGTCGACGACATGCGTACCGCCTGCCTCTCGCTGCTGCGCATGTCGGTGGCTGACCGCCGGGCCCTGCCGTTCATGCACCCCGGCCGTGCCGACGTGATCGGCGCCGGCGCCATGATCCTCGATGCGGTGCTGGACGCCGTGCCCCTCGCCACCGACACGGTGACCGTGAGCGAGCACGACATCCTCGACGGCATCGCCTGGGGCGCCGCGGGGCTGTAGTCCCGCCCGCACCGTCCCCTCGGCGACCGCGACCGAACCTGGGCAGCACAAGTGCCCCGACCGGGTGGACGGGGTGTCGTGGGCGTGAGGGTTCAGGGTCGCCAGCGGGTGTTGCGTTGCCAGGTGTCGCTGCCGGGGAGCTTCCACTCNGTCGAAGCGGCCGGGACGCAGCAGGGCGTGGTCGAGCAACACGGGTCAGTGCTGGCCGGGCAGCACGAGTGCCCCGACCGGGTGGACGGGGTGTCGTGGGCGTGAGGGTTCAGGGTCGCCAGCGGGTGTTGCGTTGCCAGGTGTCGCTGCCGGGGAGCTTCCACTCGACGTGTCCGTCATCGGGATTGATCCGCCCGACCCAGCCCTGCTCGTGGGCGCGGTGGTGGTGGAACGAGCACAGGAGTGCGCCGTCGTTGACGTCGGTGGTCCCGCTCAGGGAGTAGGGGGTGAGGTGGTGGGCTTCGGTCCACCGTGAGTCGCGGTCGCAACCTGGTGTGGTGCATCCGCCGTCTCTCTTCTCCATCGCCCGGCGTGTCGCTGCCGGGGAGCTTCCACTCGACGTGTCCGTCATCGGGATTGATCCGCCCGACCCAGCYCTGCTCGTGGGCGCGGTGGTGGTGGAACGAGCACAGGAGTGCGCCGTCGTTGACGTCGGTGGTCCCGCTCAGGGAGTAGGGGGTGAGGTGGTGGGCTTCGGTCCACCGTGAGTCGCGGTCGCAACCTGGTGTGGTGCATCCGCCGTCTCTCTTCTCCATCGCCCGGCGTGAGCTGCGGTTGAAGTAGCGGTTCGCGCTGCCGAGGTCGATCGGGAGTGAGGTGCCGTTGAGGACCATCGGGACGATCTGGGCGCTGCAGGCCAGTCGCCTCGCCTCGCCGGCACTCCGTCGTGCCGTCGTCGCCGGCTCCGTNTTGAAGTAGCGGTTCGCGCTGCCGAGGTCGATCGGGAGTGAGGTGCCGTTGAGGACCATCGGGACGATCTGGGCGCTGCAGGCCAGTCGCCTCGCCTCACCGGCACTGATCCGGGTTCCGTCGGAGAGTCCGGCGGCCTTCACACCTCCGACGAGGGTGTCGAGGTCGAGGTTCACCGTCACGACGGCGCTGACGCCGCCGTTGGAGGGGAGGCGGTCGGCGGGGAGGTGCTCGATGAGGGTGGCGAACGCGTGTCCGAGGCGCTGGGGGTAGGACTGGCCGAAGCCGATCTCGTCCATCTGCCCGGTGGCTGCGTTCACGGTCCCGACCTTCTGGTGCGGTGCGGCGAGCGCGTCGAGGGCGGTCTTGAGCATGGCGCCCTGTGCTTCGGGGAGGGTGAAGCGTCCGGTGACGGTGCCGTCGTTGTTGTCCCACATCGAGAAGCTGGTCTTCTTGCGGGCTTCCTCTTCGCGGCGACGCAGGATCTCGTCCTCGTCGGCGTCGACCTCGTCGACGGTCTTGCGGTAGGTCTCGGTGATCCGGGCGGCCCTGCGGCGCAGATCCTTGAGGGTGAGCTTCTGTGCGTCCTTGAGCAGGGTCTTCTCACACATCAGGCGTTGCTCGCTGGTGACGTCCTCGGACAGCTTCGCGAGGGCGCGGGAGAGGATGTCGGCCTGCTTCATCGTGATCTCGCCTGCCGCGAGGGCGGCTTCGGTGAGGGTGGTCTGCTCCTCGATCCGTTCGGCGGTGTTCACNCGGGAGAGGATGTCGGCCTGCTTCATCGTGATCTCGCCTGCCGCGAGGGCGGCTTCGGTGAGGGTGGTCTGCTCCTCGATCCGTTCGGCGGTGTTCACGAGTGCGTCGGCGCCGCTGCGGTCACCCCCGAAGTCGATCGAGATCGTGGCCCCGGTAGAGGTGCCCGCTCCCGGTCGCGGTCCGTCACCGTTCGCCGCGGCCTTGCGGGCCTTCTCGAGCACGCGTGCGGCAGCCATCTTGTGGGCCGCGACCTGGGACTCCAACCGGGACAGCTCACCGACCAGACGGCGGACCTCGCCGGGCTCCAGTCCGTCCCAGGCACTCGTGGGGACCGCGGAGAACAACTCACGCGCGGAACGCACGCACGCCGGCACCGGGTGGGTGTCGAGTGCGGCGACGCTCATGGTTCCTCCTGCTGATCTATCCCCATTCTAGAGGGCAGATCAGACAAGAAACAAGCACATGTTCGAATACGTGACCAAGGTCCGATCTGGTTTAGGACTTCCGGCCCGACGCGCACCGCACGCACCGCGTCGTGGCCGGGAGCGCCTCAAGTCGCCCTTCCGCGATCGGCTCACCGCAGACCTCGCACACGCCGTAGGTGCCGTCGTCGAGCCGACCCAGTGCTGCCTCCACCGCTGCGAGCCGACGTCGGGCGTTGGCGGCGGCGTGGTCGGCCTGGGTCCGCTCGAAGGCGATGGTGGAACCCTCGGGGTCGTGCTCGTCGTCGACGTTGGAGCCCTCGCGGGCGGCGACGATGCCGGCCACGTCGGCGTCGCGGACGGCGATGGCGCGCAGGAGCGACCGGCGCTCGTCGTCGAGGCGGGCGCGGTGGTCCACGTCAGGCCACCTCGCGCCGGACGCCGGCCAGGCGCAGCACCGCGACGAGCCCCGCGTCGCTGCCGGGCCAGTGCTGCTCGATGGCCTTGGCGCCCGCGTGACGCACGACGGACCGCAGCACGAGCGCGACGACGACCACGTCGTCGGCGTACCCGACCACGGGGATGACGTCGGGCACGAGGTCGATGGGCTGGGCCAGGTAGACGAGCAGCGCGCCGAGTCTGACGCGGACGCCGCGGGGGAGTGCGGGGTCGCGGGCGAGGCGGTGGACGAGGCGCACCAGGTCGGGGACGAGGCGGACGAGGTCGCGCAGGTCGACGTCGCGGGAGTCGCGGCGCGCGGCGAGCCATAGCGCGACGACGAGCACCAGCCAGAGCAGCACGAGGCCTCCGACGACTGCCGCGACGATGCCCCAGGTGCTCATGAACCCACGGTAGGGCGCCGGGAGGACGGCGGGCATGATCGGAGGCATGACGCTGCAGCTGAGCCTCCCCGACGAGACGACCCGCGACCTCTTCGCCGACCTGGAGTCCGACGGCATCGCCACCCTGCACGTGTGGGACTTCGCGGGGAAGCCTCCGGCCGACGTCGTGCTCGACCTCGCAGTCCGTCCGTACCAGCTCACGGGCGACCTGTCGGTGCTCGACGTCGAGCGGGTGAAGGCGGTGCAGGCGCAGTCACTCGGCTACGACGACGCGATCGGCAACGTGCCCGACGGCATCACCTGGTGCAACGCGGTCGACGTGCACGAAGCGCCGACGGCCGAGCTGGCGGTGGCCATGACCCTGGCGTCGCTGCGCGGCCTCGACGACTTCGCGCGCAACGCCACGCGCGCCGAGGGTCGGTGGAGCAAGGACGAGGCGCGCCCCGGTCTGCTCGGCAAGCGCGTGATGCTGCTGGGCGTCGGCGGCATCGGCGAGCAGGTGGCGACGCGGCTCGACGGCTTCGGCGTGGAGATGGTGCGCGTGGCGTCGAGTGCGCGTGACGACGAGCGTGGCCACGTGCACGGCATCGACGAGGTGCACGACCTGCTGGCCGACGTGGACGTCGTGATCGTCGCCGTGCCGTACGGCGACTCCACCCACCACCTCGTCGACGACGCATTCCTCTCGGCCATGCGCGACGGCGCGCTGCTGGTGAACGTCGCGCGCGGCAAGGTGGCCGACACCGACGCGCTCGTGCAGCACGCCGCGTCGGGCCACGTGCGGCTGGCGCTCGACGTGGTGGACCCCGAGCCGCTTCCCGACGACCACCCGCTGTGGACCACGCCCGGCGTCTTCATCGCGCCCCACGTGGGCGGCGCGGTGGCCACCCGCCTCGAGCGCATCGAGCCCCTCGTGCGCGAGCAGGTGCGTCGGCTCGTCGCGGGGGAGTCGCTGATGAACCAGGTGGACGTGTCCTGATCCGCAGTTCGACCGTCGCCGCCGCATCGCTGGTTGAGTAGTCCGGCGAGCTTGCGAGACGGACGTATCGAAACCACTCGGCATCGGTCGAGGCACCTTGGTCGATGTTCGGCCGGTCCAGCATCGGTCTCGGCTGGCGTCCCTGGGATCCCGACGTACGGTGGAAATTGAAGGTTTGACCACTTCCCACCCACTTCAGGAGGACCTGTGCAACAGCGCACCATCGGACCCGTGACCGTCAGCGCGATCGGCCTCGGCGGCATGCCGATGTCCATCGAGGGGCGGCCCGATCGCGAGCGCTCCATCGCCACGATCCACGCGTCGCTCGACGCCGGCGTGAACTTCATCGACACCGCCGACGCCTACCACCGCGACGCGGGCGAGGTCGGCCACAACGAGTCGCTCATCGCCGAGGCACTCAAGAGCCACTCGGCCGGCCAGGACGTGCTCGTTGCGACGAAGGGCGGCCACCTGCGCCCCGGCGACGGCTCGTGGACGCAGAACGGACGCCCCGAGTACCTCAAGGAGGCGGCGAGGGCGTCGGCGCAGCGTCTCGGCGTCGAGTCGATCGGCCTCTACCAGTTCCACCGCCCCGACCCGGACGTCCCGTACGCGGAGTCCGTGGGCGCGCTGAAGGAGCTGCTCGACGTGGGCGTCATCCAGCACGCGGGCATCTCGAACGCGACGGTCGCGCAGATCGACGAGGCCAACGAGGTGCTCGGCGGCAAGTTGGCGTCGGTGCAGAACCAGTTCAGCCCGGCGTTCCTGTCGAGCCGTGACGAGCTGAAGCACTGCGCCGAGATCGGTGTCGCGTTCCTGCCGTGGAGCCCGTTCGGCGGCATCAAGAAGGCCGGCGACTTCGGTTCGGACCACTCCGCCTTCCAGCAGGTGGCCGACGCCCGCGGCGTGAGCCCCCACCAGGTCGCGCTCGCCTGGCACCTCGCCCAGGCGCCCGTCGTCGTCCCGATCCCCGGCGCCTCGCGTCCGGAGTCGGCGAAGAACTCCGCCGAGGCGGCCGACCTCGAGCTCACCGACGACGAGCTCCAGACGATCGAGTCCGGCCTCAGCGCCTGACCCGAAGCACAACCCGACGCGGCCCTCGACCTCACGCAGGTCGGGGGCCGCTTCGCGTCTGGAGGGTTGTCGGATGCATGGCCGGGTGCGAGGGTGGCCGGATGACCTCAGGGAGCGACGACGCGCAGGACGAGCTGAACGGGCTGCTCAACGGGGTGGTGGGATTCGCCGAGCAGACCTTGCAGCGCTACGGCGAGCTGTACCCGTTCGGAGCGGCACTGGACCTGGCAGGGGAGCAGCGCCTGCTCGGCGCCGACCCAGGCGAGGGCGACCACCCGGACTCGACGTCCGTGCTTGAGGCGCTCTACGCGGGCGCCGGGGCGAATGCCGACGAGCTGCGCGCCGTCGCATTCGTGGCCGACGTGCTGCTCGACGGGTCGGACGCCCTGCGTGTGGAGCTCGAGCACAGCGAGGGCGCGTGCCTGGTCGTCCACCTGCCCTACCGCCTCGAGGGCGATGGAGATGCACGGGAGGTCTTGCTCGGTGATCTGGTCGCGCACGAGGCGGGTCCGAGGATCTGGGGGCAGGCATGAGGCCTCACCAGGTCGCGCTCGCCTGGCACTTCGCCCAGGCGCCCGTCGTCGTCCCGATCCCCGGCGCCTCGCGTCCGGAGTCGGCGAAGAACTCCGCCGAGACGGCCGACCTCGAGCTCTCCGACGACGAGCTGCAGACGATCGAGTCCGGCCTCAGCACCTGACCCGAAGCACAGCCCGACGCGGCCCTAGACCTCACGCAGGTCGTAGCCGTTTCGTGTCCTGTGGGAGACACGGGACCAAAGTCCGAGATCGTTGCGAATGTCGCGGATCGACGGACGGCAGCGATTCGATGCAACTAGCCTTGCGAGCTGCGGCGAATGACGCCGCTCTTCGCGCAGGTGCGCTACTCGATGCTGGTTCCCGGGGGTTCGAGAATGAAGTTCGTGACGCGCGCGTTCGCACTCGTTGGTGTTGTCGCCTTGCTTGTCGGCGGGTTGATCGTGTCGAGGAATCTCGGTCTGCTCTCACCTCTCGGCGTCGAGTCGACGAGCAAGGACTCCCAGGTGATCCAGGCCGTGGAGCGCACCGAAGAAGTTGCTCTCGTCAGCCTCAGCATCCAGGGCATCACCGATGAGAAGCGGACTTCGACTGTCTTTGGCCGCCGAGTTCCGGGGACGGGGGAGACGGTCTTCTTGCAGTACGAGTTCTCAGCGAAGTTGGGCCTGGACGGTGCCGCAGTCGACATCGAGCGCCAGGGTGCCGACGGGTATCAGGTCTCGGTGCCCGAGTTCACCTTCATCGGCTTCGATCAGCCGAAGTTCGAGGTGGTCGTAACTGACGGCGGTGTCCTCAGCTTTGTGACGCCGGACATCGACACCACTAAGGTCATCACCAAGATTCTCAACAGCGACTCCAGGGACGAGTACGTGACTAAGAATCTCGACGTCCTCGAGGAGCAGACTCGCGCTTTCTATGAGCGACTCATCACGAGCATTGATCCCGCGGCCGATGTTGAGTTCGTGTTCGCCACGGCCTCTTAGGTCTCGTTTGTCTCATGACACCCTGACCCCGTGCCCGACCTGACCATCACGCCGGAGATCGAGCGTGCGATGGAGCTGCTCGAGTCGGGCAGCCACCTGTTCCTCACCGGCAAGGCGGGAACGGGCAAGTCGACGCTGGTGCGGCATTTCCTCGCCACCACCGAGCGTCGCGTGGTGGTGGCCGCGCCCACGGGCATCGCGGCGCTGAACGTCGAGGGCTACACGATCCACCGGCTGTTCGGCTTCCGCCCTACGACCACGCTTGACGACGTGCGCTCCGGCACCTACCGGCCCGGTCGGTTCACGAAGGCCATCCGCGGCCTGCAGACGCTGGTGGTCGACGAGGCGTCGATGGTGCGGGCCGACGTGCTCGACATGGTCGAGGCGGCGCTGCGACGCTTCGGCCCGCGCGAGGGTGAGCCGTTCGGCGGCGTGCAGGTCGTGCTCGTGGGCGACCTGCTGCAGCTGCCGCCCATCGTCGGCGACCGCGAGGCGGAGTTCTTCCGCACGCACTACGAGACCGAGTACTTCTACTCCGCCCACTGCTTCGAGCGCGACGCGTTCCCGACCGTCGCGCTCACCACCGTGTTCCGGCAGCTCGGCGACGACCGCCTGACCTCCCTGCTCAACGCGGTGCGCGAGGGCGTGCTGCTGGAGTCCGCGCGGGCAGAGCTGAACACCCGCGTCGACGCCGACTTCGAGCCGCCCGAGGACGAGCTGTGGCTGACGCTCGCGCCGTCGAACTCGATCGTCACGTCGCGCAACCGCCAGCGCCTGGAGCGGCTGCCGGGCGAGGCCATCACGCACGTCGCGCGGGAGAGCGGCGACGTCGGCGGCTTCGACCCGCCCACCGACGCGGTGCTGCACCTCAAGGTCGGCGCGCAGATCATGCTGCTCACCAACGACCAGAGCGACCGGTGGGTCAACGGGTCGCTGGGGCGCGTCGTCGACATGGCCGTGGTCGACGGCGAGCGCGAGCTGGACGTGGAGCTGGCCGACGGGTCTGTCGTCACGGTCGGCGCCTACACGTGGGAGGTCACGCGGCCGGTCGTCGACGGCGGCTCCCTGAGCCGCGAGGTCGTGGGCACCTACACCCAGCTGCCGTGCCGGCTGGCCTGGGCGATCACGATCCACAAGAGCCAGGGGCAGACGCTCGACCGGCTCGTCGTCGACCTCACGGGCGGCGTGTTCGCCACCGGTCAGGTGTACGTGGCGCTGAGTCGCGCGACGTCGATGGCGGGGCTGGTGTTGCGCAAGCCGATCGAGCCGCGGCACCTGCGCACCGACCGTCGGGTCACGCGGTTCCTGTCGGGCTCCGTCGCCCGCACCGCGCCCGACCGGTTCGCCGCGCTGGGCGTCTGCTTCGTCGGCGACGAGGGGACGTTCTCGCGGCCGCGTCCGATCGAGCTGGCCGTCGCGTTCGACGACGGCACCGCGGTGAGCACCCTCGTGAACCCCGAGCGCGACCTCGCCGACGCGCGTGCCCGGTTCGGCATCACCGCCGACGACGTGCTGCTCGCGCCCACGCTGCCGGAGGCGTGGGCGGTGCTCGCTCCGTTGCTCGAGGGCGTGACGCCGGTGGGGGTGCGGGTCGACGACGCACTGGCCAAGGTCGACTTCGAGCTCAAGCGTCTGCAGCACGTGGTGCCGATGCCGTTCGGCGTGGAGGTTCCGTACGGCGCGCCGTCGTCGGCCGATCGCGTCTCGGACTCGTCGGGCCGTGCCGCTGCTCGCGCCCACGCGGCACTCGAGGCGTTCCTGCGGCTGCGGGACTCGGGCGTCGCGCTCGCGTCGTCGACGCCCTTCGAACCCGCCGAGAGCCTGCCCGATCCCAGCTACCTGCTCACCCGCGACCCCGGTCTGCCGGCGCCGTCGACCGACCGGCTGCCCACACTCTCAGCGCTGGTGGAGGCGAGCACGAGCATCAGCGCAGCCCTTCTCGGCGGCACCGACCGCTCCGCCGCTAGTTCACCCCCTCCGGCCGTGGTGGCCGAGGCCGTCGCGGCGCGGCTGGCCAACGTCGCCACGAAGGCGTCGCGGCTGTCGCCCCAGCTCATCGAGCGCCTGCAGACGGTGGAGGACCTGCTCGGCGAGCGCTTCGTCGACGACCTGGTCGCGGCGGTGAACGAGGCCAACCCGGCCGCGTCCGACGTGCTGCAACCCGGCGCCCGGGTCTGCTTCACCGGCACGGCCACGTCGACGTCGGGACGGATGTACGACCGCGACCAGATGGAACGCCTCGCCCGCGACGCCGGCCTCGCCCCCGTCGCCAACGTCACGAAGACGAAGTGCGACCTCCTCGTCGTCGCCGAGGTCGGCACCCAGTCCGGCAAGGCGCGCAAGGCCCGTGAGTACGGCAAGCCGGTGATCTCCGCCGACGAGTTCTTCGCCTGGCTCGGCGCCGACTGACGCGCCTCCGCCTAGGCTGGCCCCGCGCTCCCGTAGCCCAATGGCAGAGGCAGGCGGCTTAAACCCGCCCCAGTGTGGGTTCGACCCCCACCGGGAGCACGACAACAGTTGCGGTGGAAAGACGTACGTCCCGCTCGGCTGGGTCGGGTTCTCTCGCGACGCCGGGCGCGAACCCAGATGCCGATCCGACCGGTGACTTAGATGAACCATTCGTCGTGTACACAGCTGCCCGGCCACGACCCTCTAGTTCGTGACCTCCTCGGCCGGCCGGCCGCCGCGCCGAAGCCAGCGTTTGTCACGCAGTTCGAAAGTGATCTCGATCTTGTCGAGATGATCGTCCAGCCACTCTTGTCTTGCAGGCCCCACAGGCACCGGAACCGTGTCTGGTCGAGCTGCGTTCATGTGACCGAAAAGGAAATTCTGCGTATAAGTGTCGCCGGGTGTTAGTGCGTGCTTATAGCCGATAGTCCCGAAATCGTCGTGCGACCCACTAAGCTTGAATACGTCGGTTGAGCTGGTGCCGTTCCGCACTGACACTCGAAGGCCACTGGCCTCGCCGCTGCCGAAGGTCGATCCGACCGAGAAGCTAATTGTGACTTGTTCAGCCTCCGCAAGATCCTGCTTGTCTTGCTCACGGCGCGTGCTGAGCAGTCGGCGCTCCAAGTCACGTCGAGATTGTTCCTCGCTGCGAAACGCGATCACGGCGAAACCCACCGCGGCAACAGTCCCCAACCCGCCGACCCACGTGCCAAGGGCCTCGATCCCTGCAGTGTTAGCCTCGCAGTTTCGGCAGGCTGTCGCACTGCCGGCCCACCACCCAATAACGGCTCCCAAGAGGAGGCCCACAACGGCAAAAAGGAGCGATCGCCAGTGCCTGTCTATCCACGCACGCCGTCCGCTGCTACCCACGCTTTGCACCCTAGTGTGATGTGCCTCGCCTACGCGACAAGTTGAACAGCCTTGGCGCGCACGAGCCTTCGCCCAGCGGATGCCTGCGTTCGCTAGCCGTCTCGTTCCTCGTCTCGAGGCGGTGGATAGATGCGTCCCCGACGGCGCGTCTAGACGGCTAAGCCACTTGCTTCCCGTCTCCGCAAACAACGTTCGTCGCACGGGATCCGCAGAAGCACGATGATCGGAGACAAGCGGCACCTCGGTCGGTAGTCTGGGCGTGCCATCGTCCAACCTGGATGGGTTCAACCCGAGTAGTTCTTAAACCTATTCAGCCCGTAGGGACAAGGAATTCCGCCCGCGTGTCCTCTCGCTCTAGAGTCGAACTATGACTGCACCGGATAGACCGCTCACCACCGCAGTCGAAGAGGTCATGCGCACTCTGCTTGCTTCGGCCCCTGCGGAGTCTCGTGTCGAGCTTGAGCGACAGGCTTTGGTGTTCCAAGAGTTGGATTTGGACAGTGAAGACTTCTCACCGCAAGCCTTCCTCGAGAGCGAGGTGCGACGTGCGCTGGGACTTTGAGCCTGACGCGGTTGACGGCCTGAAGCTAATCGGCATGATTCCGGATCTGAGCCCATGCCTCCTTGAAGGCCGCAATGGCATTGGTAAAACCGTCTCCGTTCAGCTTCTCGAACTCATCAGCGGCGCGATGCCTCCGGAGTTCATCGAGCGGCCTGAACTGTGGACGTCGTTGAAGAAGCGTCTCGGGAATACGAAAGTTATCGGAACAGAACTCATCGGTGCGAAATCCATCGAGTTCGTGTTTACTCCCGAACGCTGGCTCGACAGTCCTGCTGTGGACATGGATCGGTTGGGTGACGCCAGGATCGACGGAGAGTCAGCTGCTGGCTCTGAGGCAGCCGCACTGATTAGTGTCGAACGTATTGCTGGGAACGAGGATCTAGCCGATACTGTTGCGCGGCACCGCGACCTGCTACAAGGTCAACTGGCGGCGGTAGGGCGACAGTTGCGTCGCCGCAACGATGACCTTCAGGTCTTTGCGGGAGACCTGCTCGAGGATCTCCAGCGGGCTGATCCCAGACATCTGCAAGAAGAGCAAGTAGCACTCGTTGAGGCGGTCAGTCGCTCGAATGAAGCGTCTGAAGCCGCCAAGGCCGCGAGTGATCGCCTCGCGGACATGCTGAGCGCCCAAGAGAGTATGCGGAAGCGGGATGCCGTCAATCGCAATTCTGAAGACCTCTTGGCGAGCCGCGACGCAGCAGTCGAACACGTCCGGGCGCTTGAGACCCAACTCGCCGAAGCTCAGGCGAGAGCAGACACCCTCGCCTCCGCGCTCGAGAAGGAAGGTGGTGTGGCCGAAAGATTGGCTCGAGCCGGTCGCACCCTGAGGATACGACGAAGCCGCAGGTCGAAGTTGTCGAGCGCGGTAGAGGCTGGTTCTCAGATGCTTGGGGTTGAACCCGTGGCTCCGGCAGTCGCCCAAGACATATCGCGATGCGAGGAGGAACGACGTCGGCTTTCCGACCTCCAGCGCGGCCTTGATTCCGCGGGCGAAGTCCGTGGTCTCCTGGAGGACATGCTGCCGGCGCTCCGCGCCGCCGCCCCCCATAGTGCGGGAACATTGCTGGCTGATGGCTTCGTGCCCGAGCTAACGGTCGAAGCTGCTTACGCCTCTATGTCGGCGCGCCATCTCTCGCTAATTAACGAACCCACCCCGCAACAGGTGCGAGAGCTCTTGGCAGAAATTTCGACATTGAGCCGCCGCCGCGAGGCGCTCGAACTGCTGTCTAGAGACATCGCCACTCTGGCTAGAGCCGACGAGCTCTTCGCTGAAACGGTTGCGGAGTACAACACGCTCGAGGAGCAAGCAGAGAACGCAACTGAGACGGCGAAGGCCTCTAGGGAGGCGGACGGGGCAGTGGGCGGTCTTCAAAGTGAACTCACTGCCGCGCACTCGATACTGGCAACGCTTAACCAACAGATAGCGGCGCAAGGCACAGTGTCCCGAACCGACGCTGATCATGAAGTACAGGCTCTGACTGCCAAACTGGGCATCTCCGAGTCGGAACTCGCGAACGCTGAACCGCAGTTTCGTCGGGAGTCGGCGGATGCAGACGCTCATCTAGAGTCGACCAGTCGAGCCCTCGCCTCGGCGCGCCGTCGAGTGACAACCCGCACCGCTGAGATCTCGCAAACAATCGCAAGGATCAATCAAGATCCGCGGTACCGCTGGATCAACACGGTAACGATCCTTTCGCAGCCGGACGGCGCGCCCGATCTTGAAGCTTTCGAGCAGGTACGGGATGCGATTCTGGCCGCCGCCAGCGCGATTCAGAACGTTGGCGACATGGTTGATCGCTTGGAGGGAATTTGCAGGGACTTTCTAAATTCTCGCGCGGCGGAACCCAGCGAGTTGGACGCTGCAAGTCAGTCGCTAGCGAAACCAGTTAGCGACATGCTCGCGTCAAGCATTCTCCAAGCGCTCAATAGCCCCTCCGTCCAGAAGCGTGTCTTCGGCGGAGGCACTGCGGTAGGGCTGGATCCAGTCAACCGGAACCTGACTCTCCGGTGGGAATCAGGTGCGGAAGATGTGCGACCGATGGCGGGCTTCTCCACCGGCGAGCAGGCGTTTGCGTTCACACAGGCCCGAATTCTCGATATCACTCCGTCTTCAAAGCCAAACAGGTTGCTGGTCCTCGACGAGTTCGGCGCGTTCGTGTCAGCTGATCGGCTTCCAGACTTAGCCGCGTTTTTGTCGGCTCCTGAAGTCGAAGAGGTCGCCAATCAGGTGCTGGTGATTCTCCCTTTGCACGTCAACTATGAGCTCGAGGTTGAACACACAACGGGCACCCTGCGCAAGTCATACGAGATGCGACTGGCGCAGATTCGCGAACGCGACTACTGCGCGGTGCCGCTGTGAAACAGGATCCCGGTCTCGAAAGACTTCGGCTTGCCTTCGGGGCTTTCTTCGACTTTGAAACTGCGCAGCAGGAGGAAACACTCAGTTATCTTCGGCAAGCTTGGCTCGCCCAGTTCGGTCAACCTCCGCGGTCGTTGACAGTCGACTTAGAGAGCCTCTCCTCCTGGTACCGACCTCAAGTCGCTGCGAAGAACCTGCGTGACCTCGCTGATTCCCTTGGGATGGTCAATGAGGAGCGGCCTCATATCCAGGCCGAGTTATACATCGCTGTCGACGAGAGCCGAGGCATAGTTACTCCGGAAGGGCGCGCGCTGATCGAGTTGGTCCACGCTCGCAATCAGCCGGAGGAAGACAGAGACGCCTTCGTAATCTCCGTGATGGCTAGGTTGGTCGAGTTCTACTCAGGTCCTCGACGTGAATGGATGCAAAAAACTGTCATTGGGGGCGACCTCCGCCCCCCGACTCTCGGCTATGCCGTATTTCTTCTAATCAATGGCTCTATTGGCGAGGACAGAGCTCTACGGATACCACGCTCCCAGAGTGATGACACGCGACTCGCGCAGCCAGTCGTCGCGGTGTCGAATACGTTTGCCTCGGCGATCGGGGGCAGTCCACTCAAGGGTCGAGAATTGACCCGCCTACGGAGCAACTGGGCGGTAAGTGAGGCTGGCAGGCAAATGCCGGGCCTGATTCGGAATCAACCGACTGCCGGTAAGGGCCTGCTCTCCTTCATTGCAATCGGGGCGGAGCAGCGCACAGTGGAAAAGATTGCGGCGGCCCTGATTCTGAGGAAGTCGTTCGACCCCGCCTGCCTCCCTGTCGCACTGAAGGCCACAACCGACGCCTACGGCGAGGCTCGGCCTTTGCTCAAGAGTTGGGAAATGTCATGGGAGAGTTCACCAAATACGCGAAAAGTCTGTGCCCAACTTGAGTCCGCTGTCACGCGACTCGCTTCGCGGTACTAGCCATGACTACGGTCTCCACCCTGCAGTTACTGCAGGAAGTCATCAGAGAGCACGACGAGAAGCTCGACGATGCGGGACTAGCCGTCATTCCGTGTGTTCACGATGACGCTGACACCGAGGACGACGCGGAGCTGTTCGGCGCAGCAATTCGACGAGCGGGCGGCGTCTACGTACGGTGCAGCCCCGAAGTCACAGAGTGGTCCTTTCCCGGTCCGCTGAACGAGCCTATGGCCAGACACTTGGAAAGCCTTTGCGGCGCTCGCAACGTTCACGTCGAGATATTCGAGCAAGAAGGAAAGGTCGAGGTGCTCGTCGAGGGTAGTGATGAGCTCACCGCCTCGGCTCTAACCCTTGCGCAGGTACTTGCGCTGCTCAGTTCGAGCCTCTTGGCTACCGAGTTCGTTGTCTACAGTTACACGCTTGACGGTCTCGACGAAGCTCGCGCGGCGGTTCTATGGGACGCCGGTTGGTCCGCACAGCACTTCGCGCCGGCGCAACTGAAGACGCTCGCATTTGTGGCTTGCGGGTGGGTCGACGTTATGAGGCACTGCAACCCCGCAGAGGGGGCCGCACGTCTTGTCGTGCAGGGGAGCGACGTTATCCGCAGGCAACTGCGTCGCACGCCCGATATGCGGACCGCACGCATACTCCGCTCACTAGATGATCCGATAGTGCTTTTTATGGGCGCAGGCGCCTCCGCGAGTGCCCGGATCCCGCAGGGGAACGCCTTGCGAGACAGCGCGATCTCACACCTGACGGGCGCGGCTATCGGCTCCACCGATCTCATCATGTCCTTCCGCGAATATCTTGTAGACCATCCTGCGCGGTTCATGGTTGACGAGCGCGACCTATCGAGAGAGCAGTTCGAGCGAGGTCTCACGTTGGAACGCGTGCTGCGGGAAGAATTTCACACGTTGTCCGGGCGTCCTCGTGCCGACTCAGAAACCGTAAAGTCCATGACCCGGTATTGCTCCGCCGCGCTCGATCGGGTGCCGCCCGGGCGTGAGGCGATTTGGGAGCTTGCGTCGATTCTTCCGCGTCTGATCGTCGCGACCGTCAACTTTGACGAATTGATCGAGTCAGGGATGGCTGCGACCAACAAGGTCGCCGCTTCAGTGTCGGATTTTGCAGACGCGGTTGACCTCGTAGGTGAACGCGTACACGGCGAGACCTCCACGCTGCCGATCTTGAAAGTCCATGGTTCGATTGCAGACGCTGAAACGCTCGTTGCTGACATCGAAACGACTTCGGCCGGGCTGTTGGAGCCGATTCGGAACGTGCTCGACAGGATCGTTTCCGAAGCGGGTCGCATCACTTGGGTATGGATCGGATGCTCCATGCGAGACATAGATCTTCGACAGTGGCTATGGCAACAGCGGGCTGATCAGATCGAGGAGTACTGGGTCGATCCTCTGCCACCCCGATCAGTCCTCGACTACGCAAACAAGGTCGACCGGACACAGCAGTGGGCCGTGATGGGGCAAACTCTTGCAGACAGGCAGGTGACTGAGAGCTCGGACGTATTCCTGCCCGCACTCCTGGAGCGGGCACGCTGGTTGGCGACCCAAAGGCTCGAATCGCCGTGATCTCCGCGGATGAGCACAAGCCCGGCTGCTTTGTCTGTCGTCACCGTGGCGCAGACACTCGCCGCCGTGGTGCAATGAACCCATGACAGACGTAGGCCGCAACGACTCCGCCGCTTGGCCGATGCAGCCTGGAAGCGGGCGAGGGAGAAGTCATGGCACCAGCGCCGCTCAACCCTTCGATCGATGGTTCCGATATCCTGCCGGCTTTGCTAGCGACTATGTAGCCCTTCTCCTCGACCGGATCCATCTCGATGAAGGACTGGTCCTCGACTGCTTCATGGGATCGGGCGTTACGGGAACCGCAGCACACGCAAGGGGGCTCGGATTCGTTGGACTTGAGGCGCACCCATTGATCGCAGAGCTGGCGAAGCTCAAGCTACAGCCACCCGCCTCGTCCGAAGCCCTGCTAGACCTCGCCGATTCAGTATCTTTGGCGGCTCGGGAAGATGTCGTCACCCGTTTGGCTCTACCGATGCACGAGCGGTCCGAAGTCGAAGCGGAACCAGCCGACCCGTCCTCCTATCCCTGGCTTCTGTCAGAGACGGAGTTGGTGCGGCGGAGCTTCGACCCTGCTGTCCTCGCTGAACTTGTGTCACTTCGGGACGCTATCAAGCCGTTGGCTGACAATCCGTTGTCCGTTTACTTGAAGTGGGCTCTGCTTGCCACGCTCCGTGATGTGGCCGGCGTGAAGGTCGGCTGGCCGTACCAGCGACCCGGCGTCAGCAGGGCACCCCGGTACAAGGATGCTCCCAAGCGGTTCTTGGCCCGGGTCAAGACGATGGCGGAGGACTTGAACGTGGCTCCATCGGGCACGGTGACCCATATCAGTTTGGGGAACGCCGCCGATTCCCAGACCTGGGAACTGCTTCCGTCATCACAAGCCTGTGTCACCTCGCCGCCGTACCTAAACAACTTTGACTACGCGGACGCAACAAGACTCGAGTTGTATTTCTGGGGCGAGATCCGATCCTGGCGCCAGATGTGCCACGAGGTGAGAGGCGACATGCTCACCGCCACCACACAACAATCCTCCAAAGCGCAAAAGGCGTCGTCACTCGACCACCTAATCGCCACATACGGATCGACGGGGGCGGAGGTCGCCGCACTTACCAAGAGTCTCGAGGATGCGCGCGGTAACCGTGAAGGTCGATCCAAAGAGTACGACCAAGTGCTGCCGGCCTATTTCACGGCAATGGGAGCTGTACTTACCAATGCGTTCGATAACCTTGACAGCGGATCTGCCGCCCTTTGGCTGATCGGCGATAGCGCCCCTTACGACGTGTTCATTGACACGCCAGCACTCATAGGGCGTCTCGCGTCTGAGATCGGCTTCGAAAACAAAGAAGATGTATTGCTCAGGACTCGCGGACACCGGTGGAGCAAGCCGACCGCTCCTCCGCTCTCTGAACGAATGATTGTACTCCGCAAGCCATAGACCCACGAAGCCCTCATGGAACCACCTGCTCTCGGAAGGTCCCTGCAGGGCGGCGCAAGGATCACATGACATCCACTTGTGTGCTGGCGAAGGCGATGCACAGTCAAAGTGGGCTCTTTGCACCCAAGTCTTGATGGGCGGTTCGACGCGGACAAGGAGTCAGTGCGCGGACTGACGCGGGTCAACCTGCACAGCAGCCGAGCCGACGCGTCTTCACGGAGAAGGTGCCGTCGTCGAGGTCGGCGCCAGCCCCCGATATCTGGACTGAACCCAAAGGTCGGGGCGCCCCATCTGTGTGCACCCCGGCCCTCGGGGGTCAAACGGCGACGCCCTCCGGACCGTCGGTGGCGAGCTCGTCGTGCTTGACGTTCAGCAGGATCCAGATGATGGCCGAGGCGGTCCAAATCATGAAGGCGCCGACGAGGAACGCGTGCGTCGCGCCCTCGGTGAAGGCGGCCTGGCCGATGAGCTGGTTGAGGCGCTCCGCGACGTCGGGCGCGGGGGCGCCCCCCGACCCGGACGCCGCCTGGATGGCGCCGCCGATCTCCTCACCACGGTCGGTCGAGAAGTGCAGGGCCACCGTCGACAGGGCGGCCAGGCCGATGGCGCCACCCACCTGCTGCATGGTGTTGAGCACGCCCGAGCCGATGCCGGACTCCTCCGACGGGATGCCGTGCACGGCCACCAGGGTCATGGTCACGAACACCAGGCCCATGCCGAAGGCCATCAGGACGATGAACGGTGCGATGGCCGTCCAGTAGTTCACGTCGTCGCTCAGCGACCCGCTGCCACCGGCGATGCGCAGCAGGTTGGCGGGGCTGTCGTCGACGCTGATCCGCGAGAACCCGAACAGGGCGATGCCGGCCAGGATGGTGCCGACGCCGGCGATGAACCGGGGGTCGATGCGGGCGATCAGCTTCGACGACAGGGTGGCGCCCAGGACGATGCCGACCGTGAACGGCAGGAACGCGAAGCCGGTGTGCAGCGGGCTGTAGCCGAGCACGTTCTGCACGAACAGCGACAGGAAGAAGAACATCGCGAACATGGCCGCCGGCGTGATCATCATGGAGGCGAATGCCACCGAGCGGGCTCGGCTGGCGAAGATGCTCAGAGGCAGCAGCGGGCTCTTGACGGAGCGCTCGATCACGATGAAGCCGACGAGGAGCACCGCTGCGACGACCAGCGACACGATGGTCGAGGTGTCACCCCAGCCGTAGCGCTCGTCGCCGGCCCGCGAGAGGCCGAAGACCAGCGCGGCCAGGCCGAGGGTGCCGCTCAGGGCGCCGGGGATGTCGAGGGCGAGGCGCTGCGGCTTGCTCTCGGGCAGGAACCGCGGCGCGAGGAACGCCGCCACGAGGCCGATCGGCACGTTGATGAGGAACGTCAGCCGCCAGCCCTCGAGGTTGCCCAGCTCCAGTCCGGTCAGCCAGCCGCCGAGGATCAGGCCGATCGCCGCGCCCACGCCCGACAGGGCGGCGTAGACGCTGAAGGCCCGGTTGCGCAGGGGTCCGGCGGGGAAGGTGGTGGTGATCAGCGCCAGGGCGGCGGGCGCGGCCATGGCCGCACCGATGCCCTGCAGTCCGCGCGACGCGAGCAGCATCGGCTCGTTCTGGGCCAGGCCGCCGAGCGCCGACGCGACGGCGAAGACGATCAGGCCGGTGATGAAGATCCGGCGCCGTCCGTACAGGTCGGCCAGGCGACCGCCGAGCAGCAGCAGGCCACCGAACGCGAGGGCGTAGCCCGTGACGATCCACTGCAGGTTGGCCTCGCCGATGCGCAGGTCGGTCGCGATGTAGGGCAGGGCGATGTTGGCGATCGTCGCGTCGAGCACGACCATCAGCTGCGCGATGCAGATGATGACCAGGGCCCAGCCCAGTCGGCGGTTGGTCTCGGGCGGGAGGTCCTCCGGCTCGGTGACGTGCTTCCCGGCGTCGGGGGTGGTGTCGGTCATGAGGGGTCCTTGGGGGTGTGGTCGGGGGAGTGGCGCAGGACGGCGGGGAGGATCACCTGGTCGATGACCGCGGTGATCCTCTCGGGGGTGGGCACTTCGCCCATGACGAACTCGCGGTGCAGCACGATGCCGGCCAGTGCCGACCCGACGATGTCGAGATCGACGTCGTCGCGGATCTCGCCGCGGTCACGGGCGCGGCCGAACAGCTGCTGGGTCAGCTCGACCTTGGGGCCGAGGAACCGGGAGCGGAAGCCGTCGGCGAACTCGGCGTCGCGGCCGAGGGCCGTGAGCACACCGCTGAAGATGGAGATCTGACGCTCGTCGGTCAGGCCGCCACGGCCGCAGTGCGAGGCGATGAGGTCGCCGCGCAGGCTGCCGGTGTCGGGAAGCGCGGGGAGGGGGCCCTTCTGGGCGAGGACAGCCTCGAGGACCAGGCTCGCCTTCGTCTCCCACCGGCGGTACAGCGTGGCCTTGGATGCCCGAGCGGCCGAGGCCACGGCGTCCATGGTCAGGCGGTCGTAGCCGACGTCGGCGAGGACGTCGAGCGCAGCCTCGAGGATCTCGTGCTCACGCTCGCCCTCCACGCGAGGACGAGCTGCGGCTGCGGCTTCTGCCGGGGTCATGGTGCTCCTGGTGCACAGCGAAACATGGATGAAACGGAACGGTACCGTTCCATTCGATGGTACGGACATGTTTCATCGCAGCGCAAGTGCTTTACGGCAACGATCTGCCGGCGGTGGGATGAACGGACGGGACCCGGCCCCTGCTCAGCGAGCTCTGGTCCTCGCAGCGGTCAGGGCCCGCAGGCGGCATGGGACCCCGCCGGCTACGCGTCCCGCCTACGGCGACCGATGGTCAAGGCGGCTCCGGCGAGCATGAGCAGGGCGCCGAGAACTGGGAGGGCGACGTTCGGGCCACCGGTCTCGGGGAGGGCCGAGGCGGCGGGGTCGCCGCGAGTGCCGACGCCGCTGCCCGCACCGCCGGCTCCAGCATCAGTCCCGTCGCCACCGTCAACCGGATCCGTGCCGTCGCCGGGATCCGTGCCGTCGCCCGGATCGGTGACGGCGGGGTCGTCGTCGGTGATCGTGATGGTCGCGGCGGCGTCACCGAGGGTGGCGCCGCCGGTGGCGTTCGTCAGGCTGAGCGCGATGGTCTCGTCCGGCTCGTCGACGTCGTCATCGGTCGTCTGGACCGTGAAGGTCCGCGAGGTGACGCCGTCGGCGAAGGTGAGGGTGCCGGTGGTCGGGGTGTACCCATCTGCCCCGGCGGCTCGAGCTGCCCCGGCGGTCGGGTCGTCGGTCGCGTAGGTGAGTGAGACGCTGCCGTCGCTCCCACCGCTGCGGGTCACGGTGATCGTGGCTGCCTCACCCTCCTGGACGGGGTAGTCCTGGGCGGAGAAGCCGAGGGTTCCCGGCTCGACCGGCGGCTCGGGCTCCTCCTCGTCGTCGTCGGTGATCGTGAGGGTCGCGTCGCCGTCGCCGATGGTGGCGCCGCCGGTGGGGCTCGACAGGGTCAGGTCGACGGTCTCGTCGGCCTCCACCCGGGTGTCCTGCGTGGTGTCGACCTCGAAGGTCTTCGAGGTCTCACCGTCCGCGAAGGCGAGCGTGTCGGACGCCGACGTGTAGTCGTCGGAGTCGGCGGTCCCGTTGCTGGTCGCGTAGTCGACGGTCACGTCGCCGTCCGTGCCACCGATGCGCTCGACGGTGACGGTGGCGGTGCCGCCCTCGTCGACGTCGGTGTTGGTGACCGCGAAGCCGACGGTGCCCGGTTCCACGGGGGGCTCGGGCTCCTGGTCGTCGTCGATGATCGTGACGGTCGCGTCGGCGTCGCCGAGCGTGGCCCCACCGCCGGGGTTCGACAGCTCCAGGTCAACGGTCTCGTCGGACTCGACGGAGCTGTCCTGGGTGGTCGCGACCGTGAAGGTCTTGGTCGTGTCACCGTCGGCGAAGGTCAGGGTGCCCGAGGCCGACGTGTAGTCGTCGGAGTCGGCGGTCCCGTTGCTGGTGGCGTAGCCGACCGTGACGTTGCCGTCGGATCCGCCGGTGCGCTCGACCGTGACGGTCGCGGTGCCGCCCTCGTCGACGTCGGTGTTCGTGACCGAGAAGCCGACGGTTCCCGGCTCCACGGGGGGCTCGGGCTCCTCGTCGTCGTCGATGATCGTGACGGTCGCGTCGTCGCCGCCGAGGGTGGCGCCCCCGGTGGGCTTCGACAGCGTCAGGTCGACGGTCTCGTCGGACTCGACGGTGTTGTCCTGGGTGGTCTCGACCGTGAAGGTCTTGGTCGTCTCACCGTCCGCGAACGCGAGCGTGCCGGTGGCGGGGGTGTAGTCGTTCGATCCGGCGGTCCCGTTGCTGGTGGCGTAGTCGACGCTCACGGAGCCGTCGGTCCCGCCGGTCCGCTCGACGGTGACGGTCGCGGTGCCGCCCTCGTCGACCTCGACGTCCGAGGTCGCGAAGCCGAGGGCGCCCGGCTCCGGCGGTGCGGTCACCTGGACGACCGCCGTCGCCTCGTCGTTCGTCGGATCGGGGTCGACGCCGAGGCCCTCGACGGTGGCGGTGTTCGACACCGTGCCCGCCCGGGTGGCGGTGACGACGATCTCGACGGTCTTCGACGTCCCGCCGAAGATCTGGCCCAGGTCGCAGGTCACGGTGCCCGAGGCATTCGTGCAGGCGTCCGACGTGCCCTCGCGCTTGAAGGTCACCCCGTCGGGCAGCTCGTCGATCGCCGTCACCCTGAAGGCCGCCGTGTTGGCCGGCCCCGCGTATCCGACCTCGAGCTCGTACGTGATGTCGTCGCCGACCTCTGCCTGCAGCACACCCGCGGACTTGCTGATGGACAGGTCGGCCGGGGAGTTCGGGTCCTGCACGAGCGTCGACGCCGTGGAGGAGTTGTTCGTCGGGTCCGGGTCGGCGGTATCGCCAGCGACCGTCGCGGTGTTGGAGACCCGACGCACCACGTCGGAGACGACGACGATCTCGGCCGTCTCGGTCGCGCCGGCGGCGACGGTGCCGAAGTCGCACGTCACCACCCGCTGCAGGAAGTCAGGCTGGCAGGCCGACGACGTCCCGGCGGACTTGAAGCGCGTCCCCTCCGGCAGCACGTCGGTCGCCTCGACCTCGGCCGCAGCATCCGTCCCGTTGTTGGTGACGGCGATCTCGTAGACGAGGTCGGCGCGATACACCACCCGCGACGGCGCGGTCTTCACGATGGACAGGTCCGTCGGCGGCGGCGGGGTCCGGACCACCGTGGTCGCGGTGGAGGAGTTGTTGGCCGAGCTGGGGTCGTCCAGGTCGCCCTGGATCGTCGCGGTGTTGGACACCGTGCCGACCTGGTCGGCCGTGACGCCGATGGTTACGTTCTTGATCCGCCCGGGCTCGTAGTCACCGGCGTCGCAGGTGACGGTGCCCGCATCGTTCGTGCACTCCGGCGAGGTCGTGTCGGGGTCGAAGGTGACCCCGTCGGGCAGGACGTCGGTGATCGTGACGTCGCTCGCGGTGTCGGGGCCGGCGTTGTAGCTGCCGATCTTGTAGAGGAAGCCGTCGCCGTCGTCCACCCGGGTGGGGGCCTGCACGGAGACCGACAGGTCGGCCGAGGGGTCGGTCGGCGGCGGCGGGTCGGCCGCCTCGACCACGGTCGAGATCTCGATGGAGTCGTTGTCCGGGTTCGGGTCGGTCTGAGCGGGCCGGAAGAGGCTCGCGGAGGCGACCTGGTCCCCGACCTTCAGGGGTCTCGCCACGATGGTCGCGCTCTCGGTCGCGCCGGCGGCGAGGTCGCCGAAGTCGCAGGTGACGGCCGTGGCGCCGTCGATCGTCGTCCGGCAGAACGACGAGGTCTTGGCGAGGTCGAGGACGACGTCGTTGCCGAAGACGTTGCGCACGAACACGTCGGGCTTGACCGACGTCGCCGCGGTGGTCGAGTAGTTGCTGACGTCGAGCGTGTAGGTGAGGTCGGAGCCGGACTTCACCGGGTTGGGAGCTCCGGTGAGCGTCAGGCCGAGATCGACGCCCGGGGGAGGGGGGACGTTGACCGAGTAGGTGGCCGGGGCGGACCTGGTCTGCGGGATCTCGCCGTACCGGTCGTCGAAGATCGCGACGATCGCGTGGTCGGTGCCGTAGGGCAGCGAACCGGCCCGGACGCGCTTGACGTACGTGCCGTTCTGGGTGCTGTCGATGAAGTCGCCGGTGATGTTGGAGCACGGGCAGGCTCCGGGCGCGTTGGGGCTCGTCGATCCGTTGGCCCTGGTGTAGTCGACGAAGCGGATGTTGCCCACCGGCGTGACGCCCGTGGAGGTCGTCACCTTGGTCGTCAACGTCACGATCGTGTCGGGGTCGACCGGACCGCTGGGGCTCGCGGTCACCGTGACGTTCGCCGAGACCGGACCGCCCGGCCACGTGGCGGTCACGAGGCCACGGCCGTCCTTCTCGCCCTGGATGTCGAGACGGTCGGTCGGGAGGGGATAGGCGTCCACCTGGCCACCGGTCTTGGACGACGTGTCGGTGGCGCGCGACGTGATGTAGCCGCTGCCTCCGCCGCCGCCCGAGGGGTTGACGGCGAAGACCACGTCGCTTCCACCGCCGCCGAAGTAGCCGCCGCCTCCCCCGGCGCCAGGGTCGGAGATCGCGAGCGGTCCCGAGGCGCCCGACCCACCGAAGCCCCGACCGGCGCTGCCTGCTGCGCCGGGGGACCGGCCGGCCTGTGTCTGGCTGCCGCCCCCGCCGCCCGACGAGCCGACCCCGCTGTCGCCGTCGAAGCCTCTGTCGCCGCCGCCGGCACCGCCCTGGATGCATCCCTCGGTCGTGCAGCCGCTGAAGCCGCCTCCGCCGCCGGCGACGATGAGTCGGTCGAGCAGGCCGTAGGTGCCCTCGCGAACGTCGGACGCGCCTCCTCCGCCTTGCGCGCCGGTGAGGAGTGAGCCGGACTCGATGGAGGTGCGACCGCTGTTGCCGCCGCCGTTGAATCCGCCGAGCTGCTTCGTGTCACCTCGTGCGGGCCCGCCGACGTTGACCTGGTAGTCGGCGCCGGGCGTCAGCCTCAGCGTCCCCCGCGCCATGCCTCCCCAGTCGCGGGACTCGCGGAAGGTGCCGGACGACCTTGCGCCGTACGTCGTGAACGTGACGTTCGGCTGGTAGTACGGCGCCCTGAAGGTGTCGGTCCCGACCGTGGCGTAGCGACAGCCGGTGCCGTTCATGTCGGTGCCCGTGGCGCCGCAGAGGTTGGCGGTCGGGACGGCCGCCACCGGGGCCACGGCGGCTGCGACAGGTCGTGGCGCTGGGGCGGCCTGGGCGGGCGCCATCCACGTCATGGTCGAGGCGACGACGGCGACCGCGAGCGCGGCCGTCCTGGAGACTGCCCGGCGCTGCTTCATGCATGGTTCCGATCGCTGGTGCCGGCCCTCGGCCCACGATCGTGCGTGCGGAGGTCGACGTGTCGTGCAGGGGACGTGACGAATCACGGTCCCCGATGGAGCGCGTCGACGTGGTCAGGCTAGTCGAGCCCGGCGGTCGCCGGGGGTGAAACTGGGACGAATGTCTTCACGTCTCATCGTCGTCGGTCGCGGGACGCGTTGGTCCGTCGGGTGGCCGGCGCCGTGCGCGGGTCGTCGGGCCACGCGTGCTTCGGGTAGCGACCGCGCAGGTCGGCCCTGACCCCCGGGTAGCCGTTGTCCCAGAAGGAGTCCAGGTCGGCCGTGACGGCGGCCGGCCGTCGGGCGGGGGAGAGCAGGTGCAGCAGGAGCGGGACCCTGCCGTCCGCGAGGGTGGGCGCCGCGGTCCAGCCGAAGACCTCCTGCAGCCTGACCGCGAGCACGGGCTGCTCCTGGGAGTAGTCGATCCGCACGTTCGAGCCGCTGGGAACCTCGACCCGCTCGGGGGCAAGCTCGTCGAGCCTGCCCGCCTGGGGCCACGGCAGCAGAGCGCGGAGGGCCGCGCCGACGTCGATGCGTCGGAGGTCCTGCGCCGAGCGGACCCGCGCGAGCTGCGGACCGAGCCACGCGTCGAGGTTCGTTGTCAGGGCTTCGTCGCTCACGTCGGGCCAGGGGTCGCCGAGGGCACGGTGCAGGAAGTCGAGGCGGGCGCGAAGAGCCGTGGCCGCCTCCGACCAGGTGAGGAGGTCGATCCCCTCGCGCTCCAGCGCCTCGCCGATGGCCGCGGTCACCGCTTCGGTCGGCGGGTTCTTGATGGGGACGGACGCAAGCTCGATCGCGCCGAGCATGGTGCGTCGGCGGGCCAGCACCCGCCCGTCGGACCAGGTGACGTCGTCCACCTCGGTCCACAGCGATCCGGCCGCCTCGAGCGCCAGGTCCTCGGTGAGCGGTGCCGCTGCCCGGATCCGCGCCTCGCGCTCCCCGGACCGTCGGTCCGCGTCGCCGACGGCGAGCCACTCGAGCCCGGCGAGTGGGCTTGAGTCGCGACGGTCGAAGGCGGCGCCCGTGCCACCCGTCATCAGGTAGCTCGAGCCGGCGGAGCGCTTGCGCGCGATGCGGTCGGGATGTGCCAGGGCGACGACCAGGCCGACCGCCACGTCGTCGGTCAGCGATCGGGCGCCGTCCGGGCTGCGCTCGTGGTCGCCGTGCTCCTTCGCGATGGCCTCGAGGCGCTTCACCTGGGTGCGCCACGAGCCGGAGCGGTCTCCGTTGCGCAGAGAGCGGAGGGCTGCGACGAGGTCGCCGCCGGGAGCGCGGACGTCCTCGCTGAGCATCGCGACCACCTCGGCCGCGCGCCTCGCCCCGACGAGACCAGCCCCGTCGATGAGGGCCCGTGCCAGCCGCGGGTCCACCGGCACGCCGGCCATCACCCGTCCGCGTGGGGTGGCCCGTCCGTCGTCGTCGACCGCCCCCAAGTCCAGGAGCACCTGACGGGCTGTCTCCAGGGCGTGGGCCGGTGGCTGGTCGAGGAGCGCCAGGTCGCGCACGTCGTCGCTGCCCCAGCACGCCAGCTCCAGGGTGAAGGCCGTCAGGTCGGCGGTGGCGATCTCGGGTTCGGGGTGGTCGGCCAGGTGCGCGTGCTCCTCCTTCGACCAGCAGCGCAGGACGGCGCCCGGTCCGAGTCGTCCGGCTCGCCCCGCTCGCTGCTCGGCGGCCGCCTTGCTCACCGCGACGGTGACCAGCGACGACAGCCCGCGTCGGTGGTCGGTGCGCGGCTCGCGCGAGAACCCGGCGTCCACCACGACGCGCACGCCGGGCACGGTCAGCGACGACTCGGCGACCGCGGTCGAGACGACCACGCGGCGACGCGGACCCTCGCTGAGTGCACGGTCCTGCTCGGCGCCGGAGAGGCGTCCGTGGAGCGGGTGCACGTCGGCGGGCGCATCTCGGAGACGTCGGATGGTCGCGTCGACCTCGCCGACGCCCGGCACGAAGACCAGCACGTCACCCTCGTGCTCGGCGAGCGCACGACGGACGGTCGCGGCGACGTGGTCGTGGAAGGCCGGCGTGATGCCGCGGTCGTCGGTTCGGCGCGCGCCCGGAGGCATCGGGCACCAGACGGACTCGACGGGGTGCAGTGCGCCGGGGATGTCGATCACCGGCGCCGCTGTGTCGCCATCACCGGTGCCGCCCAGCAGCGTGGCGGTCCGCTCGGCCTCGATGGTGGCCGACATCGCGACGAGCGTCAGGTCGTCGCGGAGGTTGGCGCGGATGTCGATGAGCAGCGCCAGGGTGAGGTCCGCGTCGAGGTGGCGCTCGTGCACCTCGTCCAGCACCACGGCGCCCACGCCGGCGAGCTCGGGGTCGTGCTGGATCCGCCGGAGCAGCAGACCGGTGGTGACCACCTCGACGCGCGTCCGCCTGCTGGTCTTCCGGTCCCCGCGAACGGAGTACCCGACGGTCTCCCCGACTGGTTCGCCCAGCAGATGCGCCAACCGACGGGCAGCGGCGCGGGCGGCGATCCGGCTGGGCTGCGTGACGACGACCCGCCCCTCGACGGCCACAGCGACGGCCGGCGGGACCAACGTCGTCTTGCCCGTCCCCGGCGGCGCTTGGACCACCGCGACCCCACGGCTGCGGAGCGCCTCACCGAGCGCAGGCAGCCCCGCGACGACCGGCAGGTCGGGCGGCGAGTCGAGCAGGCTGCGCATCGGGTCGGACACGACTGCAGTGTGCCGCAACCGGTCATGGCTCCGATGGCACGGATGAGCGGACCTTCGTCATCGATCAGTGCATTTCCCGGCAAAGCAGATCGGACTGTGTTTACCGTCCGCCATGGGCTTTCTCAGTCGACTTCGTTCGTCGCCTTCCACTGAAGCGAGTTTCGCTCCGATCGAAGGGGAACAACTCTTCGTCGGAGAGTCGCACTACCAGGCTGCTCTCGTCGATCTCCTGGCGTCCCGCGGCCATGCTCCGGCGACTTTGGCGTCGTGCCGCGTCCCGGTGAATGAGCCCTTTCTCGCTTTGCTGGTGCCCGAGCCTCGCAACCCGCACGACTCCAATGCGGTTGCTGTCTCGGTCGAGGGTCGCACGGTCGCCTACCTTTCTCGGGCCAACGCGGAGCGCTATCGGGGATCATTCAAGACGCAGACGGGACAGGTTGCCGTCAACCTGTGGGTCAAGCCGCGGGGTAAAGGAATCGTCTCCGTCTGGCCCCAGGAGTAGTCGAGCGGTAGGCGAATAACTTCGGGTCTGGCGCATCCGCCAGAATCCCCCCATGCCCCTGAACTGGAACCTGCACCACGACGGCAAGACGATCCGGGACGGCGAGATCGTCAGACCGGGGGAGCGGCTGACGTGGCCGCGGACCATCGGGCTGGGTGCGCAGCACGTGGTGGCGATGTTCGGGGCGACGTTCCTGGTGCCGACCATCACCGGGTTCCCCGTAACGGCCACGCTCTTCTTCTCCGGCGTGGGCACGATCCTGTTCCTCGTCCTCACGCAGAACCGGCTGCCCAGCTACCTCGGGTCGTCGTTCGCGTTCCTCGCGCCCATCGGCGCGGTGGCGGCGTCGGGGGCGTCGATCGAGGTGGCGATGTTCGGCATCGTCGTCACAGGCGTGATCCTCGCGGCGGTCGGCGCGATCGTCATGAAGACCGGCATCGGGTGGATCAACGCGCTCATGCCGCCGGTGGTGGCCGGCTCCATCGTCGCGCTCATCGGCTTCAACCTCGCGCCCACGGCGGTCAACAACGCGAAGGCCGGGCCGTGGATGGCGGTCATCACCCTCGTCGTCCTCGTGCTCACCATCGTCGTGTTCAAGGGCCTCATCGGTCGGCTGTCGATCATCGTCGGCGTCGTCGCCGGCTACATCTACGCCGCGGTCACCGGTGCGCTCGACTTCGACCCCGTCGGCAAGGCCGACCTGCTCGGCCTGCCCGCGTTCAGCACCCCCGAGATCAGCTGGGTGTTCATCCCCGCCTTCCTGCCCGTCGTGCTCGTGCTCATCGCCGAGAACGTGGGCCACGTGCGCAGCGTCGCGCAGCTGACCGACGACGAGTCCATCAACGAGCGCACCGGCCGGGCGCTGTTCGCCGACGGCCTCGCGACGACGATCGCCGGAGCCGGCGGAGGATCCGGCACCACCACCTACGGCGAGAACATCGGCGTCATGGCCGCCACCCGCGTCTACTCCACCGCCGCCTACTGGGTGGCCGGCGCCATCGCCATCCTGCTGTCGTTCTCGCCGAAGATCGGCGCCCTCATCAACACCATCCCCACCGGCGTGCTCGGCGGCGTCACCATCGCCCTCTACGGCCTCATCGGCATCGTCGGCATCAAGATCTGGATCGACAACAACGTCGACTTCGCCCTCCCGGTCAACCAGCTCACCGCCGGCATCGCCCTGGTGATCGGCATCGGCAACCCCGAGCTGAAGGTCGGCGACATGGTGTTCAACGGCATCGCGCTCGGCACCATCGCCGCGCTCGTCGTCTTCCACGTCATGACGTTCATCGAGAAGCAGCGCCGGACGGCCTGAGCCGACGTCGAAAGGACCCCGCGGCTCATCCCTTCGGCCGATGCCGCGGGGGAGGGGTCCTGCCTAGCGTGAGGGCATGAACCCGACCTTCCAGCTGGCCCTCGGAGTCGTGCTCGTCGTCGCCGGCGCGGTGCTGGCGTTGGCCTTCCCCGACACCGAGTTCTTCTGGTTCCGGGGCCGACCGTTCGGCGTGGTGCTGGCCATCGTCGGCGCGATCGACCTCGCCGAGGCGTTCAGCCGACGTCGCCGCACCTGACGACCGACCCGGTCCGGGGGCAGACTGGACGGGTGAGCGACACCGACCCCAGCGACCTGTCCCTCGGCCGTCTTGCCGGCGCCTTCGGCCCCGACTTCACGTGGGGCACCGCCACCGCCTCGTACCAGGTGGAGGGCGCGGTCGACGTCGGCGGACGCACCCCGTCCACGTGGGACGTGTTCACCGCTCAGCCCGGTCGCGTCGAGAACGGCGACACCGGCGAGGTGGCCTGCGACCACTACCACCGCTACCTCGAGGACGTCGGCCTGCTGCGTTCCCTCGGCGTCGACGCCTACCGCTTCTCGCTCTCGTGGTCGCGCATCCAGCCCGACCCCAGCGGCGCCGTGAACCCCGAGGGCCTCGACTTCTACGACCGGCTCGTCGACGCGCTGCTCACCGCGGGCGTCGAGCCGTCGGCGACCCTCTTCCACTGGGACACCCCGCAGTGGCTCGAGGACATCGGCGGGTGGGAGAACCGCGACGTCGCGGAGCGCTTCGCCGACTACACGTCCGTCGTCGCGGCCCGCCTCGGCGACCGCGTGACCCGCTGGATGACGATCAACGAGCCCGTCGTGGTCACCCTGCTCGGCCACGGCGCCGGTGTGCACGCCCCCGGCAAGACGCTCGGCTTCGACGCCCTGCCGGTGGCCTACCACCAGCTGCTCGCCCACGGCCGTGCCGTGCAGGCCCTGCGCGCCGCCGGCACCGGACCCGTCGGCATCGTCAACAACCACGTGCCCGTGTGGCGCCTCGACGACACCGACGAGACCGAGCAGGCCGCCACCTTCTTCGACGACCTCTACAACCGGCTCTTCGCCGACCCCGTGCTCCTCGGCCGCTGGCCGTGGGAGGGCATGGAGGCCGGGTTCAGCGGCTACCGCGACGACGACCTCGCCGTCATCGCCACCCCGCTCGACTTCTACGGCGTCAACTACTACAACCCGCAGCTCGTCGGTCCTCCTGGTGCCAGCAGCGAAGCCGCCAGCGACGGGCTCCCGCTGCCGGCCGACCTGCCGTTCTCGCTTCACGAGATCGACAGCCGTGAGCGCACCGACTTCGGCTGGCCCGTGGTGCCCGAAGGTCTCACCGAGGTGCTCGTGGGCCTGAAGGAGCGCTACGGCGACGCGCTCCCGCTCGTCTACGTCACCGAGAACGGCGCCTCCTACGCCGACGCACCCGGCAGCGACGGCCGTGCGCACGACGAGCGCCGCACCCGCTACCTGTTCGACCACCTGGCCGCCGTGCTCGACGCCCGCGACGCCGGGGTCGACGTGCGCGGCTACTTCCACTGGTCCCTGCTCGACAACTTCGAGTGGGCCGCCGGCTACTCCCAGCGCTTCGGGCTCGTGCACGTCGACTACGACACCCTCGTGCGCACGCCCAAGGACTCCTTCGAGGCCTACCGCGACCTCATCGCGTCCCAGCGTCCCGACTGACCGTCGTCCCGCCTCGCCCCAGCGTCCCTGGCCAGACGCACGTCGCAGGGCGAGACTGGCCGCATGGCCATCGACGACGTCCTGATCGCACTGCGGAGCCTGCCCGGCGCGCTCGAGCTCGCCCCCGAGGAGGGCAGCAACCACCCCGAGATCTCGTGGGGCGACCACTTCTTCTACTACGCCCCCGACGGTGAGGTGCCCACCAACCGGCAGCCGCACACGACGATCGTCACGAAGAACTACCCCGACGACACCGTCTCGAACCTCGACGAGCCCGGCCGCTGGCGCCTGAACCTCAACGTCGGCGCCGACGCCTACGCCGACCTCTTCGGCCACCCGCCGGGCCAGCTCAGCGTGGCCGACGTCGACCACGCCGCCACGGACACGTTCGTCCCGCACCCGATCTACGGCGCGTACGGATGGGTGTCCGTCGTGAACCCGGGAGAGAAGACCGTCGAGCGGGCGCTCGAGCTGGCGCGTGAGGCCCACGACGCCGACCGTCGTCGCCTCGAGCGGCGCCAGGCCGCCGGCTCGGCCTGAGCGTCGATCAGTCCGGGTGCTCAGTCCTGCGCGAGCCGCATGGCCATCCACGCGTCGTCGAGCAGCACCGGCGGCGTGGCGCCCCAGCCGAACTCGTGGACCACCTCGGCGACCTCGTCGGCCGACAGGTCGTGCGGCGGGAAGCACACCCACACGAGCGGCACGGAGCCGAGCTGCGGGAAGACCTCGTCGACCTGCTCGGCGAACGCGGTCACGTCGTCGGTGATCACCACGGTGGCGTCGAGGGAGTGCACGTACTCGTCGAACGTCTCCACGCCCTCGGGCAGCGGGTCGAGCAGCGAGCGCTCCTCCACGGTCTCGCCGACGACCCACACGCGGAAGCCGTCCGTGATGCCGAGCAGGTCTGCCGTGGCGGTGCCGTCCATCCGGCCAGTGTAGGACGTCAGTGCTGCAGAACTTGCGCAGCGAAGTCGTGGATCACGCGCCCCTTGTCCAGGCCCTTGCGCTCGAACTTGGTCAGCACGCGACCCTCGAACCGGTCCACGGGGCCGCCGCTCACGTGGGGGCTGGCCGCGATGACCTCGGACATCTGCTCGCCGTAGTCGGCCCAGTCGGTGGCCAGGCGCCACGTCCCGCCGGGCTCGAGAACCCGCGCGACGAGCTCGGTGAACGGCACCGTGACCAGGCGTCGCTTGGTGTGACGCTTCTTGTGCCACGGGTCGGGGAACCACGTCCACAGCTCGTGCACCGACGTCGGCTCGAGCGCCGTTCCCAGCATCTCGGTGGCGTTGGCCACCGCGAGCCGGATGTTCGTGACGCCTGCCGCGCGCGCCTGCAGGAGCGTCGTCGCCACGCCCGGCACCCACACCTCGATCGCGAGGAAGTCCCACTCCGGGTGCTGCTGGGCCGCGGCCACCACGTTCTCGCCGCGTCCGCTGCCGATCTCCACCACCAGCGGCGCGGTGCGCCCGAACACGCGCTCCGGCTCCACCCGCCAGTCGGGGGTCACCGACGTGTCGGTCCCGGCCCGCGGGACGTCGAGCACGTACGTCTCGGCCATCGCGTCCCACGCGTCCTGCTGCTTCTCGGTCAGGCGTCCTCCGCGACGGGTGAACGAGACCGGCTCACGGCGGAAGCGGGGCGGGTCCTCGGCGGTGGCGGGATCTCGCGGCTGGTCGGCAGCGTCGGGCATGGCTCGAACCCTAGATCGTCGGCCACGATCGGATGCATGAGCACCGTCGACGAGAGCATCGTCCCCGACGACAAGGACTGGACGTGGGTCCTGCAGGAGCCGTGCGCCGAGTGCGGGTTCCGCGCCGAGGACGTCGACCCGCGCGGGGTGGCCGACCTGGTGCGCGCCTGCCTGCCCCGTTGGCAGCAGGTGCTCGCCCGTCCCGATGCGGCGGCCCGGCGCCGCCCCGACGTCTGGTCCGACCTTGAGTACGCGTGCCACGTGCGCGACGTCCTCGTGCTCTTCGCCGAGCGGCTCCGGCTCATGCTCACCGCCGACGAGGGCGAGGCCCGCTTCGCCAACTGGGACCAGGACGCGACCGCCGTCGAGCAGCGCTACGCCGAGCAGGACCCGGCCGTCGCGGCCCGCGAGCTGACCGCGGCTGGGGAGCACCTGGCCGAAGCCTTCGACGCCGTCCCGGCGGACGCGTGGGGCCGCGTCGGCCTGCGCAGCGACGGCTCGGTCTTCACCGTCGAGACCTTCGCCCAGTACTTCTGGCACGACGTGGCGCACCACCTGGTCGACGTCGACGGCTAGTCGGAGCGCGACACGCGGTCCCGGTGCCGTGCTCTGCGAGGTACTGCGCAGTGCGTGGTACTGTCCACCGCATGGATGCAACGCAGCTGCTGAAAGGCGTGCTCGACGTGGCCGTGCTGGCCGTCGTCGAGTCCGAGGACGGGTACGGCTACGACGTCGTGCGCCGCCTGCGCGCCGGAGGGCTCGAGGACGTCGGCGACGCCTCCGTGTACGGGACGCTGCGGCGCCTCTACGCGGCCGGCGCGCTCACGTCGTACGTGGTGCCCTCCGAGGAGGGGCCGCACCGCAAGTACTACGGCGTCACGCCCGAGGGGCGCTCGATGCTCGCGGCCCAGCGCAAGGTCTGGGCCGACTTCGCCGACACCATGAACCGACTCCTGACGGGGGACGCCGCATGAGCACCACCATCCCGACCGAGATCAGCGCCTTCGCTGCCCGTGTGCGCGCCCAGCTGGCCGACCTGCCCGCCGACGAGCTGGAGGAGCTCACCGAGGGTCTGGAGGCCGACCTGGCCGAGGCCTACGCCGAGGACCTCGCCCGCGAGCTCCCCGACCCCGTGGCCTACGCCGCCGAGCTGCGCGCCGCGGCCGGCCTGCCGCTCAAGGAGGACCAGCGCTCCGGCCTGGCCGGCGGCCTCGACTCGCTGCGCCAGGGGGCGAGCGAGACGTGGCGCGACGTGACACTGGCCCTGCGTCGGAGCCCGGTCGGCCGGGGAGTCCTCGACTTCCTGTCCGTGCTGCAGCCGGTCTGGTGGGTCACCCGGGCCTGGCTGGCGACTTGGCTGGTGGCGGCGTTCTTCGGCTGGGAGTCCGGCTTCGCCCCCACGACGCTCGGCACGTGGATCCTCCTCGCCGCCTTCGTGACGGTGAGCGTCCAGTGGGGTCGTGGCCTCTGGGGTGCCCCACGGATCGGCCCCCTCCTGGTGCTCGGCAACGTCGTCGCCGCCGTCGCGCTCCTGCCGGTGGTGGCCACGGCGCAGTCCTGGGAGAGCAGCACCTACGAGATGGCCTATGTCGGCTCCGAGGACCCGGCGGGGATGTCCCTCGACGGCTCCAGCATCACGAACATCTACCCCTACGACGCGCAAGGTCGCCCGCTCAGCGGCGTGCAGCTGTTCGACCAGGACGGTCGCGCGCTGGCCCCCGCTCTGAACACCGTGCGCGACGAGTGCGCGAACGGCTGCACCGACGGCATCGCCGCCGACGGCACCGCGTGGTCGCCGGCGACGCTGGAGACCGGCCAGGACGTCATGAACGTCTACCCGCTGTCCGTCGTGCAGCACGTGCTCGACGAGCTCGGCTCGGCCTCGTCGGCCGTCATCGGGGAGGCGAAGGTTCCCGAGGCCCCGTTCCTCAAGGTGCCGGCACTGGCCCCTGCTCCCGAGGCGTCGACGAGCCCGTCCGAAGCGCCGTCGGCCGCCCCGACCGACGCGCCGGACTGATCCACCCGACACGGACTGGTTTCCCTGCGAAACCAGTCCGTGTCGGGAAACAATCGCGCCTCTCGGACGTTATGTAGGGTGAGGTCACATCGACTTCCTCAGTAGTGCTGAGTACTGATTCCCGGAGGGAACCATGCAGAGCAACAACCCCGTCTTCAACCGATCCGAGGGGTTCAACGGCCGTGGCACCAGCACGGCCCGCGCCACCGATCCTTCGCAGTGGAAGATCGACCTCGACGGCTCGACCTCGCAGCCTGGCCCCACGCACACGTCCACCGGACGTGGCACGGGCGTCATGACCATCGAGTCCACGGTCGAGAAGACCGCCCTCACCCTGGGCGTCGTCATCGCGACCGCCGCGGCAGCATGGTTCCTCATCGGTGACATCGCCACCGACCAGGCGGCGGTGCAGAAGGCCTTCGGCTTCGCGTTCGCGGGTGCGATCGTCGGCTTCGGCCTCTCGCTGGTCAACTCGTTCAAGAAGGTCATCAGCCCCGCGCTGGTCCTCGCCTACGCGGTGGCCGAGGGCGTCTTCGTCGGCGCCTTCTCCAAGGTCGTGGCCGGTTGGGTCGGCGACCCGACGATCGTGTTCCAGGCCGTCCTGGCCACCATGGTCGCGTTCGGCGCCACGCTGGCGGCGTACAAGTTCTTCAACATCCAGGTCACCGACAAGTTCCGCAAGATCGTCACGATCTCGATGTTCGCCTTCGTCGGCGTCATGCTGGTCAACTTCGTGCTCAGCATCACCGGCGTCCTCGAGGGTGGCGGCCTGCGCGGCATGGACGGCCTCGGCCTCGTGGTCTCCGCGATCGCCGTGGTGCTCGCCGTGTTCATGCTGATCATGGACTTCGACTTCGTCGAGCGCGGCGTCGAGGCCGGCCTGCCCGAGCGTGAGTCGTGGCGCGCCGCCTTCGGCCTCACGGTCACGCTGATCTGGCTCTACATCGAGATCCTGCGCATCCTCGCGATCCTGCGCGGCTCGGACTGACACCAGCTCCACACGACGGCCGGCCACCCTTCACGGGGTGGCCGGCCGTCGTCGTTGCTGGACCGCGACCCCGGCCATGGGGGCAGAGATTCTTCCTTCTCGTGGAACGGTCCACGAGAAGGAAGAAGCGTTCGTCCGCGGACGCGCGAAGGGAGAATCGTGGGTCAGCGGCGGCGCAGGATGCGGGCCCAGCGGCCGTCGCGGGTGACCTCCGTGCCCTCGCGCAGCGCGGCCTTCTCTGCGGCGTCGGTGAGGGACATCGTGCCGGGGGAGCCGCCGAAGTGCGCCACGGCGAAGTCGCGGTCGCGCTCGCGCCACGCGGCCGCCAGCGACGGGACGAGCACCGAGACCATGTTGGCGTAGCCGGTCTCGGACGGGTGGAAGCGGTCCTCGCCGAACATCACGTCGTACTTCTCGGTGAACAGCACGCCGAGCAGACTGCCCAGCGAGACGGCGCGGCCGCCGGCGCGGACCGTGGCGACGGTCTGCTTGCGGGCGAGCGAGCGGCTCTTGCGTCGGGCGATCCAGCGCAGAGGCTGGGGGAGGGGCCGCACGGTCCCGAGGTCGGGGCACGTGCCGACCACCACCTGGGCGCCGCCGTCGACGAGCTTCTTCACGGCCGAGCCGAGCAGCCGGGTGGACTGGTAGGCGGGCACGCGGTGGGTCACGTCGTTGGTGCCGACGACGATGACGACGAGGTCGGGGTCGAAGTCGCCGGCCGCCTCGATCTGGTCGCGCAGGTCGTGGGTCTGCGCCCCCACGACGGCCTCGGAGCGGATCTCGACCTGGGCGTCGAGGACGTGCGCCAGACCGATGCCGAGCATGGCAGGAGGAGTCGCGTCGGCACGGGCCATGCCGTAGCCGACGGCTGCGGAGTCGCCGAGGACCAGGCAGCGCACGGGTTCACGGGGCAGCTCTTCGCCGTACAAGCCGTCGGCGCGCGGTGGACGCGCGTCGGTGATGCCGATCGCCCGCTTCGCGACCATCAGCTCGCTGAAGATGACGCCGTAGTAGCCGGTGACGGCGGCTGCCCCTCCGATCGCGGCCTGGGACGCGATCTTGCGGGGGATTCTCACGACGCCATGCTAGATCCACCCGCCTGAGAGGGCCGCCCCAGAACCGGCCCGGAGGGAGTGTGGGTCCTCACACCTACGATGAGCGGCGTGAGCTTCGTCATCCCCAACTTCCGTGACGTCGGTGGTGTCACCGGCCTCGACGGTGCCTCCGTCCGGCCTGGTCTGTTGCTGCGCAGCGGCGTGCCCGAGCCCACCGACGTCGTGCCCGACGGCACCCCGTGGCCGCCCTCCCTGGTGCTCGACCTGCGGTCCGCCGTCGAGCACGGTGGCCCGCACCCGCTCACCCCGCTGGGTCCGAGGGTCGTCACGCTCTCGCTGCTGCAGGCGCTGCGGCCCGGCTGGCACGAGGACACCCCGACCCTCAAGCACCTGTACGGCGAGGTGCTCGACACCGCCGGCGAGATGCTGGCGCAGCTGGTCGACGAGGTCGCCCAGGCCGCCGCCACGGGAGGGGCCACCCTCGTGCACTGCGCGGCGGGCAAGGACCGCACCGGCATCTCCGTGGCGCTCGTGCTCAGCCTGCTCGGGGTGCAGCGCCCCGACGTCGTCGCCGACTACATGCTCACCGAGCACGCCGTCGACGCGATCGACGCGCGCCTGCGGCGGCCCGGTTCGGACCACCCGCCGGTGCCGGCCGCGTTCCTCATGGTCCCGCGCGACGCGATCGAGCACGTCATCGACCGGTGGGACGCCCACCCCGGCGGCGTCGAGGGCTGGTACTGCTCGGTCGGCGGCGACGTTGGCACCCTCGACCGCCTGCGCACCGCCATGCTGTCCTGAGGGCGGGCGACCAAGAGCGGGGCACCTGAGGGCAGGGGCACGTTCCGAGCGGTGTCGATCAGGGTTCGGCGAGCAGCTCGATCGCCTTGTCGGTGAGCCGGTACGCCAGCCACTCGTCCTGCGGGGTCGCGTCGAGCGACTCGTAGAACCGGATCGCGGGGGAGTTCCAGCGCAGCACGTCCCACTCGATGCGGCTGTACCCGCGCTCGGTCGCGATGCGTGCCAGCCCGATGAGCAGGCGGCGGCCGAAGCCCGCGCCGCGGCGCGACGCGCGCACGTAGAGGTCCTCGAGGTGGATGCCGGGCACGCCGTCCCACGTCGAGAACGTGCGGAACCAGAGTGCGAAGCCGACCACGGACCCGTGGCCGTTCTCCACCACGAGGGCCGAAGCCGGCGGGTCGGTGCCGAACAGTGCCTCGTACAGCTGCACGTCGGTCATCGTGGCCTGCTCGGCGGCCTGCTCGTACTCGGCCAGCTCTCGCACCATCGTGACGATCGTGCCCACGTCCTCGGGGCGCGCGTCACGCACGCCGGAGGGCAGCACGAGGGTCTTCATGCCCCTGAGCCTACGGGCGAAAGTCCCGGGACGGCGGGGAATGCAGGCATTGTCTTGTCCCAGCGAGCGTCGTGCTCTACGCTCAACTCGGATACCGTCGGTATCTGAGTCGTCGAGAGGATCCCCCATGAGCCACTTCACCGACAAGGTCGCCGTCGTCACCGGCGCCGGCTCGGGCATCGGTCGCGCGCTCGCCGTCGAGCTCGCTCGCCGGGGCGCCGTCCTGGCCATCAGCGACGTCGACACCGCGGGTCTGGCCGAGACCCAGCGCCTCGTGGAGGCCACGGGCGCCCGGGTGCGCGGGGACGTCATCGACGTCGCGGAGCGCGAGCGGGTCGAGGAGTACGCGCAGCTGGTGGCCACCGACCTGGGCCGCGTGAACCTGGTGTTCAACAACGCCGGCATCGCCTTCACCGGCAACGTCGAGGAGATGTCGTACAAGGACGTCGAGAAGGTCATGGACGTCGACTTCTGGGGCGTCGTGCACGGCACCAAGGCGTTCCTGCCGCACCTCATCGCGTCGGGCGACGGCCACGTCGTCAACGTCTCGAGCATCTTCGGCATCTTCTCGATGCCGTCGCAGAGCGCGTACAACGCGGCCAAGTTCGCGGTCCGTGGCTTCACCGAGTCGCTGCGTCAGGAGATGGTCCTGGCCAAGCACCCGGTCAAGGTCACGTGCGTGCACCCCGGCGGCATCGCCACGAACATCGCTCGCAACGCCGACCAGGCCGAGGGGCGCGACCACGACGAGCTGGCTCGCTCGTTCGACAAGCTCGCCCGCACGTCGCCGGAGAAGGCTGCGCAGGTGATCCTTCGCGGTGTCGAGAAGGGCCGCCCTCGCGTCCTCATCGGCAACGACGCCCGTGTGCTCGACGCGGCCGTGCGGGTCCTGGGCTCGCGCTACCAGGGCGTGTTCGCCGCCGCCGGCCGTCGGTTCGGCCTCTGACCGAGACGCGACAGGGCCCCGTCACCGCTGGGTGACGGGGCCCTGTGGTCGTGCGGGTCAGCCCTGGCTGATCTCGATGCGCGTGGGCTCGGTGCCCGCGTACACGCCCGCGACGCGGACCGCGAGGATGCCGGCGTCGTAGGAGGCGCTGACGGCCTCGGCGGTCACGTGGCCCGGCAGCCCGAAGCTGCGCTCGAAGGAGCCGTAGCGGATCTCGCTGATGCGACGCGTGGGCTGCTCGCCGGACTCGCCGGCCTTGCTCTCCGCGCGCTCGTCGCGCCGCTCGCCCTTGACGACGAGGCGGCCGTTGGTCACCTCGACCGTGACGTCGTTCGAGACGTCGATGCCGGGCAGCTCGAGACGCACGACCACGTCGTCACCGTCGCGGACGGTCTCGACGGCGGGGGTGAAGTCGAGGCGCGAGGTGCTGCCGCTGGGCGAGAACGCGTTCCGGACGAGCGAGTCGAACTCGGCGAAGGGATCGCGACGGGTGAAGACGGAAACGTTGCTCATGGTGTCCTCCTGGGGGGATCGTTCGGCCCGGCCACCGCGACCGGGACATCCAGTTAAACCTGAGTCTAGTCGACTCAATTCCCATGAGTGAGTGTATGTCAGTTCGCCGTCGGCGAACAACGAATCACGCCCTGTCCTCGACGGTCACTCCGGCCGTGAGGGCCACCTCGAGGTAGTCGCGGGCGAGGGTCTCGACGGTGGCGTGCGCGTTGAGTCCGCTGGGGTTGGGCACGACCCACAGCTGCGCGCCCTCCAGGTCGGTCGGCTGCCGACCGGCCCGTGCACGGCGGTCGCCGAAGGCCGTGCGGAAGCTGGTGATCCCTGCGACCGCCACCACGCGCGGACGGTGGGCACGCACCACGGCCGCCACACGGTCGCGCCCGGCGCGCACCTCGTCGTCGGTCAGCTCGTCGGCGCGGGCGGTGGGGCGAGGCGCCAGGTTGGTGATGCCCACCCCTCGCTGCACGAGCACCGGCGCGGCGAGCTCGGGCGTGGTCGCGTCGGCGGGCAAGATCCCGGCGAGGCGCAGCGCCGGGTAGAAGCGGTTGCCGGGGTGCGCGAAGTGCAACCCGGTGCGCGCCGTCAGGGGGCTGGGGTTGATCCCGACGAGGAGCAGCCGCATCCCGGGACCTGCGAGGTCGGGCACCTCCGGCAGGTCGTCGAGCGGCTCGGTCACGACGCGGCGGCGACGGGCTCGTCGACGGTCTCCTCCTGGGTGCGCATCCCCAGGAGCGCCGCGAGGGTGCAGGCCACGGCCACCGCCACCATGAACGGGGCGAAGATGGTCTGGGGGCTCCACACGGTGGCGGCCCAGCCGGCCAGCACGGTCGGCACCGCCATGGCGCCGTAGGCGAGCACGTAGAACGCCGACATCACCTCGCCGCGGTGGGCGGCAGGCACGTGCTGGCTCAGGTGGCGCAGGGACCCGCCGAACGCGAGGCCGAAGAACAGGCCCACCAACGTCGAGGCCGCAGCGATCGCCCAGGCGTGACCCCAGGCCACCGCGGGCACGCACAGCACGAGCGACACCGCGGTGCCCAGGTCGCCGACGATGGCGGTCGGTCGGGCGGGCCAGCGGCCACCGACCGCCTGGCTGAGCGCCGACGCTGCCGCCGACGCACCGACCACCGCTCCGCCGAACAGCACCGACGTCGCCCCGATGGCCTCCGACGCGATCCGTGGGTACAGCGACAGCAGCACGCCGAGCACCGACCACGCGGCCATGACGCCGAGGGCGGAGAACCGGAAGTGCCCGGCGATCGAGGCCGGCACGCGCGGTCGCGCGATGTTGAGGGTGACGGAGCGGTCGTCGGTGTGCGGCTCGCGCATGCACAGCACGGCCACCAGCAGCGCGGCCATGATGGCGACGAGCACGGCGTAGGGCAGCACGGTCGGTGCGGGGCCCATGTCGACGATCAGGGCCACGCCCACGAGCGTGACCGCGATGCCGCCGTTGAACACCACGCCCGTGAGGCGACCGGTGCGCTCGCCGTCGTCGGGTCGCAGGTCGAGCAGCGCGGCCGATGCCACCACCACGACGGCGCCGACGCCGAGCCCGTGCGCCACCCGCGCCGCGAGCAGCCAGGCCACGGAGTCGGCCGCGATGAAGAGTCCGAGGCCCACCAGGATGAGCAGGACGGCGGCGATGAGCACGGGCCGGCGTCCGTAGCGGTCGGAGATCGACCCCGTGACCAGCACGGAGCCCAGCGCGGCGACGGCGTAGACGGCGAAGACGACGGTGGTGGTGATGGGCTCGAAGCCCCACTCCTGCGCGTACAGCGCGTAGAGCGGTGCGGGTGCACCCGAGACGCCGAGCGCGACGGCCACGAGGGCGAGCAGCATGCCGAACGCCCAGCGCTGGGTCGGCTTGATGGTGGTCACGGTGTCCTCCGCGGCTCTCGGGCGGCTGGTCGCGGCGCGCGGACGGGTCCATCGGCACCACTGCTTCGAACGCCTTCGGTGGCGTCTGCATTCCCCATCCTTGCGAACCGCGCCGGCCCCATTCGCGTTCTGACGCGTTGGCGACGATTATTCGCGCATGGATCGACGCGAATGCGTCAGAACACCATGCTGGGTCGGGCCGCTGGTCAGCGCCAACCGCTACGGGGGGATCGGGGTGGATCTGCCCAGGTCGGTGACGAGGATCCGGGCGACTCTGCGGTGGTCGTCGACGTCACCTATCCCGTCCTGCGCCATGCGCTGGGCCAGCACCTCGAGCTCTCCGCCCGAGGCCAGGCGATGATCCTCGTCGCACAGGACCACGGCGCTCCCGTTCCTGTCCGTGCGCCGGAGCACCTCGACCATCACGGTCGCCGGTGCTTCGCAGACGTGGCACGTCGCACCCGTCGCGTCGCGAGCCTCCGCCTCGAGGTCGAACGGCACGGGCTCGTTGGAGGACGAGTAGGACGCGCCGCCTCCCGGGCGCTCGACGTCCTCTCTTGACACGGTGCCGTTCTACACCGCGTCAGGGTCGATGCGCAGCGGAAAAGACGGCGTGTGGAAGGGATACCGACGATCGAGCCGGATGTCTCGTGAGGGTGAGGAGTCCCTCGTCCACTCGGGGAGGAAGAGCCTGCGCACCTTTACGCTGTCGGGACGGACGAACTGATGTGGCGGCACCGATGAAGACCTATGAGCAATACATGAAGGACGCGCCTAGGAGTCATCGCGTCTGGGCCGTGTTCGCGCTGATGGGCGCCGGAGGCTCCGTTGCGGCCATCACCGGCCTGTCGAGGCCGGTGGCGCTGCTCGTTGCCTGCGCGATCTTCCTGGCCGCCAACGCGTTCATCTGGCTTCGACAGAACCCGACGCTGAAGCAGATCGAGCGGCGCAGGATGCGGGATGCCGAGGCAATTTCGGCGGACGACAGGGCGGCCCGGACCGAGGAGTGACACACGAAGCCCGCCGGACCGGTGGTCCGACGGGCTCCCGGCGTGCGCCGGGTCAGGCGTAGCTGACGCCCGTCGCGTGCAGCGGGCAGTGTCGGACAGGCTTTCGAGATTCAGTCGCGAGACTGACGCACAAGCCTCCAGTAGCGGGGAAGGCTGAGCAAGCTCGCCAGAAGGCCTACCGCGAAGAAGACGGTCCAGCCCCAGCGTCCTGCGGTGACGTTCACGACGAGGCCGCGTGTGATGAACAGGACTCCGACGAGCAAGACCGAGAGAACAATCTTGGCGGTCAGTGCGTCCCATTCCTCGTCTGATCGGCCCCGAGGTGTGCCATCCATCTGAACATCATCGCCTACGGCCGCCGGTGGTGTGGCCCCATGAGTGAGCGTCGGCGGGATGTGCGGAACATTCGTCGCGTGCAGCGGGATAACCCGCACGGGTCAGCTTCTGCGGTCTGCGCGACGCTCGGCGTAGCCCAAGACACCTGCCAGAAGAAACAGCAGGCCGACGACGAGGAAGAAGCCGACGCCGCTAGGGATGCCGAGTAGGCGGACCATGAACGGTCCACCGACGAGGGCGATCAGTAGACAGAGCGTTGCCCACAGCCTCGGATGCTTCAAGCGTGAGCGGCTCTGCCTCATCACACGTATGCCACGTTTGTCGCGTGGAGCGGGCAGTAGCCGAAGGGGTTCTTCGCGAGGTACTGCTGGTGCGGCTCCTCGGCGTAGTAGTACTCGCCCAGGGGGGAGATGGCCGTGGTGATCCGGCCGTAGCCGGCCTTGGTCATCTGCTCCTGGTAGCGGTCGCGCGACTCCTCGGCCTGGCGCTGCTGCTCGTCGGTGGTGGTGAGCAGGACCGAGCGGTACTGGGTGCCGCGGTCGTTGCCCTGGCGCATGCCCTGCGTCGGGTCGTGGTTCTCCCAGAACACCTTGAGCAGGTCGGCGTACGTGACCTTCGACGGGTCGAAGACGATCCGCACGACCTCGGCGTGGCCGGTGCGGCCGGTGCACACCTCCTCGTAGCTGGGGTTCGGGGTGATGCCACCGGCGTAGCCCACCGACGTCGACCAGACGCCGGGCACCTCCCAGAAGGTCTTCTCCTCGCCCCAGAAGCAGCCGAGGCCGACCACGGTCACCTCGAAGCCGTCGGGGACGACGCCCGCGTCGAGCGGGGTCTCGATGGGGGTGCCGAGCACGCGGTGCGTGGTGCCCACGGCGAAGGGTCGATCGGCGCGGCCGGGCAGGGCGCTCTGCGCGTCGGGGAGCTCGGTCTTGCGGGTTCCGAAGATCATCGGGTCACACTCCTTGGGTCCACGCGTGTCAACGACCGTGCGCGGTGCGCTGTTCCCGATAGTGTCGTCCGAGTGAGGGAACCACGCAGGTGAGCACGCGTCCAGAGATTCCGGTCGGCGTCGAGATCGCGACGGCGTGGGCTTGGCGACTCCTCGTCATCGGGGCCGCCGGCTACGGCCTGTACTGGCTGCTCAGCTTCTTCTCCGAGGTCTCCGTCCCGATCGCCATCGCGCTGCTCGGCACCGCCCTGACCATCGGTTCCGTCGACTTCCTGGAGCGCAGGGGCCTGCCGCGTCTGCTGGCCACGGCCATCGTCGTGCTCACCATGCTCTCGTTGTTCTTCGGGCTCATCGCGCTCGTGGGCCAACAGCTCTCCACCCAGTTCTACGACCTCAAGGCCCAGGTCATCGAGGGCATCTCCCAGGTGCAGGACTGGTCGCAGAACGGTCCGCTGGGACTCAGCGACAGCCAGCTGACGCGCTACGTCGACCAGGTGCAGGACGCGATCCGCACGTTCGGCGAGACCGCCGCCGTCGACCAGCTGGCCGCTGTCGGCACCACCCTGACGCACTTCGTCACCGGCTTCTTCATCGCGCTCTTCGCGTCGTTCTTCTTCCTCTACGAGGGCAACCGGATCTGGGCGTTCTTCGTGGCGCTGTTCCCGCAGGCCGCGCGCGAGAAGGTGCACACGTCGGGCGAGACCGCCTGGCACAGCCTCACCAGCTTCGTCCGGGCCACCGTGCTCGTTGCGCTCACCGACGCGATCGGCATCGCCGTCGCCGCCTGGCTGCTGGGCGTGCCCCTCGCCCTCGCGATCGGCGTGCTGGTGTTCCTCGGTGCGTTCGTCCCGATCATCGGCGCACTACTGTCGGGTCTCGTGGCGGTGCTCGTGGCCCTCGTGGCCCAGGGTCCGATCGTGGCCCTGTTCATGCTCGCGGCCGTCGTGGCCGTCCAGCAGCTGGAGTCGCACGTGCTGCAGCCGTTCCTCATGGGCCGGTTCGTGGCCGTGCATCCGCTCGCGATCATCATCGCCATCGCCGCCGGCATCACGGTCTCCGGCATCGTCGGCGCTCTCGTGGCCGTGCCGCTCGTGGCCTGCCTCAACGGCATCGTGCGTCACCTCGCCGCCGAGGCCGGTGCGCCGCTGCAGGAGGACGGACTACCCGAGGACATACCTCCCGACGCCGACTCCGACGCCGAGCCCGAGCCGGCCTGAGACCGTCGGCGCGCTTCATCGGCGGTAGGTGCACCGCGCTTCGTCACGGGTCGTCGGTAGGTGTGCCGCGGATATGCGGGTCGAATCCGCGGGCGTCCTACCGCTCGACGGCATTCCGCGCGCCACCTACCTCTCACGGCCACGACCGGCGGACGCGGAGCGTGGGGGAGCCCGTCTAGGGTGAGCAGGGTGGTGGACCTGCGAGACGTCGAGGCGGCGCGCGAGCTGATCGCGCCGGTGGTCGAGCGCACTCCCATGGCGCACTCACGGTGGCTGAGCCAACGGGTCGGCACCGACGTGCACCTCAAGTGCGAGAACCTCCAGCGCACCGGGTCGTTCAAGATCCGCGGCGCCTACGTGCGCATCGCGCGGCTGAGCGACGCCGAGCGAGCGCGTGGCGTGGTGGCCGCCAGCGCCGGCAACCACGCCCAGGGCGTCGCCCTCGCCGCGCAGCTGCTCGGCGCGAAGGCGACCATCTTCATGCCCGACGGCGCGGCCCTGCCCAAGATCGCCGCCACCCGCGGCTACGGCGCCGACATCGAGTTCGCCGGCACCGGCGTCACCGAGGCGCTCGTGCACGCCCAGGAGTTCGCCGAGCGCACCGGCGCCGTGCTCATCCACCCCTTCGACCACGAGGACGTCCTCGCCGGGCAGGGCACCGTCGGCCTCGAGATCATCGAGCAGCTCCCTGACGTGCGCACCGTGCTCGTGCCCCTCGGTGGCGGCGGGCTCGCCGCGGGCATCGCCCTGCTGCGCGAACGCCGACCCGACGTCTCCGTGGTCGGCGTGCAGGCCGCCGACGCCGCCGCCTACCCGACCTCGCTCGCCGAGGGCCACCCGGTCACCGGCGTGATGGGTCCGACCATGGCCGACGGCATCGCCGTGGCCCAGCCGGGACTCATCCCCTTCGAGGTGATCGCCGAGCAGCTCGACGACGTGGTGACCGTCAGCGAGGACGCGATGAGCGCGGCCCTCATCGGCCTCCTCGAGCGCGCCAAGATGCTCGTCGAGCCGTCGGGTGCCGCCGGCGTGGCGGCCCTGCTCGACGACCCCGGACGGTTCCAGGGCCCGGTGGTCCCCGTGCTGTCCGGCGGCAACATCGACGCGCTGCTCCTGCTCGACGTCATCCGCCACGGCCTGTCCGCCGCGGGTCGCTTCATGCAGCTGCGGGTCCGGTTCTCCGACCGCCCGGGCGAGCTGATGCGGCTGCTCACCGACCTCGCCGACCTGCAGGTCAACGTGCTCGACGTGGCCCACGACCGCTCCGCGGAGTCGCTCGGGGTGCGCGAGGTCGAGGTCGCGGTCCAGGCGGCCACCCGCGGACCCGACCACGCCGAGGCCTCACGTCGGCGCCTGGGCGAGCTCGGCCACCTGCTCGTCTGAGCGTCGGACGCGACGAGGCCCCGGGACCATCGGGTCCCGGGGCCTCGTCATGCCTCGTGCCGCGGACTCGAGGGCCGCGTCAGGAACGGTCGATCAGAAAGGCTTGGCCTCCACGATCGAGACCGTGAGCGTCTTGCCGTTGGGCGCCTCGTAGGAGGCGTCGTCGCCGACCTTCTTGCCCAGGATCGCTGCGCCGAGCGGCGACGTGGGGGAGTAGACGTCGAGGTCGACGGCCGAGTCGAGGCTCAGCAGCTCGCGCGAGCCGAGCAGGAAGCGCTCCACGTCGTCGTCGCCGGCGAACGTGACGCCGACGACCATGCCGGCCTCGACGATGCCGTCGTCGGCAGGCTTCTCGCCGACCTCGGCGCGACGCAGCATGTCCTCGAGCTGCTGGATGCGGGCGTTGGCCTTGCCCTGCTCCTCGCGGGCGGCGTGGTAGCCACCGTTCTCCTTGAGGTCACCCTCGTCGCGGGCGGCGGCGATCTTCTCGGTGATGTCGGGCATGACGACGTCCTTGAGATTCGCCAGCTCCACCTTCAGACGGTCGTACGCCTCCTGGGTGACCCAGATGGTCTCGGTGCTGGACTGAGACATGTTCGAACCTCCTGGAAAACAAGCGGAACCCCAGGCATCGAGCCTGGGGTCGAACGTGCAGCCTAGCAGTCAGTCGGTGAGTTGGCACGTCCTCAGCACGGCAGTGACGGCCTCGCGCTCGGTGCTGATCGGCACCTCGACGCGCGTCCGCTCGCGGGTGCCGGCGGGCACGTCGACGGTGCGCTCGCCCACGACGGAGTGGTCGAGGGCCTGGGCGTAGACGGTGCAGCGGACGGGGACCGGGTCCGGACGTCGGACCTCGATGGTCGCGACGGTCCGCGCGGGCGACTCCACCGTGTAGCCGTGGACCTCCGCCGTGACCGGCTCGGTGTCGAGCGCCACCCAGGCGGCCCACACGATGCCCAGGGCCACCCCGACGGCGGTGACCGTCGGCCACACCCAGCGTCGCGTGGTGCGGCGGCCGTAGCGCTCGTCGAGGGTGCTCACGCCACGATTCTCCCAGGTCGGTCCTGAGGGTGGCGTCCTGCCTGGTGAACCCCGTCCGTGCGGGTGTGCGTGCCGGTGGAACACTGGGGCGGTGACCGAGAAGCTGCGCCTCATGCACGTGCACGCGCACCCCGACGACGAGTCGAGCAAGGGTGCCGCCTCCACCGCCAAGTACGTCGCCGAAGGGGTCGACGTGCACGTCGTCACGTGCACCGGGGGTGAGCGCGGGAGCATCCTCAACCCGCAGTTCCAGCACCCGGGCATCGAGGACAACCCCGAGCTGATCACCGAGATCCGTCGCGAGGAGATGGACCGCGCCCGCGAGATCCTCGGCGTCACCCAGGACTGGCTCGGCTTCGTCGACTCCGGCTGGCCCGAGGGCGACCCCAAGCCGCCGCTGCCCGAGGGGTGCTTCGGCCTGGTCCCGGTCGAGGAGGGCGCGATCCCGCTCGTGCGCCTCATCCGCTCGTTCAAGCCGCAGGTCCTCACCACGTACGACGAGAACGGCGGCTACCCGCACCCCGACCACATCATGTGCCACCAGGTCAGCGTCCTCGCCTACGAGAAGGCGGCCGACCCCGACTGGCACCCCGAGCTGGGCGAGGCCTGGCAGGTCAGCAAGCTCTACTACCACCTCGGCTGGAACTTCAAGAAGCTCGAGGCGATCTCCGCGGCCGTCGAGCGGCACGGCCTCGAGAACCCCTACGCCGAGCGCATGGAGAAGTGGGAGCGCAAGCCCGAGGACGAGGCCCGGCTCACCACCCGGGTGGAGTGCGCCGAGTACTTCGACGTCCGCGACGCCGCGTTGCTCGCCCACGCCACCCAGATCGACCCCGACGGCTGGTTCTTCTCCATCCCCAACGAGGTCCAGGCCGAGGCGTGGCCCACCGAGGACTACCAGCTGGTCGACTCCAAGGTCGAGACGTCGCTGCCCGAGGACGACCTCTTCGCCGGTCTGCGCTGACCCGGCCGACCGGCGGACCCCGGAACCGCAGGCGTAGGCTGGGGCCATGGGTGAGCTCCTGACGATCCTGGTCACGGCCGAGAGGCCGCGTGGCCTCGACCCGAACATCGTGCGTCCCGGCTGGCTCGCGCTCGGCATCGTCGCCGCCCTCGCGGTGGCCGTGTTCTTCCTGGCCAAGTCCTTCGCGAAGCACACCAAGAAGGCCGCCCAGCCCTGGGAGGGCGACCAGGCCGACGACGCGCCGCTCCAGAACCGCTCCGACGACGAGCGCGTCAACCGCGACTGACGCGGTTCCGGTACGTCCGGACCAGCGACACGACAGCGCCGACCGCCGCCAACGAGCAGAGGACGACGAGGGCGACGAACGGGACGTCGGGCTGATCAGCGGTCACGGAGTTCTGGTCCTCGTGCGTCAGGCTGACCACCACGCCCACTGCGAGGGCCGGGAGCAGGACGACGAGCGTCGCCGACCTGGCCAGGCCGCGGGTGAGGCCGGGCTCCACGATCTCGGAGCGCAGCGCGGAGGCCGACAGGACCGTCGACACCTGGATGAGTGCCGCGGTCCCGAGCAGGAAGGCGACGTGGTGCACCGGTGTGATGGTCTCCGCGAAGCCGTACGCGAACAAGAACACGAAGAAGAGACCGCCGGTGCCGACAGCCACGGCGAGCACCGCCGAGCCGAGGACCGCGCGCCAGTACTGCCGTGGCGTCACGGGCTCACCGTCCCTGATGGCCCGGACCGTCGGCGTCGCCACCGAGCCCTGCCTCGTCGGACGAGGCGCGCCAGGAGCGCGAGCATCGTGATCCCGGCGACCAGCAGCACCGCGGTGAGCGTGAACGCCAGCCACGGGTTGGCGAGCAGCAGTGCCACGACGCCCAGGACGGTGACGTCCTCGCCGACACTGACCCCGATGTTGGTGAACGGCTCCGGGGAGGCGTTGACCGCGAGGCGTGTGCCGGCCTTCACCAGGTGGCTGGCCAGCGCGCTGCCGCCGCTGATCGTGCCGTAGACGGCCTCGCTGGCGCCCGCGTCGCCCGCCACGAGGACGCCGAGGGCCGCGCCCACGGCGGGGCGCAGCACGGTGGAGACGACGTCCCAGGTGGAGTCGAGGTACGGGATCTTGTCGACGACGAGCTCGATCGCGAAGAGCAGGCCTGCCGCCACGAGCACGTCGCGCCGGGCCAGCTGGTCGGGGATCTGCTCGAACCCGCCGAGCCGGTCGGCCAGCCCGAGCGTCAGGACGACGAGGTAGGCGTTCACCCCGCTCGCCCAGCCCGTCGAGAACGCGATGGCCACCAGGTTCATGGCGCCAGTGTGGCCGATGAGGGGCGTTCCCGGCGGACCGACGAGCGGCCCGGGACCGGGCTGGCATGGTGGAGGGGTGCCGAACCGACTCAGCGCAGCGACCAGCCCGTACCTGCTCCAGCACGCCGACAACCCCGTCGACTGGTGGGAGTGGGGCGACGAGGCGCTCGCGCTCGCGCAGTCGCTCGACCGGCCGATCCTGCTGAGCGTCGGGTACGCCGCGTGCCACTGGTGCCACGTGATGGCGCACGAGTCGTTCGAGGACCCCACCACCGCGCAGTTCATGAACGACCACTTCGTCAACGTCAAGGTCGACCGCGAGGAGCGGCCCGACGTCGACGCGGTCTACATGCGCGCCACGCAGGCGATGACCGGCCAGGGCGGATGGCCCATGACCGTCGTGCTCGCGCCGACGGGCGAGCCGTTCTTCGCCGGTACGTACTTCCCGCCCGAGCCGCGGCAGGGGCAGCCGGCGTTCACGCAGATCCTGCAGGCGCTCGCCGACGCCTGGCAGAACCGCCGCGACGAGGTGACGAAGGTCGGTGCCGACGTCCTCGAGCACCTGCGCGACGTGGTGGACGCGGGCGGCTCCGCGCTCGACGCCGAGGCGCTGGACGCGGCGCAGACGGTGCTGTCGGGCCAGCACGACGACGAGGCCGGCGGCTACGCCGGAAGCCCCAAGTTCCCGCCGTCGATGGTCCTCGAGGCGTGCCTGCGGCACTGGGCGCGCACGGACACGGAACGCTCCCTCGAGATGGTCCGCACCACCTGCGACGCGATGGCGCGCGGCGGGATGTACGACCAGCTGTCCGGTGGCTTCGCCCGCTACGGCGTCGACCGCTACTGGCAGGTGCCGCACTTCGAGAAGATGCTCTACGACAACGCCCAGCTGCTGCGGGTCTACCTGCACTGGTGGCGGGCCGAGCTGGCGACCGGAGACGTCGCGCGGCAGGCCTTCGCACGGCGCGTCGCCACCGAGACGGCGGAGTTCCTGCTGGCCGAGCTGGCCACGCCGGAGGGCGGGTTCGCGTCGGCCCTCGACGCCGACAGCGCCGACCCGCGCGGCGAGGTCCACGAGGGCGCGTTCTACGCGTGGAACCCCAACCAGCTGATGCGGCTGCTCGGCGTCTCCGACGGGGCGTGGGCGGCGCAGCTGCTGGGCGTCACCGGCCCGGGCACGTTCGAGCGTGGGTTCTCGACGTTGCAGCTGCGCGAGGACCCCGACGACCCCGAGCGGTGGGCGTCGGTGCGCGCGACGCTCCTGGCGGCTCGTTCCGAGCGCACCCGACCCGCACGTGACGACAAGGTCGTGGCCGCCTGGAACGCCCTGGCGGTCATCGCCCTCGCCGAGGCGGGGGTGCTGCTGGAGGAGCCGCGGTTCACCGACGCCGCCGTGCGCGCTGCCACGCTGCTCGCCGAGGTGCACCTGCGCGACGGCGGCCGCGTGCTGCGGGCGTCGCGCGACGGCGTGGCAGGGGTCCACGACGGTGTCCTGGAGGATCACGCCACGGTGGCCGAGGCGTTCGTCGCGGTGCTCGGCGTGACCGGCGACGCGGTGTGGCTCGAGCGTGCCCGGGCCGTGCTCGAGCGCGTGCTCGACCACTTCGCGGCATCCGACGGCGACGACTTCTTCGACACCGCGGACGACGCGTCCGACCTGGTGGTCCGTCCGCAGGACGCGTCGGACAACGCGTACCCGTCGGGCACGTCGGCCGCCGCGCACGCGTTCGTCGCCGCCGCGGCCGTGACCGCCGACCCGCGCTACCGCGAGGCCGCCGAGCGCGCGGTGCGCTCGGCCGCGCAGCTGGGGGAGAAGCTGCCGCGCTTCGCCGGGTGGACCCTCGCCGCCGCCGAGGCCCTGGTGGCCGGGCCCGACGAGATCGCCGTGGTCGGACCCGACGCGGACTCACGCGCGGGGATGCATCGAGCCGCCCTGCTGCGCACGTCGCCGGCCGTCGTCGTCGCGGCCGCGTCGGCCGATCCTGCCGTGCCGCTGCTCGCCGACCGGGTGGCCGTCGACGGTCGCGCCACCGCCTACGTCTGCCGAGACCACGTCTGCGCGTTGCCGGTCACCGACCACGCCCTGCTCTGAACCGGCCCCGTATCGGTGGATCCTCAACCGCAGCAGCGTCGCTGACGTTGACGATCCACCGATGGTGGGTCAGATGTTGAGGATCCACCGACGGGGGGAGGGTGGGGTCAGGCGGGGCCGACGGAGGTGACGGTGAGGACGGCCTCGCCAGCGGCGTCGCTGGCGTCGAGGTCGACGGTGGCGGAGATGCCCCAGTCGCGGTGGCCCTCCGGGTCCTCGAAGGTCTGGCGCACGTGCCACGTCCTCCCCTGGACCTGCAGGTCGATGAAGGCCGGGCCACGGGCCGACGGGCCGGTGCCGAGGTGGTCGTACTCCTCGCGGTAGGCCGCCATGGCCTCGCGCCACGCCTCGGCGTCCCAGCCGTCCTCGCCGTCCATCTCGCCCAGCGCGTCCCACCGGCCCAGCGCAGCCAGCTCCACTCGACGGAACATCGCGTTGCGCACCAGCACCCTGAACGCGCGCTCGTTGGTGGTGACCGGGCGGATGGTCTCCTCGCCGTCGGCCACGGCCTGCGCCCGGTCCAGGCTCGCCGGGTCGGCCGGGTTCACCAGCTTCTCCCACTCGTCGAGCAGGCTCGAGTCGGTCTGGCGCACCAGCTCGCCCAGCCAGGCCGTCAGGTCGGTCAGCTCCTCCGTGCGCGCCGACGCCGGCACCGTCCGCTCCAGCGCCTTGTACGCGTCGGACAGGTACCGCAGCACCATGCCCTCCGAGCGCGCGAGCCCGTAGTCCGAGACCAGCTCGGAGAACGTCATGGCCCGCTCGACCATCTCGCGCACCACCGACTTCGGGCGGAGCTCGTGGTCGCGCACCCACGGGTGTCCCTGGGTGTACGTCTCGTAGGCCGCCTCCAGCAGGTCGCGCAGCGGCTTCGGGTGCTCTACCTCGTCGAGCAGCTCCATCCGCTCGTCGTACTCGATGCCGTCGGCCTTCATCTGCGCCACCGCCTCGCCCCGCGCGCGGAACACCTGGGCGGAGATGATCGGCCGCGGGTCCTCCAACGTCGCCTCGACGACCGACACGACGTCGAGGTGGTACTCCGGGGACTCCACGTCGAGCAGCTCGAGCGTGGCGATCGCGAACGGCGACAGCGGCTGGTTGAGGGCGAAGTCGCGCTGCAGGTCGATGGTCAGGACCAGGGTGCGACCCTCCGCGTCGGGTGGGTCGAGCCTCTCGACCACCCCGCCTGCCACGAGGGCCTCGACGATGTCGCGCACCCGGGTCTGCAGCCGCTCGACGTCCTCGGGACGGACCACGCTCTCCTCGATCAGCCGGTCGAGCGCGGCGATCGCGTCGCCGGGACGCTGCGCGACGTCGAGGACCATCGCGTGGGTGACCTGCATGCGCGGCACGAGCGGCTCCGGCGTGCCGTTCACGAGCTTGTCGAACACGGCCTCGTTCCACGAGACGTGGCCCTCGGGCGCCTTCTTGCGCTGCACCTTGCGGAGCTTCTTCGGGTCGTCGCCTGCCTTGGCGATCGCCTTCGCGTTCTCGATGTCGTGCTCCGGCGCCAGGACCACCACGTGCCCGACGGTGTCGTAGCCGGCCCGACCCGCCCGCCCGGCGATCTGCGCGAACTCGCGCACCTGCAGCTGGCGCTGGCGACGCCCGTCGTACTTGGTGAGCCCGCTGAACAGCACGGTCCGGATGGGCACGTTGATGCCGACGCCCAGCGTGTCGGTGCCGCACACGACCTTGAGCAGACCCTGCTGCGCCAGCCGTTCCACCAGACGGCGGTAGCGCGGAAGCATGCCCGCGTGGTGCACGCCGATGCCCATGCGGACCAGCCGCGACAGCGTCTTGCCGAACGCCGACGTGAACCGGAAGCCACCGATGGCCTCCGCGATCTGGTCGCGCTCGGCCCGCGACGCCAGCGCGACGCTGCTGAGCGCCTGCGCCCGTTCCAGCGCCGACGCCTGCGTGAAGTGCACGATGTAGACGGGGGACTGGCCGGTCTCCACCAGCTCGGTCACGACCTCCTGCACCGGCGACGTGACGTACTCCGTGACCAGCGGCACCGGCCGTTCGGTCGACGCCACGAGCGCGGTCTCGCGACCCGTGCGCCGGACCAGGTCCTCGCGCAGCGTCGTGGTGTCGCCCAGCGTGGCCGACATGAGCAGCACCTGCGCCCGTGGCAGCTCCACGAGCGGCACCTGCCACGCCCAGCCGCGGTCGGGGTCGGCGTAGAAGTGGAACTCGTCCATCACCACCAGGCCGACGTCGGCGGCGCTGCCCTCGCGCAGGGCGAGGTTGGCCAGCACCTCGGCCGTGGCCACGACCACCGGCGCGTCGGGGTTCACCGACGCGTCGCCGGTGAGCATGCCCACGTTCTCGGCGCCGAAGACGTCGCACAGGTCGAAGAACTTCTCGCTCACCAGCGCCTTGATGGGTGCGGTGTACACGGCGCACTCGTCGCGGGCCAGGGCGCCGGCGATGGCGGCGGTGGCCACCAGGCTCTTGCCCGAGCCGGTGGGCGTCGCGAGCACCACGTTCGAGCCCGAGAGCAGCTCGAGCACCGCCTCCACCTGCGCTGGGTACAGCGTGATGCCGCGTCCCTCGACCCAAGCGCCGAACGCGTCGAAGACGTCGTCCGGCGAGGCCCCGTCGGGAACCGACAGCCCCGGGCTCACCGCTGCTGGTAGGCGAGCAGGCTGACGCCGATGTAGTGGACGATGAACGCCGCGATCGTCAGCGTGTGGAACACCTCGTGGAAGCCGTACCAGCGCGGGAACGGGTCGGGCCACTTGAAGCCGTAGACGAGCGCGCCGATCGTGTAGAGCCCGCCACCGATGACCATGAGCGCGAGCACCGCGGTGGAGGCGTTCTCCTCGAACTCGCTCCAGTACAGGACCGCCGCCCAGCCGAGCAGGATGTACAGCGGCACGTAGATCCACCGCGGGGCGCCGACCCAGAAGACGCGGAACGCCACGCCGGCCAAGGCGCCACCCCACACGAGCGACAGCATGATCGTCGCTTCCTTCGTGTCGAGCAGCAGCAGGCTGAAGGGCGTGTAGGACCCGGCGATCAGCAGGAAGATGTTGGCGTGGTCGAGCCGCTTCCAGACCACGCGAGCCTCGTCGGACCACGTGCGGGTGTGGTACAGCGCGCTCGTGCCGAACAGGAGCAGCGCCGAGACCATGAAGACGGCCACGCCGGCGCGCACGACGACGTCGTCGGCGATGACCAGCATGACGAGGAACGAGAAGAAGCTCAGGGGCGCCGTGGCAGCGTGCAGCCACCCGCGCAGCTTCGGCTTGAGCTCGACGAGGTTGTCGCGGATGCGGTCGGTGACCTCGTCGGTCGACGAGTCGTGATCGGTCCGGGACATGGGGGACAGAGTAGCCCTCCCGACCTGACCGGCCGGGTGTGGTGGGATGAGGATCATGGGGCTCAGCCACGTCGCCTACGGCGTCTACGAGCGCCGACTGCTCAAGCACCTGGATCCGTCCCGGATGCCGCGGCACGTCGGCGCCATCGTCGACGGGAACCGGCGCTGGGCCAAGGACGCCCGGATGGACCTCGAGCAGGGATACCGCGCGGGTGCGGCGAAGGTCGACGAGTTCCTCGACTGGTGCCACGAGCTCGGCGTCGGGACCGTCACCTTCTGGGTGCTCTCCACCGACAACCTGCAGCGACCCGAGGCCGAGCTGACCAGCATCCTCGACGCCGTCGAGGCGCTCGTGGGGCGTCTGGCCGACGACGGCCGCTGGCACGTGCGGCTCATCGGCAACCTGCAGCTGCTGCCGGACGACTCGTCGGCGCGCCTGCAGCGCGCGGCCGCCGCATCGCCCGACACGGACGGGATCATGCAGGTCAACGTGTGCGTGGGGTACGGCGGACGCCAGGAGCTGACCGACGCGATGCGCGCCCTGCTGCTGGCCGAGGCCGCCAAGGGTCGCTCCCTCGAGGAGGTCGCCTCGACGCTCGAGGTCGACCACATCGCCGACCACCTGTACACGAAGGGCCAGCCCGACCCCGATCTCGTCATCCGCACCTCGGGGGAGCAGCGCCTCTCGGGCTTCCTGCTGTGGCAGAGCGTGCACAGCGAGTTCTACTTCTCCGACGTGCTGTGGCCCGCGTTCCGCCGCGTCGACCTGCTGCGTGCCATGCGCTCCTACGCCGCGCGTGAGCGTCGCTTCGGCGCCTGAGGCGTCGCCTTCCGCTACGACTGCTCCGTCCCGGACGGGCGTTCGCTCGCTGCTGCGTCGCTGCGGTTCCCGAGCGGGGTGGCCTTCGAAGGGGCCTCGACCGGACGGTGGGTCTCGGCCCGGTTGGGTCTGCGGGGTGCGGCTGGGATCTCGCCTGCGGCTGCGTCGCTGTGGCTGCGCGTCGGGGTGGTCTCCGAGAGGGCCTCGACCGGAGCGGTGGGTCTCGGCTCGGTTGGGTCTGCGGGGCGCGGCCACGATTCTCCATCTGCGCGTGATCCACGCACGATGCTTCCTTCGCGTGGACCGTGCCACGCGAAGGAAGCATCGTGGCGACGAAAAGGGCCTCAGACGGGCAGGGATTCTCCCTTCTCGTGGACCGTCACACGCAAAGGAAGAATCCCTGCCCACCCGCCGCACAAGCGGCCCCCGGCGGACGCAGGATTCTGCCTTCGCGTCCAGAAACTCGAACGATGCTGCGTTCACGACGGGATCCGGACACGAACGCAGCATCCTTCGACCCTTCACGCACGAACGCAGAACCTTGCGTCCCCCGACCCGCGCTCCGAGAGCCCGACCCGAGCCCGGACCCCGCCGCCGGCCGAGGCCCTTTCGGAGCGCAGGTCGCCTCGCAGCCACAGCGACGCAGCAGCAGTCACGACCCACCCGGACCAGCACAGCACCACACGAGCCCCCGGCCGACGCAGCGCAGCGCTGCAGCGCGAGGGCCTCGCAGAGTTCATCTGGGCGTTACACGCACACCCGCGTGTCGCCACGCCCGGGGGCGGGGGCGGACGTACGTTGCGAGGGTGTTGATGCTCGCCCCGGAGCCCAGCCGCCCCACCCCCACCGAGTAGGGAAGGGCCGGCGCAGGGGCGCGCGGGTTCTTCGCAGGGAGTCAGACATGACTGTCAAGAAGAGCGTGTCCGCCGCGAACGAGTCGGCCGAGGTCGACGCCGACGTCCGCACCTACGTCCTCGACACCAGCGTCCTGCTGGCCGACCCCGGTGCGGTCACCCGCTTCCACGAGCACGAGGTCGTCATCCCCGTCGTGGTGATCACCGAGCTCGAGGGCAAGCGGCACCACCCCGAGCTCGGCTACTTCGCCCGGACGGCCCTGCGCTTCCTCGACGACCTGCGCGTCAAGCACGGCATGCTCGACGTCCCCCTGCCCATCGGCGACGAGGGCGGCAGCATCCGGGTGGAGCTCAACCACACCAACCCCGAGGCGCTGCCCGCCGGGTTCCGGCTCGGCGACAACGACACCCGCATCCTCGCCGTGGCGAAGAACCTGGCCGACGAGGGGCGTGACGTCACCCTCGTGTCCAAGGACCTGCCGATGCGCGTCAAGGCGTCGGCCGTCGGGCTGGCGGCCGAGGAGTACCGCGCCGAGCTGGCGCTGGAGTCCGGGTGGACCGGCATGCGCGAGGTCGAGGTCGACGCCGTCGACCTCGACACGCTCTACGAGGACGGCAGCCTCGACGTGGCGCTCCTCGACGACGAGACCGTCCGCGACCTGCCCTGCCACACCGGCCTGGTCCTGCTCTCGGACAAGGGCAGCGGACTCGGCCGGGTGACGGCGGACAAGCGCGTGCAGCTGGTCCGGGGCGACCGCGACGCCTTCGGCCTGCACGGCCGCTCGGCCGAGCAGCGGATCGCGCTCGACCTGCTCCTCGACCCCGACATCGGCATCGTCTCGCTCGGTGGCCGCGCCGGCACCGGCAAGTCCGCCCTCGCGATCTGCGCCGGCCTCGAAGCCACGATGGAGCGTCGCCAGCACAAGAAGGTCGTCGTCTTCCGTCCGCTCTACGCCGTCGGCGGCCAGGAGCTCGGCTACCTGCCCGGCAGCTCCGACGAGAAGATGGGCCCCTGGGCGCAGGCGGTCTTCGACACCCTCGGCGCGGTGGCGTCGCCGCACGTCGTCGACGAGATCGTCGATCGCGGCATGCTCGAGGTGCTGCCCCTGACCCACATCCGCGGACGCTCGCTGCACGACGCGTTCGTGATCGTCGACGAGGCGCAGTCGCTCGAGCGCAACGTGCTGCTCACGGTGCTCTCGCGCATCGGCGCCAACTCCAAGGTGGTGCTCACCCACGACGTCGCCCAGCGCGACAACCTGCGGGTCGGCCGGCACGACGGCGTGGTGGCCGTCGTCGAGAAGCTCAAGGGGCACCCCCTGTTCGCGCACATCACGCTCACTCGTTCGGAGCGGTCGCCGGTCGCGGCGCTCGTCACCGAGATGCTGGAGGACGTGGGCGTCTGAGCGACGCCGACCGGGTCGTCCGACGGCCCGGTCGCGAGGGGCGTGCCGCGCGGCGAACACCGTCCGGCACGCCCCCTGCTGTGGCAGAGTGACCCCGTGACGAGGAGGGGAGTGTCCGCGGCGTTCGTCGCTGCCGTGATGCTGCTCGTCGCCGCCTGCGCCGGTCCCGCGGAGGAGCCCGGGCCGACGACGCTGAGCTGGTACGTCGGGCCCGAGCGCGCCGACGTCGAGTCCCTCGCGGAGTCGTGCTCCGACGCCTCGGGCGGGCGGTACCGCATCGAGGTCGAGCGACTTCCCGACGACGTCGAGGACCGGCACGCCGAGCTGGTGCGGCGGCTGCTGGCCCGTGACGACTCGATCGACCTGTTCAGCATGGACATGGCCTGGAGTGCCGAGCTGGCCGCCGCGCAGGTGCTCGCCCCGGTGCCCGAGGACCTCAAGCAGCCCTTCGCCCAGGACGTGGTGCCCGCCGCGCTCGAGGCCACCACGGTCGACGGCCTGCTGGTGGCCGCACCGTGGACGTTCGACCCGTGGCTGCTGTGGTGGCGGGGCAACGCCGCCGAGCGGGCCGGGCTCGACACCACCAAGCCGATCACGTGGGACGACCTGCTGTCGGGCGCGGAGCTGAGCGGCCGTCAGGTGCTCGTGGACGACCCCGACGGCGAAGGTCTCGCCGCGTGGGTCAACGCCCTCGTCGTCGGCGCCGGCGGCACGCTGCTGGAGGGTGAGGGCCGCTCGCCCGACGTCGGACTCGACTCCGCCGCGGGCGAGGAGGCCGCCGGCATCGTCGAGTACCTCGCGGAGGCCCGCCTCGGCGGAGACCCGACCGCCGAGGCCGGTGCGGGCCTGGCCCGACGCGGCGGGTTCGTCGTGGCGCCCAGCTCGTTCGTCTCCGACCCCGACGTCGCCACCGTGGCGGGCGACCTGCAGTGGGCGCCGTACCCGCAGGTGGCCGACACCCCCGCGGCCCCCGCCACGGGGGCGGCGCTCGCCGTGCCGCTCTACGCGCCGAGCACGTCGCTCTCGTACGAGGCGGTCTCCTGCCTGACGTCGGCCGACTCGCTCGCGGCCCTCATGACCGGCTCCGGGCACAGCGCGGCGCGCGCCACGACCTACGACGCGCAGGACGTGGTGGCCGGCTACCCGCTGGCCGACGTCACCCGACCCGCCCTCGAGACCGCCCTGGCGCTGCCCCGGACGCCGTACTGGATGCGGGTAAGGGCGGCGCTCGAGAAGACCTGGACCCCGTTGTCGGCGGTGGGGTCCTCCACCCCGGACCTCTCGCAGAAGGCCGTGCGGTCCGCCGTCGCGGGAGGTCTGCCGTGAGCACCGACCGTCCCGGCCCCGACGTGCCCGACACCGAGCAGCCCGTCGACACCGACCCCGTCGACACCGCCGCCGACGATGCGGTCGGTGACGTGGTGCAGGACGACGCGGAGGAGCCCGAGGGCCACGACCTCGAGCCGATCGGAGCGCCGCCCAGTCGCCGTCGCCGTCGTCGACGTCAGGGCGCCGTGCCGCCCGGCCGTCGACGCTCGGGCTGGCCGATGCTCGCGCCGTCGCTCGTGGTGCTGCTGGGCCTGACGCTGTGGCCGCTGGGACTCGCGGTCTGGTCGTCGTTGCGGCGCTCCTCCCTGACGGTCCAGGACGACACGTTCGTGGGGCTCGACAACCTGACCGGACTCCTCGGCGATCGCCAGTGGTGGGTCGCCGTCTCGGTCACCCTGCTGCTCGTGGCGTCCGCCGTCCTGCTGCAGCTGCTGCTCGGCTCGATCGTCGCCGCCGCCGTCCGACGGCTCGCCGTCCCGGCTGCGGTCGTGGCCGTCCTCCTGCTCGCCCCGTTCGCGATCCTGCCGGTGCTCTCGGCGACGATCTGGCGCGACGCGCTGACCACCGGCGTCGCACCGGCCTGGTTCGGCTACGACGGCGGCGCCACCGCGGCGTCGGCGCTGGCCGTCGTGGGCTCGGAGGTGTGGCGGGGGACCGGCATCACGGCGCTCATCCTGCTGGTCGGCCTCTCGCGCGTCGACCGCGTGCTGCTCGACTCCGCGATCGCCGACGGAGCGACGTGGTGGCAGCGGCTGCGTCGGGTCACCTGGCCCGCGGCCGGTCCTGCCGTGGCCGTCGCCGTGCTCTACCGCTCGCTCGACGCCCTGCGCGCCCTCGAGGGCCCGCTGCTGTCCGACCCGAGGGACGGGCTGCGTACCGTGCCCGTGCTGCTGTGGGACACCACGTTCGGGGCGTTCGAGGTCGGGCTCGCGTCGGCCGTCGCCGTCCTGCTCCTGCTGCTCGCCGCTCTCGTGGCCGGCGCCCTCGTCGCCGTCCTCCGGCCCGGGAGGAACGCATGAGACCCACCGTCCGCTCACGCCTCTGGGCCGCCGGCACCGCCTTCGTGGCCGGCTTCGTCATCGCCAACGTCGGGATCCTGCTGATCACCGGGGCGGACCGCTGGCTGTGGCTCGCCACCGCCGTGGTGCTGATGATCACCGGCGCCGTCGGCGTGCTCGTGGCCGACACCGGACGGCGACTCTCGCTCTGGGCGGTCCTCGGCTTCGAGCTGTTCGTCGTGGCCACCCTTGCGCCGCTGTGGTGGACGTTCGCCGTCGCGCTCACCCCCGCCGACACGACGGCCGACTCGCTCCTGCCGGCCGACCCCCGGTGGTCGGTGTTCGGCGACGTGCTGGGGGCCGGGGTCCTGCGTGACGCCGCGCTCACCAGCGTCGTCGCCGCCACCGTCGCCACCGCGGTGGCCATGCTGCTCGCCGTCCCGGCCGCCTACGCCCTCACCCGACGTCGGGTGCGGGGAGGTCGGGTCGTGGTGGTCTCCTTCGTGGCCGTGCTGCTTGCGCCGCTGGTCGCCCTCGCCGGACCGTGGTCCGTGACGGCGGCCGACCTGGGTGTGCTCGGCTCGCGCTGGAGCGTGGCGCCCGTCCTGCTGCTCGTGGCGCTGCCGCTGGCGGTCTGGCTGAGCATCCCCGTGCTGCGCGACGCGCCGTGGTCGCTGCGCGACTCGATCCGCAGCGACGGCGCCACCCGGCGCCAGGAGCTGCGTGCCTTCGTGGTGCCCGTGCTGGCGCCCGACCTGCTCGTCGTCGCGGCCCTCGTGTGGGTGGTCGCTGCGCAGGACGCCGTCCTGGGCGCGGCGCTCGGGCCCACCGACGACTCCCGCACGTTGCCGGCGACACTGCTGCTCGGCTCGGTCGAGCCGTCCCAGGCTGCCGCCATCGGGCTGCTGTGGCTGCTGCCCGTGCTCGCCCTCGTCGCGATCGCACCCCGTCGCGTCCGTCGCCTGATCGGAAGGGACCACCGATGACCTCCATGGAGCTGCGAGGCGTCCACCTGGACGCCCCCGACGGGACGACCGTGCTCGACGGGCTCGACCTCGTCGTCCCCGAGGGCAGCACGACGGTGCTGTGCGGACCGGCCGGTGCCGGCAAGTCGGCCGTCCTGCGGGTCCTGGTGGGCCTGGAGGAGCACACGGAGGGCGACGTGCTCCTCGACGACATCGTCGTCAACGCGGTCGGCCCCCGGGCCCGCGACCTCGCACTGGTGCTGCAGGACTACGTGCTGCACCCCCACCTCGACGTGCACGACAACCTGGCCTTCGCAACCCGTCTGCGCCGCGGTCACGACAAGGTCGAGCTGGCCGAGCGGATCGACGAGGTGGCGGCCTTCCTGGCGCTGGACTCCATGCTCGACGCGAAGCCGGCCGACCTGGAGCCGGCCCAGCGCCAGCGGGTGGCGATCGGCCGGGCGCTCGTGCGCGACGCCCTCGGCTACCTGTTCGACGACCCGTTCAGCGCCCAGGCCGACCGCGTGCGCACGCACGTGCGGTCGGTGACCACCCAGTGGCAGCGCGACGAGCAGCGCACGTCGCTGTTCACCACCTCGCGCGCCGACGAGGCCCTCACCATGGCCGACCGCGTGGCCGTCATGCACCGCGGCACCGTCCACCAGACCGGCACGCCCGACGAGGTCTACGCCGATCCCGACGACCTCTTCGTGGCCGCGTTCCTCGGGCAGCCGCCCATGAACCTGCTGCCGGCCACGGTCGGCGACACGCACGTGGAGACGCCCGTGGCCTCCGTGCCGCTCGACGACGCCCTGCGGGCCGCGATCGGCGAGCGCGCCACCGTCATCGTCGGCATCCGACCCGAGCACTGCCAGGAGCCCTCGACCGATCCTGCCCCCGCTGCGGCGTCGGCGGGCGAGCCCCTCACGGCCGGCGCCATCGCCGCGCAGGCCGAGGCGGGTCGACAGGTGACGGTGGCCGGTCGCGTCGACGACGCGGAGTGGCGCGGCGGCACCCAGCTCGTGTACGTGGGCTACGACCTCGACGAGGAGGTCGAGGTGATGCTCGAGGAGATCGAGGACCGGCTCGACTTCGACCTGTTCCAGAACTTCTTCGTGGCCGAGCTGCCCTCGACCGACCGCCGTTCCGCCGGCCAGGACGTGCGGTTCGTGGTGCCGCGCGAGCGCGTGCTGCTGTTCGACGTCGAGACCGGCGCCCGGCTCCGTACGTCGTGACCGACCACGACGTCAACCGTCGGGAGCCGGCGCTCGACGGACCGGAGGCCTCGGCGGCGCCCGGGGGTGGGGGTGCCTCGGTGCGTGGCCTGTCGCCGGGCGGCTGGGTGCTGCCCGTCCTGTGGGCCCTCGGATGCACCGCGGCCTACGCTGCCCTCTCCCTGCTGCGGTTCCGCCGGTTCGAGCCGACGTCGTGGGACAACGCGATCTTCGAGCAGGCGGTGCGGGGCTACGCCGGCCTGGGCTGGCCGATCGTCGACATCAAGGGGCCGGGCTTCAACGTCCTGGGCGACCACTTCTCGCCGATCACCGCGCTGCTGGCGCCCTTCTACGCCGTGTTCCCGTCGGCGCAGACGCTGCTCGTGGGGCAGGCGCTGCTGCTCGGCGTCTCGGTGCTGGTGGTCGGCAGGCTGGCGTCGCGCCACGTCGGGCCGTGGGCGGCAGGGGCCCTCGCCGTGGCCTACGGGCTGTCCTTCGGCGTGTCCGCGGCGGTCAGGTCGGACTTCCACGAGGTCGCGTTCGGGGCTCCGCTCCTGGCGCTCGCGGGAGCCGCCTACGTGGACCGTCGGTGGCGGGCCGTGGTCGGGTGGTCGCTGCCGCTCCTGCTCGTCAAGGAGGACATGGGGGCCACCGTCCTCATGATCGGGCTCGTGCTGATGCTGGCGGGGGAGCGCCGCCGAGGCACGCTCCTCGCGGCCGTGGGCGTGGTGGGTGCGGCCCTCGTGGTGCTCGTGGTGCTGCCGTCGGTGAACCCCGGCGGCGTGTACGACTACGCGTCCAGCGTCGGCGGCGACCGTGGCGTGCTCGCCACGCTGCTCGACGAGCCGGGCAGGAAGGCCTGGACCGTGGTGCTCACGCTCGCGGTCACCGGCTTCGCGGCGCTCGGGTCGCCGTGGGTGCTGCTGGTGCTGCCCACGTTCGCGTGGCGCTTCGTCGGCGACAACCCGTTCTACTGGGGCACCGACTGGCACTACTCGCTGCTGCTCATGACCATCGTCGTCGTCGCGGCGGTCGACACCATGCGCCGGTTCCCCGTCGCTCGGTGGCTCGCCCTGCCGGCCCTCGCGTTCACGGCGGTGATGCTGCCGTCGACGGCCCTGTGGGCGCTCACCGAGCCGCAGACCTACGAGGTCCCGCCTCGGGCCGAGGTGGCCCAGCAGGTCGTCGACCTGGTGCCCGACGGCGCCTCGGTGGTGACCGACATCGGTCTCATCACCCACCTCGCGACCGACCGCGACGTGTACTGGCTGGGAACGGTCGGGAACGGCCCGATGCCCGCCGGCGACCCGCAGTACGTGCTGCTCGACCAGCTGGCCGGCGTCGGCTCGCCGCCGGACGCCCGCACCTACGCCGAGGAGACCTTCGGCGGCTCCTGGGTCACCGTCTGGGACGCCGACGGCTACCAGCTGGCCCGACGCGACTGACCTGCCGACGCTCGACGCCGAGAAGACGAGGGCTCGCTGGACGACCCGAGATGACCGCCGTCAGGGGTGGGTCATGCTCATGACGTCGAGGGCGGCGTCGAGGTCGGCCTCGGAGAGGTCGCCACGCTCGACGTAGCCCTCCTCCAGCACGACCTCGCGGATCGTCTTGCGCTCCTTGACCGCCTTCTTGGCCACGGCCGCAGCGTTCTCGTAGCCGATGTGGCGGTTGAGGGGCGTGACCACCGAGGGGCTCGACTCGGCGAGCTCGAGGCACCGCTCGACGTTGGCCGTGATGCCGTCGACGCAGCGGTCGGCAAGGACGCGCGAGGTGTTGCCCAGCAGCCGGATCGACTCCAGGACGTTGCGGCCGATGACCGGCAGCTGCACGTTCAGCTCGAACGACCCCGACGCGCCCGCGTACGTGATCGTCGCGTCGTTGCCGATGACCTGCGCGCACACCATGAGCGTGGCCTCGGGCAGCACCGGGTTGACCTTGCCGGGCATGATGCTCGACCCGGGCTGCAGGTCCGGCAGGTTGATCTCGCCGAGACCCGTGCGGGGTCCGGAGCCCATCCAGCGCAGGTCGTTGCAGATCTTGGTGAGGCTGACGGCGACGGTGCGCAGCGCCCCGGACAGCTCGACGATCCCGTCGCGGGCGCCCTGGGCCTCGAAGTGGTCGGTGGCCTCGGTGATCGGCAGGCCCGTGTCGGCCGCGAGCAGCTCGATGACCCGCTGCGGGAACCCGACCGGGGTGTTGATGCCCGTGCCGACGGCGGTGCCGCCCAGAGGGACCTCGGCGGCCGACGGCAGGGCGCGCTCGATGCGGGCGATGCCCTTGCGCACCTGGGCCGCGTACCCGGCGAACTCCTGGCCGAGGGTCACGGGGGTGGCGTCCATCAGGTGCGTGCGGCCGGACTTCACGACCTCGGCGAACTCGTCGGCCTTGCGCTCCAGGGCCTGTGCGAGGTGGTCGAGGTCGGGCAGCAGCTCGTTGACCGTGGAGGCCGTGGCCGCCACGTGGATCGACGTCGGGAACACGTCGTTGCTCGACTGCGACGCGTTGACGTGGTCGTTCGGGTGCACGTCCTTGCCGAGCGAGCGCGTGGCGAGGGTGGCGATGACCTCGTTGGTGTTCATGTTGCTCGACGTGCCCGACCCGGTCTGGAACACGTCGATCGGGAACTGGGTGTCGTGGGCGCCGGTGGCGACCTCGGCCGCGGCGGCGACGATCGCCTCGGCGACGTCGGCGTCGAGGATGCCCAGCTCGGCGTTGGCCTTCGCGCAGGCACCCTTGATCTGGGCCAGGGCCTTGATCTGGGCCGGCTCGATCGGGGTGCCGGAGATCGGGAAGTTCTCGACGGCGCGCTGGGTCTGCGCACGCCAGAGGGCGTCGGCGGGCACCTTCACCTCGCCCATGGTGTCGTGCTCGATGCGCCAGGTCGTGTCGGTCTCGGTCATGCGACCACGCTAGCGCGGGCCCGTCGGACGGCTACTCGGCGGAGCGGACGCGCAGCCCGGTGACCGGCACGGTGACGCCACCGGACGGGTCGGTGAAGAAGTCGTTGCCCTTGTCGTCGACCACGATGAACGCCGGGAAGTCCTCGACCTCGATCTTCCAGACCGCCTCCATGCCCAGCTCGGGGTACTCCAGCACCTCCTGGCTGCGGATGCAGTCCTGTGCCAGACGGGCGGCCGGGCCACCGATGGAGCCCAGGTAGAAGCCGCCGAACGCGTCGCACGCCTCGGTGACCTGCTTGCTGCGGTTGCCCTTGGCGAGCATGACCAGGGAGCCACCGGCCTCCTGGAAGCGGCGCACGTAGGAGTCCATGCGGCCGGCCGTCGTCGGTCCGAACGACCCGGACGCCATGCCTTCGGGCGTCTTGGCCGGTCCGGCGTAGTAGACGGGGTGGTCCTTCATGTACTGCGGCATCGGCTTCCCGGCGTCGAGCAGCTCGGCGATCTTGGCGTGCGCGATGTCGCGAGCCACGACGAGCGGACCGGTGAGGGACAGCCGCGTCTTGACGGGGTACTGCGACAGCTGTGCGCGGATCTCGTCCATCGGTCGCGTGAGGTCGACCTGCACGACCTCGCCGCCGCTGATGTCCTCGGCCACGCCCGCGTCGGGCATGTACTGCGCCGGGTCGGTCTCGAGCTGCTCGAGGAACACGCCCTCGGGGGTGATCTTGGCGCGGGCCTGGCGGTCGGCCGAGCAGGACACGGCGATGGCCACGGGGCAGGAGGCGCCGTGGCGGGGCAGGCGCACGACGCGGACGTCGTGGCAGAAGTACTTGCCGCCGAACTGGGCGCCGATGCCGAACGACTGCGTCAGCTCGAAGACCTGCTGCTCCAGCTCGACGTCGCGGAAGCCGTGCGCGCTCATCGAGCCCTCGGTGGGCAGCTCGTCGAGGTAGTGCGCCGAGGCGTACTTGGCGGTCTTGAGCGCGAACTCCGCCGACGTGCCGCCGATGACGACCGCCAGGTGGTACGGCGGACAGGCGGCGGTGCCGAGGCTCTTGATCTTCTCGTCGAGGAACTCCAGCAGCCGCGTGGGGTTCAGGATCGCCTTCGTCTCCTGGTACAGGAACGACTTGTTGGCCGACCCGCCGCCCTTGGCCATGAACAGGAACGAGTACTCGGGAGTGGGCTTGGTGCCGGGCGTGGAGTACAGCTCGATCTGCGCCGGCAGGTTGGTGCCGGTGTTCTTCTCCTCGTACGTGGTGAGGGGAGCGAGCTGGCTGTACCGCAGGTTGAGCGTCGTGTAGGCGTCGTGCACGCCCCGGCTGATGGCCTCGGCGTCGTCGGCACCGGTGAGGACGCCCTCGGACTTCTTGCCCATGACGATCGCGGTGCCGGTGTCCTGGCACATGGGCAGCACGCCGCCGGCCGAGATGTTGACGTTCTTCAGCAGGTCGAGCGCCACGAACCGGTCGTTGCCGGAGGCCTCCGGGTCGTCGATGATGCGCCGCAGCTGGGCGAGGTGCGCGGGCCGCAGGTAGTGGCTGATGTCGTGCATCGCCTCCGCGGTGAGCCGGCGGATCGCCTCGGGCTCCACGTGCAGGAAGGTGCGGGTGCTGCCGTCCGGCAGGGTGACCTCGGACGTCGAGACGCCCTCGGTGGTGACGAGACGGTAGGGCGTCGCGTCGGGCCCGGTCGGGAGCAGGTCGGAGTAGAGGAAGTCTGCGGCTGCCACGGGGCGACCATAGCGTTCCGGGTCAGCGGGCGTGGCCGGTGAGGACCCAGTAGTGCTCGGCGCGGCCCTGCAGGTCGACGGGCACGGCGACGGCGCGGACGTCGTCCAGCACCTCACCGAGCCGCTCGCGCAGGGTCTCGGAGTCGGCCATCGACCACACGGCCAGCGTCCCGCCCGGCCTCAGCGCACGGGCGCACGCACGCACCCCGGTGGAGTCGTAGACGGCCGCGTTGGCGTCGTGCACGAGGAAGTCCGGTCCGTTGTCGACGTCGAGGAGCACGGCGTCGAGCGACGCCGCGGGCTGGGCCGCGACGACGTCGAGCACGTCGCCGACCACCACGGTGCAGCGCGGGTCGTCGAGCACCTCGGGACCGGCGCCGGCTCCGCCGCGCACCGCACGGATGACGCCGTCGTGCAGCTCCGCCACCACCAGCCGCTCGACCCGGCGACCATCCTCGGCCTCGAGCAGCGCACGGGCGGTGAACCCGAGCCCCAGGCCCCCGACGAGCACGTCGCGGGCCCCGAGATCGAGCGCGTGATCCGCGAGCAGCCGCTCGGAGGAGGTCTCGACGTCGTCCATCACGAAGACGCCGTTGACGCGCAGCTCGGTGGCGCCGTCGGCACGCGTCCGCACCACCACCTCGTCGTCCACGTCGGCCAGCCTAGGACGGTCGTCGTGGGCGGGGGTGTCGGTGGTCGGGGCTAGCGTCGCGCCATGACGCACACCCACCACGGCATCGACTACGTCGAGCTCCCGGCACCGGACCTGCAGGCCGCGAAGGCCTTCTACGGCGCGGCCTTCGGCTGGTCCTTCACCGACTACGGCCCGGCAGACGACCCCGCCTACGTCGGCATCCAGGCGCTCGACGGCGAGGGTGAGGTCGGCGGCCTCGACCCGGCCGGGACCCCGGGGACGAGCGGCCCGCTCGTGCAGCTGTGGTCGGCCGACCTCGAGGCCACGCGCCAGGCGGTCCTCGACGCCGGCGGCTCGGTGGTCGACGACATCTTCGCCTTCCCCGGTGGGCGGCGGTTCCACTTCACCGATCCCGCGGGCAATCGGCTCGGGGTGTGGAGCGAGTCCTGAGCCCCGGCCCTGGGACGACTAGTGCCGCGCGGAGGCGCGCTCGGTGGTGCGCACGACCGCGTCGATGATCGTGTCGTAGAGCTGGCTGGGCAGGTCGTGGGCCATGCCGGCGATCTCGAGGTGCTCCGAGCCCTTGAGCGCGGCGGCCGTCGCGCGGCCGCCCGAGCGGTGCACGAGCGGGTCCTTCAGGCCGTGGATCACGGTGGAGGGCACGTCGAGCGACTCGAGGTCCGTGGTGCGGTCCGGCTGCGTGAGGATCGCCATGAGCTGGCGCGTGACGCCGCCGGCCGACCAGCCGCGGTCGTACGTCTCGTAGGCGCGGTTGCGGGCGAACTCCTCGTCGGTCGGGAAGTCCGGGGACGAGATCATCGACGTGCCGCGTAGCGAGCGGGCCACGTACTCGTCGCGGGTGTGCCCGGCCTTGCTCAGCAGGGCCGGCAGGATCTTGGGGTTCTGGTACCCGACGGTGCGCTTGCCGGTGGTCGACATGATCGACGTCAGCGACAGCACGCGGTCGGGCTCGGCCACGGCCATGGTCTGCACGATCATCCCGCCCATCGACACGCCCACGACGTGCGCGGCGTCGATGCCGAGGTGGTCGAGCAGGCCGAAGGCGTCGGCGGCCAGGTCGCCGATGGAGTACGGCGCCTTCGCCAGGCCCGCCACCGCCTTGAGGATGTCGATCCGGCTGACCCGGTGCTGGCGCAGCTTGGTGGAGCGGCCGGTGTCGCGGTTGTCGTAGCGGACGACGAAGTAGCCACGGGCCACCAGACGCTCGCAGAACTCGCTGTCCCACCAGCCCATCGGCCCGCCCAGCCCCATGACGAGCAGGACGGGTGGATCACTCGGGTCACCGAACGTCTCGAAGCAGAGGTCGATGCCCGAGGGCAGGTGCGCGAACTGTTCTCCAGAACCGGCCATGGACCCGATCGTACGGTTTCGGGACCAGCCGGGCCCGTGGAACGGACGGTCGCCCGGTCGTCCGTCCGGCGGTCTAGGGTCGGACGATGGCCACCTCCGAGGAGATCGTCCGGTTCGACGACGCCGAGCCGCCGCCGGGATCGAGCCCCTGGGTCGGTGGTGCGGGACCGGGCCGCGAGGTGGCGGTCGTCGACCCGGACCCGACCTGGCCGGAGCAGGCGGCCGGCCTGGTCGCGACCCTGCGCGCCGCGCTCGGGCCGAACGTCGTGAGCCTCGAGCACGTGGGGTCCACGTCGGTGCCCGGGCTCCCGGCCAAGCCGATCATCGACCTTCTCCTGGTGGTGCCCGATCCCGCTGACGAGGACGCCTACGTCCCGGCGCTGGAGCAGCAGGGCTTCGTCCTGACGGTGCGCGAGCCGTGGTGGCACGGGCACCGGCTGCTGCGCCACGGCCGGCCGCGCACCAACCTGCACGTCCTCGAGCGCGACTCGGCCGAGACGGAGCGGATGCTGATGTTCCGCGACTGGCTGCGCAACCACCCCGACGATCGAGAGCTGTACGCGGAGGCCAAGCGAGCGGCGGCGGCAGCCGCGGCCGAGGCGGGAGAGCACGTGATGCAGTACAACGCACGCAAGCAGACGGTGGTGCGGGAGATCTACGCGCGGATCTTCGCCGCCGCGGGCCTGCCCCGACCGCGCTGACGGCACCTCACGGGCGGCGGAAGAGCGCGGTGAGGAGGAACTCCTCGCCGAAGAGCGTCGCCTCCGGGTCCTGGGCCAGCATCGGCCGGGACTCGACGGGCTCGAGGTCCTGGAAGATCCAGCGCAGCGACTCCGGCGTGAACGCCAGCCCGCCCTCCAGCCCGCCGCGCAGGTACAGCTCGGCGTCCGGGACGCTCGTGCCCATCTGCCCGTCGGCGAAGCAGACGATGCCGAGGACGCCGCCCGGGGCGAGGACGCGGTCGATCAGGCGCAGGTAGGCGATGCGTCGGTGCGGCGGCAGGTGGTGCAGGCAGCCCGAGTCGTACACCAGGTCGTACGGTCCCGTCAGGGTCGCGCCGGCCTCGCCGAGTGCGTCGCCGACGTGGAAGCGCGGTGCCGGCTCCTGGGCTGGCTCCTGAGCGGGTGCGTGCTCGCGGGCCCACGCGACGGCGGTCTGCGACAGGTCGATGCCGTCGACCTGGAACCCGCGCGACGCCAGGTGACGGGCATTGCGCCCTGCGCCGCAGCCCAGGTCGAGCGCGCGTCCCGGAGGCACCAGCCCGGCGTCGAGCCACGCGACGAGGTTCTCGTCGGGCTTGTCGACGAAGAACGGCACCGGGCGCGACCGGTCGGTGTAGAAGTCGTCCCACCAGGACCGGCCCGCCCCGTCGGACCACCGGTCGGCGGTCGAGTCGAAGAGGGTGTCCATGAGGGCCAGCACGTCGTCGACGCTGCGCACGTGACGGGCGCGTCCCTCGTCAGACGTCTCCATGGATCCCCCGATCGTCGGCCATGCGGCGGTTCAGGGCAGGCTCAGTGCTCGTAGTCGATCGACGAGTACGCCTTGAGCTTCGTGAGCTGGTGCTCGCTGGTGATCTTGCGGATCGTGCCGCTGCGCGAGCGCATGACGATCGACTCGGTGAACGCCTTGCCGGCCGAGTAGCGCACCCCGGACAGCAGCTCGCCGTCGGTGATGCCGGTGGCCACGAAGAAGCAGTCGTCGGCGACCACGAGGTCGTCGGTGAGCAGCACGCGGTCGAGGTCGTGGCCGGCGTCGATCGCACGCTGACGCTCGTCGTCGTCGGTGGGGGCGAGGCGGCCCTGGATCACGCCGCCGATCGCCTTGATGGCGCAGGCGGTGATGATGCCCTCGGGCGTGCCGCCGGTGCCGACGAGCAGGTCCACCCCGGAGTCGGGCTGCACCGCCACGATGGCCCCGGCGACGTCGCCGTCGCTGATGAACTTGATGCGCGCGCCCGCGTCACGGATCTGCTGCGTGAGGTCGGCGTGGCGGGGTCGGTCGAGCACGCAGACCGTGACGTCGCTGTTGCTGATGCCCTTGGCCCTGGCCACGCGGGCGATGTTCTCGGCCACGGGGAGCCGGATGTCGACGGCATCGGCGGCCTCGGGGCCGGCCACGAGCTTCTCCATGTAGAAGACGGCCGACGGGTCGTACATGGAGCCGCGGGGCGCGACGGCCATGACCGCGATGGCGTTGGGCATGCCCTTGGCGCAGAGCGTCGTGCCGTCGATCGGGTCGACCGCCACGTCGCACTCCGGGCCCGTGCCGTCGCCGACGTGCTCGCCGTTGAACAGCATCGGGGCCTCGTCCTTCTCGCCCTCGCCGATGACGACGACGCCGTCCATCGCGACGGTGTTGATGAGGCTCCGCATCGCGTTGACGGCCACGCCGTCGGCGCCGTTCTTGTCCCCGCGTCCGACCCAGCGGCCGGCGGCCATGGCGCCGGCCTCCGTGACTCGGACGAGGTCCAGGGCGAGGTTGCGGTCCGGGGCTTGGGCGGCGGGCTGCAGGCTGTCCACGAGTGCACCCTACCGGCGACGGGCGTCGCTCAGATCCCGTGCACCTGGACCTCGCTCGCCTTGACCACCAGGTGGACGCGTCGGCCGGGCTCCAGCCGCAGCTCGGCGACGGCGTCGACGGTCACGTCGGCGCTCACGACGTCGGTCCGCACGAGCGCGCGCTGGCCGCGCGGCTCGACCGACGTGACGGTGGCGGGCCACACGTTGCGTGGGCTCCCGACGGGGGCGTCGAGGTGCACCGCGACCGCCGTCGGGTCCAGGACGGCCACGGCCGGGCTGCCGTCGGGGAGCGCGGCCGTGGCGGCGTGCACCACCAGTCCGTCGTCACCGTGCAGGCCCGGGCCGGTCGCGGTGCCGCGCACCAGGTTGAGTCCGGCGAGGTCGGCGGCGAACCTGCTCCGTGGCTGCTCCAGGACGCGCGCGGTGGGGCCGACGTCGACCAGACGGCCGTCCTCGACGACCGCGAGCCGGTCCGTCAGCAGCAGGGCGTCGAGCACGTCGTGGGTGACCAGGACGGCCGTCCCGCCGTCCTGCCGACGTCGGCGCAGCACCTGCGCGAGCGCCGAGCGCAGCAGGGGGACGGTGCCCGCGTCGAGGGCGGCCATCGGCTCGTCGAGCAGCAGCAGACGTGGGTCGGGGGCCAGTGCCCTGGCCAGGGCGACCCGAGCCGCCTGACCGCCCGACAGGGTGCCGGGCCGACGGTCCGCCAGGTCCGCGCAGCCCAGCTCGTCGAGATGGTCGCGGGCGGTCTCCCGTGCCGCGGCCCTCGAGGCGCCCGCGCTGCGTGGGCCGAAGGCCACGTTGTCGAGGACGCCGAGGTGCGGGAACAGCAGCGGTTCCTGCGCGAGCAGGCCGACGCCGCGCTCGTGCGGGGCGCACCACGTGCCGGAGGCGGTGTCGAGCAGGACCTCGCCGTCGACGACCACGCGACCGTGCTGCGGACGCAGCGTGCCGGCGAGCGTGGCGAGCACGGTCGACTTCCCGGCTCCGTTGGGCCCCACGAGGCCCAGGGTGGTGCCCGGCGCGACGTCGAGCTCGAGCATGACGCCGCGGTCGGGGGCGTCGACGACCAGCTGCACGCTCACAGGGAGGACCCCCGTCCGCGGACCAGCGCGATCACGGCGACCGCCGCGACGACGAGCAGCAGCGACAGCGCGACGGCGGCGTCGGGATCGGTCTCGCGCTGCAGGTAGATCTCGAGCGGCAGCGTGCGCGTGACCCCCTGCAGGCTGCCGGCGAAGGTGATCGTGGCGCCGAACTCGCCCAGCGCGCGGGCGAACGCCAGCACGGCGCCGGAGAGCAGACCCGGGAGCACGAGGGGGATGCTGACCCGGCGCAGGACCGTGGTGGGGCGGGCCCCGAGCGTCGCGGCCACCACCTCGTAGCGCCGGCCCGCCGTGCGAAGGCTGCCCTCCAGGCTGATCACCAGGAACGGCAGAGCGACGAACGTCTGCGCCAGCACCACCGCGGTCGTGGAGAACGCCACCTGCACGCCCAGCACGTCCAGCGACTCGCCCAGCAGCCCCCGCCGACCGAACGTGGCCAGCAGCGCGATGCCTCCCACGACCGGTGGCAGCACCAGCGGGAGCAGGACGAGCGCGCGCAGGAGCGCCTGGCCGGGGAACCGGGCGCGCGCCAGCACGAAGGCCATGGGCACGCCCAGCACGATGCACAGCACCGTGGACACCGCCGCCGTCCGCAGGCTCAGCCGGAGGGCCGACCGCGCCGACTCCGACGTCAGCAGCGACGGCAGGTCGGTCCACTCGACGCGAGCCAGCAGGGCCACGAGCGGCAGCACCACCAGGGCGGCGCCGGCCGCAGCGGGCACCCAGATCCAGCCGGGCAGGTCGCCGGAGGTGGGGGAGCGGTCCCCGCGGGGCCAGCCCGCCCCCCGCCCCCCTGCCCCGCGCCGCCCAGCGGGGGCCTGCGCGGGAGTCGGCGTGGTCACGGCGGGCCGAAGCCGGCGTCGTCCAGCACCTTCTGACCCTCGTCGCTCGTGACCCACTCGACCCAGTCCTGTGCGAGCCCGGGCTGGCGGGCGTCCGCGAGCGCTGCGATCGGGTAGGTGTTGACCACGTCCTCGGCGCCGGGGACCTCGACGGTCTCGACGTCGTCGCCCGCGGCCTCGGCGTCCGTCACGTACACGAGGCCTGCGTCGGCCTCGCCGGCCGCGACCTTGGCCAGCACGTCGGTCACCGACTGCTCCTCGCTGTCGGGAGCCAGCGTGACGCCGTCCTTCTTCGCGAGCTTCTCGGAGGCGGCACCGCACGGCACCTGGGGCGCGCAGACCACGACGTCGAGGTCGGGGTTGCCAAGGTCGGCCAGCGACGTGACGTCGCCCGGGTCGTCCGGTGGGGTGACGATGACGAGCGTGTTGGTGGCGAAGTCCTGCGGCTCGCCCTCCACGAGGTCCTCGTCGACGAGCGTCGTCATGTTCTTCTCGTCGGCCGAGGCGAACACGTCGGCCGGGGCGCCCTCGGCGATCTGCGCGGCGAGGTCGGACGACCCGGCGAAGCTCAGCTCCACGGTCACGCCCTCGTTCTGCTCCTCGAAGCGGTCGGCGAGCTCGGTGAACGAACCCTTCAACGAGGCCGCCGCGAACACGGTGAGCGTGCTGTCGACGTCGGCCCGGGGGTCCACGGCGTCGCTGTTGCCGCAGCCGGACAGGACCAGGGGGAGGGTCAGGACGAGCAGGGCGAGACGCTTCACGGGGTGACCTCCAGCGAGACGTTGGTGGACTTGACGGTGGCCCAGGCGATGGCGCCGGGCTCGAGGCCGAGGGCGTCGACGGACTCGCGACTGACGAGGGAGACCACGCGGTAGGGCCCGCAGACGAGCTCGACCTGGGCCATCACGGTGTCGGCCGTGACCCGCGTGACGATGCCGCGCAGCCGGTTGCGCGCGCTCGTGTGCTCGGGTCCGTGGTCGGGGGTCGCCGCGTGGTCGGCGGCGAGCCTCGCGAGGTCGACCCCCTCGATGCCGGCCCGGCCGTCGGCGTCGACCGGGTTGAACCGGCCCTGCTGCTGCCAGCGTCGTAGGGTGTCATCGCTGACGCCGACGAGCGCGGCGGCGTCGGAGAGCCTGTGCACGACCATGACCGGAGCCTAGCCGCACTCGCGGCGGAACACCGACGAACCAGCCGCAGGTGCGGCACGACAGAGCAGCGGAGGACGCATGGCCGGTTCCAGTCGAGGCAATCCCAAGCTGGGGGACATCCTCCGCTCCGTCGGGGTCCTCGGCGCAGCCCTGCTGCTGGTCTGGGCCGCGACGCAGTTCCTGTTCGGCAGCACGCCCGAGACGCCCGACGTGCCCGCGGTCGACTACTCCGCCGTGCTGCCGGGCGCCGAGCGCGAGACGGGGGCCGACCTGCTGGCGCCCACGTCGCTGCCGGAGGGCTGGAAGGTCACGTCGTCGCGGGTGCGCGACGGCGTGTGGAGCCTGGGGACGTTGACGTCCGACACCGACTTCATCGGGCTCACGCAGGCACCCGAGGGCGAGGAAGCCGCCGTCGACGAGTACGCCGAGGGCAGCGAGCGGGTGGACGACGTGCAGGTCGGTGGCGAGACCTGGACCCGCTGGACCTCACCGGACGGCGAGAGCACCTACTCGCGCGAGGTGGAGGGTCCCGAGCAGCGCACCACCGCCGTCGTGACGAGCGACGTGGACCGCGCGACGCTCGAGCAGTACCTCGCGTCCCTCGCCTGAGCCGGGCGGTCGATCCCGGTCAGGCCTCGTCGTCCTCGTCGTCGTCGTGGCCGGCGGCACGGTCGAGCCGCGCGCGGGCGCCGTCGAGCCACCGCTGGCAGACGGCGGCCAGGTGCTCGCCGCGCTCCCACAGGGCGAGCGACTCCTCCAGGCCGACGCCACCGTTCTCGAGCCGCTGGACGACGCTGACCAGCTCGTCGCGGGCCTGCTCGTAGGAGAGCTCCTGCCCGTCGGGCTCCGTCTCGGGGGCGGGGTCAGTCGTCATGGCGGGTCTCCTCGGTGCGGTCGGTGGTGACGTGGGCGCTGCCGTCGGCCAGGCGCACGACGAAGGCGTCGGGGACGTCGTTGACCGACGTGAGCACGTGCCCGTCGGCGGTCTGGGCCACGGCGTAGCCGCGCTCGAGCGTGGCCAGTGGCGACAGGGCCCGCACTCGCGCGAGGTGGTGGCCGACGGCGTCGTGCTCGCGGTCGAGCCGGTGCCCGAGCGCCCGGTGGGTGCGTTCGCGCAGGTGCGCCAGGGCGTCCTCCTGGGCGTCGACGAGCGTGAGTGGCGCGGCGAGCACCGGCCGGGAGCGCAGCTGGGCCAGCGCGTGCGCCTCGTGCGCGACGAAGCCCGAGACGGCCCGGCGCAGGCGGGCGCGGGCACCGGCGAGCCGGTCGTTCTCCTCGGCGGCGTCGGGGACCACCCGCTTGGCGGCGTCGGTGGGTGTGGACGCGCGGACGTCGGCCACGAGGTCGAGCAGCGGTGTGTCCTGCTCGTGGCCGATGGCGCTGACCACCGGCACGCGGCAGGCGTGGACGGTGCGCACCAGGGCCTCGTCGGAGAACGGCAGGAGGTCCTCGAGCGACCCGCCGCCGCGCGCGACCACGATGACGTCGACCTGCGACGCGAGCTCCTCGACGGCGGCGGCCACGGCGCGGGCCGAGCCGCTGCCCTGCATGAGGGCGTGCCGGACCTCGAACCGCACCCCGGGCCAGCGCAGCCGGGCGTTCTCGAGCACGTCGCGCTCGGCCGCCGAGGCGCGGCCGGTGACCAGGCCGACGGTGCCGGGCAGGAACGGCAGCGGCTTCTTGAGCCGGGCGTCGAACAGGCCCTCGGCGGCCAGCAGCTGCTTGCGGCGCTCGAGCTGGGCGAGCAGCTCGCCCTCGCCGGCGGGCCGGATCTCGCGGATCTGCAGGGTCAGCGACCCGTTGGGCTCGTAGAACTCCGGCTTGGCGTGCACGACCACCCGCGCGCCCTCGGTGACCGGGGCGGGGGACGCGTCGAGCACCGAGGCGTGGCACGTGGCGCGCACCGAGAGGGTGGCGCGCAGGTCGCGCAGGACGAGGAAGCAGATGCCGGGACGACGGGTCAGCTGGGCGACCTCGGCCTCGACCCACACCGGCCCGAGCCGGCCGACCCACTGCCCGATGAGCGTGGAGACCTGGCGCAGCGGCGCGGGGGAGTCCGCGCTCGTGTCCAGGGCCATGGCCCACACCCTAGGAGGTGGCCCCGACGCTCCGCGCCACCCACGGCCCTCCCCGTCCCGGCCCGTCGGAGGCAGGTGACGCACCGAACGAGCCGTCAGAGGTAGGTGACGCACCGAACGGCTCGCCTGGAGGTAGGTCTCGCACCTCGTCGACGGCCGATGAGGTGCGAGACCTACCTCCGAGGCCGGAGGCGGCGGCGGACGTCCTCGACGTCTGCCCCCGGTCGTTACGATGAGGTCATGACGACCAACGTGCACCTCGGCATGCCCCCCGTCGGCGGGAGCGTCCTCCTCGCCGACCCGCGCGGCTACTGCGCAGGCGTCGACCGCGCCGTCATCACGGTCGAGAAGGCGCTCGACCTCTACGGCGCCCCCGTGTACGTGCGCAAGCAGATCGTGCACAACAAGCACGTCGTCAACACGCTGGCCGACCGTGGCGCGATCTTCGTGGAGGAGCTCGACGAGGTGCCCGAGGGCGCCACGGTCGTGTTCTCCGCCCACGGCGTGTCGCCGATGGTGCACGCCGAGGCGGCCGAGCGGAGCCTCAAGACGATCGACGCCACCTGCCCGCTGGTCACCAAGGTGCACCACGAGGCGCGTCGGTTCGCCGCCGACGACTACCGCATCCTGCTCATCGGTCACGAGGGCCACGAGGAGGTCGAGGGCACCGCGGGCGAGGCTCCCGAGCACATCACGCTCGTGCAGAGCCCGGCCGACGTCGACGACCTCGAGTTCCCCGAGGGCACCAAGCTGTCGTGGCTGTCGCAGACCACCCTGAGCGTCGACGAGACCATGGAGACGGTGCGCCGGCTGCGCGAGAAGTTCCCGCAGCTGGAGGACCCGCCGTCCGACGACATCTGCTACGCCACCCAGAACCGTCAGGTCGCGGTCAAGGAGATCGCGAAGGACGCCGACCTGGTCATCGTCGTCGGCTCGTCGAACTCCTCCAACTCGGTCCGCCTCGTCGAGGTCGCGCTCGAGGCCGGCGCCAAGGCGTCGTACCGGATCGACGACATCAGCGAGTTCGACGAGGCCTGGCTCGACGGCGTCGAGACCGTGGGCGTCACGTCCGGCGCCTCGGTGCCCGACGACCTCGTGCAGGACGTGCTGACGTACCTCTCGGAGCACGGCCACCCCGACGCCGCGGCCGTCCGCACCGCCGACGAGACCCTCACCTTCGCCCTCCCGCCCGAGCTGCGCAAGGACATGAAGGCCGCCGGCCTCGTCTGAGCAGTCCCACGAGTCCCATCAGGTGATGGGAATCCCCCACTCACCTCGGTGTTCCCTCCAGGGTCAGTGAGGAAGAACCAGGGGGAGCTCGTGATTCCCATCAGGTGATGGGAATCGCCGACCCGGGTCGCGGCGCTCAGCGCCGCCGGTCGGGCTTGACGACCAGAGCGGTGCCGCCACCGCGGCGCTCGGGCTCGGCGACCGCGATGAGCCGACCGCGCCGGTCCTGCTCGATCGCGGCGGCTGCGCCGATCTCGGCCTGCGAGGTGAAGGCGTCGCCCGACGGCGTGAGCTGCTGGCCGAACGGGGCGAGCAGCGAGCCGTACTGCTCGATGAACGCGGGCTCGGCGGGCGTCACCGCGACGTTGCGCTGTGACGCGCGCGGTGCGGCCACGGCCTGCGGCAGGGTCATGCCGAGGTCGATGCGGTTCACCAGCACCTGCAGCACCGTCGTGATGATGGTGGCGCCGCCCGGCGAGCCGACGACGTACTTCACCCGGCCACGGTCGAGCACGATGGTGGGCGACATCGACGAACGCGGACGCTTGCCGGGCTCGATGCGGTTCGGGTCCTTCGGGTCGTAGACGGCCGTGAAGTCGGTCAGCTCGTTGTTGAGCAGGAAACCGCGGCCGGGGACGGTGATGCCCGACCCACCGGTCTGCTCGATCGTGAGCGTGTACGAGGCGGCGTTGCCCCACCGGTCGACGACGGACAGGTGGGTGGTGGAGATGTTCTCGGTGTCGGGCTTCTCCTCGTTGGCCACCGTGGCACAACCGGAGCCGTCCAGTGCGCCGGCGGCGACGGGGCGGCTCGACGCCTTGGTGGGGTCGATGGTGCAGGCCCGCGAGTCGGCGAAGCGCTGGCTGAGCAGCGTCGACGTCGGCACGCCCGGCACGTCGCCGACGTAGGCGGCGCGGTCGGCGAAGACTCGGGCTGAGGTCTCGAGGAACAGGTGCAACGACGTGCCGAGGCGCTGCCCCCCACCGAGCCGGAACCCCTCGAGGATGTTGAGCGCCTCGCCCACCGCGATGCCACCGGAGGACGACGGCGCCATGCCGAACACGTCGAGGCCGCGGTAGCGGGCCCGTGTCGGCGCCTGGCGGTCCACGCGGTACCCGGCGAGGTCGCGCTCGGTCATGGAGCCGGCGGGTGCGGGCAGGTCGGCGGCAGGGTCCTTGGGCGGTGCCTGCACGGTGCGGGCGACGTCGCGGGCGACCGCGCCGGTGTAGAAGGCGCGTGGTCCCTTCGCCGCGAGGAGCGAGAGCGTGCGGGCGAGATCGGGGTTGCGGAACGTGCTGCCGACCTTCGGTGCGTCGCCGCCCGGCAGGAACAGCTTCGCCGTGGCGGGGAAGGCCGCGAAGCGCTCGGCGTTGTCGAGCGTCTGGCTGCGGAACGTCTCGTCGACACGGAAGCCCCTCGAGGCCAGGGCGATGGACGGCGCCAGGGCCTTGCGCAGCGACCACCTGCCGTGGTCGCGCAGCGCCGCCTCCCAGGTGGCCGGGGTGCCGGGGACGCCGACGGCCACGCCGGACGAGACGAGGTCGGGCGTGAACGGGTAGGGCTCGCCGGTCGCGGGGTCGATGAACGCGTCACGGGTGATGCCGGCGGGCGCGGTCTCACGGCCGTCGATCGTCGACACCTTCTTGCGCTTCGCGTCGTAGTAGACGAAGTAGCCGCCACCGCCGATCCCGGCGCTGTAGGGCTCGGTGACGCCCAGCGCCGACGCGGTGGCCACGGCGGCGTCGGCCGCGTTGCCGCCACGCTTCAGCACCTCGAGTCCCACGCGGGACGCCTCGGCGTCGACGGACGACACGGCTCCACCCGAGCCGACGGCGGTCGACGAGCCTGAGGGTGGTCCCGGGGCCGGCGTGCGGGCCTCGGCGGCCGACGTCGTGGCGACAAGCGCGGTGGTGGCCAGCCCGACGGCGAGCAAGCCGGTGGTGAGACGGACGGACGTGCGTGCGGTCATGGTGCGACCTGCTTCCCCCGAAGTCGGCCCTGGCTGGGCCCGGTCGTGTCCACGCTAGGCAGCCCCCGGACCCCTGGCAACCCCACGCGGACGAGACCTACGCTGACTCCCCGACCCCAGGAGGACCCATGACAGAGCTGCGCATGACCACGACGCTGGAGCCCCGCGGGCCGGCGGCGGCCGTCGTGCTCACCGACGAGCAGGTGGCCGGGCTGGGAGACGGGAAGACCTTCCCCGTGGCCGTGACGATCGGTGGGACGACGGTGCCCCTGCGGCTGGCCCGGATGGGCGGCGAGAACCTGGTGGGGCTCAGCAAGGCCGCCCGTGCCACGTTGGGCGTCGAGGTCGGGCAGACCGTCGACGTGGTGATCCGGCGCGACGACGCCCCGCGCGAGGTCGAGGTGCCACCCGCGCTGGCCGAGGCGCTGGGGTCCGCCGGTCTCCGCGCCGCCTTCGACGCGCTCGCCCCTTCGCGGCGCAAGGAGCACGCGCGCAGCGTGGCCGACGCGAAGGGCGACGACACCCGGGCCCGGCGGGTTCAGAAGGTGCTGGACGCCCTCAGCGGCTGAGGCTCGCGACGATCGTGAAGCTGGCGGCGAGCCGCTCGGGCCGGTCGGTCAGCCGGAACTCGCCGGGCGCCTCGGGGTGCGGCGTCATGTGGCCCGGCAGCGCGACCCACGGCACGCTGTCGTGCTCGAGCACCGTCTCGAGGACCATGCCGTGCGCCATGAGCGCGGTGAGGATCTCCGCGAGACCGTGCGCCCACTCCCGGGACGGCAGCCCGGGCAGCGTGTGGTCGGCCGGGTCGACGTAGGACGCGGTGTCCTCGAAGACGAGGGGCTCGACGTGCTCGGCGTACGGGTAGACCAGCTCGATGCGGTCGTCCACGACGTCGAGGGTGCCGAGCATGGGGTGGCAGTCGCGGAACACCAGCCTGCCGCCGGGGCGCAGGAGCGCAGCGACGGTGGCGGCCCACCGGTCGATGCTGGGCAGCCAGCAGATCGCACCGATGCCGGTGTAGACGAGGTCGAAGCATTCGCGGCCCAGCGCCTCCGGTGCGTCGAACACGTCGGACTCGACGTAGCCGATGTCGGCGCCGACCTCGGCCGCGAGCGCGCGGGCCTCCGCGAGCGACGCGGGGGAGAGGTCGAGCCCGGTGACGGTGGCCCCGAGGCGGTGCAGGCTGAGGGTGTCGGTGCCGATGTGGCACTGCAGGTGCACCGTGTCGAGGCCGCTGACGTCGCCGAGCCGTGGCAGGTCGAAGCGGACGACGTCGCTGATCGCGGCCGAGTCACGGCGGTAGCGGTCGAGGTCGTAGGACGCCGCGGCGGCGTGCCGTGCGGCACGGCTGTCCCACATGGCGCGGTTGAGCCGCAGGTACTCCTCCACGGGTCAGACCGTGCGACGGGTCGGACGGGCGACCCGCGCGCGACGCGGGTGGTGGGGGTCGGTCACGATCCGGGCCACGACCGCGGCGAGGGCCAGTCCGTGGCCGACCATGAGCGTGACGCCGCGGTCGATGACGCCGGTGAGGGTGCGTCCGAACCAGCCGGTGCCGTCGGGCAGGCCGGAGACCTCGACCGCGTCGGGCGATGCGGCCGCCACGACGCCCACGAACACGAGGAGCAGCACGGGCGGCAGGACGCCGGCCGGCAGCAGCGAGCGGACGTCGACCGCGAGCGGCACCGTGACCACGACGAGCACGAAGCCCACGGAGAAGATCAGGCCGAGGCGACCGTCGGTGACGACGTCGAGCGTGGTGATGGCGGCGAGGGCCATCGTGGCGAACAGGATCGACTGCCGGGCCCCGAGATCGTGACGGGCCGGTCCGGCAGGCGAGGGTGCCACGGAGGCTGCCATGCCTGTGACGCTAGGGCATCGGACCGACAGAGTCGTGGCGGCGCGCTGGAACGGCGGGTCTCAGGCGGGTCCGGGGGTGGGGTCGGCCGCGGGGTTGCCGGTCGATCCGCCGGCGACCTGGTACGACCAGACCTCGCTGTGGGTCGACACCGGCCTCGGCGCGTCGCCGCCACCGCGCTCGGACTCCGACCGGTGGCCGTGCGCGAACGACGGCGAGGCCAGCCAGGCCTGGAACGCGTCCTCGTCGCGCCAGCGGGTGATGACGAGCCACTGGGTGCGCTCGTCGGTGGGCTGCAGCAGCTCGAAGCCCTCGAACCCGTCGGCTCCGTCCACGGCACCGGCGCGGGCGGCGAAGCGGTGGGCCAGCTCGTCGCCGGCGTCGTCGGGCACGGTGATGGCGTTGATCTTGATGACGGTCATGCGGCCATCGTGGCACCTGGGTCCGTACGCTCGGGCCCATGCTGACCGGGCCGGACTTCCCCGAGCGCGTGGAGACGCCGCGGCTCGCGGTGCGCCGCTTCGTCGACGCGGACGCCCCGAGGGTGCTCTCGATCCTCTCCAGGCTCGACGTGATCCGCTGGCTCGACAACCCGCCGTTCGTGCCCATGGCCGACCTCGACGCCGCCCGCGCGTGGGTCGTGCGGGTCAACGCTCGCGAGGCCGAGGACCCGCTGCAGGCGTGGCGCGCGCTGGAGGTGCGCGAGACCGGGGTGATGGTGGGGACGGTGCTGGTGTCGCGGATGGAGCGCATCGACGGCGGGTTCGCGGGGGAGTACGAGCTGGGCTGGCACCTGCACCCCGACAGCGCCGGGCACGGGTACGCGACCGAGGGTGCCGCCGCCCACGCCCGCAGCGCCTTCGCCGCCGGACACGCCTCGCTCGTCATCGGCATGTACCCCGACAACGCGCCGTCGGCGGCGGTGGCTCGGCGGCTCGGCGCGGAGGACCTCGGCGAGGTGCCCGACGACCCCTGGTACGGCGGGGTCAGCCGGCACTTCACGCTGCGTCCCGAGCACCTCGACGCCACCGAGGTGCGGGAGTAGGTTCGCCGCATGAGCACCTGCACGCAGTGCGGCAGCCGTCCCGGCGCCCACGAGACCGTGTCGGGGCGGCTGCTGTGCGGCGACTGCTACCGCCGGCTCGCCGAGTTCTCGGGCGCGGGCTCGGCCATGGTCGGCGGCGCGTCGCCCGAGCAGGCCGTGGGCACCGGGCTGGCCACCGGCGGCTGGGCCGGCGCTGCGGACGGGGAGACCGCGGCCCTGCGCCGACGTCGGGCCAAGCTGGCCGCGACCGAGGGCTTCTGGCGTCGCCTGTGGGTGCGGGTCTGGGGCTGATGCGCGCCGTCGGGCCGCGTGAGCCGGACCAGTAGGCTGGTTCCTCGTGGCACTCAGCATCGGCATCGTCGGACTCCCCAACGCGGGCAAGTCGACCCTCTTCAACGCCCTGACCAAGAACGACGTCCTCGCGGCGAACTACCCGTTCGCGACGATCGAGCCGAACGTCGGCGTGGTCGGCGTGCCGGACTCGCGGCTCGAGAAGCTCGCGGAGATCCACGGCTCGGCCAAGATCCTCCCGGCGACGGTCCAGTTCGTCGACATCGCCGGCATCGTCCGCGGCGCGTCCGAGGGCGAGGGCATGGGCAACGCGTTCCTCTCGCACATCCGCGAGTCCGACGCGATCTGCCAGGTCACCCGCGTGTTCCGCGACGAGGACGTCACGCACGTCGACGGCAAGGTCGACCCGAGCAGCGACATCGAGACCATCTCGACCGAGCTGATCCTCGCGGACCTGCAGACCGTCGAGAAGGCGGTCCCGCGGCTCGAGAAGGAGTCGCGCAAGGACAAGTCGCTCGCGGCCCAGCTGGCCGAGGTGCAGAAGGCCCAGACCGCGCTCGAGGCCGGCACCGGAGTGCTCAACGCCGGGCTCGACCTCGCGCTCCTGCGCGACCTGCACCTGATGACCGCCAAGCGGTTCCTCTTCGTCTTCAACTGCGACGCCGACGAGCTGGCCGACGAGGCCCTCAAGCAGAAGATGCGCGACATCGTGGCTCCCGCCGAGGCCGTGTTCCTCGACGCCAAGAGCGAGGCCGAGCTGGTCGAGCTGGGTGACGACGAGGAGGCCGAGGTCATGCGGGCGGAGATGCTCGCCGAGATGGGCGTCGAGGAGCCGGGCCTCGACGCGCTGGCCCGCGTCGGCTTCGACACCCTCGGCCTGCAGACCTACCTGACCGCCGGGCCCAAGGAGACGCGCGCCTGGACGATCCCGAAGGGCGCCACCGCCCCCGAGGCCGCCGGCGTGATCCACACCGACTTCCAGAAGGGCTTCATCAAGGCCGAGATCGTCTCCTTCGACGACCTCGTCGAGGCCGGGTCCATGGCCGCAGCGAAGTCGGCCGGCAAGGTCCGCATGGAGGGCAAGGAGTACGTCATGGCCGACGGCGACGTGGTGGAGTTCCGCTTCAACGTGTAGGTCGCAGCCCATCCGGCCGAGTCGGACATGGTCGCGCGGCCCGTCGTTCGCGGGAAGGTCCTCCCGTGGAGGACGCCTCGGATCCGGTCGCAGCGATCCCCAGGTAGGCAAGCCATCGAGCCCGTGACGCGGAACGTCGAGGTCGTCGCCGGGGCGGCGTCGGGTCGTCGTCCTGTGGACCGACTGATCTCCGTCGTGTGAGGGTGACGCCATGAGCCGTCAGAAGGTCTCCGCCGTCCCGATCCTGCGTGTCGCCGACGTCGACGCGTCGCTGCCGTGGTGGGCGCGGCTCGGGTTCGCCGAGGAGTTCCGGCACGTGTTCGAGCCGGGCCTCCCACGGTTCGTCGGGGTCGTGCGCGACGGGTGCCGGGTGTACCTGTCCGAGCACACCGGTGACGCGCCCGGGCCGTCGCTCGTCTACCTCTGGGTGCCCGACGTCGACGCGATCGCGGCCGACCTCGGCGTCGAGGTGGAGGAGAACCCGTGGGCGCGCGACTGCGAGGTCGTCGACCCCGACGGCAACCGGGTCCGGGTGGCGACGGCTCCGTGACGACGCCCGGTGTCGTTCGCCCGACGGTGGTCGCCCTGCGTCGCTACCCGGTGAAGTCGATGGGCGGCGAGGCGCTGCACAGCGTCGAGCTCGACGCGCGCGGTCTGGTGGGCGACCGCTGGTACGCCGTGGAGGACGAGGACGGACGGTTCGCGTCGGGCAAGGACAGCCGCCGCTTCCGTCGGCGCGACGCGGTGTTCGAGCACGCGGCGTGCACGACGGACTCCGGCGAGGTGGTCGTGTCGAGCGGAGCGGGCACGTGGACCGTGGGAGACGCAGTCCTCGACGCCGAGCTGAGCACCGTCATGGAGGCCGCGGTGCGGGTGCTGCCGGAGGCAGGTGTCGGGCACCAGGACCAAGGGGCGGTGTCGCTGGTCGGCACGGCCACCCTCGCGTGGTGCGCCGAGCGGTGGAGCGTCGACGCGGACCCGCGTCGGCTGCGCGTCAACGTCGTCGTCGACACCGACGAGCCGTTCGTCGAGGAGACCTGGGTGGGTCGTTCGCTCACCCTCGGGAGCGTGGTCCTTCGCGTCGTCGAGCGGGTCCCGCGGTGCCGGATGGTCGACGTCGCGCAGGACGGGACCTCCGCGGAGGGGTCGTTGCTGAAGCACCTCGGCGCGGAGCGTGACCTCTGCCTGGCGGTGTACGCCGACGTCGAGACGCCCGGCGTCCTCGCGGTCGGAGACTTCGTGCACCTGGCCTGACGGATGCGGCCGCGGGCAAGGATGCTTCCTTCTCGCGGCACGGTCCACGCGAAGGGATAAGCCCTGATCGCGCAGAGGGGGAATCGTACGTGGCCCGGGTCAGCCGAGGGCGAGGAGCGACAGGACGAGGCCGGTCCACGCGGCGGCCGTGCGGGCGAGGTCGGAGCGGGCCAGTCGGCGCAGCAGCGCCGGGGTGGGGCCGTCCGACCCGAGCCGTCCGTGGGTCGGAGCGGCGACCGAGGCCGTGAGCAGGAGGGCGACGCCGTGCGCCGCGACCGCCGCCAGCACGAGCGGGCGCGGATCGGCCAGCGCGGCCCACCCGCCCATGGCGAGGAGTGCGGCGTAGAGCGGGGCCACGAGCGCGACGATGCGCCTCGAGTGCGCCTCGTGCGCGGCGGCGAAGCCCTCGCGCCCGACCGCGGCGAGTGCTGGGTAGACGACCACCGACACCGTGGTCTGGAACGCCGCGTGCGCGGCGCCGACCACGGCCAGCGCCACGACCGGGTCGATCACGCTCAGTCCGTGCCGACGGGGCGCCGCGCGATGAGCTGCTCCACGAGGATGTCGCCGTGCCCGGCGTGCCGGGCCAGCTCGGCGATCATGTGGCCGTAGAGGTACCGCAGGGAGACCGGGCCGTCGTGCCACGGCCAGGTCTCGTCGAGGTCGTGCTGGGCGGCCACGACGCGCGAGCGGTCACAGGCGTCGTCGTAGTCGGCTCGCACCGACTCGATGGTGTCGTCCTCGGCCAGCTCGAAGCTCTCGGCCGGCGTGCGGGGCAGGCGCAGGTCCTCGCGCGGGACGCCGGCCACGCGCGAGTGGAACCAGACCTTCTCCACGAACGTCGCGTGCTTCACGAGGCCCAGGACGGTGGTCATCGACGACACGAGCCGGGTGCGCGCCTCGGCGTCGTCGAGCTCGTCGAGCAGCAGGGCGATCTCGGTCCGCTGCGCGTCGAGCAGACCTTCCAGGACGGTCCGCTCGTCGGCGGTGTGCAGGCTCATGACCGCCACGCTACGCGCCCCGGCGGTGCGCACCCCCGCGCGCGGCCGTCGGGTGCGAGGATGGGCCCGCCATGTCGACCGAAGCCTTGCAGACCGCTGTCGTGACCATCCACACCGACGGGGGATGCACGCCGAACCCGGGTCCGGGCGGCTGGGGCGCGGTGCTGCGCTACGGCGAGCACGTGCGCGAGCTGTGCGGCGGCGAGCCGGGCTCGACGACCAACAACCGGATGGAGCTGACGGCGCCGATCATGGCGCTGGAGATGCTGAACCGGCCGAGCACGGTGCACCTGCACACCGACAGCACCTACGTGCGCAGCGGCATCACGTCCTGGCTCGCCGGGTGGGAGCGCAACGGCTGGCGCACGGCGGCGAAGCAGCCGGTCAAGAACGTCGACCTCTGGCAGCGGCTCAAGGCCGCGTGCGACCGGCACGAGGTGGAGTGGTTCTGGGTGAAGGGTCACTCCGGGGTCAGCGACAACGAGCTGGCCGACCAGCTGGCCACGCGGGGGATGCGCGAGGCGATGGGCGCGCGACGAGCCTGAGGCTCAGCGGCGGCGGGAGGAGCCGGTCCGCAGCGCGTCGAGGGCCTGTGCGCCCATGAACGCGTAGAAGCCGATCGTGCTCGCGAGGATCGTGCGGGCGGTCTGCATCCCTCGACGGTAGGGCCCTTCGTCCCGGGCCGCCTCCTGAGAACCGCGACTGGGGCGACCGTCCCAGGACGAGGTCGCCGAGGAGCCGGGTCGTCCGGGCGTCGTCAGTCGTGCGTCGGAGGGCGGGAGATCCGGATGGAACGCGGCGATCCGTCGGGGTTGCGCCGGACCCGGCCGTGGCGCTCGTCGTCGTCCTCGTCCGGCGACGGCATGACGTGGGCGGCACGCTTCTGCCGCTCGAGCTCCTCCTTGGCGTCGGCACGCGAGGGGCTGAAGAAGTTGTCCATGACGCCCATGCCGTTGCCCATCGTGCCCAGGCCCTCGCGGCCGCCGGGCTTGTCGAGCGAGCGCTGGAACAGGTACAGCGCCAGCACCAGCACGGCCAGCACGCCCACGGCGAACAGCACGATCCCGACCCACTCCATGTCCTGAGGGTACGCACGCCACCGCGCCACGGCCCGCGTCCTGACGCGCTCGCGTCGGTTCGTCCGACGCAGATCGACCCGAACGCGTCGAGACGGGGCGTGCGGTGGAGGTGGGGGGAGTCAGGCGGGGGCGCGGCGGTGGCCGCCCGCGTGCTCGGGCTCGTCCTCGGCCGCGGGGGCCAGGGCGACGGCGATCGCGGTCGTCACGGGAACCGCGAGGACGAGTCCGATGGCACCCACGAGCGTGCGGACGATCTCCTGGCCCAGCTCCTCGGTCGACGCCATCTCGCCCAGGGGCCGGGAGTACGCCGTGATGAGCAGCAGCACCGTCATCGCCGAGCCCGCGTACGCGAACACGAGCGTGTACACGCTCGAGGCGATGTGGTCGCGGCCGATCCGCATGGCCGACGTGAACAGCTTGGCCGCGTTGGCGGTCGGCTGGAGCGCGCGCATCTCCCACACCGCGCTCGCCTGGGTCACGGTCACGTCGTTCAGCACGCCGAGCCCCGCGATCACCATCGTCGCGGCCACGACCCCCGACATCGACAGGTCGGGCACGGTGGCCACCAGCGTCCGGTCGTCCTCGGAGCCGATGCCGGTCAGGCTCGACCAGTCGGTCGCCAGCGCGCCCATGAGCGCCGTGGCGACGATGCCGAAGTACGTGCCGAACAGGGCGCTGGTGGTGCGGATGCTCACCCCGTGCGCGAGGTACAGCACGAGCGTCATGATCACCGTCGAGCCCACGATCGCCACCGGGAGCGCGGACCTGCCGGCCAGCAGGGCCGGGAGGATGAACTGCATGAGCGCGAGCAGCGTGACGCCGATGCCGACGAGCGCGAACAGGCCACGCCAGCGGGCGACCGCCACGACCAGCACGGCGAACGCGATGGCGAGGGCCAGCAGCGGGAAGCTGCGCTGGAAGTCGTAGAACTCGAACGTCGCCTCCTGGCCCGCGGGCGCGATGCGGATGACCTCGATGTCGTCGCCGACGTCGATGCCGGCCTGGAAGCGCGCCGAGTCGAGCACGAACGAGGCGTCGCCGGCGTCGGTCTCGGCCGTCACGTTGGCGCAGTCGCCCGCCACGGTGGGCAGGTTGTCGGGACCGACGCCACCTGAGCCGCAGTCGAACGGCTTGACGGCGGTGACGGTGGCGTCGACCAGGCTGACACCCTCGCCGCTCAGCGGGTTGGCGTCGCGCGGGACCTCCGACGCCGACGGCCACAGCATGACCATGGCGACGACCGCCACGAGCGAGATGGCCCCCACCACGACGGCGAGGGTCGCGGCCAGGCCCCGGCGGGGCGGGCCGACGTCGAGGTCGTCCAGGGAGTGCGCGTGTCCGTGAGCCACGGGAGACAGCGTGCCACGATGGGCCACGTGAACGACGCACAGGACACGGGACCGGACGACGGAGGAAGCGCCGACGTCGAGCACCTGCCGGGTGCCGTCGGGGGAGCGATCCGCATCGGACGCACCGTCCGCCGCCCCACGGGGCCCTGGTCGCCGGCCGTCCACGCCCTGCTCGACCACCTCGCCGCGGAGGGCCTCGGCGGTGTGCCACGGGTCGAGGGCCTCGACGAGGAGGGTCGCGAGGTGCTCAGCTACGTCGAGGGTCGCGGCGTGCCGGTCGACCAGGAGGTCGTGCTCGACACGGTGCTGGTCGAGGCGGTCACGTGGCTGCGTGAGTACCACGACCTGGTGGAGGACTTCCGCCCCGACGAGCCGCTGCGGTGGCGCGGCACCGGCGACGAGCCGGTGCTCCTGGAGGCCGACCAGATCATCTGCCACCACGACCCCGGCGCGTACAACTGGATCATCCAGAGCGGCCACTTCGTCGCGATGATCGACTGGGACATGGCGGGCCCTGGGCGTGCGATCGACGACCTCGCCTTCTTGGTCTGGACCGGCATCCCGCTCTACCGCGACATCGGCGCGCAGGAGACCGCCCGACGTCTGGACCTCGTCGTGGAGGCCTACGGGGAGTGGGGCCCGGTGACGCTCCTCGACGCCGTGGTGGCGCGGATGACGACGGCCAGCGAGCGGATCGCCGCGGGCATCGCCCGGGGAGATGCCGGCATCGCGAACCTGCAGAAGGTCGGCGAGCCGCAGCGCACGCGCGACCGCGTGGCGGCCTTCCGGGAGCGGATCCCCGCGATCCTCGACGCCCTTCCCTGACCGACAGGACCACTCCATCGACCGGAGCGCCGACCAGGATGTGACCCGCATCACTCCTAGGATTCGCCCATGGACTCCGCGCTCTCGACCGTCGGGCTGCCCATCGCGCTCGGGATCATCATGTTCGGGCTGGGCCTCTCGCTCACGCCCGACGACTTCCGGCGCGTGGCCCGCCACCCGAAGGCGGTCACGGTGGCCCTGGCCTGCCAGCTCGTCGTGCTGCCGGTCGTCTGCTTCGGCCTGGTCACCGCGTTCGACCTCGACCCGCTGCTCGCCGTCGGCATGCTGCTGCTCGCCGCGTCGCCGGGTGGCACGTCGGCCAACCTCTACAGCCACCTGTTCCGGGGCGACGTCGCCCTGAACGTGTCCCTGACGGCGATCAACTCGATCATCGCGATCGGGTCGTTGCCGCTCATCACCAACCTCGCGATCGCCCACTACGGGCTCGACGACGAGGTGTCGCTGCAGTTCCGCAAGGTCGTCGAGGTCTTCGTCGTCGTGCTCGCCCCCGTGCTCGTGGGCATGCTCGTGCGCGCGAAGAGCCCTGGCTTCGCCCAGCGCGCCGACAAGCCGGTGCGCATCGCGTCGGCCGTGATCCTGCTGGTCCTCGTGCTCGGGATCCTGGCCAGCACCGGCTCGGACGCAGGTGACTACCTGGCGCAGGTGGGCGCAGCCGCCACGCTGTTCTGCGTCGTGAGCCTCGTGGTCGGGTTCTTCGTGCCGCGGCTCGTCGGCCTCACGCCGGCGCAGGCGGTGGCCAGCTCGTTCGAGATCGGTGTGCACAACGCCACCCTGGCCATCTACGTGGCCGTCGAGGTGCTCGACGACACCGACATCTCGGTGCCGGCGGCGGTCTACGGGCTGCTGATGTTCCCGCTCGCAGCGGTGTGGGGCGTGGTGCTCACCCGAGTGCTGCTGCCCGGCGAGGGACGGCGCCGCGCGGCGTCCCGAACGTCGTGAAGGTGCCCTCGGACCACAGCACCGACGTCGGCTCCGTGGCCGCCAGCCCGGGAAGGCCGGCCGCCTCGACCAGGGTGTCGTCGATCGACACCAGCTCGGCGCGGTGCAGCGGCCACGCCCGGTGCGTGTTGGGGACCCACCAGGTCCGGCCGAGGACCCGGGTGTGCAGCCCGAACCGGGCGGTCACGAAGTGCTCCAGCTCGCTCGGCTCGTGGAGCGGCTCGACGGGGCGCACCTCGATCCGCCCGCCCGCCCCGCGCGGCCCCGGCCAGCGACGACGCGACGTGTAGCGGTGCCGGTCGTCGTGCTGGTCGACCCGCATCCGGGCCCAGGTGTACGGCGTGCCGAAGACGATCCGGGCCAGGGCCGACACGAGCAGCCGTGAGGACTCCAGCGACAGGAACACCACGCCGTGGCGGCCTGCGTCGTCGACCGAGTAGAGGCGCACGTTGGTCTCGTGGAACGTGCCCAGCCACGGCACCGCGGGCCCCGTCCCGAACCCGGCACGTTGCATCCGGAAGGGGATGAGGCCCACGTAGGTGCTGCCGTCGAGCACGTCGGGGCGCACCCCGGGCGGCATGAATCGCTCGACGGTCGACGGGTCGACCGCCCAGTGCACGAAGGCGATGTCGGCCCACGTCTGGCGCATGATGCTCGGCCCGTCCAGCGGGGGTCCGTCGGGGTTCACGCTCCTAGTCTCGTGCGGGTCGCACCGGTCCGCTGGGCGACGGGAGCGCCACCCGGCGGTCGAGCTCGAGCTCGTCGAGGAACCGCTCGTCGTGGCTGACCACCAGGAGCGCCCCCCGGTAGCCGCGCAGCGCCTCCACGAGGTGCCCGACGCTCACGAGGTCCAGGTCGTTCGTCGGCTCGTCCAGGAGCAGCAGCTGGGGCGCGGGGTCGGCCAGCAGCACGCACGCGAGGGCCGCGCGCAGCCGCTCGCCCCCGGACAGCGTCGCCACGATCCGCTCCGCCGCACGGCCACGGAACAGCAGCCGTGCCAGCTGGGCCCGCACGTGCTGGGGGTCGGCCTCCGGAGCCACCCGACGCACGTTCTCGAGGACGGAGGCGTCCTCGTCCGGGAGCGTCGGCCGCTGGGCGAGCCTGCCGACGGGCACGCTCACGGTCGCGGACCCGATGGCCGGGGCGAGCCGGCCGAGAGCCACCTCCAGGAAGGTGGTCTTGCCGCCGCCGTTGGGCCCGGTCAGCGCCACGCGCTCCGGCCCCCTCAGGTGCAGGGCCACCTCGGTGCCGACGTGCGGGAGCACGAGCCCCTCGGTGACCAGCACGTCACGGGTGCGCGGAACGGCCGTGTCGGGCAGCTCCAGGCGGATCTCGCGGTCGTCGCGGACCCGCTCCTCGGCCGCGTCGAGGTCGGCTCGTGCGCGGGCCACGTGCTCCTCGTGCGCGCCGCGGAGCTTCCCGGCCGACACCTCGGCCGCCATGCGCCGGCCGTGGGCGACGATCTTCGGCACCCGCTTCTCGGCCTCGGCCTTGTGCGCCGTCCGCTTCCGCTGGGCGAGCTTGGCGCGGGCCTCGACCAGCTCACGTTCCTGACGCCGCACGTCCGCCTTGGCGTCGCGGACGGCGCGCCCCGCAGCCTCCTGCTCGGCCGCCACGACCTGCTCGTAGACGGAGAACCCGCCCGTGACGGTGCGCACCCGTCCGGCGTGCACCTCCACGATCGTGTCCATGCCCTCGAGGAGCTCGCGGTCGTGGCTCGCGACGAGGGCGACCCCGCCGAACGCGCCGAGCGCCGACGTCAGGTGCGCGCGGGCGCGTCGGTCGAGGTTGTTCGTGGGCTCGTCGAGCAGCACCACGTCGGGCCTGCGCAGCAGGCGGGCGGCCAGGGCCAGCAGCACGAGCTCGCCGCCGGAGAGGCTCGACGCCTCGCGCGACAGGCCGAGCGAGCCGAGCCCGAGCCGAGCGAGCCAGGCCGCGGCTCGTTCCTCGACGTCCCAGTCGTCCCCGACCCGGTCGAAGTCGGCCTGGTCGGTGCTGCCCGCCTCGATGGCGCGCAGCGCGACGAGGGTGTCGGCGACGTCGAGGACGTCGGCCACGGTGAGCCCCTCGACGGTCCGCACCGGGTCCTGCGGCAGCAGCTCCAGCGACCCCGTGGTCAGGACGGAGCCGCCCGTGGGGACGAGGTCGCCGTGAGCGAGGCGCAGCAGCGTGGACTTGCCGCTGCCGTTGCTGCCGACGAGCCCGTGCAGCCCGTGCCCGAGGTCGAGGTCGACGTCGGACAGGGCGGGTGCGCCGTCGGGCCAGGTGTGGGTGACGTGGTGGAAGGACAGGGATGCAGCCATGGGGGCCTCCTGAGGGTCGTGCCGGGTTGGAGCGGTGTGAGCCGCGCGAGCGCGCCGTCAGGAGGACACGACGTCAGGACGTCCCGAGAGTCCGGGCAGGCGCCCGGGGTCGCAGGAGCAACCGTGAACGAGGTCGACGAGGCGCGCAGCGTCGAGCGGACGCGCGCAGGGCTCGGACCTCAGAGCTTCACGGTGGCAGATCACCTCACGGATCGGGGACCCCCAGGCTACTACCGTGCGGCCATGAGCTCCACCCCCTCCGAGGCACCTGCCACCGCACGTCGGCTCGGTCTCGAGCCCCACCCCGAGGGCGGGTGGTACCGGCAGACCTGGCGCTCCCCGGTCGACGTCACGCTGCCCGACGGACGGGTCCGACCCACCGCGACCCTCATCTGGTTCCTGCTGCCCGCGGGCGAGTCGTCGGCGTGGCATCGCGTGGCGTCCGACGAGCTGTGGCTCGCGCACACCGGGACCGTCGTGCTGGAGCTCGGGGGCGACGGTCGGGCGCCCGCTGCCGGGCAGCGGCACCACGTCGGCGTCGGGGCGGGGGAGTCGAGCCAGGTGCTCGTCCCTGCAGGGCGGTGGCAGCGCACCGTCCCGACCGACGAGGAGGCGCTCGTCAGCTGCATGGTGTCGCCGGGCTTCGACTTCGACGACTTCACGCTGCACCACGGCTGAGTCCCGCCCCTCCGAACCCCGTCCTACCATCGTCGCCATGAGCGAGATCTGGTTCGACGAGCGCGACGACGCCGACGAGCTCGTCAAGGCGCTGGAGGCCGAGGGCTATACGGTGACCGCCCGACGCGAGGGCTTCGCGGGCGAGGACGACGCCGAGGACCATGCGTGGGCGGTCGTCGTCGAGCCCTTCGACGAGCGGGTCGTCGAGATGGTCGACGTGTACGGCGGCTGGCTGCCGGGCGACGAGCGGCTGTCCGAGGATGCTCCGGCCCCCGACCTGCCCGACGGCCCGAAGCGGCTGAAGCGGGAGGGGTAGGCGTCGTCCTCGTCCTGTCCTGCGGCTGCGCTGGCTCGGCGGGTGCTGGTCCTGCGGGTGCGCTGCCTCGGCTCTGCGCGGAGGTGGGCCCCGAAAAGGGCCTCGACCGGGGAGCTGGGTGCGTGGTGGCCCGGGTTCTCGGGCCTGCGTCCCGTCGCTCCCGGGAGGTAGGTGGCCCGCGCTACGGGCGAGGGTGGAGGTAGGTGGCCCGCGGATGGAGACCCGCTATCCGCGCGCCACCTACCTCTGACTTCCGCATTCGGCGTGTCATCTACCGCTGACCGCCCAGCCGCGGCCCGGGAGCTCGACCGACCCCTGGCCCACCGTCAGGTCGAGGCCCTTTCGGAGACCAGACCGACTCGGAGCGGAAGCAGCGCAGCCGCAGGTCGAGGAGGGACCGGCAGCGCAGCCGCGGGTCGACGAAGGACCGGCAGCGCAGCCGCAGGTTGACGAAGGACCGGCAGCGCGGCCGCAGGTCGAGGATGGTCCGAGCAGCGCGGAGAGCTCAGGCCCCGAGGTGGGTGCGCAGGAAGTCCACCTGCAGCACCTTGAGGTTCTCGGCCACGACCTCCTGGGGCGTCATGTGGGTGACGCCCGACAGGGGGAGCACGGTGTGCGCCTTGCCGGCCGCGAGCAGGGCCGACGACAGGCGCAGGGTGTGCGCGGCCACCACGTTGTCGTCGGCCAGGCCGTGGATCAGCATGAGCGGACGCTCCAGGCGCGGGGCGAGCGGCAGCAGCGAGTTGCGGTCGTACACGTCGGGCCGCTCGTCGGGGTGCCCCAGGTAGCGCTCGGTGTAGCAGGTGTCGTACAGGCGCCACTCGGTCACGGGAGCGCCGGCCACCGCGGCGTGGAAGACGTCCGGTCGCGCCAGCACGGCCAGGGCGGACAGGTAGCCGCCGTAGGACCAGCCCGTGATGCCGACGCGCGAGGTGTCGACGTCGTCGGGGAACCGCTCGGCCACGCCGGCGAGTGCGTCGACCTGGTCGGCCAGGGTGACCTCGGCGAACGCGTCGAGGATCTCCCGCTCCCACACCGCCCCGCGACCAGGCGTCCCGCGACCGTCGGCCACGATCACGCAGAAGCCCTGGTCGGCCAGCCACTGCGCCTCCAGGAACATGCGGGCCGACGCGAGCACGCGCTGGGCGTGCGGACCGCCGTACGGGTCCATGAGCACCGGCAGGCGGCGTGAGCCCCGCACGTGGTCACGCGGGAAGAGGACGGCGGCGCGGAGCTCGCGCTCGCCGACCGACACGACGGTCACGTCGGGCTCGAACGGCGCCGGCTCTGCGACGACCGACAGCTGCGTGGTCTCGGCCGTGCCCTCGCGGTGCACCGTCAAGGTGGTGCCGACCGCGTCGAGCGCGGAGCGGCTCACCACCGTGGTCCCGCCGCCGACGGCCGCACCGTGCACGGCCTGGCCCGACGTGAGCGGCTCGACGTCGGACGTCCCGCCCAGGCCGACGCGCAGCACCTGCACCTCGGTGGGCTCCGCCGACGCGGTCACGACCACCGCGTCGGGGTGGGTGCTGACGATGCCGCGCACCTGCCACTCCGACGACCCGACGGGCGTGCCGTCGACGACGAGCCGACGCGAGCCGTCCACGTCCTCCACGGTGACCAGACGGCCACCGGGCGCACGGCGCGGCGCGCTCGTGACCTCCACCCATGCCGCGTCGGAGAGCTCGCGCAGCGTCTCGGTGGAGCCGTCCGCGACGTCGACCGACAGCACGCGGGCGCTGCGCTGGTCGCGGCTCAGCACCTGCAGCACGGGGGCGCCGTGCTCGGTCCACGTGACGCTCGAGAGGTACTCGAACCGCTCGCGGTCCCACTGCACCTCGGTGCGGGTGCCGTCGAGCGCGACGTGCCAGAGCGTCACCTCGCTGTTGGGGGTGCCGGCGGCCGGGTAGCGCTGGGCGACCGGCTCGCGGTCGGGGTTCTCGGGGTCGGCCACGTGCCAGACCTGCACCGGGGCGTCGTCGTAGCGCTCCACGAGCAGCGAGGAGCCGTCGGGGGCCCACCAGAACCCGCGGTACCGACTCATCTCCTCCGCGGCGATGAACTCGGCCTGGCCCCAGACCTGCGTCGCCGTGTCCGGCGCCGCCAGCACCTGCTCGTCGCCGGCCCTCTCCTCGCCCTGCAGGTCGACGACCCTGAGGGCGCCGTCGGCAGCGGCGTAGGCCACCCGTCGTCCGGTGGGGTCGACCCGCGGGTCGATCACGCCGTCGACGGTGGGCAGCTCGTGCACGGCCCCGGCAGCCAGGTCCACCGCCCACGCCTTGCCCGAGAGGGCGAAGGAGGCCCACCGCCCCGCCGTGTCGACGGCGTAGTCGACGACACCGGCGCCGGTCTCGCGCGAGCGCTCCCGTCGCGCGCGCTCGGCCGCCGACAGCTGCTCGCCGTCGGCGAGGAGGGCGTCGGGGTCCACCAGCACCCGCTCCTGCCCGGTGGCCACGTCGTGGGCCCACAGGGCACCGGTGCGGCTGACGCCGTCGGCGGTGCGCACGAACCACACGGTGCCGCCGTCCGGCGAGACCGTCACGTTGCGCGGGATGCCGAGCGTGAAGCGTGCGGTGCGGGCGGCGAGGCGAGGGTAGGAGACCGTCATGGCACCCATCTCACCATCCGTGCCCCCGCGCCCCTCCTGCGCTCCCGTGCCCACGCTCGTGCCGCGTCGATACGCTGGCGCCATGGCCCTGCCCGCACGTCGTCTCCTGCTCGTCCACGCCCACCCCGACGACGAGACCATCAACAACGGCGCCACCATGGCGAAGTACGTGAGCGAGGGGGCCCACGTCACCCTCGTCACCTGCACCCTCGGCGAGATGGGCGAGATCCTCGTTCCCGAGCTCGAGCACCTGGCGGCCGACCAGGACGACGGGCTCGGCGCGCACCGGCTCACCGAGCTCACCGACGCGATGGGGATCCTGGGCGTCACCGACTTCCGCCGCCTCGGTGGCGACGGCCGCTTCCGCGACTCCGGCATGAAGTGGGACGAGAACGGCAACGCCACCGCCGCCGACGAGATCCACGCGAACGCGTTCTGGCACGCCGACCTGCTGGAGGCCACGAACGAGCTCGTCGCCGTCATCCGCGAGATCCGGCCGCAGGTCCTCGTGACCTACGACGAGTTCGGCAACTACGGCCACCCCGACCACGTGCAGGCCAACCGGGTGGCGCACTACGCCGTCGCCCTCGCGGCGGCACGGTCCTACCGCCACGACCTCGGCGAGGCCTGGGACGTGGCGAAGGTCTACTGGACGGCGATGTCGGAGTCGGCCATGCGTCAGGGCATCAAGGAGATCCGTGAGGCCGGGGACCTGCAGTTCATGGAGGGCATGGACCCCGACAACCTGCCGCCGTTCGCGATCCGCGACGAGGACCTCGACGCCGTGGTCGACGGCAGCACCTGGGTCGACGCCAAGCTCGACGCCATGCGGGCCCACGCCACGCAGATCGCCGTCGACGGGCCGTTCTTCGCGCTGTCCAACGACGTCGCCCAGCGCGCGTGGGGCACCGAGCACTACCGCCTCGTCAAGGGTGTCGCGGCGCCGGCGCCGGGCACCACGTTCGAGGACGACCTCTTCGCCGGCACCGGGGTGTGAGCGCGGCGGCGGCCCTCGCCCGCCTGGTCGTGGTGCTGCTCGGCGTCTGGGTGGGGGTCCTGGGGTCCCTCGTGCACCGCACGACGTTCGAGGTGATGGGGGCCGACCGGCCCGGCGGCCTGGTGCTCAGCCTGGTCACCGTGGCCCTCGTGGCCGTGGCCTGCGGCTTCGCGGTGCGGGTGGGGGCCGCCTGGTTCGGGCTCGGCTGGACCCTGGTGCTGCTGCTCCAGCAGCTGCAGCCGTCGGGCTCCTACCTCGTGGCCGCCGACGCGATCGGCTGGACCTGGATGATCGGGGGCCTGGGGGTGTGCGCCGCCGCGGTCCTGCTCGCTCCTAGGCTGGAACGATGACCGCGTCCGTCGACCAGCGTGCCTTCCGCGACGCCCTCGGCAGGTTCGCGAGCGGTGTCACGGTGGTCACCACCGTCCTCGACGGCGTCGACCACGCCATGACGGCCAGCGCCTTCTGCTCGGTGTCGCTGGAGCCCCCGATGGTGCTGGTGTGCTCGCACAGGGCGAGCCGGTTCCACGACGCGGTGCTCACGACAGGTACGTGGGGCGTCTCGATCCTCACCGAGGAGGGGCGCGACGCCTCGGCATGGTTCGCCGACCGCGGCCGACCACTGGAGGACCAGCTCGCCGGCGTGCCGTTCCACCGCGGCGCCAACGGCGCGCCGCTGCTCGACGACGCCCTGGCCTGGCTGGAGTGCACCACGCACGCCGTGCACGACGGTGGCGACCACTCCGTCATCATGGGTGCAGTGACGGGCGCGGCCGTGCGCGACGGGGTGGACGACCCGTTGCTGTACTACCGGTCGCACTACGGGACGATCGTGCGGTCGCCCCTCAGCGAGAAGACCATCCAGGAGAAGGCATGAGCGACGAGCGACCTGAGCGGCCGGACGTCGAGGGACCCGACTCCGAGCACCCGCGCCCCGGCGAGGGGGAGACGGGAGCCGAGGGAGCCGACGACCGGCACCTCGACGACACCTTCACCGACGCCGAGCCCCTCGCCGAGCACGACGACGCCGAGCTCGACCTCGGTGACACGACACCCGCGGACGACACCGACGTCGAGGCGCAGGAGGACCCCGCCCTCGACGCAGCAGCGGACGAGGACCCCGCGGACGAGGACATCGCCCTCTCCGAGGACGCCGTCGAGCCGGACGTCGACGTCGACGTCGACGAGACCGCGACCCCGGCCGAGGCCGTCGCTGAGGACGAGCCGTTCGAGGACGTGGACGACCCCGAGGAGGACGACCTCGACGAGGACGACGTCGACGACGACTCGGTCCCGCCGCCGCACGCGATCGACGCCGACCCCGTCGAGGACGAGCACGACGACCTGCACGAGGACCCGGACGACGACCGTCGCGACGAGACGCGCACGCGGTCGGCCGTCGCCGCGGCCCTCGCCGGCTCGGCGCTGAGCACCCCACCGCCGGACGACGAGCTCCGGCACGAGCCCGAGGACGACGCGCTCCCGCTCCACGACGACCCTGACGAGGAGTCCTCGACGGACCGCCACGACGGTGCCGCCGGCATCCCGCCCACCGGGGGAGAGGAGCCGTCGGAGAAGCGCCCGCGCCGTCGGGGCCGCTGGGCCCTGCTCGCCGCCGTCGTCGTCCTGGGCGGCCTGTACGTGGGCGGCTACGTCCTGACGGGCACCCGCATGCCCGCCGACGCGAGCATCGGCGGCGTCGACGTGGGCGGGCTGTCACCGGCCGCCGCCCGCGCCGCCGTCGACGAGGAGCTCACCCCGCGTGAGGGCGACCCCGTCACCCTCACCCACGCCGACGAGTCCTTCGAGATCAACCCGGCGGAGGCCGGGCTGGCTCTCGACGTCGACGCGTCGGTCGACCAGGCGGGCGGCGTCCGCAGCTGGGACCCGCGCGACATGGTCGCCCTGTTCTTCGGCAGCCACGAGCACGCGCCCGCCCTCGACGTCGACGACGCAGCCCTGAAGGCGGCTGTCGACGGTGTCGCCGAGGCCGTCGACGTGCCGGTCACCGAGGCCCTCATCACCTTCCCCGAGGCGAAGCCGAAGCCCCGTGCGCCCAAGCCCGGCCTGGTGGTCCGCAAGGACGACACCGCCCAGCTCGTGCAGGACCAGTACCTCGTGCAGACCGACCCGGCGAAGGTGCCCACCGCCGCCGTCGAGCCCGCGGTCGACGAGGACGGGCTGCGTCAGGCGATGACCGAGGTCGCCGAGCCCGCCGTCGCCGCGCCCGTGACCATCGAGGTCGGCGACAAGGACGTGGACCTCCCGGTCACCGCGTACGCGCCCGCGCTCACCGTCGAGCCCGTGGACGGGGCGATGGCCCCGGTCATCGACCCCGAGAAGCTGGCCGAGCCGCTCACCGACGCCACGACCGGCATCGGCAGGAAGGCCGTCGATGCCACGGTCGAGATCCGCGACGACAAGCCCGTCGTGGTGCCCGGCAAGGAGGGCGTCGGCCTGCAGCCGCAGGAGATGGCTGAGAAGCTCGTGCCGGTGCTCACCGAGACCGGCGACGAGCGCACCGTCCAGGTCGAGGCCAAGGTCGTCGAGCCGGTGTTCACCACCGAGGACGCCAAGGCGCTGAAGATCGTCGAGAAGATCGGCGAGTTCACCACCGAGTACCCGCACGCCGAGTACCGCAACGTCAACCAGGGCCGCGCGGCCGAGATCCTCGACGGCACCATCCTGAAGCCGGGCGACACGTTCTCCTTCAACGACACCGTCGGCGAGCGCACCGCGGCCAACGGGTTCACGACCGGCTCGGTCATCAACAACGGCCGCTTCCAGGACGAGCTGGGCGGAGGTGTGTCGCAGGTGGTCACCACCACCTACAACGCGGCGTTCTTCGCCGGCCTCGAGGACGTGGAGCACCACCCGCACGCCTTCTACATCGACCGCTACCCGGTGGGCCGCGAGGCGACCGTCTACTTCGGCTCGCTCGACCTGCGCTTCCGCAACAACCTCCAGAGCGGCGTGCTCATCCGCGCGTTCGTGCAGAAGAGCAGCCCGGGCGGCGTCGGCCGCACCACGGTCCAGATGTGGGGCACCAAGGAGTTCGAGGTGAAGGCCGGCAAGTCCGAGCGCCGCAACTTCCGCGCCCCCGCCACGCGCTACGACGACTCCGACGACTGCGTGCCCCAGGCTCCGCTGCAGGGGTTCGACATCGACATCTACCGCACCCTCAGCAAGGGCGGGAAGGTCGTCAAGCGCGAGACGGACACGGCCAACTACCAGGCAGCGGCCCGGATCGTCTGCGGCGAGGAGCCGAAGGACGACTGAGGGTCGGCCATCCCCGGTCCCGAACCACCTGCGGCCGTCAGATCGGGACCCGCAGGGACGCGGTGTAGCCGTCGGCGACGGAGCCGCTGACCTTCGCGAGCTGCAGGGAGTAGCCGTCGCTGAACACGTTGTCGGAGTCGAGCGAGACCTGGGCGAGGTTCGAGACGCTGCTCCCGTAGCCGTCGGTGGCGTACACGTCGGCGCAGACGTCCTCCGGGAAGGCCAGCTGGGACGTCCTCAGCCGGTTGCTCGCCGACGTCGCGTCGTCGAGGCTCGGGTACACCTCGAAGTGCACGTGCGGCCACCGCCCGGCGTAGCAGGCCGGGAAGATCGAAGTGAACGTCACCGTGCCGTCGGCGTCGGCCTCCTGCACGCCACGCAGGTAGTTCTCGTCCGCCACGTCGTCGGAGTACATCGAGTAGTTCCCGTCGCGGTCGCAGTGCCACACGTACACCGCCGCCCCGGCTGCAGCGGTGCCGGCGTCGTCGGCGCTGCTCACGTCGACGACGGTGAGCGTCAGCGTCAGGGCGATGCCCTCGGCGACCCCGCTCGCACCACCGAAGCTCGAGCGGATGTCGCTGCGCACGATGCCCGACTCGGTGAGGACGTTCACGCCGTTGGTGCCGTCCGCGGGGTAGGGGCCGTTCGTCTCCTCGGGGATCTCGCCGTCCCCGACCTCGGCCGAGGTGCCGGGTCCGCCGCCCTCGGGAGGACCACTCGACGTGGCGGTCGCGGTTCCCGTGGAGTCGGTGGAGCAGGCGGCCAGGGCGACCGCCGCACCGGCGCCGCCGAAGAGGCCCAGCAGGCGGCGGCGGTGCCACAGGGTCGGGAGGTCGTGGGAGAGTCCGAGGTCGTGGTCCTCGACCTCGTCGTGGTGGGTGCTCATGCGGTCACGCTAGGCGCCGGCGCTGTGGCCCCCGCTGGATCGGCTGTGAGCCTCCTGTGAGGGCTCGAGGTAGCGGTACTCGTGGTGGGTGACGAAGCCGTGGGGGGCGTACAGCGCCAGAGCGCCCGTGTTGTCCGGCATGGTCTGCAGGTACACGCGGGTCGCGCCGCGCTCGTGCGCCCAGGCCAGGCACGTGCGCACGACGGCGTCCGCGAGGCCGCGACGCCGGTGGTCGGGGAGGGTCTCCACGGCGGCGACACCGGCCCACTCCCCGGTCACCACCACGCGTCCGACGGCCGCAGCAGGCACCCCGCCGTCCTCCAGCTCGGCGAACCCGACCGTGCGCGGTCCTTCGAGGACGGCTCGGGCGGCAGCGGCGTCGTCCACCCGTCCGTAGCGCGAGAGCCAGCGGTCGGACGCGGCCCCCACCACGTCCACGCGGGGGTCGGCCTCTGGCGCGTCGACGAGGTCGGCGACCTGCACCACCGCACCGCCGCGGTAGCCCGCCCTCGGCACCCATCCCGCATCCAGGAACCGGCGCTCCCAGTCCGAGCCGACGACCACCTGGGCCTGCGGCGGCAGTCCGCGCGCGGCGTAGAACGCCAGGACCTGTGCCACGGCCTCCGCCGGGGGCAGCCCCGGCTCGCCCACGACGGCCACCGAGTTCGCGCGCCCGGTGAACGAGCCCGCGGCCCTCAGCTCCCAGTCGCCGAGCTGCTCCACGTCCGGCGCCGGCCACCCTCGCGACGTGACGCGGACGAGCTCGTCGACGCCCACGTCGAGCGCGCGACGGCTGCGCGTCGGACGCGGCGGGACGACCTTCAGTGCCACGACGCGGTCGGCAGCCACCACGACCTCGGACCCGTCACGACGCTCGACCGTCACGCCGTTCGGACCGGCCTCGACGACGCGCCCGACCACGTCGGTGGCACTGCCGTCGTCGAGCCGGTGGCGCACCGTCGCGCGCTGCCCGACCAGGATCTCCACGTCGCTCACGGCAGTACCGTCTCATGAGGCAGACCTGGGTGCGGACGCCCTTGGCCGAGGCGCGATACTGGTCCTCGGCCTGCCCGTGAGCCCTCGGGTCGTGCAGCCGTGCTCGTGTCGAAGGAGTCTCCCGTGACGTACGTGATCGCCCAGCCGTGTGTGGACCTCAAGGACCGCGCGTGCGTGGACGAGTGTCCCGTCGACTGCATCTACGAGGGCAAGCGGATGCTCTACATCCACCCCGACGAGTGCGTCGACTGCGGTGCCTGCGAGCCGGTGTGCCCGGTCGAGGCGATCTTCTACGAGGACGACACCCCGTCCGAGTGGAAGGAGTACTACGACGCCAACGTGAACTTCTTCGACGACCTCGGGTCTCCCGGTGGTGCGGCGCGCACGGGTGTCATCGACAAGGACCACCCGTTCATCGCTGCGCTCCCGCCGCAGAACCAGGAGTGATCCGCGGCCGATGAGCAGGCAGTGATGGACCGGCCCCGGCTGTCCGCGCGGTTCCCGGACTTCCCGTGGGACACGCTCGCCGACGCGAAGCAGCGCGCGAACGCCCACCCCGACGGCATCGTCGACCTGTCGATCGGCACCCCCGTGGACCCCACGCCCGCGGTCGCCCGTGAGGCGCTCGCCGCGGCGTCGGACGCTCCCGGCTACCCGACGGTGCTCGGACCCGACGCGGTCCGCCAGGCCGCGGTCGACTGGCTCCGCCGTCGGCTCGGTGTCACGGGGCTCGCCGCCGACCAGGTGCTGCTCACCGTCGGCTCCAAGGAGCTCATCGCCAACCTGCCGACCCAGCTCGCGCTGGGCCCGGCCGACACCGTCGTGCTGCCGTCGCTGGCGTACCCCACCTACGAGGTGGGTGCCCGCTTCGCCGGCGCCCGCGTGGTCCTCGGTGACCCGGTCGCCGACGGGCTCACCGACGTGCCGTCCCTGGTGTACGTGAACTCCCCGGCCAACCCGCACGGCGAGGTGCTCGGCGCCGAGCACCTGCGGGCCGTGGTGCGCTGGTGTCGCGAACGAGGCGCGCTGCTCGTGTCCGACGAGTGCTACGCCGACTTCGGCTGGGACGCGGAGCCGGTCTCGGTGCTGCACCCCGACGTGTGCGAGGGCAGCCACGAAGGACTGCTGGCGGTCCACTCGACGTCCAAGCGGTCCAACCTGGCGGGCTATCGCGCCGGGTTCGTGGCAGGCGACCGCGCAGTGGTGGCCGAGCTGCTGGCGGTGCGCAAGCACCTCGGCTTCATGGTGCCGACCCCGGTGCAGCACGCCTTCGCCGCAGCGATCGCCGACGACGAGCACGTGGAGCTGCAGCGTCGGCGCTACGCCGAGCGGCGAGACGCCCTGCGCCGCGCCCTGGAGTCGGCCGGCTTCACGATCACCCACTCCGAGGGGGCGCTCTACCTCTGGGCCACCCGCGGGGAGGGCTGCCGCGACACCGTGGCCTGGCTCGCCGAGCGCGGCATCCTGGTGGCACCCGGTGACTTCTACGGCGAGCGCGGTGCGCACCACGTGCGGGTCGCGTTCACCGCCACCGACGAGCGCATCGCCGCCGCCGTGGCCCGTCTGACCGCCTGAACCCTGCGCCTCGGGGCGCTGCGTCGAGAAGGCGCGTCAAGAAGGCGTCAAGACGCGTCAGAAGCCCGTCAGGACGGGCGTCGAGCGGCCGTGACGGGTGTGGGCTGGGGGCATGTCCCTCGTCACCGCCCTCCAGCTGCTCGGCGTCGTCGCGCTGCTGGTCTACCTCGTCGTGGCCCTCGTGCGGCCCGACCGGTTCTGAGCCGCCCATGTCCGACACCGTCTCCGGCCTCCTGACGATCGCGACGCTGCTCGCGCTCCTCGCCGTGGTCTACGTCCCGCTGGGCGACCACATGGCCCGTGTCTTCACCTCCAGCCGTCACCTGCGCGTCGAGCGAGCCGTCTACCGCGTCGGCGGCATCGACCCCGACGCCGAGCAGAGCGCACGCGGCTACGCGCTGAGCGTGCTCGCGTTCTCCGCCGTGAGCCTCGCGCTGCTCCTCGCCATCCTGGTCGGCCAGTCGGCCCTCCCGTGGAGCCGCGGTCTGCCCGGCATGCCGTGGGACATGGCCGTCAACACGGCGGTCTCGTTCGTGACGAACACCAACTGGCAGTCCTACGCGGGGGAGTCCACCCTCGGGTTCAGCGCGCAGGCGCTCGGGCTGACGGTGCAGAACTTCGTGTCCGCCGCGGTCGGCCTCGCGGTGGCCGTGGCGCTCGTGAGGGGTCTCGTGCGGACCGAGACGACCACGCTCGGCAGCTTCTGGGTCGACCTCGTCCGTGGGGTCGTGCGGATCCTGCTGCCGCTCTCCGCGGTGGCCGCGGTCCTCCTGCTGCTGGCGGGTGTCGTGCAGAACCTCGGCGACGTCACGGTCCGCACCCTCGCCGGCGGCACCCAGGTGGTCCCCGGCGGCCTCGTGGCGAGCCAGGAGGCGATCAAGGAGCTCGGCACCAACGGTGGCGGCTTCTTCAACGCCAACTCGGCCCACCCGTTCGAGAACCCGACCGCGCTCACGAACCTGCTCGAGATCTTCCTGCTGCTGGTCGTGCCCGTCTGCCTCACCCGCACCTTCGGGACGCTGACCGGTCGCCGGCGCCAGGGCCTCGTCCTCCTCGGGGTCATGAGCGTCCTGTGGGCCGGTTCCCTGGCCGTGACGACGTGGGCCGAGGTCGGTGGGCAGGGCCAGGCCGCCACGGCCGCCGGGGCGGCGATGGAGGGCAAGGAGACCCGGTTCGGGGAGTGGGCCTCGGCCCTGTTCGCCGTCTCGACCACGGGCACGTCGACCGGTGCCGTCAACGCGGCCCACGACTCGTTCTCGCCCCTCGGTGGCGGCGCGGTGCTGACGAACATGATGCTGGGCGAGGTGTCGCCCGGCGGCGTGGGCGCCGGGCTCTACGGCATCCTCGTGGCCGCGATCCTGGCGGTCTTCGTCGCCGGACTGATGGTGGGCCGGACCCCCGAGCTGCTCGGCAAGAAGATCGGCACGAAGGAGATGACCTTCGTGGCGCTCTACACGCTCGCCTCGCCCGCCCTGGTGCTCGTGGGCGTCGGCACGGCCATCGCCCTGCCGTCCAGCGTGGCGGCGATGGGCAACCCAGGCGGTCACGGCTTCTCCGAGGTGGTCTACGCGTTCACCTCGGCGGCCAACAACAACGGCAGCGCGTTCGGCGGCCTCACGGTGACGTCGACGTTCTTCCAGCTGACGCTCGCGGCGGCCATGCTTCTCGGCCGGTTCGTGCCGATCGTGCTCGTGGTGCTGCTCGCGGGATCGCTGGCACGCCAGCGACGCGTGCCGACCACGGCGGGCACGCTGCCCACCGACACCCCGCTGTTCGGGGGGCTGGTCGTGGGCGTCGTGCTCCTCGTCTCCGCGCTCACGTTCTTCCCGACCCTCGCCCTCGGCCCGGTGGCCGAGGCCCTGACAGGAGCCTCCCGATGACCCGCACCTCGGCCACCACCCCGCTGTCGCGGCAGCTTCTCGCGCAGCTGCCGGCCGCGCTGCGCAAGCTCGACCCGCGCCACCTGTGGCGCAGCCCGGTCATGTTCGTCGTCTGGATCGGCTCGCTCGTCACGACGGTCGCGGCGGTGGTCGACCCGAGCGTGTTCACCCTCGCCATCGCCGTCTGGCTGTGGCTGACGGTCGTCTTCGGCAACCTCGCCGAGGCCGTCGCGGAGGGCCGCGGCAAGGCGCAGGCGGATTCGCTGCGTGCTGCCCGCACCGACGTGACCGCCCGGCGGATCGACGCCGACGGCGTCGAGCAGGTGGTGGCCGGGACCGAGCTGCGGGTCGGCGACCGGGTCCGCGTGGCCGCCGGCGAGGTGATCCCGGGCGACGGCGACGTCGTCGAGGGAGTCGCCACCGTCGACGAGTCCGCCATCACCGGGGAGTCCGCCCCCGTCGTCCGCGAGGCAGGCGGCGACCGCTCGGCCGTCACCGGCGGCACGCGCGTGCTCTCCGACGAGATCGTCGTGCGCGTCACGGCTGCGCCGGGGGAGACCTTCCTCGACCGCATGATCTCGCTCGTGGAGGGAGCCGAGCGGCGCAGGACCCCCAACGAGATCGCCTTGTCGATCCTGCTCGTCAGCCTGACCATCATCTTCCTGCTCGCCGTCGTGACCATCGCGCCGATGGCCGACTACGCCGGAGCGCCCCAGCCGACCGTCGTCCTCGTCGCGCTGCTGGTCTGCCTCATCCCGACCACCATCGGGGCGCTGCTGTCCGCGATCGGGATCGCCGGCATGGACCGGCTGGTGCGGGTGAACGTGCTCGCGATGTCCGGCCGCGCGGTGGAGGCCGCAGGAGACGTCAGCACCCTGCTGCTCGACAAGACCGGCACCATCACCTACGGCAACCGCCGAGCGTCGAGGTTCGTGCCGGCCGAGGGCGTGACCCTCGCCGAGCTGACCGAGGCGGCGCGGGTGGCCTCGCTGGCCGACCTGACGCCCGAGGGCCGGTCCATCGTCGACCTGGCGGTCGCCGAGACCGGCGGCAGCGGCACGGGTGCATCCCTGCCGAGCGGCGCCGAGGCCGTCGAGTTCACGGCGCAGACGCGCATGTCCGGTGTGGACCTGCCCGACGGCCGCTCGTTGCGCAAGGGAGCGGGCAGCGCGGTGACCGCGTGGGTCGAGACGCCGCTGTCGCCGACCGTGACCGAGGCGATCGACGAGATCTCCCGCTCCGGCGGCACGCCTCTCGTCGTGGCCGAGCGGCAGGGCGACGCCGGGCCGGCCCGGGCCCTCGGCGTCGTGCACCTCAAGGACGTGGTCAAGGAGGGCATGGTCGAGCGGTTCGCGGAGCTGCGACGCATGGGGATCCGGACGGTCATGGTGACGGGCGACAACGCCCTCACCGCCCGGGCGATCGCCGCGGAGGCAGGCGTCGACGACGTGCTGGCCGAGGCGACGCCCGAGGACAAGATGCGCCTCATCCGCGAGGAGCAGGCCGGCGGGCGTCTGGTGGCCATGACCGGTGACGGCACCAACGACGCGCCGGCCCTGGCCGCGGCCGACGTCGGCGTGGCGATGGCGTCGGGGACGTCGGCGGCCAAGGAGGCCGGCAACATGGTCGACCTCGACTCCGATCCCACGAAGCTCATCGACGTCGTGCGCATCGGCAAGCAGCTGCTCATCACCCGCGGTGCGCTCACGACGTTCTCGATCGCCAACGACCTCGCGAAGTACTTCGCGATCGTGCCGGCCATGTTCGTGGCGGCCTACCCGTCGCTCGACACGCTCAACGTGATGCGGCTGGCCACGCCGGAGTCGGCGATCCTCTCGGCCGTCGTGTTCAACGCACTGGTGATCGTCGCCCTCATCCCCATCGCCCTGAAGGGGGTGCGCAGCCGCGCGGCCGACGCCGCGAGCGTGCTGCGCCGCAACCTGCTGGTGTTCGGCCTCGGCGGCGTCGTCGTCCCCTTCGTCGGCATCAAGCTCATCGACCTGCTCGTCTCTCAGATCCCAGGAATCGGGTGATCGTCGTGCTTCGCGACCTCCTTCGTCAGTCCTTCGCCGCCGCACGGGTGCTCCTCGTGCTCACGGTCCTTCTCGGCGTGCTCTACCCGGCCGCGGTGTGGGCGGTCGGTCGCGCCGTCCCCGACCGCGCCGACGGCAGCCTGCTGCGCGTCGACGGCCAGGTCGTCGGCTCCCGGCTGCTGGGTCAGACCTTCGAGGGACCCACGTGGTTCCACCCACGACCGTCGGCCGGCTCCTACGACGGCCTCGCGTCGGCCCCGTCCAACCTCGGCCCCTCGAACCCCGACCTCGTCGCCGCCATCGAGGAGCGTCGTGCCGCCGTGGCGGCCGAGGAGGGCGTCGAGCCCGCTGCCGTGCCGCCCGACGCGGTCACGGCCTCCGGCTCGGGCCTGGACCCGCACGTCAGTCCCGCGTACGCGGACCTGCAGGTGGCGCGGGTGGCGCGCGAGCGGGGCCTGCCCGTCGACCAGGTGCGCCGGCTGGTCGAGGAGGCGACGTCGGGGAGGGTCCTCGGCTACCTCGGGGAGCCCACCGTGAACGTCCTCGAGCTGAACGCGAGCCTGCCGGGTGCAGACTGAGTCCGTGCGCAGCAGCGGGTCGAGCGAGCCGGGACGCGGCTGCCTGCGCGTCTACCTCGGCGCTGCGCCCGGAGTCGGGAAGACCTACGCGATGCTCGACGAGGGTGCGCGGCGTGCGGCGCGAGGCACCGACGTGGTCGTCGGCGTCGTCGAGACGCACGGCCGACTGCGCACGGCGGAGCAGCTGGGCGACCTCGAGGTCGTGCCGCGACGCAGCGTCGAGCACGGTCGGACCACCCTCACCGAGCTCGACGTCGACGCCGTGCTCGCCCGCGCGCCGCAGGTGTGCCTGGTCGACGAGCTCGCCCACACCAATGCGCCCGGCTCCCGGAGCGCCAAGCGCTGGCAGGACGTCGAGGAGCTGCTCGAGGCCGGCATCGACGTCGTCACCACGGTGAACGTGCAGCACCTGGAGTCGCTCAACGACGTCACCGAGGCGATCACCGGTGTCCGGCAGCGCGAGACCGTGCCCGACTCCTTCGTCCGCGCGGCCGAGGCCATCGAGCTGGTCGACATGAGCCCCTCGGCCCTGCGACGCCGACTCGCGCACGGCAACGTGTACCCCGCCGACCGCGTGGACGCGGCCCTGTCGCAGTTCTTCCGCGAGGGGAACCTGGCAGCGCTGCGCGAGCTGGCGCTGCTGTGGCTCGCGGAGCGGGTCGACGAGGGGTTGGAGCGCTACCGGGAGCGGCACGAGATCGACGCGACCTGGGCCACGCGCGAGCGGATCGTCGTCGGCGTCACGGGCGGGCCGGAGTCGGAGTCGCTCCTGCGCCGCGCCGCGCGCATCGCGTCGAGAGGGACCGCGGCCGAGGGCGGTGCGCCGTGGTCGGCGCTGTACGTCTCGCGAGGCGACGGGCTGCGCCAGACCGGACCGGCCCGGCTGGAGGAGCTGCGACGGACGGTGCAGGACCTCGGTGGGTCCTTCCACACCGCGGTCGGCGACGACGCCGCGACTGCGATCCTCGACTTCGCCCGCGGTCGCAACGCCACCCAGGTGCTGATCGGCGCGAGTCGTCGCGGTCGCCTCTCCACCCTGCTGCGGCCGGGCATCGGGGAGACGATCGTGACCGAGTCCGGCGACATCGACGTGCACATCGTCACGCACGACGAGGCGCGCCGCCGTGAGGCGCGGGTGCGCGAGCAGTCGGCCCTGGGGCACCGGCGCACGCTCGCCGGGTTCGTCGTCGGTGTGCTCGGGCCGTTCGCCCTGGCGGCGCTGCTCCTCGCCACGCCCGAGCTGCACGGCCTGCCCACGGAGGCCATGCTCTTCATGGTGCTCGTCGTAGGCACGGCGCTGCTCGGCGGGCTGCGTCCGGCCGTGGCCGCGTCGCTCGTCAGCGGCGGGGTGCTGAACTACTTCTTCACGCCTCCCGTTCGGACGCTGCGGATCGCCACGGGCGAGAACGCGGTCGCCGTGGTGCTCTTCGTCCTCGTCGGCATCTCGGTGGCCCTCGTCGTCGACCGGGCGGCGCGGCTCGCGCTGCTGGCGAGGCGAGCCCGTGAGGAGGCCGCCACGTTGAGCGTCCTGGCCCACCAGCTCGTCCATGCGGGCCAGGACCTGGACCGGCTGCTGCGCACGACGGTCGAGCTGGTCGACGTCGACGGCGTGGTCCTGCGCTCGGTCGACGGCACGGTCCTGGGGCGCCACGGCGAGCTCGTCGGCACGGAGACGGTGGTCCCGGTGGGGACCGACCACGAGCTGGTCCTCGTCGGGGACGGCGCGCCGGGCGGTGACGACGCCCTGCTGGCCGCCGTCGTCGCCCACGTCACCGTGCTGCTGGAGCGTCGCGCGGCCTCGGCCGTGAAGGCCGAGCAACGGGTGCTGGCCGAGGGGGAGCGGACCAGGACGGCGCTGCTGGCGGCGGTCTCGCACGACCTGCGCACGCCTCTGGCCGCCGTCAAGGCGGCGGTGAGCAGCCTGCGCGACCCCGGCGTCCCCTGGTCCGACCAGGACCGGGCGGACCTCCTGGAGACGATCGAGGACGGCGCGGACCGCCTCGACGCCCTCGTCGTCGACCTGCTCGACATGAGTCGGCTCCAGACCGGTGCCGTGGTGGCCCGCACCGACCCGGTCGACGTCGGCGCGGTCGTGCAGCGGGTCGTGACCGGTGCCGGGGTCGAGGTGGACGTCCCCGACGACCTCCCGGAGGCGCGGGCCGACGCCGCCCTGCTGGAGCGTGTGCTGGCCAACATCGTCGAGAACGCGCTCAAGCACGCGGACGGGGCGACGGTGCGGGTCGACGCCACCGCGGTCGGCGGTCGGGTGGTGGTGCGCGTCGTGGACCGTGGTCCCGGCGTGCCCGAGCAACGTCGCGACGAGATGTTCGCGCCGTTCCAGCGTCTCGGCGACGTGCCCCGCGGCTCCGGCGTCGGGCTCGGCCTCGCCGTCGCGCGGGGCCTCACCGAGGCCATGGCCGGCACCCTCACGGCCGAGGACACCCCCGGTGGTGGCCTCACGCTCGTCGTCGAGCTTCCGAGGGCGGCCTCGTGAGTCGCGTGACCCGTCCATACTGGGCGCATGCCGACCGACGTGGACCTCGACCGCACCGAGAAGGCGATGCTGGCGATCGGTGGCTCGGTCGGGCTGTCGGCGCTGCTCGCGCCCACGGTGCTGCAGCGGGTCTTCGGCATCCCGTCCGACCAGCTGACGGGGGCGGGCTCGGTCGGGTGGCGCCTGTTCGGGGCGCGCAACGTGTACCTCTGCGTGAGGGCGCTCACCGGTCACCCCGACGGGCTCGCCGCGTTCGGGCCGTTGCAGGCCCTCGACCAGGCGGTCTTCTGGCACGCCTGGTCCACCCGGGCGGTGCCACGCCCGACCGCCCTGGCCGCTGCGCTGGCCTCCGCCTCCCTGGTGGCGCTCGACGTGCACCGGCGTCGGGGTGCGCGCTGAGCCGGCCCGTCGCCACGGTGGAGACGGAGGTGCACCGGTGACCGTCGTGCTCGCGGTCGACGACGACGCCGCGATCCTGCGCACCCTCGGCATCGCGATGCGGGCCCGCGGCTACGAGGTCGAGACCGTCGCGGACGGCAGGTCCGCGCTGCAGTCCCTCGCCGAACGGGTGCCCGACGTCGTGCTGCTCGACCTCGGCCTGCCCGACCTGGACGGGACGGAGGTGCTGCGCCGCATCCGCCAGACGTCGCAGGTGCCGGTCGTCGTGCTCTCGGCCCGCCACGAGTCCGACGACAAGGTCGAGGCGCTCGACCTCGGTGCCGACGACTACGTCACGAAGCCGTTCGGGATGGAGGAGCTCCTGGCGCGCGTCCGTGCCGCGGTGCGCCGGGCCCAGCCGACACCGGCCCCGGTGGTGAGGGTCGGTGACCTGGAGCTCGACGTCGAGGACCGCAGGGCTGCGCGTGCAAGTGAGACCGTCCACCTGACCCCGACCGAGTGGAAGATCCTCGAGGTGCTGGCTCGCGCGGAGGGGCGGCTCGTGCGCCAGAGCACGCTGCTGACCGAGGTGTGGGGCCCGTCGTACGAACGGGAGACCCACTACCTGCGGGTGTACCTCGCGCAGCTTCGCCGCAAGCTGGAGGACGACCCGGCCCATCCCCGGATGCTGATCACGGACCCAGGGCTAGGCTACCGCCTGCTCTCGGACCTGTCCTGACGCGATCTTGACGCCCCGCCCGCTGGAGCCTTGACGCCGCTCGGGAGCAGGCTCGAGGCATGACCTCGACCGCGCACCAGCACTCCCACCACACGCCGCCGAGCGAGCCGCGCCCGCCCCGGTCGTTCCACGAGAGCCTCGAGCTGTTTGGTGGCGCGTGGCTGGCCGCAGCGGTCACCACCGCCGTCGGCGGGGTGGCGCTGCTCGCACGCCTCGCGGCCTGAGGCCTCAGGCGGCCAGCACCCGCGCGACGTCCAGCGCCTCGAGGTCGAGCGCGTCGGCCACGGGGCGGTTGTAGAGCCGGCCGGCGTGCGCGTTCAGCCCGAGGGCCAGGGCGGGGTCGGCGGCCAGCGCCGCCTGCCAGCCGTGGTCGGCGAGCGCCAGGGCGTAGGGCATCGTGACGTTGGTCAGCGCGTACGTGGAGGTCCGCGGCACGGAGCCCGGCATGTTCGCCACGCAGTAGAAGACCGAGTCGTGGACCCGGAACGTCGGCGCGTCGTGGGTGGTGGGGCGCGAGTCCTCGAAGCAGCCGCCCTGGTCGATCGCGATGTCGACCAGCACGGAGCCGGGCCGCATGGCCGCGACCAGGTCGTTGCTCACCAACGTGGGAGCCTTCGCTCCCGGCAGCAGCACGGCGCCGATGACGAGGTCGGACGAGATGACCGTCCGCTCGATCTCGGCGGCGTTGGAGTGCACCGTGCGCACCCGGCCGGCGAACCGTGCGTCCAGCTCGCGCAGCCGCGGCACGCTGAGGTCCAGGATCGTCACGTCGGCCCCCAGGCCGACGGCCATGGTGGCGGCGTGCTCGCCGGAGACGCCACCACCGATGACGGTGACGGCCGCGGGCAGGGTGCCGGGGACGCCGCCCATGAGCACGCCGCGCCCGCCGTCCTGGCGCATCAGGTGGTACGCGCCGACCTGGGTGGCGAGGCGGCCGGCCACCTCCGACATGGGCGCGAGGAGCGGGAGGGAGCGGTCGGCGCGCTGCACGGTCTCGTAGGCGATCGCGGTGGTGCCGCTGTCGAGCACCGCGCGGGTGCACGCCGGGTCGGCGGCGAGGTGCAGGTAGGTGAACAGCACCTGGCCCTCCCGCATGCGGTGCCACTCCGGCTCGATGGGCTCCTTGACCTTCATGACCATGTCGGTGGTGCCCCACACCTCGTCGGGGTCGTCCAGCACGGAGGCGCCGGCGGCCCGGTACTCCTCGTCGGGCATCGAGGACCCCAGGCCGGCACCGGCCTGCACCACGACGTCGTGGCCGTGGGCGACCAGTTCGCGGACGCCCTCCGGCGTCATCGCGACGCGGTACTCGTGGTTCTTGATCTCCGTAGGAACGCCGATAAGCATGGACCTATCGTGAACTTTCGACTCGAAAGACCGCAAGAAACCTGAAGATCATTCTGTAGACTGCACCTCGTTCCGTGTGCTGACCGACTCCCAGCCCCGCGAGGTGGCGCCGTGCCGAAGGATGTTCGACCACTCGACGACGTCGACCGGCGGTTGGTCGCCCTGCTCCAGCAGGACGGCCGCCTCCCCAACAACGAGCTGGCCCGCCGGGTGGGCGTCGCGCCGTCGACGTGCCTGGGAAGGGTGCGGTCGCTCGTGGAGCGCGGGGTGGTGCGCGGCGTCCACGCCGACGTCGACCCGGCGGTGCTCGGGCTCGAGATCCAGGCCATGATCGCGGTGTCCCTGACGCGCGACTCGCGCACGTCGCTGCCGGACTTCGCGCCCGTCATGGCGTCGCGGGCCTACGTGCTGAACACCTTCTACGTGTCCGGCTCCTACGACTACCTGCTCCACGTGGGGTGCGCGGACACCGAGGACCTGCGCGACATCGTCAACGAGGTGAGCGGCCTGCCGCAGGTCGCGGGCACCGAGACCCACCTGATCTTCGAGCACCGGGCGGGTCGGGCCGCCACCTCCGCGGCGCCCTGAGGCGTCAGTCGAGGTCGTCGGGACGGACGAGCCGTCGGCGCACCGAGAGCAGCTCGAGCTCGGGTCGGGAGGCGAGCATCCGCTCGGCCCGGTCGAGCACGGACTCGGCGTGCGACCGGTCGCCCGAGGTGAGTGCGACCCCGACGAGTGCGCGCCGGTGGAGGTCGAGGTGGCCGACCTCGGCCACGGAGACCTCGAGCGCACGTCGCAGCTCGTGGACCACGGGCCGCACCACGCCACGCTTGGCCTTGAGCGAGTGCACGTCGCCGAGCAGCAGCTCGGCCTCCAGCCAGCCCACCCACATCCGCGTCATCGCCCGGTCAGGCGCGCGAGGCCCGCAGCTCGTCGACGAGGGTCGGGCGTGACGGCGTCCAGCCGAGGCTCCGCGCCTTGGCGCCGTCGGCCTGCTGGTCGAGCAGGAGGGCGTCGCCGAAGGCCTCGCCGAGCCGCTCGTGGACCGTCTCGGTGGTGGTGCCCGCCACCGCGTCCGCAAGGGCCAGTCCGAGGTCGCGCACGCTGGGGGAGTGGCCGCTGACGCCGAGCAGGTGTCCGTGGCCCTCGCCGGAGGTGAGGACGAGCGCGTAGAGCTCGGCGAGGTCGTCGACGTGCACCGTGGCCCAGTGCTGCTCGCCGCTGCCGACGAGCTCGAGAGCGCCCTCGCCGGTGCGCTGGGCGTGGACGAGGAGCTGGGGGATGCCCTGGTCCGGTGCGTGGACGACGCCCGGCTCGACCACCGTGGCGCGAACGTCGGCATCGAGCAGCCGCTGCTCGCGCTCGCGTCGCCAGGCCGTCAGGGCGGGTGGGGCCGGAGGGGTCTGCTCGGTGATCGCGTCGCCGTCGCCGTAGGTCCAGACCCCGCCGGTGTGGACGAAGGGTCGGGACGTCCCGCCGAACGCCGAGACCACGGCGTCGACGACCGCGTCGTCCAGGGCCGGCGACGTCGCGTCCCCCGGCGAGGCGGTGTGCACCGCACCGTCGTGCTCGCGCAGGGTCGCGGAGAGCCATGCGACGTCGGTGAGGTCGCCCTCGAGCGCCGTGGCACCCGCGGCCGCCACGGTCTCGGCCGAGTCGGCGCTGCGCACCACGGCCGTGACGTCGTGGCCGTCGTCGACGAGGCGGCGCAGCACGGCGCCGCCGATGAACCCGGTTCCCCCGGTCAGCAGGATCTTCATGGAGGTGTCAACGCCGAGCCCGACGCGACTGTTCCGCGGCGTCGGTCAGCCGAGGATCTCCATGAGCCAGTGCTCCTTCTTCTTAGGCTTGCGGTACCGGTCGCCCCGATACTTGTCGTCCCGGTACCGGTCGTCTGGGCGCTCGTAGCCGAACGTGCGGTCGTCGTCGCGGTGCGCGACACGGGGCGCCGTCGGGGGAGCGGGAGCGGGGGCGATGTCGGTGGCGACGCGATCGAGGATCTTGTCGAGCTCGCCGCGGTCGAGCCACACGCCTCGGCACTCGGGGCAGTAGTCGATCTCGACGCCGGACCGCTCGCTCATGGTCAACGTGGCACCGTCAGTGGGGCACTTCATGGTGGAACCTCCTGCCGGGCACAACGTCCGGGAGGTGGTGTCGGTTCCCGCGCCGCTGCGGCCGGCGAGACCGGGGAAGAGCGACGTGGCTCCGAGCGATGCTCGGAGCCACGTCGGTGGTACACCCCCTCGGACTCGAACCGAGAACCCATTGATTAAGAGTCAATTGCTCTGCCAATTGAGCTAGAGGTGCGCGCGAGGAAGTACATTACCAGCCGTCCTCGGCGTGACGAAATCAGGGGCGACGGCCCAGCATCTCGAGCAGCGCGTGGGCGGCGTTGTGGCCTCCGATGCCGCTGACCGCGCCGCCTCGTCGTGCGCCGCTGCCGCACAGCAGCACCCGGTCGTGCGCCGTCGCCACGCCCCACCGCTGCGCCGGGGAGTCCGCCGGCTCGTCGTCCTCGAGCCACGGCCAGGCGAGGTCGCCGTGGAAGATGTGCCCGCCCGGCATCGCGAGCGCGGCCTCGACGTCGGCCGGGGTCTTCACCTCGACGCCCAGGACCAGCGGCTCCAGCGGCTCGGCCAGGTGGGCGTCGATCGCTGTCAGGAACCGGCGGTACTCGCGCTCGGCCGCGCCGTCGTCGAGCAGGTTCTCGTAGGGCGTGTGCAGCCCGAAGTACGTCAGCGTCTGGGCCTCGGACGCGGCGAGCTCGGGGCCGAGGATCGAACGGTCGGTGAGCGTGTGGCAGTAGAGCTCGCCGGACGCGAACGGCTGCTCGCCGTGCGACGCCGCGACGTGCAGCGCCTCCACCTGGCTCATGGCCTCGTCGACGTGGAAGGTCCCCGCGAACGCGATCCGCGGGTCGTCACCCGAGCGCAGTCGGGGGAGGCGGGACACGAGCAGGTTGATCTTGAGCTGCGAGCCCGAGGGATGGTGCCGAGGGGGTTCGTCGTCAGGCTGGGGCACGAGGTCGTGGAGTGCCGACGGTGCAATGCCGCTGAGGACCCAGCCGGCCCTGACGAGGAAGGCGCCGTCGCCGTCGTCGCCCTCGACCGCCACCCAGTGGTCCTCGTCACCGACGGAGGGGTCAGGGCCCCACGGCGTCACGGCGTCCACCTCCGCGCCGGTCATGAACCGGACCCCGGCGGCCCGGGCCGCCCGCTCGAGCTCTCCTGTGACGGCACCCATGCCGCCGACGGGCACCCGCCACTCACCCGTGCCGTTGCCCACCAGGTGGTAGAGGAAGCAGCGGTTCTGCGCGAGCGACGGGTCGTGCAGCGACGCGAACGTGCCGATGAGACCGTCGGTGCCCACGACGCCGCGCACGAGGTCGTCGTCGAAGCGCCGTTCGAGCGCGACCCCGAGCGGCTGCTCGACGACGTCGGTCCAGACCTGCTCGTCGACGACCGGACCGAGGTCGGCGCGCCGGGGGAGGGGCCGCAGGACGGTCGGGGCCACGGCGTCGGCCAGCACCGCCACCTCGCCGTAGAACGCCTGCCACGCCTCGAAGGCGTCGTCGGAGCCGGTCAGCCTGCGGAACGAGGCACGCGTGGCGTCGCCCTCGCCGGTCTCGACCAGCAGTCCCCGGGCCTCGCCGTCGCGCTCGTACGGCGTGTACGACGCGGTGTCGCGCGAGCGCAGCTCCAGCCGCAGGCCCAGGTCGTCGACGAGCGCCTGCGGCATGAGGCTGACGAGGTAGGAGTACCGCGACAGGCGGGCGTCGTGCTCGGGAAACGTCTGCGCGCTGACCGCCGCGCCGCCCACGTCGTCGAGACGCTCGAGCAGCAGCACGTCGAGCCCGGCACGGGCCAGGTAGGTTGCGGCGACGAGGGCGTTGTGCCCGCCGCCGACGATCGCGACCTCAGCGGTGACCTGGCGCTGGGCCTTCCCGTCGCCAGTCGTCGCGTACCAACCGCTGCCTGGTCGGCCGAACCATCTGCTCACCATGCACCAAGCCTGCCAGTCCGGTGGACCCCTGGGCAGGTCAGCGGTGCGGGAAGCCCTTGCCCTGGTCGATCTGCCGTCGCACCTCGCGCAGGGCCCGTGCGACCTCGGGGTCGGTCTCCTCGTGCCGCCGCGACCGTCCGAGCAGGTCGGTCTGGTGCTGCAGCACGAGCCAGGCGACCACGAGCGCCGCCACGACCACGCCGGTCAGGATCCACCACCACATGCTGCGACCGTACGGGAGTGCCGCCCGGAGCGGAACCGTTGCGCGGTCCGACCGGACTGGCGGGCAACGCACCGGGTTCCTAGGGTGTCCGGATGACCTCGGGGGAGAACACCGAACAGCCGACTCCTGACCAGCCCGCCTCGGACGGGTCCGGCAGGACCGGGCTCGAGCCGGCGGCGCGCTGGAAGCTGATCGGGCCCGGCATCGTCGTCGCAGGCACCGGCGTGGGAGCCGGCGACCTCGTCGCCACGCTGTCGGCCGGCGCGAAGTTCGGCTACGCGCTGCTCTGGGCCGTCGTGCTCGGGACCGTCTTCAAGATCGCGCTCGTGGAGGGGGCCGGTCGCTACGTGCTGGCCTCGGGCCGCACGATCTTCCAGGGCTGGCGCTCGCTCGGCCGCTGGACGAGCTGGTACTTCGGGCCGTACATCGTCATCTGGGGCCTCGTGTACGGCGCGACTGCCATGTCGTCGTCGGCGCTGCCGCTCGTGGCGCTGTTCCCGGACGGGCCGGACCTCAAGGTCTGGGCGATCGGCATGGGTCTCGTCGGGTTCGCGGTCGTGTGGCTGGGTCGCTACGGGTTCGTCGAGAAGCTCATGGCGATCTTCGTCGGCATCATGTTCGTCACGGTGGTCGGGGCGGCGGTGCTGGCCACGCCGAACCTGCCCGACATGCTCCCCGGCCTGGTGCCCACGATCCCCGACGGCGCGCTCGTCAACACGCTCGCCGTCGCCGGCGGCGTGGGCGGCACCATCACGTTGGCCGCCTACGGGTACTGGTTGCGGGAGAAGGGCTGGGCGTCCTCGGGCTGGATGAGGGTCATGCGGCTCGACAACGGCGTGGCCTACGCCGTGACCGGGGTGTTCGTCGTGGCCATGCTCATCGTGGGTGCCGAGCTGCTCTACAGCGCCAACATCGCCCTCGCCACGGGCGACAAGGCCCTGGTGGACCTCTCCGACGTGCTCGACGAGCGGTACGGCGAGGTGTTCGGCAAGGTCTTCCTGCTCGGCTTCTGGGCGTCGTCGTTCTCGTCGCTCATCGGGGTGTGGAACGGCGTGAGCCTCATGTTCGCCGACTACCTCGGCACGTCGCGCGGGCTGGCCAAGGACGACCCGCGGATGCTCTCGGGCGGCTCGTACTACAGGGCCTACGTCCTGTGGCTCACGTTCCCGCCCATGGCGCTGCTGTTCCTCAACGAGCCGGTCGGGATCATCCTGGCGTACGGCGTGCTGGGCGCGATCTTCATGCCGTTCCTCGCCATCACGCTCCTCGGGCTGCTGAACTCCGACCGCACGCCCCGGGAGTGGCGCAACGGCGTCACCGGCAACGTGGCGCTGGGCGCCTGCGCCCTGCTGTTCCTGGCCGTGGGCGCGAACGAGCTCTACAAGGCCGTCACCGGGGTGTTCTGAGCGGTCGGCACCGACCCTGGCAGCAGGTCAGCCCTGGCAGAACAGCTGGCCGTACGGCCCGTTCGTCGTCCGCTGCTCGGTGACCTTGCCGTCGACGGTGATGGTGCAGGTCATGCTCACGCTGGCCGGCCCCGCCTGCAGGAACATCTGGGCGTAGTCCGGGCGGCCGTAGACGCGGGTGCTGAGCGACCACGACCGGCCGACCCCCCGCACGGTACCGCTCGGGCGGTCCCGGCTGGTGGGGATGTTGTAGCCGACCACGCCGATCGGGTCGGAGGACCGGACGCTCAGGGTGATGCGATGGGCGCGGACGTTCAGGACGCCGCCCGACCCGGACAGGCCGGCCGGCTCCTGGCCCCGCACGACCGACGGTCGCACGAGGCCGGAGGTGGAGTCGGCGGCCTCCGCCGCGGTGGTCATGGACGGCGACGAGGTGGGCCTGGGCACCGACGGGGTGCTCCCGTCCGGTCCTGCGGCCCCCGGACCACCGGCAGGTCCGTCGCCGGAGCCGCCCGGCAGCGGGACGACGAGGGCCACCAGCACGAGCAGCGCGGCGACGACGGCCGCGGCGGCGACGGGGTGGCGTCGAACGAGGTCCATGGTCAGGACAACGACGACGCGGCGCCGGGGTTAGGCGAGGCCGGCCGCCGCTCGGGACGCGCGCGTCAGGTGTCCCTGATTGACTGGAGTCATGCGCCCCGTACCCCTGTCGCCCCACACCCGTCAGACCGCGCTCGACGCGATGGAGCAGCAACCGCTCGACGTCCTGGTGATCGGCGGTGGCGTGGTGGGTGCCGGGTCGGCACTCGACGCGGCGACCCGGGGCCTCTCGGTCGGTCTCGTGGAGGCGCGCGACTTCGCGTCGGGCACGTCGAGCCGCTCCAGCAAGCTCATGCACGGCGGGCTCCGCTACCTCGAGATGCTCGACTTCCGGCTCGTCGCCGAGGCCCTGAAGGAGCGTGGGCTCAACCTGCAGAAGCTGGCACCGCACCTGGTCCGCGAGGTGGCGTTCCTCTACCCGCTGCAGCACCGCGGGTGGGAGCGCTTCTACGCCGGCTCGGGCGTGGCGTTGTACGACGCCATGAGCAAGGCGTCCGGCTACGGCAAGGGTGTGCCGCTGCACCGCCACCACACCCGCCGCGGCGCGCGCAAGATCTTCCCCGGCCTGCGCAAGGATGCGCTCGTGGGCGCCCTGCGCTACTACGACGCCCAGGTCGACGACGCCCGGCACACCATGTTCCTGGCCCGCACCGCCGCGGCCTACGGCGCGCACGTGGCCAGCCGCACCCGCGTCGTCGACCTGATCCGCGAGGGCGGGCGGGTCACCGGAGCCCGGCTCAAGGACCTGGAGTCCGGCCGTGAGCTCGACGTCCGTGCCGCCGTCGTGATCAACGCCACCGGTGTCTGGACCGACGAGACGCAGGGCATGGCGGCCGAGCGCGGGCAGTTCCACGTGCGCGCGTCCAAGGGCATCCACCTCGTGGTCCCGCGCGACCGCATCCGCGGCGAGGGCGGCCTGATCCTGCGCACCGAGAAGTCGGTGCTCTTCGTCATCCCGTGGGGGCGGCACTGGGTGATCGGCACCACCGACACCGACTGGGACCTCTCGAAGGACCACCCTGCGGCGAGCCGCAGCGACATCGACTACCTGCTCGAGCACGTCAACACGGTGCTCGTGGAGCCGCTCACGCACGCCGACGTCGAGGGCGTCTACGCCGGGCTGCGGCCGCTGCTGGCCGGGGAGTCCGACGCCACCAGCAAGCTGTCGCGCGAGCACGCGGTCTCCACCAGCACCAAGGGCCTCGTGGTCATCGCCGGCGGCAAGTACACGACCTACCGCATCATGGCCAAGGACGCCGTCGACGCCGCCGTGCACGGCATGACCCACCAGCTCGACCGCAACGTTCCGGGCTCCTGCACGGAGGACGTGCCCCTCCTCGGCGCCGACGGCTACGAGGCGCTGTGGAACCAGCGGCACCGCCTCGCCGAGGACAGCGGCCTGAACGTCGGCCGCATCGAGCACCTGCTGCACCGGTACGGATCGCTGGTGGTCGAGGTCCTCGACCTCGTGGCCACCGATCCGTCGCTCGGCGAGCCGCTGACCGGCGCCGACGACTACCTGCGCGCCGAGGTCGTCTACGGCACCACCCACGAGGGCTCGCGCCACCTCGACGACATCATCGCCCGACGTACCCGCATCTCCATCGAGACCTTCGACCGTGGCACCGAGGTCGCCCGCGAGGTGGCGTCGCTCATGGGCGACGCGCTCGGCTGGACCGACGACCAGCGCGAGCTCGAGGTCGAGCACTACCTCAAGCGGGTCGCCGCCGAGCGGGAGTCCCAGACGATGCCCGACGACGAGACCGCGGACGCCGCACGCATGGGTGCGGCCGACGTCGTGCCGGTCGCCACGGCCGAGGGCGGGGGAGCGGGCCCAGGAGCGGACACGGCGTCGTGATGCACGATCCGCCGCCGGGGGCTCTCGACGGCCTGGATCTCGCCGACGACCCCGACGCGGGTCCGTCTCCCCTCCTGCGCACGCTCGTCCCCGTGGTGGCGACGCTGGTCCTGGTCGCGCTCGCGGTCGGTGGGTTCGCGCTGATCTCGCACCTCACGAAGGACGTGCGCACCGAGACCGGCAGCATCGACCTCGGCGACGCACGCCAGCTCGCTCTCCAGGTGCCCTCGGCCGACGTGCGCGTCGTGCAGGGCGACGTGGCGTCGCCGACCTACTCGGCCCGGGTCACGAGCGGCCTGCTCGACACCGACTTCGCCCTGGGACGCCGCGGGAGCGTGGTCCAGGTCGTGGCCGACTGCCGGGCGTGGCTGAGCCCGGGCTGCGGTGTCGACCTGACGATCACGGTGCCGGAGGGTCTGCAGGTCGACGTCGTCGGCGGGAGCGGCGACGTCGAGGTGGCCGGTCTCACCGCCGGCGTCGTCACGATCCGCGCGAGCGAGGGCGACGTCGACCTCGACGGCCTGGGTGTCCAGGACCTGACCGTGACCACCGGGTCGGGTGACGTCGAGGCCACCTTCGCCGAGCAGCCGTTCGCGGTGAAGGTGACCACGGGCAGCGGCGACGTCGACCTCGGCCTGCCCGACGGGGACCGGCCCTACGAGGTGGAGGCGACGTCGAGCAGTGGCGACGTCGAGGGGGTCGGCGCCGGAGCCGGAGCCGACGGAGCCCCGGCCGGGGACGGCGACGTGCAGGAGGGGGCGCGCCTCGTGCTCGTGCGCAGCGAGTCCGGCGACGTGGAGATCGACCGCGGGTCCTGACAGGGCCCCGAACATGACGACGCCCCCACCGCGAGCGGTGGGGGCGTCGTGCGTCTCGTCGTGGTGACGGGAAGGAATCAGACGGGGCGGATGTTGGCCGCCTGCAGGCCCTTCTGGCCCTGCTCGACGTCGAACTCGACCTTCTGGTTCTCCTCGAGCGAACGGTAGCCGTTCGCCTGGATGGCGCTGAAGTGAGCGAAGACGTCCTCGCCGCCCTCGTCGGGAGCGATGAAGCCGAAGCCCTTGTCAGCGTTGAACCACTTGACGGTTCCAGTAGCCATGATGTTTCTCCTTGCGGTGGTGCGCATACGCGTGTCGTATGCGACGGGGGTGTCGCGACGCGCATCAACCGGGAGAAGCGGAGCATCCGGGGGAACCCGTGTGCTCGATCTTTCTGGCACAACCAACGTCTACAACTGCTGACCAGCCTACACGGTGCCCGAGCCGATGACGAAGCCCCCGGACCGGGCGGGTCCGGGGGCTTCGTTCGACGGGGTGGACGACGGGACTTGAACCCGCGGCCACCGGCACCACAAGCCGGTGCTCTACCAACTGAGCTACGCCCACCATGCGCGGCGGAACCCCGCCACGGCGTGGACGATCATAGCCCACGGTCGTGGGGGTCCTGGACGGTGGCCCGTCAGGAGTCGGACGGGCCCAACGTCGGCTTCTCGGTGATCTGCGTGGCGACGGTGCGAGCGGTGTCGGAGTCGGGCCCGGGGTCGGGCACGAAGACGGTGCGTCGGTAGTAGCGCAGCTCGTCGATGCTGTCGGCGATGTCCTCGAGGGCGCGGTGGTGGCCGGCCTTCGGGGGAGCGGCGAAGTAGGCCCGGGGGAACCACTGGCGCGCCAGCTCCTTGATGGAGGAGACGTCGACGACCCGGTAGTGCAGGAAGCCCTCGAGCTCGGTCATGTCGCGGGCGAGGAAGGCGCGGTCGGTGCCGATGGTGTTGCCGGCGAGGGGTGCCTTGCGGGGCTCCTTCACGAACTGGCGCACGTAGTCGAGCACCTGCTCCTCGGCGTCGCGCAGCGTCGTCCCGGCGTCGAGCTCGGTGATGAGTCCCGACGCGGTGTGCATGCGGGTGACGACCTCGTTCATCTGCTCGAGCGCCTTCGCCGGCGGCTTGATCACCAGGTCCACGCCGTCGCCGAGCACGTTGAGCTCGTAGTCGGTGACCAGGGCCGCGACCTCGACGAGGGCGTCGTCCTCCAGGGAGAGTCCGGTCATCTCGCAGTCGATCCACACCAGCTTGTCGTTCACGCCTGGCACCTTAGGCCATGGCGCGGGGCCGACGAGGCCGCCGGGCACGGGACCACGGCGGGTAGCCTTCCGGGGAACCGAGGGGACGCGACGATCGTTGTGCCCCACGACAGGCGGACCGCCCCTGCTTCCGCCGTGCCCCACGACGCCGCACAGGAGCCAGACCACGTGAGCAACGACCGCAAGCAGCGAGCCGAGCAGATGCGCAAGGAGCGCGAGAAGGCCGAGAAGCGCCAGCGCAACGTCATCACGGTGGCCATCGTGGTCGTCGTGATCGCGCTGGTGGCCGTCGGTGGCTACGCCATCAAGACGACGTCGGACCAGAACGCCAAGAACACCGACCTGGTCGCGCCCAAGAACGCCACCGAGGACTACGGCATCGTCTACGACACCGCCGCGGCAGGTGGTGAGGCGACCGCCGACGCCGAGCCGGTCGAGGTGGAGCTGTACGAGGACTTCCAGTGCCCCGCCTGCCGTTCCTTCGAGCAGGCGTCCGGCGCCTTCCTCAAGCAGCAGGTCGAGTCCGGTGCCATCACGATCGTCTACCGCCCCTTCTCGTTCCTCGACGGCCAGAGCCTGAACGAGTACTCCTCGCGCTCGACCAACGCGGCGATCTGTGCCCTCGACTCCGGAGGCGTCGAGGACTACGTGGCCGTGCACGACTACCTCTACGCCAACCAGCCCGACGAGGGCACCGCCGGCCCCGAGAACTCGGCCCTGGTCGAGGCGCTCGACGGCCTCGGCATCACGGGTGTCGAGCAGTGCGTCAAGACGGAGAAGTTCGTCCCGTGGATCGAGAAGGCCAAGGAGACGGCACAGGACGGCGACCGTGAGGTCAGCGGCACCCCGACCGTCTACGTCGGCGGCAAGAAGGTCGAGGACGTCAGCCCGGCCGGTCTGCAGCAGGCCATCACCTCCGCTGCCTGACTCCGCTCGTCCCGAAGGGCCCCGCACCTCGTGCGGGGCCCTTCGTGCGTCACGCGACGGCGATCCCGGCCGCTGCGGCCAGGACGCACGCGCACGCCGTGCCCGCGGCGTGGGCGACGGCAGCACCTCCGCGCCCGCGCAGGGCGAGCCGCGCGGAGTCCAGGCTCGCGGTGCTGAAGGTGGTGTAGCCGCCCAGGAAGCCGGTGGCGACCACCGTCTGGGTGAGGCCCGACGCCGAGCCGACCACGACGCCGATGGCGAACGAGCCGGTCAGGTTGACCAGCACGACGCCCCAGGGGAGTCGCGACCCGAGTCGCCCGGTCACGACGGCGTCGACGACGAACCTCGCGGCGGAGCCGAGCCCGCCGGCGAGTGCGATGAGCAGCGTGGTCACGGTCGCCACCCCCGTCCTCGACCGGCCCGTCCTCGACCGGCCCGTCCTCGACCGGCCTGCCCCCGAGCGGCCCTTCTCCTGCGCCACGTCCGCCCCGCCGCCACGCCCAGGACGGAAGCCGCGAAGCCGCCTGCCACCGTCGCGAGGGCGTAGGAGAGCGCGAGTGCCGGCTCCCCGGTCGCGACCAGTCGTTCCGTCTCGAGGGCGAAGGCGCTGTAGGTGGTGAAGCCACCGAGGAAGCCGGTCCCGAGGAGCAGGCGCAGGTCCCGACGGCGGCCGTGGTCGGCCCCGGGGCGGGTGAGCAGCTCGAGCAGGAGGCCGAGGGCGAAGGCGCCGACCACGTTCGCCGCAAGGGTGCCGACCGGGAGGCGGTCGACGGAGCCGAGCGCGACCTGGACGCCGTGGCGTGCGGCCGACCCGGCCGCGCCGCCCAGCGCCACCAGCGCGACGAGCGACGGTCGCAGGTGCGCCGGTCGCGGCGCGGCACCCGCGGTGCGCGGATCGGCGACGTCGAGATCGGGATCGTCGGGGATCTCGGGGAATGCGGACATACCTCTCCTGTCGTCGGACAGGAAACCATCAGCCACGGTCGGCGGTTCGGAGCACGTGGCCCCCGGCGGGATCCATCGCCGCACCGAAGTCTAGCCACCGCGGGCAGCCGAGGGCCGGCGCGAACGGCGGCGCTCCTGCGGTAGAACGGGAGCATGGACGTCAGTCGGCTGGTGCTCGGCACCATGTACTTCGGCACCCGGACCGACGAGCGGACCTCTCGGGCGCTCCTCGACCGCTTCGTCGACGCCGGGGGGACCACCCTCGACACCGCGAACTGCTACTCGTTCTGGTCCGACGCGTCGGGTCACGGCGGGCAGAGCGAGGAGACGCTCGGTCGGTGGCTCGCCGCCGACGGCTCCCGGCGTGACCGGGTTCAGCTGGCCACGAAGGTGGGGGTGGAGCCGCTCGACCACCCGCGCCCCGACGGTGCCACGGTCGAGGGGCTGTCGGCCGACGTCGTGCGGGCCGGCTGCGAGGCGAGCCTGCGTCGGCTCGGGGTCGACGTGATCGACCTGTACTGGGCGCACGGCGAGGACCGGGGAACGCCGCTGGAGGAGTCGGTCGAGGCGTTCGGCGCCCTCGTGCAGGCCGGGTCGGTCCGACGGCTCGGGGTCTCCAACCACCCGACGTGGCGGGTCGAGCGCGGGCGTTCGATCGCGCTGGACCGCGGGCTCGAGCCCTGGAGGGCGCTCCAGCTGACCACGTCGTACCTGCATCCCCGGCCCGGTGCCGCGGTGGAGGGCAAGGACCACCGCTTCGGCTTCGTGACCGACGAGACGATCGACTACGTCGCCGAGCACCCCGACGTGGAGCTGTGGGCGTACTCGCCGCTCGTCCAGGGTGCGTACGACCGCGCCGACCGTCCGTTCCCGGAGCCGTACGAGCACCCGGGCTCCACCCGGCGGCTGGCGGTGCTGGACGAGGTCGCAGCCGACCACGGCGTGCCCCGCTCGGTGGTCGTGCTCGCCTGGCTGCTGGCCTCACGGCCGCAGATCCGCCCCATCGTCGGGGTGAGCGGGGTCGAGCAGCTCGACTCCGCCCTCCGCGTCGCCGACGTCGACCTCACGCCCGACGAGCTCACCGCCCTCGACGCACCGGCCTGAGCCCCCGTCGGTGCCTGAGCAACGTCAGGAGGCGTTCTGCGGCTGCGGATCCACCGTCAGGGGGTGAGTGCCCCCGGCAGGAATCGAACCTGCGACCCGAAGATTAGAAGGCTTCTGCTCTATCCGACTGAGCTACGGGGGCCGAGGACCAGCGTAGTGGCCGCGACGGCGCTGCGTTTCGGAGCACCGCGGCCCACCACGCGCTCGGATCCGGGCGCTGGTGCCCCGATGCACGGGGAAGGCCGGAGGACGGCCTGCGTGGCAGAGGGCGGGGGAGGACCGGTTCGCCTAGGCTCCTGCGGGTGAGCCAGCCCTACGCCGACGACGTCGCCGTGCCGCAGGAGGCGGGCCGCGGGGAGATCCCGCGCCGTCTGCCCCGCTACCGCGAGACACCGCGCCAGCGCGGCCGGACCCTCCTCATGGTGCTCGTCGGCATCGGCGTCGTGATCGGGCTCGTCGCGGTCGGCATCTTCGCCGCCAGCGCGGGCGACGCCGAGGGCGCGCGGCTGGCCGTCCTGTACGCCTTCATCCCGCTGCCCGTGCTGTGGCTCGTGTACTGGTGGCTGGACCGCTACGAGCCGGAGCCCCGTCGCTACAAGGTGGCAGCCTTCGTGTGGGGTGGTGTCGGGGCCGTCGCGATCGCGCTCGTCGTCCAGCTCGTCGTGGCCGAGGTGGCCGACCTCACCGACCAGCAGCTGGCCTCGTTCGTCGCGCCCCTGTCCGAGGAGCCGGCCAAGGGCCTCTTCCTGCTGTTCACCTTCCTGCGCTGGCGCCGCATCATCGACGGCTTCCTCGACGGGCTCGTCGTCGCCGGGCTCGTCGGCCTCGGCTTCGCCTTCGTGGAGAACATCGGCTACTACGCCGCCAGCTACCTCGGATCGCCCGAGATCCCCGTCGCCGGCGCCGAAGGTGCTGCGGGCACGTTCTTCGTGCGCGGCGTCGTGAGCCCGTTCGCGCACCCGTTGTTCACCTCCGCCTTCGGCATCGCTCTCGGCCTGGCGGTCCTGGTCCGCTCGAAGGTCCTCAAGGTGGTGATCGGGGTGCTCGGCATGGCCGTCAGCGTCGCCCTGCACGGCCTCTGGAACGCCTCGCTGTCCTACGGCGGCGGCGCCGGGTTCGTCCTGGTGTACCTGGCCCTCGGCCTCGTGCTGCTGGTCGTGGGCGTGATCGCCGTCGTCACACGAGTCCGGCAGGTGCGCACGCTCGAGCGCTCGCTGTCCTACGTGGCCGAGCGTGGCTGGATCCACCCGGCGGAGATCCCCTACCTCTCGCGGTTCTCGTACCGCAAGAAGGCCCGGAAGCACGCCCGTTCCAACCACGGCCGGGTGGCCGCCAAGGTCGTGCGGCGCTACCAGCGCCTGGCCACCGAGATGGCCTTCCTGCACGACGCGATCATGAGCGGCCACGCCAAGCCGCACGGTGTCGAACGGACGTACGCGCTGCTCGACGCCATGTACGCGTTGCGGCCCGCGCTCAGGCTCCCACCGCCGCTGCCGGTGGCCCACCGCGCCGTCCCGCACGCGTGAGGGCGTGGGAGCGGCGCGCGAGTGGTGTCCGGTCCACTAACCTGGTCCCCAGCCCTGGGGCGGGAGAGAACCCAGGTCGTCGACGTCAGGACGGGAGGACCGCCGGTGCCCAGCGAACATGCTTCGGCTGAGCTGCTGGGAGCGCTGAGCAGGTTGCTCACCGACGTGACCGCCGCCCCCCTCGGACTCGAGGTGCCCGGCGTCTCCGACGTGCGCTCGACCCGCGCCGAGATCGTCGACCAGCTGTCCGACTACGTGATCCCGCGGCTCGTGCAGCTGGAGGCTCCGCTGCTCGCGGTCGTGGGCGGCTCCACCGGTGCCGGCAAGTCGACGCTCGTCAACTCGCTCGTCGGCGAGCCCGTCACCGAGTCCGGCGTGCTGCGTCCGACCACCCGCTCGCCGGTGCTGGTGCACCACCCCGCCGACGCCGAGTGGTTCCAGCCCGACCGCATCCTGCCCGAGCTGCCGCGCACGCAGGCCGTGACGAACGACGTCCACGCGCTGCGCCTCGCCGAGTCCACCGGGGTGCCGCGGGGCCTGGCGATCCTCGACGCGCCCGACATCGACTCCATCGACCAGGGCAACCGCGAGCTGGCGTCCCAGCTGCTCGCCGCCGCCGACCTCTGGCTGTTCGTCACCTCCGCGGCGCGCTACGCCGACCAGGTGCCGTGGGACTACCTGGGCAAGGCCGCCGAGCGGAGCACCTCCGTGGCCGTCGTGCTCGACCGCACCCACGACGACGCCGTGGTCGAGGTCCGGGGCCACCTGGCCCGGATGATGACCTCACGCGGGCTCTCCGACTCCCCGCTGTTCACGGTGCCCGAGTCCGCCGTGGGCGAGGACGGGCTGCTGCCCCGCGCGGCGGTCGCACCGATCATCGGGTGGCTGCGTGACCTCGCGGCCGACCCCGAGGGACGCGCTGCGGTGGTCTTCGGCACCCTCGACGGCGCCGTCCGCCACAACGTCATGCGGTCGCACGGCGTGGCCGACGCGCTCGACGAGCAGCGCGCCACCGCCCAGCGCCTGCACGACGACGCCACCGGCGTGTACCGCGAGGCCGCCGACCTGCTGGCCCGCAAGGCGGGCGACGGCACCGTGATGCGGGGCGAGGTGCTGTCGCGCTGGCAGGACTACGTGGGCAACGGCGAGCTGCTCCGGTCGGTCGAGGAGCGGGTCAGCCGCATCCGGGACCGGTTGGTCGACCAGGTCACCGGCAAGCGCACCCGCTCGGCCGAGGTCAGCGAGGCCGTCGAGAGCGGTCTGCAGACGATCGTCGTCGAGCAGCTGGAGTCCGCGGCCGAGGCCGTGTACCGCTCCTGGTCGTCCCTGGAGTCCGGTCGTGCCCTCATCGCCACCGAGCGCGGCCTCGACCGCGCGTCCCGCGACGTGCGGGTCAAGGCCGAGCGCCTGGTGCGGGACTGGCAGGCCGAGGTGCTCGACATGGTGCGCGCCGAGGGTGCCGACAAGCGCATGACCGCCAAGTTCCTGGCGTTCGGCGTCAACGGCATCGGCGTGGCGCTCATGGTGGTCGTCTTCGTCGGCGGCTCGGCCGGCCTCACCGGCGCCGAGGTCGGCGTGGCCGGTGGCACGGCGGTCGTGGCGCAGAAGCTGCTGGAGGCGATCTTCGGGGACCAGGCCGTCCGTGACCTCGCCGAGCGGGCCCACACGTCGCTCGTCGCATCGATGCAGGCGCTGGTGCAGAGCGAGCAGAAGCGCTACCTCGACCTCCTGACCGACCCCACCACGATCGAGGCGGCGCAGACCAGGCTCCGCGAGGCCGCGCGTCGGGCAGACTACGCACGACACATCGACTTCCTGGACGGAGAGACCGCCTCATGACCGAGCGCCCCGGCCCCGTCGCGCGTGCCGCGGAGAAGGTCTTCGGCGGCGAGCGATCCGACGTCGCCACCCGGCTCGACGGCCTGAGCGAGGCGGTCGAGGCCGCGCGCGACCGGCTCGCCGACGACGTCCTCGACCCTGCCGCGGCGCTGGCCGAGCGCGCGTCCGACCGGCTGCGGCTGTCCGGCGAGCACACCATCGTCGCGCTCGCCGGTGCCACCGGGTCGGGCAAGTCGTCGCTGTTCAACTGCCTCACCGACCTCGAGCTCGCCGGCGTCGGCGTGCGTCGGCCCACCACGTCGTGGGCGCTCGCCTGCTCCTGGGGCCCCGACGGAGCGCAGGAGCTGCTCGAGTGGATGGGGATCCCGGCGCGGCACCAGGTGTCGCGGATGAGCATGCTCGACCGCTCCTCGGCCGACACGAAGCTCGACGGCCTCGTCCTGCTCGACCTGCCCGACCACGACTCCACCGAGGTGTCGCACCACCTCGAGATGGACCGCCTGGTGCAGTACGCCGACCTGCTGGTCTGGGTGCTCGACCCGCAGAAGTACGCCGACGCCGCCATCCACGACCGCTACATCCGACCGATGGCCGGCTACAGCGACGTGACCCTGGTGGTGCTCAACCAGATCGACCGCATCCACTACTCCGACCGCGAACGCGCCCTCGGCGACGTGCGCGCGATCCTCGAGCGCGAGGGGTTGCCCGACGTCCCGGTCATCGGCGTCTCGGCGCACCGGGGCGACGGCGTCGACGACCTCAAGCGTGAGCTGGCGCGGCGCATCCGCGCGAAGGCGTCGGCCAAGGACCGGCTGGCCCAGGACGTGGCCGAGGCCGCCCAGCGGGTCGTCGCGACCGGCGGCCGTGCCGACATCCCCGGCCTCACCGACATCGACCGGCAGGCCCTCGACCTCGCCCTGCTCGACAGCGTGGGCGCCCCGCAGCTGGTCGAGGCCGTCGAGGCCTCGACGCTGCGCACGGCCCGACGCCACACGGGCTGGCCACCCCTGCGCTGGGTGGGACGGCTCCGCAAGGACCCGCTCCGCGAGCTCGGCATCGACCCGACGGGGTCGGTCGCGTCGCTCACGCGGGCGGTACGGCCGTCGATCGGTCACGTCCAACGGGCTCAGGCCGAGTCCGCGGTCCGCGAGATCGCCGAGAAGGCCGCGGTCGGCCTCGAGCGCCCCTGGCGCGACGCGGTGCGGAACGCATCGGTCCGCACCGGCGACGACGTGGTCCGCGAGCTCGACGACACGATCGACCGCATCGACCTCGGGCTGTCCCGCACCCCCGTGTGGTGGAGGCTCGTCGACGTCCTCCAGTGGCTCGCGTTCGCGGCGTTCGTCGCCGGCGTGGGCTGGGGCGCCGTCGAGCTCGCGAGCCGGGTCGCCGGGTGGGAGGTCCCCGAGGCGCCCGTCGTGGTGGGCTTCTCCCTGCCGCTGCTGCTACTCGTGGGTGGTCTGGCCGTGGGCGTCGTCCTGGCGGTGCTGGCCCGCGCGACCGTCCGCGCGAGTGCTCGGCGACGCGCCCAGCGGGCCGAGGCGGTGCTCCGTCGCACCGTCGACGAGGTGGCGCAGGAGAAGGTCCTCGCGCCGCTCCAGGCGGAGCTGGACCGGTACGAGCGGTATCGCAGCGGGATCGTCCGCGCCCTGGGCTGAGACCCGCGACGGTCGCGCGGCAGGAACGTCTCGCTAGGCTGGGACGCCTATGGCTGACTACGTGCTCTCCCTCCGCAACGTCCGCAAGGCCCACGGCGACAAGGTCGTCCTCGACGACGTCACCCTCTCCTTCCTCCACGGCGCCAAGATCGGCGTCGTCGGCCCGAACGGCATGGGCAAGTCGTCGCTGCTCAAGCTGATGGCCGGGCTCGACCAGCCCAACAACGGCGACCTCGTGCGCGACCCCGACGCCACCGTCGGCATGCTGCAGCAGGAGCCGCCGCTCACCGACGGCAAGACCGTGCTCGAGAACGTCGAGGAGGCCGTCTCCGAGGTCAAGGGCAAGATGAAGCGCCTCGAGGAGGCGTACGCCGAGATGGGCGAGCCCGACGCCGACTACGACGCCCTCATGGCCGAGACCGGTGACCTGCAGACCTTCCTCGACAGCGTCAACGCCTGGGACCTCGACTCCCGGCTCGACCAGGCCATGGACGCGCTGCGCTGCCCGCCGCCGGACGAGCTGGTCGACCACCTGTCCGGTGGTGAGCGCCGCCGGGTGGCGCTGTGCAAGCTGCTGCTCCAGCAGCCCGACCTGCTGCTGCTCGACGAGCCCACCAACCACCTGGACGCCGAGTCCGTGCAGTGGCTCGAGGGTCACCTGAAGACCTACCCGGGCGCCGTCCTGGCCGTGACCCACGACCGCTACTTCCTCGACAACGTGGCCGAGTGGATCGCGGAGGTCGACCGCGGTCGCATCCACGGCTACGAGGGCAACTACTCCACCTACCTCGAGACCAAGAAGGACCGGCTCAAGGTCGAGGGGGCCAAGGACGCCAAGCGCGCCAAGATGCTCGAGAAGGAGCTGGAGTGGGTCCGCTCCAACGCGAAGGGACGCCAGGCCAAGAGCAAGGCCCGTCTGGCCCGCTACGAGGAGCTGGCCGCCGCCGCCGAGCGCGACCGCAAGATCGACACCAGCGAGATCAACATCCCCGCCGGCCCCCGACTGGGTGACGTGGTGCTGGACGCCAAGAACCTGACCAAGGGCTTCGAGGGCCGGACGCTCTGGGACGACATCAGCTTCTCGCTGCCGCGCGCCGGCATCGTCGGCGTCGTCGGGCCCAACGGCGTCGGCAAGACCACCTTGTTCCGCATGATCACCGGCCACGAGCAGCCCGACTCCGGCTCGCTCGACGTCGGCCAGACGGTCAAGATCTCCTACGCCGACCAGACCCGCGGCAGCATCGCGGCCGACAAGAACGTGTGGGAGGTCGTCTCCGAGGGACTCGACTTCATCAAGGTCGCGAACTTCGAGATGAACAGCCGCGCCTACGTGGCCTCGTTCGGCTTCAAGGGTGCCGACCAGCAGAAGAAGGCCGGGGTGCTCTCCGGTGGTGAGCGCAACCGGCTGAACCTCGCGCTCACCCTCAAGCAGGGCGGCAACCTCCTGCTGCTCGACGAGCCGACCAACGACCTGGACGTCGAGACGCTGTCGTCGCTGGAGGACGCGCTGCTTGACTTCCCCGGCTGCGCCGTGGTCACGTCGCACGACCGGTGGTTCCTCGACCGCATCGCCACCCACATCCTGGCCTGGGAGGGCACGGAGGACGAGCCCGGACGCTGGTTCTGGTTCGAGGGCAACTTCGCCTCCTACGAGGAGAACAAGATCGAGCGCCTCGGCGAGGAGGCGGCACGCCCGCACCGCGTCACGCACCGTCGCCTCACGCGCGACTGACCGCACCCTCACGCAGCGGCCCCGTCACCTCGCGGTGACGGGGCCGCTCGTGCGTCGAGCCACGGTGCTGCGGCGCGCACAGGACTTCGACGCCTGACCGGGTCGCGTCAGTCGTGGCCGCAGACGGCGCAGTGCGGCGAGCCGACCCGACGAGGGCTGGAGCAGGCGCCGCACTCGCCGACGACCTCGCGGCCGCACCCCTCGCAGTGCGGGCCGTCGCCCCTGACCGGGAAGCCGCAGAACGGGCACTCGCCCTTGCGCACCCGGCTGCGGGGCACGCGGCGGGCGAGGTACCGCTGCAGGGCGACGAACGCGACGACGGTCGCGCCGGCACCGAGCACCGACAGCACCAGCGGTCCGAGCTCGAGGACGTCGATGTAGTCGGTGATGTAGTCGCCGGCGAACCAGACGGCGGTGAGGGTGGAGGCAGCGACCGCCGAGAGCCCGAGCGTGAGGTAGCGGGACTCGCGGGCGCGCTGCACGGTGATGAGGCGCAGGGACCCGCCGACGAGCGCCCCGACGAACAGCAGGCGCAGCAGGGCGACGATCCAGTAGCGGCCGTCCTTGCCGCGGGCGCGGTCGTCGTAGGTCTCGCGTGCGTCGTCGGCGGCCTGCTGCGCGGCGTCGGCTCGACTGCGTGCCGTCGTGGCCTCGGCACGAGCCTCCGCGTACTCGGTCTGCGCCTCCTCGAACGTCTCGGACAGCGACTCGGTGGGCTGGTCCTGCTCGATCGCGAGGCTGAGGTTCTCCCGCGCGAGCTCGAGGTCGGTCAGGGCCGTGTCCCGCTCCTCCTCGGCCCGCCAGGCCCGGTCCTCGGCGGTCTCGGCGGCGTCGATCGAGCGCTGCTCGGCGGCGGTGTACTCCCAGGCGCGGGACCCGCCGACCCAGTCGTCGATCTTGACGTAGAACCAGCCGGAGCCGATCAGCAGGAAGACGACCAGGACGACGGCGAGCACCCGCTCGCTCCTGGTCGAGGCGATGTCCTCGGTGTCGACGCGTGTGCTCATGGTGTCTCCTCGGTCGATCGGGCGCGTGCTGGTCGGGTGCGGGCGCGGAAGGTGACCTCGAGCGTGCAGTCGAGGGCCTCGGCGACCGCAGCGAGCGTGTCGAGCTTCGGTGGCCGGGTGGCCGACTCGAACCGGGCGATGGCCGACTGGGTGGTGCCGCAGAGGTCGGCGAGCTCACGCTGCGACAGCCCGAGCTCCGTCCGCCGCGCGACGACCTGTGCCACGACGCCCGCGTAGAGCGCCTCGTCCCGGATGTCCTTCACGACACCGAGACTATTGCACGCGTGCTATGGGTGTCCATAGCACGCGTGCAATGTCTCGACTAGAAGCGACGACCCTCCAGGCCGTCACGGACGGCCTCGAACACGCGGCCCACGGCCTCGAGGTCCTCGCGGCTGCAGCGCGAGACCAGATACTCGTGGACGCCGCGCACGTGGGTGTGGGCAGCCTGGCCGAGGACCTCGTAGCCGTGGTCGGTGAGCACGGCGCTCACGCCGCGCCCGTCGGTGCAGCTGGCCGTGCGTCGCACGATGCCGTCCCGCTCGAGCCGGGCGATGGTGTGGGTGATGCGGCTGCGCGAGTGCGACACGGCCGCGGCGAGCTCGGCCATGCGGATCGAGCGGTCGTCGGCCTCGGAGAGGCGCACGAGGATCTCGTACTCGGCCATGGAGAGGTCGTGGGCGGCGCGGAGGTCGCGGTCGAGCTGGTCGATCAGGACGGTCGTGCCACCCATGTAGGAGCGCCACCACTGCTGCTGGTCCGCGTCGAGCCACGGGGTGTCGGTGGGCGCTGTGGTCATGGGCACATCCTAGTGCGGGAGGGATCCCGGTGGAGAGGGTTGATTGAGTCTTCAACTATATGCTACCGTCTCGAACGTTGAAGGTTCAACCACGAACCTCACTCCCCATCTTCAGGAGACACCATGAGCACCATCACCACCGGTACGTGGAACCTCGACCCCACGCACACCGAGATCGGCTTCGCCGTCCGCCACATCATGAGCAAGGTGCGCGGCAAGTTCGAGACCTTCGAGGGCACCCTCGTGACCGCCGACCCGGTCACGGACTCCACCGTCACCGTCGAGGTCGACCTCTCCTCGATCAACACGGGCACCGCGGACCGCGACGCTCACCTGCGCTCCAGCGACTTCTTCGACACCGAGGCGCACCCGAAGATGACGTTCACGACGAACGGCGTCGTGCAGAAGTCCGACGAGACCTTCGTCGTGCAGGGCGACCTGACGATCAAGGGCGTCACCAAGCCGCTCGAGCTGAACGTCGACTTCCTCGGCGAGGGCGGCGACCCGTGGGGCGGCACCCGCGTCGGCGTCGAGGCCACCGGCGAGATCAGCCGCAAGGAGTTCGGCATCGACTTCAACATCCCGCTCGAGGGTGACAAGGTCATGATCGGCGACAAGATCACGCTGACGATCAACGCGGAGGCCGTGCTCCAGGCCTGAGCCTCGCACCTGCCCGCGCCCGACGGCGCTCACCCCTCGGGGTGGGCGCCGTCAGTCGTCGTGGGACAGGACCATGCGGAGGGCGAGCCGCGCGTGCAGCTCGGCGACGTCGGCGGGCGTCTGCGGCCCGGTGGGGGAGAACCAGCGCACCAGGTCGATGCTGAGGCTCAGGATGGCGCGCGCCGTGCCCACCAGGTCGTCCACGGCGAAGTCGCCCGAGGCCACGCCGGCCTCGAGCACCTGCTGCAGGCTGCGCTCGATCGCGCGGCGCAGCGCGGCGACCTCGGCGCGGTGCTCGGGGGTCAGTGCGTCGAACTCGTACTGGACGATCCGGCCGACCCGGCTGTGCGAGGCGTGCCAGGCGCTGAAGTCGTGCACGAGCCGTCGCAGGCGCTCCGGTGGCGTGGCGGCGGGATCGTCGCCGGACTCCACCACGTGGAGCGCCGAGCGGTGCCCGTCGATGCTGACCGTGAAGAGCAGGCTCTCCTTGGTGTCGTGGTGCACGTACACCGCTGCCGGGCTCATGCCGGCGCGTGCTGCGATGTCGCGGGTCGTGGTCGCCGTGAAGCCCTTCTCGGCGAAGGCCTCGACGGCGGCCTCGAGCAGACGCTCGCGTGCCGTGGCTGTCATCACAGGTCCCTTTCGTCGGTTGACAGCATGGCCCATGCCGGGCACGCTAAGCAAGCGCTTACCTACCCGCGCGTAGTGAACCAGGCCCGCACCCGAGCACGAGGGACCCGATGGACCGCACCGTCTACACCGCTGACCACGACGACTTCCGCGACACCTGCGCGACGTTCCTGGCGAAGAAGGTCGCGCCGAACATCGAGCAGTACATCGAGGACAAGGCCATCCCGCGCGACTTCTGGCTCGCCGCGGGTGAGATGGGTCTCCTGGGCCTGGAGATCCCCGACGAGTTCGGCGGCTCCGGCGCGGAGGACTTCCGCTTCAACGCCGTCTGGGCCGAGGAGCTGAGCAAGGTCAGTGCCGCCCTGGCGTCGTGCGTGGGCATCCACTCCGACATCACCGCCCCCTACATCGTGGAGCTGGGCACCCAGGAGCAGAAGGAGCGCTGGCTCCCCAAGATCGCCACGGGCGAGTGCCTCCTGGCCATCGGCATGACCGAGCCGGGCGGCGGCTCCGACCTCGCCGCGCTCAAGACCACCGCCGTGCGAGACGGCGACGAGTGGGTCATCAACGGCTCCAAGACCTTCATCACGAACGGCTACAGCGCCGACCTGGTGGTCACCGCCGTGCGAACCTCGCCCGAGAAGGGCGCCAAGGGCATCACCCTGTTCGCCATCGAGGCCGGCGACGAGGGCTTCAGCCGCGGCCGCAAGCTCGACAAGGTCGGCCAGACCGAGTCCGACACCGCCGAGCTGTTCTTCGAGAACGTCCGCGTGGGCGACGACCGCATCATCGGCGAGATCGACCGCGGCTTCATCCACATGATGCAGAAGCTCCCGCAGGAGCGACTCAGCTGCGCCATCTCCAACGTCGCGCACGCCAAGCAGATCCTGCTCGAGACCATCCAGTACGCGAAGGACCGCAAGGCCTTCGGCCAGTCCATCGGCGCGTTCCAGTGGAACAAGTTCCTCATCGCCGAGCTGGTCACGAAGGTCGAGGTGGCCGAGGCCTACCTCGACCAGGCCGTCGCCGCGCACGCCGAGGGTCGGTTCACGGCCGTCGACGCCGCCAAGGCCAAGTGGTACACGTCGGACCTGCAGAACTCCGTCCTCGACCACTGCGTCCAGATCCACGGCGGGTACGGGTTCATGAACGAGTACCGCGTCGCCCGTGCCTGGCGCGACGCTCGCGTGACCCGCATCTGGGCCGGCTCGAACGAGATCATGAAGGAGCTCATCGGCCGCGACCTCGGGTTCTGAGCCGACCGTCCCTGAGCCCGTAGAGGGCCGCACCACCCCGCCGCACGACTCCCACCACCGGAAGGCAGCACCATGACCGAAGCCGTCATCGTCTCGACCGCCCGCTCGCCCATCGGGCGCGCCGTCAAGGGCTCGCTCAAGGACATGCGTCCGGACGACCTCACCGTGCAGATGGTGCAGGCCGCGCTGGAGAAGGTCCCCGGGCTCGACCCGAAGGACATCACCGACCTGCACCTGGGCGTGGGCCAGCCGGCCGGCGAGGCGGGGCACAACCTTGCGCGCGCCGTGGCCGTGCTCTCGGGCATGGACCACCTGCCCGGCGTGACCGTGAACCGCTACTGCTCGTCGTCGCTGCAGACCACCCGCATGGCGTTCCACGCCATCAAGGCCGGCGAGGGTGACGCCTACATCTCCGCCGGCGTGGAGACGGTGAGCCGCTTCCAGAACGGATTCTCCGACCTGCCGGGCTCGGAGAACCCGCGGTTCGCCGACGCGATCGCCCGCACCGCCAAGCGTGCCGAAGGTGGTGCCGACACCTGGACCGACCCGCGGGAGAGCGGCGAGCTGCCCGACCTCTACATCGCGATGGGCCAGACGGCCGAGAACGTCGCCCAGCACCTGGGCATGAGCCGCGAGGAGCAGGACGAGTTCGGCGTGCGCAGCCAGAACCTCGCCGAGGCCGCGATCGAGTCCGGCTTCTGGGCCAAGGACATCACCCCGGTCACGCTGCCCGACGGCACCGTCGTCTCCAAGGACGACGGACCCCGCGCGGGCGTGACGATGGAGGCGGTCAGCCAGCTCAAGCCGGTCTTCCGTCCTGACGGGACCGTGACCGCAGGCAACGCGTGCCCGCTCAACGACGGTGCCGCCGCCGTGGTGATCATGAGCGACGAGAAGGCCAAGGCCCTCGGCCTCACGCCGCTCGCACGCATCGTCTCGACCGCGGTCACCGGCCTCTCGCCGGAGATCATGGGCCTCGGTCCGGTGGAGGCCATCCCGGCCGCCCTGCGCAACGCCGGCATGGGCATCGACGACATCGACCTGTACGAGATCAACGAGGCCTTCGCGGTGCAATCGTGGGGCTCGGCCAAGGTCCTCGGCATCCCGATGGACAAGCTGAACGTCAACGGCGGCGCGATCGCCGTGGGCCACCCGTTCGGCATGACCGGCGCACGCATCACGAGCACCCTGATCAACTCGCTGCAGTGGCACGACAAGCAGTTCGGCGTCGAGTCGATGTGCGTCGGCGGCGGCATGGGCATGGCCATGGTCATCGAGCGGCTCTCCTGATGGGGCGCTTCGACGGCAAGGTCGCGATCGTCACCGGCGCCAGCCGGGGCATCGGTCTCGGCATCGCGCAGCGGCTCGTCGACGACGGCGCCCAGGTGCTCATCACGGCGCGCAAGCCCGACGCGCTCGCCGAGGCTGCCGCGACGCTCGGAGACATCGGCGGGGGTGCCGGGCCGCGGGCGGCGGATGGTCCGCGCGCTGTCTTCGTGGCGGGCTCCGGTGACGACGCCGGCCACCAGGAGGAGGCGGTGCGGACCGCGATCGAGACCTTCGGGCGCCTCGACTTCCTGGTCAACAACACCGGCATCAACCCCGTGTACGGCCGGATGATCGACATCGACCTCGAGGCCGCGGCGAAGATCTTCGCCGTCAACGTCCTCTCCGCCGTCGCGTGGGCGCAGCAGGCGTACGGCCAGTGGATGGGTGAGCACGGCGGCGCGATCGTCAACGTCGCGTCCGTGGCCGGCCTCAAGCCGGCGCCCATGATCGGCATGTACGGCGCCTCCAAGGCCGCGCTCATCCACGTGACCGAGGAGCTGGCGGTCGAGCTGGGCCCCGACATCCGCGTCAACGCGGTCGCCCCGGCCGTGGTCAAGACGAAGTTCGCCAAGGCGCTCTACGAGGGTCGCGAGGACGAGGTCTCCGCGCCGTACCCGCTCAAGCGCCTCGGGCTGCCCGAGGACATCGCCGGCGTCGTGGGCTTCCTGCTCTCCGAGGACGCCGCCTGGCTCACCGGCCAGACCATCACCGCCGACGGTGGACTGCTCCTGGGTGGCGGGGTCTGACCTCGGCTTCCTCGATCGACCCCGTGGCTGCTTCGGCGGCTGCGGGGTCGTTCGTCTTCCACCCCGCGACTGCGTCGCTCTCGGCCGGCGTCGACCTGCGGGTGCGCTGCTCCGGCCGGGTCTCGGCTCGGCCTCCGAAAGGCCTCGACCGGACAGAGGGGTGCGGCGCGGCCGAACCTGCGGGCACACCCGATGACCCGGTTCCCGCGTACCCATCGGTGTCTCAGCAACCGCAGCGCGCGATCTGCGGTTGAGGATCCACCGATGGTGGGCTCGGAAGCCGGGTCGAGCGCGCTGGGGGCCGTCCGGTCGAGGCTCTTTCGGAGAGCACGCAGGGTCGGAGTGGAGGCAGCGCAGCCGCAGGCAGACGGACGTGTGACCAACAGAACATGAGGAAACCCTCGGAATAAACTTGAGGTTCCTCTCACGTTTTGCGACGATGGTGCTTCCACCCATCTGCCGCAGCGAGGTAATTCGACGTGACCACCACCCCCACGACGCCGACGACCACGAGCACCGCCACCACCGGAGGCCGCCGCGAGGCGCTGGTCGACCGTCTGCGGGGTGGGCAGCGCTACGCCGTCGTCGCCGGGGGACAGGGCGAGGCCTGGCTCGACGCGCTCGCCACCCTGGTCCGCGACTTCGCGCTGGAGGCGGACCTGACGTCCGTCGTCGATCGCGCCGAGCGCACCCTCGAGCCGGTGGCCGGTGAGCTCCTGCGCACCGGGGCCACGGTCACGCCGCTCGCGTGGGTCGACGCCCTGGCCGTCGGTGAGTCCGCCGAGGACGACGAGGCGCCCAGCCTTCCCTCGGCCGTCGACCAGCAGGTCCCGGCCGTGTCCGTCCCCGGCATCCTGCTCACCCAGCTCGCCGGGCTGGCGGCCCTGCGCCGCCAGGGACTCGACGTCACCGCGACCCCGCCGGTCGCGTCCGCCGGGCACTCGCAGGGTTCCCTCGCGCTGGAGGCGTTGGCAGGCGCCGACCCGGCCGAGCTCTACGCGTACGCCCGTCTGGCCGGTGCGGCAGCCCACGTCGTGGGTCGCCGCCGCGGCCTGCTCGGAGCCACGATGCTCAGCGTCACGGGGGAGAGCCCCGCGCGCGTGGCGGAGGCGCTCTCGACGCTCCCCGCCTCGGCCGACGTGGTCACGCACCTGCGCAACGGACGTCGTTCCGTGGTGCTGTCGGGTCCTGAGGAGGGTCTGCGCCGTGCCGTGACGCTCATGGACGAGGTGGCCGCCGCCCAGAAGGACGAGCGTGCACGCAAGGTCACCGGAGGCGCGGCGTTCAAGCCCGTCGTCGAGCCCGTGGCCGCGCAGCTCGCCTTCCACCACCCTGCGCTCTCCGAGGCCGCCGACCTCGCCGCCACCTGGGCGGCCACCTGCGGACTCGACCCCGAGCAGGCTCGCACGCTCACGCGGCGTGCCGTCGTCGAGCCGGTCGACTGGGTCGCCGAGGTCGAGCGCGTGCTCGACGCCGGTGCCGAGTGGCTGCTCGACGTCGGTCCCGGCGACCTGGCCGCGCGCCTGAGCGCCGCCGAGGCGAAGGTCCGGGGCGCCGGCGTGGTCTCCGTCGCCACGCGCCGCGGCCACCGCGAGCTGACGGTGCCCGGCGCGGCTCCCCGTCGCAGCCGTCCTTGGTCGTCCTACGCCCCCACCGCCGCCACGCTGCCCGACGGCAGCCTGCGCGTCGAGACCGCGTTCACGCGTCTGACCGGTCGCTCGCCCGTGCTGCTGGCCGGCATGACGCCCACGACCGTCGACGCCGCCATCGTGGCCGCGGCCGCGAACGCCGGCTACTGGGCCGAGCTCGCCGGCGGCGGCCAGGTGAGCGAGCAGATCTTCACCGAGCGGATGGCCGAGCTCGACGACCTCCTCGACGAGGGCCGCACGTTCCAGTTCAACTCCCTCTTCCTCGACCCCTACCTGTGGAAGCTGCAGCTCGGTGGTCAGCGTCTGGTGCAGAAGGCCCGGGCCGCCGGGTCGCCCATCGACTCCGTGATCGTCACCGCCGGCATCCCCGAGCTCGACGAGGCCGTCGCGCTCGTCGCGGAGCTGGCCGAGGTCGGCATCGAGTACGTCGTGTTCAAGCCGGGCACCGTGGCGCAGATCCGCCAGGTGCTCGCCATCGCCGACAAGGTCGCGCCTCGCTCGATCATCGTGCAGATCGAGGGCGGCAAGGCCGGCGGTCACCACTCGTGGGAGGACCTCGACGACCTGCTCGTCGCCACCTACGCCCAGCTCCGCGCCCACGACAACGTGGTCGTCTGCGTCGGCGGCGGCATCGGCACCCCCGAGGTGGCTGCGGCCTACCTGACCGGTGAGTGGGCCCGTGCCCACGGCCACCCCGTCATGCCGCTCGACGGCGTGCTCGTCGGCACCGCGGCGATGGCGACCCTCGAGGCCACCACCTCGCCCGCGGTCAAGCAGCTCCTCGTCGACACTCCCGGGACGCCCGCGTGGGTCGGGGCGGGTGCGGCTGACGGGGGCATGTCCTCGGGCCGCAGCCAGCTCGGCGCCGACATCCATGAGATCGACAACACCGCGTCGCGCACCGGACGGCTGCTCGACGAGGTCGCCGGCGACGCCGACGCCGTCGCAGCCCGCCGCGACGAGATCGTCGAGGCCCTCGACCGCACCGCCAAGCCGTACTTCGGCGACGTCGCGACCATGACGTACGGTGCGTGGCTCGACCGCTTCGCCGCGCTCACCACCGATCATGCGGCACCCAACGGACACGACGACGAGGGCGGCTCCGCCTGGCTCGACGTGACCCTGCGCGACCGCTTCCACGCGATGCTGCAGCGCGCCGAGGCGCGCCTGGTCGACGTCGACCACGGCCCCGTCGCCACCCTGTTCGCCACGCCCGCCGACGTGGAGGACGCCACCGGCGCGCTCGCCGCGCTGCGCGAGGCCCACCCGGCCGCCGACGACGTCGTGCTGCACCCGGCCGACGTCCCGTTCTTCGTGCAGGTGTGCCGTCGTCCGGGCAAGCCCGTGCCGTTCGTGCCCGTGGTCGACGCCGACGTGCGCCGCTGGTGGCGCTCGGACTCCCTGTGGCAGGCCCACGACCCGCGCTTCGCCGCCGACGAGGTCTGCGTCATCCCCGGCACCGTCTCGGTCGCGGGCATCACCCGCGTGGACGAGCCGGTGGCCGACCTGCTGAGCCGCTTCGAGGACGCCGCGGTCGACGCGGTGCTCGCCTCGGGTGCCGCACCGCTCGAGGTCGTCGGCCTGCGCCGCGCCGACGGCGCCACTGGCGCCGTGTCCCTCGTGCTCGCCTCGCCCGACGCCGTGTGGGCCGGGCGCGCCGTGCGCAACCCGGTGCACCGCCTCGGGACCCCGGCCTCGTCGTCGACGGGCTGGGTCAGCGTCGCCCCCGAGCGCGCCGAGCACCCCGAGACGGGTGCCGTCCTGACCGGATCGGGCCACGCCGCCGAGCTCGTCGTGCCGCTGGACCGTGGCGGCCGGACGCTCACGCTCACCTTCGACGTCACCGACGGCGTGGCCACCGGTGGCGCGCCCGTGATCTCCACGAGCACCGCCGCCGCCGCGATGCTCGACCTCCTCACCGCCGCCGCGGGCGGCTCGCTCCCGTCGGTCTCCGAGGGAGCCGCGACGCTCAGTGCTCCGTGGAGCGACGACCTCGCTGCCGACCACGCCGGTGTCACCGCCGGCGAGACCGCCGCGTTCGTGCCCGACGCACTCGTGGGCCTCGCCTGGCCTGCCGTCTTCGCCGTCATCGGCGCCAGCCGTACCGAGGCGGGCGACCCCGTCGTCGAGGGCATGCTCGACCTGGTGCACCTCGACCACGCGATCGACGTGACCCGCACGCCGGTCGACGGCACCGAGCTCACCCTCCGCGCCGCCGTCCGCTCCGTTCGCGCCACCGACCTCGGTCGTGTCGTCACGGTCGACGTCACCGCCACGGACGCCGACGGCACCGTGGCCACGCTGGTCGAGCGCTTCTGCGTGCGGGGCCGTCCCGGCTCGGCCGACGCCGGCGAGCCCGTCCGTGCGGGTGGCCGTCTGGGCGACGCCGAGGTGCACCCGACGCCGCGCCGCACCCGCGCCGAGGGCACGGTGGTCACCCCCACCGACCTGCGCGCGTTCGCCTCCGTCTCGGGCGACCACAACCCCATCCACACGAGCGTGGCCGCAGCCCGTCTGGCGGGTCTCGGCGAGCCGATCGCCCACGGCATGTGGCTGTCCGCCGCCGCGCAGCGCGTGGTGGCCGACGCCACGGGTCGCACGCTGCTCGGCTGGACCACCCGCTGGCTCAGCCCCCTGGCCCCCGGTGCGGCCGTCTCGGTGAAGGCCGAGCGCACCGCCCTGGTCGACGGCGACGAGGTCGTCGAGGTCACCTGCCGCGCCGGTGGTGAGCTCGTCATGGCCGCCACGGCCCGGGTGGCCGCACCGCGCACGGCCTACGCCTTCCCCGGTCAGGGCATCCAGCACCCGGGCATGGGCATGGCCGGCTACCAGCGGTCCAAGGCCGCCCGCGCCGTGTGGGACCGTGCCGACGCGCACACCCGCAGCGCGCTCGGCTTCTCGATCCTCACGGTCGTGCGCGACAACCCGACCGTGCTCGTCGCCCACGGCACCACCCACAAGCACCCCGACGGCGTGCTGTTCCTGACCCAGTTCACGCAGGTGGCCATGGCGGTGCTCGGCGCCGCCCAGATGGCCGAGCTGCGCGAGTCCGGCGCGTTCGTCGAGGGCTCCGTGCTGGCCGGTCACTCGGTCGGTGAGTACAACGCACTCGCGGCCGTGTCGGGTGTCATCCCGCTCGAGGCCGTCGTGGAGGTCGTGTTCCAGCGCGGCTCCGTCATGCACACGCTCGTCCCCCGCGACGAGCACGGCCGCAGCGACTACCGCCTGGCCGCCATCCGTCCGTCGCAGATCGGCCTGGCCGACGACGAGGTCACCGCCTACGTCGACGGCGTCGCCGAGCGCAGCGGGCAGTTCCTGCAGATCGTCAACTACAACCTGCGCGGCTCGCAGTACGCCATCGCCGGCACCGTGCGCGGTCTCGAGGTCCTCGAGGAGGACATCGCCGAGCGTCGCGCACGCTTCGGTGGCAAGGCCGCCTTCATCCTGGTGCCCGGCATCGACGTGCCGTTCCACTCCCGCGTGCTGCACGGCGGCGTCCCGGACTTCCGGGCCCGCCTGGAGGAGCTGCTGCCGGCCGAGATCGATCCGACGATCCTCGAGGGTCGGTACGTGCCGAACCTCGTGCCGCGGCCGTTCTCGCTCGGCCAGGGCTTCGTGCAGGAGATCGCCGATCTCGTCGGTGAGTCCCCGTTGGACGCCGTGCTGTCCGACTTCGACACCTGGGCCGCCCGCCCGCAGGCGCTGTGCCGCACGCTGCTCGTCGAGCTCCTGGCCTGGCAGTTCGCCAGCCCGGTGCGCTGGATCGAGACGCAGGACCTGATGTTCGCGTCGGTCGAGAACGGTGGCCTCGGGGTCGAGCGCTTCGTCGAGATCGGCGTGGGCCAGTCGCCCACCGTCGCCAACCTCGCGTCGTCCACGATCAAGCTCCCGGCCGTCCAGTCGACGCTCGGCGAGCGTGGCGTGGAGGTCGTGAACGTCGAGCGGGACGCCGCCGCGGTGTTCGCGACCGACGAGGACCCCGCGCCCGTCGAGGACGACGTCGCGGACGAGGCGCCCGCCGCCGAGTCCGCCGCGACGACGGCCGCCCCGGCGCCCGCCGCGGCCCCGGTGTCCTCCGGCGGTCCGCGTCCGGCCGACCTCGGCTTCGACGCCGCCGACGGCACCCGCACGCTGATCGCCTGGTGGACCAAGCTGCGCCCCGAGCAGATCGGTGCTGCCGACTCCATCGAGTCGCTCTGCGACGGTGCGTCGTCGCGCCGCAACCAGCTGCTGGTCGACCTCGGCGGCGAGCTGTCGCTCGGCGCCATCGACGGTGCCGCCGACGCCGACGTGCCGACGCTGTCGGCCCAGGTGAAGGGGCTGGCCCGCAGCTACAAGCCGTTCGGCCCCGTGCTCACCGCGACCTTCGCCGACCACCTGAAGAAGGTGCTCGGCCCCACGGGTCGCAAGCAGTCCGCTGTCGCCGACCGCGTGACCGACGTGTGGCAGCTCGGCCCCGGCTGGGCGAGCCACGTGGTGGCCGAGCTGGCCATGTCGACGCGCGACGGCGCCAGCGTGCGCGGGGGAGACCTCGCCACGATCGCCGTGCCGTCCAACGGCGCCGAGGTCGACGCGGCCGTCGACGCCGCCGTGCAGGCCGTGGCAGCGCGCCACGGCGTCAGCGTGGACCTGCCGTCCGCCGGTGGCTCCGACGCCACGGTCGACGCCGCCGCCCTCGCCGAGATCACGGGCGAGATCACCGGACCCGACGGCGTGCTCGCCAGCACCGCCCGTCACCTGCTCGCTCAGCTGGGCCTCGCCGACGCAGCGCCCAGCACCGAGACCGACGAGGACGCGCAGCGCGTGCTCGACCGCGTCGAGGCCGAGCTCGGCTCCGACTGGGTCGACGCCGTCGCCCCCGCGTTCGACGAGCGCCGCGCGGTGCTGGTCGACGACCGTTGGGCCAGCGCCCGTGAGGATCTCGCGCGCATCGCGCTGGGCCAGACCGCGCCCGGCGGGGGTTCCGGGCCGTGGGCGGAGAAGGAGATCGACCTGACCGGCAGCGGCGAGGTCGTGGCGTCGCAGGCCCGCTGGTGGGCCGGACGCACCGACGACGCCGCGCTGAGGGCCCGCCTCGAGCAGATCGCCGAGGCCGCCCTCGACACCACGCCCGGCACCTGGAGTGACGACGTCGCCGTCGTCACCGGCGCCAGCCGAGGCTCGATCGCCGCTTCGGTCGTCGGTGAGCTCCTCGCCGGTGGCGCCACGGTCGTGGCCACCACGTCGAGCCTCGACAGCCGCAAGGTCGGGTTCTACCGCGAGCTCTACCGGACGCACGCCCGTGCCGGTGCCCGCCTCTGGGTGGTCCCGGCCAACATGGCCTCGTTCGCCGACGTCGACGCGCTCTCGTCGTGGATCGTCACCGAGCAGGCCCGCACGGTCGGCAGCACCAAGACCGTGACCAAGCCGGCCCTCGTCCCCACGCTGCTCGTGCCGTTCGCGGCCGGGCGCGTGACGGGCGACCTGTCCGACGCAGGCAGCCGCACCGAGGTCGAGGCCCGCATCCTGCTGTGGTCGGTGGAGCGCCTCGTCGGTGCCCTCGCCACCACGGGCCGCGACCACGACCTGGCGTCCCGCCTGCACGTGCTGCTGCCGGGCTCGCCCAACCGCGGCATGTTCGGCGGCGACGGCGCGTACGGCGAGGCCAAGGCCGCGCTCGACGCCGTCGTCACCAAGTGGGGCGCGGAGAAGAGCTGGTCGGACCGCGTGACGCTGACCCACGCCATCATCGGCTGGGTCCGGGGCACGGGCCTCATGGGCGGCAACGACCCGCTGGTGCAGGCCGTCGAGTCCGCGGGGGTCCGCACGTGGAGCCCCGACGAGATGGCCGACGCGCTGCTCACCCAGGGCTGCACGACCGCGCTGCGCGAGCAGGCGTCCGTCGCCCCGGTCGAGCTGGACCTGACCGGCGGACTGGGCGAGGCCGATCTCGACCTGCGCGCGCTGGCCGAGGGCGTGGAGCGCCCGACGGTCGAGGAGGACGACGAGACGCCCACCGTGGCGGCCCTCGCACCGTCGCCGGCGCAGCTGCCCGACGCCGCCACCCCGGCGTGGGGCGAGGTCACCGCGCGCCCCGAGGACATGGTCGTCATCGTCGGCACCGGCGAGCTGGGCCCGTACGGCTCGGCCCGCACGCGCTTCGAGATGGAGGTGCACGACGAGCTGTCCGCGGCCGGCGTGCTCGAGCTGGCCTGGAACACCGGCCTGATCACGTGGGACGATGTCAACCAGGGCTGGTACGACGTCGAGTCGAACGAGCCGGTCGACGAGGCCGACGTGCACGAGCGGTACCACGACGCCGTGGTCGCACGGTGCGGCATCCGCACCTACGGCGACGACGGCTCGATGGTCGACAACACGGCGCCGCTGCTCACGTCGGTGTACCTCGACGACGACCTGACGTTCTCGGTCGGCAGCGAGTCCGAGGCCCGGGCCATGGTGGCCGCCGATCCCGAGCGCACCAGCATCACGTCGTCGCCCGACGGCGAGTGGACCGTCACCCGCAAGGCCGGCACCGAGATCCGCGTGCCGCGCCGCATGGAGCTGAGCCGCACCATCGGCGGCCAGATCCCGACCGGCTTCGACCCCTCCGCCTGGGGCGTCCCGGCGGAGATGCTGGAGTCCATCGACCGCGTCGCGATCTGGAACCTCGTGTGCACCGTCGACGCGTTCCTCTCGAGCGGCTTCACGCCGGCCGAGCTGATGCGCTGGGTGCACCCGGCGTTCGTCGCCAACACGCAGGGCACCGGCATGGGCGGCATGGCCTCCATGCACGCGCTGTACATCAACACCCTGCTGGGGGAGAACAACCCCAACGACATCCTGCAGGAGGCGCTGCCCAACGTCATCGCCGCGCACGTCGTGCAGTCGTACGTCGGCAGCTACGGCGCGATGATCCACCCGGTCGCCGCGTGCGCCACCACGGCGGTCTCCGTCGAGGAGGGCGTCGACAAGATCAAGGTCGGCAAGGCCGAGTTCGTGGTGGCCGGTGGCTTCGACGACCTGAGCACCGAGGGCATCATCGGCTTCGCGGACATGTCCGCGACGGCGGACTCGGGTGCGATGCTCGCCAAGGGCATCGACCCGCGTCGGGTGAGCCGGGCCAACGACCGTCGTCGCGGCGGGTTCGTGGAGTCCCAGGGCGGCGGCACGCTGCTGCTGGCCCGCGGTGACGTCGCGGCCCGCATGGGCCTGCCGGTCCACGGCGTGGTCGCCTACGCCGGGTCGTTCGCGGACGGCGTGCACACGTCGATCCCGGCGCCCGGGATCGGTGCCCTGGCCGCGGCCATCGGGGGGCGCGAGTCGCAGCTGGCCCGCTCGCTGACGGTGCTCGGCCTCGACGCCGACGACATCGGTGTCGTGAGCAAGCACGACACGTCGACCGACGCGAACGACCCGAACGAGTCCGAGCTGCACGAGCGGCTCGCGGCGGCGATCGGTCGCAGCGCCGGCAACCCGCTGTTCGTGGTGTCGCAGAAGACGCTCACCGGCCACGCGAAGGGTGGTGCCGCGGCGTTCCAGCTGATTGGTCTCACCCAGGTGCTGGCCGGCGGGATGCTGCCGCCGAACCGCAGCCTCGACTGCGTCGACGACGTGCTCGCCGAGCACGAGCACCTGGTCTGGCTGCGCGAGCCGCTCGCTGGTGCGACGCTCAAGGCCGGCCTGGTCACGAGCCTCGGCTTCGGCCACGTGGCGGGGCTCATCGCCCTGGCGCACCCGGAGGCGTTCGTGCAGGCGCTGCCCGAGGCCGAGCGCGAGGACTACCTCGCACGGTCGCGCGAGCGGGTCGTGGCCGGCCGGATGCGCCTGGCGCAGGTGATGGTCGGCGCGGCCACCGCGTACGAGCGTCCCGCGGGACGTCGGCTCGGCAAGGAGGGCGTGCGGGGCCGGGAGGCGTCGGTGCTGCTCGACGCGCAGGCGCGTCTGGGCGACGACGACGTGTACGTCGCCACGGCCTGCTCGTGACCCCCGGCGGGGGTGCCGGGCCGCGGGCGGCGGACGGCGCTGGCGGGGGTGCCGGGCCGCGGGCGGCAGACGGCGCCGGCGGGGGTGCCGGCGCGCCGTCTCCCGGGACGGTCGAGGGGACCGTGCTGGGAGTCGGCGTCGACCTGGTCCACGTGCCGTCGTTCGTCGACCAGCTCGCCCTCCCCGGCACACGCTTCGCCGGGGTGTTCACCCCGGGGGAGCGGCGCGACGCGGCCGAGCGCGCGGCGCAGGTCGGTCGTGGGCAGCACGGTGGTGGCGAGGGTCGCCACCTCGCGGCGCGCTGGGCGGCCAAGGAGGCCTTCGTGAAGGCCTGGTCGGCCTCGATCTTCGGCGAGCCGCCGGTCATGGGCGACGAGGTGCTGGGGCTCGTCGAGGTGGTGTGCGACGCGTGGGGCCGCCCCCGTCTGCGTCTGCACGGGGAGGTCGCGGAGCACCTGCCCGGTGTGGAGGCGCACGTGAGCCTCAGCCACGACGGTGACCACGCCCTCGCCTACGTCGTGCTGGCGGAGGGTGCGCGTCGCTAGGGTCGTCCCATGACCACCGAGGACCGTGGCGACCGTCGTTGGCCACGCAGCGTGTACGGCGTCGGCGAGGAGCCCGATCCGCGTTTCTCGCTCGCGAACGAGCGCACGTTCCTCGCCTGGATCCGCACCTCGCTGGCCCTGCTGGCCGGGGCGGTGGCCGTGCACGTGCTCGATCTCGAGCTGCCCGACCTCGTGGTGGCCCTGACGTCGACCGGGCTCGCGATCGCCGGTGCGCTGTGCGCCGCGCATGCCTGGCGGAGCTGGGCGCGTACCGAGCGCGCGGTGCGCCAAGGTCGGCCGCTGCCCTCCAACGGGGTCGGACTCCTGCTCGTCGGCGCGGTGGTCGTGGCCTGCGTCGTCCTGGTCGTGCTGGCGGTGCCCGGGTGAGTCCTCCGCGGGCGGTTCCGCAGGAGCGGACCTGGCTCGCCTGGCGCCGCACGGCCGCGTCGTGCGTGGTCCTGGGCCTGCTGGTGGCACGGGTCGCCTGGATCGAGGGGACGGCCGTGACCGTGGTCTCGGCCGTGCTCGTGCTCGCGATGGTCGGGTGGGTCGGCGCTCTGGTGCTCCGGGGTCGAGGAACGTCGTCGAGCGGCGGCGAGGTGTCGATCGAGCTCGTCGGCGACGGCCGGGTGCCGGCGAGCGTGGCCGCGCTGGCGTTCGCGGTCGCGGCGGTCGTGGTGCTGCTGGCCTGGTCCTGAGCCGCGCTCAGCGGGCGTCGGGCTCCGACGACAGCAGGTACGCGGCGAGCAGACGCTTGAGCTCGATGACCGCCTCGGCGTGGCTCTGGCCGTCGCGCACCGAGAAGTTGAGCATCGAGTAGCTGACGTGGAGGAGCACCTCGGCCATGATCCGGCGACGTTCGCGCGGGGTTCCGGGCGTCAGGGGGGCGAGGAAGCGGGCCACGGCGGCAGCGAGCTCGCGCTCGGTGACGGCGGCGGTCGCCCGGGTGGCCGGGGTCGACTGCACGGCGAGCCACACGGCCCGCCGCGACGGGTCGTCGGCCCACAGCCGGGCCACGTGGTCGATCATCCGGTCGAGGAAGCGCAACCAGTCCAGCGACGGGATCATCTCCGAGAAGCTGGTCAGCTCCTCGTGCACGGCCACGGCGTCCTGCCGGTCGAGCTCGCACACGATCACGTACTTGTTCGCGAAGTACTGGTAGAGGGTCCCGGTGGGGAGCCCGGCCCGCTGCGAGACCTCCTCGCAGGTGAACGACTCGAAGCCGACGTCGAGCAGGAGGTCGCGCGACGTGCGCAGCAGCAGCTCGAACTTCGCCCGGCTGCGGTCCTGCGTCGGGCGACGTCGGGGTTCGAGGATCTCCGCGGTCACGCGGCCCACCCTAGGGGACGGGCGCCGTCCGGCACGCCACTTCGGGCCTCGACCTACTGGTGGGTCACCTCACGGGGACGACCGACCGGTCGCCGCTCCGCGAGGGGGTCAGGCGCGCAGGCCGGCCTGGATGAGCGGCTCGATCAGGTCGCCGATGCCGTCGAAGCCCGCACCGAGCGTCTGTCCGTGCGCGTGTCGGTAGTGGATCCCCTCGAGGATCACGGCCAGCTTGAAGAACGCGAGCGCTAGGTGGAAGTCGATGTCGGAGACGTCGCGTCCGGACCGTTCGGCGTACCGGCGCAGCACCTCCTCGCGTGGGAGGTAGCCCGGCGCCTTCGCGGCATCGGTGACCATGGCGGCGCCCGGGCCGTCGGCCGCGCTCTCGGCGAGCTGCTGGTAGGCCAGCAGGATCGCGACGTCGGTGAGCGGGTCGCCCAGCGTGCTCATCTCCCAGTCGAGGACGGCCGTCAGGCGGTCGCCACCCTCGGGGCCGGTGTCGACGAGCACGTTGTCGAGGCGGTAGTCGCCGTGCACGATCGTGCCCTCGCTGGTCTGCGGGATCGACGAGTCGAGCCGGGCGATGAGGTCGTCCATGCCGGGCAGGTCGCGACTGCGGGAGGCGTCGAGCTGCTTCTTCCAGCGACGGACCTGCCGCTCCAGGTAGCCGTCGGGTCGACCGAAGTCGCCGAGTCCGACGTCGTCGGGGGAGACGGCGTGCAGGTCGGCGAGGACGTCGACCATCCGCCCGGTGATGGTGCGGGTGCGCTCCTCGCCGATCTCGACCAGCTGGGCGGCGCGGGCGAAGGGTGTGCCGACGACCCGCTCCATCACGTAGAACGGCGCGCCGATGACCGTGTCGTCCTGGCAGAGGCCGTAGGTCGCGGGGACCGGCACGGCGGTGCCCGCCAGCGCGTCGATGACCCGGTGCTCCCGCGTCATGTCGTGCGCCGTGGCAAGCACGTGCCCGAGGGGCGGGCGACGCACGACGACGTCGCGCTCACCGTCGGAGACGGCGTACGTCAGGTTCGACTTGCCGCCGGTGATGAGCGTCGCCTCGAGCGGTCCGGCGAGCAGGCCGGGGGCCTGGTCGTCGAGCCAGCGTCGGAGCGCGTCGAGGTCGAGCCCCTCGGGTCCGGTCACGTGCGATCAGTCCTTCGGTCCGCCGGCGACGTAGATGACCTGGCCCGAGACGAACCCGGCACCCTCGCTCACGAGGAACGAGGCGGTGTGGGCGATGTCGTCGGGCTGGCCCACGCGCTGGACGGGGATCTGCTCGGCGCTGAACTTGATGAAGTCGTCGAACGGGACGCCGATGCGCTCGGCGGTGGCCGCGGTCATGTCGGTCTGGATGAAGCCGGGGGCGATCGCGTTGGCGGTGACGCCGAACTTGCCCAGCTCGATGGCGAGGGTCTTGGTGTAGCCCTGGAGGCCGGCCTTGGCGGCGGAGTAGTTGGCCTGGCCGCGGTTGCCGAGCGCCGAGGTGCTCGAGAGGTTCACGATGCGGCCGAACTTCGCCTCGACCATGTGCTTCTGGGCGGCCTTGACCGTGTTGAAGGAGCCGCGCAGGTGCACCGCCATGACGGCGTCCCAGTCGTCGACGGTCATCTTGAACAGCAGGTTGTCGCGGATGATGCCGGCGTTGTTGACGACCACCGTCGGTCCGCCGAGCTCGGCGGCGATGCGCTCGACCGCGGCGTCCACGGCGGCGGCGTCGGAGACGTCGGCGCCGACGGCGATGGCGGACCCGCCCGCGGCGGTGATGGCGTCGACGGTGCCGGCGCAGGCTCCCTCGTCGAGGTCGACGACGGCGACGGCGAGGCCGTCGGCGGCCAGGCGCTGGGCCACGGCGGCGCCGATGCCCTGGGCGGCTCCGGTGACGAGGGCGGTGCGGCGGTTCTCGCTCATGCAGATTCTCCTGAGGTAAGCGCTTGCTTAGGTCTGGGCTCACGGTAGCGCACGGGTGCAGTCGCGGCCAGACCCCTCGGCGCGCTCGCGACCGGCGGGGCGAGGTGGGTCACAAAGATGAGGGATTCCTCGGCTTTGCGGTACAGTTGAGGAAACCCTCACGTTTTCAGGAGATCGCATGACGCAGCTCGACGTGCCCACCGCCCTCGACGCGGGAGCCGACGCAGCAGTCGACAGCGGGCTGGACGCCGGCCGACCGCACCACCGTGACGTCCTCGCGCAGCGACGTCAGGAGCGGACCGCTCGCGTCGAGCCCCGTGGCCGACGTGTGAACACCGCGCGCGAACGCGCGCACCTCCTGGTCGACGAGGGCACGTTCGTGGAGATCTCGCCGTTGCGCACGGCGGGACCCTCCAGCGGCAGCGGTGTCGTCATCGGATGGGGGCTCGTCGGCGGTCGACCCGTCGTCGTCGCGAGCCACGACGCGGCGGTCGCCTCCGGGGCCATCGGAGCGGTGTTCGCCGAGACGGTCCAGCGCGCCCAGCGCATCGCGATCGACCGTGGCCACCCGATCGTCTACATCAACGACTCCGGCGGAGCGCGGATCCACGACGGCATCCACGCCCTCCACGGCTGCGGCGGCATCTTCGCCAACAACGTCGAGGCCAGCCGCAAGATCCCGCAGATCTCGCTCATCCTCGGCCCCTGCGCGGGCGCCGCGGCCTACTCCCCGGCGCTCACCGACTGGACCATCATGGTCAAGGAGCAGGGCCAGATGTTCCTCACCGGGCCGGAGATCGTCCGGGCCGCGACGGGTGAGGACGCCACCGCCGACGAGATCGGTGGCTCCGGCATGCACACCCGGACCAGCGGTGTCGCCCACCTCGAGGTCGACGACGAGCAGGCGGCGCTCGACGCGGCCCGCGGCATCCTCTCGTTCCTGCCGTCGCACGTCGGCGGTCCCCAGGCCCTCGTCGAGCCGGTGCCCGCTCGGCCCGAGGCCGTCGCGCGTCTGCCGCACGTGGTGCCGGACAAGTCGAGCATCGTCTTCGACATGCACGAGGTGCTCGACGGCGTCCTCGACGACCGTCCCCGGCTCGAGCTCAGCCCGGAGCACGCCCCGAGCGTGCTCACCGTGCTGGCCCACCTCGACGGACGCCCGGTCGGCATCATCGCCAACCAGCCGAAGGCCCGCGGCGGCATCCTCGACGCGAAGGCGTCGGTCAAGGCGTCGCGCTTCGTCGACTTCTGCGCCCGCTACGGCCTGCCCGTCCTGACCTTCGTCGACGTCCCCGGGTTCCTGCCCGGCACGGTCGAGGAGGGTCGCGGCGTGATCACCCAGGGCGCCACGATGCTGCGCGCCTACGTCGAGGCGCAGTCGCCCGTGCTCACCGTGGTGGTGCGCAAGGCCTACGGCGGCGCCTACATCGCCATGGGCTCGCGGTCGCTCGGCGCCGACTTCACCTGGGCGTGGTCGGGCTCGGAGATCGCCGTCATGGGGCCCGGTGGCGCCGTCGCGCTCCTGCACCGTCGTGCTCTCAAGGACGCCGAGGACCCCGACGCCCTCCGCGACGAGCTCGCCGCCGAGTACCGCGAGAACGTCGCCCGGCCCTACCTCGCGGCCGAGGCCGGCATCCTCGACGACGTGATCGTCGCCGAGGAGACCCGCGACCGCATGGTCCAGGCGCTCGGGGTCCTGGCACCGCGCGCCCAGGGGGCTCAGGCGTGAGCGCCCCCGGCACGTCGGCCGCGAAGGCCGACATCGTCTCCAACGTCTGGAAGCTCGTCACCGAGGTGGGAGCGCAGGTGGTCGAGGGCGACGTGCTGGCGGTCCTGGAGTCCATGAAGATGGAGCTGCCGGTGCACGCGCCGGCCACCGGCACGGTCTCCGAGGTGCTCGTGACCGAGGGCCAGATCGTCCAGGAGGGCGACACCCTCGTCGTCATCGAGACGACCGACCAGGGTGTCCCCACCCCGGTCTGAGAGCATCGACGGGTGTCGAACCCGCTTCATGACCCGACCCGGCTCGAGCACGAGCTGCCCATGCGCTGGGCCGATCTCGACGAGCTGAGCCACGTCAACAACGTCGTGTACCTCGACTACGCCTCCGAGGCGCGCGCCGTGCACGTGGCCGCCGGTGAGCTGGCCGACCGCACGGCCCGCTCGATCTCCGTGGAGTTCCTGCGCCCCCTGCTGCTCAGCCGGACGCCGCTGCGCGTGACGTCCACCGATGACGGCAGTCGGCTGGTGCAGGAGATCGCTCCCGCCACCAGCGCGTCGCCCTTCGCGCGGGTCACGTGGTCGGACGCCCCGGCGCCCGACGGCGACGTGCCGGGCGGGGGAGAGGGCTACGACGTGGCGGTCCGGCGCAGCGACCTCGGGTCGGGCGACGTGGCCACGCCGATCGCGGTGTTCGAGTACGCCCAGGAGGCGCGCATCGCCTCGGTGGCACGGGTGCGGGGCGCCGGTGGCACCGGTGGCGCCGCACGCTTCGTGGTCGCCCAGGTCGACCTCACGCTCGGTGAGCCCTTCGCGTGGCAGCGCGAGCCGTACCCGGCCCGGACAGTCGTCACGCGGGTGGGCCGCTCGTCCTTCACGGTCACGACGCTCTTCGACGAGGGGCGGCGCGGACGGGCCGAGGCCGTGCTGGTCGGCTTCGACCTCCAGGCGCAGCGCTCACGCGTCCTCGACGACGACGAGCGCGCCGTGCTGACCGAGCAGCTCAGCCCTCGCTGACCGGTCCTGCGCCGCGTCGAACGGTGGGCGTGAGTCCGGGTGAGGCCTGGTCGGGTGAGGGCTCGTCGGCGGTGTTGACCATGAACGTCGCCGCGTGCTGCACGTAGGCCCAGAACTGGGCGTCCTGCTCGGGCGTGAGCTGCACGGCGTCGAGCCCGGCCCGGAAGTGGTGCAGCCACCGGTCGCGCGCGGCCATGGTGACGGCGAACGGGGCGTGCCGCATCCGCAGTCGTGGGTGTCCGCGGGTGTTGCTGTAGGTGGTGGGCCCGCCCCAGTACTGCTCGAGGAACAGCGTGAACCGCTCCGCCGCGGGGCCGAGGTCCTCCTCGGGGTACATCGGGCGCAGCAGCTCGTCGGTGGCCACGCCCGCGTAGAACACGTCGACGATGCGTTCGATCGTGGCGTGACCGCCGATCTCGTCGTAGAACGAGCTCACTCGGTGGTCCTTTCGAACGGGACCGCCGCCGTGGACGGGATGCGGATGCCGGACTGGTCGAAGCGCCGCTTCACGCGCTGACGCAGGGTGCGGGCCACCAGCCACTGCTGCAGCGGCGCGGTCTTGAGCACGACGCGCACGACCACGCCGTCCTTGTCGAAGCGCTCGACGCCCCACACCTCGGGCTCCTCGATGATCACTCCGGCGAAGCGCTCCTCGTGGTACATCGCCTCCGCCTCCTCGGCCAGGATCGCCTGCACGACGTCGAGGTCGGAGTCGTAGGCGACGGTCACGTCGAGGACCGTGCGGGCCCAGTTCTGGCTCTGGTTGCCGACCCGCAGGATCTCGCCGTTGCGGACGTACCAGACGGTGCCGTTGACGTCGCGCAGCCGTGTGATGCGTAGGCCCACCGCCTCGACGATCCCGCTGGCCTCGCCGAGGTCGACGGAGTCGCCCACGCCGTACTGGTCCTCCAGGATCATCGAGACGCCGGCGAGGTAGTCCTTCACCAACGTCTGGGCGCCGAAGCCGAGCGCGATGCCCACGATGCCGGCGCTGGTGAGCAGCGGCGCGATGGGGACGCCCACGACGTCGAGGATCATGACGAACGCGACACCGGCGATGACCAGGCCGACGATGGAGCCGAGCAGGTCTCCCATCGCCTGGGCCCGCTGCTTGCGTCGCTCGCCCGCGCCGGGGCGCATGTCCGCCAGGATGGCGCCGGCGCGGGTGTTCGCGATGGCGCCGGGGACCTGGCCCTCGCCGGTCTTCTTGACGATGCGACCGATGGCCCGGCGAGCGACCCAGCGCAGCAGCAGCGCCAGGGCGATGATCGCGACGATGCGGGTCCCGCTGGTGGTGAGGGACTCCCACGTCCAGGACTGGGGAAGGTTCACGTCGAGGCCGAGCATGCCTCCAGCCTACGGGCGATACGATGGTGGCCATGAAGGCTCCCGCGCGCATCCTCGCCGTCGTCGTCTCCACGCTCGTGGTGCTCGGCACGACCTCTGCCACCGCCTGGGCCGACTCGCCGGCCTCCGAGGCCTGGCCTGCGGCCCCCGAGCGCAGCACGCTCGAGTGGCTGCTGCTGTTCGGCGGCGGCACCGTCGGCCTCTTCGTGGTCGTGTCGCTCTTCGGTCTCCTCACGGCGCGCAACAACTACGTGCCCCCGGCGCCGTCCACCGACCTCGAGGTGGCTCCGGGCAACGAGGCCGCCCACCACTGAGCCCAGCCGGCTCGGTGATTCCCATCAGCTGATGGGAATCACGAACCCACCTGCGTTCTCACCCACTCCCCATGGCGTGCCCGCCATGGGGAGTGCGGCGTTCCCATCAGCTGATGGGAATCGCGGAGCGACCGCACCCGCTCCGACCCGTCGCGCAGATTCCCAGGTCGTCCTGGGAATCGCAGGGACGCATGGCTTGCTTCCCGTGCGCGGCTGAGCTCTTCGTGCGTGGCGGGAGATTCCCAGGTCGACCTGGGAATCTCCCGGCCGCGGTCAGCGGGGGGCGCGGGCGCGCAGGGCGCGGGCGAGGTCGTCGCGACCCTCGCTCACGTAGCGCTTGGCCGCGGCCGAGGCCTCGGTGGAGCCGAGCCACGCGTCGACCGCGTCCAGGGTGGACGGCGCGGGGTTGGCGAGCGGGAACAGGTAGACCAGCGCCACCTGCCCGATCCAGACGCCCTTGTCCTCGATGACCGACTCGGCCATCTCGAGGTAGCGCTGCACGTAGGGCTCCAGCACGTCGCCCTGCCCCGAGACCTGGAACGCCGACGCCGTCTGGCGACGGGTCTCGTTGGGGGTCGACTCGTCGACCACCGCGGCCTGCCAGGCCGCTTCCTTGGCCTCGGCCGTGGGACGGATGGCGCGCGCGGCGGCGGCGCGCTCACGGCCGGAGATGGTGTTGTCGCGCTCCAGCTCGGCCGTGATGTCGGCCTCGTCGGCCGCGCCCAGGCGGGCGAGGGCGGTCACGAACGTCCAGCGCAGGTCGGTGTCGACGTCGAGCCCCGGCAGGCCGTCGTCCAGCAGGGCACGCACCTGCTCGGCCGACGTGGTCGCGGCGGCGTAGCCGCGCACGAACGCCAGCTGGTGGTCGCTGCCCGGCTCCGCCGCCTCGAGGAGGGCGCGCACGCCGGTCTCCCAGCGTTCGGCGAGTGGCGGGCGGTCCTCGTCGGAGGTGTACAGGTTGACCGCGGACTGGCCCTGGCGCAGCAGCGAGGCGACGGCCGTGAGGTCGGTCTCGGAGCCGACGCCGGCCAGCACGAGCGACACGAAGTCGGCCGAGGGCAGCTCTGCGTCGCGCGTCATGTCCCACGCCGAGCCCCAGCAGAGGGCCCGTGGCAGCGATTCGGTGAAGGCCATGTCGTGCTCGACCAGCTGGGCGAACGACTGCTCGTCGAGGCGGATCTTGGCGTAGGTGAGGTCGTCGTCGTTGAGGAGCACCAGGGCGGGCCGACGCAGGCCGACGAGCTCGGGGACCTCGGTGAGCTCGCCCCGCACGTCGGTCTCGATGCGCTCGGTGCGCACGAACCGGCCGTCGACGACGTCGTAGAGGCCGATGGCGATGCGGTGGCGACGCAGCGTGGGGTACTCCTCGATCGCGGTCTGCTCGACGGCGAAGGAGGTGAACGTGCCGTCGTCGCCGGTCTCGAAGCGTGCGCGCAGCGTGTTGACGCCCGACGTCTGCAGCCACTCCGCCGCCCACGAGTCGAGCTCGCGGCCCGAGGCCTCCTGCAGCTCGACGAGGAGGTCCTGCAGCGTGGTGTTGCCGTAGGCGTGCTTGGTGAAGTACGAGCGCAGGCCGGCGAAGAAGTCGTCGACCCCCACCCAGGCCACGAGCTGCTTGAGGCTCGAGGCGCCCTTCGCGTAGGTGATGCCGTCGAAGTTGGCCTCGACCGCGTGCAGGTCGTAGTTGTCGGCGGCGATGGGGTGCGTCGACGGCAGCTGGTCCTGGCGGTAGGCCCAGTTCTTGCGGTTGTTGGTGAAGCCGGTCCACGCGTCGGTGAAGCGGGTGGCCTCGACCGACGAGTGGTGCGCGGCGAACTCGGCGAACGACTCGTTCAGCCAGAGGTCGTCCCACCACTTCATGGTCACGAGGTCGCCGAACCACATGTGCGCCATCTCGTGCAGGATCGTGTTGGCCCGCTGCTCGTAGGCGGCGACGGTCTGCCGGCTGCGGAAGATCATCTCGTCGCGGAAGGTCACGCATCCCGCGTTCTCCATCGCGCCCATGTTGTACTCCGGCACGAAGAGCTGGTCGTACTTGCCGAAGGGGTACGCCATCTGGAACGCGTCCTCGAAGAACGCGAAGCCCTGCTTGGTGACGAGCAGGATGTCGTCGGCGTCGAGGTGCTCGACGAGGGACTGGCGGCACCAGACGCCCAGCGGGATCTCGCCGTACTCGCCGACGTAGACGTCCTCGACGCCGTGGTACTCGCCGGCCACGAGGGCGGTGATGTAGGTCGACATGGTCTTGGTGGTCTCGAACACCCGGGTGCTGGCGCCCTCGGAGACCTCGATGGTCTCGGCGACGGGGGAGTTGGACACGACCGCCCAGTGCGACGGGGCCGTGACGCGGAAGTCGAAGGTGGCCTTGAGGTCGGGCTGCTCGAAGGTCGCGAAGACCCGGCGCGCGTCCGGGACCTCGAACTGGGTGTACAGGTACACGCGGTCGTCGACGGGGTCGACGAAGCGGTGCAGGCCCTCGCCGGAGTGGGAGTAGGCGCACGTCGCCTCGACGACCAGCTCGTTCTCGGCCTTCAGGTCGGGCAGCGGGATGCGGCTGTCCGCGTAGGTGGCCGGGTCGAGCGAGGTGCCGTTGAGCGTGATGGCGCCGATCTCGGCGCCGACCAGGTCGACGAAGGTCGACGAGCCCGGGACCGCGCCGAACCGCAGGGTCGTGGTGGAGCCGAAGCGCTCCTCGCCCGTGGTGAGGTCGAGCTCGACGACGTAGTGGTCGGTGGAGACGAGGCCTGCGCGCTCGGTCGCTTCTTCACGGGTCAGGTTGGTTCCGGGCATGCCGCCCACTCTATGCACCGCGGAGGACACCGTGGTGCGCGGTCGGCGGCCGGCCGTCCGGGATCAGGCGAGGGTGGCGTCGGCGTACGTGAGTCCACCGGCCTGGTCCAGCCGCAGGTCCACGAAGCCGGCCTCCACGAGCCACCGGCGGACGTCGCCGCGCCGGACCCCGGGGCCGAGCACCCCGACCGCGCGACCGGCGAGGTGGACCGGGACGAACCGCAGGCCGGCGTCGGAGCAGAACACGCTCACGACGATGCGTCCGCCGGGCTTGAGCACCCGGGCCAGCTCGTGCACGGCGGCCTCCGGGTCGGGGAAGCAGTGCAGGCTCGTGAAGGCGAGCACGAGGTCGTAGGTGTCGTCGGCGTCGTCGAGGTCCTGCACGTCGGCCTCGCGCGTCCGCACGGCGAGCGGGCCCGCGCCGGGCAGGCCGAGTCGCTCGGCCTCGCGACGCGTGCGGTCGAGCATGGCGGGGGAGATGTCGGCGGCGACGTACTGCAGCGCCGCGTCCGGTGGGACGTCGCGCAGGGCCACGCCCCCGCCGCAAGGCACGTCGAGGACCGTCGACCCGGGCGGGAGAGCGGTCAGCTCGCGGCGGGCCCGCCGGTGCAGCTCGTCGACGCTCGAGCCGACGCCCACGCGCCACAGGAGCGCACCGAGCCGCGGGTCACCGCTGACCTTGTCGTACACGACCGCCCACGGGTGGTCGGACCGCCAGGCCCCGCTCACGTCGCGCATGCTGGGACGATAAGGCCTCGGCCGTCGTCCTGGGGCAGGATGAGGGGGTGGATCTTCCCTTCGCGCGCTCCGAGCGCTCGTCCGTCGGGATCGAGTGGGAGCTCGCCCTCGTCGACGCCGACTCCGGCGACCTGCGCCAGGTCGCGCAGACGGTGCTCGACGCCGTCGCCCCAGCGGGAGGGGGTCAGCACCCGCTCATCCGTCAGGAGCTGCTCCTCAACACGGTCGAGGTGGTGTCCAGGCCGCGACGGACCGTGGCCGAGGCCGGTGCCGACCTGCAGGAGGCGATCGACGAGATCCGCACCGTGACCGACCCCCTCCGGGTCGAGCTGATGTGCGCCGGCACCCACCCGTTCGCCCGCTGGGACAACCAGAAGGTCACCGACCAGGAGCGCTACGCGACGCTCATCGACCGCACGCAGTGGTGGGGCCGTCAGATGCTGATCTACGGCGTGCACGTGCACGTGGGCATCGAGGACCGCGACAAGGTGCTGCCCATCAGCAACGCGATGCTCGCGTACTACGGACACCTGCAGGCACTCAGCGCGTCCTCGCCGTTCTGGGGCGGCAAGGCCACGGGATACGCCTCCAACCGGGCCCTCATGTTCCAGCAGCTCCCGACGGCGGGGCTGCCGTTCCACTTCCAGGAGTGGTCCGAGCTGGAGCACTACGCGCAGGACCTGACCACGACCGGCGTGATCGACGTCTTCGACGAGATCCGCTGGGACCTGCGTCCGTCCCCGAAGTTCGGGACGCTCGAGGTCCGCGTGTGCGACGGCATCCCCACGATGAGCGAGCTGATGAGCATCTCCGCGCTCACCCACTGCCTGGTCGAGCACTTCTCGAGCGAGCTCGACGCCGGTCACGACCTGCCCGACCTGCCGCCGTGGTTCGCCCAGGAGAACAAGTGGCGGTCCGCGCGGTACGGCATGGACTCCTGGCTCATCCTCGACCAGCACGCCCACGAGGACCTCGTCACGGCCGACCTCGCCCGGCTGCTCGTCACGCTCGAGCCCGTCGCCGAGCGGCTCGGCTGCACCGACGAGCTGGCCGGCATCGACGAGATCGTCCGACGCGGGCCGTCGTACGAGCGCCAGCGCAGGGTCGCCGCCGCGCACGACGGTCGCCTCGACGCGGTCGTCGCGTCGCTCGTGGAGGAGATGCGCGCCGGTCAGCCCGTGCCGCTCCACGCCCCCTGAGCCACGGCATCGGAGTACCGCTCCAGCACGAGGTCGACGAGCCGGGTGTCGACCGGACCGTCGTCGAGCAGCGGCCGGGCCACCACGTCGACGTCGGCGTGGGCGATGCGGTCGTGGAAGAAGCCCGGTGCCATCAGCAACGAGGAGACGACGACGCGTCGGTCGATCCCGCCGGCGCGTGCGTCGGCGACCACGTCGTCGAGCGGTCGTCCGGTGCCGCCCACGTAGCCGACCGGCACGATCTGGCCGATGGCGGCACTGAGGTCGCGGGCCACCTCCTCGAAGCAGGCCCGGGCGTCTTCGTCGCTCGAGCCGGCCGACGCCATGACGACGACGTCGTCGTCGCACGTCCCGGCCTCGAGGAGCCGTCGGACGAGCACGGTGACGACACGGCCGTCCGGGGCCAGGGTGGGAGCCGCCGAGGCGCCGGGAACGCTCGCCGCGCGGGCGATGTCCACCCGCGCGTGGAACCCCGGCGCGAGGAGCAGCGGCACGACCACGGCCGGCCGTCGCAGCCGGGCCGTCACCGTGTCCGGGGACGGCTCCTGCACGTCGACGAACGCGTCGAGGACCTCCACGTGCGGCAGCCGCTGCCGGACCGCCTCGACCAGGGCGGCCACGGCCCTGCGGCCCTGGGGGCTCGACGTCCCGTGGGACGTGGCGACGAGCGCGGGTCTCATGTGTCCTCCTCGACCGCGAGGCGGTAGCCGCGCTTGACGACGGTGCGGATGGTCGACCGGCCGACCGCGTCGCGAAGCCGGGCCACGGCCATCTCGGCGGTGTGGGGGTCGCGCGAGTCCCCGGGCAGTACGTCGAGCAGCTGCTCGCGCGTGCAGACGCTGCCGGGCTTCTCGGCAAGGAGCCGCAGCACGGCGAGCCCGCTCGGCGAGACGGGCAGGATCGTGTGGTCCAGGGTGGCGGTCGTGGCGTGCAGGCGGAGCTGTCCGTCCGGCACCTCGATCGCGGCGGCGTCCTCACCGAGGTGCACGATCAGCTCACGGACGAGGGCGCCGAGGCGCGAGCGCTCCGGCACGAGCGGGCGGAAGCCGCGCGTCATCAGGGGGTCGGCCGTCACGGGTCCGACCGCGGCGAGCGTCAGCCGCCGCGCCGCGACCAGGTGCTGCAACGCGTCGAGACCGTCCTGCCGCTCGACCACCTCGAACCACGCCGAGGCGCCCGGCGCCGAGGTGAAGACGACGGCGTCGAACCCGCCGCAGGTGGCGATGCGGACGGAGCGCTCGACGGCCTCGGGGTCGGGGGGTGGGCCCCACCGGTAGACGACGAGCGTGGTGGTGGTCGCGCCCGCGTCCTGCAACGCCGACTCGATGCCGTCGTCACCGGCCCCGTGGTGCTGCACCGCCACGTGGAGACCCGACACGCCCTCGGTGAGGAGCAGCGTGACGATCTCGGCGGACGTCTCGGACTCCGCGACCCAGTCCGGGGTGAGTCCCGCGGCCTGGAGGGCACCCCGGGCCTTCGGCCCCCGGGCCACGATGCGGGTCTGGCCCAGCGCCTCGACCAGGTCGTGCCCCACGCCCGAGGCCTCTGCGGTGTCCAGCCAGCCACGGAAGCCGATGCCGGTCGTGACGACCAGGACGTCCGGCGGGTCCGCGAGCAGTCGGCGGGTCTCGGCGAGCAGACCGGCCTCGTCGATGTGTGACTCCACGCCGAGCGACGACGCCGTCGTGACCTCGGCCCCCCGCCGTTGCAGGGCGCCGGCGAGCTCCTCGGCCCGGCGCTGGGCGGTGACGAGCACCGCGGTGCCGGCGAGGACGGGTCGAAGGACGTTCACGGTCACCCAGTCTGGTCGATCAGCACGTGCACGACGCCCTCGACGACCGAGACGGGCCAGGTGGCGATGGACACGTCGGGGTCGTCGAGGCACCGGCCGGTGCGCAGGTCGAAGGTCTGCTTGTGCAGCGGCGAGGCGACGGTGGCGGCCTCACCCCGCGACCCGACGAGCCCACGGGCCATCACGTTCGCGCCGGTGAACGGGTCGCGGTGGGAGACCGCCAGCACCTCACCGGTGTCGGCGAGCAGGAAGAGCGCGACCTGGTGGCCGTCGACCAGCGCGGCGGCCCCGCGGTCGGGGTGCAGGTCGTCGACGCGGCACACGGCGTGGGCCGTCGTGGTCTGCGTCGGGACGAGGGACGTGGTCACAGAGGGCCTCCTGCGGTGCGGACGGGCAAGGTGTCGCCGGCGATGACGACGCCGCGCTCGGCCGGCGACGCCGGTCGCTTCTGGCCGCGCTCGGGCACGTAGGCCAGGTCGGGGTCGGCGACGTCGGGGGCGTTGACGAACGAGGCGAACTTGCGGAGCTTCTCCGGGTCCTCGAGCGTGGCCGCCCACTCGTCGCGGTAGCCCCCGACGTGGGCGTCCATGGCCGCGTCGAGGTCGGCGGCGATGCCGAGGGCGTCGTCCATCACGACGGCACGCACGGCGTCGAGGCCGCCCTCGACCGACTCGACCCAGGGTGCGGTGCGCTGGAGCCGGTCGGCCGTGCGCACGTAGTACATGAGGAACCGGTCGATGGCACGGACCAGCTGCTCGGTCGTGAGGTCCTCGGCGAAAAGCCGGGCGTGCCGGGGCGTGAACCCGCCGTTGCCGCCGACGTACATGTTCCAGCCCTGGTCGGTGGCGATCACGCCGACGTCCTTGCCGCGCGCCTCAGCGCACTCACGCGCGCAGCCGGACACGCCGAGCTTGATCTTGTGGGGCGAGCGGAGCCCGCGGTACCGCAGCTCGAGGGCGATCGCGAGGCCGACGGAGTCCTGCACGCCGAAGCGGCACCACGTGGACCCGACGCAGGACTTCACGGTGCGCAGCGACTTGCCGTAGGCGTGCCCGGACTCGAACCCGGCGTCGACCAGACGCGACCAGATGGCGGGCAGCTGCTCGATCCGCGCCCCGAACAGGTCGATCCGCTGGCCGCCGGTGATCTTGGTGTACAGGCCGAAGTCCTTCGCGACCTCGCCGATGACGATCAGCCCCTCGGGGGTCACCTCGCCGCCGGGGATGCGCGGGACCACCGAGTAGGTGCCGTCCTTCTGCATGTTGGCCATCACGTGGTCGTTCGTGTCCTGCAGCGCCGCGCCCTCGCCGTCGAGGACGTGCTCCTGGTAGAGCGAGGCCAGGATCGAGGCCGCGACCGGTCGGCACACGTCGCAGCCGCGACCACGGCCGTGGCGGGCCACCAGCTCGCTGAAGGTGCGGATCCCGCTGACGCGCACGACGTCGAACAGCTGCGCGCGGCTGAGGGAGAAGTGCTCGCAGAGGTCGTCACTGACCTCCATGCCGGCCTCGGCCAGCTGGGCCTGGAACAGCTGCTTGACCATCGGCACGCACGAGCCGCAGCTGGTGCCGGCCTTGGTGCAGGCCTTCACCCCGGCCAGGTCGGTGCACCCCTGCTCGGTGACGGCGCAGCGCACGGCACCGGCCGTCACGTTGTTGCACGAGCACACGGTCGCCTCGTCGGGCAGCGCGCCGCCCGTGGGTCGCTCGGCGGACTCGGGCAGCAGCCAGCCCGTGGGGTCGGTGCCGAGGGAGTGCCCCACGAGTGGCCGCAGGCCGCCGTAGGCCGAGGCGTCGCCCACCAGGACCCCGCCGAGCAGCGTGGACGCGTCGTCGCTGAGCACGAGCTTCTTGTAGAGGCCCTGGACGGGGTCGGCGTAGACGACCTCCAGGCTGCCGGGGGTCGCGCCGAGCGCGTCGCCGAAGCTGGCCACGTCGACCCCGAGCAGCTTGAGCTTGGTGGACAGGTCGGCGTCGGTGAACGCGGCCTCCCCGCCGAGCAACCGGTCGGCGACCACCTCGGCCATGGTGTAGCCGGGCCCGACGAGGCCCCACACGCGGTCGGCGACGCAGGCGACCTCGCCGATCGCGAACACGGCGGGATCGCTGGTGCGGCAGCCGGCGTCGGCGAGCACACCACCCCGTGGGTGCACGTCGAGCCCGGCGCCCCGGGCGAGCTCGTCGCGGGGCCGCACGCCGGTGGCGAACACCACGACGTCGACGTCGAGCCGGTCGCCCGACGCGAACTCCATGCCGCGGACACGACCCTCGTCGTCGGCCTCCACGCGGGAGGTCGCGGTCGAGGTGCGCACGTGGACGCCGAGACCCTCGATCAGCCGGCGCAGCGCCTCGCCGCCACCGGGGTCGACCTGCACCGGCATGAGGCGGTCCGCGAACTCCACGACCGTGGTCTCGGCGCCGAGCGACGTGAGGGCGCCCGCGGCCTCGAGCCCCAGCAGGCCACCACCGACCACGGCGCCTCGCACCGGTCGCCCGAGCGCGGACGACCGCTCGTCGATCCACGTGCGCAGGGAGTCGAGGTCCTCGATCGTGCGGTAGACGAAGCAGCCGGCCAGGTCGGCTCCCTCGACCGGGGGGACCGCGGCGTACGACCCGGTCGCCAGCACCAGGGCGTCGTAGCGACGCCGTTCGCCACCGGCCACGACGGTCCGGGTCGCGGTGTCGACGGACTGCACCGGGGCGCCGGTGTGCAGGGTGACGCCCGGCGTGCTCCAGAGGGCCTGGTCCCCGAGCAGCAGGTCCTCGGGTCGCCCGAGGTCGAAGTAGCTGGTGAGCGCGACCCGGTCGTAGGGTGCGTGCGGCTCGTCGCCGAACACCTCCACGTCCCACGTGTCGGTGGCACCTCGTTCCACGAGGGCTTCCACGAGGCGGCGGGCGACCATGCCTGCTCCGGCCACGACCAGGGTGCTGCGTTCCATGTCGTCGACGCTACGAAGCCCGTGTGTCGAGGTCCGACGTCCACGGTTACCGGGCTGCAACACCTGTCTCACGCTCCTGAGGCGCGGGGCGTGAGATCGCCGTCGGAGTGGGTGCCGGTGCGGGTCGCGCGGGCGGGTCGACCTCCTGCAGCCAGTCGACCAGGCCGCACACGAGGCTGCGGCATCCTCCGCACCCGGTCGTGGCGCGTGTGGCCGCGACGACCTCGTCGAGGGTGCAGCAGCCGTCGTCCCACGACGACACGACGTCGGCCTTGGTCACGCCGTTGCACCGGCACACCGTCGTGCTCGACGGCATCGCCGTGGGGGAGCCCGCCTGCTCCTCCGGTGCGCCCACGAGCAGCTGCAGCGGGTCGGGCGGGGCGATGCCCGGGCGATCGAGCTGCACGGAGAGTCGAGCGGCGAGGTCGGGCGCGCCCACGCACGTCATGCCGATGAGCGTGCCCTGACGCACGACCACCTCCACGAACCGTCGCGCACCGCCGTCGTCGAGTGCCACCACGCGGTCGGTGGGCCGGGCGGTCGAGGCCCGCACGCCGGCCGTGACCACGTCCAGGCCCACGGCCTTGAGCCGCATGGCCGCACCGGTCACCGCGAGCGTCGGCACGGGCGTCGACCTCACGAGGTGGGCCGCCAGGGCGTCGGCCTGGGCCCAGCCGGGAGCAACCAGGCCGCTGACGCCGTCCGCCGTCTCGGCGCAGTCGCCGATCGCGCTGACGTTCGGGTCGCTCGTGCGCAGGTCCTCGTCCACGACGATGCCGTGACGGACCGTGAGGCCGGCCTGTGCCGCGAGCTCGGTGCGGGGGACGGAACCGGTGGCCAGCACCAGCAGGTCGGTGCCGACGCGGGTGCCGTCGCCGAGGACCGCCGCGGCCACGTGCCCGTCCTGCACCTCGATGCCGCGGATCCTGGCGCGCGGCACGAGCCGCACCCCGAGGTCGGCGAGCGTGCGCCCGGCCACCTGCGCGACGTGCTCGTCGAGGTCACGGTCGAGGATGCCGTCGCGCGAGGCGAGCACCGTCACCTCGAGGCCGCGACGACGCAGGCCGCACGCCACCTCGGTCCCGATGGCGCCGGCTCCCACCACGCAGGCGCGGTCGGCGTTCAGGGCACCCGCGACGACGGCGCGGGCGTCGTCGATGCTCCGCAGCACGTGCACGCCGGGGACTGGCGGCCCGTCGGCGGTGTCCAGGCCCGGCAGGGGGAGCGTGCGCGCCCGTGCGCCGGTGGCCAGCACGAGGTGGTCCCACGCCAGCGTGGTGCCGTCGTCGAGGGTGAGCCGCTGAGCGGCGCGGTCGAGACCGACCGCACGCACGCCCCGCAGCGCCTCGACGCCGGGGGTGGCCGGGAGGGTGAGGGCGGCCAGGTCGGTCCGACCCGCCACCAGCTCCGACAGCAGCACGCGGTTGTACGGCTCGTAGGGCTCCTCGCCGACGAGGACCACGTCGGCGTCCGGTCTCAGGCGTACCGCCTCGGAGGCGAACCGGTGGCCCACCATCCCGGCACCCACCACGACGATCCTCACGACTCGACCTCCAGCAGCGTGGCGGGTGCGTCGGTCGGTCGGCGGACGCCCGCCCCCGGGTCGACCCGTTCGACGGTCACGGCGCAGACCTTGAACTCCGGCATCCCCGAGACCGGGTCGGTGGCGTCGTTGGTGACGGCGTTCACGAGTCCGTCGCCGGAGAAGTGGAAGGGCGCGAAGACGGTGTCGGGGCGGATGTCGCGGGTCAGGCGTGCCGGGGCGACCATCGAGCCGCGGGTCGAGGTCACCCGGACCAGCTCCGCGGCGTCCACGCCGAGCCGCGCCGCGAGCGCCGGATGCATCTCGACGTGGGCCTCGCCGGCGGCCTCGCGCAGCGCCGGGACCCGCCGGGTCTGGGCCCCGGACTGGTAGTGCTGCAGCAGGCGACCGGTGACCAGGTGGATGGGTGCGTCCTCGCGGACGGCGTCGTCGGGGCCGTAGGAGGAGACCGGCACCATCGTGGCCCGTCCCGACGCCGTGGCGAAGCGCTCGGTGAACAGGCGGGGGGTCCCGGGGTGCGACGGGTCCGGGCACGGCCAGTACAGGGACTCGCCCGTGTCCAGCCGGTCGTGGGTGATGCCCGCGTAGTCGGCCCGTCCACCGGCACTGGCACGGGCGAGCTCGTCGAAGACCTCCCGGGACTCGGTGGACCACGTGCCCGGCGCGTCGAGCCGCTGGGCCAGCTCGGCCCAGATCCAGAGCTCGTCGCGGACCTGGGGCGGTGCCGTGACCGCGCGTCGGCGCCGCAGCACGCGACCCTCGAGGCTCGTCATCGTCCCCTCCTCCTCGGCCCACTGCGTGACCGGCAGGACGTAGTCGGCCATCAGAGCCGTCTCGGACGGCACCACGTCGCACACGACGAGCAGGTCGAGCGAGGCGAGACGCTCGCGCACGGCACCGGCGTGGGGAGCGCTCACCACCAGGTTGCTCCCGTGCACGAAGAGTCCGCGCGGACCGTCCGCGGTGCCCAGCCCGGCCAGGAGCTCCACGGCGGGGACCCCGGACCGGGGGATGACGTCGGGGTCGACGCCCCACACCCCCGCGACGTGGGCCCGGGCGGCGGGGTCCTCGATCGACCGGTAGCCCGGGAGCTGGTCCGCCTTCTGCCCGTGCTCGCGGCCACCCTGCCCGTTGCCCTGGCCGGTGAGGGCGCCGTAGCCACCGCGCTCGGCGCCGGGCAGCCCGAGGGCCAGCGCCAGGGAGATCGCGGCCGACACCGTCGCGGTGCCGTCGGTGTGCTGCTCCGCGCCGCGACCGGTGAGCACGAAGGCGCCCCGCCCGCCACGGTGCGGGGAGGCGTCGGCCAGCCGCCGGGCGACGGCGCGGAGCTGCGGCTCCGGGACGCCGGTCACCGAGGCCACGCGCTCGGGCCACCAGGAGGCCACGGAGCGGCGGACCTCCTCCACCCCGTCCACGCGTTCGTGCAGGTAGGTGGCATCGGCCAGGCCCTCACCGAGGACGACGTGCAGCAGGCCGAGCAGGAGCGCCAGGTCGGTGCCGGGAACGAGCTGCAGGTGGGTCCCCGCGCCGTCGTCGCACAGGCGAGCCGTGGCGGACCTCCGCGGGTCGACGACCACCAGCCCGCCCTGCTCCCGAGCGCCGGCGAGGTGCTGGACGGCCGGTGGCATGGTGTCGGCGAGGTTGCTGCCGAGCAGCAGCACGGCGTCGGCGTCCCGGAGGTCGGTGAGCGGGAACGGCAGACCGCGGTCGACGCCCAGCGACCGGTTGGCCGCCGCCGCGGCGGACGACATGCAGAACCGCCCGTTGTAGTCGACCATCCGCGTGCGGAGCGCCAGCCGTGCGAACTTGCCGAGCTGGTAGGCCTTCTCGTTGGTGAGACCGCCCCCGCCGAACACCGCGAGCGCATCGGGTCCGTGCTGCTCGGCGAGGCTGAGTGAACGGTCGGCGATGTCGTCGAGGGCCTCCTCCCAGCTCACCGGTCGAAGCCCCCGGGGCGTGCGCCGCAGCGGCTCCACCAGCCGGTCGGGGGTGCGCAGCAGCTCCGCCGACGTCCACCCCTTCTGGCACATGCCGCCGCGGTTCGTCGGGAAGTCGCGGGGCTCGGCGGCCAGAGGGTGGCCGCCGAGCCGCTGCGCGCACTGCAGGGCGCAGTAGGGGCAGTGCGTGTCGGTGTCGGTGATGGGGCTGGGGGTGTCGTGCACGTCAGACCTTCGCGCGGGCCATAGCGGACCGCGGCCGCAGGTAGACGGCCCAGGTGACCACCAGGCAGACCACGTAGAACGCCGCGAACAGGGCGAAGGCCGTCTTCACCGCGGAGACCGGGTCCGTGATCCACGGTGCACCGAACGTCATCGGGATGAGGAAGCCACCGATCGCACCGATGGCTCCGACGATGCCCAGCACGGCCGATGCCTCGCGCGTGGAGCGCAGGAGGGCGGCGCGACGCTCGGGCGAGCCCTCCGGCCCCGCCTGCTCGGCCTGCACCTTCCAGATGATGGGGATCATCCGGTAGGTCGACCCGTTGCCGACGCCGGAGGCCGCGAAGACGAAGAGGAAGGCGGCCAGGAAGAACCAGAACACCTGCTCGTTGGCCTCCACCGCGCTCGTCACGGCGGTCGGGTAGGTGAAGGTCTCCGGGTCGACGGTGGTCGGGTCGATCTTGGGCACGGGGGTCAGCCGGGTGAGGGTGAGCAGCACCGCGAGCGTGCCCACGGTCATGAGGGCGAAGGACACGACGGTGATCCGTGCTCCGCCGAACCGGTCGGCCAGCCAGCCGCCGAACGGTCGGGTGATCGAGCCGACGAGGGCGCCGAGGAAGGCGAAGGAGGCCACGTTGACGCCGATGCCGACGACGTCGGGCACGGGCTGGTTCCAGAAGTTGATCTTGATGAGCAGGGGCATCGCCGCGGAGAAGCCGATGAAGGAGCCGAAGGTGCCGATGTAGAGCAGCGCCATGATCCAGGTGTGCCGGTAGGTCACCACGCGCAGCTGCTCGCGGGGTCGTGACGCCGCCACCGACAGGTTGTTCATGAAGAAGAACGCCCCGGCCGCGGCCAGGACGGCCAGACCTCCCCACACGTAGGCCGCCCGCTCCAGCGCGATCCCGGAGCCGCTGGCCTGCACGAGTCCGAAGAGACCGGCACCGCCGACCACGACGGGCAGGAACAGCTGGACCAGGGAGACACCGAGGTTGCCGCCGGCGGCGTTGAGACCGAGTGCCGCGCCCTTGCGGCTCGCCGGGTAGAAGAAGTTGATGCTGGCCATCGAGGAGGCGAAGTTCCCGCCTCCGACGCCGGCCGTCGCCGCGATGACGATGAAGACCCAGTACGGCGTGTCCGGCCGTTGCACGAACCAGGCGAAGAGCCCGGTCGGCACGAGCAGGAGCAGGGCGCTCACGACCGTCCAGTTGCGGGCGCCGAACCGGGGCACGGCGAACGTGTAGGGCAGCCGGATGAGGGCGCCGACGAGGTTGGGAGCCGCGACCAGCCAGAACAGCTGCTGGGGGGTGAACGCGAAGCCGGCCGAGGCGAGGAAGGTGGCCGTGACGCTCCACAACAGCCAGACGGAGAAGCCGAGGTGCTCGGCGAAGATCGACCAGGCGAGGTTGCGCCGCGCGACCCGACGTCCCTGCGACTCCCAGAAGGCGGGGTCCTCCGGGTCCCAGTGGTCGATCCACCGGCCGGTGCGACGCTGCGGTGGCGGGGTCGCGGCCCGGGTCGGTGCCGACGGAGCGGAGCGGGGCGTGTCGAGCTCGATCGTCATGGACTTCCTCGTTCGATCCGGGAGGGGCCGAGGGGCCCCAGGACGTCTCGAACGCTAGGGACGACGTGTTTCGCGGCGCACCGCCCGACGTCAGGGCTCGGTAACACTGTCCGCACACGGTCGGGGGTGGCACTGTGAGATCGCCGGGTCGCCGAGCGCGCTGGGGCTCGCGTGGAAGGATCGGGGCATGACTTCGACCGACGCCACCGCCACCACCGAGACCGTCGACTTCTGGTTCGACCCGCTCTGCCCGTGGGCGTGGATGACCTCGCGCTGGATGCTCGAGGTGGAGCAGGTGCGCGACGTGCACACCGTGTTCCACGTGATGAGCCTGTCGGTGCTCAACGAGGACAAGGACGTCCCCGACGAGTACAAGGAGATGATCCAGGCCGGGTGGGGTCCGGTCCGGCTGGCCATCGCGATCGAGCAGCAGCACGGGCAGGAGAAGCTGCGAGCCTTCTACACCGCCATCGGCACGGCCCGTCACCCCGGCGGACGCGACTTCACGCGTGAGCTCTACGAGGAGGTCCTGGCCGAGGTCGGCCTGCCCGCCGAGCTCGCCGACGCCGCGGAGGACACGTCGCTCGACGACGCCGTCCGCGCCTCGCACGCGGACGGCATCGACCGGGTCGGCCAGGAGGTCGGCACCCCCGTGATCTCCGTCGCCGGCACCGCCTTCTTCGGCCCCGTGCTGTCGCCCGCGCCCAAGGGCGAGGACGCCGGCAGGGTGTTCGACGGCGCGCGGCTGCTCGCCGGGTACGACGGCTTCTACGAGCTGAAGCGCACCCGCGACCGCGACCCGATCTTCGACTGAGCGCAGGTGGACTCCGTGGGCGACGCTTCCCGGTGTCGCTCGCGGAGCCCGACGCGGGCCCCCGAGTCCTAGGCTGACCCCATGACGCTGCACCCCCAGGCCCGGGCCTACCTGGAGGCCCTTGGATCCGACGACGGCGGGCCGCCGCTGGACCTCGAGGCCGTCAGGGACATCCGCGCCCAGTCGCGGGCGGTCGCCCTGGAGCAGGACCGCATCGGCCTCGACCACGTGGCCGACGTGGACGCCGACGGCGTGCCGTGCCGGCTCTACCGTCCGAGGCTCGGCGCACCCGTGGCCCTCTACGTCCACGGGGGCGGCTGGGTCATGCACGACGTCGAGACGCACGACGTCTTCTGCCGGTACCTCGCGCACGTCACCGGCTGGGCCCTGCTGTCGGTCGACTACCGACTGGCTCCGGAGCACCCGTTCCCGGCGGGCCTCGACGACGTGGAGCGGGCCGCCCGGTGGCTCCGCGCGAACGGCCGCGGCCACCGGGTCGACACCGACTGGGTCCCCGCGATCGGCGACTCCGCCGGCGCCAACCTCGTCGCGGGCCTGTGCGTGCGCGACCCGGCACTCCTCGACCACCAGGTCCTGCTGTACCCCGTCACCGACCGCCGGGCCGACCTCGACCCGTCGCTCGAGAACGCCGCCCTCGGCATCGCCGACATGACGTGGATGTGGGAGGCGTACGCGCCGGGGGACCGGGCCGACGAGCCCGAGGTGAGCGTGCTCCGCGCAGCCGACCTGGCCGAGCACCCGCCTGCCGTCGTCGTCACGTGCGAGCACGACGTGCTCCGTGACCAGGGCGAGGCGTATGCGGCAGCGCTCGCCGACGCCGGTGTGCAGGTCACCGCGCACCGAGCCCTCGGGATGATCCACTCCTTCTGGCGGCAGCCGGCCGTCTTCGACGCGTCTCGAGCCCTCGTGGTCGCGGTCGGCGGATGGCTCGACACGGCGCGGTCCACGGCACGGGAGGCGTGATCGCGGCTGGCATACTGTCGCGCGTGGTGGAGCAGGCCGAGCCGGGGCAGACCGAGCGCCCAGCCTGGCGCCGCTTTCTCGACCGGCAGATCAGCCGCGAGCCCCTGGTGGTCGTCCCCACCCACGCCTACGGCCTTCGAGGCGTCGCGGACGGACCTCCGGCCCCGCACCGCCTGGTGCCGCTGCTGCGCACCGCGCTGCTGGGTGCGGCCTTCGCCGTCCTGGTGGTGCTCGCCCTCACCCGCCCGACGCCCCTCGTGGCGGTGCCCGGGGTCGTGGTGGCCGTCGCGCTCGCGGTCGGCGCGTCGGAGGGGACGCTGCGGCACTGGCGGCACCGCAGACGTCTGCGTCGCGCCCTGGTCCGTCACGCCCCGACCACGGCGATGGCCTACGCCGGCAGGTCGGGCGGTCCGTGGCAGCTGCGCATGTGGGAGCCCTACCTGCTGCGCTCCGGTGAGCCGAACGTCATCATCAACCTGCACGCCAAGTACGTCGAGCGGATCCTGACCGAGGGCGACACCCCGCTGCGATCGCCCTTCGTGCAGCTGGGTTCACGGGGGATGAAGGACCTCGACGACGCGCTGGTCCCCAGCCTCCGCGCCTTCTTCTACGTGCAGAACGCCCAGACCAACGCCCGGTTCATGGCGCGCCGGGACATCACGCACGTGTGGCTCAACCACGGTGACTCCGACAAGCCGGCCAACTACAACCCCCGGCACGCGGACTACGACGTCCTCGTCGTGTGCGGCCAGGCGGGCATCGACCGATACGCCAACCACGGCATCCACGTGGACGCCGACAAGTTCGAGGTGCTCGGCCGCCCCCAGGCGTGGGACATCGAGCCCGCACGCGGTGCCATCGGGTCCCTCGAGCAGCCGACCGTGCTCTACGCGCCGACGTGGCACGGCCTCGACCCCGCGGTCAACTTCTCCTCTCTCGAGCAGGGACCGAAGATCGTCGCCGCCCTCCTGCGACGCGGGGTGCGCGTGGTCTTCCGACCGCACCCGCTCAGCTACCGCTGGCGCATCCGACGGGCGGTGGTGCACGAGATCCACGGGCTGCTCGAGGCCGACCGGGCCGCCGGCGGTCCCGCGCACGTGTGGGGACGGCGCGCCGACGTCGAGTGGAGCGTGGCCGACTGCACCAATGCCTCCGACGCCCTCATCTCCGACGTGTCCAGCGTCGTGTCCGACTGGCTGCAGTCCGAGAAGCCCTACAGCATGACCGCGATGCGGTCGAGCGTCGAGGAGTTCCGCGACGAGTACCCGATCGCCCAGACCGCGTACGTGCTGCGTGGTGATCTCGAGAACCTCGACGAGGTCCTCGACGACCTGCTCGTGGACGACCCGCTGGCCGAGGCCCGGTCGGCTCGCAAGCGCTACGTGCTGGGGGAGTTCCGGGGCGAGGAGTCGGCCGAGGCCTTCGCGGGCTTCGTGCGGCGCGTGGTGCGCGAAGGCCGCTGAACCGGCAACCGCCCGCTCTGGGACACTGAGCCCATGCGCGTGCACCTCGGAACCGACCATGCCGGCCTCGAGCTCAAGGACGCCCTCGCGGCGTGGCTCACCGACCACGGGTACGAGCCCGTCGACCACGGCGCGCACGAGTACGACGCCGACGACGACTACCCGCCGTTCTGCGTCGCGGCGGCCCAGGGCGCGGTCGACGAGCCGGGGTCGCTGGCGATCGTGATCGGCGGGTCGGGCAACGGTGAGCAGATCGCCGCCAACAAGGTGCGCGGCGCTCGAGCGGCGCTCGCCTGGAGCACGGAGACGGCCGCGCTCGCCCGAGAGCACAACGACGCCCAGGTGATGGCCATCGGCGGGCGCATGCACACGTTCGAGCAGGCCGTCGAGATCGTCGAGACCTTCCTGACCACGCCGTTCAGCGGAGCCGAGCGTCACCAGCGCCGGATCGACCTGCTCGCCACGTACGAGTCCACCGGTCGCTTCGACTGAGGTCGGCGGGTCGGGCGTGGACCTCCGGCCCTGGTGCTGCAGGCCCGCCTGGGCGACCATGACGATGTAGACACCTCTCGGTGCCTCGCGTCGGGGACCAGGAGGCCGTGTGACCGCCACCCCGCACCACCACACGCTGAGGTCGATCATCGACCTCGCCGAAGGACCTCGTGAGGGTGCACTGCTGGTCGTGGGAGAGCCGGGGATCGGCAAGACCCGGTTGCTGAGCGAGGCGGTCGACGGCACGCCCGTCCCCTCCACCATGGTGCGCACCAACCCGCACGAGGCCGCGTACGCCATGTCCGGCCTGGAGTCGGTGCTGGTGGCGCTTTCGATGCACCTGGCGCCCGACCTCGAGCGTCGGGCCGCGTCGATGGCGGAGGGACCCGGCCAGGAGCTCGACGCGGCCCACCACGTGCTCGACGTGATCCAGGCGATGCGACTGCCCGCGACGCTGCTGCTGGTCGACGACGTCGACCGGATGGACGCGCACAGCCAGGCCGTGCTAGGCCTCGTGGCCGGTCGCCTGTTGCACACGGGGCTCCGGCTCGTGGTGACGGCTCGGACGATGTCGGCGAGCGCGCCGCTGGGTGGGATCCCCCGCCGAGAGCTGCGCCCGCTGCCGCCCGACGTCCTCGCCGACGAGGTCCGCGACCCGGGACACGAACCGTCGGAGTCGACCGTGCGCGTGCTCTCGACCTACTGCCGCGGCAACCCGAGCCTGCTGCGCGAGCACCTGGAACGTCTCGACCCGGACCAGGCGCGAGGTGACGCCTGGCTCCAGCTCCCGCCGCGCGGTGGCTCGTGGTCCGCCGTGCTGACCGCTCCGATCCTCGACGGCCTGGACGCGAGGCAGCGGACCGCCCTCGACGTCGTGGCCCTCTCGTCCCTCGCGCACCCCCTGGTCCTCGGGCTCGTCGACTCCGGACTGCCCGGCGCGGTCGACGAGCTGGTGGACGAGGGTGTCCTGAGCCGTAGGGGCCAACACGTCGCGTTCCGGGACGCCCGCCTGCGCTCCCGGATCTACTGGTCCCAGTCATCGGCATCGCGCCGTGAGGGGCACGCGCGTCTCGCCGCTGCGGCCCGGGGACGCAGCGAGCACCTCGAGGCGTGGCACGGGAGCTTCGACGGCGAGCCCGTCGGGGTGGAGGCGCTCCTGCGCAGCGCGGTCGGGCTCGTCGCGTCGGGCGACGTCGCGGCCGCGGTCGAGCTGGCCGAGCGGGCGCTGCAGCGGGTGGAGCACGTCGACCGGCACCTCGACACCATCATCGGTCTCTGCTCCCAGCTCCTGCGCCACGGCGAGGTGGTGCTGGCCGCGCGCTACAGCCACCACCCGCAGGTCGTCGACATCACGGCCACCCAGGCGCTGCGCCTGGCCTTCTTCGAGCTGGTGCACGAGATGGTCACGTCGCAGCAGCTCGTCGACGACCAGGTGCGGGCCCTGGCCGAGCTGCACGCCGGGACCGCCCCCGACACGGCGGCCGGCCTCCAGCTCGCAGCCGCATGGTTCCGCGCCGAGCGCTGGGAGACGGCGGAGGCGCGGGCGCTGCTCCCGTCCACCGCCGCCACGGAGGGACGGCTCTCGGACAAGACCGTCGACCAGCTCGGGATCACCATCGCGGCCCTCGACGCCATCGACGGCGTGGAGTCGACCGAGGGGGCCACCGTGACCGGCCTCGGGTCGCTGGACGGCAGCGAGCCGGCGCCCCTGCTGATGCAGGCGCGGGCGCACTCCCTGGCCGAGCGACACGGGGAGGCGCGCGACCTCTTCAACATCGTGCTGCACTACCCGACCGCCCTGGACCCGGTGTGGACCGACCTGGCCCGGCTCGGCGCCGTCGGGAACGAGGTGGCGGCCGGTCAGTTCCGACGGGCCCGCGAGTGCGCGACCGCGTGGGACCCCGACTCCCCGTGGGCAGGGCTGCGGTCCTCCGGGCAGCTGTACGTGCGCGCCTGGATCCAGTACTCGGTCGGACGCACCGACGACGCCGACGAGGTCCTGCAGCGGTCCAGTGAGCTGGCCTCGCTGGAGGGTGCACCCGCCACCATGGCCCGGGCGCTCGCCCTGAGGGGGACGATCGCCCTCCTCCGGGGTGACGCGGACACCTCGGTCACTCTGCTGCGCCAGGTCACCGGCTACGCCGCCCGGTTCCGCAACCCCACCCTCCTGCGTCAGTGGGCCGACTACGCGGAGGCGTGCGTCGCGACGGGTCGGCACCGGGAGGCGACCCGGCTCCTCTCCTCCCTCGAGGCCCGGCAGGCGGCCCATCCGAGTCGGTGGGCGGCCCTCGCGATCGCGCGCATGCGGGCGCTCACCGCCGAGGGTGAGGCGTCCCTGCCGCTCTTCACCGCCGCGGCCGGCCTGTTCGAGCCGGGCGAGTCCCCGTACGAGCAGGGCCGCACGCTCGCGGTGATGGCCACCCGGCTCACCGCGCTCGGCCACGCGCACGAGGGTGCCCGGGCCCGGACCCTGGCCGTCGCCGCGTTCGACATCGCGGGGGCCACGGGGTGGGCGGTCCGCGGAGCGTCCGAGCACGGCATCGAAGCCACTCCCGTCAGGGACCAGCTCAGCGACGAGGAGTGGGTCGTCGCCACTCACGTGAAGGACGGCCTGCGCACCCGCGACATCGCCGCGGCGATGTTCATGTCGGTCCGCACGGTGGAGCTGAGGCTCACGGCGATCTACCGGAGGATCGGGGTGGCGTCGCGCTCGGAGCTCGTCGCGGAGATGCTGCGCGAGGGCGGCTAGACCCGAGCCGTCGGTCGCGCTCCGCTCCGCCGTCGGCGGTGTCCCGCACACCTGGATGCGGGCCGCGGCGGGCCACGTGCGGGTGTCCGGCTGCGCCCCGCACGCCTGAGCGATTCGGCTTCTCAGCCTGGGGGCGTCGGGGCCAGAGTGGCGTCCAGGACGGCGCACGGGGCGCCGACGAGAAGGAGCACCCCATGACGCTCGCCGACTCCCCCCAGACCCAGCTGGCCACGGCACGCCGCCGTCCCCCGACCTCGGTCGTCACGTCCCGGGCGTCCCGGCGCAGCGTGCTGAAGCACCTGTTCCCCTTCGACGTCGCCGTCGTCGGGCTCGGCCGGGTCGGACTGCTGACGGCGCTCGCCCACCACAGGGCAGGATCGCGGGTCCTCGCGCTGGACGTCCCGGCGCCGAGCCGGGCGCCGGACGACGTCGGACCTGCCGGCCAGGACCTCCTGCGTCTCGCCACGACCCTCGGTCTGGACACGTTCACGGTCTCGCCCGACCTAGCCCGCGCCGGCGACGCGCGAGCCGTGGTGGTGTGCGGGCCGACACCCGACGACGACGACGCCCCCGACGTCGAGCTCCTGCGAGCCCTGTGCGCCGTGGTGGTGGACCAGGCGGTCCCCGGCCAGCTCATCCTCCTCACCTCCACGGCGTACGTGGGGTGCACGGAGGACCTCCTGGTGAAGCCGCTGCGCGACCGCGGGCTCGAGCCGGGATCGTCCGTGCACGTCGCCTTCAGCGCCCGACGCCGGATCGGGGGACGCGGCGCGACGGCGAAGGAAGCAGGCCCCCGCGTGGTCGCCGGATGGACGTCGGCCTCAGCGCAGCGTGCCGCCCAGCTCGTCGGTCGGTGCGAGCAGGAGGTCCACGTGGTGCGCACGCTGGGTACCGCCGAGCTGACCAAGCTCCTGGACGACACCTACCGTGCCGTCGGCGTGGCCCTCGACGACGAGTTCGATCGCATCGCGCCCGGCGTCGACACCGTGCGTGGATCGACGTCGACGACGGCCGGGGACACCGCGTGACCAGCGGGACGAACCGGTCCGTCGTCACCGGCGGCGCGGGGTTCGTCGGAAGTCACCTGGTCGAGCTGCTCCTCGAGCGGGGCGACGAGGTGGTGGTCCTGGACGACCTCTCGACGGGCGACATCAGGAACCTCGCGACGGTGCTCGACCACCCACGGTTCCACCTGAGATCGGGCTCGGTCATGGAGAAGTCGGAGGTGCGGTCCGCGGTCAGGGGTGCGGATCGCATCTTCCACCTCGCAGCTGCCGTCGGGGCGCACGCGGCCCTCGGCTCGCCTCTCGCGGGCATGCGGATCAACATCCACGGCACCGAGAACGTCCTCGACTCCGCGTTGGACTCCAGTGCCGAGGTCCTGCTGGTGTCCACGGCGGAGGTGTTCGGCAAGAACGCGATCGACACCCTGTCCGAGGACAGCGACCGGGTCCTGGGCACGCCGCTTCGCTCGCGGTGGACCTATGCCGCGGCCAGGGGCATCAACGAGGCCTACGGCCACGCCTACTGGACCGAGCGCGGTCTGCCGGTCCGCATCGTCCGGCTGTTCGACACCATCGGTCCGCGTCAGGTGGGCCAGTACGGCATGGTCGTGCCGCACCTGGTCGCCGAGGCCATGGCCGGCGAGCCCATGACCGTGTTCGGGGACGGCGAGCAGACCCGGTGCTTCGCCTACGTCGGCGACGTGGTGCCCGCGATGGTCGCCGTGCAGGAGTCGAAGGGCTCGATCGGCCGGGCCTACAACATCGGGGGCACCGAGGCGTTCAGCGTCAACCACCTCGCGCGCCGCGTCGCGCGGGTGACGCGGAGCCACAGCCGGATCGTCCACGTCCCGCAGGCGGACAGGCAGGGGTCCGGCAGGGAGGACCAGCACCGGCACGTCCCGGACAACACCGCGGTCCGGCGCCTCGTCGGGTACGCGCCCACGACCACCTTGGACGAGATGATCGCTCGGATCGCCGAGACCCTGGGGGCCCGACGGGTCCGCCGGCCGAGGATCGGTCGGGCGGCGAGGTCGGGTTGATCGACGGTGGGTCTCCGGAGGGCGCGCTGCGGCGGATGGGTCTCCGGCGGACGGACGAGGTGCCACCGACGGGTGCCGTCATGCGTCGACGGCTGGTCGCACCGCGATGCCGGCCGCGCTGCCGACGTCTCTGGCCCTAGGCGTCGTCTCGGCCCTGCTCGGCCTCGCGCAGCACGATGTGGGCCGCCTCGCTCAAGGTGACCTCGGCCTCCTCGGCTCGCCTGCGCAGGAGGTCGTACGCGTCGGCGGTCGTGGAGTCGTGCAGGTACGCGAGCGCACCCTTGGCCTGCTCGACGGCGATCCGGCCGGTCAGTGCGTCGTCGATCCGCTGGACGGCGGTCCGCACCGAGACGGGGTCCGCGTGGACGATGACGAGCATGGCGAGGTCGGCGAACGCCTGCAGGTGGACGGCCTGGGCGGCGTCGAAGTCGCCCGGCACGGTGCGCACGAGGCCCACGGCACCGAGCGGCTGGCCGCCCCAGCGCAGCGGCACGGCCAGGGCGGAGCAGACCCCCACAGTCTCCATCGCGGCCGTGAGGTCGGGCCACGGATGGGTCGTGCTCGAGATGTCGGGCATCGTGACGGGCCTGCCGTGCGTCCACGCCTCGAAGAGCGGACCCTCGGCGGCCTGGACGTCGTGCAGCGTGAGCAGGTCCTCGCGGTGGGACGACGACGTCAGGACCTCGAGGCGGTCGTGCCGGTCGGCGACGGCCACCGAGCACGCCACGGCGCCGAAGGCCTGCGTGACCTCCTCGAGCAGCGCGGTCAACGTTCCTGCGACGTCGTGGGGGATGACGAGTGAGGCCGACACCGTGGAGAGTGCGCGTGCCATGTCGCTCATCAGTCGCCTCCGATGCGAAAGTCCGTGTAGTCGATTCGACGCGCGATGACGTCGGCCGCCACCACGCTGACGTCCTTGTCGTGAGCGTACGCGTGCGCCCGGATCAGGGCGACGGCATCCTCCGGGCTGACTCCGAGCTGGGCGATCACCATGCCGCTCGCCTGGTGCAGCTGTGATCGTACCGACCACGCCTCCGTGTCGCTGGTGACCGGGGCGAGGACGCTCGAGTCCTGGAGCAGTGCGGTGCCGACGGCGTCGGCAACCTCCTGCACGGTCTCGAGCTCCTCCTCGAGCGGCCCGTGGGCGCGGTGCAGCGTCAGGACGCCGACGACGAGGCGACCGGGACGCATCGGGACGGACCAGATGGTGCCCTCGAGGTCGTTGCTCATCACGGCGAGGGCGGGCCAGTGGTCGGCGGAGACGTCGCCGAGGCGGACCGTGACCAGCTCGCCGGTACGGCTGGCCGTGAAGGCGGGGCCTTCTCCGGCGACCTCCTGGAGCTCCTCGTATCGCTGGGTCACGTCGTCGGTCGCGCACAGGAGCTCGTGCTTGGTGTTCAGGAGTGCGGCGGAGATCGATGCCCCGTCGGCGCCGACGACGATGCGGGCGGCCTCGCACAGGCGCGGAGCGACGTAGCTGGACTCGTCGAACGACGCGAGGAGCGAGGCGAACCGCACCAGTGCGCGCCGACTGTTGCCGAGCTCCATCGGAGACTCCTCACCCGCCGCGTCACGTCCCAGGAGGGTCGCACGTCTGACACGTATCCCTCATCATGACAGGAGGCGGCACAGGAGTCACGGCCCGACCCCGCCATCGGCCCGCACCTTCCAGGACGGTCGACTGGCGCGTCCGACCCGCATGGCTACGCTCGCCTGGTGGCTCTCTCCCGCGGCGTCCCCGACCCTCGGAACCGTCGTGCCTGAGGGGCACACCCTCCACCGCCTGGCCGGGCGCCTCACGAAGACCTTCGCCGGCGACCGGGTGCGCTCGAGCAGTCCGCAGGGCCGTTTCGTCGACGGAGCCGGCCGGCTCGACGGGCTGGTGCTCGCCGGTGCCGACGCGTGGGGCAAGCACCTGCTGGTGCGGTTCGAGGGCCTCGACGAGCAGGTGCACGTCCACCTCGGCCTCTACGGGGCGTTCCGGATCTCGAAGCACGCCGAGGGCGAGGTCCCCGAGGTGAAGGGCCAGGTGCGCTGGCGTCTCGAGGGCCCGGCGGAGTGGCCCACGCGCACGGCGGACCTGCGGGGTCCCACGGCGTGCGAGCTGCTGCTGCCCGGAGAGGTGGAGGCGCTCGTCGCGCGGCTCGGTCCCGACCCGTTGCGGGCGGACGCCGAGCCCGACCGCGCCTGGCAGCGGATCCACCGCTCGAGGGCGCCGATCGCGACCTTGCTCATGGACCAGTCGGTCGTCGCCGGCATCGGCAACGTGTACCGGGCGGAGGCACTGTTCCGGCACCGCATCGACCCGTTCCTGCCCGGCCGGGACCTGCCCGAGCCGATCTGGGACGCCCTCTGGGCCGACCTCGTCGCCCTGATGCGAGAGGGCGTGCGCAAGGGTCGGATCGACACCGTCCACGTGGCGCACGGCCCGGCCGTCATGGGTCGGCTCCCGCGACGCGACGACCACGGCGGCGAGGTCTACGTCTACCGTCGCGACGGGCGGGAGTGCTACGTCTGCGGCGACGAGGTGCGCACCCAGGTCCTCGCGGCAAGGAACCTGTTCTGGTGCCCCACGTGCCAGGCCGCGGGTACGCTCGGCCGGTGAGATCACGTCTTCGCCGCGCCCGGCACACCGTGGGGCGCTACGTCGACGACCGGGTCGTGCGCTGGCAGACCGGCACCCAGGAGGGTCAGGTCGCGGTCCTCGGGGTGCTGGCGGTCCTCAGCGCGGTGATCCTCGCCCTCTCCATCGTGTCGTACCCGGTGTTCCCGGCCTTCACCTTCGTGATCCCGCTGCTGCTCGGCAGCATCACCCTGCGCTTCAAGCCGTTGCTCGTGCTGGTGGGCACGATCGCGCTGTTCGTGGCCGTCACGGTCACCGTCGAGTCGCTCGAGACGGGCATGACGACCAACCGGGTGAGCTCGCTCGTCATGATGACCGTCGTGGCCGGCATCCAGCTGTGGGAGGCGCGACGTCGGCGGAGCGGACTCCCTGGACCCCTGGGCGAGGCCATGCTGGTCGACCTCCGCGACCGGCTGCAGGCTCAGGGCAAGGTCCCGCCGCTGCCGGCTCCGTGGCACGCGGAGTCCGCGATGCTGACCGCGGGCGGGGTGCACTTCTCCGGTGACTTCATGGTCGCCAACCTGAGCGAGGACGAGCGGAAGCTCGAGATGGTGCTCGTCGACGTCTGTGGCAAGGGCGTGGCCGCCGGGACCCAGTCCCTCCAGCTCGCCGGGGCGCTCGGTGGTCTCATCGGGGCGTTGCCGCCGCTGGCCCTGTTCGCCGCCGCCAACGACTTCCTCATGCGGCAGGACTGGGACGAGGGCTTCGCCACGGCGGTGCACGTGACGATCGACCTGCGCAGCGGGGACTACGGGATCATCAACGCCGGCCACCCGCCGGCGCTGCACTGGCACCCTGGTGCATCGGACTGGAAGACCGACCACGCCCGCGGCACGGCGCTCGGCATCCTGCAGCACCCCGACTTCCACGAGACCCGAGGGACCCTCGCGCCTGGGGAGGCGCTGCTGTTCTTCACCGACGGCGTGGTGGAGTCCCGTGAGCAGGGCGTGGAGGAAGGCGTCGAGTGGCTCCGGTCCGTGGCCGCGCGTGCCGTGCGACCCGGCTTCGAGGGTGCCGCCGGCCGCATCATCGGACGGGTGAAGACCAAGGACGACGACCGAGCAGTGCTCCTGCTCGCACGTCGCGACTGACCCGCGGGCCGCAGCATCACCGGCCACGCGCATGTGGCATCCTGGAGTCGCTTCGGCCCCGAGAGCGGACGTAGCTCAATTGGTTAGAGTCTCTGCCTTCCAAGCAGAATGTTGCGAGTTCGAGTCTCGTCGTCCGCTCTCGGGGCCGAAGCCTGTTCCCAGCCGCGAGGCGTGGTCGAGCAACACGGGTCAGTGCTGGCCGGGCAGCACGAGTGCCCCGACCGGGTGGACGGGGTGTCGTGGGCGTGAGGGTTCAGGGTCGCCAGCGGGTGTTGCGTTGCCAGGTGTCGCTGCCGGGGAGCTTCCACTCGACGTGTCCGTCATCGGGATTGATCCGCCCGACCCAGCTCTGCTCGTGGGCGCGGTGGTGGTGGAACGAGCACAGGAGTGCGCCGTCGTTGACGTCGGTGGTCCCGCTCAGGGAGTAGNCAGGGAGTAGGGGGTGAGGTGGTGGGCTTCGGTCCACCGTGAGTCGCGGTCGCAACCTGGTGTGGTGCATCCGCCGTCTCTCTTCTCCATCGCCCGGCGGGATGACCGGTTGAAGTAGCGGTTCGCGCTGCCGAGGTCGATCGGGAGTGAGGTGCCGTTGAGGACCATCGGGACGATCTGGGCGCTGCAGGCCAGTCGCCTCGCCNGGTTGAAGTAGCGGTTCGCGCTGCCGAGGTCGATCGGGAGTGAGGTGCCGTTGAGGACCATCGGGACGATCTGGGCGCTGCAGGCCAGTCGCCTCGCCTCGCCGGCACTGATCCGGGTGCCGTCCGACAGCCCGGCGGCCTTCACACCTCCGACGAGGGTGTCGAGGTCGAGGTTCACCGTCACGACGGCGCTGACGCCGCCGTTGGACGGCAGGGAGTCGGCGGGGAGGTGCTCGACGAGGGTGGCGAAGGCGTGCCCGAGGCGCTGGGGGTAGGTCTGCCCGAACCCCACTTCGTCGTGCTCGCCGGTGGCGGCGTTGACGGTCCCAACCTTCTGGTGCGGGGCTGCGAGGGCGTCGAGCGCGGTCTTGAGCATGGCGCCCTGGGCTTCGGGGAGGGTAAAGCGTCCGGTGACGGTGCCGTCGTTGTTGTCCCACATGGAGAACGACGTCTTCTTGCGGGCTTCCTCTTCGCGGCGACGCAGGATCTCGTCCTCGTCGGCGTCGACCTCATCGGTCGTCTTGCGGTAGGTCTCGGTGATCCGGGCGGCCCTGCGGCGCAGGTCCTTGAGCGTCAGCTTCTGCGCATCCTTCAGCAAAGTCTCTTCGCACCGCTCACGCTGCTCTGCGGTGACGTCGTCGGGCAGCTTGGCCAACGCTCGGGAGATGAGGTCGGCCTGCTTGGTGCTGATCACTCCGGAGGCGAGCGCGTTCTCGGTGAGGGTGGTCTGCTCCTCGATCCGTTGCGCGGTGTTCACCAACGCGTCGGCGCCGCTGCGGTCACCCCCGAAGTCGATCGAGATCGTGGCTCCGGTGGAGGTGCCCGTTCCCGGTCGCGGACCGTCACCATTGGCTGCGGCCTTGCGGGCCTTCTCGAGCACCCGGGCCGCAGCCATCTTGTGAGCGCTGATCCTGGCTTCGATCTTCGCGAGGCGGGTGAGGAGCTGACGCACGGTGTCGGGATCCAGGCCCGACCACGCGTCGGTGGTCATCGCGTCGAGGCAAAGCTCGAGGTTCTGCACGCACGACGGCACCGGGTGGGTGTCGAGTGCGGCGACGCTCATGCTTCCTCCTGCTGGTCTACCCCCATTCTAGAGGCAGGATCAGACGGGAAACAAGCACACGTTCGAATGCGTGACGAAGGTCCCGAGTCGTCAGGGGCGATCGGTCCGGAGCACCAGATCGGCTGCGCTGCGGGTCCCTTCCGCGGCGAACAGGGCGCGCTCCTGCGCGGCCCACACGTCCCACCACGGCTCGTACGCCTCACCGTCGCGTGCCAGGGCGCGGGTCCTGCGGGTCTCGACGTCGGCCTCGACCCAGACGAGCGCGCTCAGGAAGGGGCGGAGCGGTCGCGAGCCGCTGCCGCAGCCGTCGAGCACGAGCAGCGGTGCGGGCTCGACCGGCAGGCCGGGCAGCCAGGTGTCGCGCACCCAGCTCCACCGTCGGGGCCGTGCGACCTCGTCACGTGCGAGGGGGGCCAGCAGGTCGCGGGCCAGAGCGGGGGGCATCTGCGACAACCCTCGCCATCCCGGCACGAAGGTGTCGGTCCGCAGCACCACCGCGTCGGTCCGTCCCGCCAGCTCGTCCGCGAGCGACGACTTGCCGGACCCGCTCGGACCGTCGATCGCCACCACCGTGGTGGAGCCGCACGCCGGCAGTCGTCCGCGCACCAGCTCGACCACGGCGTCCATGCGGCCAGCGTAGGTTCGTGCGCGGCGCAGAGATCGTCCGGCGGTCGGTTCGGTCAGGCGAGTCGCTCGACGAGCGCGCGACCGAGGGCGCGACCCGACACGAAGGCCGCCTCGACGGACGATGACGGGCCCCAGGAGTCGCCGCACGCGCCGATGCCGTCGTCGTCGAGGTGGAAGGGCGCCTCGCGCTCCTGTGCGGGGCGGGCGAAGGTCCACCGCTGCACGTGGACGAGCGAGGGCTCGTCGCCCGGCACGTCGACCACCTCGCGCAGCGCGGCGAGCATCGGGTCGGCGGCCGAGGCCGGGTCGGCCAGGTGCCGGCGGGCACGCTCGGCGGTGCTGTGCGCGACGAGGACCGGGGCCCGGTCGCCACGGCGCAGCCCGTCGTCGGCGACCCACGTCAGGTCGGGGTGGTCACCGACGAAGACGCCGTCCTCCTCGGGCCAGGTGCGCCGTTCCCAGCCGACGGTGAGGGCGAGGGCCGGCTCGTAGGGATCGTCGAGGGCGTCGTGGGCGGCGGTGCCGGGCGCCACGAGCCTGCGGGCCTGGGGGTCCGGCATGGCGAGAACGACGGCGTCGGTCTGCTGCCCGTCGACGGTCGGCCGCTCCCCGACGGTCACGTGCTCCACGGGGTCCGCGCTGCGGATGTCGAGACCCTCCGCCAGGTCCTGGACGAGGGAACGGAGCCCGTGGGGCGCGGACCACCGGACGGGGCCAGGCTTCGGCTCCCGCTCGCCGTCGGACCACGCCGTGAACGTGTCGGTCCACGGTCGCGCGAGCCCTCGGCGCTCCCAGTCGTCCACGACGGCGGCGAAGGCGTCGTCGCGGACCGTGAAGTAGCTGGCGCCGATGTCGACCACACGGTCGCCGTAGCGGCGCAGGGCCATGCGGCCGCCGGGTCGACGGCCGGTGTCGCGCAGCACCACCGTGTGTCCTGCGGCCTCCAGCTCACGGGCGCACGCGACGCCGGACACGCCGGCTCCCACCACCACGACGTCTGCCATGCCCCGATCGTCGCACTCACCGGCGCACCCGGCAGGACGAGACGAGCCCCCGACCCGGGCAGGGTCGGGGGCTCGTCGGAGCGGGCGCCGTCGGCTCAGGCCGCGTCGCGCGTGGGGTAGTCGGTGTACCCCTCGGCGCCGCCGCCGTAGAAGGTGTCCGGGTTCGGCTCGTTGAGCTCGTCGCCGTCGCGCCAGCGCTCGACGAGGTCGGGGTTGGCCAGGAACGGACGGCCCACGGCCACGAGGTCGGCGAGGTCGCCGTCGACGATGTGCTTGACCTCGTCGAGGTCCGTGACCACGGTGAACCCGGTGTTCGCGATCACGACGCCACCGAAGCGGCTGCGCAGCTCGCGGAAGAGGTCGCTCCCGGGGTCGCCGAGGATGCTCAGGTAGGCCAGGCCCAGGTCGGCGATGCCGTCGACGAGCGCGAGGTAGGTGGCGCGCGTGTCGTCGGCGTCCTCCTCGAGCACGCCCTGGATGTTGTGGGCGGGCGAGATGCGCAGGCCGACCTTGTCGGCGCCGATGGCCTCGGCCACGGCCCGGACGACCTCGACGGTCAGGCGTGCGCGGTTCTCGGGGGTGCCGCCGTACTCGTCGCTGCGCTCGTTCGTGGACGGCGCGAGGAACTGGTGGAGCAGGTAGCCGTTGGCGCCGTGCACCTCCACGCCGTCGAGCCCGGCCTCCACGGCGTTGCGCGAGGCCTGGACGAACTCCTCGACGATGCCGGGGATCTCCGACGTCTCGAGGGCGCGGGGCTCCACGTGCGGCTTCTGTCCCTCGGCGGTCACCATCTGGTTCGGCGCGGCGATGGCGCTGGGCGCGACCGTCTCGAGGCCGTCCTTGTTGTCGGGGTGGGCGATGCGACCCACGTGCATGAGCTGCGCGACGACGCGACCGCCGTCGGCGTGCACGGCCTCGGCGACGCCGCGCCAGCCCTCGACCTGCTCGGCGGAGTGGAGGCCCGGGGTGGCGAGGTAGCCCTGGCCGACGGCCGACGGCTGCGTCCCCTCGGTGACGATCAGTCCGGCACCGGCGCGCTGGCCGTAGTACTCGGCGGCGAGGGCTCCGGGCACGCCTCCGGCCTCGGCGCGGTTGCGGGTCAGCGGCGCCATGACGAAGCGCTGCGGCAGCTCCCAGGCGCCGACGGTGATCGGGTCGAAGACGGTGGTCATGTCTCTCCTTCAGCTCGGGTGTCCCGGACGCTGTCCGGGTGGGGCCGCGGGCGGCCCATCTCCTTCACTGTTCAACCATCTGCACGGCGACGCATTCCGAATCGCGGCGACTGTGGGGGGTCTCACCCGCTGGCGTAGGCTGACGTCCGCCGTCGCCGCTGGTGCGGGTCCGACGGCACCGGGATGTAGCGCAGCTTGGTAGCGCATCCGCTTTGGGAGCGGAGGGTCGCAGGTTCAAATCCTGTCATCCCGACCATAAGGCGACTGGCGACAGCGACACGGGCGAACCACCGGCGCGAGGAGCGTCCCGCCACCAGCTGGGCGGGGTCCTGACGAGTTCTCCTCGGGTCGACGGCTGCTGGTCAGGCCTTCGCAGGTCGAAAGCGGCGCGCAGTCCTGCGTGCGTGACGCGGCGGAACTCCTTCCCGCCATGACTCGACCCAGGAGATCAAGGGGACCCCGTCGGGGTCGGCGTAGGCGCCTGGACACGAGTGCTGCTTGAACTGTTCTCGGAGCGTGGGCAAAGTCTCCTCCGACGCCGCCCCGCACTACAGCTTCCATGCGTCCCGGTATGCCTCGTACGCTCGCCGACTTGCTCCGGGTCCGCTGTAAAGGATGCTGTCGATGACCGAGGCGAAGAGCCACCCGACGAATTCCGCCACGCGCCCATGGTTCCACGGCGGCGGGCCGAGTGATCCGGCCCGACCGCATCTCACATGTCGCGGTAGCGCTGCGCCGCGTCGAGCTTCTCGCGGAGCAGGTCCGCGGTGACCTGGCGCGGCGGAGCGTCGACGTCGCCGGTCTCGGGGTCGATGTAGAGCCCGGCGTAGGCGGCGGTGTCGCGCTGGTAGCGCCAGCCCTCCGAGAGCGGGCCGACGTCGTACGCGTCGTAGCCGAGCGCGTCGAGGACCTCCGTGACCGTGCGCTTGGCGTCGTCCTGGTCCCCGGCGATGGCCAGGACGGAGCGCTCCGGGTCACCGCTGGGGCGCTGCAGCGTCCCGAGGTGCTTGAAGTAGATGTTGTTGAACGCCTTCACGACGTGGGACTCGGGCAGGTGCTCCTGCGTGAGCTCGCTCGTGGTGGTCGACTCGTCGTCGAGCCGCGCCACCTGGCCGTCGCGCTGCGGGTAGTAGTTGTTGGTGTCGATGACGACCTTGCCCCGCAACGGCTCGACGGGGACGTCGGACAGCGCCTTCAACGGCACCGTGACGACGGCGATGTCGGCGGCCTCCGCGGCCTCGACGGGTGTGGCCGCGCGGGCGCGCGGCCCGAGGCGGTCGACGAGCTCGGTCAAGGTGTCTGGGCCGCGACGGTTGCTGAGCACGACGTCGTAGCCCGCGTCGACGGCCAGCTGTGCGACCGTGCTGCCGATGTGTCCGCTGCCGATGAGTCCGATGGTGGTCATGCACGGGTCAACACGACGGACCGACCGGGTGTTCCACCCCCATGCCCGACCCCCATCGGTGGATCCTCAACCGCAGGCGGACGTCTGCGGTTGACGATCCACCGATGCGGGCGCTGATGTTGCGGATCCACCGATGGGGGATCAGACGAGGGCGCGGAGGGCGGCGTCGGCGGCGCGCAGGGCCTCGCGGTCCCACGTGGAGGTGGAGGCGAGCAGCTCGTCGGCGCCGGTGCGGTCGGCCAGCTGCTCGAGGGTGCGCCGCACGGTGGCCGCGTCCCCGGCGATCGCGTGGTCCAGGGAAGTCTCCACGCGCCTGCGCACCTGGTCGGGCCAGGCCTGGGCGCGGATCGACGCGGGTGACTCCAGCGGTGGGAACTCGCCCGTCCGGCGCGAGACCGCCATGGCCCACGCCTCGGGCAGCGCCAGCTCGCGGGCCGTCTCGACGTCGTCGGCCACGTGCACGTCGGCCGACACCACGACCGACGGTCGGTCCTGCTCCGACGAGGGCACGAAGCTGCGACGGTAGGCCGCCAGGGCCTTCGGGAGCTCGTCGGACCACAGCACCGGTCCACCGACGACCACGGGCAGACCCAGCTCGGCGGCCAGGGCGATGCCCCGACCGGTGGCCAGCAGGAACATCGGGACGGGACCGCCCTCCGGCCGCACCGTCACCGGGCCCGCGCCGGAAAGGTGGTCGCGCAGCTCGCGCACGTCGTCGGCGAAGCGGTCCGGGGCGTCCGCGGCCTCCCGCAGGGCGGCACGGACGGGCGGGGTGAAGCCGGACGACCGGCCGAGCCCGACGTCGACGCGACCCGGGTTCAGCGCCTCGAGCATCCGCAGCTGCTCGGCCACCACGAACGGCTGGTGGTGGGGGAGCATGATGCCGCCCGACCCGATCCGGATGCGTGACGTCGCCGCCCCGATCGCCGCCATGAGCACGGGCGGTGACCCGCTGGCGATGCCGGGGACGCCGTGGTGCTCGGCCACCCAGAAGCGCTCGTAGCCGAGCTGCTCGGCCCAGACGGCACGTTCCACGCTTCCCGTCAGCCCCTCGCCGTCGGGGCGGCCGACGCGGGTCCGGGAGCGGTCGAGCAGCGAGAGCCTCACGTCGTCGTCAACACCGGACGGGGCCGATGGCTTCCGCGGCCGGACCGTCTCCTGGTCGTCCCGCCCCGTTCACCGCGGCATCGCCGTCCCGTACCCCGCCCCTGCCTGACTGGAGGGGTGAGGACCGGGACACCCCGCCAGCCCCCCACCCGCCGCCGAGCCCCGATGAGCCGACGTGACCTCGTGGTCAGCGGTCTCGGACTCACCGTCGGCGCCGGGGTCGTCGCCTCCACCCTGCGGCCCTCGGCCGCGCCGGCCAGTCGGCACCAGCACTTCCAGCACGGACTGGCGTCCGGGGACCCGCTGCCCGACGGCTTCGTGCTGTGGACCCGCGTCTCGCCCGCGCCCGACGCCACGCCCGGCTCGGGACGCGGGGGCCCGGCCGACGTGGCCTGGCAGGTGGCGCTCGACGACGGCTTCGCCGACGTGGTGGCGGAGGGCACGGCGAGCACCGACGCCGGACGAGATCACACCGTGAAGCTCGACGTCCGCGCGCTCCGACCCGCCACGACCTACTGGTACCGGTTCACCCACGGACCGGACACGGTCACCGGTCGCACCCGGACCGCCCCGGCCGTCGACGCGGCCGTGGACCGGCTCCGGCTCGGCGTGGTGTGCTGCGCCAACTGGCAGGCCGGCCACTTCGGCGCCTACCGCCACCTGCTCGACCACGACCTCGACGCCGTCGTGCACCTCGGCGACTACCTCTACGAGTACGAGCCCGGTCGCTACTCCCACGGAGCGGACTGGACCGACGTGAGACGCCACGACCCTCCGCACGAGACCGTCACGCTCGAGGACTACCGGCGCCGGCACGCGCAGTACAAGACCGACCCCGACCTGAGCCGCCTGCACGCCGCCCTGCCGATGATCGCCACGTGGGACGACCACGAGGTCGCGGACGGCTGGTTCCCCGAGGGTGCGTACGAGCACGACCCCGCGACCGAGGGCCCCTGGACCCGCCGACGCGACGCCGCGCTGAGGGCCTACGACGAGTGGATGCCGGTGCGACTGTCGGGCACGGCGACGGTCGGCGACGGCACGACGATCCAGCGCCGCTTCCGCTTCGGCAGACTCGTCGAGCTGACGATGCTCGACCTGCGCAGCCGCCGAGACGAGCGGGTCGAGCCGCGCGACGTCGCCCTCGCCGACGAGCGGCGCACGCTCACCGGCACGGACCAGGAGTCCTGGCTGGCGCAGGGGCTCGCGGCCTCGACCGCCCGGTGGAAGCTCGTCGGGAACCCGGTGATGGTGGCGCCGATGCTCATGCCGCCGCGGCCGCGCGGGGAGGAGCTGGCGCTGCGCGACACGACCGACCCCATGACCTGGGGCTCCCCGGAGCCGAACACCGACACGTGGGACGGCTATCCCGCCGAGCGTCGGCGGCTGCTGCAGGGTCTGGCCGACGCCGGCGTCGGCGACGTGGTGTTCCTCAGCGGCGACGTCCACACGGCGTGGGCCAACGAGGTGGAGCTCGACGGCCGGCCGGTGGCCACGGAGCTCTGTGCAGCTCGATCACCAGCAACAACGTCGACGACTTCATGGGCACGGCGCCACGCACCGTCTCTCTAGCGATGGAGGAGGCGATCGGTGCGCTCAACCCGCACGTGCGGTTCGTCAACCTCGACGACCACGGCTACAGCGTGGTGGAGCTGACGCCCTCGGAGGCGAGGTGGGAGTGGCACGCCATCAGCGACCGTCGCGATCCCGACGCGTCGTCGCGGTTGCTCGCCGCGCGTCGCGTCCGGTCGGGCTCCGCGCGCGTGCTCCCCGTCTGACGGCGACCCCACGGCGAGGACCACGCGTGAAGGGGCCGGGCCTCGGGAGCCCGACCCCTCCGCACCGCCTGGCGGTCAGTCGTCGTCGGGCTCGCTGCCCTGGTAGACGCGGTCGTCGCCCTTGCCGCCGCTCACGACGTCCTTCGCAGCTCCGCCCTCGACGAGGTCGTTGCCGTCCTGGCCGTAGACCTTGTCGCGGCTCGCGCCACCGTCGAGCTCGTCGCGCCCGGGACCACCGTGCAGACGGTCGTTGCCGGAGTCGCCGTCCACGTCGTCGTTGCCGTACCCGGCGTAGACCAGGTCGGCGCCCGTGCCGCCCTCGACCTCGTCGTTGCCGTAGCCGGAGCAGATGACGTCGTTGCCGCCGTTGCCGTCGATCTCGTCGCTGCCACCGAGGGACACGATCACGTCACGTCCGCGAGTCCCCTCGATCTCGTCGGCCCCGTTCGTGCCGACGATGGTGGCCTTGTAGCCGCCGCAGGAGTACGAGGACGCGGCCTGGGCGGGGGAGGTGACGACGAGGGCGAGCGGGACGACGCCGATGACGGCGGCCGCTGCTGCTGCGAAGGTGGTGCGCTTCATGGTGGTCCTCCAGGAGTGGGATGGGGTGGGGAGCGTCGCCGCTCGACTGCCCTCATCACAGCGACGCACCATGAGGCGGTGATGAGCCGGTCATGAGGGCTCTCTCATGAAGCCCCTGCGGTCGGGGGCAGTGCGGGTTCGCCCTGGACTGGTGGGCCGTGAGAGACTGGCCGGAGGTCCTGCCGCAGGCTCGGAGAGCCAGCGCGACCTCCCGTGCCCGCAGCACGTCACGTGCGGATGCGGCACGCACCCCGACCCCCATCACCGCAGGAGCAGCACGACGTGAAGAGCACCACCGAGTCCCTGAGCCCCACCCGCGTCAAGCTCACGATCGAGGTGCCGTTCGAGGAGTTCCAGCCCAGCCTCGACAAGGCCTACAAGACGATCGGCGCGCAGATCACCATCCCCGGCTTCCGCAAGGGCAAGGTGCCGGCGGCCATCGTCGACCAGCGGATCGGCCGCAGCGCCGTCCTCGACGAGGCCATCAACGGCGCACTGCCCGGCTGGTACAGCGAGGCGCTGCAGCAGGCCGAGATCCAGCCGCTGAGCCAGCCCGAGATCGACCTCACCAAGTTCTCCGACGGTGAGGACATCGAGATCACCGCCGAGCTCGACGTGCGCCCGACGATCGAGCTGCCCGACCTCGCCGCCATCGAGGTCCAGGTCGCCGACGCCGAGGTCACCGACGCCGACGTCGACGAGCAGATCGACGCCCTGCGCGACCGCTTCGCCGTCACGCTCGACGTCGACCGTGCGGCCGCCGACGGCGACGCCGTGACCATCGACCTCGTCGCGCGCGACAAGGACGGTGCCGACATCGAGGGCGCCGACGCCAAGGGCCTGCCCTACACGATCGGCTCGGGCACGCTGCTCGACGGCCTCGACGAGGCGCTCATCGGCCTCGAGAAGGGCGCGACGACGACGTTCTCCACCGAGCTGGTGGGTGGTGAGCTGAAGGGCACGCCGGTCGACGTCACCGTCACCCTCAACGACGTCAAGGAGCGTCAGGTCGCCGACCTGGACGAGGAGTTCGTCCAGACGGCGTCGGAGTTCGACACCGTCGAGGAGCTCAAGGCCGACGTCCGCGAGCGTCTCGTGCGCGGCAAGCGCATGGAGCAGGCCGCGGAGGCCCGCGACCTCGTGCTCGAGGAGGTCGTCGGCACGGTCGAGGCGCCGCTGCCCGAGACCGTCGTCGCCGAGGAGCTCCAGGGCCGCCGCGAGCAGATCATGCAGCAGCTCTCGTACGCCGGCATCTCCTTCGACACCTACCTCGAGGACGAGGGCCAGACGGCCGAGGAGTTCGAGGCCGAGCTGGAGCGTCGGGTCCGCGACTCGATCGTCGCCCAGTTCGTGCTCGACCAGGTCGTCGCCGACTCCGAGATCGGCATCGAGAACGACGAGCTGACGCAGCACATCATGCGTCGCGCCCAAGAGTCGGGCGAGGACCCGAACTCCTACATCCAGCACATCATGGAGCACAACCACGTGCCCGAGATGGTGAGCGAGGTGCTGCGCGGCAAGGCGCTCGCCACCCTCATGCAGCAGGCCACGGTCAAGGACGCTTCCGGCACCGTGCTCGAGCTCGGCAAGCTGCGCGCCGACGGCTCGATCGCCGACGACGAGGTCGAGACGACCGACGAGTCCGCCGCCGCCGAGTCCGAGGCCTCCGAGGAGTCCGACAAGGCCTGACGCGACGTCGTCCGACGCCGGCCCGGCGCCCCCTGGGGGCGCCGGGCCGTCGTGCGTCCGGGTCCGGTCCGGTGGGTCGGCCGGGAAATCGCTGAGAACCTCACCACTCCCGGTTCCCATCGCGTCCGGATACCGGCAGTATGTAGACATGTCCGGCACACCTGCACGCACCACCGACGTGGCAGCGCTCGCGCTCGACCACCTCGACCGGTTGGTCGTGGGCACGGTACGCGAGGTGCACCAGGCGGCTGCGGCGCGGGCGTTCCGCGCCACGCGGGTCGTGGGCGGACGGGTCCCGGAGTCGTTGCACGACGCGGTCGTGACCTCGGTCTACGGCGCGGTGTCGGGGGTGCTGAGGGTCGGCAGCGGCACGGTGCGCGCCCTCTCCGCGCGGGGCGTGGGGTCGCCGGTCGAGTCCAGCCGGTTCGGCCGCAGCGTCGTCGCCGCCGTCAACGGGCTCATCGGCGACGAGCTGCGCATGCTCGACGACCCCCAGGCGATCGTCATGTCGGTGCGCGTCGACGGGGAGGACCTCCCGGTCACCGAGTGGCAGGTCGCCGAGGCCTTCCGGGGTGCCTCCAGCCACCTCGTGGTGTTCCTGCACGGTCTGTGCGAGGACGACGAGTCGTGGGACCTGGGCTCGAAGGTCAGCGGCTCCACCTACGCGTCGCGGCTCACCACCGAGACCGACGCGACGCCGGTCATGGTCCGGTACAACACCGGCCTGCACATCTCCGAGAACGGCAAGCACCTCGACGCACTGCTCACCCAGCTCGTCGACGTCTGGCCCACCGCCGTCTCGCGCATCACCCTGGTCGGCCACTCCATGGGTGGCCTGGTCGTGCGGGCCGCGACCAACCACGCCACCGCGGGCGGCAAGACGTGGCAGCACCTCGTGCGAGACGTCGTCTGCCTGGGCACGCCGCACGCCGGCGCCAACCTCGAGAAGGTCGCCCACCTCGGGTCGTCCGTGCTCCGGTTCCTGCCGGAGTCGCGTCCGTTCAGCACCATCCTCGACACCCGGTCCGCGGGCATCGTCGACCTGCGCCACGGCTACATCTCCGCCGACGAGTGGGAGGGTCAGGACCTCACCCGCGCCTGGGGCCTCGACCGCATCGCCGCGGCGCCGCTCCCGCACGCCGAGTACCACTTCGTGGCCGGCACGCTCGGTGCCACGCAGCGGCACGCCGTGAGCGCGGTGCTCGGCGACCTGCTGGTGCACTTCTCCTCGGCCACCGGTGTCGGACGCACCGGCCCGGTCGTCGAAGGCGCCCGTTTCGAGTACGTCCCGAGCGCCCACCACTTCGCCCTGCTGAACCACCCGACGGTCGGCGACTGGATCGTCGAGTGGGTGCGCGCCGGTCACCGTCCCGTGCGTGCCCTCTCCGCCTCCGGTCGCGCCTAGGCCCGGGCCCCTCGTCCCTCTTCGAACGACCCACCCCGCCCCCGCACCACCCTCTGGAGGACCACCGTGCCGAACCGCAGCCTGATCGAGGACTCCGTCGAGATCGACGCGACGCCCGCCGCCGTCTGGGCCGTCGTGTCCGACCTCAAGCGCATGGGGGAGTGGAGCCCGCAGTGCAAGAAGATGATCATCCGCGGAGGCGAGGTCAAGCAGGGCGCCCGCACCATCAACGTCAACCGCCAGGGCTGGAAGGTGTGGCCCACGCGCTCGTACGTGAAGGTCTTCGAGCCCGAGCGTGAGCTGGCGCTCAAGGTCGCCGAGAACGGCACGGTCTGGACGTACCGCCTGGAGGCGCTCGACGGTGGCCGCACCCGGCTGACGGAGTCGCGCACCGCCCCGAACGGTGTCTCGAACCTCTCGAACCTGCTCACCAAGCACGTCCTCGGTGGCACCGACGCGTTCGAGACCGAGCTCGAGCAGGGCATCGCGCACACGCTCCGGCGGATCAAGTCCGAGGTCGAGCGGACCTCCCGTGCCGCCTGAGTTCCCGAGCCAGGGTCTGCCGCCCCTCGAGGCGGAGGTCGTCGTCGCTGCTCCGGTCGAGACGGTGTGGACCCTGCTCTCGGACCTGCGCTCGATGAGCGAGCGCAGTCCCGAGACCGTACGGATGTTCATCGCTGCTGCGCCGAAGGTCGGCTCGCGCGGCCTGAACGTCAACCGCAAGGGTGCCGTCGTCTGGCCCACGACAACCCGCATCACCCGGTGGAAGCCGCCGACCCACGACGGCTCGGCAGCCCTGGCGTTCCACGTGGGCCCGACCGACGTGGAGTGGTCCTACGAGCTGACGCCCGAGGGTTCCGGCACGCGCGTCGTCGAGCGTCGCACGGCCCTGCCGCGCGCAGGCCTGACCGTGCGGCTGGCGGGGAAGTGGTTCATGGGCGGCGCCGAGAACCACGACGTCGACCTGCTCGACGGCATGCACCGCACCCTCGAGGCCCTACGTCGCGACGCGGAGGCGCTGGGCTGATCGAGGCCCGCTGACACCGATCCGCCCGGGTCGGTGTCAGTGGCATGGGCGTGCGAGGAAATCCACGTCAGTATGTCAGGACATGGGCTTGACGTAGGCCTGTGAGCGCGCCCACACTAGGGACGTCCCTCTTTGTCACGACAAATGACGCCCCTGTTGAAAGGACATCGCCCGATGTCGACCACCGCTTCCGTCCGCACGCGTGTCGCGGGCGCTCCCATCTCGTGGGGCGTCTGCGAGGTTCCCGGTTGGGGCCTGCAGCTGCCCGCCGACCGAGTCCTCGGCGAGATGCGCGAGCTGGGCCTGACCGCCACCGAGTTCGGTCCCGACGGCTTCCTGCCGGACGAGCCCGTCGAGAAGGCGGCCTTCCTCGAGCAGTACGGCCTCGCCGCCGTCGGCGGGTTCCTGCCCGTCGTGCTGTTCGACGCCGACCACGACCCGCTGCCCGAGGTCGACCGCTTCATCGACGCCTGTCTCGCGTCCGGTGCGGGCGTCGTGGTGCTGGCCGCGGCCACCGGCCAGGAGGGCTACGACGCACGTCCCGTGCTCGACGACGTGCAGTGGAAGACGCTGAACGCGAACCTCGACCGCATCGCCGACCACGCCGTCTCGCGCGGCGTCGTGGCCGTGATCCACCCGCACATGGGCACCATCGTCGAGAACGCCGCCGACGTGCAGCAGGTCCTCGACGGCTCGCACATCGGCCTGTGCGTCGACACCGGTCACCTGGCCGCCGCCGGCGCCGACCCCGTCGCCATCACCCTCGCCAACCTCGACCGCGTGGGCCACGTCCACCTCAAGGACGTCGATGCCGAGAAGGCCGCCCGCGTCGTGGCCGGCGAGGTCACCTTCTCCGACGCCGTCGCCGACGGCATGTGGCAGGTCCTGGGCCGCGGCTCGGTCGACGTCGCCGCCATGGTGAGCGCCCTCGAGGGTCACGGCTACACCGGTTGGTACGTGCTCGAGCAGGACCTCATGCTCACCGACGGCGAGCCCGAGGGCGAAGGTCCGGTCGCCGACGTGCGCCGCTGCCTCGCCTACGTGGAGGGCCTGCTGGCCTGATCCGCCCCGACCCCCTGACGAACGGGCCCCGCGCAGCTGCGCGGGGCCCGTCCGTCGTGGTGGGACCGCCGCGGCGGAGCCGGGAGACGCAGGATTCTGCCTTCGTGAGTGCGAGCCCGAACGATGCTGCGTTCGAGGCGGGATCCGGACACGAACGCAGCATCCTCGGGCGTTCCCTGGAGGAACGCAGAACCTTGCGTCGCTCGGCCGCACCCGGCGACCTCGGGCGCCCCGAGCGCGCGAGCGGTGGGACGCAGGATTCTGCCTTCGTGGGCGCGAGCCCGAACGATGCTGCGTTCGTGGCTGGATCCGGACACGAACGCAGAATCCTCGAGCCAACCGTGCACGAACGCAGAATCTTGCGTCGCCCGGCCGCACCCGGCGATCTCGGGGTGGCCCGGGCGCGTCCGCTCCGTCGGGGCCCTTTCGGAGACCAGGTCCGACGAGAGCCGCGGCGGCGCAGCACGACCCCGAGCGAGAGCCGCGGCGGCGCAGCACCACCCCAGGCGGGAGCCGCGGCAGCGCAGCACCACCCCGAGCGGAAGCCGGGCCAGCGCGGCGCCACACCGAGGGCGCGAGTCAGCCCACCACCGACGAAGGGCCCCGACCGTGAGGTCGGGGCCCTTCGCCGTGCGGTGGCAGCCGCAGGTCGGTGGAGCGTCAGGCGCGCCGTGTCGCGCGCTGCGTCAGGCGTGCGGTGTCACGCGTTCAGCGTCACGCGTTCAGCGTCACGCGTTCTGGGGGAAGCCCAGGTTGATGCCGCCGTGGCTGGGGTCGAGCCAGCGCGAGGTGACGACCTTGCCGCGGGTGAAGAAGTGCACGCCCTCGGTGCCGTGGGCGTGGGTGTCGCCGAACAGGCTGTTCTTCCAGCCGCCGAAGGAGTAGTACGCCATGGGCACGGGGACCGGCACGTTGATGCCGATCATGCCGACCTCGACCTCGTTCTGGAAGCGCCGGGCGGCGCCGCCGTCGTTGGTGAAGATCGCGGTCCCGTTGCCGTAGGGGTTGCTGTTGATGAGCTCCAGGGCCTCCTCGTAGGAGTCGACGCGCAGCACCGAGAGCACGGGGCCGAAGATCTCCTCGGTGTAGATGCTCATGTCGCGGCTCACGTGGTCGAACAGGGTGGGGCCCACGAAGAAGCCCTCACCGGCGGCGTCGACCTCGGGGTTGCGGCCGTCGACCACCAGCGTCGCGCCGGCGGCCTCGCCCGCGTCGACGAACCCGGCAACGCGGTCGCGTGACTGCGACGTGACGAGCGGGCCCATGTCGCAGCCGCGGGTGCCGTCACCGGTGCGCAGCGCCTCGGCGCGCTCCTTGACCTTCGCCACGAACGTGTCGGCGACGTCCCCGACCACCACGGCGGCGGAGATCGCCATGCAGCGCTCGCCCGCGGAGCCGAAGCCGGCGTTGATGGCCTGGTCGGCGGCGAGGTCGAGGTCGGCGTCGGGCAGCACGATCATGTGGTTCTTCGCGCCGCCCAGGGCCTGGACCCGCTTGCCGTGCGCGGTGCCGGTCTCGTAGACGTACTGCGCGATGGGGGTGGAGCCGACGAACGAGACGCTCTTGATGTCGGGGCTGGTGAGCAGCCCGTCGACGGCGACCTTGTCGCCGTGCAGCACGTTGAACACGCCGTCGGGCAGACCGGCCTCCTTCCACAGCTCCGCCATCCAGACCGCGGCCGTCGGGACCTTCTCCGACGGCTTCAGCACGACGGTGTTGCCGGCGGCGATCGCGACGGGGAAGAACCACATCGGCACCATCGCCGGGAAGTTGAAGGGACTGATGATCGCGACCGGGCCAAGGGGCTGACGCACCGAGTGCACGTCGACGTTGGTGGACGCGTTCTCGGTGAAGCCGCCCTTGAGCAGGTGCGGCATGCCGCACGCGAACTCCACGACCTCCTGGCCGCGGGCCACCTCGCCGGCGGCGTCGGAGAGCACCTTGCCGTGCTCGGAGGTGATGATCGCGGCCAGCTCGTCGGCGCGGGCGTTCAGCAGCTCGCGGAACGCGAACATGACCTGGGTGCGGCGGGCCAGCGACGTGTCGCGCCAGGCCGGGAACGCTGCCTTCGCGGCGGCGACGGCTGCGGCGACGTCGTCCTCGGACGCGAACGACACGCTCGACGTGACCTCGCCCGTGGCGGGGTTGGTGACGTCGCCGAAGCGTCCGCTCGTGCCCTCGACGGGGGCGCCGTTGATCCAGTGGGTGACGGTGGTGGCCATGGTGGCTCTTCTCCTCGGTGGTGCAGGTGCTGGTGGGGTGGGGCGGTCGCCTCCGGCGGGGGTGCCGGGCTGTGGGCGGCGTCGTGCCTAGGCGCCCGGCGTGGGCGGCGGGGTGAGGTGCAGGTGCTGGTCGGCCTTGGCGGACCGGTAGGTCTCGTAGGCCTGCTGGGTGGACTCGAGGGTGGAGGTCTCGCTGACCGGGACGTCCCACCAGGACTCGCTGCTCGGTGCAGGGACGAGCGGGTCGGTCTCGACGTGGATGACGGTGCTCGTCGGCGACTCCTTGGCCGCGGTGACGGCCTTGCCGAACGCCCCGGCCGAGTCCACGCGCACGACCTCGACGCCGAGGCTCTCGGCGTTCGCCGCGAGGTCGACGGGGAGCTTCTCCCCGTCGAGCCGGCCGGATCCCTCGGCGCGGTAGCGGTAGCGGGTGCCGAAGCGCTGCGAGCCGAGGCTCTCCGACAGCGAGCCGATCGAGGCGTAGCCGTGGTTCTGCACGAGCACGACGATGATCTTCACGCCCTCCTGCACCGCGGTCACGAGCTCGGTGGCCATCATCAGGTACGAGCCGTCGCCGACCATGACGAAGACGTCGCGATCTCCACGCTCGGCCATCGCGGCACCGATCCCGCCGGCCACCTCGTAGCCCATGCAGGAGTAGCCGTACTCCACGTGGTAGCCCTTGCTGTCGCGCGTGCGCCACAGCTTGTGCAGGTCGCCGGGCATCGAGCCGGCGGCGCAGAGCACCACGTCGCGCGGGTCGGACAGCTCGTTCACCAGGCCGAGCACCTCGCCCTGCGTGGGCAGGCCGCCCGCACCGCGGTCGGGCGTCTCGGGCACGTAGGTTGCCTCGACGGTGGCGTCCCAGTCGGCCGCGAGGCGCTGGTACTCCTCGACGTAGGCGTCGTCGACGCGGTGGCCGTCGAGCGCCACGCGCAGGGCGTCGAGCGTCTCGCGGGCGTCGGCCGTGATCGCGAGGCCGGACTGCTTCACCGAGTCGATCGCCGCGACGTTCACGTTCACGAAGCGCACGCCCTCGGCCTGGAACGCCGTGCGGCTGGCGGTGGTGAAGTCGGAGTAGCGGGTGCCGACGCCGATGACCAGGTCGGCGTCGCGGGCGATCGCGTTCGCGGCCGTCGTGCCGGTGGAGCCGATGGCACCCAGGCACTGCGGGTGGTCGTACACGAGGGTGCCCTTGCCGGCCTGGCTCTGGCCGACGGGGATCCCGGTGGCCTCGCTGAAGGCCGCCAGCGCCTCGGTGGCCTGGCTGTAGTGCACGCCACCGCCGGCGACGAGCACCGGACGCCGTGCCGAGCGGATCGCCTCGGCGGCGACGTCGACCAGCGAGCGCTCGGGCACCGGGCGAGCCACGTGCCACACGCGCTTCTCGAACAGCTCGACCGGCCAGTCGTGGGCCTGTGCCTGCACGTCCTGCGGGAAGCAGATCGTGACGGCTCCGGTCTCGGCCGGGTCGGTGAGCACCCGCATGGCCGCCAGCAGCGCCGACGGCAGCTGCTCGGGGCGCCACACACGGTCGAAGTAGCGCGACACGGCGCGGAAGGTGTCGTTGACGGTGACGTCGCCGGACTGGGGGAGCTCGAGCTCCTGCAGCAGGGGCGAGGCGCTGCGGTCGGCGAACGTGTCGGCGGGGAGCAGCAGCACGGGGAGCCGGTTGATCGTCGCCAGCGCGGCGCCGGTGACCATGTTCGTCGCGCCCGGCCCGACGCTCGTCGTCACGGCCCAGGTCTGCAGCCGGTCCTTCTGCCGGGCGTACGCCACGGCCGAGTGCACCATGGCCTGCTCGTTGCGGCCGAGCACGTAGGGGAGCAGGTCGGGGTCCTCGAGCTCGGCCTGGAGCAGTGCCTGACCGAGGCCGGCCACGTTCCCGTGGCCGAAGATGCCGAACGCCCCGGCGAACAGCTTGTGCTCCACGCCGTCGCGCTCGGAGTACTGCGCGCCCAGGAACGCGATGGTGGCCTGCGCGACGGTGAGCCGTCGGGTCTGCGTCATGTCAGTCGCCTTCGGTGAGTCGGGGGTCGATCTCCTGGTGCTCCCAGGTGGACCTGACCCAGGTCTGGTCGGGGTGGTCGCTGATGAGCCACGCACGCTCGGCGCCCGGTCCGGCCATGACGTTCAGGTAGTACATGTCGTGGCCGGGGGCCGCGGTGCACGGTCCGTGCCACCCGTGGGGGACGAGCACGGTGTCGCGGTCGCGCACCTCGTGCAGCACGTCGATCTCGCCCGCGGGCGTCGAGCTGGTGCGGTGGAAGCCGAGACCGGGCTGGCCCTGCGGCCCGTCCTGCACCTCGAAGTAGTAGATCTCCTCGAGGGCGGACTCGTGCTCGGACTCCTCGTCGTGCTTGTGCGCCGGGTAGCTGGACCAGTTGCCGCCCGGGGTGATGACCTCGCAGGCGATGATCGACCCGGCGGCGAGGACGCCCACGGTGCCGAAGTTCCGCACCTGGCGGCTGCTCTGCCCGGCCCCGCGCAGCTCGACGGGGACCTCGGCCGCCGGCAGGTGCCGGGCGGGCAGGACCACGTCGGTCGTGGCACCGCAGACCGCGAAGCGACCACCGTCGGCCGACGTCAGCGAGACGGCGGCGTCGAGCGGTGCGTAGACCACGTCGGTGGGTCCGGCGAACACGTCGGAGCGCCCGGTGAGGGTGAAGGTCTCCCCGTCGGCGGTGCTGCCGACGGTCACCTCGGTGCCGCCGGACAGCGGCACGACCAGCAGCTCCTGGCCGGGTGCGGCCACGGTGCGGCTCTCGCCGGCGGCCAGCGTCACGGTCCACAGGCTGGTGTGCGACCAGCCCTCCCGCTCGCCCGCGACGACGGCGAGGTCGAAGCCGTCGCCGGCGCCCTCGCCGGCGGGTACGACCCAGTCGGTCGCCGCCCGCGGCCCGGCACCCCCGCCGGTGTCCGAGGTGGTCACCGGACGAGTCCCACGGCCGTGTCGACGGCGCCGGCGACGTCGTCGTCGTGGGGGAAGAGCATGGTGCGGCCGACCATCAGGCCACGGACCCCGGGCTGGGCCAGGGCCTGCTCCCAGCTGCGGTAGACCGTCTCGGGGTGGCCGGTCGGGTCGCCGCCCAGCAGCAGCGTGGGCAGCGTCGTGGACCGCATGACGCGCTCCATCTCCTCCACCACGGGCAGCTTGAGCCACGTGAAGGCGCTCGCGGCACCGAGCCCCTGGGCGATGGCCACGGACTTGATGACGGCGTCGGGGGAGAGGTCGTTCACGACCTTGCCGTCGCGCCGGCTCGACATGAACGGCTCGACCATGGCCACGACCTCGGCGCGGTTGAGCTCGGTGATGGCGGCCGCCTGGGTCTCCAGCGTGCGCAGGGTGCCCGGGTCGTCCAGGTCGATGCGGGTCAGCATCTTGGCGCCCTCGAACCCGGCGTCGATCGTGCCCCGCACGTCGTAGCCCGTCATGCGGTCGTCCATCTCGTAGGACGAGCCGGCGAGGCCCCCACGGTTCATGGAGGTGAAGACCACCTTGTCCTCGAGCGCGCCGAGCAGCAGCAGGTCCTCGAGCACGTCGGCCGTCGCGAGCACGCCGTCGACGCCGGGACGGCCGAGCGCGGTGACCAGACGGGCGAGCACCTCGTGACGGTCGGCCATCGCCGTCGGGTTGCCCGTCGCGGCGAGGGCACCGCGGGCGGGGTGGTCGCACGCGACGATCATCAGGCGTCCGTCGGCCGGCAGCAGCGGCCGACGACGGCGCGAGCTCAGCAGCTTCGTGACGCGTTGGGGATCGTGCGCCCGGACCTCGCGCAGCGCGGCGATGTCGGCGACGAAGGGGGTCGTCGGGTCCTGGGGGGTGGGGGACATGCGGGTCACGACTCCTGCGGGAAGCGCTCTCGGACGAGCTCGTCGATCTCGTCCTGGGTGGGCATGGCGGTCGAGCACTCGAGGCGCGACGCGACGATCGCGCCGGCGGCGTTGGCGTTGCGCAGCAGCTGCTCCAGCGGGAGGCCCGCCAGCAGGCCGTGCACGAGGGAGCCGCCGAAGCTGTCGCCGGCGCCGAGGCCGTTGACCGGCTCGATGAGGATCGGCGGGGACTCGACCCGCTCGTGGCGGGTCTTGGCGAGCACGCCCTTCGGGCCCTGCTTGACCACGGCGAGCTCCACGCCCGCGTCGAGCAGGGCGTCGGCGGCGCGGTCGGGATCGGTCTCGCCGACGGCGACCTCGCACTCCTCGCGGTTGCCGACCGCGACGCTCACGTGGGGCAGCATCTTCTGCACCTGGACCGTGGCGTCCGCGGGGTCGGACCAGAACATGGGGCGGTAGTCGAGGTCGAGCACCGTGTGGTGCCGCCGCCCGGAGCCCGCCGACCGTGCCGAGGAGCGGGCCTCGAGCATCGCGAGCTGCGTCGAGCGGCTCGGCTCCTCGCTCATCCCGCTCGTGGTCACCCAGAGCAGGTCCACCTCGCGCACGAGGTCGAGGTCGACCTGGTCGACGGTCAGGTTCATGTCCGGGGCGCTGGGCTTGCGGTAGAAGTACAACGGGAAGTCGTCGGGCGGGAAGATCTCGCAGAACGTCACGGGCGTGGCCAGCTCGGGCACGACCACGACGTGCGAGTCGTCGACGCCCAGGTCGTGGAACGCCCGCCGGACGAACCGTCCGAAGGGGTCGTCGCCGACACCGGTGAGCGCAGCCACCCGGTGACCCAGCCGCGCCGCGGCGACCGCGACGTTGGCCGTGGTCCCGCCGAGGAACTTGCCGAAGCTCTCGACGTCCTCGAGACCCACGCCGATCTGCAGCGGGTAGACGTCGACGCCTGCCCTGCCGTAGGTCAGGACCTCGGGGATGGTGCTCATGGCGGCCTCTCTGCCGGGCGGGGTGCGACGTGGACGACGTTACGTTCGTCACGGCGACCATGTCAACTGTTTGTCATGACAAACAAATGTCAGGACATGTATCGCGCTGCGAGCGCGTCGGAGATCAGCGGTCGACCAGCGTCATCTCGAAGGAGTAGCGGTCCGGCCGGTACAGGTGGGTGCCGAACTCCACCGCGTTGCCGGCGTCGTCGTAGGAGGTGCGCTGCATCGTGAGAAGGGGGGCCGAGCGCCGCTCCTCGAGCAGGCGACACTCCCGAGCATCGCCCTTGCGCGCGCCGATGCGCTGCTTGGCCACGCGCATGAGCACGCCGGCGTTGCGCAGGGACTCGTACAACCCCTCCCGCTCGAGGTCGACGGTGTCGAGGTCGAGCACCTCGACCGGCAGGTAGTTGTGCATGAGCGCGAGCGGGGCGGACCCGACGAACCGGACCCTCTCGAGCGACCAGATCTCGGCGCCGACGTCCACCCGCAGCTCGTTGGCGAGCTCCTCGGTGGCCGGGATGCGCTCGTAGGACTCGACCTTGGTGTGGGGCTCCTGGCCGGCCGCCCGCAGGTCGTCGTGCAGGCTCGTCAGCTCGACGGAGCGGCTGATCTTGCCGTGCACGACCTGGGTGCCGACGCCGCGCTTGCGCACCAGCATGCCCTTGTCCACGAGCACCTGGATCGCCTGGCGCACGGTGGGCCGCGAGAGGCCGAGGTGGCCGGCGAGGCTGATCTCGTCGCTGATCCTGGCGCCGGCACCCAGGTGGCCGTCCAGGATGGCGCGCTCGAGCTGCGCGGCCACCTGGAAGTACAGGGGAACCGGGCTGGAGCGGTCGAGCTGGATGTGCTGGGCTGTGTCCGACACGTCAAAGTCCTTCCTTTGTGAGGCCATGCAACACGGCGTGAAACGTTTCGTCAATATGTCTTGACAATGAACCCGTCCCTGCTGTGAAGTGGGGCACACTGTGACGCGTCGCACCAGACGAGGTCACGGAGGGCCTGACCCGCAGGCCCCGAGAACAGGAGAACCCCCGCATGAAGAAGCTCAAGCTCGCCGGCGCGGTCATCGTCGCCGGCGCCCTCCTGGCGGCGTGCAGCGGCACCGGCCAGGAGGACGACACGGCCGAGTCCAAGGACCTCACGTACGCGGTCATCACGCACTCGAGCCCCGGTGACGCGTTCTGGGACCGGGTGAAGAGCGGTGCCGAGCAGGCCGGCAAGGACTACGGCGTCGAGATCAACTACAGCAACGACCCCGACCCGGCCAAGCAGTCGCAGCTGATCGACGGCGCGGTCGCCGACAAGGTCGACGGCATCGTGGTCTCCATGGCCAACCCGGACGGTCTCGAGAGCAGCATCAAGAAGGCCGTCGCCGCGGGGGTCCCGGTCGTCTCGATCAACTCCGGCATCGACCGCTGGCAGGAGTTCGGCGCCATCACCCACATCGGCCAGTCCGAGTCCATCGCCGGCGAGGCCGTCGGCGAGCGTCTCAAGAGCGAGGGCCTGAAGAAGGGCATCTGCGTCGTGCAGGAGGCCGGCAACGTCGGTCTGGAGGAGCGCTGCAAGGCTGCGGCCGGCACGTTCGGCGGCGACATGGAGAACCTCCAGGTCGACGGCACCGACGACAACGCGGTCACCTCGACCATCACCTCCAAGCTGCAGGCCGACTCCGACATCGACGTCGTCCTGACGCTCGGTGGCCAGTACGCGATCGACGCCGTCTCGGCCGTCGACGCGGCCGGCAGCGACGCCACCGTCGCGACGTTCGACCTCTCGGCCGACGTGGTGAAGAACATCGAGGACGGCAAGATCCTGTTCGCCGTCGACCAGCAGCCCTACGTCCAGGGCTTCCTGGGTGTCACGACGCTCTACCTCAAGAGCATCAACGGCAACGACGTCGGCGGCGGCCAGCCGATCAACTCCGGCCCCGCCTTCGTCACGAAGGACAACGCGGCCGACGTCGCGAAGTTCGCCGAGGACGGCACGCGCTGACGCAGCGGTCACGGGCGGGGGCCCGAGAGGACGCACCGACGTCGTCCGGGCCCCCGCCGCCCACCCTCCACGAAAGGCATCCACACCATGACGACAGCCTCCGTCGCCGATGAACGCGTCGCGAAGACGTCGACGCTGACCAAGCTCCTCAAGCGACCCGAGATCGGCGCGCTGGTCGCCGTCATCGTCATCTTCAGCTTCTTCGCGCTGACCACCAGCGCCTTCGCCACCTCCAGCGGAGCCAGCACCTGGCTGCGCTCGGCCTCCACGATCGGCATCATGGCCGTCGCCGTGGCCCTGCTCATGATCGGCGGGGAGTTCGACCTCTCGGCCGGCGCGATGACCGGGTTCACCGGGCTCGCGGTCGGCATCCTCTGCACGGAGTACGGCCTCAACATCTGGGCCGCGATCGTCGTCTCGCTGGCCCTCGCGCTGGCGGTCGGCTTCTTCAACGGCGTGATCGTCATGCGGACGGGACTGCCGAGCTTCATCGTCACGCTCGGCACGTTCTTCGTCCTCCAGGGCATCAACCTCGCCCTCACGAAGGCCCTCACGGGTCAGGTGGCGATCCAGGGCATGGCGCAGGTGCCGTTCTACGACCAGCCGAAGGCGATCTTCGGCTCGTCGGTCGACATCGCGGGCGGTGCGGTCTTCGCGTCCGTCTGGTGGTGGCTGGCCATCACCGCCGTGGCCACCTGGGTCCTGCTGCGCACGCGCGTCGGCAACTGGATCTTCGCGGTCGGAGGCGCCCAGGTCTCCGCACGCCAGGTCGGTGTGCCGGTCTTCAAGACCAAGGTCGGGCTCTTCATGACCACGGCCGGTGCCGGCTGGCTCGTCGGCATGCTGCTGCTGTTCACGACGTCGACCGTGCAGTCCAACACGGGTGTCGGCCAGGAGTTCATCTACATCATCTGTGCCGTCGTCGGCGGGTGCTTGCTCACGGGCGGCTACGGCTCGGCGATCGGCGCTGCCTTCGGCGCGCTGATCTACGGCATGGCGAACCAGGGCATCGTCTACTCGGGCTGGGACAACAACTGGCTCCGGGCGTTCCTCGGCATCATGCTGCTGGGAGCGGTCCTCCTCAACGAATGGGTACGCAAGCGAGCGGAGCTGTCCCGATGAGCAAGAAGTCCACGGAGTCCACCGTCACGACCACCGAGCCGCCGGCGCGCGGCACGACGATCGTCGAGGTCCAGGACATCGGCAAGCGCTACGGCAACATCATCGCGCTGTCCGACGTCTCCACCACGGTCAAGGCCGGCGAGGTCACCTGCGTGCTGGGTGACAACGGCGCGGGCAAGTCGACGTTCATCAAGATCCTGGCCGGTGCGCACCAGCACACCGACGGGACGCTGGTCGTCGACGGCGAGTCCACGTCGTTCGCGAACCCGCGGCAGGCGCTCGACGCCGGCATCGCGACGGTCTACCAGGACCTCGCCGTCGTGCCGCTCATGCCGGTGTGGCGCAACTTCTTCCTCGGCAGCGAGGTCCGCAAGGGCGTCGCACCGTTCAAGAAGCTCGACGTCGAGTTCATGAAGAGCACCACGCGCGACGAGCTCGCGGCGATGGGCATCGACCTGCGCGACGTGGAGCAGCCGATCGGCACGCTCTCCGGTGGAGAGCGCCAGTGCGTGGCCATCGCCCGCGCGGTGTACTTCGGCGCCCGGGTCCTGATCCTCGACGAGCCGACGGCCGCCCTGGGCGTCAAGCAGTCCGGTGTGGTGCTGAAGTACATCGCCAAGGCCCGCGAACGTGGTCTGGGGGTCGTGTTCATCACCCACAACCCGCACCACGCCTACCCGGTCGGCGACCGCTTCATGCTGCTGCGTCGCGGCAAGAGCATGGGTGACTACGCCAAGTCCGAGATCACGCTCGACGAGCTGACCTCGATGATGGCCGGTGGCGCCGAGCTGGAGTCCCTGGCGCACGAGCTGGCCCGCACGATGGGCGACGACAGCGAGATCGCGCAGGAGATGGCCGCCGAGGCCTGACCCTCGACCGCGCGGTCGGCCGGGAGCCAGGGGGACCCGGCCGACCGTGTCGCGCTGTCCGCGCCCGGCGCGCCCCATGCCGGGCGCCACCCGGCACCCACGAACGATCGCCGTCGCGACGGCGGAGAGGCAGGACCCGTGAGCACACCCGAGCTGCGCGTCGGCGTCGTCGGCTTCGGCTGGATGGGCCAGGTGCACGCCCGAGCCCTGACGCGGCTCGTCCAGCACTACCCCGACACGGCGCTGCGCCCCCGCCTCGTGGCGGTGGCCGACAACGCCCCCGACGACCGGACGGCGCGAGCCGCCGCCGCGTACGGGTTCGAGCACCTGCTCTCGGACTGGCGCGAGCTGGTCGAGCACCCGGAGGTCGACCTCGTCTGCGTGACCGGTCCCAACTTCATCCACCGCGACGTCGCGGTCGCCGCGGCGCAGGCGGGCAAGCACCTCTGGGTCGAGAAGCCCGCCGGCCGCGACGCCGGGGAGACCGCCGAGATCGTGGCTGCGGTCGAGGCTGCCGGCGTGCAGGCCGCCGCGGGGTTCAACTACCGCAACGTTCCGGCCGTGGAACGGGCCCGGCGCATCGTCGCGTCGGGGGCCATCGGCCAGATCGAGCACTCCACCGTCCGGTTCCTCGCCGACTACTCCGCCGATCCCGACGCGGCACTGTCCTGGCGCTTCCGGACCGAGTTCTCCGGCTCGGGCGTGCTGGGCGACCTCGTGAGCCACGCGACAGACCTGCTCGGGTACGTGGTGGCGCCGGTCGCCGAGCTGGTCGTGGACCGTGCGACCTTCATCGCGCAGCGTCGCGAGGCCGTGCCGGGTGCGATGCACTACGAGAAGGGTGCCGGCGCGCTGGGCGACGTCGAGAACGAGGACTACGTGAGCGCCCTGCTGCGCCTCGCCGACGGCTCACGAGCCGTGCTGGAGTCGAGTCGCGTGGCCGTGGGGGAGCAGAACACCTACGGCTTCGAGGTCCACGGCACCCGCGGGGCCGTCGCGTGGGACTTCCGTCGCATGAACGAGCTGCGCGTCGCGTCGGCGCGCGACGACGCCTTCACCGACACGTTCTACGCCACCGAGTACGCCGGCCCGGGCGACGGGGAGATCGGTGCCTTCCAGCCCGGCACGAACAACCCGGTCGGCTTCGACGACCTGAAGGTGGTGGAGGCCCGACGTCTCGTCGAGTCGATCGCCACCGGCACGCCCGTCGGCGCGACCATCCACGACGCGCTCGTCGCGGCACGGGTGCTCGACGCCATGATCCTGTCCTCCGACGAACGAAAGTGGGTCTCCCTGTGAGCAAGCGACTGAAGGTCGGCGTCGTGGGCGCCGGTGCGATGGGGGCGGCGCACGTGCGCACGCTCGCGACGAGCGTCCCCGGCGCCGAGGTGACCCGGGTCTTCGACATGGACACCGCCCGCGCCCAGGCCGTCGCGGCCGAGGTGGGCGGTGAGGCCGCGGCCTCGCCCGAGGCGCTGGTCGCCGACGTCGACGCGTTCGTGATCGCGTCGCCCGACTTCACCCACGCCGACCTGGCGATCGCGGGCATCGAGGCCGGCAAGCACGTCCTGTGCGAGAAGCCGCTCGCGGTCACCGCCGACGACGCGCGACGCGTCGTGGACGCCGAGGTCGCGGCGGGTCGCCGGTTCGTGCAGGTCGGCTTCAACCGGCGCTTCGACCCGGGCTTCGTGAGCCTCAAGGGTTCGGTCGCCGACGGGTCGCTCGGCCAGGTGAAGCTCGTGCACGGGATCCACCGCAACGCCACGAACGCGACGAGCACCGACTCGTCCACGCTGGTGACCGGCTCGATGATCCACGAGTTCGACACCTTCCGGTGGTTGCTCGACGACGAGATCGCGGCCATCCGCGTCGAGTCGCCGATCGCCGAGGGCTTCAAGGACCCGCAGGTCGCCACCATCTGGATGGCGGCCGGCCAGATGATGACGGCCGAGGTCTACTGCAACGCCGCCTACGGGTACGACGTGCGTGTCGAGGTGGTCGGCGACGGCGGGTCGGCGATGCTCGAGCCCCGGCCCCCCGTGGTGCGCCGCGTCGCGGGGCAGAGCAGCACCGCGATCGGGAGCGACTTCGTGGAGCACTTCATCGAGTCCTACCGGCTCGAGCTCTCCGCCTGGGTCGACGCGTCGCTGCGCGGCGAGGTCGTGGGCGCATCGGCGTGGGACGGCTTCGCGGCCAACCTGGTCGCGGCCTCCGGCGTCGCGGCCCTGGACTCGGGCGCACGCGAGCCCGTCGTCGTCCCAGAGCGCCCGGCTCTCTACGCCTGACGGGGTCGGTCAGGCGGGGTCGGCCAGGCGGGGGGCGGGCCCGCTGGTGCTGCGGACCACGAGTCGTGGCGTGAGCACGACCTCGGTCGGGTTCCGTCCCGCGAGCAGGTCGAGCGCTCCGGACACGGCTCGCTCCGCCATCTCGAGGGCGCTCTGCGCCACCGTCGTCATCCGGTCCTGCCGGGCGACGGCGAGCCGGGAGTCGTCGTAGCCCACGACCGACACGTCGGCCGGGACGTCGACGTGGGCTCGCAGCAGGACGTCGAGCACGCCGGAGGCGCAGTGGTCGTTGAAGGCGACCACGGCCGTCGGCGTCGGGCGCTGGTCGAGCAGGCGTCGCGCCGCCTCGACGCCCGCCTGCTCGGTGGGTCCGCCGGGGACGACCCACGGCTCCATGCCGCGACGTACGGCCGCTGCGTGGAAGCCCCGGCGGCGGTCCTCGGCGCCGGGCGCGGACCCGCCGTCGACGTGCACCACCCGCACGTGGCCGAGGTCGGCCAGGTGGTCGACCGCGAGTCCGACGCCGGCCTCGTCGTCACCCCGCACCGAGGCCACGCCGTCGGCGTCGCTCCGGCGGGCCACGACGAGCGTCGGGACCCGCGTGCCGAGCGAGCCGAGGGCGTCGGGGGAGAGGTCGGGACCGAGCAGCACCAGGGCGTCGCACCGTTCCCGCATGAGGGCCTGGATCGCCGCGTCCTCGTCGCGCGAGGGCGCCACGGCGCTGATCGCGACGTCGTAGCCCTGCGCGGCGGCCGCTTCGTAGAGGTGCTCGACGAGGTCGCCGTGGAAGGGCTGGTGCAGGTCGAACGTGACGCCCAGCAGCCGCGTGTCCGTGCGCCGCAGCTGGCGGGCGCGCTGGTCGGGCACGTAGCCGAGACGCTCGGCGACGCCGCGGACCCGCTCCCGGGTCGCCGCGCTCGCCCCGGGGGCGTCGCGCATCACGATCGACACGAGGGCGACCGAGACCCCGGCCTCGCGGGCCACGTCGGCGAGCGTCGTGCGGGTCACGCGTCCTCCTGGGGGCTCGTCGACGGCGGGGCTCGGACGAGGGGCTTTGACGATGGGGCGTCCGCATCATATCCTCGGTCTGCATCGTTCTACTAGAACGTTCTAGTTCAGGTCACGTGCGGCCGTCCGACGCGCCAGCCCACGTCGTCCCCGCCCCCGCCCACCTCACCCCGCACTCGGAGGAACCATGTCCGCTCCCGTCCGCATCGGCCTGATCGGTGCCGGCCGCATCGGCGCCTCCCACGCCGCCGTCGTCGCCCGACGCGTCCACGGGGCTTCCCTCGTGGCCGTCGCCGATCCCCGTCCCGGCGCCGCGGCCGAGGTGGCCGGGCCGCTCGACGCGCGCACCGAGACGTCGGTCGAGGCCGTCCTGCGGGCCGACGACGTCGACGCCGTGGTCGTGGCCGCGTCGTCGGTCGCCCACCGCGACCTCGTGGTGGCCGCGGCCGAGGCCGGCAAGCACGTGTTCTGCGAGAAGCCGGCCGGCATGTCGCTCGCGGAGATCGACGACGTGCGCACGGCGACGGCGAAGGCCGGGGTCGCGTTCCAGGTCGGCTTCAACCGGCGGTTCGCCCGCGAGTTCGCGGCGGCCCACGAGGCGATCGTGGCCGGGCGTCTGGGGGACGTCCGCCAGCTCCGCTCGCTCACCCGCGACCCGGGCCGGGGTCCCTCCGACCCCGACGGCGTGCCGCCGTGGACGATCTTCACGCAGACCCTGATCCACGACTTCGACACGCTGAACTGGCTGAACCCGGGCGCTCACGCCGTCGACGTCGTCGCCACCGCCGGCTCGCTCACGGCGCCGGGCCACCCCACGTTGCTGGACCACGCCACCGTCGTCGTGACCTACTCCAACGGCGCGATCGCCACGGCCGAGGCGAGCTTCGCCGCGACCTACGGCTACGACGTGCGCGCCGAGGTGCTGGGCTCCGAGGCGATGGTGACGATGGGTGAGGGCGCCCAGTCGTCGCTGCGCCTGCACGACGGGTCCGGCCGCCTGGCCACGACCGCCCACAGCGACACGGAGCTGCTCCTGGACGCGTACACCGGCGAGCTCGAGGAGCTCGTCGCCGCCGTGCGGGAGGGCCGTGCTCCCTCGGTCGGCGCGGACGACGCCTTCGCCGCGTTCGCGATCGCCCAGGCCTGCATCGACTCGTTCACCACCGGCGGCCGTGCGGCCGTCGCCACCGCCGTGCCGCAGGAGGCCTGAGATGAGGTTCACCCTCGCGATCTGCTCCGAGATGGTCTACACCGAGCTGCCGCACCTGGAGCGCGTGGAGCGCATCCACGAGCGCGGGTTCGCCGCCGAGATCTGGGACTGGACGGCCAAGGACGCCGACGCCCTCGTCGCGACCGGCGCCCGGTTCACGTCGATGACCGGCTACGTGACCGGCGACCTCGTCACCGAGAACGGGGCCGACGACCTCCTCCGGACGGCGGAGGAGTCCATCGGTTTCGCCCGGCGGATCAGCTGCCCGTCGCTGAACATCCACGGCACGGGCCTGGGGGAGGGCGGCATCCCGGTCCGGCCGGTCGAGGTCGTCACCGGCGACATGTGGCTCGCGGCGGTGAGGACGCTCTCGCGGGTGGCCGAGCTCGCCGAGCAGCACGACGTCACCTACGTGATCGAGAACCTCAACCTCGAGGTCGACCACCCCGGCACGCCGTTCGCGCGGGCCGCCGACACGCTGGCCCTGGTGAAGGCGGTCGGCAGTCCGCACCTGCGGATGAACCTCGACCTCTACCACGCCCAGATCGGCGAGGGGAACCTCGTGGAGCTCGTGCGTCGGGCCGCCCCGTACCTCGGCGAGGTGCAGGTGGCCGACGTGCCGGGCCGCTGCGAGCCCGGCACGGGCGAGGTCCGCTGGTCCTTCGTGGCCCAGGCCCTCGCCGACGCCGGCTACGACGGCGTGGTGGCCATGGAGGCGTGGGCGAGCGACCCCTCGGTCGACGGCAGCGACCGCGCCCTCGACGCGTTCCGCGAGGCCTTCACGGTCTGACGCCTCGGCCGTCCCCTGCCCTCCCGGGCGCCAGGCTCACCGCCCGAACGCGCGGGGCAGGTTGAACGGCGTCACGACCTGGACCTGGGACGGTACCGACGTCGGGGGCCCGGGGACGGCTCCGTGGTGACGGAGCAGGAGGCGGCAGGCGTGCCGCGCGTCGGCACGCAGGTCGTGGTGGAGCGCGAAGTGCACGCGCCGGGTGCGCAGCAGCTCGGAGTTGTCGGCGTCGAGGTCGTGCGCGACGAAGACCTGCGGCGCCCGCCCCACCTCGGCGAACGCCGCCAGCGTGGCGCGGTTGCCACCACCGACGGAGTACACGGCGTCGACGTCGGGGTGCTCCGTGAGCGTGGCGCCGACGGCCGTGCCGGTGGAGGGGTCCAGGCCGCCGGTGTCGCTGACCCGCAGCACCCGGCGGCCGGGAGCGAGCTCGGCGAGGGCCTCGGTGAAGGACTCCACGCGCTGCCCCTCGCCGCGGAAGTCGCTGGCGCTGAGCGTCACGAGGACCGCGCCGGCACCGGGTGCGGACCGGGCGACCAGGTAGGCCGCGGTGCGTCCGGCTGCCGCGTTGTCGATCCCGACGTACGCGAGGCGCCTGCTGCCGGTCAGGTCGGTCACCAGGGTCACCACGGGGATCCCGGACTCGGCGAGCGCCCCGACCTCCGCGGCCACGTCGGGGTGGTCGGGCGCCTTGAGCAGCACGCCATGCGAGCGTCGGCGACCGATCGCGCGCAGCGTCTCGACCATGGTGGCCACGTCGGCCTCCTCGCCCAGGTGGAAGCGCGCACGGACCGCCGCCGGGCGCAGGGCGGGCAGCTCGGCCTCGAGCGCGGTCCGCACGGCGGCGCTGAACCGCGTGGGTGCCTGCATCACGAGGTCCAGCAGGAAGGTCCGGCCGACGAGGCGCAGCTGGGTGGCCTGGCGGTCCAGCTCCTCGATCGCCCGCTCGACCTCCGCCACCGTCGCGGCGCGGACGCCGGGGCGTCGGTGCAGGACGCGGTCGACCGTGGCCTCGCTGAGGCCGCTCTGCTGCGCGATCTCGCGCACCTTGTGGCGGTGGGGCACGGCTCCTCCGGGCGGGTCGATCGGATCGTGCTGAGGGTTTCTTGAGGGACTCTAGGCCCCCGCGCGGACGCGTACCAGGACTAGCGTCGGACACGTCGAGACCTGCCGACCACCCCGCACCCAGGAGTCCGCCATGACCGCCACGCACCCCGCCCCGCCCGGCCGCCGAGCCCGCTTCACGCCCGACGACGTGAGCCTCGACGACTTCGTCGCGCTCGTCACCGCGCCCACCGATCCCCACGCCTACCGCCACGCCGACCGGGTGGAGCAGGGTGTCGTCGTGTACGCCGCCGCCGACCTGCGTGCAGCGGCGTCGACCCCCGACGGCGAGGACGCCGTCCGCGCCGAGATCGTCCACGCACTTGCCGACGGGCCGGGCATCGTCGTGCTCGAGGGGGCCTGGGACGACCTGTCCGTCGTCGACCGGGCCACCGCCGCGTACGAGTCCGTCATCGCGGCGGAGAAGGCGTCGGGCGTGGCCGCCGGCGACCACTTCGCCAAGCCCGGGGCCAACGACCGGATCTGGAACGCGCTGGAGAAGCTCGCCGTGAGCGACCCGGGCACCTTCGTCGACTACTACGCCAACGACCTCCTGGCCCTCGTCTCCACCGCGTGGCTCGGACCGGGCTACCAGGTGACCTCGCAGGTCAACGTCGTCCGCCCCGGCGGCGTGGCACAGGACCCGCACCGCGACTACCACCTGGGGTTCCTCTCCGACGAGCTCACGGCGCGCTACCCCGCGCACGTGCACCTGCTGTCGCCGGTGCTGACGCTGCAGGGCGCCGTCGCCCACGTCGACATGCCCGTCGAGAGCGGCCCCACCCTCTACCTGCCGCACTCCCAGAAGTACGGCCCCGGCTACCTGGCCTACCGACGTCCGGAGTTCCGCGCGTACTTCGAGGAGCACCACGTCCAGCTGCCCCTGGCCAAGGGGGACGCGGTGTTCTTCAACCCGGCGCTGTTCCACGGAGCCGGGACCAACGTGTCCGCGGACGTGCAGCGGGTCGCGAACCTGCTGCAGGTCTCGTCGGCGTTCGGCCGGGCGATGGAGGCTGTCGACCGGGCGAGGGCCGCCACCGCCGTCTACCCGACGCTGCGCGAGCGCCAGGACGCCGGCTGGCCGACCAAGGCGCTGCACCACGTCGTCGCGGCGGTCGCGGAGGGCTACCCGTTCCCCACCAACCTCGACCTCGACCAGCCGGTCGACGGCATGACCCCGCTCGCGCAGACCGAGGTGCTCGAGCAGGCGCTCGCGGCCCGATGGTCCGCCGACCAGGTCGCGACGTCGCTCGGCGCGTACGCCGACCGCCGCAGGACCGCGCCGATCGAGGGTCTCTGACATGGGGCGCCTCGACGACCGGGTGGTCCTCGTCTCCGGTGGCACGCAGGGCGTCGGGCTGGCCATCGCGCGACTCGCCCTGCGCGAGGGCGCGCGGGTGGTCGTGACCGGGCGTCGTCCCGACGTCGGGGCCCGCGCCGCCGAGGAGCTGTCGGCACTCGGTGACGCGCGCTTCGTGGCGTGCGACGTCGCCGACGTCGAGGCCTGCCGCGCGGCGGTGGCCGGGACCGTCGCCCTGCACGGCCGGGTGGACGGTCTCGTGAACGCGGCGGGCTTCACCGAGCGCGGCAGCGTGCTCGACACGACGCCGGAGATGTTCGAGCAGCACGTGGCGGTGAACCTGCGCGGTCCCTTCTTCCTCATGCAGGCCGCGATCGGCGACATGGTCCGACGCGGGCAGCCCGGAGCGGTGGTCAACGTGCTCACCATGAGCGCGCACGGCGGCCAGCCGTACCTGGCGCCCTACGCCGCCACGAAGGCCGGGCTCGCCGGCCTGACCAGGAACGCCGCCCACGCCCACCGCTTCGACCGCGTGCGCGTCAACGGCGTCAACATCGGGTGGACCGACTCCGACGGCGAGGACGCGATCCAGCGCCGGTTCCACGACGCGGGCGACGACTGGCGGGAGCGTGCCGCCGAACGGCTGCCGGCCGGTCGGCTCGCGTCGCCGGAGGACGCGGCCGGCATCGTGGTGCTCCTGCTGAGCGACGAGAGCGGCGTCGTCACGGGCTCGGTCGTGGACTGGGACCAGACCGTGCCCGGCGCCTCGGACTGAGGTCCGGGGCTCCGGATGCGTCACGCTGTCAGCGAACAGGGCGTGTTCACGCGTGTCTCGCGACCGCTCGCCCTCTAGGGTCGACAACGTGAACACACCAGACGCCACCACCCAGGGCCCGACGGGCCAGGCTCAGTCGGTGCAGGGCATGGCCGGCACCGACGTCGGCCCGTCCGACCTCGACGGCCACATCTACCAGCGCCTGCTGCGCGAGCGCATCATCTTCCTCGGTTCGGAGGTGCGCGACCAGAACGCCAACGCGATCTGCGCGCAGATGCTGCTGCTCAACGCCGAGGACCCGGGCGCCGACATCTTCCTCTACATCAACAGCCCGGGCGGCTCGGTCGACTCGGGCATGGCCATCTACGACACGATGCAGTTCATCTCCAACGACGTCGCCACCGTGGCCATGGGCCTCGCCGCGTCGATGGGGCAGTTCCTGCTCGCGGCCGGTGCACCGGGCAAGCGCTACGCGCTCCCGCACGCGCGGATCATGATGCACCAGCCCTCCGGCGGCATCGGCGGCTCGGCCTCGGACATCAAGATCCAGGCCCAGCAGTCGATCCTGCTCAAGAAGCAGCTCAACGAGCTGCAGTCGGTCCACACCGGCCAGACGATCGAGCAGATCGAGGCCGACGCCGACCGCGACCGTTGGTTCACCCCCGACCAGGCCAAGGACTACGGCTTCATCGACCAGGTCATCAAGAGCGCCCAGGAAGTGGGTAAGAAGGCATGAGCTACTACATCCCGCAGTGGGAGGAGCGGACCTCCTACGGGTTCCGCCGCATCGACCCCTACGCCAAGCTCTTCGAGGACCGCATCATCTTCGTGGGCACGCCCATCAGCGACGACGTCGCCAACGCCGTCATGGCGCAGCTGCTCTGCCTGCAGCAGATGGACGCCGACCGCGACATCCAGCTGTACATCAACAGCCCGGGCGGCTCCTTCACGGCCATGACGGCCATCTACGACACGATGCAGTACCTCAAGTCCGACGTGATGACCGTCTGCCTCGGCCAGGCCGCCTCGGCCGCCGCCGTGCTGCTCGCCGCCGGCACCCCCGGCAAGCGCTACGCCCTGCCGAACAGCCGCATCCTCATCCACCAGCCCTACACCGAGGGCACGGGCGGCCAGATCTCCGACCTGGAGATCCAGGCCAACGAGATCCTCCGCATGCGCGAGCTGATGGAGAAGATGATCTCCGACGCCACGGGCAAGACGCCCGAGGAGGTCAGCAAGGACGTCGAGCGCGACAAGATCCTCACGGCCGACCAGGCCAAGGAGTACGGCATCATCGACGGGATCTTCGAGACCCTCAAGGTCCCCGCCGCCTGAGGCTCCGGCCGATGCCGCCACCCGTGGACGACACGCGGCGGCGTCGGCCGAACCCCCGGTGGACGGTCCGCCGGGCTTGTAGTGTGAGGGCGACGACACCAGCTCGTCCCCGACGTCGTGACGGAAGAGGAGTGCACCTGTGGCACGCATCGGTGAGACCGCTGACCTGCTGAAGTGCTCGTTCTGCGGCAAGAGCCAGAAGCAGGTCAAGAAGCTCATCGCCGGACCCGGCGTGTACATCTGCGACGAGTGCATCGACCTCTGCAACGAGATCATCGAGGAGGAGCTGGCCGAGGGTGCCGAGCTGAGCCTCGGTGAGCTGCCGAAGCCCCAGGAGATCTTCGAGTTCCTCAACGGGTACGTCGTGGGCCAGGACAACGCCAAGAAGAACCTCGCGGTGGCGGTGTACAACCACTACAAGCGGGTCCAGGCGCAGGCCGCGACCGGTCGTCCCAAGGACGACGCCGTGGAGCTGGCGAAGTCCAACATCCTCATGGTCGGGCCCACCGGCTGCGGCAAGACCTACCTCGCGCAGACGCTCGCCCGCATGCTGAACGTCCCGTTCGCCATCGCCGACGCCACCGCCCTCACCGAGGCCGGCTACGTGGGTGAGGACGTCGAGAACATCCTGCTCAAGCTCATCCAGGCCGCCGACTACGACGTCAAGAAGGCCGAGACGGGGATCATCTACATCGACGAGGTCGACAAGATCTCGCGCAAGGCCGAGAACCCGTCCATCACGCGCGACGTGTCGGGCGAGGGCGTGCAGCAGGCGCTGCTCAAGATCCTCGAGGGGACCACGGCCTCGGTGCCGCCGCAGGGCGGTCGCAAGCACCCGCACCAGGAGTTCATCCAGATCGACACCACCAACGTGCTGTTCATCGTCGGCGGCGCCTTCGCGGGCCTCGAGGAGATCATCGAGCAGCGCAGCGGCAAGGTCGGGCTGGGCTTCAACGTCGGCGGCATGCCCGAGAAGACGCCGGCCGAGCCGGAGAAGGTCTACTCCCAGGTGCTGCCCGAGGACCTGCTCAAGTTCGGCCTCATCCCCGAGTTCATCGGCCGCCTGCCGGTCATCGCCGCGGTCGACAAGCTCGACAAGCCGGCCCTCGTGTCCATCCTCACCGAGCCGCGCAACGCGCTCACCAAGCAGTTCGTGCGGCTGTTCGAGATCGACGACGTCGAGCTCGAGTTCACCGAGGAGGCCTGCGAGGCCATGGCCGACCTGGCGCTGGCCCGCGACACCGGTGCCCGTGGTCTGCGCTCGATCATCGAGCACGTGCTGCAGCCGGTCATGTACGACATCCCCTCCCGCGACGACGTCGCCAAGGTCGTCGTCACCGGCGCCACGGTGCGCGGCGAGGAGGGCCCCACGGTCCTCAGCCGCGACGAGGTCGCGAAGAAGGCCTCCTGACGGTCCGCTCCTGACCGCTCGCGTACCGCCGGTACGCGACGGTGGCTAGGGTCGGGGCATGACCGTCGACATCACCCTGTTCGGGGCGACCGGGTTCACCGGCACGCTCACCGCCGTCTACCTCGGCACGCACCTGCCCGAGGGTGGGACCTGGGCCGTGGCGGGTCGCAGCGCCGCCAAGCTGCAGGCCGTCGTGGACGAGGTCGAGGCGGCGGGCGGAGTCGCGCCCGACGTGGTCCTGGCCGACGTCTCCGACCCCGCCTCGATGCGGGCGATGGCCGAGGGCACGCGCGTGCTCATCTCGACCGTCGGCCCCTACGTGCAGCACGGCGACCCCGCGGTGAAGGCCGCGGCCGAGGCGGGCATCGCCTACGTCGACCTGACCGGGGAGCCGGAGTTCGTCGACCGCACCTGGCTGGCGCACCACGAGACCGCCGTGAGGACCGGCGCGACGCTCGTGCACGCGTGCGGCTTCGACTCCATCCCGTACGACCTCGGCGTGCTCTTCACGGTCGAGCAGCTTCCCGAGGGCGTCCCCCTCGACGTCAAGGGCTACATCCGGGCCGGCGGCACGGCGTCGGGCGGCACCTACCACTCGGCGCTCGGGGCCTTCGCGCGGATCCGCCAGGCCGGCGCCACCGCCAAGCAGCGCAAGGCCGCGGAGGCCCGGCCCCAGGGCCGGAAGATCCGCGGCGGAGGGAAGATCGGCCGCGGGGCCGACGGCAAGGGCTGGGCCCTGCCGCTGCCCACCATCGACCCGCAGGTCGTGCTGCGCTCGGCGCGAGCCCTGGAGCGCTACGGCCCGGAGTTCTCCTACTCCCACTTCGCCCAGTTCAAGCGGCTGCCGATGCTGGCCGGCACGGTCGCCGGCGCGGGCGTCCTGCTCGCCGGCGCGCAGCTGGCACCCACCCGCAAGGCGCTGCTGAAGCTGCGTGCCCAGGGTGACGGCCCCAGCCCCGAGAAGCGCGCCTCGTCCTGGTTCAAGCTCCGTCTCGTCGGCGAGGGTGGTGGCAAGCGGGTGGTCACGCAGGTCAGCGGCGGCGACCCGGGCTACGACGAGACCGCCAAGATGCTGAGCGAGTCGGCGCTGTGCCTGGCGTTCGACGACGTTCCGAAGGTCGCCGGCCAGACCACGACCGCCGTGGCGATGGGCCGCCCGCTCATCGAGCGCCTCCAGCGCAACGGCATCGCCTTCGAGACGCTCGAGTCGCGCTGACCCACGCCCGCCCCACCCTCACCGGTCACCCGGGGAAGGGAAGGAGCGGAGTCGGCGCGCTACTCGGTCTCGGCGAGGGTGGCGTCGGCCACGACCTCGGTGGTGCCGTCGGCGGTCTCCGTGGCGAGCTCGCCGGTCACCCGACCGGCCGCCTTCACGTCGTCGACGGCCTGCAGCACCAGGTCGAGCGCGGCCTGGGGCCCGCGGACGGTCACGGCCGTCACCTCGGTGCGCTGGCTGACCTTCGCGGTCGACTTCGCCCCGCGGATGCCGGCCAGCGCCTGGGCGGCGGCCGGGAGCAGCGCCGGGTCGCCGTCGACGGTCACGTCGTCGGTGGTCGGCCACGCCGCACGGTGCACCGAGCCCTCCTGCCACCAGCTCCAGACCTCCTCGGTCACGTAGGGCAGGAACGGCGCGAGGAGACGCAGCTGCGTCGACAGCGCCAGCACGAACGTGGCGCGGGCGGACTCCCCGGCCGGCGACTCCTGGCGGGCGCGCTCCTTGACCAGCTCGAGGTAGTCGTCGCAGAAGTCCCAGAAGAACTTCTCGGCGACCTCGAGGGCCGAGGAGTAGTCGTAGGCCTCGAAGTGGGCGGTGGCCTGCTCCACGACGCCGCGGAGCCCGGCGAGCACGGAGCGGTCGAGGGGCTCGGTCACGCGCGCGGCGTCGAGGTCGGCCGCGGTGGCACCCAGGCCGTAGTCCTCGGGTGCGGCGAGGACGAACTTGCTCGCGTTGAGCACCTTCATGGCCAGCCGCCGGCCGACCTTCATCTGGGTCTCGTCGAAGGGGGAGTCCGAGCCGGGACGCGCCAGCGCGGCACGCCAGCGGACGGCGTCCGCGCCGTACTTGTCGAGGATCTCGTCAGGCACGACGACGTTGCCCTTGGACTTGCTCATCTTCTTGCGGTCGGGGTCGACAACGAAGCCCGAGATCGCCGTGTGCGTCCACGGCACGGAGCCGAACTCCTGGTGCGAGCGCACGACGGTGGCGAACAGCCACGTGCGGATGATGTCGTGGGCCTGGGGGCGCAGGTCCATCGGGAAGGTCCGCGCGAACAGGTCGGCGTCGCGCTCCCACCCGCAGGCGATCTGCGGGGTCAGCGACGACGTCGCCCAGGTGTCGAGCACGTCGGGGTCGCCGACGAACCCACCGGCCGCACCGCGCTGCGACTCCTCGAAGCCGGGAGGGGCCTGCGACGCCGGGTCGACGGGCAAGGTGTCCTCAGCCGCGAAGATCGGGTCGTCGTAGTCGGGCTCGCCGTCGGCGTCGAGGCGGTACCAGACGGGGAACGGGATGCCGAAGAACCGCTGACGGCTGACCAGCCAGTCGCCGTTGAGGCCCTCGATCCAGTTGGTGAGGCGCGACTGCATGTATCCGGGCGTCCAGTCGATCTCGTCACCCCGGGCGATCAGCGCGGCGCGCAGGTCCGCGTCGCGACCTCCGTTGCGGATGTACCACTGACGGGTCGAGACGATCTCGAGCGGCTTGTCGCCGCGCTCGTAGAAGTTGGCCACGCGCTGGGTGGGCTGCGGCTCGCCGTCGAGGTCGCCGCTGTCGCGCAGCGCCTGCACGACGAGCTCGCGGGCCGAGAACACGGTCTTGCCGGCCAGCTCGGTCCACAACGTCTCGCCGGGGCCGCCGGCGACCCACTCCGGGGTCTCGCGCAGGAACCGGCCGTCGCGGCCGATCACGGTGCGGTTGGGCAGCTGGAACTCGCGCCACCACTGGACGTCGGTCAGGTCGCCGAACGTGCAGCAGTGCACGATGCCGGATCCCTTCTCGGGGTCGGCGAGCGGGCTGGCGATGATCGGCACCTCGACGCCGAACAGCGGTGAGACCGCGGTGCTGCCGAAGAGGTGCGCGTAGCGCTCGTCGTCGGGGTGGGCGATGATCGCGACCGCGGCGGCCGTGAGCTCCGGCCGCGTGGTCTCGACGACGATCGGGCCGGACGCGTGCTGGTAGGTCACGCGGTGGTAGGCGCCGGGGTAGTCGCGGGCCTCGAGCTCGGCCTGCGCGACGGCGGTCTGGTACGTGACGTCCCACAGGGTCGGGGCGTCCTGCAGGTAGGCCTCGCCGCGACCCACGTTGCGCAGGAACGCGCGCTGGCTGGCGGTCTGGGCGTCGGCGCCGATGGTCGTGTACTGGTGCGACCAGTCGACGCTCAGGCCGAGCGTGCGCCACAGCTTCTCGAAGACCTTCTCGTCCTCCTCCACGAGCTCGTTGCACAGCTCGATGAAGTTGCGTCGGCTGATCGGCACCTGCTTCTTGGGATCGGGCTTCGCAGGCGGCGTGAAGTCGGGGTCGTAGGGCAGGGAGGGGTCGCAGCGGACGCCGTAGAAGTTCTGCACCCGGCGCTCGGTCGGCAGGCCGTTGTCGTCCCACCCCATCGGGTAGAAGACCTCCTTGCCGCGCATCCGCTGGAAGCGCGCCACCACGTCGGTGTGGGTGTAGCTGAACACGTGACCCACGTGCAGCGAGCCCGACACGGTCGGGGGAGGCGTGTCGATGGAGTAGACGTCGGCCCGCTCGGCGGAGCGGTCGAACGTGTAGGTGCCCTGCTCGGCCCATACCTGGCTCCAGCGCTCCTCGAGTCCTTCGAGGGCGGGCTTGGCCGGGACGCGGTTCGCTGCAGTGGTCACGAGAGGACAGTCTAGGAGCCCGGGCCCTGGCAGGGGTGCCGGGCCGTGGGCGGCCGATGGTGCAGCGGGGGTGCCGGGCCGTGGGCGGCCGATGGTGCAGCGGGGGTGCCGGGCCGTGGGCGGCGAACGGCCCGCCGGGGGTCTGCGCGGCGTCGGGTTGTGGCGCAGGGCGGGAGGGCGCACGGTGGTGGCATGGCCCTGACATCGATCGAGGACGAGCTCCGCCAGCTCATCGCCGACCGCGTGCGCGCGGTGGCCGAGCGTGACAGCAGGACGTTGGTCGACGCCCACGATCCCGAGGTGGTCAGCTACCCGGTCCTCCCGCCGGCCGAGACGCGGGGGACCGCGGCCGTGGCGGACGGCCTCGGCGCGTGGCTGGCGTCCTACGCCGTCGGTCCCGGGTACGAGGTGCACCACCTGCACGTGGGTGGGGCCGACGACGTCGGGTACTGCGCCTTCCGGTACCACGTGAGCGGCCGCCTGCACGACGGTGCCGAGGTGGACATGTGGGTGCGCAGCACCCTGGTCTGTCGGCGCGTGGACGGCGCGTGGCGCATCGTCCACCAGCACGAGTCGGTGCCCTTCGACCCGGCCACCGGCGCCGGCCTCGTCTCCGAGGCGCCCGACGACTGACCCGCGCCGACCGGTCCGGCGAACCCGGGCAGGGCACGGCCGCCAGGTGTGACCGATCAGGCCTAGGCGCGGTGCTCGGGGGAGGGGTGCCCCTCGGCCAGGGGGTCCGCTGGATGGGCCGGGTCAGCGGCGTGGTGGGCGACCGCGTGGTCGGGGGCGCCGCTCACGTGCCCGCCGTCGGTGCGGAACAGCGCGCTCGGCCACCACATCCAGCGGCCGAGGTCGAGGTTCAGGGCCGTCACCAGCACCGACCGCACGATGATCGTGTCGAGCAGCACGCCGAGGGCCACGGCGAACCCGAGCTCGGCGAGGAACACGATCGGCAGGGACCCGAGGGCGGCGAACGTGCCGGCCAGCACGAGGCCGGCCGACGTGATGACGCCTCCGGTGGCGGCCAGCCCGATGAGCGCACCCCGCCGGGTGCCGTGCAGGAGCGCCTCCTCCCGGACGCGGGTCATGAGGAAGATGTTGTAGTCGATGCCCAGCGCCACGAGGAAGACGAAGGCGTACAGCGGGAGCGACGAGTCCGCCCCCTCGAAGCCCAGGACGTGGCGGAACACGAGGGCGCTGATGCCCAGGGCCGCGCCGAACGAGAGCACCACCGTGGCCAGCAGCACCAGGGGCGCGACCAGCGCCCGCAGCAGCAGGGCCAGGATCAGGAGCACGGCCACCAGGATGATCGGGATGATGAGCCGGTTGTCGGCCGCCGAGGCCTCCTGCACGTCGTGGTTGATCGCCGTGGTGCCACCGACGAGGGCTCCCGGCACGTCGGCCAGCGCGTCGCGTGCCCGGTCGATCGTCTCGAACGCGCTCGTGGAGTCCGGCGCCGCCTCGAGGGTGCCCTCGACGTAGGCGATGTCGCCCTGCGCGACCGGCTCGGTCACGGTGTCCGGCGAGATGCCCTGCACGTCCTGGAGCGCCGCAGCGGCCGCCTCGCCCGCGCCGGCGTCGGCCACGACCTGCACCGGGTCACCGGCGCCCCCCGGGAAGTGCTCTGCCAGCTTCTCCTCGGCCACGATGGACGGCTGCTCGGTGGTGAACGACTCGGCGTTCGAGAGTCCGTCGGCGTCGAGCTGGACCACGCCGAGGGTGAAGGCGCCCAGGACGAGGGTCGTCACCACCCACACGGTGCGCGGGCGGTGCGCGATGCGCCGACCCACCCGACCCCAGATGCCGCGCTCGGCGGGCTGCGGGTCGCCGAAGCGCGGCACGAAGGGCCAGAAGACCCAACGGCCGAACACCACGAGCAGCACGGGGAGGAGGACGAGCATCACGACGAGGGAGACGACGATGCCCGCGGCGGCGACCGGTCCCAGCCCGGACGTCGAGCTCATCTGGGCGAGCATTAGGCACAGCAGGCCGACGACCACGGTGCTGCCACTCGCGAGGATGGCCGGGGCGGCGCGGTGCAAGGCGTGCGCCATGGCCTCGTGACGGTCCTCGGTGTTGCGCAGCTCCTCGCGGTAGCGGGCCACGAGCAGCAGCGCGTAGTCGATCCCGGCGCCGAGCACGAGCACGGACAGGATGCCCGCGCTCTGGCCGTTGACCGTGAGGTCCGCGTACCTCGCCAGCAGGTACACGACGCCCTGGGCGGCGAACACGCTGAGCACGCCGCACACGAGCGGGATCATCCACAGGATCGGACTGCGGTAGGTCAGCAGCAGCATGACGACCACGACCGAGATCGCCGCGAGGAGGAGGATGCCGTCGATCCCGGCGAAGGCCTTCGCCTGGTCCGCGCCGAGCGCCGCAGGGCCGGCCACGTAGACGTCGGCCCCGCCGGCGCCGTCCTCCGCGGCGGTGCGCAGCTCGTCGACGACGTCGGGCAGGCGCTCCCAGCCGGTGTCGGGGTCGATCCTGAGGCTGACCACCAGCTGCGCGGCGACACCGTCCTCGGACGGGATCGGGCCCACGATGTCGCCGGTCACCTCGGGGATCGCCGCGATATCGGTCTTCAGGGTCTCGAGCCGCGCGAGGTCGTCGGGCTGGGGGCCGTCCTCCCGCACGAGCAGGACGATGGCCGGGATCACGTCGGGGTCGGCGAACTGGGTCGCCTTCGCGATGACCTGCGTCGACTCCGCCTCCGCGGGCAGGAAGGAGGCGACGTCGTTCTCCTGCACGTCGGCGAGCTTCGAGCCGAACGAGCCCAGACCGCCCAGGGCGACGAGCATGACGACCAGCACGAGCCACTTGGCTCGACGGTGGGCGATCCAACCACTGATCCGGTGGTTCATGCGCATGCTCCTGGGGGGTGGGGTGCACGACCGGCGCCGCAGCCCTCTCATCATGGCGGACAGAGGGGGGCGCGTGGAATCAGGGAGATCCCCGATCCGCTCACCCGGGCCGACTGGGTCCACGCGGTCGGCACGCGCGGCACGGCCTGGGATACTGGCGGGGATGAACCCCACCTACGCCGAGGTCGAGGCCGCCCTGCTGGGCCGCTGGCCCGAGACCAGGCTCGAGCCGTCGCTCGAGCGCATCACCGCCCTGTGCCGTCTGCTCGGCGACCCGCAGGACGCCTACCCCGTCGTCCACCTCACCGGCACGAACGGCAAGTCGTCGACGGCGCGGATGATCGACGCGCTGCTGCGGGCGCTCGACCTGCGCACCGGGCGGTTCACCAGCCCGCACCTGCAGAGCATGACCGAGCGGATCAGCCTCGACGGCGAGCCGCTCACCGAGGAGCAGTTCGTCGAGGCCTTCGCCGACGTGGCCGCCTACGCCCAGGTCGTCGACGACAGCCAGCCGCACCCGATCTCGTTCTTCGAGCTCACCGTCGCCATGGCGTACGCGGCCTTCGCCGACGCGCCGGTCGACGCCGCGGTGGTGGAGGTCGGCATGGGGGGTGCGTGGGACGCCACCAACGTGGCGACCGGCCGCGTCGCCGTGGTCACGCCCGTGGCCGTCGACCACACCGCCTACCTCGGCGACCGCGCGGTCGACATCGCGCTGGAGAAGTCCGGCATCATCAAGCCGGGCGCCCACGCCGTGCTCGCCGCCCAGGAGCCCGAGGTGCTCGACGTCCTCATGCGCCGCAGCATGGAGGTCGGGGCCACGGCGCTGCGCGAGGGCGTCGACTTCGGGGTCGCCGACCGGCTCAACGCCGTCGGCGGGCAGCAGATCAGCCTGCAGGGCCTCAACGCCCGCTACGACGACGTCCTCCTGCAGCTGCACGGTGCGCACCAGGCGCAGAACGCCGCCGTGGCGCTGGCCTCGGTCGAGGCGTTCGTCGGTGCCGAGCTCGACGGCGACCTGGTGCGGTCGGCGTTCGGCGAGGTCACCTCGCCCGGTCGGCTGGAGGTCGTGCGGCGCAGCCCGACCGTGCTGGTCGACTCCGCGCACAACCCGCACGGCGTCCGCGCTGCGCTCGAGGCGGTCCAGGACTCCTTCACCTTCAGCCCGCTCGTCGGTGTCGTCAGCGTCATGGCCGACAAGGACGTCGAGGAGATGCTCCGTGAGCTCGAGCCCGTGCTGGCCCACGTGGTGTGCACCCAGAACAGCCTGCCGCGTGCCATGCGGGCCGACGAGCTCGGCGAGCTGGCCGAGGAGGTCTTCGGCGAGGACCGGGTGACCGTGGAGCGGGGCCTGGACGACGCCCTCGTCCGCGCGATCTCGATGGCCGAGACCGGTGCGGGCATGGAGGAGGCGATCGGCAGCGGCGGCGTCATCGTGATCGGGTCGGTCGTCACCGCCGGCGAGGCGCGGGTGCTGCTGGGTGCCGGGGCAGTCGGAGGTGGGGCATGAGGGGCATGTGTGCGGCGATGCTGACGTTCGAGGCGATCCTCCTCGGACTCAGCGTCCCGGTGATGATCTCCGTGGAGGACGTGCCGGCCGGACTGGCGCTCACGCTCGGCCTGGGGCTCGCGGTGCTGTGCATCCTGACGGCCGGCATGCTGCGCAAGCCGTCGGGCTACGTCGTCGGCCACGTCCTGCAGGTGGCGGTCGTCGCCCTGGGCTTCCTCGTGCCGGTCATGTTCTTCGTCGGCGGCATGTTCGCCCTGCTCTGGGCCAGCGCCTTCCTGCTCGGCCGACGCATCGAGGCCGACAAGGCCCGGTGGGCCGCCGAGGGTCCCGACCCCGACTGACCCTCGCGTCCCGGGGGAGCGCGGCCTACGGTGGACCCATGGTCAAGGTGCTCGCGGTCGCGGACGAGGTGGTGGAGTCGATCCACCACCCGCAGGTGCGACGGCTGCGGCCGGACCTCGTGCTGGCCGCCGGGGACCTGCCGTGGGACTACCTCGAGTTCCTCTCCTCCTGCCTCGACGTCCCGGTCGTGTTCGTGCCGGGCAACCACGACCCGCAGGTCGTGACCCAGCGCAGCGGTCTCATGGGCGTCCTGACCGGCGACGGCATGCCGTCGGCCGACCCCCGGCCCCTCGGCTGCACCAGCGCCGACGGCGCGGTGGTCGAGGCGGCGGGTCTGCGCATCGCGGGTCTGGGCGGCAGCATCCGCTACAACGCGGGGGCCAACCAGTACACCCAGCGCCAGCTGGCGCGTCGGGCCCGACGACTGGTGCGACGGGCCGGTGACCGACCGGTCGACGTCCTGCTCACGCACTCCCCGCCGTTCGGCCTCGGCGACGAGGACGACCCGCCGCACCGGGGCTTCGAGGCGCTGCACGACGTGATCGGCCGGCTGCAGCCCACCTGGCACCTGCACGGCCACATCCACCCCTACGGTCTGCAGAAGAGCGACCGGCACGTCGGCCGCACCACGCTGCGCAACGTGATCCCGTGGCAGGTCATCGACGTCGAGCCGCTCGACGCACCCGTCGCCGCGGTCGTCGGAGGTGGGCGCCGTGGTCGGTGACTCCGGATCGCCCCGCGTGGACGCCGAGAGCGACTTCATGCGTGCGCGGCGGCACCAGGTGCTGTCGGCGCTGGCGGCACGGCTGCGCAACGACCACGACGACGTCGCGCAGTCGATGTCCTTCGACGAGGTCGTGGAGGCGCTCGGTCGGCGCGGGGAGCACTACGCGGGCACGCGGGTGATCCCGCTGGACTGCATCGTCGGCTCCGTCGACAAGGTGCGCGACTTCGACCGCCGGTTCCGGCCGACGTCGGCGCGCAGCCGCGAGCGTTGGGAGCGCCTGGCCCGCGCGAGCCGCACCGGCGAGGTGATCCCGCCGATCGAGGTCTACCAGGTGGGCGACCAGTACTACGTGCGCGACGGCCACCACCGCGTCTCGGTGGCCCGCAGCCTCGGCCTGAAGCTGATCGAGGCGCGGGTGACCGTCGTCGACACGTTCCTGAGGCCGGTGGGGGTCGAGGGACGCAGCGACCTCGAGCTCAAGCACTGGCGCCGACTGATGCTGGAGCGGGTGCCGTTCACCGGCGAGGCGCGCGCCGCGGTGGCCTTCGACGACCCCTTCGACTACGGCTACCTGGCCGAGACCGTGGAGGCCTGGGCCACCCGCACCATGCACGCCGAGGGTGCCTACATGGACAAGGCGACCATGGCGAGCCGCTGGTACGCCGAGGAGTTCGAGCCGGTCGTGGCCATGATCGAGGAGGCCGGGGTGCGCGGCGACGACGAGCGACCTGCCGCGGCCTACCTGCGGGTCGCGGGGGAGCGGTACCGGCTCATCCGCGAGCACGAGTGGAACGCCGAGGTGCTCGAGGCCGTGCGCAAGCGCCGCCGGAAGGCCCAGCCTCCCCGCCCGTCCGACCGGTCGTGACCGGCCGGACGCGGCACGGGGCTAGAGACCGACGGTGAGGTTCTCCCCGCTCGTCGGGTCGAACAGGTGCAGCTTGTCGGTGTCGATGAACAGCACCGTGTTGTCGTCGTCGGTGATCTTGCTGGCGGCGTCGAGCGAGACGACCAGCTGCGTGCGCAGCGACTCGCTGTCGGCCTCGCGGGCGAGCTCGCGCAGCTGGTCCTGCGTGGTGGCGTCGGCGTCGTAGGGCACGTAGGCGTACTGCTGGTCGCCGAGCCACTCCCGCACGTCGATGTGCGCCTCGAACGTGCGCGAGGAGTCGGCCTCGTCCTTCAGCACTGACACGTCCTCGAAGTGCTCGGGGCGGATGCCGGCCAGCATGAGGCCCTTGCCCTCGGCGCGCGCGGCCTTGTCGGCGGGCAGCGGGAAGGTGCCGAACGGCAAGGTGATCTTCCCGTCCTCCACAGTGGCCGGCAGGAAGTTCATCGGCGGCGAGCCGATGAAGCCGGCGACGAAGAGGTTGACCGGCTGCTCGTACAGCTCGCGCGGGGAGGCGAGCTGCTGCAGGATCCCGCGCTTCATGACCGCGACGCGGTCGCCGAGCGTCATCGCCTCGGTCTGGTCGTGCGTCACGTACACGGTCGTGATGCCGAGCTGCTTCTGCAGGCGCGCGATCTCGGTGCGCATCTGGCCACGCAGCTTGGCGTCGAGGTTCGACAGCGGCTCGTCGAACAGGAACGCCTTGGCGTCGCGCACGATGGCACGACCCATGGCCACGCGCTGGCGCTGGCCGCCGGAGAGGTTGCCGGGCTTGCGCTCGAGGTGCTCGTCGAGGTCGAGCGTCTTGCTGGCCTGGCGGACCTTCTCGTCGATCTCCTTCTCCGGCACCTTCTTCAGGCGCAGCGGGAAGGCGATGTTCTCGTAGACCGTCAGGTGCGGGTAGAGCGCGTAGTTCTGGAAGACCATGGCCAGGTTGCGGTCGCGCGGTGCCAGGTCGTTGACCCGGTCGCCGTCGATGATCATGTCGCCGGAGCTGATGTCCTCCAGACCCACGATCATGCGCAGCAGGGTCGACTTCCCGCAGCCCGACGGGCCGACCAGGATCAGGAACTCCCCGTCCTCGACGTCGATGCTGATGTCGTTCACGGCGGGGAAGCCGTCCCCGTACTTCTTGACGATGTTCTTCATCTCGATGGTGGCCATGGGATCAACCCTTCACTGCGCCGGCGGTGAGGCCCGCGACGATCTTTCGCTGGAAGAAGAGGACGAGGAGGATGACCGGGATCGTCGCGACCACGGCACCCGCGGCCAGCAGGGACGCCGGCCGGTTGAACGGGTCGGCACCGACGAAGAACGACAGTGCCGCGGGGATGGGTCGTGCGTTCTCGGTGGACGTCAGCGAGATGCCGAACACGAAGTCGTTCCACGCGAAGAAGAACGTCAGGATCGCGGCGGTGAACACACCGGGTGCCGCGAGCGGGACGATGACCTTGCGGAAGGCCTGCCACGAGGTCGCCCCGTCGACCTGCGCGGCCTGCTCCATCTCCCACGGGATCTCGCGGAAGAACGCCGAGAGCGTCCAGATCGCGAGGGGGAGGGTGAAGCTCATGTAGGGGATGATGAGGCCGGGCCACGTGTCGTAGATCCCGAGCGTGCGCCACATGTCGAACAGCGGCCCGACGAGCGAGACCACGGGGAACATGGCGATGACGAGGGCGGTGGTGAGCACGAACCGCTTGCCCTTGAACTCCAGCCGCGCGACCGCGTAGGCGGTGAGCGTGGCCAGGGCGACGGAGAGCAGGGTCGCGATGAGCGAGATGCCGATCGAGTTGAAGATCGCCCGACGGAACTGCTCGTCGGCGATGACGTCGGCGTAGTTCTGCCAGCCTGCGCCACCTCCGCTGGAGGGGAAGAAGCCGGGGCTGCCGTTGGTGACCGCCTCCTGGCTCTTGAAGGACAGCGAGATGATCCAGGCCACCGGGAGGAGGCACCAGATCATGATGGCGACGAAGCCGACGAGCGTGCCGATGCGGGTCGCAGCGTTCTTGTTCATGTCAGCCCTCCTGCCGTGCGTCCGCGAGGTTGACCCGGAACACCTTGACGATCACGAACGCCACCACGAGCACCGACAGGAACAGCAGCACCGAGAGGGCCGAGCCGATGCCGAGCTGGAACTGCTCGATCACCTGCCGGTAGGTGAGGAACGAGATCGACTCGGTGTTGTTGGCACCGGCGGTCATGACGAAGATGTTGTCGAAGATGCGGTAGGCGTCGAGCGCGCGGAACAGCACGGCCACCATGATCGCCGCCCGCATGTTCGGCAGGATCACCTTCCAGAGCCGCTGCCACCACGTGGCCCCGTCGACCTTGGCCGCCTCCAGCATGTCCTCGGGGACCTGCGCGAGGCCGGCGAGCAGGAGCAGCGCCATGAACGGCGTCGTCTTCCAGATCTCCGAGACCATGATCGCCACCATCGACGTCTGGTACTCCGCGAACCACGTGAAGTCGTCGCCGAGGAAGGGGATCCAGCCGTTCACGAAGCCGTTCGTGTTGGAGAACGCGAACTGCCACGCGAAGCCCGAGACGACGGTGATGATGCCGTAGGGGATGAGGATCGACGTGCGGACGAGGCCGCGGGCGAAGATCAGCCGGTGCATGACCATGGCGAAGACGAAGCCGATGACGAGCTCGAACGCCACGGTGATGATCATGATGCCGACCGTGTTGGCCGTGTCGATCCAGAACAGCCGGTCGGTCAGGGCGGTCCCGTAGTTGGCCAGGCCCACGAACTCACGGTCGTCGGGAGCGGTGAGCGAGTAGCTGAACAGCGACAGGTAGAGCGCGCGCAGCATCGGGAACGCGGTGACCAGCAGCATCAGTGCGACGGCCGGGGCCACGAGGTACAGCGCGAGGCGGCTCTCCGCCTTGGCGCGGTCCGACGCGACGGGCTTGCTCGCGGACTTCTTCGGGGCCTTCTTGGGGGCGGTGGCGGTGCTCACAGGAGTGCCTCCCCTCGGAGGATCGCGGTCAGGAAGTCGGCCGACTGCTTCGGCGTCGAGTCCGGGCTCACCGAGCGGGGCGAGTGCCAGCGGGACTGGATGGCGCTCGAGACCTGGCTGTAGAAGGCGCTCTTGGGGCGCGGGCCGCCGGTGTCGACGCTCTCGCTGTAGAGCTGCAGCAGGTCGGCCGGGTAGGCCTCCTTGAGCTCGGCGGAGTCGTAGACCGACTGGCGCGACGGCATGAGGCCCTCGTTGACGGCCAGGGCCGACTGCGCCTCGGCGTTCGTGACGCAGACGGCGGCCTCCTGCGCGAAGTCGGGGTGCTTGGAGAACGCGCCGACGCCGATGTCGATGCCGCCGATCGGCGGCCGGGACTCCTCGCCCTCGACGGTCTGCGGGTACCGGGCCCAGCCGAGGTCCTCGAACTCCTGCTCGTCCTTCGGGCCACCGGGCTTGCCGATGAGTCCCTCGTAGTTCTTGTAGACGAAGGTCCAGTTGGTCATGAACTCACCGGGACCGTTCTCGGGGAACATCTGGCCGAGGCTCGTGCCCTCGTTCGAGGTGGTGAGGTCGGGCTGGGCTGCGGGGGAGTCGGCGAGCTTCTCGATGACCGCAGCGGCGTCCTTGCCGGCCGCCGAGTCGATCGTGACCTTCGCGTCGCGGCCGTCCTCGACGGTGTCGGGGTCGAGGATGTTGCCTCCGGCGCCCTGGATGAGCGAGTTGATCCACACGACGTACGCCTCGTAGCGGTTGGCCTGCACGCCGACGGTGCCGCCCTCCTCGGAGGCCGCGTCGATGACCTGGTCCCAGGTGACCGGCTGGCTCATGTCGAGCCCGGCGGCCTCGGCGAGGGACTTGCGGAACCACACGACCTGCGTGTTGGCCCACTGTGGCGCGGCGACGACCTGGTCGTTCCAGGTGACGGTCTCGGCCGCACCCTTGAGGACGTCGTCGTCGAGCACCTGGTCGGCGAGGTCGCCCTCGAACGGCTTCAGCCACTTTGCGTTGGCGAACTCGGGGACGAACACCGGGTCGAGGCTCATGAGGTCGGTGGAGCTGTCACCCGCGGCGAGCCGGCGCGCGAGCTGCGTGCGCTGGTCGGTGGCGCTGGCCGGGAGCAGCTGGATGGCGATGTCGTAGTCGTCGGTGCTGCAGTCCTCGGCCAGCTTGTTCAGGGTGTCCTGGCCGTCCGGGTTGATGTACCAGTTGAGCGTGGGCTTGCCCTCGGATCCGCCACAGGCGGCGAGGAGCGAGGAGCCGAGGGCGAGACTCGCGACCATCACCGCCGTCCGACGTCGCGTGGTCGCCATGGGTCGGGTCCCCTTTCCCTCCGTCCCCGACGTGACCGGTGCCACACGGGAGTCATCAACGTAGGACGGTGCCGTCGGGGGCGCAACCCCGGGGTCGCCCCGGTCGCGATCAGGCCGGGTGGGGGCGGAGCCAGACCGTGGTGTCGGCGAGCAGGTGGTCGTCGGCGACCTCGCCGCTGGAGACGAGCAGCTCACCCGGAGGCCGTGGGACCGGCACCGACGACACGTTGGTGTGGACGGTCGCCACCACGTCGCCGCCGCTGGCGACGAGCGCGAACGACAGCAGTCCGTCGACGTGCTCCACGCCGTGGTCGTCACCGTCCTCGATCCACGCGAGCGACCGCGTGCCCAGGTCGAGCTCGCGCCGCAGTCGCAGCAGCGTGCGGTACAGCTCGAGCGTCGAGCCCTCGACGCCGCGCTGGCGGGCAGGCGCCAGGTCCGCGTAGGCCGACGGCTGCGGCAGCCACGGCTCGCCCTCGGGGCCGAAGCCGAGCGACGGGCCGGTGGACTCCCACGGGACGGGCACGCGGCAGCCGTCGCGCCCTCGTCGCTCGTGGCCCGAGAGCTCCCAGGTGGGGTCCTGCAGCACGTCGGTGGGGAGCTCGGTGGCGTCGGGCAGGCCCAGCTCCTCGCCCTGGTACAGGTAGGCCGACCCCGGGAGGGCGAGCATGAGGGTGGTCGCCGCGCGGGCCCGGCGCAGGCCCAGCTCCGCGTCGGGCTGCTCGTCGTCGGGGCCGATGCCCTCCGTGTCGACGACACGGGTGGCGTCGGAGCGACCCAGCCGCGTGGCGTGCCGCACGACGTCGTGGTTCGAGAGCACCCAGGTCTGCGGGGCGCCGACGTCGGCGGCGCTCTCGAGGGACCGGCCGATCGCGTCGCGCAGGGCGGGGGCGTCCCACGGCGTCAGCAGGAACGAGAAGTTGAACGTCTGGTGCAGCTCGTCGGGACGCACGTACTGCGCGAGCGCGTGCGCGGGTTCCACCCACGCCTCGCCGCAGAGCATCCGGTCGTCGTCCTGGCCCCACAGGTCGGCGAGCGACCCGGCGTAGCCCTCGACGAGGGTGCGCCAGCTGCGGTAGACGTCGTGCACCTCCGGCTGGTCCCACATCGGCAGCAGGCGCGTGTGGCTGCCGACGGTGTCGAGCAGCAGGTCGGCGTCGGGAAGGCCGTCGGCCTTGATCAGGCCGTGCGCGACGTCGATGCGGAACCCGTCGACACCGCGGTCGAGCCAGAAGCGCAGCACCGAGAGCAGCTCCTCGCGGACCTCGGGGTTGGTCCAGTCGAAGTCGGGCTGCGTGACGTCGAACAGGTGCAGGTACCACTCGCCGGGGGTGCCGTCGGCCTCGGTGACGCGTGTCCAGGCCGGACCTCCGAAGTTCGAGGTCCAGTTGTTGGGCGGCTCGGCGCCGACGGTGCCCTTGCCGGGCCGGAAGACGTACCGCGCCCGCTCGGGGCTGCCGGGGCCGGCGGCGAGCGCCGCCTGGAACCAGGGGTGCTCGCTCGAGGAGTGGTTCGGCACGACGTCGACGATCACCCGAAGACCGAGTCCGTGGGCTCGCTCGACGAGGGCGTCGAAGTCGTCGAGGGTGCCGAACAGCGGGTCGACGTCGCGGAAGTCGGCGACGTCGTAGCCGGCGTCGTTCTGCGGGGACACGTAGAAAGGCGACAGCCACAGGGCGTCGACGCCGAGGTCGGCGAGGTGCTCGAGCCGGGAGGTGATGCCGGGCAGGTCGCCGATGCCGTCGCCGTCGGCGTCGGCCCACGACCGGGGGTACACCTGGTAGATGACGGCGTGGCGCCACCAGGGCTGGTTGCTCATGGATTCCTCGGGGTCGGGCTCGCTGGGGTCGGCACGGACCACGCTACCGACGGGCGCACCACCGGACGGACGAGCGGGGGCCTTCGCTAGGTTGAGGCCATGTCCCAGCGCACGCTCGTCCTGCTCAAGCCCGACGCCGTCCGTCGTGGTCTCGTCGGAGAGGTCCTCGGCCGCTACGAGGCCAAGGGGCTCACGATCGTGGCCATGGAGCACCGCGCCATCGACGCCGCCCAGGCCGACGCGCACTACGCCGAGCACGTCGAGCAGCCCTGGTACCCGCCGCTGCGCGACTTCGCGACGTCGGGCCCGCTCGTGGCGCTCGTGCTCGAGGGCGACGAGGCGATCGCGGTCGTCCGCGCCCTGAACGGCGCCACCGACGGCCGGGCCGCCGCCCCCGGCACCGTGCGCGGTGACCTCTCCCTGTCCAACCGCGAGAACCTCGTCCACGCCTCCGACTCCGAGGAGTCCGCGGCCCGCGAGATCGCCCTCTGGTTCCCCTCCCTCGCCTGACCCACGATTCTCCCTCCGCGCGGCCACGATTCGCCTTTCCCGCGTGGGCCCCACGATTCTCCATCTGCGTGGGCAGTGCTTCTCCCTTCGCGTGGCACGGTCCGCGTGAAGGGAGAAGCGCTGCCCGCTTGAAGGGAAATCGTGGCGGTTCAGGCCGGGCGGCGCGAACGTTGCTGCGCGGCCCGACGTCGACGTTCGCGGCGGATCCGAGGTGGCACGGGCAGGAGTGCAGGAGCCGGGGTCCCTTCCCAGCCGTGGGCGCGTGCCATGCGGTCGAGCTGGTCCATCACCGTCGTGGCGTGGTTGCGGATCGCGTACGAGGAGAAGGTCAATCCGCTGCGTCCGCTGATCACGATCTCGTTCGCGCGCACGAGGTCGCGGTCCCACTGCTCGACCGCCAGGTGCGGGATCCCGTGCACCTCCACGCCGAAGCCCAGCGCGTCGCACCAGACGTCGAGGTAGTACCGACCGTCGTGCCCGCGAACTGCTCGTTGGTGGGTGGGAGTGGGCAGTCCCGCCGCGCGCCAGATCGTGGAGAAGTCGCGCTCGGGCACGGACTGGATGCCGCCGGCGGCGTCGATGATGGACTGGACGATCACGGCGCGATGGCGACAGTGCCCGCGGCGGGTCAGTGATTGGCGCAAAAGACGTGTGCTGACCAAGCCGGACTGCAGGGCAGTGATCACGATCCATCGCGCGTACCGCTCGGAGTCGTGCCAGGCGGCTGCGTCGAGCACCGATCTGGCGGGCCGGGTCCGGCGCGGTGACCGACCGGGGTGGACGTCGAGCTCGCTCAGCTCGTGGGAGTAGTGCGCCGTGGCGTCGTCCCACGACGGAGGCTTCGCGCCGGCCGGAAGGGTGACGTGATGCCGGTCGTCACGAGCGTCGAGACCGTCGTACCGCAGCGCCGTGGCGCCCGACAGGACCGAGCCTGCACGGGAGGAGAGCAGGGCCACGTGGTCGCGCTCGATCGGGGTCAGTGCGGCGTTGTGCAGCACCACGACTCCACGGCAGGGGCGCTGCCACACCGTGGTCTCGACTCGCCGGCGGACGGTGTTGGTGCCGAAGGTCCGGTTGGCCTCCGCGACGGGCAGGACGGTTTCCATCTCCCCAGCGTCGTCCGACACCTCGGGTGGTCAAAGAGGCCGGCCGGTCGCTGTGGACAACGAGACGTCGTCACCGTCCGGGGGTGTGGACGAAGAGGACGAGCGGCGGCGCGGCGCGCCACGCTTCTCCCTCCGCGTGGTCAGTGATTCTTCCTTCGCGAGGACCGTGCCACGCGAAGGAAGAACCATTGCCAACGCAAAGGAAGAATCGTGGCCAGCGCCCCGGCTGAGGAGCGCGGGCAGGGGCCAGGACGCGAAGGGAGAATCGTGGGTCAGGCGGGGTCGAGGGGAGGGGGCTCGGTGGGGCCGGTCCAGGGGACGACGACGTGGGCGAGGACGCCGTGGAAGCGGCCGCGGACCTCCTCGGGGAGCCAGACGACCTCGTGGGACTGCGAGGCGAGGTCGACGGTGCCGTCGAGGGTCACGGCGTCGACGGCCTGGCGGGGGGCGTCGCCCACCCGCTCCTCGTACTCCACGAGCGTCACGCCGACGCTGATCGGCACCTCGTTGCGATTGACCAGGCCGATGCCCCAGAAGTCCTGCGGGTCGAGCGTGGCGTGCTCCTCGAGGTCGACCATGAGCGCCTCGACCGGGGCCACGATGCCGTCGAGGTCCACCTGCTCCATGCCCTCGACGTGCACCTCGACGCCGCGCACGTTGCGAGCACCCTGGCCGTGGAAGTGCAGCACGTCGGTGGCGGCGGAACCGGGGGGCGCCACCACGGCGCCCCGGTCGATGCCCAGCACCGTGCCGACCTCGACGTTCGGCAGCTCGCGACCGTACTGGTCGCGGGGCACGAACCGCAGGATCGGGCGCAGGCCCACCTCGGAGCCGTTGCTCAGCGTGACCGTCTGGTCGGGCGCGTCCGGATCGGACGCCTTCGGCACGTAGGAGACCGAGATCGGCGGCTTGCGTCGATTGAACAGACCCATGGCAGGCAAGCGTACGGAGTCGCGCTCAGTACCAGCCGGCGCCCTTCTTGAAGTCCCACGCCGCACACGGCGAGCCGTAGCGACCCTCGATGTAGCCGAGGCCCCACTCGATCTGGGTCGCCGGGTTGGTGCGCCAGTCGCTGCCGGCGCTGGCCATCTTGGTGCCCGGCAACGACTGGGGGATGCCGTAGGCGCCCGAGGACGGGTTCTCGGCGTCCACGCGCCAGCCGCTCTCCTGGCTCCAGATGTTGTCGAGGCAGGAGAACTGGCCCTCGTCCCAGCCGTAGTCGGCGAGCATGGCGCGCGCGACGACCTTGGGGTCGGCGGCCTCCAGCGCCGCCTGCCGCTCCTTCTCGCGCTTCGCCTTCGCGGCGGCCTCTTTGCGCTCGGCGGCCTCCTTCTTCGCCTGCGCGGTGGCACGCTGCTGTCCGTCGGCCTTGGCCTGGACCTCCTCGACCCGGCGCTGGGCGCCCTGGTCGACGATCACGGCGTCGGACACGCGCTGGGCCTGGACGAGCGGCGTCGCGATGGCCGACACGGGGCGCAGCCCGGTCGCGGCGGCGGCGCTGTCACCGGCTCCCACGGCCTGGGCGCCGGCGGTCAGACCGGCGGCCACGACGACCCCGCCGACGGCGAAGGTCGTGAGCGTGCGGCCGCTCGGCAGGGCGTCGGCGACGTCGGCCAGCAGGTCGAGGGTGCGGTCGCGCCGGCGTTCGAAGGCCGATGGTGCGCGGTGGCGTGCCATCCGGTGCCGACCGCCCGACCGGTCGACGAGGTCGTCGTGACGCACACGCACTCCTGTCCAGCTCGACGGAAAGAGGGCGGGGAAGGGCCCAGGACGAAGCCATCATCCTAGGCAACGTTGCTGAGACGGCGCAGGCGTTCTCTCAGGTCCCGGACGCCGCGTAGCCTGGGGCCATGTCCGTCGAGTCCGTCTTCCCCCGTCTCGAGCCGCTCCTGCCGACGGTGGGCAAGCCCATCCAGTACGTCGGCGGCGAGCTCAACGCCACCGTCAAGGAGTGGGACGACGTCAGCGTGCGCTGGGCGCTCATGTACCCCGACGCCTACGAGGTCGGGCTGCCGAACCAGGGCGTCCAGATCCTCTACGAGGTGCTGAACGAGCGTGACTGGCTGCTGGCCGAGCGCACGTACGCGGTGCAGGCCGACATGGAGGCCGTCATGCGGGAGCACGGCATCCCGCAGTTCACGGTCGACGCGCACCGTCCCGTGCGCGCGTTCGACGTGCTGGGCATCTCCTTCGCCACCGAGCTCGGCTACACCAACATGCTCACGGCGCTCGACCTGGCCGGCATCCCGCTGCACGCCGTCGACCGCACCGACGACGACCCGATCGTGCTCGCGGGCGGCCACAGCGCCTTCAACCCCGAGCCGGTCGCCGACTTCCTCGACGCCGCCGTGCTCGGCGACGGCGAGGAGATCGCGCTCGCCATCAGCGAGGTCGTGCGCGAGTGGAAGGACGAGGGGCGTCCCGGCGGCCGCGACGAGCTGCTGCTGCGGCTCGCGGCCTCAGGGGGCGTGTACGTGCCGAAGTTCTACGACGTCGACTACCGCGACGACGGCCGCATCGCGTCGGTCCGGCCCAACCGCGAGGGCGTGCCGTGGCGCGTGGCCAAGCACACCGTCATGGACCTCGACCAGTGGCCGTACCCGCGCAAGCCGCTGGTGCCGCTGGCCGAGACGGTGCACGAGCGGTACTCCGTCGAGATCTTCCGTGGCTGCACGCGCGGCTGCCGGTTCTGCCAGGCAGGCATGATCACGCGCCCCGTGCGCGAGCGCTCGCTGCAGACCATCGGCGACATGATCGACACCGGTCTGAAGGAGTCGGGCTACCAGGAGGTCGGCCTCCTCAGCCTCTCCAGCGCCGACCACACCGAGATCGGCGACCTCGCCAAGCAGCTCGGCGACCGCTACGAGGGCACCAACACGTCGCTGTCGCTGCCGTCGACCCGCGTCGACGCCTTCAACATCACGCTGGCCAACGAGTTCAGCCGCAACGGCCGACGCTCGGGGCTCACGTTCGCGCCCGAGGGCGGCAGCGAGCGTCTGCGCAAGGTCATCAACAAGGCGGTCACCGAGGACGACCTCATCCGCACCGTCACCGCCGCCTACTCGCACGGCTGGCGCCAGGTGAAGCTCTACTTCATGTGCGGCCTGCCCACCGAGACCGACGAGGACGTCCTGCAGATCGGAGAGCTCGCCAAGCGGGTCATCGAGGCCGGACGCGAGGCGTCGGGTCGCCGCGACATCCGCTGCACCGTGAGCATCGGCGGCTTCGTGCCCAAGCCGCAGACCCCGTTCCAATGGGCCGCGCAGCTCGACCACGAGACCACCGACGAGCGCCTGCGCAAGCTGCGTGAGTCCGTGCAGTCGGACAAGCGCTTCGGTCGTGCCATCGGCTTCCGGTACCACGACGGACGGCCCGGGATCGTCGAGGGACTGCTGTCGCGCGGTGACCGACGGGTCGGGCGGATCGTCGAGGCGGTGTGGCGTGACGGCGGTCGGTTCGACGGCTGGAGCGAGCACTTCTCGTTCGAGCGCTGGGAGTCCGCGACCGCCGAGGTCCTGGCCGACGAGCCGGTCGACCTCGACTGGTACACGACCCGTGAGCGCGACCACGACGAGGTGCTCCCGTGGGACCACCTCGACGCCGGTCTCGACAAGGAGTGGCTCTGGGAGGACTGGCAGGACGCGCTCGACCCCGACGCCCTCGAGATCGAGGACTGCCGCTGGACGCCCTGCTACGACTGCGGCGTGTGCCCGCAGATGGGCACCGACATCCAGATCGGCCCGACGGGCCAGAAGCTGCTGCCGCTCTCGGTGGTCTGAGCGGACTCAGGCGGCGGGGCGCTCGAGCTCGTACTCGATCGTCCCGCCGCGGTCCACGAGGGTGCCGAACACCCCGATGAGCACGGCGCCCAGCATGAGCACCGTGACCGGTGCGGTCCACGAGCCGGTCACGTCGTGCAGCAGGCCGGTGCCGAACGGGCCGAGCCCGGCCACGAGATAGCCGACGGACTGTGCGAACGCCGACAGCGAGGCCGTGCCCTCCGTCGTCGAGGCGCGACGGCCGAACATGATCAGCACCCAGGTGAACGCGCACCCCCCGAGCCCGAGCAGGATCGCCCAGAGCCACGGAGCCGCGGTCGGGGCCCACAGGACCCCGGCCCAGCCGCTCGCGGTGAGGGCGGCGAAGACCCACGGGAGGATGCCGCGGCCTCCGAGGCGTGCCACCAACGGCGGCAGGAGGAGGGTCATCGGGATGCCGACGGCCCCGAGGAGTCCCTGCATCGCACCCGCGGTGCCCTGCGCGAGCCCGGCGTCGGCCAGGATCGTCGGGAACCAGCCGAACTGGGCGTAGGCCTGGGCCGACTGCGCGCCGAAGCAGAGGGCGCAGGCCCAGGCGAGTCGGCTGCGGGCGAGCCGGGCCAGCGACGGTCCGACCGGTCGGACGTCGCGCCCCGCGCGCCCGGCACGGGCCGCGATCGGCAGCCACGGCAGCAGGGCGGCCACGCTCAGCACGGCCCACACCGCGATGCCGGGCCGCCAGCCACCGAGCGCGTCCGCGGCCGGCACCGTGACGACCGAGCTCACGGCGCCGCCGGCCATGAGCGCGGCGCCGTAGAGCGAGCCGACGAGGGGGAGCCGGTCGGGGAAGTGCTCCTTCGCGAGGGCGGGCAGCACCACGTTGCCCACCGCGCACGCGGCGAGCGCCACGACCGACAGCACGAGGAAGAGCGCGGTGGAGTCGACGACCGACCGGGCGAGGAGCCCGAGGGCCAGCACGGCCAGCAGTGCGGCGGCGGTGCGGTCGAGACCGAGCAGACGGACCACGCGCGCTGCCGTCGTCCCGAAGACGGCGAAGCACAGCACGGGCAGCGTGGTCAGGACGCCCGCGACCGTGGCGCTCATGCCGAGGTCGTCGCGCAGGGGGTCGATGACCACCCCGACGCTGCCGATCGCCACGCGCAGGTTGAGCGCGAGCAGCACGATCGCGGCTACCACGAGCCAGGCGGGACCCCCGCGACGGACCGACGACGAGGAGCTCACCGAGACATCCAACGCCACCGTCGGGAGGCGTCCGCACGCGGCCCTCGGCGAGAGCCTGCGGACGCCGACCTCGGTAGGGTCGGACCCATGTCCGACGGCAGCACGACCCTGCGTGGCACCCCCAACCCGGAGGCGCCCAACCCGCAGCTGCCCATCGTCCAGCGGCTGCGCATCCGCTACGCCAAGCGTGGCCGGCTGCGGTTCACCAGCCACCGCGACTTCGGTCGTGCCTTCGAGCGCGCGGTCCGCCGCGCCCAGGTGCCGATCGCGTTCTCGTCGGGCTACACGCCCCACCCGAAGATCTCCTACGCCGGAGCAGCTCCCACCGGCGCGGCGAGCGAGGCCGAGTTCCTCGAGATCGGGCTCACGCAGCAGCGTGATCCCGAGTCCGTCCGCGTGGCGCTGGACGACGCCCTGCCGCCCGGCATCGACGTGCTGGAGGTGGTTCCTGCACGCGAGGGCGGGGGCTCGCTGGCGGACCGGCTCGAGGCGAGCGAGTGGGTGATCGAGCTGCGCGGAACCGCGCCGGAGCAGGTCCGGGAGGCGGCCGACGCGTTCCTCGCGGCCGAGCAGGTCGACGTCGAGCGGATGACCAAACGAGGTCTGCGGACGTTCGACGCCCGTGCCGCCGTCCAGTCACTCTCCGTTGGTTCGTCCGACACCTCGGGTGTGGCGTATGCGATACTGACGGTGGTCGTCCGACACCAGAACCCGTCGGTCCGACCGGACGACGTACTCACCGGACTCCGCAACCGCGGGGGCCTCGAGCTCGAGCAGACGCCCCTGGCGACACGCTCGGCCCAGGGTCCTCTGGACGTGGAGAACGGGACGGTCGGCGATCCACTCGCCCTCGACCGCGACGCATCCTGACAGGTGCTGACCGCGGCGGGACGGACGGGGAGCCGTGTGACAGGCCGGACGTCGACCACCCGGGACGCCCCAGCGCCCCGGCGCCGCCAGAAGACTTTCGGTGACCGAGCCCTCGGGCGAGGAGCCGCAGACGCAGAACCCCGGCCTCACGTAGGCGCTCACGGGGCCTGAGGAGAGCACATGCTCGACGACGACAAGAACACACCCACCACCGAGACCAGCACCACCTCGCGCACGAGACGACGGGCCGCCGCCCGGCCGGCGGGACCTCCCGCGGCCGTGAGCACCGACATCTTCGCCCCGCCCGAGGCCCCGGCGAAGAAGGCTCCGTCGCGTGCTGCGTCCGGCAAGGACCCCGCCACGAAGGACTCCGACGCGTCCGACGCCGGCTCGACGCAGGAGGCCCCGGCCAGACGGACCGCCAAGAAGGCGGCTCCCTCGGGCGGGTCCGACGGCGACACCGGGTCCCCCGACGCCCCGGCGAAGAAGGCAGCGGCCAAGAAGTCGGCCAAGAAGAGCACCTCCGCGGGCTCGGCCACCAAGAAGACCGCGGCGAAGAAGACCGCGGTCAAGGACGACGCTGCTCCTGAGGAGGCCGACGCGACCGCGTCCGGCCAGGAGGCGTCGACGGCGAGCGACGACCGCGCGAGCAGCGGTGACCGGCCCGCCAGGAAGCGCAGCGGTCGCAAGCCCGCGGCATCCGGTGACGATGCCGGGACCGCAGCCGTGGCGTTCCAGGCTCCCGAGCCCGTGACGGCGCCCGCTCGCGACGACCGGTCCTCCGAGGGGCGTTCCTCCGACGGCACGGACTCCGACGAGCAGGGCGACGACTCCGGTGACGGATCCGGTGGCGGTCCCAAGCGTCGTCGCCGCAGCCGCGGCGGACGTCGCCGCAACAAGAGTGACGACACCCGCGACGGCTCGGACTCCTCCGACGGTGCCGAGTCCGGAGAGGCCAAGGGCCAGGACGACGGAGCCGGCGGCTCGTCGAACCAGGACGACTCCGGTGACGGGGGAGACGGCGAGGGCCAGAGCACCAACACCCGCCGCCGCCGGCGTCGCGCCCGCTCGGGCGAGCGTGCGTCCGCCTCGCCCGACGATCCGGAGAACACCGTCGTGCGGGTCCGCGAGGGTCGCAACCCCGAGGACGAGATCACCGGCGTGGCCGGCTCCACGCGCCTGGAGGCCAAGAAGCAGCGCCGCCGCGAGGGCCGCGAGGCCGGACGGCGCCGCGCGCCGATCGTGTCCGAGGCCGAGTTCCTGGCCCGACGCGAGGCCGTCGACCGTCAGATGGTCGTCCGCCAGCACGTGTCGAAGGGCTCCGGCGCCGAGAGCGACGCCTACACCCAGATCGCCGTGCTCGAGGACTCCGTGCTCGTCGAGCACTACGTGGCCCGCGAGTCCCAGACGTCGCTCATCGGCAACGTCTACCTCGGCAAGGTCCAGAACGTCCTGCCCAGCATGGAGGCCGCCTTCGTCGACATCGGTGCCGGCCGCAACGCCGTCATCTACGCCGGCGAGGTCGACTGGAGCGGTGTGCAGAACGGCAAGGCCCGCAAGATCGAGGAGGCGTTGACCCCCGGCCAGCAGATCCTCGTGCAGGTCTCGAAGGACCCGATCGGCCAGAAGGGCGCGCGGCTCACGAGCCAGATCAGCCTGCCGGGCCGCTTCCTGGTCTACGTCCCGGGCGGCCAGTCCAACGGCATCTCCCGCAAGCTGCCCGACACCGAGCGCGCCCGGCTCAAGGCCCTCCTCAAGGAGGTGCTCCCCGAGGACGCCGGCGTCATCGTCCGCACGGCCGCCGAGGGCGCCAGCGAGGACCAGCTGACCCGCGACGTCACCGCGCTCACGGCGCGCTGGGACGACATCAAGGCCAAGGCCGGCATCGGCGAGGACGGGACGCCCTCCGCGAAGGGCCCCCAGCTCCTGTACGCCGAGCCCGACCTCGTGATCAAGGTCGTGCGCGACCTGTTCAACGAGGACTTCGCCTCGCTCGTCGTCGAGGGCTCCGACGCCTGGGACAACATCTCCGGCTACCTGCGTCACGTCGCACCCGACCTCGCCGAGCGACTGCAGGAGTGGTCGTCCGCCGAGCACGACGGCCGCGACTCCTTCGACGTGCTGCGCATCGACGAGCAGATCCACAAGGCGCTGGACCGCAAGGTCTGGCTGCCCTCGGGCGGCTCGCTCGTGATCGACCGGACCGAGGCCATGACCGTGGTCGACGTCAACACCGGCAAGTTCACCGGCTCCGGGGGCAACCTCGAGGAGACGGTCACCAAGAACAACCTCGAGGCCGCCGAGGAGATCGTCCGCCAGCTCCGGCTGCGCGACATCGGCGGCATCATCGTGATCGACTTCATCGACATGGTGCTCGAGAGCAACCGTGACCTGGTGCTGCGTCGCCTGGTCGAGTGCCTGGGCCGGGACCGCACCCGCCACCAGGTGGCCGAGGTGACGTCGCTCGGGCTCGTGCAGATGACTCGCAAGCGGATCGGCACCGGCCTGCTCGAGTCGTTCAGCACCGACTGCGACCACTGCAACGGGCGCGGTGTGGTCATCACGGCCGAGCCGGTCGAGCCGAAGAAGGACGAGCCGCGAGGCGGCGGACGTCAGCGTCGTGGTCGTGGCGGCAACGGTGGCAACGACAACGGTGGATCGAACGGCGGCGGCGGCAACAACGGCGGCGGCGGCGGCGGCAACAACGGCGGCGGCGGCGGCAACAACGGCGGCGGCGGCGGCAACAACGGCGGCGGCAACGGGTCGAGCAACGGGTCGAGCAACGGCAACGGTGGCTCGCGTCGTGGGCAGCAGAAGCCGGCGACGGAGGAAGCCGACTCCTCGGAGTCGACGACGTCGAGGACGACCTCGTCGTCCTCGGGCCGGTCCTCCCGCCGTTCGGGGCCCCCGAAGGACGTGCCGACGCCCGAGGACGGCGCTTCGGCGCCTGCCGAACAGCTGGCCGAGCCGTCGGAGCAGGAGACTCCTGCACCCGCCGTCGACGCCGCGCTCGAGCCCGAGAGCCCCGCACTCGAGAGCCCCGCACCCGAGACGGGCGACCAGCCTGTCGAGGACGCCGTCGCGCCGGAGGCCGAGACCGCTGCCGAGCCCGTGCAGGACCCTCTGCCCGAGGCCGAGCAGGACTCCGCTCCCGACGTGTCGGAGACGGACGGCGACCAGGCCTCCACCAGCGAGGACGCCCCCGTTTTGACCGAGCCGGGTGACGGTCCGTAGAATGATGTGTCGGCGTGCCCTGCGCGCCGATCCGCATGCCCGGGCGAGAGCCCGGCACCGGTCGCCGAACCAGCCCGCTGCGTTCGCCCGGCCCTGCACAGCCCCAAGCCTTGGCAAGCACAGCTTCCAGCAAGAACCGAGTGAGGAATCCCGTGGTCTACGCAATCGTGCGCAGTGGCGGCACGCAGCAGAAGGTCGCCGTCGGCGACGTCATCGAGATCGACCAGCTCGGCCTGGCCCAGGGCGAGGCGGTCTCGCTGCCGGCCGTCCTGTACGTCGACGGTGACACCGTCACGGCCGACGCCGACTCGCTCTCCCAGGTCTCCGTGACCGCCGAGGCCATCGGTGGCACCAAGGGCCCCAAGATCACCATCCAGAAGTACAAGAACAAGACCGGCTACAAGAAGCGCCAGGGGCACCGTCAGAAGTACACCCAGGTCAAGATCACCGGCATCGCGAAGTAGAGGACTGAACTCATGGCACACAAGAAGGGCGCAGCCTCCACCAAGAACGGCCGCGACTCCAACAGCCAGCGCCTCGGCGTCAAGCGCTTCGGCGGCCAGCTGGTCAACGCGGGCGAGATCATCGTCCGCCAGCGCGGCACCCACTTCCACCCCGGCACCAACGTCGGCCGTGGCGGCGACGACACGCTCTTCGCGCTGTCGGCCGGCTCGGTCGAGTTCGGGACGCGTCGCGGCCGCAAGGTCGTGAACATCGTTCCGGGCGAGTAGCCGGCAGAACATCCGTCGAAGGGGTGGTCCGCGCATGCGGGCCACCCCTTCGACGTCCCTGCACCTCCCTCCCACCCCCGTTCCCAGGAGCACCCGATGGCCGTCCCCACCTTCGTCGACCGCGTGACGCTGCACGTCGTCGGCGGCAACGGCGGGCACGGCATCGCGTCGGTGCACCGCGAGAAGTTCAAGCCGCTCGGCGGGCCCGACGGCGGCAACGGCGGTCACGGTGGCGACGTCATCCTGCGGGTCTCGGCCGACGTGACCACGCTCGTGGACTACCACCACGAGCCGAAGCGCAAGGCCGGCAACGGTGCGCCGGGCGAGGGCGGCAACCGCAGTGGTGGTCATGGTGGCGACCTCGTGCTGAAGGTCCCCGACGGAACGGTGGTGCGCTCCGGCGGTGAGCACGGCACCGGCGAGGTGCTCGCCGACCTCGTGGGCCCCGGCACCGAGCTCGTCATCGCCGCGGGCGGCCGAGGTGGTCTCGGCAACGCGGCCCTGGCGTCGGCCAAGCGCAAGGCGCCCGGCTTCGCCCTCAAGGGAGAGCCGGGCCAGGAGCGCACGATCGTGCTGGAGCTCAAGGTCGTGGCCGACATCGGTCTCGTCGGGTTCCCCAGCGCCGGCAAGTCCAGCCTCATCGCCGCCCTGTCACGCGCCCGGCCCAAGATCGCCGACTACCCGTTCACCACCCTGGTCCCGAACCTGGGCGTCGTCACCGCGGGGTCGACCACCTTCACCGTGGCCGACGTGCCCGGCCTCATCGAGGGCGCCAGCGAGGGACGCGGCCTCGGTCACGACTTCCTGCGCCACGTCGAGCGGTGCGCGGCCCTCGTGCACGTCGTCGACTGCGCGACGGTGGAGCCCGGCCGCGACCCGTTGAGCGACCTCGACGTCATCGAGGCCGAGCTGCGTGCCTACGCCGACGGCCTGGCCGAGGGTGCCACCGGCAAGGACCTGCTCGAGCGCCCGCGGCTGGTGGCGCTCAACAAGACCGACGTCCCCGACGCCGCCCAGATCGCCGAGTTCGTGCGCGCCGACCTCGAGGAGCGCGGCTACGACGTGTTCGACGTCTCCGCCGCCAGCCACGCCGGGCTGCGCGAGCTGTCGTTCGCCATGGCCGAGATCGTCGCGCGCCGTCGCGCCGACGCGCCCTCGCAGGAGATCACCCGCATCGTCCTGCGCCCCCAGGCCGAGGCCGGCGTGGGCCAGGAGTTCACCGTCGACCAGCGCCGCGGCCCCGAGGGCCAGCAGCAGTGGATCGTGCGTGGCGCCAAGCTCACCCGCTGGGTGGGCCAGACCGACTTCAGCAACGACGAGGCGGTGGGCTACCTCGCCGACCGCCTCGCTCGCCTCGGAGTGGAGGCCAGCCTCGCGAAGCTCGGTGCCGAGCCCGGCGACGACGTCGTCATCGGCGGCACGGCCGACCTGGGCTGGGAGGACGCGGTCGTCTTCGACTTCGACCCCACGATCGAGGCCGGTGCCGAGATGCTGGGTCGTCGTGGTGAGGACCAGCGCCTGGACCGCGACGACCGGCGGACGAACGTCGAGCGTCGCGAGGCGCTGGCCGCCAAGCGGGCGCAGGAGGCCGAGTTCCGCGAGCTGCGCGAGCGCGGCGAGGAGCCCGACTGGACCTCCGAGGACGAGGACGCGGACACCGAGGGCACGGGGGCATGACCCGGAGGGTCGTCGTCAAGGTCGGCTCGTCGTCGCTGACGTCGTCGACCGGCCACCTCGACCCGGCCAAGGTCGACGTCGTGGTGGAGGCCCTCGCCGCAGCCCGGCGAGCGGGCGACGAGGTGGTGCTGGTCAGCTCCGGTGCCATCGCGGCCGGCCTGGGGCCTCTGGGGCTCACGACCCGTCCCAGGGACCTGCCGACGCAGCAGGCCGCGGCCAGCGTCGGCCAGGGTGCCCTCGTGGCGCACTACTCCGAGAGGTTCGCCACCCACGGCATCACGGTGGGCCAGGTCCTGCTGACCGTCGACGACGTGACCCGCCGCAGCCACTACCGCAACGCGCACCAGACGTTCGCCAAGCTGCACGAGCTGGGTGTGCTGCCGGTCGTCAACGAGAACGACACGGTGGCCACGAGCGAGATCCGCTTCGGCGACAACGACCGCCTCGCGGCCCTGGTGGCGCACCTCGTGCACGCCGACCTGCTGGTGCTGCTCTCCGACGTCGACGGTCTCTTCACCGGCCACCCGTCGGTGCCCACGTCGCGGCCCATCCGCGACGTGCACGGACCCGAGGACCTCCTCGAGGTCGACGTCGCACGGGTGGGGTCGAAGGTCGGTACCGGCGGCATGGTCACCAAGATCGAGGCCGCGCGGATCGCCACAGGTGCGGGCATCCCGGTGGTGCTGGCCCGGGCCGACCGGGCGGGAGCGGCCGTCGCGGGCGAGGCGGTGGGCACGCGCTTCCACCCCACGGGCCGACGTCGGCCCACGCGGCTGCTGTGGCTCGCGCATGCGAGCGAGACCAAGGGCCAGCTGCACGTCGACGCCGGAGCGGTCGCCGCCCTGACCTCGCGCAAGGCCTCCCTGCTGCCGGCCGGCATCGTCGGGGTCAGTGGCGAGTTCGGCGCCGGGGAGCCGGTCGACGTCGTGGGGCCCGACGGCCAGGCGGTGGCCCGCGGGCTCGTGAACTACGACAGCGGGGAGCTGCCCAGTCTCATCGGCCGGTCGACGCACGCGCTGGCCGCCGAGCTGGGCGCCGACTACGAGCGCGAGGTCGTGCACCGTGACGACCTCGTCGTCCTCTGACCCGACCCGCGGGGCACGCAGGATCCTGCGTCCCCGGGAGTCAAGGCCGGTCGACGTCGACCCAGACGAGCCGGTGGTCCGAGGCCGGGAACGGGAACGTGCCGGTGAGCCGTGACAGGGGGTCGGCCTGCGTGGGCCAGAAGACGCGGGCGTCGCGGATGCGCAGGTCCCGGCTCGGCAGCACGTAGTCGGCTCGGATGTTGCCCGGCGGCTCCGCGAAGTCGGCGGTGTCGAACCTCGGGTCGCCCCGGTGTGCGTCGTTCGCCCCGCCCTGCAGTCGGGCCGCCTCCACGGCACCCTCGCTGGACGGCGTCACCGACGTGTTCACGCGGGGCAGGTCGAGCAGCTGGTTCGCGGCACCGGGGAGGGAGTCGCCGTCGACGGGGTCGGAGTTCAGGTCGCCGGCGACGACGAACGGGGCGGCGGGGGAGAGGCCCCCGCGCCGGCCGCTGTCGTCCCTGATCCAGCGCGCCTGGCGAGGGGATCCGACGTAGTCCGCCCAGAACCGGATCTCGTCGGCGTTGCGACGGCCGTTGCGGTCCTCGGGGCCGTCGAAGACCGGCGGCGTCGGGTGGCTGACGAGCAGGTGGACCGACCGACGGCCGACCTTCACGGGCACGTCCCAGTGGGACTTGCTCGACAGGCGCAGGACGTCGACGGCCTCGGGGGAGTAGTAGCCGGACGGCATGCGGTTGCCCGGCATGTCCTTCCACAGCTGCTTCTGGAACGTGCGGATCCGCTTCGCGTCGATCGGGTAGCGGCTCAGCACCGCCATGCCGTACTGGCCAGGGAACGCGCCGAAGCCGTACGCGTCGTCGGGACCGTCCGTGGTCCCGTCGCCGTTCAGGTCGAGACCGGTCGGGACGCCCGTGTTGACCGGCGCCGTGAACGTGTACCGGTAACGGATCGGCTCCGCCCCGTTCCAGCCCCGCGCCAGGTAGTTCCGCGCGAGCAGACGCAGCGCCTCCGGGTCGTGGTCGACCTCCTGCAGCACGAGCACGTCGGGCCGGGCGCGCTGGATCGTCTCGGCGACCGCCCGCGCCTGGGCGTTCGCGTCGGTGGTCAGGTCGCGCCGCAGGTCGCCCTCGGCCGGCCGGTTGAGCGAGGCGTTGAACGTCGCGAACCGCACCGACGGCTCGTGGCCGGGACCGTGGTGGCCACCGCCGTGGGCCTCGGCGGGCGACGACGTGGAGGGCACGGCCAGGACGGTACCGCCCAGGACGAGGGCGAGTGCGAGGGCGAGGCGTCGTGCCGGTGCGCGCCCGCCGCGCGTGGTGAAGGGTCCCCGAGTCATGCGCGGCACTGTTCCAGGCGCGGGTGAACGACGGGTGACGTCCCCCGCCCTCGCTACGATCGGGGCGTGAAGGAACAGGTGCACGAGCTCGCCCGACGGTCGCGGACCGCCGCCCGGACCCTCGCTCTCGCGTCGCGGGCGCAGAAGGACGCTGCCCTGCTCGCGATGGCCGATGCGCTCGTCGCCGCCACCGAGCGGATCGTGGCCGAGAACGCGGCCGACGTCGAGACCGCCCGCGCCGACGGCACCCCCGAGAACGTGATCGACCGCCTGCTCCTGGACGCCGACCGGGTGGCGGCCTTCGCACAGGGCGTGCGAGACGTCGCCGCCCTTCCCGACCCCGTCGGCGAGGTCGTCCGCGGGTCCACGCTGCCCAACGGCCTGCGGCTCGAGCAGCTGCGTGTGCCCATGGGCGTCATCGCGATGATCTACGAGGGCCGACCCAACGTCACCGCCGACGCCGCCGCCATCTGTCTCAAGGCCGGCAGCGCGTCGTTGCTGCGGGGGTCCCGGTCCGCGGCCCGGTCCAACGCCGCGATCGTCGACGTCATGCGCGACGCGATCGCCGGCGCCGGTCTGCCCGCCGACGTGGTCCAGGCCGTTCCCGCCCACGACCGCTCCAGCGCCACGGAGCTGATGCAGGCACGTGGGCTCGTCGACCTGGTGATCCCGCGCGGGGGAGCCGGGCTGATCCGCACCGTCGTCGAGCAGTCGACCGTGCCGGTCATCGAGACCGGGACCGGGAACGTGCACGTCTACGTGGACGCAGACGCCGACCTCGACATGGCGCTCGACATCGTGCTCAACGCCAAGACCCACCGCACCAGCGTGTGCAACGCCGCGGAGTCGCTGCTCGTGCACCGCGACGTGGCCGAGGAGTTCCTGCCGCGTGTCACCGAGGCCCTGCAGGCGGCGGGCGTGACGGTCCACGGCGACGCGGCCTTCGCCGCCGTCCCGGGCGTGCTGGCGGCGTCCGACCACGACTGGGCCACCGAGTACCTGTCGCTCGACATCGCCGCCGCGGTGGTCGACTCCCTCGACGACGCGGTGGAGCACATCCGCACCTGGTCGTCGGGGCACACCGAGGCGATCGTCACGCGGTCGATCGACGCAGCGCGACGGTTCACCCTGGGGGTCGACTCGGCCGCCGTGATGGTCAACGCGTCGACCCGGTTCACCGACGGAGGCGAGTTCGGCTTCGGGGCCGAGATCGGGATCTCCACCCAGAAGCTGCACGCACGCGGCCCGATGGGCCTGCAGGAGATGACGACCACGACGTACGTGGTGACCGGCGACGGCCACGTGCGCTGAGCATCACGGGGTCGGGCACCACCACGTCGGCCCGCCCTGCCCGCGCTGGTAGATTGCGACCATGCTCGAGTTCCTGGTCGCAGCCGAAGAGTCCGCCGAGGGCGGCCACATCAACCCGTACATCATCGGCGGTGTCGCCCTCGCGATCCTGCTGATCCTGCTGTTCGCGCTGCTGGCCTTCGGCAAGGGTCGCGAGCACTCCTGAGCACGTCAGGGTCCGTGGTCGCCGAGCCCCTGCCCACGCGACGACGTCGCGTCGGCGTCATGGGTGGCACGTTCGACCCGATCCACCACGGCCACCTCGTGGCGGCGAGCGAGGTGCAGTCGTGGTTCGACCTCGACGAGGTCGTCTTCGTGCCGACCGGTCGTCCCTGGCAGAAGGCCGACCGTGAGGTCTCGACCGCCGAGCACCGGTACCTCATGACGGTGATCGCCACGGCGGCGAACCCCCGCTTCGAGGTCAGCCGGGTCGACATCGACCGCGACGGGCCCACCTACACCATCGACACCCTCCGCGACCTGGCCGCGGACATGCCCGACGCTGACCTGTACTTCATCACCGGCGCCGACGCGATGGCGGCGATCCTCACCTGGCGCGACCACGAGGAGCTCTTCGAGCTGGCGCACTTCGTCGGCTGCACGCGCCCCGGGCACGAGATGGACGAGCAGACGCTGGAGGGGCTCCCCGTCGAGCGCATCACGCTCGTCGAGATCCCGGCCCTGGCCATCTCGTCGACCGACTGCCGTGTGCGCGTCACGTCGGGCGAGCCGGTCTGGTACCTCGTCCCCGACGGCGTGGTCCAGTACATCGGCAAGCACCGTCTCTACTCCCCGCCTCCCGAGGCGCCCCCAGGGGCCGTCCCGGGAACCGACCCCGACTCCGAGGACTCCCCATGACCGCGTCCGACCGGGCGATCGAGCTCGCCCGCGCCGCCGCCGCCGCCGCCGACGAGAAGCTCGCCACCGAGATCCTCGCCTTCGACGTCTCCGAGCAGCTCTACATCACCGACGTCTTCCTGCTGTGCAGCGCGAGCAACCAGCCGCAGGTGCGAGCCGTGAAGGACGCCATCGAGGAGAAGCTGCTGGAGCTCGGCGCCAAGCCCGTGCGGCGCGAGGGCGAGCGCGAGGGCCGGTGGGTGCTCATCGACTTCGCCGAGCTCGTGGTGCACGTGCAGCACAGCGAGGAGCGGGCCTTCTACGCCCTCGAGCGTCTGTGGAGCGACTGCCCGACCATCAGCCTCACGTCGGCATGACGCGTCGGGTCGTGCTCTGGCGCCACGGGCGCACGGAGTGGAACGTCGCGGGCCGGGTGCAGGGACAGACCGACACGTCGCTCGACGACGTCGGACGCGAGCAGGCGCGCGCGGCCGCCGCACGCCTCGCGTCGCTCCGGCCGGTGCGGATCCTCAGCTCCGACCTCGAACGGGCGCGCGACACGGCCGAGGAGCTGTCGCGGGTGACCGGCGTGCCCGTCGAGCTCGACGAGCGCCTGCGCGAGATGAACTTCGGTGAGCGCGAGGGCCTCACGTGGCGCGAGTCGTGGGACCGCTTCCCCGAGCTCATGAAGGCGATGCTGGAGGACCGCGAGGAGCGGTTCCCGCAGGCGGAGCTGCACGCCGAGGCCGGCGCGCGCCTGTCGGAGGCGCTCACCGAGGCGCTCGAGTCGCTGGAGGACGAGCAGACGCTCGTGGTCGTGGCGCACGGCGCGGTGCTGCGGGTCGGGGCCTGCACGTTCCTGGGCTTCCCTGAGGCCACGTGGCGGACGTTCGCCGGGCTTTCGAACTGCTCCTGGATCGCGCTCGAGCAGATCTCGCCGGCGCACGGGACGCGCTGGCGGCTCACGGAGTGGAACGCCGGCACCCTGCCGGAGCCGGTCATGTCCGACGACGAGTGACCCCGGTTTGAGTCGCTCCGCGGCAGGGTCTAGAGTGTTCACTCGGTGCTCGACCCGGTCGGGTACCACCCGCGAGGGGCATTGGCGCAGTTGGTAGCGCGCTTCCATGGCATGGAAGAGGTCAGGAGTTCGAATCTCCTATGCTCCACTCGAACGAGCGAAGGCCCCCAGTCCTCGAGACTGGGGGTCTTCTTCGTTCCGGCAGGGGCCTTCTCTCGTTCGAATCGGGACCGGTGATTCGGGGAGGAGCGAGCTCTGCGAGCGACGGAGTCTCCTATGCTCCACTCGAACGAGCGAAGGCCCCCAGTCCTCGAGACTGGGGGTCTTCGTCGTTGCCGCGGCGGCTGACTCGGACATGACCTGCGGCTGCGCTTCCTCGGCTCCTGCTGAACCTGCGCCGCGAAAGGGCCTCGACCGGGCAGCCGACAGGGGGCCGGTCGGGCTCTCGGGTCGCGGCCTGGGCGGTCAGAGGTAGGTGTCGCACGTTTCGTGGGTGTCGGAGGTAGGTCTCGTACCTTTCGACGGTCTCGGCAGGTGCGTCACCTACCTCTGACTGCGTCCTTCGGTGCGTCACCTACCGCTGGCGGCACGGGATCAGGATGGGGCCGAGGACGCACCTGCATCCCCGGGTCGGGGCCGTGGGGGTAGGTAGGCCGCGCTACCCGCGGGGGCGGCGGTAGATGTGCCGCGGATACGCACGGTGTATCCGCGGCGGGCCTACCTGGACGGGCCGGGATACGCGGGCCACCTACCTCTGACGGCCCAGCGCCGCGCCGGGGAGGCGGGACGCGGCGTGGAGCGGGTCGATCCCGTGGCGCGGGGACGCACGTCCTGGCCGATGATGGCCGCATGACGCTGACCGACACGGACCTCACCCACCTGCGCCGCTGCGTCGAGCTCGCCCGCGAGGCGCTCGAGCACGGCGACATGCCCTTCGGCTCGCTGCTGGTCGGCGCCGACGGCACCGTGCTGCTAGAGGAGCGCAACCAGGAGGGCGCGGGGGACGCGACACGCCATCCGGAGCTCGCGCTCGCCACATGGGCCGGGGCGCACCTGGCGCCGGCTGAGCGAGCCGGCGCGACCGCGTACACGACGGGGGAGCACTGTGCCATGTGCTCCGCGGCTCACGGCTGGGTCGGGCTGGGACGCATCGTCGTCGCGGTGCGAGCCACGCAGCTCACCGAGTGGCTCGACGGATGGGGGGAGCCCGCCCCGCCTGTGGCCACCTTGCCCATCGAGCAGGTGGTGCCGGGAGTCGTGGTCGACGGTCCCGCCCCCGAGCTCGCCGACGAGATGCAGGCGCTGCACCGGGCCCGCGTCGAACGTGACCGCGCGCGGCGGTGAGCACCGCACCGCGCACCTGATGTTCGCGTGTCGTTTCTTGACTCGTTCAAGAAAGTGGCTACAGTCGGGGGCATGACGTCGATCGAGGCACCCGAGCTCCTGAGGGAGGCGGGACTGCGCGTCACGCGCCCCCGGGTGGCCGTCCTCGACGCGCTCGAACGGACGCCGCACGCCGACACCGCCACCGTCATCGACGCCGCCCGGACCCTCGTCCCCGACGTCTCGCACCAGGCGGTCTACGACACGCTGGCCGCCCTCACCCAGGTGGGGATCGTCCGGCGCATCCAGCCGCACGGCCACACCGCACGCTACGAGCGACGCGTGGGGGACAACCACCACCACGTGGTGTGCCGCGGCTGCGGCGACATCGCCGACGTCGACTGCGCCACGGGCGAGGCTCCCTGCCTCGTCCCGTCGTCCGACCACGGCTTCGTCATCGACGAGGCCGAGGTCATCTTCTGGGGCACCTGCCCCTCCTGCACCGCCTGACTCCCGCGTCATCGACGCGGACCGCCCGACCTGTCCAACCCCGTGAGAGGAACCCACGTGAGCGAGCACGACAAGCCCGACGCCGAAGTCGGCGAGATGAACGAGCCGGACCACGCCAAGGGCGCTGCCGGAGGCGGCTGCCCCGTCGCGCACGAGTCGCTGCCCCACCCCACCCGCCAGGACGCGAACAAGGTCTGGTGGCCCGAGGGCGTCAACCTCAAGGTCCTGGCGAAGAACCCCGCCGTCGCGAACCCGCACGGCGAGGACTTCGACTACGCCGCCGCCTTCGAGTCCCTCGACCTCGCCGAGGTCAAGCGCGACATCGAGCAGGTGCTCACCACCTCGCAGGACTGGTGGCCGGCCGACTTCGGCCACTACGGCGGCCTCATGATCCGCATGGCCTGGCACAGTGCCGGCACGTACCGCGTGCACGACGGCCGCGGCGGCGCCGGTGCCGGCCAGCAGCGCTTCGCCCCGCTCAACAGCTGGCCCGACAACGGCAACCTCGACAAGGCCCGCCGCCTGCTCTGGCCGGTCAAGAAGAAGTACGGCAAGAACCTCTCCTGGGCGGACCTCATGGTTCTCACCGGCAACGTGGCGCTGGAGTCCATGGGCTTCGAGACCTTCGGCTTCGCCGGTGGTCGCGAGGACGTGTGGGAGCCCGACGCCGACGTGTACTGGGGCCCGGAGACCACGTGGCTCGGTGACGAGCGCTACTCCGGCGACCGCGACCTCGAGAAGCCGCTGGCCGCCGTCCAGATGGGCCTCATCTACGTCAACCCCGAGGGCCCCAACGGCAACCCCGACCCGATGGCGTCGGCCCGCGACATCCGCGAGACGTTCGGTCGCATGGCGATGAACGACGAGGAGACCGTCGCCCTGATCGCGGGAGGTCACACCTTCGGCAAGACCCACGGTGCTGCCGACCCCGACGCCCACGTCGGTGCGGAGCCCGAGGGCGCTCCCATCGAGCAGCAGGGCCTGGGCTGGAAGAACTCCTTCGGCACCGGCCACGGCAACGACACCATCACGTCGGGCCTGGAGGTCACCTGGACCACCAAGCCGACGCAGTGGACGAACGACTACCTGGAGATCCTGTTCGGCTACGAGTGGGAGCTCTCCGAGAGCCCGGCCGGCGCGGCGCAGTGGGTCGCCAAGGACGCCGAGGCGATCATCCCCGACGCCCACGGTGGTCCGAACCGCAAGCCCACGATGCTGACCACCGACCTGGCGCTGCGTGTCGACCCGGCGTACGAGAAGATCTCGCGCCGCTTCAAGGACGACCCGGCCGCGTTCGCCGACGCCTTCGCGCGGGCCTGGTTCAAGCTGACGCACCGTGACATGGGTCCGATCCAGCGCTACCTCGGCCCGGAGGTCCCCTCCGAGACGCTCATCTGGCAGGACCCGCTGCCCGAGGCCACCGGTGCGCCGCTCGACGAGGCCGCGGTCGCGGACCTCAAGCAGCGCATCGCCGACTCCGGCCTGAGCGTGACCGACCTCGTGAGCACGGCGTGGGCCTCGGCCTCGACGTTCCGCAGCAGCGACAAGCGCGGCGGCGCCAACGGCGCTCGCGTGCGCCTCGAGCCGCAGATCGGCTGGGAGGTCAACAACCCCGGCGAGCTGCGTCGGGTGCTCGGCGTCCTCGAGGGCATCCAGGCGGACTCCGGCACCTCGGTGTCGCTGGCCGACCTGATCGTCCTCGCCGGTGGCGTCGGCATCGAGCAGGCCGCCAAGGCGGCCGGCCGTGAGATCGCGGTCCCGTTCACCCCGGGCCGCGTCGACGCCACGCTCGAGCACACCGACGTCGAGTCCTTCGAGTGGCTGGAGCCGCGTGCCGACGGGTTCCGCAACTACCTCGGCAAGGGCAACCGGCTGCCGGCGGAGCACCTGCTCGTCGACCGCGCGAACCTGCTCGGCGTCAGCGCCCCGCAGATGACGGCCCTCGTCGGCGGTCTGCGCGCCCTCGGCGCCACCTACGACCGGTCCACGCTGGGCGTCCTGACGGACCGCCCGGGCACGCTCACGAACGACTTCTTCGTGAACCTGCTCGACATGGACGTCACCTGGACGTCGGTCGATCCCGAGGCCGGCATCTACGAGGGTCGCGACGCCTCCGGCGAGGTGCGCTGGACCGGGAGCCGCGCCGACCTCGTGTTCGGCTCGAACTCCGAGCTGCGCGCCGTGGCCGAGGTCTACGCGAGCGACGACGGTGCCGACGCGTTCGTCGACGAGTTCGTCGGGGCCTGGGTCAAGGTCATGGAGGCCGACCGCTTCGACGTGCAGCGCTGAGCGAGGAGCACGACCCGCGAGGGGCTCGGACCACCACGGTCCGGGCCCCTCGTCGTGTCGATCCGGCCTGTCGGAGCTCGCGCCTACGCTCACCGCATGGGACGCATCGTCTACGACACGGCCACGAGCCTCGACGGCTGGATCGCCGACGAGCAGCACTCCCTCGACTGGTTGTTCGCCGTCGACGGCGGCGAGCAGCCCGAGGAGGGGCTCCTGCCGGTCGACGCGGCGGTGCTGGTGGAGGGGTCCAGCACCTACGAGTGGCTCCTGCGCACCGAGGACGTGCTGGAGCACCCGGAGAAGTGGCAGGGCTTCCACGGCGACCGCCCCACCTTCGTGTTCACCACCCGCGACCTCCCCGTGCCCGCCGGCGCCGACGTGCGTCTGGTGCGTGGTCCCGTCGCCGACGTGCTGCCGCGGATCCGCGAGGCCGCGGCTGGCCGCGACGTGTGGGTCGTCGGGGGAGGGGACCTCGCCGCCCAGTTCCTCGAGGCCGACGCGCTCGACGAGATCGCGGTCTCCGTCGCCCCGGTCACGCTCGGCAGCGGCGCCCCGCTGCTCCCGCGCCGTGTGGAGTCGTCCCGCCTGCGGCTGCGCAGCGCCACGGCCGTGGGGCAGTTCGCGCGGCTGGTGTACTCCGTCGAGGCGTCAGGCCAGGCCCACGGCCAGGGCGACGACGCCGAGCAGCGGTAGCGCTCCCTGGGTGATCGCGGCGCGGGCCTTGTCCGGGCTCGAGAGCAGCAGCACCGCAGCGGCGGCCAGCATCGAGCCCGCGCCGACGAACGCCATCGTGGCCCCGACGACGGCCTCGTCGACGGCCACGAGGATCACGCCTGCGCCCGCCACGAGAGCCAGGAACAGGTTGTAGAAGCCCTGGTTGTAGGCCAGCTCGCGCGTCGCCTGAGCCTCCTCGACGGTCGTGCCGAAGGTCGCCCGCCCGCGGGCCGAGGTCCACGCGAACGACTCGAGCCAGAAGATGTAGACGTGCAGCAGGGCGGCGAGCCCCACGAGGACCAGACCGACGATGAGCATGGCGACATCATCGCCGATAGAGGTGTCGGTCGGGGGTCTGGCACCGCGCACCCCTGCGGGCGTACGGTCCACCGAGAGCAGGAGGTGCCGTGAAGGTCGTCGTCGCAGGCGGTACGGGGGTCATCGGACGGGTGGTCGTCGAGCGTGCTCGCCGGCGGGGCCACGACGTGACGGTGCTGTCCCGAGGCAGCGGTCACGACCTCCGGCGGAGCAGGGCCGGTCTCGACGACGCCCTCGCAGGAGCCCACGCCGTGCTGGACCTCACCAACGTCGTCACCCTCTCGGCGGGTGCGGCGGTGCGCTTCACGACCACCGTGACGCGCCGGCTGCTCACCGCGGGGGCCCGGGCCGGCGTGGGGCACCACGTGGCGCTCTCGGTGGTCGGCATCGACGACATCGACGCGGGTTACTACGCAGGCAAGCTCGCGCAGGAGCGGATGGTGGCCACCGGCCCTGTTCCGTGGACGATCCAGAGGGCGACGCAGGTGCACGAGTTCGCCGAGCAGGCCCTGGGCTTCGCCTCCGTCGGCAGCGTCTCCCTCGTGCCGCGGATCCTCGCCCGGCCCGTGGCGGGGGACACCGTGGCCGAGCGCCTGGTCGACCTCGTAGAAGCCGGGCCGCAGGGTCGGGTGCCGGACCTGGTCGGACCGCGCGACGAGGTGGTCGCCGATCTCGCCCGGCAGTGGTTGGCGGCGACCGGGCGCCGCGGCCGGGTCGTGCAGGTCTCGCTGCCCGGCGCCTACGGCACGGGGATCGCCTCCGGTGCGCTGCGCGGCCGCCCGGGCGCGACGGGGGAGGGGCCGGAGTTCGGGGAGTGGCTGGCCCGGCGGTGAGCCACCTCACGTCACCTATTGGTTGCGCTGATCAACCATCTCGCTATAGTTGACGGAGTCAACCAATCCGTCCTCCCGTGAAGCGAGCCCCCGTGTCCGAACCCAGTGCCACCACCCAGGCGCCCGCAGCCGAGGCCGCGGGCCAGATGACCCACCGCCAGGTGCTCGAGGCCCTCAGTGGCCTGCTGCTCGCGATGTTCGTCGCGATGCTGTCGAGCACCGTGGTCACCAACGCGCTGCCGCGCATCGTCACCGACCTCGAGGGCAGCCAGACCGGCTACACGTGGGTCGTCGTCGCCACGTTGCTGGCCATGACCGCCACCACCCCGATCTGGGGCAAGCTGGCCGACCTGTTCAGCAAGAAGATGCTCGTGCAGATCGCCCTGGTGATCTTCTCGGCCGGCTCGCTCGTGGCGGCGTTCGCGCCCAGCATGGGCGTCCTCATCGGTGCGCGCGCCCTGCAGGGGCTCGGCGTCGGCGGCCTGACCGCACTCGTGCAGGTCGTCATCGCCTCGATGGTCACCCCGCGTGAGCGGGGCCGCTACTCCGGCTACATCGGCGCCGTCTTCGCGCTGGCCACGGTCAGTGGCCCGCTCATCGGCGGACTGATCGTCGACAGCCCGCTCGGCTGGCGCGGCTGCTTCTTCGTCGGCCTGCCCTTCGCCCTCGCCGCCTTCGTGCTGCTGCAGCGCACCCTGCACCTGCCCGTGGTCCGCCGCGAGGTCTCGATCGACTACGCGGGAGCGACCCTCATCATGGGCGGCGTGAGCCTGCTGCTGGTGTGGGTCTCGCTCGCCGGCTCCAGCTTCGCGTGGGCGTCGGCCACGTCGGCCGGTCTGGTGGTCGGTGGCGCGGTGCTCATCGCCGCCGCGCTCGTCGTCGAGGCGCGGTTCGCCACCGAGCCGATCATCCCACTGCGTCTCTTCCGCGACCGGACCACGTCGTTGGCCACCCTCGCCTCCGTGATGATCGGCATCGCGATGTTCGGCGCCACCGTGTACCTGAGCCAGTACTTCCAGTTCTCGCGCGGCATGTCGCCGACCGAGGCCGGGCTGATGTCGATCGCCATGGTCGGCGGCCTGCTCGTCTCGAGCATCACCTCCGGGCGCATCATCAGCCGCACCGGTGTGTGGAAGCGCTGGCTCGTCGGCGGCATGGTCCTCGTGACGGCCGGCTTCGCCCTGCTCGGCACGATCGACGGCTCGACGCCGTTGTGGACCGTCGGCCTGTACATGGCCCTCGTGGGCCTCGGCCTCGGCGCCACCATGCAGAACCTGGTCCTGGCCGTGCAGAACAACACGCGTCTCGAGGACATGGGGGCCGCCAGCTCGGTCGTCGCCTTCTTCCGCTCGATGGGCGGATCGGTGGGCGTCGCGGTGCTCGGGACGATCCTCAGCCACGACGTCAAGCGCAACGTCAGCGACGGTGTCCAGCAGCTGACGGCATCCGGTCAGCTCGACCGTGCAGATCTCGAGGCCGCTCAGCAGTCGACCGGCCACATCCCGGACATCTCGGCGCTGCCGGGCCCGTTCCGCACCCTCTACGAAGCCTCGTTCGGGGAAGCCTTCGGCCACATCTTCATGGTGGCGACGCCCTTCGCGGTCGCGGCCCTGGTCTGCATCCTGTTCATCAAGGAGGTGCCGCTGCGCACCACCATCGAGAAGGACGTGGACGAGCTCGAGTCCGAGGGGCAGCCCGCCGACACCGTGGCGAGCCTCTGATGACCGCCGCGCCCACCTCGACGCACGACAGCGGCACCCAGCCGGGCGCGCTGGGCGCGCTGCGGCTGGTCGAGCTCGAGGTGGGTGTGCTGCTGAGGCGGGCGCGCCGTGCGGTCGTGGAGCGGGCCCACTCCGTGCACCCGGACCTGCAGCCCGTCGGCTACCTGGTCCTGGCGCAGGTCGAGGCGGACGGACCGGTGCGAGGGAGCTCGCTCTGCGGGGTCCTGGAGCTCGACAAGGCCGCCGTCAGTCGGTCCGTCCAGCACCTGCTGGAGCTCGGTCTGGTCGATCGCACCCCCGACCCGGAGGACGGGCGGGCCACGCTGCTGTCGGCCAGCGACGAGGGTCGACGACGGATCCGTGACGTCGACGTCGACCGGCGGACGGCGCTCGGTGAGCGCTTCGCGGGGTGGCAGGAGGGCGACCTGCTGGCCGTGGCGGACTCGCTGCACCGCTACAACGCGACGTTCGACGTGGAGCCCGACGCGTCCTGACTCAGTCGAGCGAGAGCGTCATGAAGACGCTGTGCGGGTCGAGGACGTACGACGCGAAGGGACCGCACTCGACGAACCCGCGCCGGGCGTAGAGCCGGCGGGCCGGCTCGAACGCGGGCTGGGTCCCGGTCTCGAGACTCACGCGGGTCAACCCCTGCGCACGCGCGACCCGGACCAGATGGTCCAGGACGGCGGCGCCGACACCGGCGCCGCGTGCATCCTCGGTGGTGCGCATGGCCTTCAGCTCCCCGAGGCCGCCAGCGTGCCGCTTGAGGGCCCCGATGCCCAGCAACCGGTCCCCGTCGTGGTCCGGCCCGGCACGTCTGGCCGCGACGAGCACGACGTCGTCCCTCGCCAGAGCGTCGTGCGGAAGCGCGTGGACGCTGCCGGGAGGCGAGGTGGCGCGCATCTGCGCGAGGTGCTCGTCGAGGAGGACGGCGACGTCGGGGTCGTGGGGCGAGGCCGTCTCGATGCGCACGAGTCCATCATCCACACCGGGGTCCGAGTACCGTGTGCAGGTGCAGCGAGAGGAGCCGACCGCGCGACCGCGCCCGCCGTGGTGGCGTCTGGTGGTCGTCGGCCTGGTCGCCGTCGCAGCAGCCGGCCACCTCGTCGTGGTGACGCTCGCCGCGCTGCCGCCCAACACGTACTCCGAGGCCGCGCGTCCAGCCACGTCCTACCTGGGCGCCTACTTCGCCCAGAACTGGCGGCTCTTCGCGCCCAACCCGGTCTCGGCCGACCGCACCGTCCGGTTCCAGGGCGCCTACGAGCAGGACGGCGAGCTCGTGGTCACCGACTGGCTCGACTGGACCGACGTCGAGCTCGACCTCGTGCGCCACCGGCTCGTCGGCGGGCGGGCGGGCTACGTCACGAACAAGCTCTACGGTCCGCTCGGCTCGAGGTACGGCACCCTCGACACCGACCAGCGCGAGGTCGCGGACGTGGCGGACCCGAAGGACGTCGTGTCCTGGCAGCGCCTCGCCCAGGACCTGCGTGCCGGCTCCGACGACGCGCTCGACGACAGCCAGGTGGATCTCTACCTCGTGTACGACCGTGCCACCACCCGGCTCGCCACCGAGGCACTCGAGGCACAGCGACCGGACAGCCGGCTGGTCGCCGTCCGCTACGCGACGCGCAGCCAGGGGGTCACGCCCTGGGAGGCTCGCGGCGAAGATGCGGACAGCCGCGAGCGGGCGCGGCCCGCCGTGCGTCAGCGGATCAACGGGTGGCGCGAGCCCCTCCGTGGCGACGAGGCCGAGCGGGCCTCGATCCGCGACTTCTGGGCGTCGCACCGATGAGGGCGGCCGGGGTGGGGGGCGGGCTCGACCGGGCCTGGGACTGGTTCACGGCCCGTCCGCACGCGACTCGGGGACTCGCGGTGACGCGCATCGTGCTGGGCCTCATCGTCTGGACGCAGATGCTCGTCAACTGGCCCGATCGGCACTACACGTGGGGCGACGGCGCGGCGTGGACGTCGTCGGTGCGCGACGCGAAGCCGTGGCCGGGAGTCCTCGGCATCTTCCAGCAGGCCGACGGACTGACGTTCGACCTCCTCTACCTGCTCACCGTGGTGGCAGGCCTCCTGCTCATGGTCGGTCTGTGGACCCGCGGTGCGGCCGTCCTCACCCTGTTCCTGTGGATGTCGCTGTACGTGAGCAACCCCTTCGTCGGCTCCGGGGGTGACGCCATCCTGCGCATGGTCCTCCTGTACGCGTGCTTCACCGACTCGGGCCGGCACTTCTCCGTCGACGCCTGGCTGCGTGGGCGCAGGGGGGCGGTCCGACCGATCGTGCCGCCGTGGCTCTCGACGACGCTGCACAACCTGGCGGTCGTCCTGATCATCCACCAGGTGGTCATGGTCTACGTCGGCTCGGCGCTGTGGAAGGTGCAGAGCGACGTGTGGATGAGCGGGCGAGCGGTCTACTTCCCACTGCAGACCGAGGCCTACTCGCCCTGGCGCGACCTCATCCATCCGTTCTCCAGCGCGGAGCCGATCGTCCTGCTGGCCACCTGGACCGCGATCGTCGTGCAGCTGCTCTTCCCGGTGCTGCTGCTCTACCGCAGCACGCGAGCCCTGGCCCTCGTGGTGGTCACCGGCATGCACCTCGGCATCGGGGTGTTCATGGGGATCATGTACTTCTCGCTCGTCATGATCGCGGTCGACATGATGCTCGTGAGCGACGCTTCCTGGCGGCGTGCTGGACGCTGGTGGCGAGCCCGAACGGCCCGGAACCGCAGGGGCCGAGAGGTTCGCGGGCAGGACGAGTCCATCGGTGTGTGATGCGTCTCAGCGTCCGCCCGATGGGACCGAAGACCCACGATTGCCTGAGATCTGCGTAAGATGTTGCCCGCGGCCGCCTGTGGTGGTCGTCACTGGCACGCGGCACACGTCGAGGGAATAATCTTCTCGCGCCGCAACAACAGCGACACGGGAGTCTTTCCACATGAACAAGCTCGGCAGAAACACCCTCGCGCTCGGGTTGGGCACCCTGCTCATCACGACCGCGGTCTCTTTCTCCGCCAGCGGCGCCGACGAGACCGTGGCGCAGTCCAACGCCAGCGCCGTCACCGCCTCCGGCATCACCGGCATCGTCGACTCGCAGGAGTGCGCTGCGGTCTCGACCGGTGAGGGTGCTCCCAGCAACGGCACGGGCCTGTGCGGCACCGGCCTCTCGACGCAGGGCGTCAGCGCCTTCGACCAGACGGCTTCCACCGGTCTGGACGGCGACCGGGGCACCTCCGAGGCTGCGGCCGCCGTCGCGCCCATCGCCATCCCGACGCTCGCGTCGATCGACCTCTCGACCATCGGCGCCGACATCGCGCCCGGTGCCGTGAACACCGGCACGATCCTCGACGGGATCCTCGACGGGCTCGACCCGGTCACCGGCCCGCTCTTCGAGGCCGCCCTGACGCCGCTGCTGACCGCGATCCAGGAGGCCGCGCTCGACCCCGTCCTCGACGCCGTCACCGGCGTCATCGACGTCCGCGCCGAGATCGGTGCCGTCACCAGCCAGTGCACCGCCGAGGCCGGCGCCGACGCCACCGGCACCTCGCAGGTCGCCAGCATCAACCTGATCGTCGACCTGCCCGAGGGCAACGACGTGATCATCCCGGTCGAGCTCGGCGCGGGCGAGCCCAACACCGCGCTCGTCGGTCCCGGTGTCCAGGACCTGGTCAACGGTGTGGTCGACGGCATCATCGCCACGCTCGAGCAGTCGCTCAACGACAGCCTCGGCGCCGTTCTCGGCCCGCTGGCCGCTCTCGTCGCCACGGTCCAGCAGCAGCTGGTCACGCCGATCCTCGACGCCGTCGAGACCAGCCTGCTGAACCAGCTGGGCGAGGCCCTGCAGCCCGTCGTGAACGGCACGATCAACAAGCAGGTCGTCGACGCCGACGGCGAGGCGATCGAGGTCACCGCGCTGAGCCTGACCGCGCTCGGCATCGGCGACAACCCGGCCGTGGCCCTGGACCTGGCTCGCACGAGCTGTGGCCCGAACGCCCTGGCCACGCAGGCCGACGACGCCGACACGCAGGCCGACGTCGACGCCGACGCCGATGCCGACGCTGACGCCGACGCCGACGCTGACGCCGACGCGGTGGCCGACGCCGACTCCGACGCCCAGGCCGACGCTGCTGCGGACGCTGACGCGCAGGCCGACGCCGACGTCACGACCACGCTGCCGGCCACCGGTGCCCCGAACCTGCTGCCGTTCTGGCTGCTGGGTCTCGGCCTGGTGCTCTTCGGAGCCGCGGTGCTCATCAACGAGCGTCGTCGTCTGAAGATCTGACGACGTAGCACGACGCCTGCCCGGTGACCGGTCTCGGTCACCGGGCAGGCGTCTGTCACGACCTACGATGGAAGGCATGTCGGTGGAGGGAGGTGGCAGTGGCGGATCGCGGCGGGCCGACGTCCCTCGGCACGACTGGCGCACGACCCTCGTCCTGGTGCTCGCCTCGCTCGCTCTCGTCCACTCGGTGCTGCTCGCCCTGTGGCTCGCCCCGTCGGGCCCGGTCCGCGAGGTGGCTGGAGGATCCTTGCTCGCCAGGTACGTCGACCCGTACTTCCGGCAGTCGTGGGACCTGCTCGAGCCCAGCTCCCAGCGGGTCGACGAGTCGCTCTGGGTCCGGGCCCGTGTGCGTGTGGGGAAGGACGAGGTGAGACAGACCCCCTGGCTCGACGTCACCCGTGCCGACCTGACGCGGACGCGCAACGACGTCGCCCCCGCGCGCGTGCACCTCGCCGGCCGCCGGCTCGCCACCAACCTGAACAACGCGATGTTCGGTCTGGGATCGTCCGGTCGTCGCGTCGTCCTCGGTTCCTACGCCGGCCGCCCCGTCGCGGAGCTGCGCGGGGCCCTGCAGGGTGCGGGAGTGCCGGCCGACGCCGTGCGCGGCTACCTGGACCTCGACACGATGGTGACCCGCTTCGCCTCGCTCTACACCCAGGCCTACTCCGACCAGAGGGTCGTCCAGGTCCAGTACCGGGTGGGCCGCCGGATCGTGCCGCCGCACGAGCAGCGCGACGCCGAACGGATCACCGCCGTGGACTTCGAGTGGTTCGACGCCGGGTGGCGGCGTGCGGTGCGCGGTTCCGCCGAGGCACAGTCCGCTTTCGACTCCTACCTGGCGGACGCATGAGCACGATCTGGCGCGTCAGGGACGCGATCGGCAGCACGCGCAGGTCGGCGGAGCGGTGGCTCACGTCGGAGCGCCACGCCCTGCACGCCGTGGCGGCAGCACGGATCCTCATCGGCCTGTGCGTGCTGGGGCTGCTGCTGACGAACTTCTCCACCCGACAGGTGTGGGTCGGCGACGCCTCCGCGTGGGCCGAGCCCGCCCGCGCCGTGAGTCGGTTCCCCGAGATCGCGCTGCTCGACGGGGTGAGCGGTGACCTGCTCACCGCCATCTACGTGGCGGTGATCCTGGGGGCCGTGGGACTCGTGCTGGGATGGCACGCCAAGGCGATGACCATCGTGGTGCTCGTCGGGTTCATCGCCGTCACCGCGCAGAACCCGGTGCTGGGGTCGATCGGCGACAACCTCGTCCGGCTCGCGCTGCTGTGGATGCTGCTCATGCGGACCTCCGAGGTCTGGTCGCTCGACGCGAACCGGGTCGAGCCGCGCGACAGCGACGACGTCGCGCCTGAGTGGCTGCGCACCGGGATGCACAACGTCGGCCTGGTGGGCCTGGGCACCCAGACGATCCTCGCGTACTTCGCCGGCGGCCTCGACAAGGTCTCCCAGCCCGCCTGGCAGGACGGCACCGCCCTCTACACGACGCTGCAGCTGCCGGAGTTCCGACCGTTCCCGTGGCTCTCGGACCTCATCTCCAACGGTGACGTCCTCCTGGCGGTCCTCACGTGGACCGTGCTCGGCGTGCAGCTGTTCTTCGCACCGATGCTGCTGCGGCGGGGGAGCCGCGACCTGGTGGCGACCGTCGCGATCGTCGTCAACCTGCTCTTCGCCGTGGTGCTCGGCACGCCGTGGTCGTCGCTGGCGGTCATCGCGGTGACGGGGCTGTTCGTGAGCGACGACCGGTGGGCCGAGCTGGGGGAGCGCGTGGCGGACCTGTTCTGGCCCGTCCTGGACCGGACGGCGGACGCCCGCTACGCGGTGGCCGACCGCGTGGCCGACTGGTGGTACGACCGCGTCCTGAGCGTCGTCGACCGGATTCGCTTCAGCGTGTTCCGACGCTGACCTGCTGGGCGGCCCGCCGTCCGGCGACCACCAGCAGCACGACGGGCACCACGAGCGTGCCGGCGGCCGCGTTGAGCGTGCCGAAGCCCTGCCACGCCACGAGCACGCCCGCCAGGAGGCCTCCCGCGGCCCCGGCCAAGTTCATCGTCAGGTCGCCGAGCCCCTGCACCAGCGGGCGCACCGCGGGATCGGTGGACCGGGTGAGCAGCGCCGCCCCGGCGATGGTGGCGGCCGACCAGCCCAGGCCCAGGAGCACCAGGCCGACCGTGATCCGCACCTCCGAGGTACCGGACGTCCCGGCGACCACGACGGCGGCGACCAGCACGAGCTGACCGGCGAGGATGGTGCGAGCCGGACCCCAGCGGTCCGCCAGCCACCCCATGACCGGTGACAGTGCGTACATGCCGGCGATGTGCAGGCTGATGGTCAATCCGATCACCTCCACCCCGGCACCGTGGTCCTGCATGTGGACCGGGGTGAGGGCCATGACGGACACCATCACGGCGTGGGCGAGCGCGATGGTGACCACGGCCGTGCGCGTCTCGCCCCGCACGTGCGGCAGGGCGGCGCGGACCCGGGGCACCGGGACGTCGATCCCGCCGCGCCGGGCCGGCGGCAGCGGGTCGGGCCGCAGGAGCACGAGGACCACGGTGCCGGCCACCGCGAAGGCCACGCACGAGAAGACGAGGGGACCGGCGAGGTCGGGCACGCCGAGGGCCCGAGCCGTGGTGGTGCCCGGCCCGATCAGGTTGGGCCCGAGCACGGCGCCGACGGTCGTGGCCCACGTGACGAGCGCGAGGGACCGTCCGACGTGCCGCGGCTCGGCGCGGTCGACCGCCGCGAAGCGCGACTGCAGGTTGGAGGCCGTGCTGACACCGCAGAGGAACAGTCCGACCAGGACGAGCGGCAGGCTGTCGGCGTCGGCACCGAGCACCACCACGGCGGCCCCGACCGCACCGAGGAACCAGCCGGTGGCCAGGGCCGGCCTGCGCCCGGCACGGACCGCCAGCGTCGCGAGCGGGACGGTCGCGAGCGCCGCACCCAGGGTGAGCATGACCGTCGACATCCCGGCCCAGCCCGACGAGCCGGAGACCTCCCGCAGGAGCAGCACGCCCACGGCCAGACCGGCTCCGTTGCCGACGCCGCCGACCACCTGCACGGCCACGAGGGTCCGCAGGATCCGGCGCTGCAGGCGCGCCTGCTCGGTCACGACGCCCAGATGGTCACACGGTCCTCGGGCGCGAGCCACAGCTCGTCGTCGGGCGTGACGCCGAACGCCTCGTGGAAGGCGTCGATGTTGCGCACAACCTGGTTGCAGCGGAACTCCGGCGGCGAGTGCGGGTCGACGGTGAGGCGGCGGACCGTCTCGGCCGGTCGCACCTTGGCCTGCCAGGCCTGGGCCCACGAGATGAAGAACCGCTGGTCACCCGTCAGCCCGTCGATCGTGGGTGCCTCACCGCCGGTGGCGATCCGGTACGCCTGGTAGGCGATGCCGAGACCACCCAGGTCGCCGATGTTCTCGCCGATCGTGAGCTCGCCGTTGACGGTGTGCCCGTCGGCACCCTCGGGCGACAGCGCCGCGTACTGCTCGACGAGGGCGGCCGTGAGCTTCTCGAAGGCCACCCGGTCGTCGTCGGTCCACCAGTTGCGCAGGGCCCCCGTGCCGTCGAAGTGGCTGCCCTGGTCGTCGAACCCGTGCCCGATCTCGTGCCCGATCACCGCGCCGATGGCGCCGTAGTTGACGGCGTCGTCGGCGTCGGCGTGGAAGAACGGCGGCTGCAGGATGGCCGCAGGGAAGACGATCTCGTTCATGGTGGGGTTGTAGTACGCGTTCACGGTCTGCGGCGTCATGTACCACTCGTCGCGGTCGATCGGTCGCCCGATCTTGGCCAGCTCGCGGTCCATCGCCACCGACAGCCCACGTCGGGCGTTGCCCAGCAGGTCGGTCGGGTCGGTCTCGAGCGCCGAGTAGTCCTTGAAGGCGTCGGGGTGGCCGACCTTCGGGGTGAAGGCCGCGAGCTTCTCGAGAGCCTCGGCCTTCGTGGTGTCACTCATCCAGGGCAGGGCGGTGATGCTGCGCCGGTACGCCTCGACGAGGTGCTCGATGAGGTCGTCCATGCGGTCCTTGGACGTCGGCGGGTACTCGGTGCGGACGTAGATCTTGCCGATCGCCTCACCCATGGCCGACTCGACGAAGCCGACGCCACGCTTCCAGCGCGGGCGCAGCTCGTCGGTCCCGCTCAGCGTGCGTCCGTAGAAGGAGAAGTTCTCCTCGACGAAGGCCGCGGGCAGGTACGGCGCGGCGGCGTGCAGGACCTGCCAGCGCAGCCAGTCGCGCCAGGCGGGCAGCCGGTCGGCCGTGACGAGCCCGGCGACGCCCTCGAGGAACGACGGCTGCGACACGACGACCTCCGCGAGCACGTCGCGTCCGATGCCGGCGGCCTGGGACCACGTGGCGAGGTCCAGGGGACCGACCAGCGTCTGCAGCGCGTCGAGGTCCATGAGGTTGTAGGTCTTCTGCGCGTCGCGGCAGGCCACCCGGTCCCAGTGGTGGGACGCGATGGCGGTCTCGAGGTCGAGCACCCGCGCCGCGCGCTCCGCCGGCGACTCGAACCCGCTGAGCGTGAACATCGTCTCGAGGTGGGAGAGGTAGGCCTCGCGCACCTCGGCGAAGTCGTCGTCGGAGTAGTAGGACTCGTCGGGCAGGCCGATGCCGCTCTGCACCAGGTGCGTGACGTAGCGGTCGGGGTTGCCGCGGTCGGGAGCGATGTACATGCCCAGCACGCTCCCGACGCCGGACCGTTCGAGCCGCCCGAGCACGTGGACGAAGGTCGGGACGTCGGCGATCCCGTCGACCAGGGCGAAGTCCTCCTGCAGCGGCTCGGTGCCGAGGGCGTTGATCCGGTCGGTGTCCATGAAGCTGGCGTAGAGCTCGCCGATCTTGCGGGAGTCCCCATCGTGGTCGACGCCGTCCTGGCCGGCGCCGTCGAGAGCGTCGCGACAGCCCTCGACGATGCCCCGGACGGTCTTCTCGGCCTCGTCGACGAGGGTCACGAACGCTCCGGCGGTGGCGCGGTCCGGCTCGATCGCCGCGTCCCGGAGCCACGGACCGTTCACGTGCCGGAAGAGGTCGTCCTGAGGGCGGACGCCTGGGTCGAAGGCGGCGGTGTCGATGGCAGGCCGTGTGCCATGGGGAGTGGGGCCATCGGAGGAGGGGGTGGCTGCGGTCGTCGGGGTCTCGTGGCTCACCTGGTTAGGCTACCCATCGTGTCGACGTCGCGCCCCGCTCACCTGACCGTGCTCGACGTCCGGGAGGTCACGCCCCACCTGAAGCGGCTGGTGCTCGGTGACGGTGAGGTCGCCCGGGGCTTCGACGAGCTCGCCGGACGCTGGTCCGGCTGGGCCGACTCCTACGTCAAGCTGGTGTTCCTGGCCGACGGCGTCGACTACCCCGATCCGCTCGACCTCGACGACGTCAGGGCGACGTTGCCGAACGAGGTGTGGCCGGTGCTGCGCACCTACACGGTGCGACGCCTGGACCTCGAGGCCCGCGAGCTCTGGGTCGACGTCGTCGTGCACGGCGACGAGGGCGTGGCCGGGCCGTGGGCGGCGCAGGTGCGACCGGGGGCCACGATCCACGTGCGCGGACCCGGCGGTGCCTACTCGCCGCGCGAGGACGTCGACCACCACCTGCTCGTGGGTGACGAGTCGGCCCTGCCTGCCCTGGCCGTGACGCTGGAGCACCTGCCCGAGGGTGCGCGGGCCACGCTGTTCTGCGAGGTCGACGACGCCCGCGACGAGATCGACCTGCCCACGGCTGGGGAGGTCACGGTGCACTGGCTGCACCGCGGCGATGCCCCGGCCGGCAGCACCTCGCTCCTCGACGACGCGGTCCGCGCGTGGGACTGGCCCGAGGGCCGTGTCCAGGCCTTCGTCCACGGCGAGTCAGGTCTGCTCAAGACCGTGCGCCCCTACGTGCGCGAGCGGGTGGAGCGGGCCGACCTCTCGGTCTCCGCGTACTGGCGTCGGGGCGAGACCGAGGAGGGCTTCCGGCGCTGGAAGAGCAGCCAGAACGAGGCGATCATCCGGCCCGGCGGCTGAGGGGGCCGTCGCGGCCTGCTGGTGCGCTGCAGCTGGGGGCGCGCGACCTTGCCGGTGCGATGCTGCGGCTCGCGCTGGGTGTGGCCTCCGAAAGGGCCTTCGACCGGGCGGCGGCGACGTCGATGGTTCGGCTCTCGGGCTGCGGCCTGGGTGGGCGGTAGGTGGCGCGTATCCCGGAACTCGGAGGTAGGCGGCGCGCGGAAAGCGGGCTCGTATCCGCGTGCCACCTACCGCTGCTCCGCGGGAAGCGCGCGCCACCTACCTCCCGCCACCCTCGCGGCCCCCAAGGCCACTCAGCGCAGGTGCAGCACGGCGCGGTTGAGCCGGCGGGCCGCGGCCAGGAGCAGGCGCTCGAGCGGCTCGAGCGCCGTGCCGCGCCACGGCGCGAGGGCGTCCAGCCGGTAGTAGACGCCCCGCACCCGGTTGCCGAGCGTGGTGGGCACGCGGGCGGGCGCAGGGAGCCCGTGCCGGGCCCGCTCGGCCAGGAGGTGCTCGACCTGGGTCTGCCAGTCGTCGGCAGCGGGGTCGTGGAAGTAGTTGTCGTGCGCCCAGCCGCGGTCCACGCTCCGGAAGCGACCGTGCGCGACGTCGGCGAGCGTGCCCAGCAGCCCGCTCCCCACGAACACGCTGTTGAGGTGAGCGTCGTCCACGCCCAGGTCGGTGAGCACGACGGCGGGGACGCCTGCGGCCACGGCCTCGAGCGCCGCCGAGGAGCCGACCGTGACGAAGCCCGAGGCGCCGCGCAGGTGCTGGCTCATGGGGCCGTCGACCACGCGCAGTCCCTCAGGCGTGGCGCCGTCGGCGTGCAGGCGTGCGAGCAGTGCGGCGTAGTCGCCGGCTCCGCGGTGCGCCTCGACCTCGCCGGCCCGCGAGCGCACCTTCACGTGCACCTCGCGCCCCGGCCTCACGGCGGTGGCGAGCCCGCGCAGGACCCTCTCGCGCCCGGCGTCGTCGTGCGGCACGAGCGACTGAGGTGCGAAGACCACCGGCCCGTCGGGTGCGGGCGGCGCGGCCACGGCGCCACGACCGGCCCCGACCTCGACCGGACGGCGCGCGGCCACGCGCAGGAACGGCAGCGTCGCCAGCGCCACCCGGTGCGGCACGTCGTGCCGGGCGGCGACCGCCACCAGGTCGCGTCGCTCGCGGCGCGAGTGCACGACGAAGACGTCGGCGCCGCGGCGCAGGTTCACGTCGTACCACTGCACCGGGACGCAGACGCCGGCCACGCCCGTGAGCACGACCGGCCGGCCAGGGGCGTCGTCGAGCAGACGCAGCACCGGTGGCACGGCGTGGGCGCGGACGGCGAGGACCAGCACGTCCGGGCGCCAGGCCGTGAGCAGCTCGCGCAGGGCGTCGGCGTCGGTCCAGGTGACCTGCTCGACGTCGAACCCCGAGCCGGCGACCGCGTCGGCGACCTGGCGTCGGCTCGGTGCGGCGTGGCCGTCGAGCACGGCGAGGCGCGACGTCCACGGCGTGGTCGCGGCGAGCGTCGCACCCCACTTCACGTAGGAGTCGGTGTCCGCCAGGACGAGGGCACGCACGCTCATGGCGGCCAGCCTGGCGCAGCGGAGCGAGCGGCAGGAGGACGGTGGGCGACGCCGACATGAACGCAGGTACCCTTCCTCGGGTGACCGAACTGCGCAACGTGGCCGTGATCCTCGCCGGTGGAACCGGGACCCGGGTGGGGCTCTCCATCCCCAAGCAGCTCATCAAGATCGCCGGGAAGACGATCCTCGAGCACACCGTCGCCGCCTTCCAGGCGTCGAGGAACATCGACGAGATCGTCATCCTCATGACGCCCGGCCACCTCGACCCGGTGCGCGCCATCGTCGACGCGGGCGGCTACGACAAGGTGACCCAGATCCTCGAGGGCGGCGAGACCCGCAACGAGACCACCAGCCGCGCGCTGGCCGCGCTGGGCGACGACGAGTGCAACGTGCTGTTCCACGACGCGGTCCGCCCGCTCGTCTCCCAGACGATCATCGACGACTGCGTGGCAGCCCTGCAGGAGTACGAGGCGGTCGACACCGCCATCCCGTCGGCCGACACCGTGGTGCAGGTCGACGCGACCTCGGGCTGCATCGAGGACGTCCTCCCGCGCCACCTGCTGCGCCGCGGCCAGACGCCCCAGGCCTTCCGGTCCTCCGTCATCCGCCGCGCCTACGACCGTGCCTGGCAGGACCCCGACTTCACGGCCACCGACGACTGCACCGTGGTGCTGCGCTACCTGCCGGAGGTGCCGATCACCGTCGTCGCCGGGCACGAGCGCAACATGAAGGTCACCGAGCCGATCGACGTCTACATCGCCGACAAGCTGTTCCAGCTGGCCTCGGCCGACGCGCCCGACGAGCTCGACGAGAACCAGTACCGCGAGGCGCTGGCGGGGAAGGTCATGGTCGTCTTCGGCGGCTCCTACGGCATCGGTGGCGACATCGCCGCGCTGGCGCGTACGCACGGCGCCACGGTGCACACGTTCTCCCGGTCCTCGACGAACACCCACGTCGACCGTCGTGAGGACGTCGCCGCGGCCGCGAAGAAGGTGCTGGCCGAGTCGGGCCGGATCGACCTCGTGGTCAACACCGCCGGCGTCCTGCCGATCGGCGACCTCGCCGAGACGTCGGAGGAGACCATCTGGGCCGCCACCGAGATCAACTACCTCGCCCCCATCTTCATCGCCCAGGAGTTCTACCCGCACCTGGCCAAGCACCACGGCTCGCTGCTGCTGTTCACGTCGTCGTCGTACACGCGCGGCCGCAAGGGCTACTCCCTGTACTCCTCGGCCAAGGCCGCCACGGTGAACCTCACCCAGGCCCTCGCGGACGAGTGGGCCGGTGAGGTGCGGGTGAACTGCGTGAACCCCGAGCGCACCGGCACGCCCATGCGCACCAAGGCCTTCGGGGCCGAGCCCGAGGGCACCCTGCTGGAGTCCGAGGTCGTCGCCCTGCGGTCGCTCGACGTGCTCCTGTCGCCGCAGACCGGGCACATCATCGACATCCGTCGCGAGGACGGTCCGGCCGCCATCGGCGGCGGCAGCTGAGGCTCAGACCCGACCCAGGGCGCGCCGGTAGAGGTGCCGCACGGGCCGCATGAGGGCCGGCGGGAGCAGCTGGGTGCCGGCGTGCACCACGGTGCCCCGGACGACGCCGTACCGGTGGCGACGCCGTGCCCACGGGCCCGGTGCCCGGGTGAGCGACCCGGCGGCACGTGCCGTCTCGAGCTCGACGGCCGCGCGGAAGTACGGTGACGAGCGGACCAGGCGCGAGGGCCGCTCGCCACTGGCCAGCAGCTTCTCGACCCGGTCCACGATCGTGCCGGCCGAGGACGAGGTGCGGCCACCGAAGTAGCTGTCGACCCAGGCCGCGGCGGGCGTGCCGAGGTCGTCGTCGTCGATCTGGTCGAACGTGCGCAGCAGGTCGCTGTCGAGGAAGACGTGGTTGCCCAGCCGCTCGTGCACGCCCAGGTCCAGCACCAGGGCGACGCGACAGCCCGCGTCGACCGCCTCGAGGCACGCGGTCGAGGAGACCGTGAGCAGCAGGTCGGTCCGGGGGAGCAGCTCGGGGATGGAGGTGTAGACGATCCGGAAGTTCGGCGGCAGGTCGACGTCGGCCAGCAGCTGCTCCGGGTGGTGGTGCATCCGGTGGAAGGTGTCCTCGCCGAGGCGGTGTCGCGGCTTGAGCAGGACCTCGCGGTCCGGGTGTCGACGGGCGTGCTCGACGAGCCGGCGGTACAGGTAGCTGCGGTCCCCGGCGCCGGACGGCACCGTGGGCTGGTCGGCGAACAGCACCGTCCGCACCGGCGTGTCCCGCTGGGGCCGAGGCCGCGACGAGAGGAAGGGCAGGCCGCTCAGCACGAGGTTCTCGTCCGGGACGGCGAGCCGCTGGGCGGTGAAGCGGAACTGGTCGAGCTCGTGCCGAGCGTTCACCGCCACGACGTCCGCGCCGCAGCGGTCGAGGTAGCCGGCCGTGATCTTCTCGATGATGATCCCGACCCAGCCGGCGACGACGACCGGACCGGGCTGCAGGGGGCGCTCGGCCAACGCGATGGTGAGCCGCCGGACCAGCGGTCCCGCCAGCGCACAGACCACCACGTCCGCGGCGGCGGCCGCCTCGACGACGTCGTCCCAGTCGACCGTGCGCACCGCGCTGAAGCCGACGTCGCGGACCTGCTGGTCCGAGAGCGCGCTGCGACCTCGCGGCGCCAGCACCTCGACCTGCGCGCCGCGGCTCTCCAGCTCGCGGCAGATGCCCACGGACCACTTGAGCTGCGAGTCGAACCCGGCGATCGCCACCACGCGCACCGGCGCCTCCGCACGGGCGGTCGTGGCGGCGGCCGGGCTCGTCCGGCGGGTCTGCTCCATGGCGTTCACGGCGCCACGGTAGCCACGATCCTCGCGCGATCCAGCCGTGGCGCGGGGTGGTTCACCCACTGTTGGTCCACGGTTCGACTCGTGGCCCACGGACCCCTCGAGGTGGTCGATCGACGTTCGTCGGCGGGTGCCGTGGCGTTCACCTGACGGACGGACGGCCTCCCTAGCGTCACCGACATGACCGAGCTCCTCGAGCGCAACCTCGACCCGACGTCCGTCGGCGTCGGGACGCTCCCCACCCCGTCCTCGTCGCGTCCCGCCGTGCGCCGCGGCGGCGTGGTGGCCGTGATCCCCGCACGCGGTGGCTCCAAGGGTGTGCCGCGAAAGAACCTGCGGCCCCTCGGTGGCGAGCCGCTGGTCGTGCGTGCCGTCCGGTCGCTGCGTGCCGTGTCGTCGGTCGACCAGGTGGTCGTCTCCACCGACGACCACGAGATCGCCTACGCCGCCCGCGCGGCCGGCGCGCTCGTGATCGACCGTCCGGCGCGGCTGGCCGGCGACGAGGCGTCCTCGGAGTCGGCCCTGCGCCACGCCCTCGCTGCTCTCGGCACCCGTGGCGCCGTCCCCGAGGTCACGGTCTTCGTCCAGGCGACCAGCCCCTTCATCGACCCCGACGACGTCGACCGCGCCGTGGCCTGCGTGACGACCGGTGGCTCGGACGTGGCCTTCAGCGTGGTCCGCACCGAGCAGCACGTGTGGCGGCTCGGGCCCGACGGCCCCGAGGGCGTGAACCACGACAAGCGTCGCCGCCAGCGTCGCCAGGACCGGGCCCCGGAGTTCACCGAGACGGGTGCCTTCTACGCCATGCGGACCCACGGGTTCCTCGAGCACGGGCACCGGTTCTTCGGCCGCCTCGAGATGGTGGAGGTCTCCCCGCGCGACGCGCTCGAGATCGACACCGAGCACGACCTGCGACTGGCCGAGGAGCTGTTCACGAGGCGCGAGGCCGAGAACAGCGACCCGGCGTCGTGCCCGCTGCGTGCGCGCGCCGTCGTGACGGACTTCGACGGCGTGCACACCGACGACAGCCTCCGTCTGGACTCCCACGGCGTCGAGTCCGTGGTGGTCAGCCGTTCGGACGGCCTGGGCATCGGACGCCTGCGCGAGGCCGGGATCCCGGTGCTGGTGCTGTCCACCGAGACCAACCCGGTCGTCCGCGCCCGGGCCGAGAAGCTCGGTGTCGACGCGGTGACCGGGTGCACCGACAAGATCGCCGCCCTCACCGCCTGGGCGCGCGACCTGGACATCCCGCTCGCCGACGTCGCCTACCTCGGCAACGACGTCAACGACGTCGAGTGCCTGCGCGCCGTCGGCTGGCCGGTCGTGCCCGCCGGCGCCCACTCCGCCGCCCGCGTGGCGGCCCCCTACGTGCTCCGCCGCCGAGGTGGCGACGGAGCCGTCCGCGAGCTCGCCGACCGCGTGCTCGCCGACCCGCACGATCGCATCACGCAGGACCATCCGAACATCCACGGAGAAGAAGGGCCCGACCATGAGTGAATGGGTACAGATCGGTGAGGAGATCGTGGGGCGTCACCGCCCGACGTACGTCATCGGAGAGATCGGCATCAACCACAACGGCGACGTCGCCGTCGCCAAGAAGCTCATCGACGTGGCTGCCCTCGCGGGTGCGCAGGCGGTCAAGTTCCAGAAGCGCACCCCCGACATCGCGACGCCCGAGGACATGAAGCACACGCGTCGCGAGACGCCGTGGGGCGAGATGAGCTACCTCGAGTACCGCTACAAGGTCGAGTTCGAGACCGAGCAGTACACCGAGATCGCGGCCCACGCCGCGGCGCAGGGCGTCGACTGGTTCGCCTCGCCGTGGGACGTCCCCTCGGTGCAGTTCCTCGAGGACATGGGCGTCTCGACGCACAAGGTCGCCTCGGCCTCGGTGACCGACCACGAGCTGCTGCGCGAGCTGGCCTCGACCGGCAAGCCGATCATCCTGTCGACCGGCATGAGCACGCTGGAGCAGATCGACGCGGCCGTGGAGATCCTCGGCACGGAGAAGCTGATCGTCCTGCACGCCACGTCGACCTACCCCCTCCCCCCGGAGGAGGCCAACCTGCGCACCATCCCGGTGCTCGCGGAGCGCTACGGCGTCCCGGTCGGCTACTCGGGCCACGAGCGCGGCCTGCAGATCTCGCTCGCCGCGGTGGCGCTCGGTGCCGTGGCGGTCGAGCGGCACATCACGCTCGACCGCACGATGTGGGGCTCGGACCAGGCCGCCAGCCTGGAGCCGCACGGCTTCATGAGCCTGACGCGCGACATCCGCGTGCTCGAGAAGGCCATGGGCGACGGCGTGAAGCGGGTCATGCCCGGTGAGCACAAGCCGATGCAGCGACTGCGTCGGGACACGTCGACGGTGGGTGCGTGACGGGGTCCCGCCCCCACACCGACGGCACGGCCGCGGACGTCGACGACCGTCCGCGGCCCAGGGTCCTGGTCGTCACCGACTCGGACTCCTACGTCAAGTACGGCGCCGCCCTCGCAGGACGGCTGCCGAAGGACTGGGGGGCGCTGCTCGTCGTCGCGCGCAGCAGCGCCCTGCCCAGCCCGCGTCAGCTGACGGACGCGCTGGAGGGCACCCGGTTCGAGGACGACACCGTCGAGGTGGTCGGGCTGGGGGACCTGAAGCGGCTGCTCGAGCGGTGGCGCCCCGACGTGCTGCTGCTCGCCGCCCGCGGCTACACGGTGCAGGCCACCGTCTCCCTGGTCGCGAACACGCCCGATCGACCGGTGCTGGTGAGCGGGCTCGCCGGCATCGCCGTGCCCGTGCTGCCCTACGGGCTGGGGTTCCGGCGCTCGGTCGACGTGTTCGTCGTGCACAGCAGACGCGAGCTGCGCGAGTTCGCCATCGCGAGCCGACGTCTGGCCGTGCCGCTGGGCTTCGAGCTGGCGACCATGCCCTTCATCGACCGTGTCCCGGTCGTCGCGGGCGCGGACGCCATGCGCGCGGACCCGTCGGAGGTGCCGCGGGACCGCATCGTCTTCGCCGCCCAGGCCCAGGTCCCGTCGGGCCGCCGTGACCGTGCGCACCTGCTGGACCGGCTCGTGGAGACCGCTCGTGCCCATCCGCACCTCGAGGTGGTGGTGAAGGTCCGGGCGCAGGAGGGCGAGTCCCAGACCCACCACGAGCAGGACTCCTACCCCGACCTGATGGCCGAGCGGGTGGCCGCAGGTGACGACCTCCCGGGCAACCTGGTGGTGGAGAGCGGCTCCATGCGCGCCCAGCTCCGCCGGGCCGTGGGTCTGGTGACCGTGAGCTCCACCGCGGTGCTCGAGGCCGTCGCCGCGGACGTCCCGGTCATCGCCCTCGACGACTACGGGGTGGGCGCCGCGCAGATCAACGTCGTGCTGAAGGGCAGCGGCCTGCTGGTCGGCTCGGACGAGCTGGTGGCCGGACGCTTCCGCCACCCCGACCCGGCGTGGCTCGCGGACAACTACTTCCACGACCCCGACGACGACACGTGGGTCGCGCGGGTGGAGGAGCTGCTCGACCAGCGGTCGACGCTCGGCCTGCTGCCGTACCGGGAGGTCCCGGCCGGCTGGATGAACCGGCTGCGGCGGCTCATGTACCGCCACTTCGCGTTCAGCCCCGAGAACCCGGGGCGGCTGCGCGAGCTGGAGCGTCGCTTCCTCGTGGCCGCGCAGTGGGTGAACCGTCGCCGGTGGCACCTGACCCGCCTGCTGCGTCGCGTCGGCCTCGCCCGCTGAGCGCGCCCGCGCTACGGGCCGGTGGCGCCCAGGGCCTGCTTCTCGGCCCAGAGCCGGTCGCGTCGGGCCATGACCTGCTCGCACGCGTCGACGAACCTCTGCGTGGCAGCGCCCGGGGTGACGTCGGTCAGGTAGTGGGACACGAGGGCCGTCCGCGCCTGGCGGGTGGGGTCGTCCGCCAGTTGGTGCGCCACGAGGGCGGCGTGGTCGTCGCCGCGGCGGACGCGGGGTAGCAGCTCCAGCATGCGGCTCGCCGGCGTCGGCACCCCCGGCACGGTCACGAGCATCGGCTTGCCGGTGGGGAGCCAGTTGAGGGGCACCGCCGACACGTCGGTGACGAGCAGGTCGGCGTCGGCGAAGGACTGCTCGAGCGGGACGCGCAGGTCGACCCGGTCGGCCGCCTCGCGGACCGCGGCGTCGGCCGCGCCGTACTCGGCCCGCACCACGCCGTTGAGGGGGTGCGGACGGTAGACGACGCGGTAGGTCGGCTGCAGGGCCCGGACGAGCTCGAGGCCCAGGGCGTCGACCGATCCGTACGACACCGACGGCTGCGAGGCCTCCCACGTGGGGGCGTACAGCACGGTGGGTCGCCCGGCCGGGTCCGGCGCCGGCACCACGTCGGGGGAGCCGTCGAGCTGTGGCTGGCCGATGAGGATGCTGCGCTCCTCGGCGTCGTAATCCATCACGTGCGTGGCCGTGCGCTCCAGCGCGGCTCGGCCGGCGAGGAAGCAGTGGTCGTAGGCCTTGACCTGGTTCGAGACCGACACGCCCTTGTCGCTGTCGCCGTGGCCGAGGTAGACGTGGGCGAGCGAGGTGAAGCGCAGGCACTCGAAGTTGATCGGGTCGTGGTTCACGTAGAGCGCGAGCCGCACCCGGCTGCGGCTCAGGATGGCGTCCAGCTGCCCGTAGGTGGCGAGCGTCAGGCACGTCACGCCGGCGTCGTCGCCGCTCTCGGCCAGCGCGGTGCGCACGGCTGCGGCCGTGCGGGAGTCGCGGAACACGATGGTGACCGGGTGCGTGGTGCCGAGGGCACGGAACGCCGGGAGCCACGGCAGCAGCTGGTAAAGCGTGTCCTGGCCCGTGGGGTGGAAGACGATCACGTCTGCGGCGAGCGGCTGCTCGAGCGCGGCGACGTCGACCCGCTTGTCGGGCATGCCGGTGGGCAGGAACCGGGAGCGTCGGATCCGGCCGATCAGCCAGAGCCGCACGCGGACCGCGAGACCCGCCCGTGCGCCGCTCACCTGGGCCCCGGCGTTCGTGCGGGGGTCATCGGGTCAGCGCGTTGTCGACCATCGACAGCGCCGAGCCGATGGCCATGTGCATGTCGAGGTACTGGTAGGTGCCCAGTCGGCCACCGAAGTGCACGTCGGGCTCGTCGGCCATGAGGGCGCGGTAGGCGAGGAGACGTTCGCGGTCGGCGGGCGTGTTGACCGGGTAGTACGGCTCGTCGGTGGCGCCGTCGGCGAACCGCGAGAACTCCCGGACGATCACCGTGGCGTCGTCGGGGTAGTGCGTGCGCTCGGGGTGGAAGTGCCGGAACTCCAGGATGCGCGTGTACGGGACGTCGTCGTCGGCGTAGTTCATCACCGACGTGCCCTGGAAGTCCCCGACGCCGAGCACCTCGGTCTCGAAGTCGAGGGTGCGCCACGACAGCGGACCGTGCGCGTCGTCGAAGTAGCGGTCGACGGGGCCGGTGTAGACGACCGGCACCTGGCCGACCGTGGCGTCCTTGGAGACGACCGACGCGGGATCGAGGAAGTCGACGTCGAGGGTGACCGTGATGTTCGGGTGGTCGGCCATCCGCTCCAGCCAGGCCGTGTACCCGTCGACCGGCAGACCCTCGTGGGTGTCGTTGAAGTACCGGTTGTCGTAGGTGTACCGGACCGGCAGCCGGCTGATGATGTCGGCGCCCAGCTCGGTGGGGTCGGTCTGCCACTGCTTGGCCGTGTAGCCCTTGATGAACGCCTCGTACAGCGGCTCGCCGATCAGGCTGATCGCCTTCTCCTCGAGGTTCGCCGGGGTCCCGGTCTGCCGGGCGGCGTGCTCGACCACCCAGGCGCGCGCCTCGGAGGGGGTCATCGACGAGCGGGTGAACTGGTTGATGGTGCCCAGGTTGATGGGCAGCGGGAACACCTCGTCGCGGTACGTGGAGTACACGCGGTGCTGGTAGGGCGTGAACGCGGTGAACCGGTTGACGTACTCCCACACCCGCTCGTTGGAGGTGTGGAACAGGTGCGCCCCGTACCGGTGGACCTCGATGCCGGTCCGCGGCTCGGCCTCGGAGTACGCGTTGCCGCCGATGTGGTCGCGGCGGTCGATGACGTGCACCTGGCGACCCTGCTCGGCCATGCGCTCGGCGACCGTCAGTCCGAAGAAGCCCGCACCCACCACCACGAGGTCGGTCATCGTCGCACCTCCGGCTCGGTGGCCGGGGGGAGCGCCGGCGGGACGTCGGACGGGTCCATCGGCCGCCACGTGTCGTCGCGCCAGATCGCCCGGTTGGCGCGGAATCCCCGCACGAGATCGCCGACACCCTTGAGGGTGTGCTGCACGACGACGAGCCGGAACACCTCCTTGGCGAGGGTCAGCGCGGTGCCGAGGCCGAAGCCGAGGCGGTTGAGCTTGCCGTACTCGCGGAAGTACTTGCCGACGTAGGCGCGGTTGCGGATCACGTGGAAGCGGAACAGGGGCGAGCCGTCGTTGAGGTGCCGGATGCCCAGGTTGACCTGCTGCTGCTCCCGCTTGCGCTTGAGCACGAACTCGTCGACGTACACGACCGTGGTGTGCTGGGCGGCCAGCCAGGCGTAGGCGGCGTCGTCCCAGGAGATGAAGAAGCGCGGGTCGGGCAGGCCGATGAGGCGCACGACGTCGGCGCTGACCAGCATCCCCTCGAAGGTGCCCGAGTTCGTGACGGCGTAGCCGCCGCGGTCGAAGTCCTTGACGCTGTAGGGGAGCGGGACGCCGAGGAACTGGTTGAACTTGGCCTGCCAGTAGAAGGGTGAGCCGTCGAAGTCGTAGCGCCGGCCGTGGATGCAGCCGAACCGCTCCATCCAGGGGGCGAAGCGCTCGAGCGCGTCGGGGAGGATCTCGACGTCGTCGTCCATGAGCCACACCCAGTCGGCCCCCAGCTCGAGCGCCACGCGGGTGCCTTCGCTGAACCCGCCCGAGCCGCCCGTGTTCGTGTCGAGCAGTCGGTTCACGAGCACGCCGTCGGGGAACCAGGCCTGGGCGTCGGCGAGCACCTGCTGGGTGTCGTCGGTGCTGGCGTTGTCGACGACGACGATGCGCCACGCCGGCGTCGTCATCGCCGCGGCGCTCTGCAGGAGCTCGGCGAGGAACGCGGACCGGTTGAACGTGACGATCGCGATCGCGATCTTGTCGGGTGCCTCGGTCACCGGGCCACCCTACCGTCCGGGACGCCCGCCACCGGGAGGCCCTGACGCTGCCTACTCGACGTCGCCGAGGCTGTCGTCGGAGTCGCTCGGGTCATGTGACTGGGTCTGGCCGAAGTACTGCTCGCGCTCGCCCTCCGCGCGGGCGATGAACGCCTCGACGCTGGCGCGGAAGGACTCGAGGGTGCGCTTCTCCGGTGCCCCCAGGAGGTAGGTGGCGAGGCGGGTCCGCTCGGCCGCGCGCTCGTCGGGGACCTGGCCGGTGGCGACCTGCACGAGCTCCTCGATGCCCGAGCCGTCGGGGCCCACGATGGTGGCGGCCGACGCGGAGGGGTACTCGGCGCGGAACGTCGTCTCGTCGAGCGGGGTGCCGCCGTGCCCGGTGTGGTTGAACACGGCGATCGGCTTCTCGCTGGCCAGGAAGTCCGAGACCACGCTCGAGACGTCAGTGAACAGTGCCGTGGCGCGGTTGAACCAGGGCTCGATGGGACCGCTGCGCACCACCTTGTGGTCGATGCCGGAGGAGGCGGCGGCCTCGCGGACGCGTGCCGCGATCGCGGCGTCGACGGCGCGGTACTTGGCGTCGCGCTGGCCGGTGAAGGGGTGCGGCTTGTAGACGAGGCGTGCCGGGGTGGGGGAGCCGAGCACGGCCTCGACGATCCTCGCGCCGACGGCGGAGATCGACGAGTACTCCTGCAGGGTGTTCACGCCCTCCCAGGTGGGGGCGTACAGGATCGTCGGCACGTCCTCCTCGCCCACCCGCGGGCTCGAGGAGATGGAGTGCACCTGGGGGCGGCCGACGAACCGGAACTGGCTCTCGTGGATGCCGAGCCCGGACTTGCGGTAGCGGTCGGCACCGGCCTCCCCGGCCACCCACAGCTCGTCGTAGACCCGCGAGAACGGGTTGGCCGAGGCCGACTTGTCGCTGTCGCCGTGGCCCACGAACGCACTCATGATGTGCGGCAGGCGCAGCAGGTGGATGTTGTTGCCCGTGTTCGACGGGTACAGGGCGACCTTGACGCTGGCGAAGTCGAGCATGAGCAGCTCGCCGGCGTTGGCCAGCTGCAGGGTCGGCAGGTCGGTGTCGCGGATGGTGTCGAAGAGCGGCGCGTCGCGCAGCACCACGAGCACCCGGCGGTCGAGGGCCTCGAGCGACTCGAGCCAGGTGTTGACCTGGTAGGCCGAGCCGAGCGGACCGCTGAGGTGCAGCACCACCTCGGGCTGGTACTCGTCGAGGAAGTCCTGCACCTGGCGCAGGGCAGGGGTGAACCCCGTCGCGCGCTTGGCCTGGCGCATCCGCCACGAGGTCCGGGCGTCGGGAACGGTGACGTAGGCCAGGGCGGCGACGGCGAGCACGCCGACGAGCAGGACCAGCCAGAAGGGCGCGCCGAGGGGTCCGACGACGAGCACCGCCGCCTGGGCGAGGCACACCTCGAGCACGCGTGCCGGGGGCTCGACCGCGATGGACGGGTCACCCGGGATGTTGCGGGTGCGCAGGGGGCGCAGCGAGCCGACCCGGCGGTACTCGTGGTGCAGGGCGCGTCCGCACAGGGCCACCAGCATCGCGAGACCGACGAAGGCCGTCGACGTGTGGGCCGTGCGGTCGTCGGGCAGGTTCAGGAGCGTGAGCACGGCGAGGAGCCGCACCACGAAGCGGACCGGGATGCCGAGCGACGCCTGGTGCAGGCCCGTCCGCACCGCCGGCGGGCCGGAGAGCAGCAGGTACTCGCCGACGAGCGAGACCGCCACGAGGGCGAGCGCGACCCGCTCGGTGCCCACGGAGTCGGCGCCCAGCACGAGCAGGAGGGCGACGGCGGGGAGGGCGAGGCTCAGCAGGAGCGCCACGCCGGAGCGCGAGACGGCCACTCGGGCCAACCGGCCGACGACGGCAGAGGGGCTGGAAGGCATCAGGAGACCGTAGCAGCCACGTACGGCCCCCCGAAGCCTCCGGTAGGGGTACGGTCGTGGCGTGCCACGTCCGAGGATCCCGGCTGCCATCGCGCACCCAGTGCGGCTGCTGCCACTCACGTTCTTCGCCCTGATCCTCCTCGGCACCGCCCTCCTGCTGATGCCGGTCGCCCGCAGCGCACAGGGGCGTGCCGACGTCGTCGACGCCTTCTTCACGTCCGCGTCGGCCGTCACCGTCACGGGTCTGGCGAGCGTCGACACGTCGACCTACTGGAGCCCTGCCGGCCAGGCGATCATCCTCGTCCTCGTCGAGATCGGCGGCCTCGGCATCGTCGCCCTGGCCACGGTGCTCGGCCTGTTCATCGGCGGACGTCTGGGGCTGCGCACCCGTCTGGTCGCGCAGGCCGACATGCACGTCGTCAACATCGGCGAGGTCCGTCCCCTGTTCCGCCGCGTCGCGGTGATGATGCTCGGCTTCCAGGGTGCGATCGCGGCGTTCCTGACCGTTCGGTACCGCCTGACCTACTTCGACGACCTGCCGACGGCGCTGTGGCACGGCGTCTTCGACTCGGTCATGGCGTTCAACAACGCCGGCTTCTCCCTTAACAGCGACAGCCTGATCGGCTACGCGGGCGACGGCCTCGTCATCATCCCGATCTGCGTAGGCGTGTTCGTGGGGGCCATGGGGTTCCCGGTGCTCGCCGAGCTCTTCAAGGAGTGGCGGACGCCCGCCCGCTGGACCATCCACACGCGACTCACGGTCTGGGGGTCGATCGGTCTGCTGGCCTTCGGCGCCGCGGCCTTCCTGGCCCTCGAGTGGGCCAATCCGGACACCCTCGCTCCGATGTCGCTGCACGACAAGCTCGTGACGGGCATCGAGGGCGGCATCATGCCGAGGTCGGGTGGGCTCAACAGCTTCGACTGGGGTGCGGTGTCGGGGGAGACCCTGTCCATCGGCACCATCCTCATGTTCATCGGTGGCGGCAGTGCCAGCACCGCCGGCGGCATCAAGGTGACCACCTTCCTGCTGCTGGCCTTCGTGATCCTCGCCGAGCTGCGCGGCGACCCGGAGGTGACGGTCGGCAACCGCTCGGTCGGGCCGGCGGTCGTGCGCACCGCGCTGAGCATCGCGCTCATCTCGGTGATGCTCGTGATGTCGACGACCCTGCTCGTCATGATCCTCACGGACTTCTCGTTCGAGCAGGTCCTGTTCGAGTGCACGTCGGCGTTCGCCACGGTCGGACTCAGCACCGGACTCACTCCACAGCTGCCCGACAGTGCCAAGCTGGTACTCGCGGTCTTGATGTTCGTGGGCCGAGTGGGCACCATTGCGGCTGCGTCCGCCTTCATCCTGAGGCGGCGAGCGCCGCGCTACCACCTTCCCGAGGAGCAACCGATCATTGGCTAAGGCAAAGGACACCCCCGCCAACGCGCCCGTCATCGTCCTTGGGCTCGGTCGCTTCGGCTCCGCCGTGGCGCGATCGTTGGTGCAGCTCGGACACGACGTGCTGGCCGTCGACGAGCGTCCCGAGATCGTCCAGAGGTACGCGAGCGACTTCACCCACGTCGTGGCGGCCGACACCACCGACACCGAGGCGTTGCGCCAGATCGGCGCCGAGCAGTTCGGCGTCGCCGTAGTGGGCATCGGCACCGACATCGAGGCGAGCGTGCTCACGGTGCTCGGCCTGCTGGACCTCGGGGTCAAGGAGGTGTGGGCCAAGGCGATCAGCGGCAAGCACGCGGCGATCCTCGAGCGGGTCGGAGCCACGCACGTGATCCGTCCGGAGTCGCAGATGGGCAAGCGGGTGGCGCACCTGGTCACCGGCACCATGACCGACTTCATCGAGTTCGACGACGGCTTCGCGATCGCGCGCACGCGGGCCCCCGAGTGCACCGTCGACCGGACGCTCACGGACTCCAACGTCCGGCAGAAGTACGGCGTGACGGTCGTCGGACTCAAGACTCGTGGCGAGGACTTCACCTACGCCAAGGCCGACACCTTCGTCACCACCGGCGACGAGCTCATCGTCTCGGGCCCGACCCCCAAGGTCGAGGCCTACTGCGCCCTCAGCTAGCCCCCCGAGCGGTGACTTCTCCACCGACTGACGACGTCCGGTGAGTTCTCCACCGTCTCAGCGCCGGGACGGTGGAACGTGCACCGCACCACCCCGGGGCCGCGTTCTCGGTCGAGACGTCGGCGCCGGAGGTGGCCGGCCCCGACGCGCGCGCAAGCCCGGGCGGGCGTACGGTGCTGCTGGTCCATCTCGTTGCAGGGATGAACCATGAAAGGGGGAGTGGTGCACGCACTCGCAGGACCATCGTTGGCGGCCGCGGACGGATCGTTCCGGCTCGACGCGGACTTCTTCGACTACACGATCGTGGCGATCTACTTCGCCGTCGTGCTCGGCATCGGGGTGCTGGCGCGGCGCCAGGTCTCGACGAGCATCGACTTCTTCCTCTCCGGCAGGTCGTTGCCCGCCTGGGTGACGGGGCTCGCGTTCATCGCGGCCAACCTCGGCGCGGTCGAGATCATGGGCATGAGCGCCAACGGCGCCGAGTACGGCATGGCGACCGTGCACTACTTCTGGATCGGCGCCGTGCCCGCCATGCTCTTCCTCGGTGTCGTGATGATGCCGTTCTACTACGGCTCCGGCGTGCGCAGCGTCCCCGAGTTCATGCGCCGCCGCTTCGGCACGGGCGCCCACCTGGTCAACGCGCTCAGCTTCTCGATCGCCCAGCTGCTGATCGCCGGCATCAACCTCTACCTCCTGGCCACGATCGTGAACCGGCTGCTCGGCTGGCCGTTGTGGGTCTCGCTCGTCGCGGCAGCCGCCGTCGTGCTCAGCTACACCGCGCTCGGCGGCCTCTCGGCGGCGATCTACAACGAGGTCCTGCAGTTCTTCGTCATCGTCGCGGCGCTCGTTCCGCTGACGATCATCGCGCTGCACAAGGTGGGCGGCTGGCAGGGCATCGTCGACCAGGTGCAGCCCGGCCCGGAGCAGCTGTCGTCGTGGCCCGGCACCGACCTCACCGGCATCGACGACCCGTTCTGGTCGGTCGTCGGCCTGGTGCTCGGGCTCGGCTTCGTGCTGTCGTTCGGCTACTGGACCACGAACTTCGTGGAGGTCCAGCGCGCGATGGCCTCGTCGTCGATGTCGGCCGCGCGGCGGGCACCGATCATCGGTGCCTTCCCGAAGATGTTCATCCCGTTCATCGTCATCATCCCGGGCATCATCGCGGCGATCGTGGTGCCCGAGCTGGCCTCGCTGAAGGCCGGGGGAGACGCCCAGGGTGCCACCTACAACGACGCGATCCTCCTGCTGATGCGTGACCTGCTGCCCAACGGCATGCTCGGCGTCGCGCTGGCCGGCCTTCTCGCGTCGTTCATGGCGGGCATGGCGGCCAACATCTCGGCCTTCAACACGGTCTTCAGCTACGACCTGTGGCAGCAGTACGTGGTCAAGGACCGCGAGGACGGCTACTACCTCCGGGTCGGCCGACTGGCGACCGTCGGCGCGACGGTGACCGCCATCGGCACCGCGCTGATCGCGTCCAACTACGACAACCTGATGGACTACCTGCAGACCCTCTTCGGGTTCTTCAACGCCCCGCTGTTCGCCACGTTCATCCTTGGCATGTTCTGGAAGCGGATGTCGGCGGCGGCCGGCTGGTCCGGACTGGTGGCCGGCACTGGCGCAGCGGTGCTGGTGGCCGTCCTCAGTGAGGACGCCCTCGGGCCGATGAGCCTCGGCGTGATCGGGCTCTCGGGCCAGGGCGCGTCCTTCGTGGCGGCCGGAGCGGCGTTCGCCGTCGACATCGTGGTCAGCGTGGCCGTGACGATGGTGACCGCGGCCCGGCCCGAGAAGGAGCTGGTGGGCCTCGTCTACTCGCTGACGCCGAAGGAGGACCTCGTCGACCCCGACGAGGGCGTGCTTCCCTGGTACCAGTCGCCGGTCAAGCTGGCGGGCATCGGGCTCGCCATCGTCGTCGTCCTCAACGTGGTCTTCCGGTAGGAGCGAAGCATGAGCGAGAAGCACACCGCGGGCGCGTTCGACGTCCGTACCCTCATCGGCGGCCTGCTCGGCCTGTACGGGCTGATCCTCACCTGTCTCGGTCTGTTCCGGGCGACGGAGGAGGAGCTGGCCAAGGGCGACGGGCTCAACATCAACCTCTGGGCCGGGATCGGCATGCTCGTGGTCGCGGCGATCTTCCTCGCCTGGGTGCGCCTCAAGCCACTCGTGGTCCCGACGCCCGCCGACGAGTCCGCCGGCACCTCCGACGGGTCGTAGGGCCTACTCCTCGCGCAGGCGCGGGACGGTGGCGTCGGCGGGCTTGATGCCGAGCTTGTCGGCGTAGAAGGCACGCACGAGGTCCATGTCGGCCTTGACGTCGCCGCTCGGGCTGAACGTCGGGCCGTAGCCCATCGTCTTCGTCGGCGGGTCGAAGAACGCGAGCGTGATCGGCAGGCCGGTCTGCTGCGAGAGCCGGTAGAACCCCGACTTCCAGTACTCGCTCCTGGAGCGGGTTCCCTCGGCCGCGATCACGAGCCGGAAGGGTTCGCCGGAACTGGCCTCGGCAGCCAGGTCGGAGACGACCGTGGCCGCGTTGTCGCGATCGAGCGGCACCCCACCCAGGCGCTTGAGCAGCCAGCCGAGCGGGCCCTTGAACAGCTCCTTCTTGACCAGGACGCGCGGGTGCGCGCCGTCGTGCCACATGACGAGCAGCATCGTGACGAAGTCCCAGTTCGAGGTGTGCGGGGCACCGACCAGGATCCCCGAGGGCGGTGTCTTCCCCTTCATCGTGTAACCCATGCGACGGATCACGAAGCGGGCGAGGCGTTGACGCATGCGGTGAGCGTAGCGACCGGGCCGGGCAGGGCCGCGACGAGGAACGCCGCGGGTGCCCACCCCTGGTGGTGGCACCCGCGGCCTCGCCGACGTCCTTCGCGCTCGATGCTCAGTAGCCCGAGCGCCGCCAGTCCGAGATCGCCGTGCTCGTCCCCGGACCCGGGGCGATGAACTGCGTGTAGCGCGTGTCGTCGTCGACCCAGCGCTTCAGCCAGGCGAGGGAGTACTTCGCGATGGTGGTGTTGCTGGTGTTCGGCGCGAAGTGACTCGCCCCCCGCAGCTCGAGGTATGCCTTCGGCGTGCTCGACGGGATCCCGGAGTAGAGCGGGACGGCGTGCGACCGGGTGGAGGCCACGCTGTCGTTCTCGGCTCCGACGACCATCGTCGGTGTGCTCACGCGCGACCAGGTCTTGGTCAGGTGCCAGGGCGTCAGCGCGACGGCGGCCTTGAGGCTCGGGTCGTCGCTGGCGGCCTCGATCGCTCCACCGCCGCCCATCGAGTGGCCCATGACGGCGAGCCGCGACGCGTCGACGCGGGAACGGACGGTGCTGCTCTCGGTCAGGTAGTCCAGGGCGGCCGCCAGCTGGTCGGCCCGGCTGCCGGGCTGGTCGTAGCGGCTGTTGGTGTCGATGGTGAAGACGACGAAGCCCTGGGACGCCAGTCGTGGGCCGAGCCACGAGATCGAGCTCTGCGCTGCGGTGTAGCCGGGTGAGACGGCCACGGCGCCGAACGTGCCGTCCGCCGTCGAGGTCGGGTAGTAGATCGTCCCGCCGCCGAAGCCGCGGGCGGCGAACGACGAGACGGTCGTGCTGGACGTCGCGTACGGACCGCGAGCGGCCTCGATGGACGCGGTGGTCGGCGCAGGCCCCCGCTCGTACGGGTTCTCGGCCGCGGTGGCGGTCGTCGGCGTGGCCAGCAGGCCTGCCAGGACGGCGAGGAGTGCGACGACGGTCGCGACCGCACCCCTGCGTGGACGGACGTGCTCCATGGTGGTTTCCTTCCCCCGACGAGCGCCTAGTTGCACTCTGTGTGCAGAAAGAATGCCCACCCCCCGACCGCGGCGTCAAGAGGTCCGACTCGGCCGGGACCGTCGAGGAGTCGACGTGGCCCGGGCGACGGCGGGCTCGGGTGCCGGGCCGTGGGCGGTGCGTCGGTAGCATCGTCCGGTGAGCACCACCGACCGCCCATCGACGTCCAGTCCCGTGACGTCGCACCGCTACACCGCCGAGCTGGCCGCCGAGATCGAGGCACGCTGGCAGGAGCGGTGGGCCGACGACGGCACCTTCGACGCGCCCAACCCGGTCGGCGACCTGGCCGGGGAGACGACGGTCTCGGAGTCCACCTACTACCTGATGGACATGTTCCCGTACCCCTCCGGCGCGGGCCTGCACGTGGGACACCCGCTCGGCTACATCGCCACCGACGTCGTGGGCCGGCACCAGCGGATGAAGGGCCGCAACGTGCTGCACACGCTCGGCTACGACGCCTTCGGCCTGCCGGCCGAGCTGCACGCGATCCAGACCGGTGAGCACCCGAGGGCCAACACGCTCGCGAACATCGCGAACATGCGACGTCAGCTGCGTCGGCTCGGGCTCGCCCACGACTCCCGCCGGTCGTTCGCCACGATCGACCCGGACTTCGTGCGCTGGACGCAGTGGATCTTCCTGCAGATCTTCGACTCCTGGTACGACGAGGAGGCCGGGCGGGCGCGGCCGATCTCCGAGCTGCGCGAGAAGCTGGGAACCGACGACCCGGCCGTCATCGATCCCCACCGTCTGGCGTACGTCAGCGAGTCGCCGGTCAACTGGTGCCCGGCGCTCGGGACCGTGCTCTCCAACGAGGAGGTCACGGCCGAGGGCCGCAGCGAGCGCGGCAACTTCCCGGTCTTCCAGCGCAACCTGCGCCAGTGGCAGATGCGCATCACGGCGTACGCCGACCGGCTCGTCGACGACCTCGAGCGCGTCGACTGGCCGGAGCCGGTCAAGCTCATGCAGCGCAACTGGATCGGTCGTTCGCACGGCGCCGAGGTCGACTTCGACGTCCCCGCGGTCGAGAACGCCACGATCCGCGTGTTCACGACCCGGCCGGACACCCTGTTCGGCGCCACCTACATGGTGCTGGCGCCGGAGCACGAGCTGGTCGACGCGATCCTGACCGACGAGTGGCCCGACGGCACCGACTCCCGGTGGACCGTCGGCGCGGCGTCCCCGTCGGAGGCCGTGGCGGCGTACCGCCACGCGGCGGCCCGCAAGACCGACGTCGAGCGCCAGGAGAACAAGGACAAGACGGGCGTCTTCACCGGCGCCTTCGCGGTCAACCCGGTGAACGGCGAGCGTGTGCCGGTCTTCGTGGCCGACTACGTGCTCGTGGGCTACGGCACGGGCGCCATCATGGCCGTCCCGGCGCACGACGAGCGCGACTTCGAGTTCGCGACGGCGTTCGGCCTGCCGACCCCTCGGGTCGTCACCGGCGGGGACGACCTGCCCTGGACCGGCGACGGGGTCGCCACGGCCTCGGCCAACGACGAGGTCAGCCTCGACGGGCTGGGCGTCGCGGAGGCGAAGTCGCGCATCATCGCCTGGCTCGAGGAGAAGGGGCGAGGCACCGGCACCACCACCTACCGGCTGCGCGACTGGCTGTTCTCGCGCCAGCGCTACTGGGGCGAGCCCTTCCCGATCGTCTTCGACGAGGACGGCCACCCGCACGCCGTGCCCGACCACCTCCTGCCCGTCGAGCTGCCCGACGTGCCCGACTACTCGCCGCGCACGTTCGAGCCCGACGACGTCACGAGCGAGCCCGAGCCCCCGCTCGGCCGCGCGCACGACTGGCTCGACGTCGAGCTCGACCTGGGCGACGGACCGCGCCGGTACCGCCGCGACACCAACACCATGCCCAACTGGGCCGGCTCCAGCTGGTACCAGCTGCGCTACCTCGACCCGCACAACGCCGACGCCCTCGTCGACCCGGCCAACGAGGCCTACTGGATGGGTCCCACGGACGCCAAGTCCACGGGCGGTGTCGACCTCTACGTCGGCGGGGTGGAGCACGCGGTGCTGCACCTGCTCTACGCCCGGTTCTGGCACAAGGTGCTGTTCGACCTGGGACACGTGAGCAGCGAGGAGCCGTTCCACCGGCTGTTCAACCAGGGCTACATCCAGGCGTACGCCTTCACCGACGCGCGCGGGACCTACGTGCCGGCCGACGCGGTGGTCGAGCAGGTGGCCGACGACGGCACCACCAGCTACACGTACGAGGGCAGCCCGGTCTCCCGCGAGTACGGGAAGATGGGCAAGAGCCTGAAGAACGTCGTCACGCCCGACGAGATGTACGACGAGTTCGGCGCCGACACGTTCCGGGTCTACGAGATGAGCATGGGCCCGCTCGACCAGTCGCGACCGTGGGAGACGCGCGCCGTCGTCGGCTCGCAGCGGTTCCTCCAGCGGGTGTGGCGCCTGGTCGTCGACGAGGAGTCCGGTGACGTCAAGGCCGACGACGTCGAGCCGGACCGCGACACCCTGCGCGTGCTGCACCGCACCATCGACGGCGTCTCGGCCGACATGGACGCGCTGCGCTTCAACACGGCGATCGCCAAGCTGATCGAGCTGACCAACCACCTGACCAAGGCCTCGGTGACGAGCCGGTCGGCGCTGGAGCCGCTCGTGCTCATGCTGGCCCCGTTCGCACCGCACGTGGCCGAGGAGCTGTGGTCGTTGCTGGGCCACGACACCTCGCTCACGCGTGCCGCCTTCCCCCAGGCCGACCCCGCGCTCCTCGTCGCGGACACCGTCACGTGCGTCGTGCAGGTGCAGGGCAAGGTGCGGGCCAAGCTCGACGTCTCGCCCGACGTCACCGACGACGAGCTCACCGCACTGGCGCTGGCCGAGGAGAACGTGCAGCGCTCGATCGACGGGCGCGAGGTGCGCAAGGTCATCGTGCGGGCCCCCAAGCTCGTGAACGTGGTCGTATGAGCGGCGCTGCCGGGAGCCGGCGTCGCATCGCGGTGGTGACCGACTCCACCGCCTCGCTGGACCCCGTCGACGCGGAGCGCGAGGGCATCACGGTGGTGCCGCTCAAGCTGGTCATCGGCGCGTCCACGTTCACCGAGGGTGTCGACGCGACGTCCGACGACGTCGCCTCCGCGCTCAAGGAGTTCGTGCCGGTCAGCACCTCGCGGCCCACGCCCGACGAGTTCGGCGCCGTGTACGAGCGGCTCGCGGCGGAGGGCTTCGACGCCGTCGTGTCGGTGCACCTCAGCGCGGAGATCTCCGGCACGTTCGACTCGGCGCAGCTCGCCGCGCGCGAGGCGTCGATCCCGGTCATGTGCGTCGACAGCCGCCAAGTGGGGATCGCCACGGGCTTCGCCGCCGGTCGGGCGGCGCGCGTCGTCCGGGAGGGCGGTGACGAGGCCGCGGCCGTCGGTGCTGCGCTGGCTGCGGGGGAGAGCTCGACCGTGCTCATGTACGTCGACACCCTGGAGTACCTGCGTCGCGGCGGTCGGGTCGGGGCGGCGGCCGCCCTCATCGGGTCGGCGCTCGCGGTCAAGCCGCTGCTCACCCTGCGCGACGGCATGGTCGAGCCGCTCGAGCGGGTCCGGACCACCAGCAAGGCGGTGGCTCGGCTCGAGGTGCTCACCGTCCAGGCCGCCGAGAAGGCGCAGGACGGGTTCGACATCGGCGTGCAGCACCTGGCCAACCCCGAGCTCGCGCAGCAGGTGGCCGACCGCCTGGCTGCCTCGCTCGGTCGGGAGCAGGTCCCGGTCAACGAGGTCGGCGCGGTCATCGGAGCCCACGTCGGCCCCGGGATGCTCGCCGTCACCGTCACGCCCCGCTGAGACCACCGGTCCCCTCGCGGCGCCGGGTGCCCGTCCACAGGGTCTCTCGACCCACGTGACGGCTTGTCCACAGTGCTGTGCCGACGGGTGCCGGGCGGCCGGGACGCTGCTTACCGTCGAGGAGTGAGCACACCACGTCCAGCACCGCCCCAGGAGACCCGGGCCGAGGTCGCCCGACGTCGGCTCGCCCAGCTCACCGCGTCGTTCGAGGCCACCCACCCGGACGACCCGTTCGACCGGCTCGTGGGTGGCTCCGCCCCGGTGGACCACGACGAGCAGCCCGAGCCGGCGGCAGCGTCCCCAGGCGGCGGCCGGAGACGAGCCGCCGCGCCGCGCCGTCCGCGCGGGCTGCACGGCAGCCACCTGCGGATGGCCACCACCGCCGCCGTGGCGGCCGGGGTGCTGCTGACCTGGTGGCTGGTGGCCGAACGCCCCCGCACGTCCGACGTCGATCGTCCGCTCCAGGTCTCGTCGCGCGCGGACGCGACCGGCGACGCCCCCGCCGAGGGAGCGGCGTCCCAAGCCTCGGCCGAGTTGGTCGTCGACGTCGCGGGCAAGGTCCGTGACCCCGGGATCGTCACCCTGCCTGCCGGGTCCAGGGTGTTCGAGGCGATCGAGAAGGCGGGCGGCATCGAGGGCACGCTGGAGGAGCCCACGATCAACCTGGCCCGACAGCTCGTCGACGGCGAGCAGATCCTCGTGGGCGTCGAGCCTGCCGAGCCGGGTGCCGCCGGTGCCACCGCAGGCGCGGGCGGGACCGGCGGGGGAGTGGTCGACCTCAACAGCGCCACCCTCGCGCAGCTCGACGCGCTGCCCGGGGTCGGCCCGGTGACCGCGCAGTCGATCCTCGACTGGCGGCAGGAGAACGGCCGGTTCACCTCCGTCGACGACCTTCTCGACGTGTCCGGCATCGGCGAGAAGACCCTCGAGGACCTGCGCGACCGCGTGACGCTGTGAGCGGCCGGGCCGGGCAGGACCACCGGGTCCGCTGATGGACCTGAGGCTGGTGCCGGCCGCCGTCGCCGTGTGGGCCGTGGCGGCCTGGGCCGTCGGTGCAGGACCGGGGGCCGTCCTGGTCGTCGCTGTCGTCTCGGTGGTCGTGGGCGGGGCAGCCGCAGGTCGGTTCCGCGCGCTCGCCCTGGTGGCGGTCGTGGTGGCGGCGGTGGCCGCGTCGACCGCGTGGCGCCTGGGTGACGTGCAGGCCACCCCGGTGGCCGAGCTCACGGCGTCGCGCGAGCGGGTGACGGTGCAGGCCCAGGTGGTGCGCGACGGTCGGGTCTTCGAGTCGGTCGGGAGCCAGGGGACGGTCGTGGGGCTCCTGGTGCTGCGGGTCGAGGACCGACATGGTCGGGTGCACGGGGTCCGGGACCCGGTCACGGCGTTCCTGCGTGACGCGCACGAGGACCTCGTCGTCGGTCGTCGGCTCGTGCTGCAGGGCCGTCTCGGACCACCCGGCGACCACCGCGACACGGCCACGCTCCAGGTGACGCGGCGGTCGGCGGTCCAGGGCGCGGCGTGGTGGTGGTCGGCGTCGGAGCGGGTCCGCGCGGGCGTGCGGTCGTCGGTCGACCACGCGCCGCCGGCTCCGTCGGCGCTCGTCCCTGCGCTCGTCGTCGGCGACGACGCCGCACTGCCCGACCGGGTCGAGGAGGAGTTCCGCCGCACCGGCCTCACGCACCTGCTCGCCGTCTCCGGCACCAACCTGACGATCGTGCTCGCCATGGTGCTGGCCGTCGCTCGTGCCGGGCGTGCGCCACCACGGTTGCTCCTGGTGATCGGGCTGCTGGGCGTGGTGGGGTTCGTGCTGCTGGCCCGGCCGGAGCCCAGCGTGCTGCGGGCGGCGGGGATGGGCGTCGTCGGGCTCGCGGCGCTGGGCCTGGGGTCGCGAGGCGGGATCCGGGCGCTGTGCGTCGCGGTCGTCGCACTGCTGTTCTGCGACCCGTGGCTGTCGAGGGCCGTCGGCTTCGTGCTCTCGGTGTGCGCGACCGCGGGCATCCTGCTGCTGGCGCCACCCTTCGTGCGCGCGCTGGAGCGCTGGCTGCCGCGGTGGGCGGCGATCGCCGTCGCCGTGCCGCTGGCGGCGCAAGCTGCCTGCACCCCGGTCATCGCGGCCATCTCGGCCGAGGTCTCGATCGTGGCCGTGGTGGCGAACGTGCTGGCGGCGCCCGTGGTCGCACCGGCGACGGTCCTCGGGCTGCTGGCCGGTCTCGTGGACCTGGTGTCACCGGCCGTCGCGTCGGTGCTGGGTACGGGTGCGGCGGCGTGCGCGGGATGGATCGTGCTGGTCGCGCACCACGCCGCGTCGCTCCCTGGGGCGAGCCTGGTCTGGTCACGCCCGTGGTGGTCGCTGCTCGTCCTGGTGCCGGTCGCGCTGTGGTGGGGGTGGCGTGCTGCGCCTCACCCGGTGCTGGTGGTCGGGCTGTGCCTCGGGCTCGTGGTGGCCATGGTCCGCCCACCGAGCCCTGGCTGGCCGCCGCCGGGCTGGGTGATGGTGGCGTGCGACGTGGGCCAGGGGGACGCGACGGTGATCCGGTCCGGTGACGACGAGGCGGTGGTGGTCGACGCCGGCATGGAGCCGGCCGACGTGGACCGGTGCCTGCGTGGCCTCGGGGTGCGGCGGGTGCCGGCGCTGGTGCTCACCCACGGGGACGCCGACCACGTGGGTGGTCGGTCCGGCGTCGCTGCGGGACGCGACGTCGGCGTGGTGCTCGTGGGACGTCCGGGGGTCGCGGTGGACGGGGTGCCGACGCGCACGCTCGCCCGCGGCGACCGGTTCGCGGTGAGGGACGTCACGGCCGATGTCCTGTGGCCGCAGGCCGCACCTGCCGGCAGCGCCCGCGCTCGGGGCGATCTCGACCGCAACGGGGCGAGCCTGGTGCTGCGGGTGCGGGTGCAGGGCGTGGTGCTCATGCTCACGGGCGACGTGGGAGAGGCCGAGCAGGACCGTCTCGCCCGGTCGGGCGCCGACCTGCGTGCCGACGTGCTCAAGGTCGCCCACCACGGGAGCGCTGACACGTCGGCCCGGTTCACCCAGGCGGTCGGTGCCTCGGTGGCGACGATCTCCGTCGGGGCCGACAACGACTACGGCCATCCCACCCCCACCGCCCTGCGGATGCTGCGCGACGTCGGCACGCAGGCCCATCGCACCGACGAGGAGGGCGACGTCGCCGTGGTCGTGCGCGACGGCAGGCTGTCGGTGGTCGCGCGGGGGAGCGGTCAGCGGTCGAGGTAGCGGGCCCGGGCCAGGCACCAGACGCCGTAGAGGCCGATCCCGATGGCGATGAGACCGAGCAGCCAGGGTCCGAACGGCTGCTGCAGGACCGTGCGCAGCGCCTCGTCGAGACCGCCGGAGCGGTCGGCGTCGCGGGTGAGGGCGGCGAAGCAGAACAGGCCGCCGACGATCGCGATCGAGACGCCCTTGGCCAGGTGTCCGGCTGTGCCGAGGCGCACGAGCACGTCGCCCGAGGTTCCGCTGAGCCCCTCCGGCTTCAGGTGGTCCCGGTGCTGGTGGCTGAGCCCGCGCCAGGCGGTCCAGCCCCCGTAGCCGATGACCGCCAGGCCCACGATCCCGACGAGCACCGCGCCGGCGGGCAGCGAGAGCAGGCGAGCCGTCCACGTCTCGTTGCCCGAGCCACTGGAGCCGGAGCCGGACCCGGTCGCGACCTGCGCCGCGCTCCAGGCCACGACGCCGTAGATGACCGCCTTGAGCAGGTCGGCCGCACGGTGCGCCCAGAGCGTGGCTCCCTCGTCCTGACGGTGGTCGAGCGTCGCCTCGAGCACGCGCCACAGCACCAGCACCGCCATCCCTGCGACGACCAGCCACAGGATCGTGCGACCGAACGGCTGCTGCGCGAGCTCGGCCAACGCCCCCTTGGTGTCGGCCTTGCCGCTCGGGTCGCCCAGGGCCAGCTGGAGGGCGAGGAAGGCCACGACGAGGTGCACGAGCCCGTAGGCCACGAAGCCGAAGCGGACCAGGTTGTCCACCCAGTCGTCGTCGACGTGGGAGGCGACGTCGTCGGCGTCGATCGGCATGGCCGGAGCCTACGCCCACGTCGGCTCCCCGGCCTGTCGGAGACGGACACTAGGGTGGTCCCGTGGCGTCGCCGTTCGGGAAGATCCTGCTCATCACGGGCAGCGCGGAGTACCTGTCCGACCGCACCCGTGCGCGAGCCGTGGCCGCGATCAAGGCCGAGGACCCGCAGTGCGACGTCGCGACCGCCACGTCCGGCGGGTTGGCTGCGGGCGAGATCGCGGGGCTCACCAGCCCGTCGTTGTTCAGCAGCGTCAGCGGGCTCGTGCTCACCGAGCTGCAGGACCTGCCCGACGTCGCCCAGGGCGAGCTGCTCGCCTACGCCGCCGACCCGAGCCCCGACGTCGCGGTCGTCCTCGTCCACGGCGGTGGTCAGAAGGGCAAGGGCCTGCTCGACAAGCTGCGCGCCCAGTCGTCGGTGCACGAGGTCAAGCACGAGGCTCCCAAGTACGAGCGCGACCACGCCCGCTGGGTGGCCACCGAGCTGCGCGAGCTGGGCACCCGCATCGACGAGGAGGCGGCCACGCTCCTCGTCGCGGCCGTCGGGCAGGACCTGCGCGCCCTGGCCGGCGCGGCCGACCAGCTCGCCGCCACGCTCGACTCCGGCACCGAGGTCACCGTCGAGGTCGTGCGGCGCTACTTCGGCGGTCGGGCCGACGTCCGCGGCTACGAGATCGCCGACGCCGCCATCGACGGACGCATCAACGTGGCGCTCGAGCAGGCGCGGTGGGCCGAGACCGCCAAGGTCGCCCCGGTGCTGGTCACCAGTGCGCTCGCCACCGGGCTCCGCCAGCTCGCCCGCCTCGCCGACGCCCCGCCGCGTCTGGGCGAGGGAGAGCTCGCCCGCCACGTCGGCGCGCCCCCGTTCAAGATCCGCGTGCTCCGCCGCCAGCTGCAGGGGTGGGACCCGGCCGGCCTGGCCCGGGCTCTCGACGCGGTCGCCCAGGCCGACCTCGACGTCAAGGGTGGCGCGGCCGAGCCCGCGTACGCGGTCGAGCGCATGGTGCTGCAGGTCGCCGCGTCGCGTCGCCGCTGACCCGGGGGCGGTCGGTGGGTCGGGCCGGCGGGTCAGAGGCAGGTGACGCACCGAACGACCTGGCCAGCGGTCGGTGTGACACCTCTCGAGGACGTTGACGGGTGCCAGGCCCACCTCTGACGGCCGGCATCCGCAGGGTCGAGGTGCCGCAGGAACGACGAAGGCCCCCGGGTGACCGGGGGCCTTCGTGCGAGCTGTGGGGCTACGTCAGAGCGACGCGGCCTTCTTGGCGATCGACGACTTGCGGTTCGCCGCCTGGTTCTTGTGGATGACACCCTTGCTGGCGGCCTTGTCGAGCTTCTTGCCGGCGTCGGCGGCGAGGACCTTGGCCTGCTCGGCGTCGCCGGACTCGACCGCAGCGTGGAAGCGGCGCACGGCCGTCTTGAGGGCGGAGCGGACCGACTTGTTGCGCTCGCGAGCGGCCTCGTTCTGACGGTTCCGCTTGATCTGCGACTTGATGTTCGCCACGTGGCTGACCTGTTCTCTCGTGCGTGAAGGGCGTGGTGCAAGTGTGAGGGCGCACCGGTAGGCACGCGACCGCTCACACTACCAGCGTCGGGCAGCCGCACCCAAATCGCCCGTGCGTGCTCGTGCCGAGGGGACGCACTCCGACGACCGAGCGACCGCGAACCCTTACGATCCGAGTCATGCAGACGCTCTACAACGTGCTCGTGGTGCTCCACATCATCAGCTGGGTCGTGGCCCTCGTCAGCTACGCGTCGGTCGCCCGTCGGCCGCAGATCACGCCCTGGATCGCCCACGGCGTCGGCGCTGCGTTCGTCCTCGGCATCGCCCTCACCGGCATCGCCTCGGCCAGCGACGCCGTCGCCGACCCGAACAACGCCAAGGTCGGGGTGAAGCTCCTGGTCGCCCTCGTCGCCGTCGGCCTGGCCCACGGCACGCGTCGGCGGCCGTCGCCGAACCCCGTCGCACACGTCGTCGCCGCGCTCATCGTCGTGAACGTCGCGATCGCCTACCTCTGGACGTGAGCCGCCTCGGTCGACCGAGCCGGGCGGCCGCTCCGACGGGTGCGGTCGGCGGTCTGGCCGCAGATGGGAGGATGGACCCATCATGACGAGCTCCACGACGCCGGGCACGGCGCCCAAGCCGGGATCGACCGACCCGGCCCTCCTGCGCAACTTCTGCATCATCGCGCACATCGACCACGGCAAGTCGACCCTGGCCGACCGCATGCTGCAGATCACGGGGGTCGTCGACGAGCGTGCAGCGCGCGCCCAGTACCTCGACCGAATGGACATCGAGCGCGAGCGCGGCATCACGATCAAGAGCCAGGCCGTGCGCATGCCGTTCACCAAGTCCGACGGCGACGACGCCGGTCGTCACTACGTGCTGAACATGATCGACACGCCGGGCCACGTGGACTTCACCTACGAGGTCAGCCGCTCGTTGGAGGCCTGCGAGGGTGCGATCCTCCTGGTCGACGCCGCCCAGGGCATCGAGGCGCAGACGCTGGCGAACCTCTACCTGGCCATGGACGCCGACCTGCACATCATCCCGGTCCTCAACAAGATCGACCTGCCCGGCGCGCAGCCGGAGAAGTACGCCGAGGAGATCGCCGGCATCATCGGCGGCGACCCCGACGACGTGCTCCGGGTCTCGGCCAAGACCGGGCAGGGCGTCGAGGCCCTCCTCAACCTCATCGTCGACGAGGTGCCGCCGCCCGTCGGTGACGCCGACGGCCCCCCGCGTGCCCTGATCTTCGACTCCGTCTACGACACGTACCGCGGCGTCATCACCTACGTCCGCGTGGTCGACGGCAAGCTCAGCCACCGCGACAAGATCAAGATGATGTCCACCGGCGCGGTGCACGAGATGCTCGAGGTGGGCGTCATCAGCCCCGAGGCCGTGAAGGCCGACCACCTCGGCGTCGGCGAGGTCGGCTACCTCATCACGGGCGTGAAGGAGGTCCGGCAGTCGCGGGTGGGCGACACCGTGACGTCGAACACCCACGGTGCCGAGGAGCCCCTCGGTGGCTACGCACACCCGAACCCCATGGTCTTCTCGGGTCTGTACCCGATCGACGGCGACGACTTCTCGACGTTGCGCGAGGCCCTCGAGAAGCTGCAGCTCAACGACGCCGCGCTCGTGTACGAGCCGGAGTCCTCGGGTGCGCTCGGCTTCGGGTTCCGCATCGGCTTCCTCGGCCTGCTGCACCTGGAGATCGTCCGCGAGCGCCTGGAGCGCGAGTTCGACCTCGACCTGATCTCGACGGCCCCCAACGTTGTCTACCGCGTGGTGATGGAGGACGGTCGCGAGATCGTCGTGACCAACCCGAGCGAGTACCCGGCGGACGGCAAGATCGCGTCGGTGCACGAGCCGGTGGTCTCGGCCACGATCCTGGCGCCGAGCGAGTACATCGGCGTCATCATGGAGCTGTGCCAGGCCCGTCGCGGCCAGCTCGGCGGCATGGACTACCTGTCCGAGGACCGCGTGGAGATCCGCTACACGCTGCCCATGGGCGAGATCATGTTCGACTTCTTCGACGCCCTCAAGAGCCGCACGAAGGGCTACGCGTCGCTGAACTACGAGGTGTCCGGCGAGCAGAAGGCCGACCTCGTGAAGGTCGACATCATGCTGCAGGGCGAGATCGTCGACGCCTTCAGCGCGATCGTCCACCGCGACTCCGCCTACGCGTACGGCGTGATGCTGGCCGGCAAGCTCAAGGAGCTCATCCCGCGCCAGCAGTTCGAGGTGCCCATCCAGGCCGCGATCGGCGCCCGCATCATCGCCCGCGAGAACATCCGCGCCATGCGCAAGGACGTGCTCGCCAAGTGCTACGGCGGCGACATCAGCCGCAAGCGCAAGCTGCTGGAGAAGCAGAAGGAGGGCAAGAAGCGGATGAAGAACATCGGCCGCGTCGAGGTCCCCCAGGAGGCGTTCATCGCCGCCCTCTCCACCGGTGACTCCACCCCGAAGTAGTCCGCCGCTCCCTTCGGATCAGCGCGCGCCGAGGGCCGCGGCCACCTCGTCGGCGGCTCGCGTGCCCGAGGTCAGCGCCCCTTGGATGGAGGGTGTCTCGCGGTGGTCGCCGCAGACGAAGACGCCGCCGCCGACGTCGGCGGGTCGCCGCAGCTGCAGGGGCGCGAGGGCCCTCGGCAGCGCCCGGCCGATGTCGTGGCGCACCAGCAGGTCCCACGCGCCGACGTCGGTGCGCCACAGGCGGGCCGCCTGCGTCAGCGCCGCTGCGTCGGAGAGACCGGCCCCGGCGAGCGCGGTCACCTGCACCAGGTCGCGCCCCGGCGGGGCGTAGCCGGGGGCGGCCGCCGAGACGACGGCCGTGTTGACCACGGGCCCGCGGTCGCCGTCGACGACCAGCAGACGGTCCTGGGGCATGCCGGTGGGCGCACCGAACCACCACGTCACGAGCCCGCCCACGGGAGGCACCTCGGGCACCGCTTCCAGACCGGCCGCGTCGTGGACGTCGGTGGCGACGACGGCGGCGCGGGCCTCGATGGACCCGGACCCCGTGCGGACCGTGGTGCCCTGCGGGCTGCGGTCGACGCCCACCACCCGCACGCCCGTCTCGGCCGGACGTTGCAGTCCGGCGGCGAGCTGGGCGGGCAGGGCGCGCATGCCGTCGCCCGGCACGGCGGGGGTGCCGAGCAGGAACCACCGGACCAGCAGCCGTGCGTACCGGGACGAGGTGGCGCCGGTGTCGTCGGCCAGGACACCGGCCAGGAAGGGCTCCAGCACCTGTCGGCGCAGAGGCCCGCGCACCCCGGCGGAGTCGAGGGACTCCGCCAGGGTGTCGTCGGCCCGGCTCATGATGCGCTTCTCGCCGCCCAGGATCGGGGCCGCCCAGCGCGCGAGGGCCGCCAGCTCTCGCGGACGCAGCAGACCACTGCGCAGCGTGGAGGGGAGGAGGCCGGGCTCGCGACGCGGGTCGCCGATGGTCGCCACCGAGGCTCCGCGGCGTACTCGCACCCCGGCTGCGAACGGCTTCAGGTCCAGCGCCTCGAGGTCGACCAGGTCGCGCAGAGCAGGGTAGGCCGGGTTGAGCAGCTGGAAGCCGACGTCGCAGAGGTGGCCGTCGACGACGTCGGTGCGCACGCGGCCGCCCACGTCGTCCGCGGCCTCCAGCAGACGCGCATCGATGCCCATGCGCTGCAGCCGCGTCGCGCACGCCAGCCCGGCAAGCCCTGCTCCCACCACCACCACGTCGGTCCGCTCTGCCATGGACCCACGATCCCATCCCTGCTCGGGTCCGGCAGGGTTCGTCGCCTGGCCCGCTCTGCCGCTAGCCTCCCTCCCGTGGCAGCGCACCTCCTGTCGGTCAACGTGGGCCGGGTCGTCGACGTCCCGTGGGGGAAGCTCGGGCGGTCGGGGATCGACAAGCGTCCCGTCGCCGGACCGGTCCAGGTCCACCGCCTCGGCCTCGAGGGTGACGAGATCGCCGACACCAAGCACCACGGCGGTCCGGACCAGGCGGTCTACGCCTACGCCGCCGAGGACCTCGAGCGCTGGTCCGATCTGGCCGGTTGCACGTTCGTGGCCGGACAGTTCGGCGAGAACCTCACCACGCGCGGGCTCGACGTGCAGGACGCGCGGCTGGGGGAGCGGTGGGCGGTCGGCTCGACGCTCCTCGAGGTGTGCGACGTGCGCATCCCCTGTGCGGTCTTCCAGGGGTTCGTCGACGAGCCTCGTTGGGTGAGGCGCTTCGCCGAGCACGGGGTCGTCGGTGCGTACCTCAGGGTCGTGCAGGAGGGCGTCGTCCAGGCGGGCGACCCGGTGCGGGTCGTCGAACGTCGCGACCACGACCTCACCGTCGGGGCGGCCTTCCGTGCCCTCACGACGGATCGGGCGAGACTGCCGTCGTTCCAGGCCGAACCGAGGGTCTCGGCCAAGATCGCGCGGCAGATCGATGAGGTGCGCAACCACTCGTCCGGTGCCCCGAGAAGCGACCGACCAGTAGGTTAGGGTGAGCGGCACCACATTCCCCCGGAACGTCGTGTGAGGACATCCATGCCTGTGACCGCCACCCCCGAGCAGCTCAAGATCGTCGAGGACCGTGCGCCCAACGTGGCCCGCATGTTCTACGACCGTGTGGAGCAGACCCCGAACCGGGAGGCCTACCGCTACCCCGACGAGAACGAGGTCTGGCACTCGCTGACCTGGGCCCAGACCGGCGAGCAGGTGACGGCGCTCGCGGCCGGCCTGCTGGCACTCGGCATCGGCCCGGAGGAGCGCGTGGCCATCGCGTCCGGCACCCGTGTGGAGTGGATCTTCTCCGACCTCGCCGTGCTGGCTGCCGGTGCCGCCACCACCACCGTGTACCCGACCACGATGGCCAGCGACGTCGCCTACATCCTGGCCGACTCCGACAGCCGCATCGTCTTCGCCGAGGACGACGAGCAGGTCGCCAAGCTGCGCGAGAAGCACTCCGAGCTCCCCTCCGTCACGAAGGTCGTCGTCTACGACGGCACGCCCGACGGCGACTGGGTCATCGGCTTCGACGACCTCGAGCAGCTCGGCCGCGACCACCTCGCCGCCAACCCGGACGCCGTCAAGGACCGGGTCGCGGCCATCACGCCGCAGTCGCTCGCGACGCTCATCTACACGTCCGGCACGACCGGCCGTCCGAAGGGCGTGCGTCTCCTGCACGACGGCTGGACCTACGAGGGCGCGTGCATCGCCGCAGGCGGCTACCTGACCGCCGACGACCTGCAGTTCCTCTGGCTGCCGATGGCGCACTCCTTCGGCAAGGTGCTCCTCTCGACCCAGCTGCAGATCGGCTTCGCCACGGCCATCGACGGGCGCGTGCCGAAGATCGTCGACAACCTGGCGATCGTCAAGCCGACGTTCATGGGTGCGGCGCCCCGCATCTTCGAGAAGGCCTACGGCCGCATCGTCGGCATGACCGAGGCCGAGGGCGGCGCGAAGCTCAAGATCTTCAAGTGGGCCGAGAAGGTGGGCATCGAGCACTCGCGCGCGGTGCGCGCCGGCAAGCCGATTTCGCCGGTCCTCAAGGCCAAGCACGGTGTGGCCGACAAGCTCGTGTTCTCGAAGGTGCGCGACCGCTTCGGCGGCCGCGTGCGGTTCTTCATCTCCGGTGCCGCGGCGCTCTCGCCCGACATCGCCGAGTGGTTCCACGCCGCCGGCGTCCTCATCCTCGAGGGCTACGGGCTCACCGAGAACTCCGCCGGCGCCACGGTCAACCACCCGACCGACTTCAAGCTCGGCTCGGTCGGCATCCCGATGCCCGGCAGCGAGATCCGCATCGCCGAGGACGGCGAGGTCCTCGTCAAGGGCCCGCACGTCATGCAGGGCTACCACAACCTCGACTCCGAGAGCGCCTCGTCGCTCACCGAGGACGGGTGGCTGCACACCGGCGACGAGGGCCGTCTCGACGAGGACGGCTTCCTCTACATCACGGGCCGCAAGAAGGAGCTCTTCAAGACCTCCGGCGGCAAGTACGTGGCTCCGCCGCACATCGAGGGCATCTTCAAGGGCATCAGCTCGCTGACCAGCCAGATCGTGGTGCACGGCAACGAGCGCAACTTCTGCTCCGCGCTCATCACGCTCGATCCCGACGCGGTCGCCGAGTGGGCCACGGCGCACGGTATGGAGGGCAAGTCCTACTCCGAGGTCGTCTCCTCGCCGCAGATGCACGAGGTGATCTCCGGCCAGATCGACGAGCTCAACTCCAAGATCAACCGCTGGGAGACGATCAAGAAGTTCGCCATCCTGGACCACGACCTGTCGATCGAGTCCGGCGAGATCACGCCGAGCATGAAGGTCAAGCGCAACGTGGTGGAGTCGAACTACAAGCACATCCTGGACGGCTTCTACGCTTAGTCCATGACCTCGACCGAACGGCCCGCTCCCGACACCGGGGGCGGGCCGTTCGGCGTGCCCGCGACGGCAGCCGGATTCGGTGTGTACGTCCACGTCCCGTTCTGCTCGGTTCGCTGCGGCTACTGCGACTTCAACACCTACACCGCCGACGAGCTCGGCGAGGGTGCCACCCGCGCGACGTACGCCTCCTCGGCGCTGCAGGAGGTGCGGCGCATGGCCGAGGCCGTCGGGCCCCGGCCGGTCGAGACGGTCTTCTTCGGGGGAGGCACCCCCACCCAGCTCCCCGCCGACGACCTCGTCGGCGTGCTCCGGTCGATCGACGAGCACCTCGGGCTGCGCCCGGGTGCCGAGGTGACCACGGAGGCCAACCCAGACAGCGTCACGCCGGCGTCGCTGGCACGCCTGCGCGAGGGCGGCTTCACCCGCATCTCCTTCGGGGTGCAGTCCGCCGTGCCGCACGTGCTCGCCACGCTGGACCGGACGCACGACCCCGCCCGCGTCCCCGACGCGGTGCGCTGGGCCCGGGAGGCCGGGTTCGAGCAGGTGAGCCTCGACCTCATCTACGGCACCCCGGGTGAGTCGATGGACGACTGGCGGACCAGCCTGGACCAGGCGGTCTCCCTCGAGCCCGACCACGTCAGCGCCTACGCGCTCATCGTGGAGGACGGGACGGCCTTCGCGCGCAAGGTCCGGCGCGGCGAGGTGGTCATGCCCGACGACGACGAGACCGCCGACAAGTACCTGCTCGCCGACGCGACCCTCACCGCAGCGGGCCTGGGTTGGTACGAGCTGTCGAACTGGGCCCGCGACGAGGCCGCGCAGTGCCGCCACAACCTGCTGTACTGGCACGGCGCCGAGTGGTGGGGCGTGGGTCCGGGCGCGCACTCCTACGTCGACCGGCGGCGCTGGTGGAACGTCAAGCATCCTGCCGCCTACGCACAGCGACTGGCTGCGGGCGAGCCTGTCGAGGCCGACGGTGAGGACATCGACGCCCCCACGGCCGCTCTCGAACGGATCATGCTGGAGATCCGGCTGAGGTCCGGTCTGCCCCTGGCGGCGCTCGACCCCTCGGTGGGGGCGCAGGTGCCGGTGCTCGCCGCACGCGGTCTGCTCGACATCGTGGACGAGCGTCTCGTGCTCACCCTGGAGGGCCGCCTGCTCGCCGACGCCGTGGTCCGGGACCTCACGGACTAGGACGCCCGCCCCAGTCCGAAGGGACTTTCGTCATTCGGATGGCATGACCTAGGACACAGTCCTACGGTGCTCCTGGGAGCAAGGAACGACTCGGGGGAGTTGGCGAGGGAGCAATGCGCATCGCGCATTGGCCAGCTCTGATCAGCATGCTGATCGGCATGGCCATCATCAGTGTGCCGACGTCTGCGGACGCGGCACCACGCACCGTGCTGTGCACGGGGTACAAGCAGTGCGCCGCCAAGGGGTACACCCACGGCGGCTACGCGTCGGTCCGGTCGCGGTCGTACTGGAACATGACGCCCGGTCGCAGCTGCACGAACTACGTCGCGTACCGACTCACCAAGAACCGACTGGTCGCGCGACCGCCCGGCACCGACGCCGCCCTCACGTGGGGCGCGGCCGCGCGAGCCGCCGGACTGCGGGTCAGCACGTCGGCACCACGCCGCGGCGACGTGGCCTGGTGGAAGGCCAACCGAGCACTCGCCGGCAAGAAGGGGCACGTCGCCGTCGTGGAGCGGGTTCGTGCGGACGGTTCCATCGTCGTCTCCGAGGACAACATGGACCGGACCTTCATGTGGCGCACCGTGCGACGAGGCTCGGGGTGGCCGTCCGGCTTCATCCGCTACCCCACGTCAGACGGGTCGCCGTCGGGCGTCCTGGAGTCGCTCGAGGCGACGGACGGCATGGTGGCGGTGCGCGGTGCGGCGAGCGAGCCCGACCGGTGGGGGCGTCCGGTCGCCTACACGGTCGCGCTGGGGGCGCCGCTGGACCGGGCGCCGACGGAGACCTTCACGTTCTCCTCCGCCTACTTCCGGTTCTCGTGGCGACGCACCGTCCAGGTGCGCGGCGAGCTGCGCGCCTACCTGTACGCCCACAACGCCTCAGGCACCAGGGGCAAGGACGTGCTGCTCGGCGTGGCCGACCTGGAGGTGCGGGACGACGGAACCACCCGGGGCGTCGCCGTTCCACGAGCGGACTGGCTCGACGACGTGGTCGCCCCGGTGCTCGGGCCGGGCTGACGGTCCCCGTCGGTGGGCCTCGCGAGACGACCAGCGCTCAGGGAGCGGTGACGAAGTCGATGAGCTCCTCGACGCGGCCCAGGAACTCCGGCTCCAGGTCGGTCCACGACCGGACGCGCGAGAGGATGTGCTGCCACGCGCGAGCGATGTCGGCCTGCTCGGCGTGCGGCCATCCGAAGGCCGCGCAGATCCCACGCTTCCACTCGATGCTGCGCGGGACCACGGGCCAGGCGTCCACGCCGAGACGACCCGGCTTCACGGCCTGCCACACGTCGACGTAGGGGTGCCCGACGACGAGCACGTGGTCGCGGTCCGAGAGCCTCGCGGCGATGCGCGACTCCTTGGACCCCGGGACGAGGTGGTCGACGAGGATGCCGAGGCGACGGTCGGGACCGGGGTCGAAGTCGTCGACGACCCCGACGAGGTCGTCGACGCCGTGCAGCATCTCCACGGCCACGCCCTCCACCCGCAGGTCGTCACCCCACACCTTCTCGACGAGCTCGGCGTCGTGCTTGCCCTCGACGAGGATCCGGCTGGGCAGGGCGACCCGCGCACGCTGTCCGGTGACCGCACGCGACCCGGACGCGGTGCGGGCCACGGCCTTGGGTGCCGCCGCGACCGGAGCGACGAGGACGACCGGCTTTCCCTCCAGGAGGAAGCCCGGACCGAGCGGGAACGACTTGCGGCGCAGGTGGCGGTCCTCCAGCATCACCATGCCGAGGTCGCGCTCCACGCGGACGACCTCGCCGACCCACCCCGAGGTGACCTCCTCGACCACGATGCCGAGGTCGGCGGGGGCCTCGGTGGAGCGACCGCGCGGGGGAGCCTTCCAGTCGCCGGCCAGCACGTCCTGTCCGTAGCGCCCCGGGTGCCTGGCCTCAGCCATGCAGCACCCCGAGCAGCGTCTGGTGGAAGTCCTCCAGGTCCTCGCGGGTGATGGGTCCGCTGCTGGTGAGGATGCGGGTCGACGGGCGGGTGAGCCCGACGGCGAGGTCCACGGCGGCCGGCCAGCTGGGCGTGACGGCCGACGGGACCGCGTCGAGCGGGGGGACGAGGTCCCCGAGCGCCACCACGTCGCCGTCGGGGACGACCAGCACCAGCTCGCCGCCCAGGGGGCCGTGGCCCAGGTGCACCACCTCGACGAACAGGTCGCCGAGGTCGGCGGCCCAGACCGAGCTGAGGGTGCCGCCGCGCGACTCGTGCATGAGGAAGGTGCCGTCGGAGAGGGTGACCCGACGAGGTCGGTAGGTGAGGGTACGCGTGGTGCCCGTGACCGAGACGACCTCTCCCTCGCTCCCGATTGCTCCCACCTCGTTAGACTGGCACTTGCCCTGGGTGAGTGCCAAAGCGCCACGCCGCGTCGTCGTGCCCCGTCTGCGCGCCCCGGGGCCGTCGCGACCCAGCAGGCCCGATCAGCAGAGAGGAGACCGCCGTGCCGGAGGACCGAAGACTCGCCTCTGACGACCGTCGCCTCGAGGTGCTGCGCGCCATCGTCGAGGACTACGTCGAGACCCAGGAGCCCGTGGGCTCCCGGGCGCTCGTGGAGCGGCACCAGCTCGGTGTCTCGCCGGCGACCATCCGCAACGACATGGCGGCCCTGGAGGACGAGGGCTACATCGCGCAGCCGCACACGAGCGCGGGCCGGGTGCCCACCGACAAGGGCTACCGGCTGTTCGTCGACCGGCTGTCCCAGGTGAAGGCGCTCTCGACGCCCGAGCGACGCGCCATCGAGACCTTCCTCGGGGGAGCGGTCGACGTCGACGACGTCGTGCAGCGCAGCGTCAAGGTGCTGGCCCAGCTGACCAACCAGGTCGCGATCGTGCAGTACCCGTCGCTGACCCGCTCCACCGTGCGCCACGTCGAGGTCGTCGCGCTCGAGCACGCACGCGTGCTGCTCGTGGTGATCACCAGCAGCGGCCGGGTGGAGCAGCGCGTCGTCGAGCTCGAGTCCACGCCGGGCGACGTGCTGCTGTCCGACGTGCGCTCACGCATCATGACCGCCACCATCGGGCAGCGGCTGCCCGAGGCGTCGCTGCGCCTGGCCGAGGTGATCGGCACGTTCGCCGAGACCGACCGGCCTCTCGTCACGTCGGTGGTCACCACGCTCACGCACGTGTTCTCCGACGAGCGGTCCGACGAGCGCATCGCCGTCGGCGGCACCGCCAACCTGGCGCGCTTCGGCCGCGACTTCGACTCCTCGATCCGCCCCGTCCTCGAGGCGCTCGAGGAGCAGGTCGTGCTCCTGAAGCTCCTCGGCGAGGCGACCACCGACCCCACCGTGCGCATCGGCCTCGAGACCGGTAGTGAGGGACTGGCGGGCACCGCCGTCGTCTCCTCGGCGTACGGCACCCCCGAGCAGGCGCTCGCCACGTTGGGCACGCTCGGACCCACCCGCATGGACTATCCAGGAACCATGGCCGCCGTCGGCGCGGTCGCCCGCTACGTCGGGCGACAGCTGGCGGACGGCTGAACAGGACGAGGACCAATGGCACAGGACTACTACGAGCTGCTGGGCGTGTCCCGGTCGGCGACGCCCGAGGAGCTCAAGAAGGCGTACCGCCGGCTCGCGCGCCAGCTGCACCCCGACGTGAACGACGCACCCGACGCGGCCGACCGTTTCAAGGAGGTCACCACCGCCTACGAGGTGCTCTCCGACCCGCAGAAGAAGTCGGTCTACGACCGCGGCGGCAACCCGCTCGGCGGCGGGGGCGGCGCGGGCGGCTTCGCCGGCGGCGGCTTCAGCTTCGACGACATCATGGACGCGTTCTTCGGCGGCGGGGGCAACACCCGCGGGCCGCGATCGCGCGTCCAGCGCGGGCAGGACGCCCTGCTGCGCCTGCAGGTCGACCTCGCGGAGGCCGCGTTCGGCGTCACCCACGACATCAAGGTCGACACGGCGGTCGTGTGCACGCGCTGCGACGGCAGCGGGGCCGAGGACGACTCCGAGGCCGTCACCTGCGGCACGTGCCACGGGCACGGCGAGGTGCAGCACGTGCAGCGCACGCCGCTGGGCAGCGTCCGGACCGCCCGCCCGTGCCCGACCTGCCACGGGTTCGGCTCGGTCATCCCCGACCCGTGCCACGAGTGCAACGGCGACGGCCGGGTCCGGTCGCGTCGCTCGCTGACCGTCTCGATCCCTGCCGGCGTCGACCAGGGCACCCGCATCCAGCTGGCCGGCGAGGGCGAGGTCGGCCCCGGCGGAGGACCCCCCGGCGACCTCTACATCGAGGTCGAGGTGGCCCGTCACCCCGTCTTCACCCGCAAGGGCGACCAGCTGCGCTGCCAGGTCACCCTGCCGATGACCGCTGCGGCCCTCGGCACGCACGTCGACCTGCCGACGCTCGAGGCCGACCTGGCCGACCAGGACGGGCCCGACACCGTGGGCCTGGAGGTGCCGGCCGGAACGCAGTCCGGCGAGACCCTGACGCTGCGTGGCCAGGGCGTGCCGCGGCTGCGCGGCCCCGGTCGCGGCGACCTCGTGGTCGAGATGGTCGTCGAGACCCCGGACCGGCTCGACGACGAGCAGCGCGAGCTGCTCAAGCAGCTGGCCGAGCTGCGCGGCGAGGACCGTCCCGAGGCACAGATGGGCTCGACGCACCGGCACGGCATGTTCGGGCGCATCAAGGACGCCTTCCGCTGAGGTGCGGTAGGAAGGGACCATGAGCCAAGACGACTGCCTGTTCTGCGCGATCGTCGCCGGTCGGGTTCCCGCCGACGTGGTGGCCGAGGACGAGCACGCGCTCGCGTTCCGCGACATCAGCCCGCAGGCGCCCACCCACGTGCTGGTGATCCCGCGGGTCCACCAGCCCGACGTCGGCAGCCTCGCCGAGGCCGAGCCGGAGGCGGCGGTCGGGCTGCTGCGGCTCGCGCGTCGCGTGGCGCAGGAGGCGGGCGGCTCCTACCGACTCGTGTTCAACACCGGCGCCGACGCCCACCAGACCGTCTTCCACTGCCACGGTCACGTCCTCGCCGGGCGTGCGCTGGGCTGGCCCCCAGGCTGACGTCCCCGGGTTCCGGGTCCTCGTCGGCCACGGGACGAGCCCGCGACGCCGGTCGTGGGTTGCGCGCGTGTCGCCTGCCCCCCGTACGATGGTGGACAGACATGACTTCTGACTTGCCCGGGGACCAGCGACCCCACACCTTCACCGTCCCGACCAGCATCGACACCGTCGCCCTCTACGGTCCGGCCGACGCGTTCCTGCGCATCGTCGAGGACGCCTTCGACGCCACCGTGCACGCGCGCGGCAACGTCGTGACCGTCACCGGCGAGCCCGGCGAGGTGGCCCTCGTGGAGCGGCTGCTCGACGAGCTCGTCGCCATCGTGCGCACCGGCCAGGGCCTCACGGCCGAGACGGTCGAGCGCAGCATCTCGATGCTCCGCACCGAGACGCAGGAGCGCCCGGCCGAGGTGCTCAGCCTGAACATCCTGAGCAACCGTGGCCGCACCATCCGGCCCAAGACGCTCAACCAGAAGAAGTACGTCGACGCGATCGACAAGCACACGATCGTCTTCGGCATCGGCCCGGCCGGCACCGGCAAGACCTACCTCGCCATGGCCAAGGCCGTGCAGGCGCTGCAGGCCAAGGAGATCACCCGCATCATCCTCACGCGGCCCGCGGTCGAGGCGGGGGAGCGGCTGGGATACCTGCCCGGCACGCTCAGCGAGAAGATCGATCCGTACCTGCGTCCGCTCTACGACGCGCTGCACGACATGCTCGATCCCGAGACGATCCCCAAGCTGCTCACCAGCGGGACCATCGAGATCGCGCCGCTGGCGTACATGCGCGGCCGCACCCTGCAGGACGCGTTCATCATCCTCGACGAGGCGCAGAACACCACCCCCGAGCAGATGAAGATGTTCCTCACCCGGCTCGGCTTCGGCTCCCAGATCGTCGTCACCGGCGACGTCAGCCAGGTCGACCTGCCGTCGGGCCAGAAGAGCGGTCTGCGCGTCGTGCGCGACATCCTCGCCGACGTCAAGGACATCCACTTCTCCACGCTCACGTCGCAGGACGTCGTCCGCCACAAGCTGGTCGGTCGCATCGTCGCCGCCTACGACGCCTTCGAGTCGGCGTCGGGCCCGGGGCAGGTGGACCATGAACGTCGACGTCCTCGATGAGTCGGGGCAGGGCGTCGACGTCGTCGCCCTCACCCGGCTCTGCCGGTTCGTCATGCGCCGCATGCGGCTGCACCCGGCCACCGAGCTGACCGTCCGCCTGGTCGACACCGACACCATCGCCGTGCTCAACGAGCAGTGGATGGGCAAGAAGGGCCCCACCGACGTGCTCTCCTTCCCCATGGACGAGCTCTCGCCGGGCCGGCAGGACCGCGAGCCCGAGGAGGAGCCCGAGGGCTACCTCGGCGACATCGCGCTCTGCCCCCAGGTGGCGGCGCAGCAGGCTCCGGCGGCCGGGCACGATCCGTCCGACGAGATCGAGCTGCTCACCGTCCACGGCATCCTCCACCTGCTGGGCTACGACCACGCCACCGCCGAGGAGCACGCCGAGATGTTCGGCATCCAGGGACGTCTGCTCCTGGAGTGGCAGCGAGCGGCTGCCGGCACGGACGTCGAGGAGGGCTCCCTGGCCACCGGGTCCGGAGCCGTCGAGCCGAAGGACACGCCCCGATGACCGTGGCGATCGTCGCGTCGATCGTCCTGGCGATCCTCGCCGGTCTGTTCGCGAGCATCGACGCCGCTCTGTCCTCGTTCTCGCGCGCACGGGCGGCCGAGCTCGGCGACGAGGGTCGCGGTGGTGCGGCGGCGCTCAGCCGCATCCTCGAGGACCCCGCCCCGGCCCTGAACGCCGTGCTGCTGCTGCGGGTCGTGTGCGAGACGGCGGCCATCGTCCTGGTCGCCCTCGTGGTCGACGACTACGTCGACGGACTGTGGTGGCAGATCGGCGTGGCCGTGGCGATCATGGTCGTCGTCTCCTACGTCCTCATCGGCGTCGGACCCCGCACTCTCGGGCGTCAGCACAGCGAGTCGGTCGCGCTCGCGTCCGCCGGGCCCGTGCGCCTCATCACGGCCCTCCTGGGGCCGGTTCCGCGCCTGCTGATCGTCGTCGGCAACGCCCTGACGCCCGGACGTGGCTTCCGCGAGGGCCCGTTCGCCTCGGAGGTCGAGGTCCGCGAGCTGGTCGACCTGGCGGCGGCGAGCAGCGTCATCGAGTCCGACGAGTCCAAGATGATCCAGTCGGTCTTCGAGCTGGGAGACACGATCGTGCGCGAGGTGATGGTGCCGCGCCCCGACCTCGTGTTCATCGAGCACTCCAAGACGCTGCGCCAGGCCATGTCCCTCAGCCTGCGCAGCGGGTACTCGAGGGTGCCCGTGATCGGCGAGAACCTCGACGACGTCCTGGGGATGGCCTACCTGAAGGACGTCACCAAGCGCGTCTTCGACAACCACGTGGCCGAGTCCACCGAGAAGGTCGACTCGATCATGCGACCGTGCCTGTTCGTCCCCGACACCAAGCCGGCCGACGACCTCCTGAAGGAGATGCAGGCGCAGCGCACCCACGTCGCGATCGTCGTCGACGAGTTCGGCGGCACGTCGGGCATGGTCACCATCGAGGACATCCTCGAGGAGATCGTCGGCGAGATCACCGACGAGTACGACACCGAGCCCGACGAGCTCGAGGCGTTGTCGGACGGGTCCTACCGGGTGAGCGCACGCTACGACGTCGACGACCTGGGCGAGCTGTTCGACATCGACCTCGACGACGAGGACGTCGACTCGGTCGGCGGCCTGGTCGCCAAGCACCTCGGCAAGGTGCCGATCCCCGGCAGCACGGTCGAGATCGACGGTCTGAAGCTCGTGGCCGAGGCACCCAGCGGACGCCGCAACCGCATCGGACGCGTGCACGTGTCGCGCCTGGAGCCCGAGCCCGTGTCCGAGCCGAGCAACGGAGGATCCCGTGACTGACCGACCCGACAGCGACCCGGTGACCCTCGCCCCGGAGGACGCCAAGCTGGTGACCCTCGCACGAGCCACGCGAGCACGGACGCAGGCTCCCGCGGGGGCCGCCGTGCGTGACCTCGACGGGCGCACCTACGCGGCCGCCCAGGTCGACCTCCCGTCGTTCCGGGTCGGGGCGCTCGAGCTGGCCGTGGCCATGGCGGTGTCGTCGGGCGCGCGCGGCCTCGAGGCCGCCCTGGTGGTCGCCGACGACCTGCCCGACGTCGCGCCCGTGCGCGACCTCGCCGGCGACGGGGTGCCGGTGCTCCTGGCCGACCCGGCCGGTCGGGTCGTCGACAGGACGACCACATGAGCTTCCGGTCCGGCTTCGCCTGCTTCGTCGGTCGCCCCAACGCCGGCAAGTCCACGCTCACGAACGCGCTGGTGGGTGAGAAGGTCGCCATCACGTCGTCCAAGCCGCAGACCACGCGGCACGCCATCCGTGGGCTCGTGCACCGCCCCGACGCCCAGCTCGTGCTGGTCGACACGCCCGGTCTGCACCGTCCGCGGAACACGCTGGGACAACGCCTCAACGACATCGTCCGCACCACCTGGGCCGAGGTCGACACGATCGCGATGTGCTTCCCCGCCGACCAGAAGATCGGCCCCGGGGACCGCTTCCTCGTCGCCGAGCTGGCCAGGATCCGGCGGGCGCCCGTGCTGGCCGTGGTCACCAAGACCGACCTGGTGGCACCCGAGCGGGTCGGGGAGCAGCTGATGGCGGTGCAGGAGGCCGGTCGTGCCGCTGGTCTGGAGTGGCGCGAGATCGTGCCCGTCTCGGCCGTCAGCGGCGACCAGGTCGGCCTGTTGTCGGACCTGCTGGTGGCGACGCTGCCCGAGGGCCCGGCCCTGTACCCCGAGGGTCAGCTCACCGACGAGCCCGAGACGACGCTGGTCGCCGAGATCGTCCGCGAGGCCGCCCTGGAGGGTGTGCACGACGAGCTGCCGCACTCCATCGCCGTCGTGGTCGACGAGATGACCCCGCGCGAGGACCGTCCGGCCGACCGTCCGCTGCTCGACGTGCGGGTCAACGTGTACGTCGAGCGCGACAGCCAGAAGGGCATCGTGATCGGTCGCAAGGGTGCGCGACTCAAGGAGATCGGCACGACCTCCCGCGGCCAGATCGAGCGCCTCCTCGGCACGCCGGTGCACCTCGACCTGCACGTGAAGGTGGCCAAGGACTGGCAGCGCGACCCCAAGCAGCTGCGCAAGCTCGGCTTCTGAGCCGGGTCGGGGTCAGACGGTCCTGAAGCCCGACTCGCCCTGCGGGACCTCGTCGGTGACGACCACCTCGGTCACCGAGGCGCGCGGAGGCCCGCCACGGCACCAGGCGACCATCCGGTCGACGGCGGCCGGCTCACCCTCGAAGGCCGCCTCGACCGTGCCGTCGGGTCGGTTGGTGACCCAGCCGGCCAGGCCGAGGCGGCCCGCCTCCTGCTCGCACGAGGCGCGGAAGAAGACCCCCTGCACCCGACCGTGGACGACGACGCGACGGCGGACCATGGGAGGACCGTACCCGTGCACTGGCGGCGCCTCGGCGACCGCGACACGATGGCGTCATGGACCCCGTGTCGGCGCTCGACGAGATCGGCTTCTGGCTGGAGCGTTCCCGTGGGTCGACCTACCGGGTCGAGGCCTTCCGCAGGGCCGCCCGCACGCTCGCCTCGCGTGACGACGTCGAGCAGCTGGCCTCCGCGGGTCGGTTGCGGACGGTCGACGGCATCGGTGAGCGGACGGCCGGTGTCGTCGTCGAGGCGCTGCAGGGGAGGGTGCCCGCCTACCTCGTCGAGCTGCGGGAGCAGGGGGAGGGTCCGCTCGTCCCGGGCGGTGAGCAGGTGCGGGCGATGTTGCGTGGCGACCTGCACGCCCACACGGACTGGTCCGACGGCGGTTCACCGCTCGAGCTGATGGCTCGAACCGCGGCTCGGCTCGGGCATGAGTACCTCGCGATCACCGACCACTCGCCACGCCTGACGATCGCGAACGGGCTGACGGCCGACCGGCTCGAGGCGCAGCTGGAGCTCCTCGCCGAGGTGGACGCCGAGGTCGACGGCGTCAGGGTCCTCTCGGGCATCGAGGTCGACATCCTCAAGGACGGGTCGCTGGACCAGGACGACGTCCTGCTCGACCGGCTCGACGTCGTGGTGGCGAGCGTGCACTCGGACCTCCGGGCGGACAGCATCGCGATGACCCGGCGCATGCTCGGCGCGGTGCGGCACCCGGCCACGGACGTGCTCGGCCACTGCACCGGCCGGCTCGTGGAGGGCTCGCGGGGGAAGCGGCCGCAGAGCAGGTTCGACGCGAAGCGGGTCTTCGCGGCGTGCGCCGAGCACGGCGTGGCCGTCGAGATCAACGCCCGTCCCGAACGGGCGGACCCACCGGACGACCTGGTGGCCCTGGCGCTCGACGCGGGCTGCCTGTTCAGCATCGACTCCGACGCGCACGCCCCTGGTCAGCTCGACTTCCTGGACCACGGGTGCGCCCGCGCCGCCGCTCTGGGCGTGCCCACCGATCGCATCGTCAACACGTGGCCGGTCGACGACCTGCTCGCCTGGACGTCGCGCCGCGCCTGAACCCACCGCAGCCCGAGGGGCGAGCGGCACTAGGTCGCGGGGGAGCCCGCGGCCTCGCACACGTCGGCTGTGGCCGCCAGCGTCCTCAGGTAGTCGGCGTGCACGTCGGCGGCCTCGGTGCCGGTCGGGGTCGTCGCCACTGCGGCAGCCGCACGGGCCAGCGGTCGGAGCTCGGCGGCGTCGGACGTCGACAGGGTGTCGGCCTCCGCCGTGAGGGCGTCGGCGAACGTGCGCATCGCTGCGACGTCGTCCCGTGCGACGTCGCGGTCCACGTGCTCCTCGACGAGGTCGCACCCCGCTGCGAGGGGGTCGGCGCCACCGGCCGCATTCCTGTCAGCGCCCGCCGAGCACCCTGCCAGCAGCACCACGACCGCGAGGGTGGCCCACGCCCTGGACGTCATCGTCGTCGTGAGCCAGGGCTCACAGGTGGGCGGCGAGGGTGCGGGCGTCGCGTGGCGAGACGGGGTCGGGGACGCGGCCGGTGACCTCGTCGTAGACGTCGATCAGCTCGCCGAGGTCGCGGACCATGCGACGAGCACGGGCCTGGCCGTCGGCGCAGTCGGCGCGGCACTCGCCGGCAGCCACGCGGTGAGCGATGGCGAGCGTCGCGAGGGACCACGCCTCGGGTGCGGTCAGGTCGGGGGCCGCGGCGAACGCCATGATCCGCGATGCGTTGCGATGGTGGTCGGCGTGGTCCTCGTCGAGGTCGCCCTCGCGGCTCGGGGTCGTCCGCGCGACCTCCCAGGCCTCGGCCACCTGCTCGACGTCCGTGCTGTCGTGGAGGTCGTCATCGTGGGCGTCGAGCAGCGCGAGCGTGCGGTCCGCGTAGCCCTGGGCGCCGGCCCGTGCTGTGGGATCGACCAGACGCAGAACCTGGCGGGCCTGGGCCAGCCGCAGGAGGGTCCGCAGCTCAACCGAGTCCTCGCTCGTGCCGAAGAGGCGTCCGACGAGCGGGACCAGGCGGTGGCGGTCGGCGTCGCTGGAGAGGTCGTTCGCGACCCTCGCCTCGTGCGCGAGCAGCGGGTGGGTGCACTCCGGGCGGTCGCTCCACGGCTCGCCGGCCAGCACGGAGACGTACTCCATGACGCACGCCTCGCCGGCCTCGGCGTCGTGGGCGCCGGCCGTGAGCGTGGGCAGACCGGTGGGGAGCGTCATGCGTCCATGATCCCAGGAGAGGCAAGGGTCGGCGCGTCGTCCTTCTGCTGCGCTGCTCCGGCTGGGTCTCGACCTGCGGCTGCGTCGCTTCGGCTCGGTCTCGACCTGCTGCTGCGTTGCTCCGGATGGGTCGTGCCTTGCTGCTGCGTCGCTGTGGCTCGTCGTCGACCTGCGCTCCGAAAGGGCCTCGACCGGCGGCGGGGTCCGTGCTCGGGTTGGGTTCTCGGAGCGCGGCTCGGGGGGACGCAAGGTTCTGCGTTCGTGCGTGAGGGGTCGAAGGATGCTGCGTTCGTGGTCGGATCCCGTCGTGAACGCAGCATCGTTCGGGGTTCTGCACGCGAAGGCAGAATCTTGCGTCCGACGGGGCGACTCGCGCGGCGGGGGGGCAGGGATTCTCCCTTCTCTGCGTGAGGGGTCGAAGGATGCTGCGTTCGTGGTCGGATCCCGTCGTGAACGCAGCATCGTTCGGGGTTCTGCACGCGAAGGCAGAATCTTGCGTCCGCGGGGCCGGTTCGCGCGTCGGGTGGGCAGGGATTCTCCCTTTGCGTCGGACGGTCCACGAGAAGGGAGAATCACTGCCCGTACGGGCACCTTTTCGTCGCCACGATGCTTCCTTCGCGTGGCACGGTCCACGCGAAGGAAGAACCGTGCGTAGATCACGCGCAGAGGAAGAATCGTGGCCGCGCCCCGCAGACCCAACCGGGTCGAGACCCCCTGCTCCGGTCGAGGCCTTTCGGAGAGCACGCCCACTCGCAGCCACAGCGACGCAGCAGCAAGGCCAGACCCCCTGCAGCGACGCAGCAGCGAGGACAGACCCAGCCGGGCGACGTCGCAGCACGGGGAGAGGTCAGCGAGCAGCGCAGCAGCGAGCAGACGCCCACGAAGGGGTCGGGATCGCGTCAGTCGCTGAGCAGGGCGGCGAGCGTCGCGCCCACCTCGTACGCGGCGGCCAGGTGGTCGTCGCCGACGTCGCCCAGGACCTGCAGGGGCTCGGCGGCCTGGCGCCAGGGGAGTGCCTCGGCGATGGAGCGCAGCGAGCGCACGGCACCCTCCGTGTCGTAGCGGCCGTGCACGACGAGGGCGTAGGGCAGGCGGCCCGAGGCGGGCGCGCCCCCACCGTCGTCGGAGAGTGCCCCGCCGATGTCGAGGAACGTCCGGTCGAACAGGTCCTTGACGAGCCCCGACATGTAGCCGAAGTTCGCCGGGCACAGCACCACGATGCCGTCGGCGGCGAGCACGTCCGCGGCCGACGTCTGGTCTGGAGGCAGCGCCCGCACCTCGACACCCTCGATCGCGTCGTCGTGCGCACCCGAGACGAGGGCGTCGCCGAGGGCCGCGGTGCCACGGGTGGGGGTGTGGCGCACCACCAGGAGCGTGGTCACGGCGTCACGTCCGTCCGGATCGAGGGTCGCAGCGCATCGCCCCAGTCTTGCCCGCTCGGCTGTCCTGCGCCACCGCCCGGCACGTGCACGCAGGACCGGTGACCCACGTCATAGCGCCCCGTGCGTGACGAATCACCCTTTCGACCCCACTCATCCATGTCCACCCAACCCCGCGACGACTGGAGACCTCCCATGGCTCGACCCAAGCGCAACGCCTTCGCCCTGCTCGGCTGGATCGTCTGGAAGCTGCTCGCGCTCGTCGGGCTGCCGATGGCCAAGCGCAGGCTCGAGGAGAGCAACCGCAACCGGAACCGGAGCCTGAGCCACCGACGTCGCGGCCGTCGCTGACAGCCCCACCACCGACGCACCAACGAGAGGAGCTGCCGTGAGCAGCACGACCCCGCCCACCACCGCCCAACGCCTCGGCGCCGAAGGTCTCGGCACCTTCTGGCTCGTCCTCGGCGGCTGCGGCACCGCCGTCCTCGCCGGCAAGGAGGTCGGGACCGTCGGCGTCGCGCTGGCGTTCGGCCTGACCGTCCTGACCGGCGCCTACGCCTTCGGCCCCGTCTCCGGCGGCCACTTCAACCCGGCGGTGTCCGTCGGGCTGGCGGCGGCGCGCCGGTTCGCATGGAAGGACGTCCCTGCCTACGTCGCGGCCCAGGTCGTCGGTGCCACCGTGGCCGGTGCCGTCCTGCTGGCCATCGCGCACGGCAAGCCCGGCTTCGACGCCGTGGCGTCGGGCTTCGCGACCAACGGCTTCGGTGACCGCTCGCCCGGCGGCTACGGCCTGTGGGCCGTGGTGGCCACCGAGGTCGTGCTCACCGCCTTCTTCCTCTTCGTGATCCTCGGTGCGTCGGCCAAGCGGGCCGCGGTCGGCTTCTCCGGCGTGGCGATCGGCCTCGCGCTGACCCTCATCCACCTGGTGAGCATCCCGGTGAGCAACACGTCGGTGAACCCCGCCCGGTCCCTCGGCGTCGCCTGGTTCGCGGGTGGTGACGCCCTCACGCAGGTGTGGGTGTTCGTCCTGGCGCCCGTCGTGGGTGCCGTCGTCGCGGGCATCGCGCACGCCGCGCTGCTCGGCGACGAGGAGGCCTGACCGACGCGAAGGGCGGCGGCCGCGCCTCGATCGACCCGGGCGGAAACTCTTCGCTCCTGTGCGCCGTTGAGCCTTGCAGGGGATGATGGTGCCGTCCCGAGAACCCGACCGAGGGAGTCCCATGGACGACGCCCGCGCCGCCGCCCGTCGCGTGCTGGCCAACATCGAGTCCGTCGTCGACGGCAAGCCCGACGCCGTCGAGGCCGCCCTCGTGGTGCTGCTCGCCGAGGGACACCTGCTGATCGAGGACGTCCCCGGCGTCGGCAAGACGGTCCTCGCCCGAGCCCTCGCACGCAGCGTCGACGGATCCGTCCGGCGCATCCAGTTCACCCCCGACCTGCTGCCCTCCGACATCACCGGCGTCTCGGCCTACAACCAGCAGCGCGGGGAGTTCGAGTTCAAGCCCGGTGCCGTCTTCGCGAACATCGTCATCGGCGACGAGATCAACCGGGCGTCGCCCAAGACCCAGTCGGCGCTGCTCGAGGCGATGGAGGAGCGTCAGGTCACGGTCGACGGCCACACCCACCCCCTCGCCACGCCGTTCAGCGTGATCGCCACGCAGAACCCGTACGAGATGGAGGGGACGTACGCCCTCCCCGAGGCCCAGCGCGACCGGTTCACCGCACGCATCTCCATGGGCTACCCCGACGCCGCCGCGGAGCTGGAGATGGTGCGCGACCGCGACGTCGACAACCCGCTCGACCGGCTGCGTCCCGTGGTCACGATCGACGAGGTGCGCGAGATGATCGTCCGCACCCGCGCGGTGTTCGTCTCCGAGGCCGTGGAGCGCTACTGCGTCGACCTGGCGCGGGCCACGCGCGACGACGCCGCCCTGCGGCTCGGCGCCAGCCCACGCGCCACGCTGCAGCTGGTCCGGGCGGCCAAGGCGCGCGCCTTCGTCCACGACCGCGAGTACGTGCTTCCCGACGACGTCGACGCGCTCACGGGCCTGGTGCTGCCGCACCGGCTCGTCCCGGCCCGTGGGTCGGCGCCCGCCGAGGAGACCGTGCAGCGGATCGTCGCCGCCACCCCGGTGCCGCAGGGGGCGGTCGAGCCCCGATGAGCCCGTGCCGCTCGAGGACGCCGTGAGGCGCACGTCGCTGCGCAGCTGGTCCTCCGTCCGCCTCACGCCGCGGGGGATCGGCTTCCTGGTGGCAGCCGGCGTGCTGCTGGTCGCCGCGCCCGCCCTGTCCCTTCCCGCCCTGCTCAGCGTCTCGGCCATGCTGCTGGGCCTGGTGGTCATGGCCGCCGTCTTCGTGGTCGCGGGGCAGTCGAAGGTCGCGATCGAGCGCACCTTCTCGCCCGAGGTCGTGTCGCCGGGGGCGATGACGACGGCGACCGTCCGGGTCTCGAACCTGTCGGTCCTCCCGGCGCTCGAGGCGCGCTGGGTCGACACGGTCCCGAACGGGCTGAGCGCCGAGGCCAGCGGTGTGCTCCCGGCCCTCGGAGGCAGCCGCACGCGCCGGTCCCAGGTCAGGTTCCGGTACTCCGTGCAGGGTCTGCGACGTGGCCGGCACGCGATCGGCCCGCTGCGCGTCGAGGTGGTCGATCCGTTCGGCCTGGTGCTGCGGCGCCACTCCTTCGGTGGTGCGCAGGACCTCGTGGTGCTGCCGCGCCGGCACACGTTGTGGCCGTTGGCCCCGCACGGTGCCGACCACGACGGCGCCAGCCGCGCCGCGCCCCAGAACGCCGGCATCGGTGAGGACGACGTGGTCGCCCGCTCCTACATGCCCGGCGACGCCCTCAAGCGCATGCACTGGAAGGCCACCGCCCATCGAGGCGAGCTGATGGTGCGCCAGGAGGAGCAGCAGGTGAACCCGCGCGCCGGCCTGGTCCTCGAGACGCGTGCCGGGTCCCACGCGACCGGGCGGGACGGCGGCGACTGGGTGTACTCCCCGGAGCTGGAGTGGGCGGTGAGCGCCACCGCGTCCGTGCTCGGGCACCTGGTCCGGGTCGGCTACGCCGTCGCGGTCCGCGCCACGGGGAGCGCCGTCGACCGCGTGCTCGACGACGGGGACGTGCTCGACGACGCGCTCGTCGACCTCGCCGTGCTCGAGCCGTCCACCGCTCCGACCCTCGACGGGATCGACCCGGGGGAGCGGACCGTCTTCGCCGTGCTCGGTCGGCCCGACACCGATCGCGCGGCCGAGTGGGTCGACGCGCTCTCGCACGCCACCACGGTGCTGGCGCTCGTCGGAGCCGGCACGCGTGACGCCGCCCTCGACGTGCTGTCGGCCGCCGGGTGGCGCTACGTCACCTACACCGCCCAGGACGACGTCGCCGAGCTCTGGTCGGACCTGGGGGTGAGCCGGTCCCGTGCTGCGTCCTGAACCCTCCACCCGACGGGCCGTGACCGCGGCCCGTCGACGACCGTGGCTCGAGCACCTGCTGGTGCTCGGCGCGCTCGGCGCGCTGCTCCTCGGCTACACGACGGTCGTCGAGGGACGCGACTGGTGGGTCACCACCACGCTCGTCGCCGGGCTCGTCGCCCTGGTGTGCGGGGTGCTCGGGTCGGTGGCGCCACGGCTGGCGGTCCCGGTCGGGGCCGTCGTGCTCGTGCTGGTGCTGGGGTGGGTGTTCGTGCCGGAGACCTTCGCCGGTCTCGTGCCCACCTGGTCGACCCTGACGGGGCTGTGGTCGTCGCTCGAGCGCGCCCAGGTGCTGGTCATGGAGGAGGCCGCCCCTGCCGCGGCCGCCCGGCCCATCGTCCTGCTGCTCGCCGTGGCGTTCGGCGGACTGGTCCTGCTGGTGGAGCTGCTGCTGCGACTGCGCCACGGTGCCCTGCTCGTCGGCGCGATCCTGGTCTCGGTGTACGCGGCACCCGCGCTGGTGTCGGGCGAGACGCCCTCGGTGTGGCTCTTCGTCGTCCCGGCCGCCCTGTGGCTCGTGCTGCTGCGGGTCCGCACGCAGAGCGCGGCCCGCGGCTGGTCCACGGTGGTCCCAGCCCTCGGGCTCGGAGGGTCGGCCCTGCTCGTCGGTGTGCTGCTCCCGCCGGTCATGCCCGACGTCACGGCCGTGGCCAAGCCCTGGGGCGAGCCGCCGCCGCAGGTGTTCGGGCGCGGCATCAACCCGATGCTCCAGCTCGGGCAGAACCTGCGTCGCAACAGCTCGGCGGTCGCCGCCACGTACACCACCACGCTCGACAGCCCGCCCTACCTGAAGGTCGCCGTGCTCCGCGACTTCGAGGGACGCACCTGGCGTCCTGCCCGGTCGCAGGCGGGCGATGCGTTCGAGAGCCGCATCGCCATCGACGACGACATCCCCACGACCGAGGCGACGACCCGCGTGCGCATCGACGAGCTGCGCAGCACCATGCTGCCCGTGCCGTACCCGGCACTCGACATCGACGGGCTGCGGGGGGCGTGGACGTACCAGAGGGCCGGGCTGACGGTCACCTCCCGCTCCGCCACCACCGTCGGCCAGGACTACTCCGTCACCAGCCTGGACCGACAGCCGACGGCCGAGCAGATGCGCGCCCTGTCCACCGGCACCGGCGTCGGGGCGTCGCTGCAGACGTACCTCAGCCTGCCCGGCGACGTGCCGGCCGTGGTGGGCGACACCGCGCGGGAGGTCACCGCCGACGCCACCAACGACTACGACCGGGCGGTCGCGGTCCAGGACTACCTGCGCGACAACTTCGTCTACTCCGAGACCGCCCCGGTGGCCGAGGACTACGACGGCAACGGCGTGCGCGTCCTGGAGACGTTCCTGGAGGAGAAGGCCGGGTACTGCGTGCACTTCTCCTCCGCCATGGCCGTCATGGCCCGCGAGCTGGGCATCCCCTCGCGCATCGCGGTCGGGTACGCGCCGGGCCAGGCGGTCGGCAACGACGACGACGGCGACGCGGTGTACGAGGTCACGTCCGACGACCTGCACGCATGGCCCGAGCTGTACTTCGACGGCGTGGGCTGGGTGGGCTTCGAGCCGACGCCCGGGGTCGGCGCGCGCACGGGATTCGAGGAGCCCGACGCCCCCGAGTCCGACACGAGCGACGACACGACGGACGAGTCGACGCCTCAGCGGCAGGCGGACGCGGCCGACCGCGGTGGGTCCGTGACGCAGGAGGCCGTCGGGGTGGACGACGCCGCCCCGACGGCCCCGCGCACGGCAGCCACGGTGGGTCTCGGGCTGCTCGTCGCCGCGCTGCTGCCCGGTGCGCTGCGCTACGTCCAGCGACGTCGGCGGCTGGGTGGCTCCGCGCCCGACCCGTGGTGGCGCGAGGTCGAGGCGTCCGCGCTCGACGTGGGCCTGGCGGTCCCGGCGGCCGGCACCCCGCGGGGCCTGGCCGACGTGGTCGCTCCCCGGGTCGACCCCGACGACCTGCGTCGCGTGGTCACCGCGGTGGAGCGGTCGCGGTACGCCCGTCCCGGTACGGACGTCTCCGACGAGCGCGAGAGCGTGCGCCGGGTGGTCGACCAGGTCCGGGAGTCCGGGTCCCGCCTCGAGCGGCTGCGAGCGCGCTTCCTCCCGCGCTCGCTCTGGCGACGCGGCTAGCCGGGCGAGAGGTAGGTGGCCCGCGGAACGGCCGGGTGGGAGGTAGGCAGCGCGCGGAATCGAGGCCCGTATCCGCGTCCCGCCTACCTCCGCCCAGCGGATGACGCGCGCCACCTACCTCTGACGGCCCGGTCCGGCGCGCACACGTCAGGCAGGTGCGCCGCCGCCCGCGCCCGCGGCCGTGTCGAGCAGGGACTTCTTCTGCACCTTGCCCATCGCGTTGCGCGGGAGCGTCTCGACGAACCGGACCTCCCGCGGTCGCTTGTGCCAGGCCAGGTCGTCGGCCACGTGGTCCACCAGGCGGGCCGCCAGCTCGTCGGTCCCGTGCCCCGGGGCCACCACCGTGTAGGCGACGATGCGCTGGCCGAGGTCCTCGTCCGGGAGGCCCAGGACCGCGACCTCCAGCACCTCCGGCACGGCGAGCAGCGAGGTCTCGATCTCTCCCGCCCCGATGCGGTAGCCGCCTGACTTGATCAGGTCGACCGACTCGCGACCGACGATGCGGTGGAGGCCGTGGGCGTCCTTCGTCGCGAGGTCGCCGGTCGAGAACCAGCCGTCGGGGGCGAGCACCTCGGCGGTGACCTCGGGCAGGTTCAGGTAGCCGTCGAAGAGCATCGGACCGCTCACCTCGAGCCGGCCGACGGTCTCACCGTCCGCGGGCACGTCCTGCCCGTCCTCGCCCCGCACCCGCGTCCGAGCGCCCGTCACGGGGACGCCGACCCAGCCGGGACGACGCTCGCCGTCGGCGCGCGTGCTGAGCGTGATCATGGTCTCCGTCATGCCGTACCGCTCGACGAGCGCGTGGCCGGTCAGCTCGCGCAGCCGCTCGAACACGGGGACCGGCAGGGCCGCGCTGCCCGAGACCAGCAGACGTGCCGGGGCGAGGGCCCGCGCGGCGTCGGGGTCGCGGGCGATCCGCGTCCACACGGTGGGCACGCCGAAGTACATCGTCCCGCCGGCGGCGGCGTAGGCGGCAGGGGTGGGCCGCCCGGTGTGCACCACGCGGGACCCGACGTGCAGCGACCCGAGGATGCCGAGCACCAGCCCGTGCGTGTGGAACAGGGGGAGTCCGTGGGCGACCACGTCGGCATCGGTCCAGTCCCAGGCGTCGGCGAGTCCCTCGATGCCGGTCCGCAGCGCACGGTGGCTCATGACCACGCCCTTGGGAGCGCCGGTGGTGCCGGAGGTGTAGAGGATGATCGCCGTCGCGTCGTCCTCGGCCGGCCTCGGCAGCGCGCCGTCGGACCCCGCCTCGCCGTCGGGCAGGGCGAGGACGGGAAGCTCCACCCCGTCGCGTGGCGGCCCGACCCAGCAGGTGGCGGCGGAGTCGGCGACCACGTGGGCGATCTCGGCCGACCCTGCGTCGGGGGGCACCGGGACCACGGGCACGCCGGCGGCGAGGCACCCGACCACCGCCACGACCGTGTCGAGGGTCGGCTCGGCGCAGACCGCGACCGGTCCGTCGTCGGGAAGGTCCCGCGCGAGTGCGGCCGCGGCACGGCGCAGCTCGGACCAGGAGGCGGTCCGGTCGCCCACGCGCACCGCGTCGGGACGGTCGGGTCGCCGCGTGTCGCGGAAGGCGGCGAGGAACGTGGTCGCGTCGGTCATGAGAGCACCATCCCAGGCAGGATCAGGGTGAGGGTCAGGGCGACCGGGCCGATGACCACCATGGACAGCCCCCACCGGGTCAGCAGGCTGGTCATCCGGGGCCGCTCGTCGGGGTCGACGGTCGTGGCGACGTAGGTCGCGCCCACGGTGGAGAACGGTGAGACGTCGACGATCGACGCACACACGCCGATCGCGCAGATCATGGCCCAACCGGGGATGCCGCCGTCGGCGATGAGCGGGAGGGCGAGCGGGACCAGCGCGGCGAGCATGCCGGTGGTCGACGCGAAGGCGGAGATCAGACCGGCGGCGGCGCACAGGAGCAGGGCGGCGACGACGGGGGACCCGACGTCGGCCGCGCGCTCGCCGAGCAGGTCGATGACACCCATCTGGGTGAGCACGCCGACGTAGGTGATGATGCCGCCCACGAGCAGGACCGAGCCCCAGTCGATGCGGGTCATCGCGGCCTTGCCCGCGGCGGGGTCGACGAGCGCGAGGACGGCGCCGAGCCCGAAGCCGATCACCCCGATGTCGGGCTCCAGCCCGCCCAGCGCCATCACGACGACGGCGACGACGAGCGCGACCATGCAGACCATGGTCAGCACCTGGTGGGGCTTCGGTCGACCGGGGTCGCGGGGCGCGTCGTCGGAGGAGCCGGCAGGACCGTCCAGGGAGAGCGACGACTGCCCGTACTCGGGCAGTGCCGATCCGCGGGCGACGAGCGTGCGCTCCAGGCGTGACTCCCCGCGCACGCCGCGGCGACGTCCGAACAGCAGGTGCGCAACGGCCAGCAGCACGAGGTTGACGACGACGGCCACGGCGAACAGCAGGAGGGGGCTGAGGTCGATGCCCGCGCTGTCGGCCGTGCCCCACGTGATGATGCCGAACAGGCTGGTGGGCGCGAAGGCGCCCGCGCTCAGTCCGCAGCCCATCGACAGGGCCATCAGCATGGGATCGATCCCGCGCTTGCGGGCGATGCTCATGCCCATGGGCGCCATCACCAGGCCGCCGAGAGGTGCGCCCATGGCGGAGACGGCGGCGGTCAGCAGGAAGAACGTCGTCGGGAGCACCGCGTCGCGGTCCCCGACCTTCGCCAGCGAGGTGTCGATGAGCCAGTCGATGGTGCCGTTGCTGTGGGCGATGCCGAAGAAGTAGGTCACGCCGACGAGCAGGACGAGGATGCTGAGCGGGAACCCGGCGACCACCTCCTCGAGCGTCATGTCGGCGAGCCAGAGGCCGACCACCGCGGCGACGGGGAACAGGACGATGCCGATGTTCACGTTGCGGGCGGCGGCGATGCCGAAGACGACGACGAAGATGCCGAGCGCGACCAGCTGACCGGTCATGGTTCCTCCAGGGTCGGTGGGGGACGAGGCGGCCTGGTCCGTCTGATGGACCGACGTGCCGCCTGTCGGAACGAGCGTGTAACGTAGACCACACGGCGACGAGGAGCAAGCGGGACGGGGAGGCGACATGACGACGGCCAGCGTGGTCACGGCCTTCGCCGTGCTCGAGCACGTCGCGGAGCACCAGCCCGTCGGGCTGTCGGACCTGGCGCGCGCGGCCGGCCTCCCGAAGAGCACGGTGCAGCGGTGCCTGCTCACGCTGCAGGAGATCGGGTGGGTCGAGAGCTCGGGTGCGGCGCCGACTCGGTGGTCGATGTCGCTGCGCGCGCTGTCGGTCTGCGGGAGCGCCGGGGCCCGCGAGAGCCTGCGCGACCTGGCGCTGCCGATCATGAGCGACCTCCAGCTCGTGACGACCGAGACGGTGCACCTCTGCGCGCCGGACGGCGACGTGCTCGTCCTGCTGGAGCGGCTGGACACGTCGCACGCGCTGAGGGCCTTCCTGCCGCTCGGCGAGCGCATCCCCCTGCACGCGTCCGCCACCGGCCTGGCCTACCTGTCGGCCTGCGACGACGCCACCGTCGAGCGGTACCTCGCGGGCCCGCTCGAGCCCCGCACCCCCAGCTCGCTGGTCGATCCCGACGCGATCCGCGCCGAGCTGGCGCGCATCCGCGAGCGCGGCTACTCCGTCAACGAGAACGGTCTGTCGAGCGGCATCAGCTCGGTCGGCGCCGCCGTGCTCTCCCGGTCCGGCGTCGTGGGAGCCCTGTCCGTGTCGGGCCCGTCGATCCGCATCGAGCCCTCGAGGTTCACCGAGCTGGGCACCCAGGTGGTCGAGTCGGCGAGACGGCTGAGCCGCCTCCTCTGAGAGGTCAGGCCGGGGGAGTCCCGTCGCCGAACGGGGAGCCGCCCAGCTCCTCGCGGTGGTGCGCCGTGGTCCACCCGGACAGGTCCGGACCCTTCGGCACGATGCTCGTGGGGTTGATGTCGGTCTGCACCACGTAGTAGTGCTGCTTGATCTGCTCGAAGTCGGTCGCGTCACCGAAGCCGGGCGTCTGGTAGAGGTCGCGTGCGTAGCCCCAGAGGGCCGGCATCGTCGCGAGCGTCTGGCGGTTGGCCTTGAAGTGCCCGTGGTAGACCGCGTCGAAGCGGGCCAGCGTCGTGAACAGGCGCACGTCGGCCTCGGTGATCGAGTCGCCCATGAGGAAGCGACGCGTCGTCAGGCGTTCCTCGAGCCAGTCCAGTGTCGTCCAGAGCCGGTCGTAGGCGGAGTCGTACGCCTCCTGCGACCCGGCGAAGCCGCAGCGGTACACGCCGTTGTTCACCTCGGTGAAGACGCGGTGCATCACGTCCTCCATCTCGTCGCGCGTGGCCTCGGGCCAGAGGTCGGGAGCGCCGTCGCGGTGGTGGTCGTTCCACTCGAAGAAGAAGTCGTGGGTGATCCACGGGAAGTCGTTCGTGACCACCTGGCCGCTGGCGACCTCCACCACCGCGGGCACGGTGATGCCGCGCGGGTAGTCGGGGTAGCGCGCGAAGAAGGCGTCCTGCAGGCGGGGGATCCCCAGCACCGGGTCGACGCCGTCGGGGTCGAGGTCGAACGTCCAGCTGCGCTTGTCGTGGGTGGGTCCGGCCAGGCCGAGCGAGATCGCGTCCTCGAGCCCGAGCAGACGTCGCACGATGACCGTGCGGGTGGCCCACGGACACGCCAGCGCGGCGACGAGGCGGTAGCGGCCGGCCTCGACGGGCCACAGGGGAGCGTCCTCGGCCGGGGGCTTGCCCGTGCCGGCCCCACGGTCGTCCACCGGCTCGCCGCCGGTGCGCGTGATCCGGTCGGGGATGTAGTTCATGTCGCGGTCGAACTCCTGGCCGCTGGTCACGTAGGAGCCGGTCGTGGACTGGTCGCTGCTCATGACCCCAGTCTGGCGGACCTCGTGGAAGGGTGCAGTGCGGTGGGGGAGTCTGGGCGGTGGGGGAGTCCGGGCGGTGGGGTAGGCTGGTCAGCGATGTACGCGAGCCGACTCCTTCTCTGCCGCGTCGAGGTCCACTAGGTCGGGCCCCTCGGCGCGGAGTTCGTCATGCACCGGCCGCACGATGACCCAGACGAACACCCCGAGGAAGAGCCCATCATGACCGATCCCACCCGCTCCCAGCCCGGCCACCACGGCCTGGCGAACAACGTCGTCTCGCCGCAGAAGACGTCGCCCATGCCGTTCGGCCGCTACCGGCCGTTCGCGCCGATCGACCTGCCCGACCGCACGTGGCCCGCGCAGACCATCACGCAGGCGCCGCGCTGGCTGTCCACCGACCTGCGCGACGGCAACCAGGCCCTCATCGACCCCATGACCCCGGTGCGCAAGCGCCGGATGTTCGAGCTGCTCGTGCGCATGGGCTACCAGGAGATCGAGGTCGGGTTCCCGTCCGCGAGCGAGACCGACTTCCAGTTCGTCCGCTCGCTCATCGAGGACGACGTCATCCCCGACGACGTGACGATCTCGGTGCTGACCCAGGCTCGCGAGGACCTGATCGAGCGCACCACGCAGTCGCTGGCCGGCGCGCGACGAGCCAACATCCACCTGTACAACGCCGTCGCGCCGCTGTTCCGACGCGTCGTGTTCAACGCCTCGCGCGACGAGGTGCGGGCCATCGCCACGCGCGGCACGGAGCTGGTCATGAAGCACGCCGAGCAGAACATGGCCGGCACCGCGTTCGGCTACCAGTACAGCCCCGAGATCTTCACCGGCGCCGAGCTCGAGTTCAGCGTCGAGGTCTGCAACGCCGTCATGGACGTCTGGCAGCCCGAGGCCGGCCGCGAGATCATCCTCAACCTGCCCGCCACGGTCGAGATGGCCACGCCCAACACCTACGCCGACCAGATCGAGTGGTTCGGCCGCAACGTCCAGCACCGCGAGAACGTGGCCATCAGCCTGCACCCGCACAACGACCGCGGCACGGCCGTCGCTGCCACCGAGCTGGCCATGATGGCCGGCGCCGACCGCGTCGAGGGCTGCCTGTTCGGCCACGGCGAGCGCACCGGCAACGTCGACCTCGTCACCGTCGGCATGAACCTGTTCAGCCAGGGCATCGACCCGCAGATCGACTTCACCGCCGGTGGCATCGGAATCGACGAGGTCCGACGCACGGTCGAGTACTGCACGAGCCTGCCGGTGCACCCGCGCCACCCGTACGCGGGCGACCTGGTCTACACCGCCTTCTCCGGCTCCCACCAGGACGCCATCAAGAAGGGGCTGGAGGACCTCGACCGCATCGCCGCCGAGCAGGGCGTCGACGTCTCCGAGGTGCCGTGGGAGGCGCCCTACCTGCCGATCGACCCGCACGACGTCGGCCGCACGTACGAGGCCGTCATCCGGGTCAACAGCCAGTCCGGCAAGGGTGGCGTGTCCTACCTGCTGAAGACCGAGCACCAGCTCGACCTGCCGCGGCGTCTGCAGATCGAGTTCAGCCGGGTCGTGCAGACGCTGACCGAGGGCGAGGCGGGCGAGATCACCGCCGACGGCATCTGGGCGGCGTTCAGCGGCGAGTACCTCGAGCGCGAGGAGCCGTACTCTCTCGTCACCTTCAGCTCCACCACGTCGGCCGACGGTCACGACCAGCAGGTCGTCGACCTCGTCGTGCGGGGCCAGGAGCGCTCGTTCAAGGGCGAGGGCAACGGCCCGGTCGACGCGTTCGTCGACGGCATGCGTCAGGCCGGGTCCGACATCCGGGTGCTCGACTACACCGAGCACGCGCTGTCGTCCGGTGGTGACGCGCTCGCCGCGGCCTACGTGGAGTGCGAGATCGCCGGCGAGATCGTGTGGGGCGTGGGCATCCACGCCAACATCGTCATGGCCTCCCTGCGCGCGGTCGTGTCGGCCGCCAACCGGGCCGAGGCCACCACGATCCCCACCGCCTGACCGGTTCGTCCGGTCGGCACGGTGCACGTCGACGAGCACGGTGGCGGGACGCCGGGTCCACGAGATCCCCGGCCCCGCCGCCGTCCTCGACGACGTCGACCGTGACGGACGTGGCGGCTTCACCCAATCGTCACCACTGCACCGTCCGGTCGGTACAGACACGGGCCCTCCTGCTGGCTAGCATCGGTGTGACGCCGACCACCCCTCGGTGTCTTCCGTACGCGACGTGACCCGTCGCCGGCCGCAGGAGGTCCCGTGTCCCGATCCATCAACACCGTCGCGGTGTTCGGACTGGGGAAGGTCGGCGAGCTCGTCGCCGACCTCCTGGTCCGCGCCCAGTTCTCCGTCGTCGGGTACGACGCAGCGCCGCGCGACGACCTGCACTTCGCGTCGCACGCCGTCGACGGCTCCGACACCACGGCCGTGCGCAAGGCCCTCACCGACGTCGACGCCGTCGTCTCCTGCCTGCCCTACCACCTCAACATCGCCGTGGCCGAGGCCGCGTACGACACCGGGACCCACTACTTCGACCTCACCGAGGACGTGCCCACCACCAACCGGGTGGTCGAGCTGAGCGCCAAGCGTCCGGAGTCGGCGTTCGTGCCGCAGTGCGGCCTCGCCCCCGGTCTCATCGGCATCGTCGGTGCCTCGCTCGCCGAGGGCTTCGAGCAGATCCGCAACATCGAGCTCAAGGTCGGCGCCCTGCCGCAGAACCCCACGGGGCTGCTCGGCTACGCCTTCAACTGGTCGGCCGAGGGCGTGGTGAACGAGTACCTCAACGACTGCGAGGTGCTGCGCTCGGGCCGTCGCCAGATGGTGCCCGCGATGACCGAGAAGGAGCGCGTGTTCATCGCCGGCATCGAGCTGGAGGCGGCGCTCACCTCTGGTGGTCTCGGCACCATGTGCCAGACCTACGAGGGGCGCGTGAGCCGCCTCGACTACAAGACGCTGCGCTACCCCGGCCACTTCCGCCAGATGCACTTCCTGTTCGACGAGCTCAACCTGCGCGAGCGTCGCGAGGAGGTCGGCCGCATCCTCGTCGACGCCAAGCCGCCGGTGAACGACGACATCGTCTACCTGCACGCCGCGGTCGAGGGCACCAAGTCCGGTCAACCCTTCCGCGAGAACTACGTCCGCGGCTACCTGCCCATCGAGATCGACGGCCGCACCTGGCGTGCCATCAGCTGGACCACGGCCGCCTCCGCGGTCTCGGTGGTCGAGCTCGTCGCCGACGGCGTGCTGCCGCACGCCGGCTTCGTCGCCCAGGAGGACATCCGCCTGGCCGACCTCTTCGCCACCACCTCCGGCCAGCTCTTCGCCTCCCACGGAAAGGTCTCCCCGGCATGACCGACGTCAGCACGCGTGCCCTCGACATCCTCCAGCGCCTCGGCGCCGGTGATCCCTTCGACGCCGCGGGTGGCCTGTCGGCGACGTCGCCGATCGACGGTCACGAGATGGGTCGGCTCGCCGCTCACTCCGCCGCCGACGTGGCCGACGCGGTGGGTCGTGCCCACGAGGCGTTCCTGCAGTGGCGCACGGTGCCCGCACCGGTGCGTGGCGCGTTCGTCCGTGAGCTGGGCGAGCTGCTCCGTGAGCACAAGGACGACCTCGGCGCCCTGGTGAGCATCGAGGCCGGGAAGATCCTGAGCGAGGGCCTGGGCGAGGTGCAGGAGATGATCGACATCTGCGACCTCGCGGTCGGGCTGTCCCGCCAGCTGCACGGCCTGACGATCGCGACGGAGCGTCCGGGTCACCGGATGATGGAGCAGTGGCACCCGCTGGGCGTCGTCGGCGTCATCAGCGCCTTCAACTTCCCGGTGGCGGTCTGGTCGTGGAACGCGGCGCTCGCGTTCGTGTGCGGTGACGCCGTGGTGTGGAAGCCCTCGGAGAAGACCTTGCTGACGGCGCTCGCGTGCCAGGCGCTGGCCGCCGAGGCCGCGCGTCGCACGGGTGCGCCGGAGCACCTGTCGCAGGTCGTCCTCGGTGCCCGGGAGGTGGGGGAGGCGCTCGTGGACGACCCGCGCGTGCCGCTCGTCTCGGCCACCGGTTCCACCCGCATGGGCAAGGAGGTCGCACCGCGGGTCGCCGCGCGCCTGGGCCGCACGCTGCTCGAGCTCGGCGGCAACAACGCCGCGATCGTCGCGCCCAGCGCCGACCTCGACCTCGCCGTGCGTGGGATCGTGTTCTCCGCCGTCGGCACGGCCGGCCAGCGGTGCACGTCGCTGCGCCGCGTGATCGTGCACCACAGCATCAAGGACGAGCTCGTCGAGCGCCTCGCCAAGGCCTACGGCACGCTGCCGATCGGGTCGCCGCTGGAGCCGTCGACGCTCGTCGGGCCGCTCGTGGACGAGACGTCGTTCCGTGCGTTCGGCGACGCGATCTCCCGCGCCCAGGGTGACGGAGGCACCCTCGTGACCGGTGGTGGGCAGGACGTCGCGGCCAGCGACGCGACCGGAGGTGGCTACTACGTGCAGCCCGCGATCGTCGACATGCCGGCCCAGAGCGACGTGGTGAAGGAGGAGACGTTCGCGCCGATCCTCTACGTCCTGGGCTACGAGACCCTCGAGGAGGCGCTGGTCCTGCACAACGACGTCACCCAGGGGTTGTCGTCGTCGATCTTCACCCTCGACGTCCGCGAGGCCGAGACGTTCCTCTCGGTTGTCGGGTCCGACTGCGGCATCGCCAACGTCAACATCGGGCCCTCCGGCGCCGAGATCGGTGGCGCCTTCGGAGGCGAGAAGGACACCGGCGGCGGCCGCGAGTCCGGCTCGGACGCGTGGCGCGCCTACATGCGCCGCGCGACGAACACGGTCAACTACTCCACCGAGCTCCCGCTCGCCCAGGGCGTGGAGTTCGTGTGAGTGGGGTGGGTCCCACCGAGCTGCGAGCGTGGTTCGCCCGGTCCCTCTCGGAGCTCTACGGCTCGGAGGTGCCCGCGTACACGACGTTGGTCGAGGCCTGCGAGCAGGTGAACGCCGAGGTGCTCGAGCGTCGGGGTGAGGACGCCGAGCGGCTCGGCTCCATCCAGCGCGTCACGGCCGAGCGGCACGGCGCCATCCGGGTGGGCACGGCCGCCGAGCTCGCCCAGGTGGGCCGGGTCTTCGGCGCGTGCGGCATGTACCCCGTGGGGTTCTACGACCTGCGCGAGGCCACCCCGCCGATCCCCGTCGTGAGCACCGCGTTTCGTCCCACCTCGCGCCTCGAGCTCGCGGAGAACCCTTTCCGCGTGTTCACCTCGGTGCTGGTGGTCGACGACCGGCGCTTCTTCGACGAGCGCACCGAGGCGCAGCTGCGGGAGTTCCTCGACGCGCGCACGCTGTTCCCCGACGAGCTGCTCGACCTCGCCGACCGCATGGAGAGCGAGCACGAGCTGTCCCACGACCAGGCCGACCGCTTCCTCGAGCTGGCCACCGCGTCCTTCGCGCTGTCGGACGAGCCGGTCGACCGCACCTGGTACGAGCACCTCGAGTCGATCTCGAGCGTCGCGGCCGACATCGGCGGGGTCACGTCCACCCACATCAACCACCTCACCCCGCGCGTGCTCGACATCGACGCGCTCTACGCGCGCATGGGCGAGCTGGGCGTCGAGATGATCGACCGCATCCAGGGCCCGCCGAGGGTGGAGTCGGGGCGGGGCGTCGACGTGCTGCTGCGTCAGACGTCGTTCCGGGCGCTCGACGAGCCGCGGCGCTTCCGCGAGGCCGACGGCTCGGTGGTGGAGGGACGACTGCGCGTCAGGTTCGGCGAGGTCGAGGCGCGCGGCGTGGCCCTGACGCCTGCCGGCCGCAACCTCTACGACGGGAGGGGCTTCCGGGCCTTCCCGACCACGGACGAGGACCTCCACCGCGCCGGTCTGGCCTACTACACGCGCAACCACGCGGGCCGGCTCCAGCCGATCGTCTACGAAGACTTCCTGCCGAAGTCCGCCGCCGGCATCTTCGCCTCCAACCTGACGTCCGACGGCACGGCCGACGCACGCCGCCGCGCCTCGCTGCGTGACGCCGCCTGGATGCAGGAGGCGCTCGGCCGCGAGCTGCACGACCCCTACGCGCTCTACGAGCGCGAGAGGGCGGAGGCCGGGGCAGCTACTCGACGCGCTCCATGACGGACTTGTAGCCGGTCGCGGTCTGGGTGAACGAGTCCTCGCTGCACGTGTACTGCACGGGGCCGCTGCCGGGCTGCAGCTCCTGCTCGCTCTCCTTGCCGTCGGCCAGGCGCACCGTGAGGCTGCCGTCGACGTCGCCGAGCACGAAGCTCATCGTGTCGCCGCTCGTGCTCACGTCGTAGGTGACGGTGCCCTCGAAGATCGCCTCGCCGCCCGCGGCCTCCAGGGCGAGCGTGGCGGGCGTGCCGTCGTAGGTGACCGTCTCGGTGCCGTCCTCGGTGATCTCGAGCGTGCGCTTCACGTCGGAGATGGTGAACTTCCCCTGCTCGGTGTCGACCGTCTCGGTGTGCTCGGTGGTGCGCCAGGTGCCGACGAGGCACGCGTCGAGGCCGCCGGTCGCTGCGTCCTGGTCCGCCGGTGCCTCGCTCGAGGGGGCGGACCCGCCGGCTGCGGAGGGTGTCGTGGCGGTGTCGCCGTCGGACGAGCGCCCGAACGCGAACCCCGCGGCCACGGCGCCTCCGATCACCAGGACGGCGCCGAGCGTGAGGGCCACGACGACCCACGTCCGTGGTGGTTGCTTCGGTCCGCCCTGCGGCTCCGGCTGCGGAATCACCTGGGTGTCGTCGTCCATCGATGCCCTCCCGAGACGTGGTCCTGCGGCGTGCTCGCAGACACCCTCGCACGGATCGATGGCCGCGTCGACGTCTCCGTCCCCGACTCGTGCTCGCCCCTGCGTCCTGACGCCTTCGCGTCGGTCCTGGCGTCGTCGATCGACACGAAGGGGTCAGAACGCGGAACGGGGCGGGTCAGACCCAGATGGGGGCGCCGTCGGCGGGGTCCTCGGGGAGGCGCAGAGCCGTGCCGCGGGCGATGCGGCGTGCCGTCCACGCGGCGGCGCCGGCGTCGAGCACGTCGTCGAGGGCGGCTCCGCGTGGCGGGCTCGTGGGGAGCTCGATGCCCTCGGAGCGCAGGAGTGCGCGACGTCGGGCCGCCCCCTCGGCGAGCTTCTTGCGCTCCACCAGCGGCTCGCCCGCCAGCTCGGCGAAGCTCGACTCCGGGTGCACCTCGTGCACGGGGACGTCGGGATCGGTGGCCAGCCAGTCGCGCACGTCGCGGATGGCGGGGAAGAGGCCGAACGACTGGCGGCTCAGGCCCAGGCCCGTGGCCTCGCGGTTCAGCCGGTTCGCCTCGGCGTACTCCGTGGCGTCGACGGCGGAGGCCGCCGGGGAGTTGAACACCGTGGACGCCCGACCTGGCAGACGTCGGCGTGCCTCCCGCTCCGCTGCGCGCCCCTCCGTCTCGGGCAGCTCCAGCGGGATGTCGATCCCCACGACGTCGACCGGTCCCGCCGCGCCGACCAGCTCGCCGATCGTGGGCGCGACGAGGACCAGCACGACGTCGTCGTCGCTCCAGCGCACCCCGATCCAGCCGCCTCGGCAGCCGTCGACCCCCAGGACCTCCACGTCGGCATCGTGGCACCGTCCGTGGACCGTGTCGGTGGGCGGGGGCATGCTCGAGCCATGAGCCGAGACGTGCAGGTCACCATCGACTGTGCCGGGCCGGGTGCCCTCGCCGTCTTCTGGGCCGAGGTGCTCGGCTACCAGGTGCAGCCCCCACCACCGCCCTTCGCGTCGTGGGAGCAGGCCCTCGACGCGTTCGGCGTGCCGGAGTCCGAGCGCGACTCGCGGTCCGCGGTGGTCGACCCCGCCGGCATCGGTCCGCGGGTCTTCTTCCAGAGGGTCCCGGAGGGCAAGGCGGTCAAGAACCGCGTCCACCTCGACGTCAGGGCCGCGCCGGGTCTGGAGGGCGAGGAGCGGATGGCCGCGCTGCAGGCCGAGTCGAAGCGCCTGCAGGGTCTCGGCGCCCGCGAGCTCTACCGCGTCGAGCCCGACGGCGGCATGGAGGCCGGGTTCATCACGATGGCCGACCCCGAGGGCAACGAGTTCTGCCTGGACTGACGGCCTCGCCGGCCCCGAACCGTCGGCACGGCCAGGCATGATGGTGCAGTGAGCCTCTATCGCGACCAGGGTGTGGTGCTGCGCACCCACAAGCTGGGCGAGGCCGATCGCATCATCACGCTGCTCACCCGTCAGCGCGGTCTCGTCCGCGCGGCCGCCCGGGGGGTGCGCAAGACGTCGTCGCGGTTCGGCGGCCGGCTCGAGCCGTTCATGCACGTCGACCTCCAGCTCGCGGAGGGGCGCACCCTCGACACGATCGTGCAGGTCGAGACGCTCGGTGCCTACGCCCGCGACCTCGGTCTCGACTACCCGGCCTACACGGCGGGCACGGCGATCCTCGAGACCGCCGAGCGGCTCGTCACGCACGACGGTGAGCCGGCCGTGCAGCAGTACCAGCTGCTCGTCGGCGCGCTGGCCGCTCTCTCGACGCGGCGTCAGCCGCCGAGCACGCTGCTCGACTCCTACCAGCTGCGGGCGCTCGCGGTGGCCGGCTACGCCCCCAGCTTCTCCGGCTGCGCCCGGTGCGGGCTCGAGGGACCGCACCGCAACCTGCACGTCCCCTCCGGCGGCATGCTGTGCGACGGCTGCCGCCTGCCCGGGTCGTCGGCACCCTCGCCCTTCGCCGTCACGCTCCTGGCCGCGCTGCTCGCGGGTGACTGGCCGGTGGTCGCCGAGGCCGACGACCGCACCCGCCGCGAGGCCGCCGGTATCGTCAACGCGTACCTGTCGTGGCACCTGGAGCGCGGACTGCGCTCCATGGGGCACGTCGACCGTTGAGCCACCCCGAACCCGGCCAGGAGTCATGAGCCCCGCACCCGCCCGTCCTGCCCGCGGCCGCCCCGAGCCGCGCGCGCCGGAACCGCACCCGTCGGGTGCCCGCCCGCCCCAGCTCGAGCCGCACCAGGTGCCCCGCCACGTCGCGGTGGTCATGGACGGCAACGGGCGGTGGGCCAAGGAACGCGGCCTGCCGCGCACGGAGGGTCACAAGCGTGGCGAGTTCGCCCTGCTCGACGTCGTCAAGGGCGCGATCGAGGTCGGGATCGAGGCCGTGAGCGTCTACGCCTTCTCCACCGAGAACTGGAAGCGCTCGCCCGAGGAGGTCCGCTTCCTCATGGGGTTCAACCGCGACGTGGTGCACCGTCGCCGCGACGAGATGCACGCCCTGGGGGTGCGGGTCCGCTGGGCGGGTCGTCCTCGCCGGCTGTGGCGCAGCGTCATCAACGAGCTCGAGACGGCCGAGCGCCTCACGCGGCACAACGACGTCCTGAGCCTCACCATGTGCGTCAACTACGGCGGCCGGGCCGAGATCGCCGACGCCGCCGCGGCACTCGCCCGCGACGTCAAGGCGGGCAAGGTCGACCCCGACCGCGTCACCGAGCGCACCTTCGCCCGCTACCTCGACGAGCCGGACCTGCCCGACGTCGACCTGTTCTGGCGCACGTCGGGCGAGCAGCGCACGAGCAACTTCCTGCCGTGGCAGTCGGCCTACGCCGAGCTGGTGTTCTCCGACATCGCCTGGCCCGACGTCGACCGGCTGGCCCTGTGGGCCGCGGTCGAGGAGTACGCAGGTCGCCAGCGTCGGTTCGGTTCGGCATGAGCACGGACGGCATGGAGAGGGGCGGCATGGAGACGGGCGGCACGAGCATGGGCGGGGGCACACCCGTGCGCGGACCCAAGGCACCACCTCGGCGCCTGCTCACGGACTGGACCACCACGGCCGGCGTGGCCGGCGACGGGCTCGCGGCCCTGGTGGCCGCGGACGACGCGGTGGCCGAGGCCATCCATCTCGCGACGCTGGGCTACGAGGTGTTCGTGCTCGACACCGTCACGCCCGACGACTTCACGCCGCCGCGGGTGCACGTGGTGCCGATCTCCGCGGCCGACGTCCCGGAGGTCTGGCACGACCGGTTCGCTCTGGTCGTGGCCGACGTCGCGTCGTCGGCAGCGGTCGTGCCGTGCGTGGCCGAGGCCGGTCTCCTCGTCGTCATCGGCGAGGCGCCGGTGCCGTCCGACCTCGCGCCCGGCCTGGTCGAGGTGCGTGTGGAGGTGGGCCCCGATCCGGACTCCCCGGTCGTGGAGCGGTTCCGGGCGGTCCACGCCCGGCTGTGAGCGTTCTCTACGATCCCTGCATGCGCCTGCGTCGAACCGCCGTCCTGCTCGCCGTCGTCCCGCTGCTGGGTCTCGCCGCCTGCGGCGACGACTCGGACTCCTCGGACGCTGCCTCCGACGAGGGGTGCTCGTGGGTCGAGACCGGTGGTGCGGCCAAGCAGGTCGACCCGCCGGCCGACGACGCGGAGCCGGCGGGCTCGGTCGTCATCACCATCAACGGGCAGGACGTGCCGGTCGAGCTGCTCCCCGAGCCGGTGTGCGCGACCACGTCGTTCACGTCGCTCGCCGAGCAGGGCTACTTCGACGACGCCCCCTGCAGCCGCGTCAGCGACCCGACGGCCGTGCCCTACGGCATCATCCAGTGCGGCGACCCGACCGGCACCGGGACCGGTGGGCCGGGATACTCCTTCGCCGACGAGCTGACGGGGGAGGAGGCCTATCCGGCGGGCAGCGTCGCGATGGCCAACGCCGGGCCCGACACGAACGGCTCGCAGTTCTTCCTGAACTTCGCCGACTCGGACTTCCCGCCGGACTACACGGTCTTCGGCACGATCTCGGCGGACGGCCTGGCCGCGCTCGAGGACGTCGCCTCGGTCGGCGCCGAGGGTGGCGCCCCCGACGGACCGCCGGCCGAGCCGATCGTCATCGACTCGGTCCGTCCGGTCGAGTAGCGCCTGCCCCGGCTCGGTAGGGTCGAGGCATGCGTGTAGCCAGGTTCGCCGGGGACGACGATCCCCGTTTCGGAGTGGTCGGTGACGAGGACGGCACCCCCACGATCGCGGTGCTGAAGGGTGACCCGCTGTACGCGGGCTACGAGCTCACGGGCCAGAAGGTCGCGATCGACGACGTGCGCCTGCTGGCGCCGGTGATCCCCCGCAGCAAGGTGGTGGGCATCGGCAGGAACTATGCCGCGCACGCGGCCGAGCTGGGCAACGACGTGCCCGAGAGGCCGCTCGTCTTCCTCAAGCCCAACACCAGCGTGGTCGGTCCCGGTGACCCGATCGTCTACCCGGCTCAGAGCTCGGACGTGCACTTCGAGGGCGAGCTGGCCGTGGTGATCGGGCGCATCTGCAAGGACGTGCCCGCCGAGGACGTCGACAAGGTGATCTTCGGCTACACGGTGGCCAACGACGTCACCGCACGAGACCTGCAGCGCACGGACGGCCAGTGGGCCCGCGCCAAGGGCTTCGACAGCTTCTGCCCGCTCGGCCCGTGGATCGAGACCAACCTCGATCCCGCCGACCTCCGCGTCACCACCGAGCTCGGCGGCGAGGTCAAGCAGGACGGCCGCACCAGCGACATGGTGTTCTCCGTCGCCGACATCGTCGCCTACGTCTCCTCGTTCATGACGCTGCTGCCCGGCGACGTCATCCTCACCGGCACCCCCGACGGCGTCGGACCGATGCAGGTCGGCGACTCGGTGAGCGTCACCGTCGAGGGCATCGGCACCCTCACCAACCAGGTGGTCTCCCATGACTGACGTCAGCCCCGAGACGACCAGCACCGCTTCCGTCCCGACCGTGGGCGACGACGTGCCGGTGGTCGCCCGCTTCTGCCCCTCGCCGACCGGCAACCCGCACGTCGGCATGGCGCGCACGGCGCTGTTCAGCTGGGCGTACGCACGCCACCGCGGTGGCCGCTTCGTGTTCCGCATCGAGGACACCGACGCGAGCCGCGACAGCGAGGAGTCCTACGACCTGCTGATCGACGTGATGCGGTGGCTCGGCCTCGACTGGGACGAGGGCGTCGAGGTGGGCGGCCCGAACGGGCCGTACCGCCAGAGCCAGCGGATGGACGTGTACGCCGACGTCGCGCAGCGCCTTCTCGACGCCGGACTGGCGTACAAGGCCTACGACACCGCCGAGGAGCTGGAGCAGCGTCGTGACGCGGCGCGGGCCGCCGGTCGGCCCAGCGGCTACGACGGACTGCACCGTGACCTCACGCCCGAGCAGCGGGCCGCCTACGAGGCCGAGGGCCGGCAGCCGGTCATCCGGTTCAAGATGCCGCAGAAGGACTGGACCTTCGACGACCTGGTCCGCGGACCGATCACGTTCGGCGCCGAGAACGTGCAGGACTTCGTCATCGTGCGCGCCAACGGTCAACCGCTGTACACGCTGACGAACCCCGCCGACGACGCGCTCATGGGCATCACCCACGTGCTGCGCGGCGAGGACATCCTCAGCTCCACGCCCCGCCAGATCGCGATGTACGAGGCGTTCGCGCAGATCGGCCTCGGTCACGGCATGGTCCCGCGCTTCGGCCACCTGCCCTACGTCACGGGCCAGGGCAACAAGAAGCTGTCGAAGCGCGACCCCGAGTCCAACCTCCTCGGCTACCGGGAGCAGGGCTTCCTGCCCGAGGGGCTGCTCAACTACCTCGCCCTGCTGGGCTGGTCGCTCCCCGCGGTCGACGGCGTCGAGCGCGACGTGTTCACGCTCGAGGAGATGGTCGAGGCCTTCGAGATCTCCCGCGTCAACCCCAACCCGGCCCGCTTCGACCTCAAGAAGTGCGAGGCGATCAACGGCGACCACGTGCGGCTGCTCTCCGACGAGGACCTCCGCGCCCGGCTCGTGCCGCGGTTCGCGTCCGAGGGCCTCGTGCAGGATCCGCCCACGGAGGCGCAGAGCGCCATGCTGGCGGCCGCGGTGCCCCTCGTCCACGAGCGGATGGGGCTGCTCACCGAGGCCGTCTCGATGCTGCGGTTCCTGTTCGTCGACGAGGCGGACTTCACGATCGACCCGGACGACCGTGCGAAGCAGCTCGACGAGAAGGGCCTGGAGGTGGTGCAGGCCGCCCTCACGGCGCTGGAGGCCATCGGCTCGACCGTCGAGTGGTCGACGCCCACGATCGAGGGCGCGCTGCGCGCTGCGCTGGTCGACGACCTGGGGCTCAAGCCGCGACTGGCCTTCGGGCCGGTGCGGGTGGCCGTGACCGGCAGCCGCATCTCGCCGCCCCTGTTCGAGTCGATCGAGCTGCTGGGTCGGACCCGCACGCTGGAGCGTCTGCGCGCGGCACTCTGACCGACCCGGACGTCGAGGCGGAGGGCCGCACCCGGTTTGGGGGAGCGCATCGGCGTCGGGTAAGGTTTCTCCCTGGTTCGGACGCCGTTCGCAAGGACGGTGCTCGATACCCCCATGGGGTATGGTGTAATTGGCAACACAGCGGTTTCTGGTACCGTCGTTCTAGGTTCGAGTCCTAGTACCCCAGCGAAGACCGGGTCTGTGATCCGGTCCGCGCCCCGTTGGTCTAGCGGTTATGACGCCGCCCTCTCAAGGCGGAGATCGCCGGTTCGAATCCGGTACGGGGTACGAAAGGGTGCTGTACGTGCCGCAGGCACGACCAGCCTCTTTCACACGGCTCCTCGGGGCCGGGGCCCCGTTGTGTAGCGGCCTAGCACGTCGCCCTCTCAAGGCGGTAGCGCGGGTTCGAATCCCGTCGGGGCTACCACGCACCACCGCAGACCCCTCGACCCCTGGTCGGGGGGTCTTGTGCGTTCCTGCGACCGCATCGTGGTGCGTCGCTCGGCTCGGCGGCGTTCCTGCGGCTAGGTCGGCTCGGGTGGTCCGTCGCTTGCGGCTGCACTGCCGCCGCTGGGTCTTTCCTCGGTGCTGCGCTGCTCCTGCTGGGTCTCGACCTGCGGCTGCGTCGCTGTGGCTGCGAGTCGACCTGCGCTCCGAAAGGGCCTCGACCGGCGGACGGGTCCGGGCTCGGGCGAGCTCTCGGAGCGTGGCTCGGAGGGACGCAAGGTTCTGCGTTCGTGCGTGAGAGGGCGAAGGATGCTGCGTTCGCTACGGGATCCCGTCACCAACGCAGCATCCTTCGGGTTTTTGCACGCGAAGGCAGAATCGTGCGTCCGCCGGGGCCCCTCGTGCGGCGGGTGGGCAGGGATTCTCCCTTCTCGCGGACCGTTCCACGACGATGGAGAATCCCTGCCCCTACGGGGCCAAAGTCGCCGCCACGATGCTTCCTTCGCGTGGCACGGTCCACGCGAAGGGAGAATCGTGCGTGGATCCCGCGTAGAGGGAGAATCGTGGCCGCGCCCCGCAGACCCAGCCGACCCGAGACCCCCGGTCCGGTCGAGGCCCTCTCGGAGACCGACCCGTCTTGGAGCCACAGCGACGCAGCAGCAGGCGAGTGCACAGCAGCGCCTCGCAGACCCAGCCGGGCCAAGTCCCACCGCTCCGGTCGAGGCCCTCTCGGAGACCAACCCGTCTTGGAGCCACAGCGACGCAGCATCAGGTGAAGACGTAGCCACACCGACGCAGCAGCGCGGGAACGCCCATCCGAGCGACAAAGCAGCAGGCCGGGACCTCGGCAGCCGAGGAGCGGCGAGGGGAGTGGCGGGAGGCGTGAGCCGGCGCCCCTAGGGTGGACCCATGCCTCCTGCTCGCATCGCCGTGCTCATCGACGCCGACAACGCTCCTGCCTCCAAGATCGGCGCGATCCTCTCGCAGGTCGCGAAGTCCGGGAACGCGCACGTGCGTCGCGCCTACGGCGACTGGAAGAACTCCCACCTCAAGGGCTGGGAGGGCCGGCTGCAGGAGTTCGCGATCGCCCCCGTGCAGCAGTTCGCCTACACGAAGGGCAAGAACGCCTCCGACATCGCCATGGTCATCGACGCCATGGACCTCCTGCACGCGGGCGTGGCCGACGGCTTCGCCATCGTCTCGAGCGACGCCGACTTCACGCCCCTCGTCATGCGCCTGCGACAGTCCGGCGCCGAGGTCCTCGGCTTCGGCGGGGAGAAGGCGCCCAAGGCGTTCCAGAACGCGTGCTCGACCTTCTACAAGCTGGAGACGCTGCGCGAGGACGACGACACCGAGGACGACACCGAGGACGACGCGGACGAAGCCCCGGACGACGCTCCGGCCGCCTCCAACGGCCGGGCTCGTCCCGCCTCGCAGCGCGCCTCCCAGCGCGTGGACGGCGCCAAGCTGCGCAGCGACCGACAGCTCGTGCGCATGCTCCGCACGGCCGTCGACGAGGCCGCCGACGACGACGGCTGGGCCCAGCTCTCCAAGGTGAGCGACCAGATCCGCAACCAGTCCTCGATCCAGCCCGGCAACTACGGCTACGCGAAGTTCAGCGGGCTCATCGAGGCGATCGACCTGTTCGAGGTCAAGCGCGCCGACGGCAAGTCGGTGATGGTGCGGCGGAAGAAGCGCGGCGGACGCTGACCCAGCGACGGAACGGCACGGCACGGCCGTGTCCGATTCCCGCCAGACGTACTTGCCCCCACGGGGCACGATGGTCGGCATGGAGGACTTCGACGAGCGCTACCGCGCGGTGAGCTCGCGCGACGAGCGCTTCGACGGGATGTTCTTCACCGCGGTGCGCACCACGCGCATCTACTGTCGTCCCTCCTGCCCGGCGACGACCCCGCTCGCCCGGAACGTGGAGTTCCACCGCACGGCCGCGGCGGCGGAGGCGGCCGGCTTCCGCGCGTGCCGACGGTGCCGTCCGGACAGCTCGCCCGGGTCGCCGGAGTGGGACGTCCGAGCCGACGCCGTGGGGCGTGCGGTCCGGCTGGTGCGCGACGGCGTCGTCGAGCGCGAGGGCGTTCCGGGGTTGGCGCAGCGGCTGGGCTACAGCGAACGGCACCTGAACCGCATGATCACCCAGGAGCTCGGTGTGGGACCTCTTGCGCTGGCCCAGTCGCAGCGCGCTCGCACCGCGCGGCTGCTGGTGGAGACGACCGACATGCCCATGTCCGACGTCGCCTTCGCGGCGGGCTTCGCGTCGGTCCGCCAGTTCAACGACGCCTTCCAGCGCGCGTACGACCGCTCGCCCCGCGAGATGCGCCGACGCGGCGCCGGCGGCTCGGCGGCGGGGGAGTGCCTGCGACTGCGGCTCGCGCTCCGGCGCCCCTTCGACGCCGACGCGCTCGGGGGCTTCCTCGCCGACCACGCCGTGCCCGGGCTCGAGGTCGGTGAGGGACGCAGGTTCGCCCGGGTGCTCTCGTTGCCGCACGGCAGCGCCGTCGCCGAGCTCGTCCTGCACGACGACCACGTGTCGTGCCGGGTGCAGCTGCAGGACCCGCGCGACCTCACGGCGGCCGTCGCCCGGCTGAGGCACCTGCTCGACCTCGACGCCGACCCGGTCGCGATCGATCGAGCGCTGGGCGGCGAGGAGGGTGGGGCCGGGGACGGCGGTGCCAGCGATGGTGGGGCCGGGGACCTCGGCGCCCTGGTGCAGGAGCGACCTGGGCTGCGCGTCCCCGGCACGGTCGACGCGTTCGAGACGGCCGTGCGCACGGTCGTCGGGCAGCAGGTGTCGGTGAGCGGCGCGCGGACCGTCATCGGTCGGCTCGTCGCGGCCTCCGGGGAGACGGTCGAGCTGCCCCTCGCCCAGGAGCTCGGACTCACCCACGCGTTCCCGACCGCCTCGGCGCTGGCCGCCGTCGATCCCGAGACCCTGCCGATGCCCCGGTCCCGCGGGCGCACCGTCGTCGCCCTGGCCCGTGCGGTCGACGTCGGTGACCTCGTGCTGGACGGCGGCGTCGACCGCGACGCCGTCAGCCGCGCGCTGCTCGCCGTGCCCGGCATCGGCCCGTGGACCGTGGGCTACGTGCGCATGCGCGGGCTGGGCGATCCGGACGTGCTCCTCGAGACGGACCTGGTGCTCCGGCGGATCCTCCACGCCCGCGGGACCACCGACGCCGACGTCAGGCGGTGGGCGCCCTGGCGCTCGTACGCCGGGATGCACCTCTGGACCGAGCACCTGGCACGGCAGGCCTTGACCACGACGAGAGGATCGAGAGCATGAGCACCCGTTGGATGGACTCACCGATCGGCGGACTGCGCCTCCACAGCTCCGCGGGCCTCCTGACCGCGATCGAGTTCGGGGCCGAGCCGCACGGCCGTCCCGCCCCGGACCCGCTGCTGGACGACGCCCAGCAGCAGCTGCAGGAGTACTTCACGGGCGACCGCCGGAGCTTCGACCTGCCGCTCGCGAACGACGGCACCGAGTTCCAGCGCAAGGTGTGGGGCGAGCTGCGCCGGATCCCGTTCGGGGAGACGGCCAGCTACGGCGAGATCGCCCGACGTCTCGGCTACGAGCCCGTGATCTCGAGGGCCGTCGGCGCCGCCAACGGCGCCAACCCGCTGCCGATCGTCGTCCCGTGCCACCGGGTGGTGGGCTCGGACGGCTCCCTCACCGGCTACGCCGGGGGAGTGGAGCGCAAGAGGGTCCTGCTCGAGCTGGAGCGTCCGGGGCTCTTCTGAGGACTCAGACCTCGGAGGCGAAGACGACCCGGTTCTCGGTGTACCGGCCGATCCCGCGGTCGTAGGGTCCCGTGCAGGTGATGAGGCGGACCTGCGACCCCGCCGCCCTGCCGTAGACGTCCTCGGTGGGAAAGCGGCTGTCCTGCGGCACGTCGCGCACCTCGGTGACCTCGTAGGTGCGGCGCTGTCCGCGAGCGTCGAGGACGCTCAGCTGCTCGCCGACCTCCAGCTCGGTCAGCCGCGCGAACACGGCCGGCCCGGTGCGGGAGTCCTTGTGGCCCACGATGACGGTGGGGTAGGTCTCGCCCGGCTTGCCGCCGCCCGTGAACCAGCCGACGCGGGCCGGATCCTCGGGCACCTCGAGCTCGCCGGTCCCCGCATCGATGCCCAGGCCGACGAGCGACTCGTCCAGACCCAAGGGCGGGATCGTCACGCGGATCGGAGCTGCAGCGGCCCGCGGGGCCTGGCTCGTCGGCGCGGCCGTCGTGGTCGTCTCCGCCGGTCGCGGGGCAGGGGCCCGGTCCTGCCCGCCACACCCTGCGAGGAGCGTGACGAGCAGGACCAGGCCGGCCAGTCGGCGAATCTCAGGCACCCTGACGACGACGTGCGGCGACGGCGCCCGCAGCAGCGAGTCCGACGAGCGTCAGGGCGACGTAGGGAGCGGCCGGGGTGGAGCCGGCGGTTCCGCCCTCCCCGGTGTCGACCCCGTTGCGCGGGACCACGCGATCCTCGTCGTCGGCGTTCTCCTCACCGGCGTCCTCGTCATCGGTCCCGCCGCTCTGCGGACCGCCGGCACCGTTGGCCTCGTCCAGGAGCTCCTGGCTGAAGGCCAGCTGACCGCGCACGGCGCCGGGGACGTTGGCGGCCGTGTGGGTGTCGGCCGAGAAGCCGGCGGGGTTCGCCTCGATCTGGTCGAGGGTGAAGCCCGTGCCGGTGTCCTGGCCTTCCGCGCTCAGGCCGGTCGTGAACGGTCCTTCGGAGCAGCCGCTGCTGTTGCGGATGTCGGAGTCCTCCGGGCCGGGGTTCGGGAACGACAGGCGCGGGGGCCCGTTCTGGCCGGCCGGCGTCTGGTGGATGTGCGTGGCGGTGCGGGCGGCGCTCTGGTACGGCGGGTCGACGCCCTCGGTGGTGATGTCCCAGCAGATGATCTCCTCGTCGGAGTTGATCAGGAAGATGAACGTGCCGGAGCCGTCCTCCTGGCCCACGCCGACCGTGCCGTCGGGTCCGACGACCTGGTCGCCGGTCGCCTCGGCGACGAACGCGCTGGTGAAGGTCTCCGGGCGCTCGACCTGCTCCGTGGTGTCGGCTGTCGCGGTCGAGGCGAGTCCGCCGAGTGCCAGGGGCAGTGCGGCGGCGAGGCCGGCCGCTGCGGTCCATCGAGTCGATCGGGTCATGGTCGTCCCTTCGTCGTGTGGCGTCCGGCGACGCCGGTCGTGTCGGGATACGAGGCGGAGCGCCGGTGCGTTCACGAGGACGGCGAGGAATCTTCGCGAGAACGTTCGCGGCCGACGCGGCGTACACCTCTCCATGACCGCTTCCGTGACCGTGTTGCCGTGCCCCGGCGCGCCGACGGGCCTACCGTGGAGCAACCTCGCGAGAAGGGCGGTCCGGATGACGGCTGAGGGCTTCGACGTGCGCTCCGCGTACGCCGAGCACGGCCGTGACCTCCTGGGCTTCGCCGTGAACGCCGTGGGCGACCGGGGCCTCGCCGAGGAGTGCGTGCAGGAGACCTTCACCCGCGCCTGGCAGGCGCGCGAGCGCTTCGACGCCGCCCGGGCGTCGTCGAGGACGTGGCTGTTCGCGATCGCCCGCAACGTCGTGATCGACGCCCTGCGCCGCCGTGGGCGCCGCCCGATGACGCTGGTGCCGGACGTCCGGGAGCCGCGTGAGGTCCGACCGCCGGAGAGCGACCAGGTGGACGACCACGTCGGCCTGGTGTGGGCGCTGGCCCAGATCTCCGCGGACCAGCGCCGCGTGATCGTGGCGGTGCGCCTGGAGGGACTCACCTACGATCAGCTGTCCGAACGTGACGGGGTGCCCGTCGCGACGCTGCGCACCCGGATGTTCCACGGCCTGCGCGCCCTGCGCGCGCTGCTCGACGAGGAGGGAGCCTCATGACCACGCCCCAGGAGCGCATCGACCAGCTGCTCGCGGCCGCTGCCACGGGCGACCTCGACGAGGCCGAGGCCGCCGAGCTGGAGGCGTTGGTCGCCGAACGTCCCGAGCTGCGCGCCGAGCTCGACGCGCTGCGCAGCGCCGTGGGGACGCTCGACGAGTGGGCCCTCGCGGGCGGTGCGTGGAGCGACGTGCCGCCCTCGACCGCGCTCGACGCGGCGATCGGCCGGATCGGGGCCACCGGAGCAGCGCCCGTCGGGCCTGCGCCCCGTCCCCGGTCCGCTCGTCGTCGGCTGGGGCTGGTCGCCGCCGCCGTGGCGCTCGTCGCGGCCGGCTCGGCGACCACGCTCGGCGTCCAGGCCGTCCTGGGCGACGGCACCGTCGAGGGCCCGCCCGGCACGCTCGGCGCCGTCGAGCGGCTCGCTCCCTCGGTCAGCGACGACAGCCCGCTGCCCGGGCGCGTCGACGCGGCGTTCGTCGCCCACACCTGGGGCACGGAGGCCGTGCTCGACGTCGCCGGCACCCGGCCCGGGGAGGTCTACGTCGTCTACGTCGTGGACGAGCAGGGGCGCGACGTGGAGGCGGGCGCCTTCCTGGGCTCGGCGGTGGAGGTCCACTGCCGCATGAACGCCGCCGTGCTGCGCGAGGACGTCGCGGGCCTGCGCGTCGCGGACGCCTCCGGCGTCACGGTGGCGACCGCCACGGCACCCACGCTGTGAGCCGGAGCAGGGGTCCGTGCAGGTTCACCTCCGCGTCACCTCCGTCTGCCATGATTCGGCCGAGTCCGACCATGCGAGGAGCGAGATGGCCAAGGTGAAGAAGTCCGAGAAGGCGTCCGGCGGCGCGAAGAAGTCCTCGAAGAAGGGCGGCCCGAGCAGCGCGAAGGAGCTGGCCAAGGCGCAGGGGCAGGTCGAGAAGCTGCGTGGCTCGGTGGATCAGCTCGAGCGCAAGCTCGAGAAGGCCAAGGGCAAGGCGGCGCAGTGGAAGGCCGAGGCTCGGCAGGAGCGTTCCAAGGCGGCCAAGCTCGAGGCCAGGCTCCGTCGCGCCACCCGTGACGCCCCTGTCGACCACGCTCCGCCCGCGGAGCGCGGAGACCTGCCCGTCGAGGAGTCGCCCGTCCCCGACGAGTCCTGGACCGTGGTGCGGCTGCGCGCGGCGGCCCGCGAGAAGCAGGTCCCCGGTGCGTCCCGGATGACGAAGGGCGCCTTGCTCGAGGCCCTGCGCGGGTAGACGGAGGTCAGCCGGCGCGGCGCAGGCTCTGGCTGAGCCGTTCCGCGGCGGCGGCCACGGCAGGTGCGTGCATGCGACCCGGCTGCCGGGTCAGGCGTTCCAGGGGACCGGAGACCGACACGGCGGCGACCACCTTGCCGGAGGGGGAGCGGACCGGGGCGGAGACCGACCCGACACCCGGCTCGCGCTCGCCGACGCTCTGCGCCCATCCGCGGCGACGCACGGCGGACAGCTCGGCGGCCGAGAAGGTGGCCTTGAGCAGCCCCTTGTTCATGCGCTCGGGGTCCTCCCACGCCAGCAGGATCTGGGCAGCGGACCCGGCTGCCATGGTGAGCTGGCCTCCGACGGGGATCGAGTCGCGCAGACCGGTCGGCCGGTCCGCCGCCGCCACGCACACCCGGAAGTCGCCCTGTCGGCGGTACAGCTGCGCCGACTCGCCGGTGATGTCGCGCAGACGTGCGAGCACCGGACCCGCGGCGGCCAGCAGGCGGTCCTCGCCGGCGGCGGCGGCGAGCTCGCCGAGCCGCGGTCCGAGCACGAAGCGTCCCTGCATGTCGCGGGAGACGAGCCGGTGGTGCTCGAGCGCCACGGCGAGCCGGTGGGCCGTCGGCCGCGCGAGGCCGGTCGCGGCGACCAGCCCGGCGAGGGTGGCGGGTCCGGGCTCGAGGGCCGAGAGCACGAGAGCGGCCTTGTCGAGCACACCCACTCCACTGGCGTTGTCCATGCCTTGATACTGCCGTATCGTATGGTGAGACGCAAGTGCTAGGCTGACGCCGCACTGACGACGACGCAGAGGAGAGATGATCGCGATGGGCAGGACGCTCGCGGAGAAGATCTGGGACGACCACGTCGTCCGCACGGCCGAGGGCGAGCCCGACCTGCTCTACATCGACCTCCACCTCATCCACGAGGTCACGAGCCCGCAGGCGTTCGACGGCCTGCGGCTGTCCGGCCGTCCCGTCCGCCGGCCCGACCTGACCCTCGCCACCGAGGACCACAACATCCCGACGACGGACCTCGACAAGCCGATCGCCGACCCCGTCTCCCGCACCCAGGTCGAGACGCTGCGTCGCAACGCCGAGGAGTTCGGCGTCCGCCTGCACCCGATGGGCGACATCGACCAGGGCATCGTCCACGTGGTCGGACCGCAGCTGGGCCTCACCCAGCCGGGCATGACCATCGTGTGCGGCGACTCCCACACCTCCACCCACGGCGCCTTCGGGTCGATCGCCTTCGGCATCGGCACGAGCGAGGTCGAGCACGTGCTCGCCACCCAGTCGCTGTCGCAGGCCAAGCCGAAGATGATGGCCGTCGACGTCGACGGCACGCTGCCTCCCGGGTCGACCGCCAAGGACCTGATCCTCGCGCTCATCACCCAGGAGACGACCGGTGGCGGCCAGGGCTACATCGTCGAGTACCGCGGCGAGGCGATCCGTGCGCTCTCCATGGAGGAGCGCATGACGATCTGCAACATGAGCATCGAGTGGGGAGCGAAGGCCGGGCTCATCGCTCCGGACGAGACCACCTTCGAGTACATCCAGGGCCGCCCGCACGCTCCGCAGGGCGAGGCGTGGGACGAGGCCGTGGCGTACTGGACGAGCCTCACCACCGACGACGACGCCCACTTCGACAAGGTGATCCGGATCGACGCGTCCGAGATCACGCCCTTCGTCACCTGGGGGACGAACCCCGGCCAGGGCGCCCCGCTCTCGGGCACGGTGCCGGATCCGGAGAGCTTCGAGGAGCCGACCGAGCGCGAGGCCGCCGCGAACGCGCTCGCCTACATGGGTCTGGAGGCCGGCACGCCGCTGCGTGACATCAGCGTCGACACCGTGTTCGTCGGCTCGTGCACGAACGGCCGGATCTCCGACCTGCGCCGCGCCGCCGAGCTCATCGAGGGCCGCACGGTGGCCGAGGGCACGCGCATGCTCGTCGTGCCCGGCTCGGTGAGGGTTCGGCTGCAGGCCCAGGAGGAGGGTCTCGACCGGATCTTCACCGACGCCGGCGCGGAGTGGCGCGGAGCGGGATGCTCCATGTGCCTCGGCATGAACCCCGACCAGCTGACCCCGGGGGAGCGCAGCGCCTCCACGTCCAACCGCAACTTCGAGGGACGCCAGGGCAAGGGCGGCCGCACCCACCTCGTCTCGCCCGACGTCGCCGTGGCCACGGCCGTGCTGGGCCACCTGGCCAGCCCGGCCGACCTCGAGCCCGTCCCCGCGACCGCAGGAGCCTGATCACGATGGAGAAGTTCACCTCGCACACCGGCGTCGGCGCCCCGCTGCGGCGCAGCAACGTCGACACCGACCAGATCATCCCCGCCGTCTACCTCAAGCGCGTCACGCGCACCGGCTTCGAGGACGGACTGTTCGCGGCCTGGCGCAACGACCCCGAGTTCGTCCTGAACCGCGACGCCTTCCGTGACGCGACCGTGCTGGTGGCCGGTCCGGACTTCGGCACCGGCTCGTCGCGCGAGCACGCCGTCTGGGCCCTGCAGAACTACGGCTTCAAGGCCGTGATCAGCTCACGGTTCGGTGACATCTTCCGTGGCAACTCCGGCAAGGCCGGGCTGCTTGCCGCCCAGGTGGACGACAAGGTCGTGCAGCGCCTGTGGGACCACCTCGACGCGAACCCGGGCGCGACCGTCACGGTCGACCTCGAGTCGCGCACGGTGCGTGCCGGTGAGGGTCCCGACGCCATCGAGGACTCGTTCACGATCGACGACTACACGCGCTGGCGCCTGCTCGAGGGTCTCGACGACATCGCCATCACGCTCTCGCACGACGACGACATCGCCACCTACGAGAGCCGGCGCCCCGCGTTCAAGCCCGCCACGCTCTGACGGAACGCCCCGAGCGGCACCGGGGCGCTACTCTCCGTCCATGACGACGGGGGTGGTCCGGAGCAGGACCAGGCGTGCTGCCACGACGGTCCTGGCAGGTCTCGTGGCCGCGGCGGTGCTGACGGGCTGTGGCGTCGACGACGACGACGTGGCCGCGCTCGAGGAGCTCGCCGGCGTCGAGCGAGCGAGCTCCAGCTGCGAGCTGGGGCGCTGCAGCGTCCGCGTGGAAGTCCGCCCGACCATCCGCGCTTCGCAGCTCACCACGGTGTTCGGCGAGGCTCGCGACACGGGCGCCACCACCGTGGAGGTCCTCGAGGGAGAGGCCGACGACGCTGCGTCGTCCGAGCCGCGTGGCTCCGACCCCCGCGTCTCGGTGTCGCTCGACGAGGACAGCGAACGATCCGCGGACGCGGCCACGGCGCGCCTCGCCGTGGCCAGCTTCGAGCTCGCCGGTGTCTCGTCGTGGGGCCTGACGCGTGCCGCCGACCGCAGCACGCTCACCGCGTCGGTGCAGGAGTCGCCCGATCTGCAGTGGCCGACGGGCCGTGGACTCTGGGACGGCGTCGCGACGCTCCCGAGCCCGGGCATGGTCCTCACGACCCGGCCGGAGAACCGTTCCGGGGCCAGCCGGCTCGTGGTCTCCGAGGAGTACCCCGAGCGTGCCGTCGCGTTCACGGTGGCGGTGGCCGCGGAGTTCGGGGCGTCCCGGCTCACCGGCGTGAGCATCGGGTCCCGGCCCGAGGACGAGGAGCAGGACGGCACGGGCGTGCTCCTCGGGGTCCGGTCCGCCTCCGACGCGACGGCGCTGGAGGCCCTCCTCGACGACGCTCGTGGCGGGGACGGCCTCGACGTGGCCGTCGTCGTGGCTGACAACGTGCTCGCCGCCCGTCCCGACCCGACGCAGGATCCCGACGGCGGCGACACCGGCACGGAGGCCGACCGCCGCGCCCTGCTCAGCAGCCTCGAGGACGAGCCCGCCGTGAGCGCCTCGGTCCAGGCCAACACGCTCCGGGTGCGTGCCCTGGGTCCGCTCGACGAGGTACGTGCGGCCCTCGAGCGCGCCCGCCGTGCGCACCCCGACTCCTACGCGCGCGTGCCGGTCACGGTCGAGCCCGACACCGTGCTGTCCGGTACCGGTTCGGGCGACCCGGAGGAGCAGGAGATCGACCTGTCGACGGTCGGCAGCCTCGACCTGCTCGACCTCGTGGCCGACCTCGGCGAGGTCGACGGCGCCGGTGCGGTCGGCGTGCAGGCGCACGGCGAGAAGTACGACTACCTGAAGCCGCCCTCCGACACCGACGCCTTCGTCTCCGTCCGGGCGGAGCGGCCCGGCATCGACGAGCTGGACGCGCTCGTGCAGGACGTGGCCCGGGTGCTGTCCCGCTGGAAGGGCCCGGAGACGTCTCTCAGCATGTCGATCGGCGTCGAGGACCCGGAGGGGCGTCAGGCCTCGGTGGTCCTGCGCATCGACCGGCGCTCGGGCACGTGGGTCGCCAGCTCGTCGGAGCGCGGGACCGAGGACAGGATCGCGAGCGGCATCCGCGCGTGGACGTCTGCGTCGTGAGCGCACCGCGATGACCAGGGTCGTCGTGGAGGTCACCTCCGTGGTGCCCGCGCCGCAGGAGGTGGTGTGGGCTCGTGTGGCCTCGGTCGAGGGCATCGACCACGAGCTGCGCCCGTGGCTCTCGATGACGCTGCCTCGCGGCGCGAGAGGGCTCGACGTTCACTCGCTCCCGGTCGGGGTTGCCCTCGGGAAGGCGTGGATCCGTCTGTTCGGGGTGCTTCCCGTCGAGCAAGACGACCTCACGGTGGTCGAGCTCGACCACGGCCGTCGGTTCCACGAGGTCTCGCGGATGCTCAGCGCGCGGCGGTGGGAGCACGAGCGCACGCTCACGCCCGGCCCGGACGGAGGCACGCACGTGCACGACCGACTCACGGTCGAGCCGCGGCTCGCGCTCGCGGCTCCCGTGGTCCGTCGGCTCGTCGGCGCGCTGTTCGGCCACCGGCACCGGCGTCTCGCGCGGTGGTGCGCCACGCGGTCGACCGGTCCCTAGGGCTGCTTCGTGACCGCCGCGTGGATCTGGGCGACCTGCTCGGCGATGAGCGGCACCTGGTGCAGCAGCTCCAGCTCGGACTGCAGCTCCGCGAGGAGGTTCTTGACCTCACCGAGGGCCTGCCGGGTCTCGGCCAGCGTGACGTCGACCGTGCCGAGGGTCGTGTCGACGCTGCCGAGCGTGCCGTCGACACGACCGAGCACCCCGTCCACGTTCTTCAGCGCAGTGTCGGCGCGGTTGAGCACGGCGGCGGGATTCGCGGGGAGGAGGGCCATGCACGACCAACGAGCCGAAGGGCTTCTCGTCACCCCGGGCGCCGACACGGTCCCCACCGCGGGGACCGCGACGCCGAACGAGCCCCTCTCGTCATAGGCTCGCCCCCATGGATCGCCCTGCGGATCGCCTCGTGCTCCCGAGAGCCACGCGGTGGATCGTCCGGATCCTCCGTCCGTTCCTCATGGTGGCGACGAAGCGGGACTGGCGCGGCGTCGAGAAGCTGCCGACGGACGGTGGCTACGTGCTCGCCCCGAACCACCTCTCGCACCTCGACCCGATCCTCATCAGCCACTTCATGGTCGACCACCAGGTCGCGCCTCGGTTCCTGGCGAAGGACACGCTGTTCTCGGTGAAGGGGCTGGGCGCGATCCTGCACGGCGCGGAGCAGATCCCGGTCCACCGCAGCACCGAGGGTGCGGCCGAGTCGCTGCGCTCGGCCGTGGCCGCCGTCGAGTCGGGCAAGGTCGTCACCATCTACCCCGAGGGCACGATCACCCGCGACCCCGAGCTCTGGCCCATGAGCGGACGGACCGGGGCCGTGCGCGTGGCCCTGGCCACCGGTCGACCGCTCGTGCCCATGGCGCAGTGGGGGGCCCAGAAGATCCTGTGGCCCTACACCAAGGTCCCGAAGTTCCTGCCGCGCAAGACCATCCACGTCGTGATCGGCGACCCGGTCGACCTGTCCGACCTCAGGGACCGGCCGCTCACCGAGGAGGTCCTGCGCACCGCCACGGGTCGACTCATGGACGCGCTCACGGCGATGGTCGGCGAGATCCGCGGTGAGCTGCCGACGGGGCCCCGCATCGACGTGCACACGCTGGCCCGGCCGCGCAGCGACTTCCGGGCGCCCCTCGAGGGCGGCCCCGCCCCCGCACCGAACGACCCCGCACCGCATGACGTTGCACCCGCCGATCCCGGCGGTGCCGACACCCCGAAGGAGCCGTGATGGTCAGGACTGCCGTGATGGGAGCAGGATCGTGGGGCACCGCGTTCGCCCTGGTGCTGGCCGACGCCGGCAACGAGGTGCGGCTGTGGGGACGCCGAGCCGAGCTCTGCGACGCGATCAACGCCACCCACGAGAACGCCGACTACCTGCCGGGGATCGAGCTGCCCGAGGCCATCCGGGCCACGAACGACCCCCGGGAGGCGCTCGACGGCGCGGAGGTGGTCGTGCTGGCCGTCCCGTCGCAGCAGCTGCGCGCCAACCTCGGGGACTGGGGCGCCGCGATCGGTGACGACGCCGTCCTGGTGAGCCTCATGAAGGGTGTCGAGCTCGGGACCCACCTGCGGATGAGCGAGGTCATCGCCGAGCTCACCGGTGCGGGCCCCGAGCGCATCGCCGTGGTCACCGGGCCCAACCTCGCCAAGGAGATCGCCCGCCGCGAGCCGGCGGCCAGCGTGGTGGCCTGCGCCGACCAGGCCGTGGCCGAGCGCCTCCAGCAGCTCTGCCACACCGCCGCCTTCCGTCCGTACACCAACACCGACGTCATCGGCTGCGAGCTGGGCGGCACCACGAAGAACATCATCGGCCTGGCGGTCGGGGTGTGCGTGGGACTCGGGTTCGGCGACAACACCAAGGCGTCGGTGATCACGCGCGGGCTGGCCGAGACCGCCCGCCTGGGCATCGCGATCGGCGCCGACCCGCTCACCTTCTCCGGGCTCGCCGGCATGGGCGACCTGGTCGCGACCTGCTCGTCCCCGTTGTCCCGCAACCGCAGCTTCGGCGAGAAGCTGGGCCAGGGGCTCAGCGTCGAGGAGGTCACCGCGCAGACCCGTCAGGTCGCCGAGGGCGTCAAGTCCTGCCAGTCGGTCGCCGAGCTCGCCGCCGCGCACGACGTCGACATGCCGATCGTCGCCCATGTCGCCGCGCTCATCGCCGGCGAGATGGACCCGGAGAACCTGGTCAAGGCCCTCATCTCGCGCGAGGCCAAGCCCGAGGTGCGCTGACGCGGACGTCGCCCCGAGGCGTCAGATCGACGCGAGGGAGCGTTCCACGTCGTACCAGATGTCCTCGACGTCCTCGATGCCCACGGACAGCCGCACGAGGTTCTCCGGCACGCCGGACGGCTCCTGCTCGTGGCGCCGTCGCCGCTCCCACGTGGACTCCACGCCGCCGAGGCTCGTGGCGTAGGTGATGACGTCGGACAGCTCGGTGACCTTCTGCGCCGTCTCGGGACCACCCAGGACCTCGAAGGAGACGATCGTGCCCCAGCCGGGGTAGCGGACGCCGGTGACGACCCGCGACGTCTGCAGCCGGGTGGCGATCTCGCGGGCGTTGGCCTCGGCGCGGTCCAGGCGCACGTGCAGGGTGCGGATGCCGCGGGTGGCGAGCCAGCACTCGAGTGCGCCGGGGATGGCACCGAGGTTCGCGCGCCGTGCCTCGATGGCCCGGTGCGCGCGGTCGTTCCCGGTGACGACCGCGCCCAGGATCACGTCGCTGTGGCCCGAGATCAGCTTCGAGGCCGAGTGCACCACGAAGTCGGCCCCGAGCTCGAGCGGCTTCTGGCGGAGCGGCGTCGCGAAGGTGTTGTCGACGGCCACGGCCGTGCCGGACCGCGCGGCCTCGCTCGCGATGCGCTCGATGTCGGCCACCTCCAGCAGCGGGTTGGTGGGCGACTCCAGCCACACGAGGGCGGCGTCGTCGGCGGCGTCGATCACGGCCTGGGTGTCGGTGACGTCGACGAGGCGCAGGTCGATGAGTCCGCGCCGGGCACGCTCGCGCAGCTGCACGAGGGTGCCGGAGTAGGCCGCCGCGGGCGCGACGACGGCCGCCCGCGCGGGCACGAGGTCGAACACCGCGGTCGTGGCGGCCTGGCCGGAGGCGAACGCCAGGGCGCGTCCGCCCTCGAGGGCACCCAGCACCTCCTCGAACGCGGTCCAGGCCGGGTTGCCGTGCCGCCCGTACTCGGAGTCCCCGCCGGGCACGAGCGCGCTCGCGAGCGTGATCGGTGCGTTGAGTGGTGCCCCCGGGGTGCGAGCGGGTCGACCGGCTCCGACGGCGATCGTCGAGGAGGAGAGGTCGGGTCCGTGCATGGCCACCATTGTGCCCCGCCGGTCCGCATCGGCCCAGGGCCCGGGGACCCCCTTCCGTCGGTGACGTGGCGCACGCTCGGGACAGGGGTGGCCGGGCTAGGCTGTCGTGCGATGAACTCCAGCGCACCGGCAGTGACTCCGACGGGGGACTCGACCGCTCGACCCAGGGTCGCCGTCGTGTTCGGCGGTCGGTCCAGCGAGCACGGGGTCTCGTGCCTCACCGCCCGCAACGTGGTGTCCGTGATCGACCGGGGTCGGTACGACGTGACCACCGTGGGGATCACCCCCGACGGACGATGGGTGCGCGACGACCTCGGGGGCGTCGTCCCCGACGGTGGTCTGCCGCACGTCGATCCCGACGGGGCGCCGTTCGCGTGGGAGGAGCTGCGTGACGTCGACGTGGTGCTGCCGCTGCTGCACGGCCCGTGGGGCGAGGACGGCACGATCCAGGGTCTGCTGGAGATGGCGGGAGTCCGGTACGTCGGCGCCGGGGTGCTCGCGAGCTCCGTCGGCATGGACAAGCCGTTCACCAAGACCGTGTTCTCGGCCGCCGGGCTGCCGCAGATCGCCTACGTGACGATCACCCCGCGCCAGTGGGACCTCGAGCGCGAGAAGGTGCTGGACCGGGTGCGGGCGCTGCGGCTCCCCGTCTTCGTGAAGCCCGCACGCGCCGGCTCCAGCTCGGGGGTGACGAAGGTCGACGACCCCTCGCAGCTCGTGGCCGCGGTGGAGGCGGCCCGTGAGCACGATCCGAAGGTGATCGTGGAGGCGGCCGCGATCGACAAGCGCGAGCTCGAGGTCGGCGTGGTCCAGCGTCTCGACGGCACGGCCGAGGCGAGCGTGGTGGGCGAGGTCCGCAACGACGACGCGACCCACGACTTCTACGACTTCGAGGCCAAGTACCTCGACGGCTCGAGCGCCAACCTCGTGCCCGCCGACATCTCCGACGTGCTGTCCGAGCGGATCCGCGCCTACGCGATCCAGGCCTTCGAGGCGCTGGGCTGCGAGGGGCTCGCCCGCGTCGACTTCTTCCTCACCGGCACGGCCCCGGACGGTCTCGTGGTCAACGAGATCAACACCATGCCGGGCTTCACCTCCACGTCGATGTTCCCCGTGCTGTGGGAGGCCAGCGGTGTCTCGTACGCCGACCTGGTCGACCGCCTGCTGCAGCTGGCCCTGCAGCGCGAGCCCGGTCTGCGTTAGGCCGGTCTCGGCCGCGTCGGCTCGGTCGCCGGTGGTCCTGGTGCTGCGCACCCGCGACCGCCGCTGTCGCTGCGTGGCCTGCGGTCCTCACGGACTCGCTGGTGCGCTGCTCCGGCCCGCTCTGGGAGTGGTCTCCCGAAGGGGCCTCGACCGACGGGCTGAGTGGGTGCCGGCCTGGGGTCTCGGGGCTCGGTCCGGGCCTGGGGTGGGCGGGTCGGCGGGTCGGCGGGTCGGCGGGTCGGCGCCACGATTCTTCCTTTGAGTTGAGGGCGGGCCACGATCCTTCCTTCGCGCGCACCAGCGGTGGATTCTCCACCGCTTTGGCGCTGATGCGGTGGAATCCCCACCGCGCGATGCCGGCGGTCGTCAGGGCTTCTCCCTTCGCGTGGAACGGTCCGCGAGAAGGGAGAAGCCTTGCCCGACCCGGGCACGCAGAAGGCGAATCGTGGCGCCGCTCCGGGCGCGGCCCACAGCCCGAGACTCCGGACCGAGCCCGACGCCGCCCGGCCGGTCGAGGCCCCTTTCGGAGACCACTCCCAGCGCGAGCCGGAGCGGCGTAGCAGCGGGTCCGGTCGAACCGCACGCAGCGCAGCAGAAGGTCGAGTCGAACCGCGGCCGACGCTGCGAGCTGGGGACGAGCCGCCGCCAGTGCAGAGGCGGTCCGTCTCGGATCAGTCGACGCTCAGCCGCGGCAGGGCTGCTCGACCGGCAGGTGCTTGTCGATGCTCTCGGCGAGGTCGACCAGCACGTCGGCCGCGGGGTCGTGCACGGCCGGGACGTCGACCTCGACGTTCGCGCGTCGGCCGACGGTCGTGAAGCGGAAGCCGTTGGCCGTCTGCTCGTCGAACCAGTCGACCCCGTCGACGAGCTTGCACTCGGAGGTGGGCTCGAACGCCTCGGGCGTGGGGACGCCGCAGCGCAGCACCACGGGCGGGTCGCCCCACGCCGCGGCGGGGACGTCCTGCTCGAGGGTGCGTCGGTCGAGGCCGTCCACCGACGAGGGCAAGTCGGCGATCAGTGCCCCGCAGTCGACGTCGGTTCCCGGTGCGGTGGGGTAGGCGTCGACGAGCACGCCGCTGCCGCAGGCCGCGAGCGGGACGAGGCTCGCGGCGACGACGAGGCCGAGACGACGCCCGGCGTGGCGGGGCACCGTCAGATCTTGACGACGGGGCAGGTCAGCGTGCGGGTGATGCCGGGGACCTTCTGGATGCTCTGGACGACGAGCGTGCCGAGCTGGTCCATCGAGGGACCTTCTGCGCGGACGATCACGTCGTACGGGCCGGTGACGTCCTCGGACACCGTGACACCCTGGATCGCGGCGATCTCCTGCGCGACCTGGGAGGCCTTGCCGACCTCGGTCTGGACGAGGATGTAGGCCTGGACCGTCATGCTGACCTCCGTGCTCGGGAACCTCGACACCATACTCGACCTCGCAGGTGGGTCGCCGCCCGGCTGGTCCACAATGGGCGGGTGCCAGCACAGGAGCAGGGAGCGGCCGACGCCTCGAGTCCGTCGTCGGTGTCCGACGTGGGCGAGTTCGGCCTCATCGACCAGGTGCAGGCGGCCGCGGGATCGCACCCGCGGGTGCTGATCGGACCCGGTGACGACGCTGCGCACGTGCGGACCCACGACGGGACGTTCGTGGTCTCCACGGACCTCCTCGTGGAGGGTCGGCACTTCCGGCGCGACTGGTCCTCGGCGCTCGAGATCGGCCGCAAGGCCGCCGCGGCGAACCTGTCGGACGTCAACGCCATGGGGGGTGTGGCCACGGCGCTCACGGTCGGGCTCGGCGTCCCCGCGGACACTCCGTCGGCCTGGGTCGTGGAGCTGGCGAAGGGGTTCGAGCAGGAGGCCGCTCTCGTCGGTGCACACGTGGTGGGCGGTGACATGACGGCCAGCGACGTCGTGGTGGTCGCGGTCACCGTCATGGGCGACGCGCCGCGACCGGTGCGCCGGTCGGGTGCCCTGCCCGGCGACGTCGTGGCGGTGGCAGGACGGCTGGGCTGGTCCGCTGCCGGGTACGCCGCGATGAGCCGCGGGTTCCGCTCGCCGAAGGCTGCGGTGGAGGCGCACCGCTGCCCCCGGCCTCCGTACGCGGCGGGTCCGGCGGCCGCCGATGCCGGCGCGACGGCCATGATCGACGTGAGCGACGGTCTCCTCGCCGACCTCGGCCACGTCGCCGTGGCCAGCGGGGTGCTCATCGACCTGCGGTCGTCGACGCTCGCGATCGACGAGCCCGTGCGCACCGTGGCGGAGGCGCTCGGCACCGATCCGCTCGCGATGGTCCTGACCGGGGGCGAGGACTTCGCCCTCGCTGCCACGTTCAGCTCGGCGACCGAGCTGCCGGCCGGGTGGTCCGTCATCGGCTCGGTGCGCGACGTCGCGGGGGAGGAGTCGCCCGCGGTGCACGTCGACGACGCCCCCTGGGACGGCGACACCGGCTGGCAGCACTGGCGCTGACTCGCGCCGTACGACCATCCGCTGACCGAGTAGCCGCCCCGGCGACGAAGGAGCACGGGGTGGTGTGTCGAGATCGAGGCCTTGGCGCCGCCGAGCGGGAGCGTCAGTCCTGGATGCGCGCGAACGGCTGGGCGGCCTCGAGCTCGTAGGACAGCTCGAGCAGCGTGCGCTCGTCGCCGTGCAGCGCCTGGAGCTGGACGCCGATCGGCAGGCCCTCGGCGGTGCGGCCGAGCGGCAGCGAGACGGCGGGGGAGCCCGTGGCGTTGTTGAGTGGGGTGAACGCGGCGTACCGGACCAGGCGGTCGAACATCTCCGGGAACGCGCCGTTGGGTGACAGGTGCCCCAGGCGCGGCGTGGTGTGCGCCAGCGTGGGGGAGAGCGCGGCGTCGAGACGGTTCTCGGCGAAGTGCTCGCGCAGCTCGTGCTCGCTGCGCTTGAGCGTACGGATCGCCCCCGGCGTGCGCCAGAACGAGCGGGCGAAGCGGCGCGCCAGGTGCTGCGTGAGGGGGTCGGTGGCCGACTTGTCGAACTGCGGGTGCATGACCCGCTTGCCGAAGTGGTGGGTCGAGAAGGCCAGCATCGCCCAGTAGTGCTTGAACGCCTCGGCGAAGGCGTCGGCCGCGGGCAGCGGCACCTCCACGACCTCGTGCCCGAGCGACGTGAGTCGATCCGCCGTGGCGAGCACCGTCGCGCGGGTCTCGTCGTCGGTCGGCGTGTCGGTGAGCGAGTCGAGCACCAGGCCGATGCGCAGACGACGGTCGCCCGGTCCCTCGACGAGGCCGACGAGGGGGAGCCCCGGGGCCGTGCGGTGCGCCTCGGCCGCGGCCAGGAAGTGGGCGGTGTCGCGCACGGTGCGCGTGACCACGCCGTTGCAGACGACGTCGACGGGCATCTGCTCGGCGTGGGCGTCAGGCGCCAGCCGTCCCCGGGTCGGCTTGAGCCCGACCAGGCCGCACGCGGCGGCGGGGATGCGGATGGAGCCGCCACCGTCGTTGGCGTGGGCGATCGGGACGACGCCGGACGCGACGAGCGCTGCTGCGCCGCCGGAGGAGGCGCCGCTGGAGAAGTCGGTGTCCCACGGGTTGTGGGTGGCTTCCCACTGGTCGAACTCGGTGCTGGCGCTCCAGCCGAACTCCGGGAGGGAGGACTTGCCGAGCGGGACGAGGCCGGCGGCGCGCAGCTGCGTGGTGAACGGCGCGTCGGCCGCGGCCGGTGTCGGCGGGATGGCGCGCGAGCCCTGCCGCGTGGGCAGGCCTGCGACGTCGGTGTTGTCCTTGACGAACGTCGGGACGCCGGCGAGTCGACCTGTCAGGGGGCCGGACGCCAGGGCGAGCGCACGCTCGAAGTCGTCGACGACGATCGCGTTGAGGTGCGGCTCGACCGCGGCTGCACGGGCGACGGCAGCCTGAGCAGCCTCGACCGCGCTGATGCTTCCATCGGCGATCGAGGCCGCCACGCCGACGGCGTCGAGCTCACCGAGAGCATCGTCGCCGAAGGCATGGACGTGCTTCAGCGGCTGACCTTGCCGGCCTTGAGGCACGACGTGCAGACGTTCAGGCGCTTGGGCGTGCCGTCGACGACGGCGCGCACGCGCTGGATGTTGGGGTCGAAACGACGCTTCGTGCGTCGGTGCGAGTGGGACACGTTGTGGCCGAAGCCAGGTCCCTTGGTGCACACGTCACAAACCGCTGCCACAGTGACCACTCCTGCTAACTCGATACGGGGATTCGTCGGACGACGAAAGATGAGGGGCGCCCGCACGGCGGGCAACCGCTCAAGGATAGCCGATGCCCACCGGGCGGGGCCAATCGCCCGTCGCGGGTGCCACCGGTACGTCCTGGGGCCACGCTAACCTCACCCCATGGTGCTGCGCCTGCGTCCCGACGCCTTCCGTGCGTGGACCCAGCTGTGCGTGCAGGCGCTGTCGGCCACCCGGGCCGAGATCGACGCGCTCAACGTGTTCCCGGTCCCCGACAGCGACACCGGGACCAACGCCTACCTGACCTTCGTGGCCGGGGCCGACGCGGTGGCGGCACTGCCCGACGACGTCGCCCTCGCCGACCTCGTCCGCGCCCACACCGACGGCCTGCTCACGGGAGCCAAGGGCAACAGCGGCGTCATCCTCTCCCAGCTCGTGCGCGCCACCTTCCACGACCTGTCCCTCGACGCCCCCGTCGAGCCCGCCGACGTCGCGCGGTCCTTCCGGGCCGCGTCCGATGCCGCGCACGCCGCCGTGGGTCGGCCGGTCGAGGGCACCATCTTGTCGGTGGCCCGGGCGGCGGCCGAGGGGGCCGAGCACGCGGTGGAGTCCGGCGCGGAGGCCCGCGACGTGTTCGCCCTGGCTGCCGCGTCGGCGCGGGTCGCGCTGGCCAGGACGCCCGAGCAGATGCCGAGGCTCGCCCAGGCCGGCGTGGTCGACGCGGGCGGTCGCGCCCTCGTGGTGGTGCTCGACGCCACCGAGCGCGCCCTCACCGGCCGCGCCCCCGAGCCGGCGGCCCACCACGTGCCGCGCCCCGTGGCGCCCGCCGGCGACGACTTCGTCGAAGGGGGTCCGGGCTACGAGGTCATGTACCTGCTCGACGCCGACGACAGCGAGATCCCCGCACTGCGCACCGCGCTCGACGGCCTGGGCGACTCGCTCGTCGTCGTGGGCGGCGAACGGCTGTGGAACGTCCACGTGCACGTCGACGACGTGGGCGCCGCGATCGAGGCCGGCATGCAGGCCGGCCGGCCGTACCGCATCGCCGTCACCCACTTCGCCGACCAGATCGCCCGTCAGCGGGGCGAGGCCGCGGTCGGTCGTGCCGTCGTGGTGGCCGCCACCGGCGCCGGGCTGGCCGACCTGTGCCGCGAGGCCGGGGCCCACGTCCTCGAGTTCACCCGTGACCGGCCGGTCGACGTCGCCACGATGCTCGGGACGCTGCGCTCCCTCGACGTCGCGGAGATCGTGGTGCTGCCCAACAACCAGCGCTACGTCGGCCTGTTCGACGCGGCGGCCAAGCAGGTGCGCGCCGACGGCGTGCGCGTCGCGGTCATCCCCACCCACGCCCAGGTGCAGGGTCTGGCGGCACTGGCGGTCCACGACCCCGGCCTGGACTTCGACGAGGACGTCGTCGCCATGTCGAGCGCGGCCGCCCACACCCAGCACGGCGCCGTCACGGTGGCCACCGAGCCGGGCATCACGATGGCCGGCCCGTGCGACGTCGGCGACGTGCTCGGCGTCGTCTCCGGCGACTTCGCGGTGGTCGGTCACGACGTCGCCGAGGTCGCGGGTGCGGTCCTCGACCGGCTCGTGTCCCCGGCGGCCGAGCTGGTCACCCTGGTCGTCGGCGACGGAGCCGACGACGACGTCGCGCAGGAGCTGTCCCGCCGCCTCCGGGCCGAGCGGGTCGACGTCGACGTGGTCGTCTACCAGGGCGGCCAGGAGAACTACCCGCTGTTCGTCGCGGTGGAGTAGGAGTGGGGCAGTGAGCACGACCCCCGCAGGCACGCCGACCAACCCGCCGCACCGTCGGCTGCGCTCGGTCGTGGGTGACGCGACGGCCAAGAAGCTGGCCACGCTCGGCCTCGAGACCATCGACGACCTGCTGCGCCACTACCCGCGGCGCTACGTGTCGCTGGGCGAGATGACCGACCTCGCGGCGCTCCAGGTCGGCCAGTACGCCACGGTCATGGCCCGCGTGGTCGAGGCGGTGAACCGGCGCTTCGGGCCGGGCGGGCGCAAGACCCGCACGGAGGTGACCATCACCGACGGGAACGCGCGGATCACCCTCACCTTCTTCTCCCAGCCGTGGCGGCAGGCGCAGCTGGCGCCCGGCACCGTCGGGCTGTTCGCCGGCGAGGTCGGGGCCTTCAACGGCCGTCTCCAGCTCACCCACCCGTTGTACGAGCCGCTCGAGGGCCCCGACGCCATGGAGGGGCGGATCGCGCGCGGCATCATCCCGATCTACCGGGCGAGCGCGAAGATCCCCTCGCTCGCCATCGAGCGCTCCGTCGAGACGGTGCTGGCGATCGCCGACGTCGAGGACCCGGTCCCGGCCGGCGTCCGGGCGTCCCGGGGCCTGCCGGCCGCCGCCGAGGCGTTCGAGATGATCCACCGGCCCCGCTCCACCGAGCAGTGGCAGCTCGCGCGCGACCGCTTCCGCTTCGAGGAGGCGTTCGTGCTGCAGACGGTGTTCGCCCAGCGTCGGCACGCCGCCCTGGGCCAGTCCGCAGCACCGCGACCCCGTCGCGTCGGCGGTCTGCGCGACGCCTTCGAGGAGCAGCTGCCGTTCACGCTCACCGACGGCCAGCGTTCCGTGGTGGCCGAGATCGAGGCCGATCTGGCCCGCGAGCACCCGATGCACCGGCTGCTCCAGGGCGAGGTCGGCTCGGGCAAGACGATCGTCGCGCTCCTGGCCATGCTCCAGGTCGTCGACGACGGTGCGCAGGCCGTGCTCCTGGCGCCCACCGAGGTGCTGGCCGCGCAGCACCACCGCGGCATCACGGCCATGCTCGGGGCGCTCGCGCAGGGCGGGATGCTCGGGGGAGCGGCCGAGGGCACGCGGGTGCGGCTGCTCACCGGGTCCATGGGGGCCAAGGCGCGCAAGGAGGCCCTGCTCGACGCCGCGTCCGGTGCCGCCGGGATCGTCATCGGCACCCACGCGGTGCTGCAGGACACCGTGCAGCTGGCCGAGCTCGGGCTCCTGGTGATCGACGAGCAGCACCGGTTCGGCGTCGAGCAGCGCGCCGTGCTGGTCGACCGCACGGAGGTCAAGCCACACGTCCTCGTCATGACGGCCACGCCCATCCCGCGCACGATCGCGATGACGGTGTTCGGCGACCTCGAGACCTCGACGTTGAGCGAGCTGCCCGGCGGACGTCGGCCCGTCCAGACCACCGTGGTCCCGGCGGCGGAGCGGCCCGACTGGCTCGCCCGGGCCTGGGACCGGGTGCGCGAGGAGGTCGCCGAGGGCCGCCAGGCCTACGTGGTCGTGTCGCGGATCGGTCAGGACGCCGAAGGGGCAGCGGTCGAGGCCGCCGACCCCGACGCCCCACCGACCCGGTCCCTGCTCGACCTGCACGACGAGCTGGCCGCCGGGCCGCTCGAGGGCCTGCGCCTGGGCATGCTGCACGGACGCCAGCCGGCCGACGAGAAGGACGCCACGATGACCGGCTTCGCGCGGGGCGAGATCGACGTGCTCGTGGCCACGACGGTGATCGAGGTGGGGGTCGACGTGCCCAACGCCACGGTGATGGTGGTCGTCGACGCCGAGCGGTTCGGGGTGTCGCAGCTGCACCAGCTGCGCGGACGGGTCGGGCGTGGTGGCCACCCCGGCCTGTGCCTGCTGGTCACCTCGGCGGAGGAGGAGTCGCCGTCGCGCGAGCGTCTCGACGCGGTCGCGTCCACGTCCGACGGCTTCGCCCTGTCGCGGCTCGACGCCGAGCAGCGGCGCGAGGGCGACGTGCTGGGCGCCGCCCAGTCGGGCATCCGCAGCAGCCTGCGCCTGCTGTCGGTGGTCAAGGACGAGAAGGTCATCGCCGACGCGCGTGAGGTCGCGACCGCCTTCGTCGAGTCCGATCCCGCGCTCGACTCGGCACCGGACCTGCGGCTCGCCGTCGACCGGCTCGAGGAGTCCCGGCAGGCCGACTACCTGGAGCGCACGTGACGCGGGTGATCGCCGGTCGGTGGGGCGGTCGCCGGCTCCGCACGCCCCCCGGCGACGGCACCCGTCCCACGTCCGACCGTGTGCGCGAGTCGCTCTTCGCGTCGTTGGTCTCGCTGTTCGGGGGCCTGGACGGGCTCCGGGTGCTCGACGTCTACGCCGGGTCCGGTGCGCTCGCCCTCGAGGCGCTGTCGCGTGGTGCCGCCTCGGCCGACCTGGTCGAGTCCGACCGTCGGGCAGCGCAGGTGGCACAGCAGAACGTCCGCGACCTCGGCGCCGAGGCCGTCGTGCACCGCACGAGCGCGGCGAGCTTCGTCGGGTCGGCGACGGGTCCCTACGACCTGGTCCTCCTGGACCCGCCCTACGCCGTCGGCACCGACGACGTCGCGGCCGTCGTCACCGGGCTCCACGCGGTGCTGGCCGACGACGCCGTGGTGGTGGTGGAGCGCTCGACCCGCACGCCGTTCGCGTGGCCGCCGGGCTTCGAGGGCTTCCGGGAGCGGGCCCACGGCGAGACGACCGTGTGGTTCGGAGCCCGCAGCGACGAGCCCTGATAGCGTCGGCGCTGTGACCCGTGTCGTCTGCCCCGGCTCCTTCGACCCGGTGACCAACGGTCACCTCGACATCGTGCGCCGGGCTTCCCGGCTGTTCGACGAGGTGGTCGTGGCCGTGCTGGTCAACGAGAACAAGAAGAGCCTGTTCTCGCTCGAGGAGCGCATGGACCTGCTCGCCCGAGCCACCTCCGACCTGCCGAACGTGTCGGTGGACTCCTTCCAGGGCCTGCTGGTCGACTTCTGCACCGAGCACGACGTGTCGGCCATCGTGAAGGGCCTGCGGGCGGTCTCGGACTTCGACTACGAGCTGCAGATGGCCCAGATGAACGGCAGCCTCACCGACGTCGACACCGTGTTCATCCCCACCAGTCCCGAGTACTCCTTCCTGGCCTCGAGCCTGGTCAAGGAGGTCGCGAAGGGCGGGGGAGACGTGAGCGGGCTGGTGCCCGACTTCGTGCTCGCGCGCCTGGACGAGGTCTTCGGCCGCTCCTGAGCTCCGGCGGACGGCTCAGTCGTCCGGCAGCGTCGGCATGGCGGGCCGCTCGCCCCGCCCGAGCTGGGCACCTCGACGCACCGCGCGTGCTCCGAAGCGATCACGCACGGCGTCGACCGCCGAGTCGAGCCCGGGGTCGTCGGCGGCCGTGAGCGGGAGCAGCAGCTGCTCGCCGTGGTCGTCGAGGCCGGCGGCCTGGAAGCCGACGAGGGTGATGCCCCGCCGAGCGATCTCGCCGTGACGCGACCGCAGCAGGTGCATCACCGCCTCGAGCAGCACCTGGGTGTGGGCGCTCGGCCGGGGCAGCGTGTGCGAGGTGGTGGAGCTGGTGAAGTCGTCGAACCGCACCCGCAGCACCACGGTCGACGCCGTCCGCCCCGCCGAGCGCAGACGCCGAGCCACGCGGTCGACGAGGCCGAGGAGCACCACCTCGACCTCCTGAGGGGCCCGTTCACCCCGGCCGAGGGCGTGCTGGGCCCCCATGGAGCGCCGCGACGGACGGGCCCGCACGCGCCGCGGGTCGTGGCCCGAGGCGAGGGCGTGCAGGTGTCCGGCCGCACCGGCACCGACCAGCGAGGCGAGCTCGCCGCGCTCCAGGGCGGCGACGTCGGCGATGGTGCGGATGCGGGCGGCGTGCAGCTTCTCGGTGGTGCGCGGCCCGACGCCCCACAGGGCCTGGACCGGCAGGGACAGCAGGAAGCGCCGTTCGTCGTCGAGCGGGATCACGAGCAGGCCGTCGGGCTTGGCCATGGCGCTGCCGACCTTGGCGAGGTACTTGGTGCGCGCGACGCCCACCGAGATGGGCAGCCCGACCCGCTCGCGCACGTCGGCGCGCAGCTGCGTGGCGATCTGCGACGGTGCGCCCCGGATGCGGCGGAGGCCGCCGACCTCGAGGAACGCCTCGTCGATCGAGACGCCCTCGACCAGCGGGGTGGTGTCGTCGAAGACGGCGAACACCTCGCGGCTGGCCTGCGTGTAGGCCGCCGGACGGGGCGGCACCACCACCAGGTCGGGGCACAGCCGGAGGGCCCGCCGCAGCCCCATCGCCCCCTTCACGCCTCGGGCGCGTGCCTCGTAGGAGGCGGCCATGACCACGCCCCCGCCGACGGCCACCGGACGACCGCGCAGCGCGGGGTCGTCGCGGATCTCGACGGAGGCGAAGAAGGAGTCGAGGTCGGCGTGCAGCACCGTTCCCTCGCGCTCCGCCGACGTCTCCACGGCTCGAGGGTCCCACCATCCACCGACATGCGGGGGCCCGTCGCTCCGGGGGGAGCCCCGGAGGGCCCGGGCGGGTCGGAGGGTGCAGGTACGCGATTGGTGTCGCGGCGCGGGCACCGGTTATGATGGACGGCGGCCTGCTTGCAGGCTGTGATCTGCTGTGCACATCGACGGACGGACGTGAACGTGCAACCGGGCCCCTTGGTCTTCGACACCCAGGTGTTGGGACGCCGACCAGGGACCGAGCGTACGTTCACCAGGACCATCGAGGCGCCCGCGGATCTGGGCCACGACGTCTACGGCGTGCCCGAGGGATCGTCCATCGATCTCGAGCTCCGGCTCGAGGCCGTCATGGACGGGGTGCTGGCCACCGGCACCGCCTCGGCGCGAGCAGTGGGCGAGTGCGTCCGCTGCCTGGACCGGCTCGACGACACCGTCGTGGTGGACCTGCAGGAGCTGTACCTGTACGACCCGATCGGCGCCGGCGACGGTGCTGAGGAGGACGGGGAGGAAGACGAGCTTCCGGCCCTCGAGGACGACCTGCTCGACCTCGAACCCGTCCTGCGGGACGCGGTGGTGCTCGCACTGCCGCTCAACCCCGTGTGTGATCCGGAATGTCCGGGACTGTGCCCCGAGTGCGGGGCGCGCCTCGCGGACGATCCAGACCACACACACGGCGATCCGATCGACCCCCGCTGGGCGTCGTTGGGCCGCTTGACCCAGAACCTCCCGGGCGATGTCCCGGGGCCGAACAAGGAGTAGATCGTGGCAGTTCCGAAGCGGAAGATGTCGCGCAGCAACACGCGCCACCGCCGTTCGCAGTGGAAGACCACGGCGACCACCCTCGTCGACTGCGCCAACCCCGCCTGCGACTCGAAGGTCGTCCCGCACCGTGCGTGCGGTGAGTGCGGCCAGTACGGCGCGCGCGGTGAGCGTCGACAGGTCCTCTGATCCTCAGGGCCACGAAGCCCTGAGGGAGGTGCTCGGCGTCCCCGACCTGGACGCCGATCTCCTCGAGCACGCCCTGACGCACCGCTCGTACGCGTACGAGAACGGTGGACTGCCCAACAACGAGCGCCTGGAGTTCCTGGGCGACTCGGTGCTGGGTCTCGTCGTCACGGACGCGCTCTTCACCAACCACCCCGACCTCGCCGAGGGGCGGCTCGCCAAGCTGCGGGCCGCCGTCGTGAGTGCCAAGGCGCTCGCCGAGGTCGCGCACACCCTCGACCTCGGCTCCCACATCCGTCTGGGCCGCGGCGAGGAGGCCACGGGCGGACGCAACAAGTCGTCGATCCTCTCCGACACCGTCGAGGCCGTCATCGGGGCGATCTACGTGCAGTTCGGCATCGAGCGTGCCTCGGAGGTCGTGCACACGGTCTTCGACCCGTTCATCGCCCGTGCCGCCGACCTGGGCGCGGGTCTGGACTGGAAGACCTCGCTGCAGGAGATCGCCGCCAACCACGACCTCGGCGTGCCGCGCTACGCGATCGAGAGCGAGGGCCCCGACCACGACAAGACGTTCGCGGCGGCCGTGCTCGTCGGGGACCGGCGGTACGAGGGCGGCACCGGTCGTTCCAAGAAGGAGGCCGAGCAGCAGGTCGCCGAGATCGCGTGGCGGGCCATCACGGCCGAGGTGAGCCCGGCCGACGCCGTCGAGGTCTGAGCGGTTCGTGCCTGAGCTGCCCGAGGTCGAGGTCGTCCGGCGGGGCCTGGACACCCATGTCGTCGGCCGCACGGTCACGGCCGTCACGGTGCACGACGTGCGCTCGCTGAAGCGCCACCTGCCCGGCGCCGCCGACTTCGTCCCGCGGCTCGTCGGCCGGCGCGTCGCGTCGGCGCGGCGTCGGGGCAAGTACCTGTGGCTGGTGCTCGACGGCGACGAGGCGCTGCTGTGCCACCTCGGCATGAGCGGGCAGATGCTCATCAGCGACGCCGACGCCCCCGCGCCCAGGCACCTGCGCATCGTGCTGGACCTGGACGACGGTCGGCAGCTGAGGTTCGTCGACCAGCGGATCTTCGGCGGCATGATGCTCGCCGACGTGGACGACGAGCAGGTCCCGACGACCATCGGCCACATCGCCCGCGACCCGCTCGACCCCTCGTTCGACCCCGACCTGTTCGCCGCGCGCCTGCGCCGACGCCGCACGGGCGTCAAGAGGGCGCTGCTGGACCAGACGCTCGTGTCGGGGGTCGGCAACATCTACGCCGACGAGTCGTTGTGGCGCGTGCCGCTGCACTACGCACGCGCCACCGAGAACCTGAGGGTGCGCGAGGTCGAGTCGCTGCTGGGCCACGTCGTCGACGTGATGGGTGAGGCGCTCGAGCAGGGCGGCACCTCCTTCGACGCGCTGTACGTGAACGTGAACGGCCAGAGCGGCTACTTCGACCGCTCCCTCGCCGCCTACGGCCAGGAGGGCGAGCCCTGCCCGCGCTGCGGCACCCCCATCCGCCGCGACGCGTTCATGAACCGCAGCTCCTTCACCTGCCCCCGCTGCCAGCCCCGCCCCCGCAACGGCCGCTTCTGACCCGGTCCCCTCCGGCGCGGGACCAGCGATTCCCATCAGCTGATGGGAATCACGAGCTCACCTCGGTCTTCTGCAACTCACCCTGGCGTGCCCGCCGAGGTGAGTGGGGGAGAACCAGGGTCAGTGCGGGCCTCAGCGTCCGTCGCGGGGGCCGAAGGTGGTGAGGGCCTCGACGTCGCCGGCTGGGCGGAGCAGCGTCTCCTCGGCCCAGGCCGCCACCCCCGACCAGCTCGATCCCGCGACGACGTCGCGCACCAGCTGGTCGTGGTCGAGGGCGGTCCGCCCGAACGTGACCTGCCCGCCCGACAGCACTGCCCAGCTCGCGCCGTCGTGCCCGTACGGGAGCCCGACGCTGCCGGGGTTCACGACCAGGCGACGGTCGACGAGCCGCAGGTACGGCATGTGGGTGTGGCCGCAGACGACCGTGCGGACGTCGTCGGGCAGGTCGACGAGCACCTCGGCCCACCGCTCGAGCCGGCTGTCGACGAGCACGACCTCCTGGTCGTCGCGGGGTGTGGCGTGGCAGAAGCGGACGGGACCGAACCCCTCGATCTCCAGCGTCACCTGCTCCGGCATCGCGTCGAGCAGCTCCTGGTGCGCCGCGGTCATCTGGCCGGCTCCCCACACGGAGAGGGGGTCGTCCGCGAGGCCGACGTCGATGCCGCGCGACATCTGCAGCAGCTCGCGGTCGGCATTGCCGCGCACCAGCAGGACCGCCGCACCGAGGCCCCGGAGCCGGTCGAGCACCTCGGCCGGCTGCGGCCCCCACGTGTGGTCGCCGGTGACGACGACGAGGTCGGCGTCGGCCACGCCCGGCTCGGCGAGCACGGCCTCCAGCGCGGGCAGCACGCCGTGGACGTCGGAGAGCACCGCGACCGTGGAGAGCACAACGACAGCCTGGCACGCCGTGCGCTGCCGCCGTGGCTGCACCACGCGGTAGCGTTCCCGCCGTGGAGAGTCCGTACGGCATCGAGTCGCGGGCGCGGGTCGTCGCGGAGCCGACGAAGCGGGCCGGACGCACCCCGTTCGAGCGCGACCGCGGACGCGTGGTGCACTCCGCGGCGCTGCGCAGGCTCTCGGCCAAGACCCAGGTGATGGGCGCCGGGTTCGACGACTTCGTCCGCAACCGGCTCACCCACACCCTCGAGGTCGCGCAGGTGGCGCGCGAGCTGGGCGCCACGCTCGGCTGCGACCCCGACGTCGTCGACTGCGCGGCCCTCTCGCACGACCTCGGGCACCCGCCGTTCGGTCACAACGGCGAGGTGGCCCTGGACCTGGCCGCTCGCGACGTCGGCGGGTTCGAGGGCAACGCCCAGACGCTGCGCATCCTCAGCCGGCTGGAGGCCAAGACGGTCGACGCCGACGGCCGGAGCGTGGGGCTGAACCTCACGCGCGCGACCCTGGCTGCCTGCGTGAAGTACCCGTGGGCGCGCGGCGACGCGCCGGACGGCGGCCCGAAGTTCGGCGTCTACGCCGACGACCGGCCGATCTTCGACTGGCTGCGGCTCGGTGCTCCGGAGGGTCGCCGTCCGGTCGAGGCGCAGGTGATGGACCTGGCCGACGACATCGCCTACTCCGTGCACGACGTGGAGGACGCCGTGGTGGGCGGGTGGTTCAGCCTGCTGCCCGGGCGTCTCGACCTGGCGAACGTCTACCACGTGGCGCGCGACTGGTACGACCCCGACGCCGACGACGACCGTCTCGGTGCGGCGCTCGAGAGGCTGCGCGCGATGCCGGAGTGGCCGCGCGAGGACTTCGACGGGAGTCGTGAGGCGCACGCGGTGCTGAAGAGCCTGACCAGCGGTCTGATCGGCCGGTTCGCGGTGTCCGCGGAGAGAGCGACGGTCGAGCGTTGGGGGCCGGGCCCGCTCACCCGCTACGGCGCCGACCTGGAGGTGCCGGCCGACACCCGCGACGAGATCGTCGTGCTCAAGTCCATCGCGGCGCACTACGTGATGCGGTCGGACGACCGCGCTCGGCAGCTCACCGCCCAGCGCGAGGCGCTCGGCTCGCTCGTCGCGCTGCTGGTGGCCACGGGCGACGAGCACCTGGAGCCGGAGTTCCGCGCCGACCTCCTGCGTGCCGACGACGACGCGGCGCGCACCAGGGTCGTGATCGACCAGGTGGCCGGCCTGACCGACGTGTCGGCCCGGCTGTGGGCCGACCGGCTCCTCGGTTGACGGCCACGGCCTAGGATCGTCTCGTGGCGGGACTGATCAACGACGAGGACATCCAGCTCGTCCGTGAACGCGCCCGCATCGACGAGGTCGTCGAGCAGTACGTCACGCTGCGCCGGTCGGGCGGGACCATGAAGGGCCTGTGCCCGTTCCACGACGAGAAGACCCCGTCGTTCCACGCCAACCCCGCGCGCGGCACCTTCCACTGCTTCGGCTGCGGCGAGGGCGGCGACGCGATCGCCTTCATCCAGAAGATCGAGGGCCTGAGCTTCGTCGAGTCGATGGAGCGGTTGGCGGCCAAGTACGGCATCCAGCTGCGCTACGAGGAGGGCGAGTCGCGCGGGCCTCGTCGCGACCCCCAGCAGCGTCAGCGGCTCCTCGAGGCCCACCGCCTGGCCGGCGAGTTCTACGCGCAGACCCTCGCCTCGGCCCCCGAGGCGTCGCCGGGGCGCCAGTTCGTGACCGACCGAGGCTTCGACCAGCGCGCGGCCGAGACGTTCGCGATGGGCTGGGCCCCGAGGTCGGGCACCGCCCTCATCGCCCACCTCAAGGGCAAGGGCTTCACCGACGACGAGCTGGTGACCGGTGGGCTGGCCCGGCGCTCCAGCCGCGGGCTGTTCGACGCCTTCCAGGGCCGGCTGCTGTGGCCCATCCGCGAGATGACGAGCGAGATCATCGGGTTCGGTGCCCGGCGGATGTTCGAGGACGACTTCATGCAGGGCAAGTACGTGAACACGTCCGAGTCGCCGATCTACAAGAAGAGCCAGGTGCTCTACGGGGTCGACCTCGCACGGCGCCAGATCTCCTCGGAGAGCCGGGCCGTGGTGGTCGAGGGCTACACCGACGTGATGGCCTGCCACGAGGCCGGTGTGCGCACCGCCGTGGCCACCTGTGGCACGGCGTTCGGCGAGGGTCACGCCAAGGTGCTGCGGCGCATCCTGCTCGACGACGGTGCGATGCACGGGGAGGTCGTGTTCACCTTCGACGGCGACGAGGCCGGCCAGCGTGCCGCGATGAAGGCCTTCGAGGGCGACCAGCAGTTCGCCGCGCAGACCTACGTCGCGGTGGAGCCGCGGGGGATGGACCCGTGCGACCTGCGTCTGGCCGACGGCGACGCCGGCGTGCGGGCACTCGTCGACGCGCGCATCCCGCTGTACCGGTTCGTGCTCGACAACGTGCTCACCCGGTACGACCTCGACCGCGCCGACCAGCGCGTCGACGCCGTGCGCGAGGCCGTCGGCCTGGCCACGTCCATCCGCGACAAGAGCAAGGTCGAGGAGTTCCTGCGCGAGGTGGCCACGCGCGTCGGGGTCGACGTCGACCAGGTGCGCACGGAGCACCGTCGGTACAAGCCGGCGGTCAAGCCGGAGCGTCGGGTGCCGACGCAGCAGGCCGAGACGCCCGCGCCGGCCCCGCCGCCGCAGCCCTTCGTCAGCTTCGGGGCGCGCCAGTTCGCCGACGAGCGCGAGGCGCTGAAGGCCCTCGCGCAGCACCCTCACCTGGCTCGCGTCCCGGCCGAGAGTCTCGACGACGACGACTTCACGCACCCGGTGGCACAGGAGATCTGGCGCACCATGCAGAAGGTCGGCCTGCCGGAGCAGACCGACCCCACGTTCGTGCCGCGGGTCTCCGACGCGCTGGTCTCCGACGACCTGCGCCGGGTGCTGAGCCTGGCCGCCATGGAGCCGTTGAGCTCCACCGAGGGTTCCACGGCGCGCGTGGTGACCGCGGTCATGGCCCGGCTCCGTCTGCTCACGGTGGGGCGTCTGGTGGAGGACCTGCGGTCCAAGCTGCAGCGCACCGACCCGGCGGAGCAGCCGGACGAGTACCGCGAGGTGTTCAGCCAGCTGCTCGCTCGCCAGGGCGAGTTCCGCGAGCTGCGCGACAAGACCTTCGGCGGCGAGTAGCTCCAGCGGCTCGTCCCCAGCCGCGGGTCGGGTCGGGAGTGGTCCCGCGCCGCCGTCCACAGTCGCTCTGAGCACCCTGGATCCCTTCGTCTCCGCGCAGCACGGTGGAGCCATGGACCTGGTGCGTCGTCTCCTGCAGGAAGCGCCGCTGGCGCCGGGGGAGGAGCGACGGCTCGCGCTGGCGTCCCGCTCCGGCGACCTCCAGGCGCGCGAAGCGCTGGCGCGTGGCTCGTTGCGCCTGGCGGCGATGCGGGTGCGGGCCCTCGGATTCGGACCGGGCGAGATCGACGACGCCTTCCAGGTCGGCGCGATGGCCCTCCTGGCCGCCGTGGCCCGCTTCGACCCCGACCGCGGGGCCCGCCTTGCGACGTACGCCTGGCCATGGATCACCCGTGCGCTGCAGGAGCACCGCCGGGCCCGCCTCGAGGTGCCGCACGAGGTGGTGCCGGAGCCCGCGTCGGCCGCGTGTGGACCGGAGAGCCCGGCGGTCCTCGACGACCTCGCAGCCCTGACGACGCAGGAGCGCGACGTGCTCCTCCTGCGGTACGCGAGGGCTCCCGACGGGACCTGTCCGACGCCCTGGGCCGACGTGGCGCAGCACCTCGGCATGAGCGTCTCGACGGCACGACGCACGGGGGACCGGGCTGTGTCACGACTGCGCCAGGAGGTTGGTAGAGTATGCGATCGTGCTCCCCAAGTGGGAGCCATTCCCCCGTAGCTCAATTGGCAGAGCATTCGACTGTTAATCGAAGGGTTATTGGTTCGAGTCCAATCGGGGGAGCACGATGAGCCCGGCGTCCCCCAGGACGGCGGGCTCTCTGCTTGTCAGGGCAGCGTGGTCGCGGTCTAGCGCCCCAGCAGGGCGTCGAGACCCACCGCGAAGGCGGCGGCCAGCCGCACGTCCACACGGGGGTCGGGGACCGAGACCTCGTAACGGTCACGCACCGACGCCGCGCGCTCGACCGACATCAGCGGTGATCCGGTGGCGTCGTCGACGACGTCGAAGTGGAAGCGCAGGAACGGCACGTCGGTGAAGCGCCGCAGCACGGCCACGAGCTGGCTGCGCTCCTGCCCGGTGCCCGTGAACCCGTCGCCCTCGAGGACGAACGTGGTGCGCAGGAGGCTCTGGCCGAAGAGCTTGCGGAACGAGCCGAGCGAGGCGCCCTCGGCGTCGACCACGTCGTAGCCGCCACCGAGGTCCATCACGTTGCGCGCGGTGAAGGAGAAGGCGGGCCGGGTGCGGGACTCGTCGGCGAAGAACGTCACCTTCTCCTTGAGGGCCATGCGCTTCTGCTCGGCGAAGCCGACGGGCGTGCCGTCGGAGGCGACCACCTCGTAGCGGTTGGTGGTCATCGCGAAGCGCTGCGCGACGGTGAACGAGGGCACGTGCTGCACGGAGGTCACGCTCGGAGCCTACGACGGCCCGTGGCGACGACGCGGGTCATTCGCCCCAGGTCATCGAGACGACCTCGAAGGCGGCGCCGTGGGTCACGCCCAGGCGTGAACCGGTGGGGCGCGACATGCCCTCGAGGAACTCGGCGGCGTCGAAGTGCTCCCAGCCCAGCCCGTCGATGTAGGCACGGTGCGCCTCGAGCGAGGCGACGCCACGGTCGAACGTGGCGGTCGTGTCGACGCCGTGCCCGGCGACGGGGGAGCCCGCCACCCAGACCTGACGGACGTCGCCCCACGGCTCGAGCCCGTCGGTCAGCTGCTCGCGGTGGATCCACCGGTTCCCCGCGTCCTGCACGGCGTGGATGGTGGCCCGCCCGACGGCGATGTGGTCGGCCTGGTTGGGCGAGCTGCCGCCCCAGGTGTCGTGGTGGTTGCCGGTGACGACCACGTCGGGACGGTGTCGGCGCACCTGCTCGGCGATGGCGGCGCGCAGGGCGATCGTCGGCTCGACGACGCCGTCGGGGAAGCCGAGGAACTCCACGACGTCGACGCCGACCACGCGCGCGGACTCGATCTGCTCGGCCTCCCGCACCGTGCGGCACTCGTCCGGCGGGAGCGCGTCGATGCCGGCCTCGCCGCTGGTGACCATGCAGTAGACGACGGTCTTGCCCTGGTCCGTCCACCGGGCGACGGCGGCCGCGGCACCGAACTCGACGTCGTCGGGGTGGGCGACCACCACGAGAGCGCGCTCCCAGTCCTCGTCGAGCGGCGTGAGCGGTGCGGGAGCGTCGTCGACCATGGCCTCAGGCTACGTCCGAGGCCTACGCTCGGGCCATGGCTGAGCAGGAGTGGCCCACGAAGGGCCCCGCGTCGTACTTCCCGTCGATCGAGAGGACCTACGGGAAGTCGATCGACCACTGGATGGGTGTCATCAGCGCGCTGGGCGACGCGAAGCACATGGAGAAGGTGGCGGTGCTGAAGTCCGAGCACGGCCTCGGGCACGGCCACGCGAACGCGCTCGTGGCGTGGCACAAGGAGCACCCCGCCTGACGGACCCGCGGTGTGGGACGTCGCCTACGTGGCCCCGAACCGTCCGAGCACCTCGTCGAACGCGATGCTCTCGTCCTCGCCGAACTCCTGGCCGATGAGCTTGCGGGCCGTGTGCAGCAGGTGCTCACGCATGGAACGCGCGGCGCCGTCGGCGTCGTGGGCCCGCACCAGCCCGAGGATCTCGACGTGCGGCTGGAGGATCTCCTCGATCGACTCCGTCCGGTTGGCGGTCGAGACGCCCGTCCCCAGGACCACGTTGCGCAGGCCGTCGACGAACTCGGCGAGTCGGTCGTTGCCGCTGATGGTGAGCAGAGTGCGATGGAACTGACGGTCCGCCCTCAGGAACGTCTCGGCGTCGTCGGCGTCGCGCGCCTCGCGCATGCGGCCGATGTCGGCCTCGAGCGCCGCGATGTCGGCGTCCGTGGCCGCGAGCGCCGCGGCCCGTGTCGCGGGGACCTCGAGCAGCAGGCGCAACGAGAAGATCTGGCGCAGGTCCTCGGCCGAGGTGTGCAGCACGACGAAGCCCCGGTTGCGCTGCACCCGCACCAGGCCGTCGGCGGCGAGCCGGATCAATGCCTCGCGCACGGGGGTGCGTGAGACCCCGAGGCTGTCGGCGACGGTGTGGACGGCGTGCAGGGTGTCGGGCTCCAGGTCGCCGTTGAGGATCGCGGTGCGCAGGGCCGACGTGGCGCGGTCCGCCATCGATCCCTCGTGGGCCAGCGGCTTCATCCTGCTCCGTTCAGTCGGGCCGTCCGCTGAGGTCGCGGTCGGCCGGGCCTTCGTCCGTGCGCCGATCGTAACGGTCGTGTTTCATTTCGCGATTCTCGTTGACGAGAGCGGCATGTGGCATGTTGTATGTTACACACCAAACAGTGTGCGCTACGTCACGCGCTATCCCGCTAGGAGCACCATGAACCGACTCACGACACGCCTCCCGCGCCCCCGTCGCGGGAAGAAGGTGGCGCTGGCCGCGACCGTCCTCGGGCTGCTCGTCGCCCTGACCGCGTGCGGCGGACTGTCCGCCGACGACGGCGACGACGCAGCAGGGACGGGGGCGTACACCAAGCTCAACACCGGCGGCAAGGAGTCGGCGGCCGACAAGGAGGCGCTCGACGCGCTGCCGGAGTCGGTCCGCGACACGTACGCGGGCTTCTGGCACGCGACCCGCGTCGGCCCCAACCCGTACGCCGACTGGGAGCCGGGCGAGGCGCCCTACAAGTTCTGCTACTCCAGCGCCTACCAGGGCAACTCCTGGCGTCAGGAGGGCCTGACGGTCGCGAAGAACATCGTCGCCCAGCTGGAGAAGAAGGGTGTGGCCAAGGGTGGTCTCACGGTGAGCGACGCCAACAACAACGCGAGCCTCCAGGCCACGCAGATCACCTCGATGGTCCAGAAGGGCTGCGACGTCATCCTGGTCATGCAGCCGCCGACCGTGGGTGTCTGCAAGGCGTTCGACACCGCCCAGAAGGCCGGAACGCTCGTCGTCGTCATGCAGACCGGCACCGACTGCACGAACGTCATCCAGTCCGACTTCGGCGCCTACGACGCCGGCAAGAAGTCGGCCGAGTGGCTGATCGACAAGGTCGGTGACACCAAGGACACGGTCGTCATGTGCGACGGCATCCCCGGCGTCGCCGCGGCCGAGGCTCGCCAGGCCGGAGCGGCCGACGCGTTCGAGAAGGCCGGCCTGAAGGTCGACCACATCACAGGGGAGTGGACCACCTCGACGATCAAGTCGCAGATGCTCAGCTACCTCAGCACGCACCAGGGCAGCATCGCGGGCGTCTGGGACGGCGGCGTGTGCGCGGTCCCGGTCACCCAGGCGTTCCAGCAGGCCGATCGTGACCTGCCGCCGGTCACCGGCTTCGAAGGTGCCTGCTCCTGGCTCGCCAGCTGGAAGCAGACCGGCGCCGACTCCTTCGGCTTCGCCGGTGGTGCCGGCCAGGGCGTGAACGAGGCCTTCCGCGTCTCGTTGCGCATGCTCGCCGGCCAGAAGCCGAAGCACAACACGCTGCTCTACCCGCTCGCGCAGATCGACGGCTCCAACGTCGACCAGTACTACAAGAGCGGCATGAAGCTCAGCAGCGCGTGCAACGCCCAGCCGGTCGACGGCGAGTCGGTGCCCGCGTCGTACTACGACGACCTGTTCACCGGCTCCGGAGAGCCGGAGACGTTCGACGCCGGGCTCGCCGAGCTCCCGGTCAAGTAGGTCCGATGTCCATCACGACCTCACCCGAGGTGACGTCCGCCCCGGCGTCGACGGCTGGCAGCCGTCGACGCCGGGGGGCGACGGGCCCCTGGCTCGTCGCGCTCGCCCCGGTGGCGATGTTCCTGGTCCTGGCGGTCGCCACGCCCGAGGTGCTCTCGCGCTCGGGGATCATGTCGCTGCTCGTGCTGTCGGCCGTGCTCGGGATCGCGGCCGTCGGCCAGACCTGGGCCGTCATGATCGGCGGCATCGACCTGTCCATCCCCGCGACGATCGGCATGGCGAACGTGCTGCTGCCGACGCTGTACGCGAAGGGCTGGGGCTTCGGCCAGATCGTGCTGCTCGTGCTCGTCCTGTCGATCGCCATCGGTCTGGCCAACGGCGTGCTGTCGAGCCTGTTCGGGCTGCACCCACTCGTCGTGAGCCTCGGCGTGGCCTCCATCGTGACCGGCGGCGTGCTCATCTCGGTCGACGGCAACACCGGTGGTGACGTCCCCGGCTTCATCACCTCCTCCGTCTCCCCGAACGGCTCGTTCCTGGGCCTCGGCATCCCCGCGGCCGTCGTCGTGTGGGTGCTCGTCGCCGCCCTCGTGATCGTCGTCGAGCGCCGCACGGTGATCGGGCGGCAGATCTACGCGCTCGGCTCGAACGTCACGGCCGCGCGCCTGGCGCTCGTCCGTCCGATGCTGGTGCGGGTCGTCGTCTACACGGTCGGTGCGGTGTGCGCGAGCACGGCCGGCCTGCTGCTCGGCGGGTTCAGCGGTGGCGCCTCGGTCGACATCGGCGCGCCCTACCTGTTCTCCACCATCACGGCCGTCGTGGTCGGCGGCACCTCGCTGCTCGGCGGCGCCGGCGGCTACGCCCGCACGATCGCGGGTGTCCTCGTGACCACCGGGTTCACCACGCTGCTCATCGGCTTCTCCGTGGGGCCGAACATGCAGCAGGTGATGCTCGGCATCGCGATCCTCGTCCTGATCACCGTCTACGGCCGCGACCGCCACGTCGCGCAGCGTCTGTGAGGACCGACCCATGACTGCACACCCCCTGGTCGAGCTGGCCGGGATCACCCACCGCTACGGCGCGACCGTCGCGCTCGACGGCTGCCACCTGCAGGTCCGGCCGGGCGAGATCCACGGGCTCGTCGGCGAGAACGGCTCCGGCAAGAGCACGGTCGTCAAGCTGTTGAGCGGCATCATGCGCCCGACCGAGGGCCAGGTCCTCGTCGACGGCGAGGCGGTCGGGCTGCGCTCGCCCGCGCAGGCGCAGCGCAACGGCGTCGTCACGGTGTTCCAGGAGACGCTCATCTCCGACGAGTGCTCGGGCCTGGAGAACGTGTTCGCCGGCACCGACGGCCTGTTCCGCCGCGGGCGCTCGCGCTCGGACGAGCTGGCCGCCGCGACCGAGGTCGTGGAGCGGCTGGGAGCATCACCGGCGATCCTCGAGGCGTCGCCCTACAAGCTGTCGCTCGCCGAGCGCCAGGTGCTGACCCTGGTGCGTGCGCTCGTGCGACCGTGGCGCCTGCTCATCCTCGACGAGGCGACCTCGGCGCTCGACCTGGCCACCCGCGACCGCTTGTTCGCGCTGCTGATGGACGAGCGCGAGAACGGCCGCAGCGTGCTGTTCGTGTCGCACCGGATGGACGAGCTCGAGATCCTCATCGACCGGGCGACGGTCCAGCGGTCGGGCCGGACGATCGGGACCGTCGAGCGGGCCGAGGCGACGCCGTCGCGTCTGCTCAGCATGATGGACGGTCGCAGCGAGGCCGAGCACCGCTCGCACACGACGACCGCCCGGGAGCGGGTCGACCGCGGCGTGGCCGCCCGGCTGCGTGCCGTCACGCTCGACACGGGCGCCCGCCCGGTCGACCTGGAGGTGCGCCGCGGGGAGATCCTCGGCGTCGGAGGGCTCGACGGGCACGGCGGCGTCCCGCTGCTGGAGACCCTCGCGGGCGTCCGGTCCGCCGTCGGTGGCGAGGTCGAGGTGGACGGTCCCGACGGACCGGTCACCCCTCAGGGGTATCGCGCCGCCGTGGCGGCAGGTGTGGCCTACGTGCCCGGCAAGCGCCAGGAGGAGGGGCTGTTCCGCACGCTCGACGTCCGCGACAACCTGGCCATGGCGACCTACGGCCGTCGGTCCCGGTTCGGCTTCCTGCGGGGAGCGGCCGTCACCGAGCTCGTCGCCTCCTCCATGCGCCGCCTCGGAGTCCACCCGGACGACCCGAGCTACCCGATCACGGGACTCAGTGGCGGCAATGCCCAGAAGGTGCTCGTCGGACGGTGGATCGCCTCCGAGCCCGACCTGCTCGTCCTGAACGACCCGCTCCGCGGCGTCGACATCGGCACGAAGCGCGACTTCTACGCGCTGCTGCGCGAGCTCACCGACGACGGCATGACGGTCGTCATGCTGTCGACCGAGATCGAGGAGCTGCTCACGGCCTGCGACCGCGTCGCCGTGTGCCACGACCAGTCGGTCGAGGCCGTGCTCGAGGCCGACGAGCTCACGTACGACGCGGTCCTCTCCGCGATGTTCGGCCAGGAGGCCGGCCTCGCCCTTCCCGGAAGGCAGGACGCATGACCACGGTCGACCTCGGACCGGTGCGCACCGCGCGCCAGGTCCCGTACTTCCTCCCGGCGCTGATCGCCGTCGTCGTGATGGCGGTGGTGACGGTCACCAGGAGCAGCGAGTTCATCGACGGCGGCTGGAAGCTCGTCCTCGTGTACGCCTCGCCCCTCGTGCTGCTGGCCATGGCCCAGACACCGGTGGTGCTGAGCGGCGGCGGTGGCCTCGACCTGTCGGTCGGGCCGGGCGCCGGTCTGGTCAGCGTCGTCCTGGCGGCCGGACTCATCGCGAACGACATCTCGGTCGCCTGGATCGTCATCCTCGCGGCGCTGGTGGTGGGGGCGGCCATCGGGGCGCTCAACGGCACCCTCGTCGCCATCGTGCGCATCCCGCCGATCATCGCGACGCTGGCCACCTACCTGGTGTTCGCCGGCATCGCCACGCAGGTGCTGTCGTCGCCCACCGGCTACCTGCCGGCCTGGATGTCCTGGTTCACCGACGTCGACGGCGTGGTGCCGAACATCCTCTGGGTCATCCTCGGCGTCGGTGGTGCCTGGTGGCTGCTGAGCCGCACGGCCTACTGGCGCAACCTGCGGATGGTCGGGTCCAACGACCGCGCGGCCTACACGGCCGGCGTCCCCGTCACCGCGGTGCGCTTCACCGCCTACGTCCTGACCGGAGCGATGGTCGGCATCTCCGGGCTCGTCCTCACCGCCGTGCTCGGCGGGGCCGACGCGAAGGTGGGGCCGACCTACACCCTGCTCGCCATCGCGGCGGTCGCCCTCGGCGGCATCAGCCTCGCCGGCGGCCGCGGCGGCCTCCTCGGCGCTGCCTGCGGGGCCGCGCTCCTGTTCCTGATCCAGAACTACCTGACCCTCACCGAGGCGTCGTCGTTCGTGCTGCAGGCGGCCTACGGGGTCGTCCTCGTGGTGGCCATCGTCATCAACGGCGCGTGGGACCGAAAGAGGAAGAGCTCATGACCACCACTGCACACACCGTCCGCGTCGCGGCGGGACAGTTCGGCTCCGTCCCGGGCGAGGCCGACAAGAACTCGCGCCGGACGGCCGAGATCATGGCCGAGGCCCGGGAGCAGGGCGTCGAGCTGCTGGTGCTGCCCGAGTGCGGGCTGACCGGGTACGTCTTCGACACCCCGGAGTCCGCCCGAGCCGCGGCGGTCCGGATCGACGGCCCCGAGGTGGCTCGGGTCGCGGAGGCGGCCACGTCGCTCGACCTGCACGTCGTGATCGGCTTCCTGGAGCTCCTGGACGACGTGCTGCACAACACCGCGATGCTGCTCGCACCGGACGGCACGTCGGGCGTCTACCGGAAGACGCACCTGCCCCACCTCGGCGCAGACCGCTTCGTCACGCCGGGCGACAACGAGCCGGTCCTCGTCGAGACGCGGCTGGGTGTCGTGGGACTGAGCATCTGCTACGACCTGCGCTTCCCGGAGTGGGCGCGCTGCCTCGCCCTCGGGGGTGCGGACATCATCGCCAACCCGACGAACTGGCCGGCACCCGCCGAGCGGGTCGCGGAGCTGTTCACGCGGGTCCGGGCGGCCGAGAACCACGTGTTCGTCATCGCCGCCAACCGCGGCGACCAGGAGCAGGGTGCCCAGTTCATCGGCCGCAGCCAGGTGATCGACCCGACCGGTACCGTCTTGGCCTCGGTCGAGCGCGAGGACGGACTCATCGTGGCCGACATCCAGCCGAGCCTGGCCAGGACCAAGGACGTGCGCCTGCCCGAGGTGAACTTCGCGATCTCCCTGTTCGGCGACCGCCGCCCCCAGCTCTACGGAGCCCTCAGCACGACCCCCGAGAACAGCCGGGACGCCGGCGCAGACGAGAGGAACTGACCATGTGTGGAGTCAACTTCGTGGACGAGGGAACGGCGCAGAAGATCGCCGCGGCGTCGGCGACCTTCCGCCAGATCACCGAGAGCCCGTTCGGTCCGGACGACGAGATCGGCATGCTCAACCTGATCACCCCCGACATGGCACGGTCGGTCGTCTCACGCGCGGACGCCGGGCACACGCTCGACCTGAGCGTCGACTACTTCCTCGGCATGCCGTCGTTCACCGCGGCCGGCCAGCCGCCGTACCAGATCTGGATGACGAACACCCCGCGCGGCACCGCCAACGACGATGCGACCGGCTTCGGCGAGCAGAACCAGCTCGTCGGGTACTCCGGTGACGCCGTCTCGATGTACACGCACTGCGGGACGCACATCGACACGCTCAACCACTTCGGCTACGGCCGCAAGATCTGGAACAACTTCGACGCCGACGAGTGGCTCGGCGCCCGGCACTGGATGTGCGCCGGCGCCGACAAGCAGCCGCCGATCATCACGCGCGGGGTGCTGCTCGACGTCGCGGCGCTGCACGGCGTCGACGTCCTGCCGCAGAGCTACGGCATCGGGTCGAAGGACCTCCAGGACGCCGCCCGTCGTCAGGGTGTCGAGGTCCGGCCCGGGGACGCGGTGCTCATCCGCTCCGGCCAGATGACGCTGTGGGACGACCCGCAGGCGTACATCACGAACGAGTCCGGGGTCGACCGAGACGGCGCGGAGTGGCTCGCGAGGTCGGGCGCCGCGCTCGTCGCGTCGGACAACCTGTCGTTCGAGCAGATCCCCTCCGCCGAGGAGGGCAACTGGCTGCCCGTCCACACCTACCTCTTCGCCGAGGCGGGGGTCCCGATCATGGAGGTCGTGGACATGGAGGGCCTCTCGCAGGAGCAGATGTACGAGTTCTGCTTCATCGGGGCCGGCATCAAGCTGCGTGGCGCGACGGCGGCTCCCATGCGTCCGCTCGCCATGCCCCTGCGCGACTGATGTCGGGCCTTCCGTCCGGTGCCCCCTCGGTGATCATCACCGGGGCCGGCATCGGGATCGGTGCCGCCTGCGCCGCCGCGTTCGCTCGTGCCGGGTACCGCACCGTGCTCACCGACGTGCTGGACGCGGGGGTGTCGGTCGCTGCCTCGTTGCGCGAGGAGGGCCACGACGCGGTCTTCCACCCGCTCGACGTCACGAGCACGGACCAGGTGCGGGCGGTCGTCGAGGAGTCGCAGGGCGACGGCTTCGACGCCGTCGTCGCCAATGCAGGGATCGCGCGACGACGAGCGTTCGTGGACCTCGAGGACGCCGAGTGGGAGAACGTGCTGGACGTCGACCTGCAGGGTGAGATGCGAGTCTTCCGTGCTGCCGCGCCCGCCATGGTCCGACGCGGTGGAGGGTCGCTGGTCGCGCTCTCCTCGGTCAGCGGCTCGACCTACGGGTGGGGCGAGCACGCGCACTACTCCGCAGCCAAGGCCGGAGTCCTCGGGCTCGCGCGCGCCCTGGCGGTCGAGCTCGGTCCGCACGGGGTGCGCGCCAACGCGGTGGCACCGGGCTTCATCCGCACGGCCCAGTCCCTCGACGACGAGCACTCGATGGGGGCCGCTGCACTCGACGCATCCGCCTCGGCCGTGCCGCTCGGACGGGTCGGGGATCCTGCCGAGGTCGCGGACGTGGTGCTCTTCCTCGCCTCCGAGGCGTCCCGCTACGTCACGGGCCAGGTGCTCGTCGTCGACGGCGGCCTGACCGTCCGGCAGGGGTAGGGATGCCACGTCACGAGGTCGTGGTGGTCGGGGCGGGCATCGTGGGCCTCGCGACCGCGCACCGTCTGGCCGGGCGCGGTCACCGCGTGACCGTCGTCGACAAGGAGCCGACGCTCGCCGCCCATCAGACCGGGCGCAACTCCGGCGTCGTGCACTCCGGGCTCTACTACCGCCCGGGGTCGTTGAAGGCGCGGCTCGGCACGGCGGGCGCCGCGTCCATGGTCGAGTTCGCGTCGCGGCACGGCATCACGGTCGACCGGTGCGGCAAGCTCGTCGTCGCCACGGACGGAGCACAGCTGACGGCCCTGGACGAGCTGGTGAGCCGCGGCGTCGCCAACGGCGTCCCGTGCCGTCGGGTCGACGCCGACGAGGCGCACGAGCTGGAGCCGTACGTCAGCGCGCTGGCGGCGGTGCGGGTCGAGAGCACCGCGGTCGTCGACTACGTGGGCGTCTGCGTGGTGCTGGCCGACCTGGTCGGACGGGCCGGCGGCGACGTCCTGCTCGGCCGGGAGGTGCTGTCGGTCGAGGACGACGGTCGCGGCCTGCGCATCGGGACGAGCGGGGGCGAGCTGCGGGCGGACCGTCTCGTGAACTGCGCCGGACTGCACAGCGACCGCGTCGCACGCCTCGCGGGTGTGGACCCGCAGGTGCGCATCGTCCCGTTCCGCGGTGAGTACTTCGAGCTCGCACCACACGCTCGACACCTCGTCAACGGGCTCGTGTACCCGGTCCCGGACCCGGACCTGCCGTTCCTCGGCGTCCACCTCACCCGGATGTTCGACGGCTCGGTGCACGCCGGGCCCAACGCCGTGCTGGCCGGGGCCCGCGAGGGCTACGACTGGCGCACCGTGCGCGTGCGCGACCTCGCCGACGCTGCGCGCTGGCCCGGCACGTGGCGGCTGGCCCGACGGTGGTGGCGCACCGGTGTGGACGAGGTCCTGAGGTCGCTGTCCCAGCGGCGCTTCCTCGAGAGCCTGCGCGAGCTCGTGCCGTCGCTGCAGTCCGGGGACCTCGTGCCCAGCGAGGCGGGTGTCCGCGCCCAGGCCGTGGACCGTTCCGGCGCGATGGTCGACGACTTCCTGCTGCGTCGAGCACCCCGGCAGCTGCACGTGCTCAACGCGCCGTCGCCGGCCGCGACGGCGGCCCTGGAGATCGGCGACCACGTCGCCCGCGAGCTCGAGGCCGTGCGATGAGGCTCGACGCCATGCCCTGGAGCCAGTCCGCCGGCGACCATCCAGACCCTGCAGTGAGGACCACGATGCACGACGACACCCCGACCGGGCTCCGCTCGAACCTGACCAGCTACGGCGACCCGGAGTTCGCCCTGTTCCTGCGCAAGGCCTTCATCAAGGGCGCGGGGTACGGCGACGACGCGCTCGACCGACCGGTCATCGGCATCGTCGACACCGAGAGCGGCTTCAACCCGTGCCACGGCAACGTCCCCCAGCTGATCACCGCCATCGAGCGAGGCGTCATGCTGGCCGGTGGCCTGCCGATCAGCTTCCCGACGATCTCGGTGCACGAGAGCTTCGCCCACCCCACGAGCATGCTCCTGCGCAACCTCATGTCGATGGACACCGAGGAGATGCTCAAGGCGCTGCCCGTGGATGCCGTGGTCCTGATCGGCGGGTGCGACAAGACGGTGCCGGCCCAGCTCATGGGCGCGGCCTCGGCCGGCAAGCCCGCGATCCAGCTGGTGACGGGCTCGATGCTCACCGGCAGCCACCGCGGACGGACGGTCGGGGCGTGCACCGACTGCCGCTTCTTCTGGGGGCGCTACCGCGCGGACGAGATCGACGCCGACGAGATCGCCGAGGTCAACGGCCGGCTCGTCGGCAGCGTCGGCACGTGCTCGGTGGCCGGCACCGCCAGCACCATGGCCGCCGTCAGCGAGGCCATGGGGATCGCGCTGCCGGGATCGGCCTCCCCGCCGGCCGTGACGGCCGACCGGATGCGGATCGCCGAGGCCACGGGGACCCGTGCGGTCGGCCTCGCCCGGGAGCGCCTGACGATCGACCAGATCCTCACGCCGGCCGCGTTCGACAACGCCTTCCGGGTGCTGCTCGCCCTCGGCGGCTCGACGAACGCGCTCGTCCACCTCGCCGCGGTCGCCGGCCGCCGTGGCTACGCGCTCGACCTGGAGGCGTTCGACCGGATGGGCCGCGAGACGCCCGTGCTGGTCGACCTCAAGCCGTCGGGGTCGCACTACATGGAGGACCTGCACCGTGCCGGTGGTGTGCAGCGACTCATGCTCGAGATCCGCGACCAGCTCGACCTGGAAGCCCTGACGGTGACGGGTCGCACGCTCGGCGAGGAGCTCGCCGACGCCCCGGCTCCGTTCCCGCAGGAGGTGGTCCGTCCTCTGGCGGACCCCGTGCACCGGGGCGGCAGCATCGCCGTGCTGCGCGGCAACCTGGCGCCCGCAGGAGCCATCATCAAGCAGTCCGCGGCGTCCCCGGCCCTGCTCGAGCACCGGGGGAGGGCGGTCGTGTTCGAGGACGCGGCCGACCTGGCCGAGCGCATCGACCGCGACGACCTCGACGTCGAGGCGGACGACGTGCTGGTCCTGCGCAACATCGGTCCCGTCGGGTACCCCGGCATGCCCGAGGCCGGCTACATCCCGATCCCGCGCAAGCTCGCCCGGGCCGGTGTGAAGGACGTGGTGCGCATCAGCGACGGCCGCATGTCCGGCACGGCCGCCGGCACGATCGTCCTGCACGCCTCGCCCGAGGCGGCGGTCGGGGGACCGCTGGCCCTCGTGCGCACCGGAGACACGATCGCCCTGTCGGTCAGCGGTCGCTCCCTCGAGCTGGAGGTGGGGGAGGAGGAGCTGGTCGCCCGTGCCGCCGAGGTGGCCGACCGCGTGCGTGACGTTCCGCAGCGGGGCTACGCGAAGCTCTACGTCGACGAGGTCACCCAGGCCGAGGAGGGCTGCGACTTCCGCTTCCTGCAGGGCACCGAGGTCGTGGGCAGCGTCCCGCGTCGTCGCTGAGGTCCACCCGCGACCAAGACGGCCTCGCCGGGTGTTGGTGCACCACGGCGAGGCCTTGACCCGAAGTCCTCTAGATAGGGAGGAGCAACGGGCCCACGACGACTTTACCGCGACGCGTCGGCGTCTTCCGGCGCGGGAGTCGCGCCCGGTCCGGGCGGGAGGGCGCTCACCCTGGCGACGAGGCGTTCGAGGGGTCCGCGGCCGACGAGCGCCACCCAGCCGGTCGCGATCACGACCATCGCGAGCGACGTCCAGCCCCACAAGGTGTTGGTGGGGTCGTCGTAGCCGCCGAACGGGCCGCCGGCGAGGCCCACCGCCAGGAGCAGGTGCCCCGTGTACGCGGTCAGCGGCATCGAGCCCAGCGCTGCGAGCGGGAGCAGCAGCAGCCGCAGCGGTCGCGCGAGGAGCAGGCTGAGCCCGGTGACGGCCACGGCGAAGCCGCCGGACCCGACGATCTCGGGCGCCCCGCCCGTGTGAGGCTTGTACTGCATCGCCGTGCTCCACACGCGCTCGATCTCGTCGGACTCCCGCAGACGGGTGAGGTAGCCGGGCTCGTTCGTCGCGTTGCCGTCCTCGTCGGTGTAGTCCGGTCCGAAGAGGTAGGCGACGGGCTCGTCCCGGTCCGACCCGATGAGGTGGCCGGCCCCGTACCCGAACGCGGCGAGCACGATCCCGCCGAGCAGCAGCGCGGCGCCGGTGCGGACGTCGGTGAGCTGCAGCCGTCCGATCGCCATCCCGGCGAGGAGCATGGCAAGCCAGGCCGTGACGGGGTACAGCCCGAAGAGCGTCAGGTTGAGCCCTGGACCGTAGGCGTCGAGGCTCAGGGCGTGCAGCAGGGCCACCACGAAGGGGCCGAGGACGGCCAGTGACGCCGACACGACCCAGAGTCGACGTGTGGTCCAGTGCAGCACGAGGGTGGAGAGGACGAACAGGATCCCGTACAGCGGGAGGATGACGGCCACGCCGGTGTTCAGCAGCTCGATCACCAAGCCGATCGCCAGCACCGCGAGGCCGCGGCGCACGAGGGTCACCTGCAGACGGTGGTCGTCCCGACGCACCCTGCCGCGGCTGATGAGCGTGATGGAGACGCCGGCGAGCATCGCGAACAGCAGCGACGAGCGACCGTCGACGAGGCCGTCCCAGGTCGACGGGTCCGACCAGGTGACGTCGTCGGGGGTGTCCCCGAGGTGGGCTCCGACCATGCCGAGCACGGCGAGTCCTCGCGCCACGTCGATCCCGAGGAGTCGCGGCGGGCGCCCGAACGCCCACAGGCGCCGCGCTGCCCCGACGCGTCCGACGGACGTCGCACTCTCGCCGACGACGCTCATCGCCACCTCACCATCGTGTCCCTGGCAGTCCTGGGCCGAGCATGCCGCATGGGTCCGCGAAGGCGGCGCAGGCGCGACGGCATGAGTGGTGGGGCGGGTGGGGCTCGAACCCACGACCCAAGGATTATGAGTCCTCTGCTCTGACCGGCTGAGCTACCGCCCCGGGACGCACAGCCTAGCGAGACGGCACACTGGGGCCATGACCGACGCCGTGATCGCCGACCTCGACGGAACGCTGGTCGACGTGTCCTCGATCCGCCACCTGGTGGAGGGGGAGGAGCGCGACTTCCACGCCTTCCACGCGGCGTCCAAGGACTGCCCGCCGAGGCCCGAGGTGGTCGACGCCGTGCGTGCCGCGCACGCGGCGGGTCGTGCCGTCCTGGTGGTCACGTCGCGCGAGTTCATCTGGCGCGACCTCACCCTCGACTGGCTGGCTCAGCACGACGTCCCGTACGACCAGCTCGTCATGCGCATCGTCGGTGACTACCGGCCCGACCACGTGGTGAAGGCCGAGATGCTCGACACCCTCGAGGCCGACGGCTTCGCGGTGCTCGAGGCGTGGGAGGACAGCGACGACATCGTCGAGCTGTGGCGCTCGCGCGGCGTCGCGGTCCACGTCGTGGACTGAGCCGGCCTACAGGCCGAACGTCGGTCGCTCGGCGACGGGCACGAGGTCGAGGTGCTCGGGGTGGTCGCGGATCACCTTGGGCACGAACGGGCAGTAGGGGAGCACCTGGCCGCCCCGCTCGGAGATCTGCTCCAGTGCCCCCACGATCAGCTGGGAGCCGATGCCGCGACCTTCGAACGCCGGCAGCACGCGTGTGTGGGGAAGGGCGTAGACGTCGCCGTCGACGCGGTAGTCGACCCAGCCCGCGAGATCACCGTCGACGGTGATCTCGAAGCGTGACGACGACGGGTTGTCCAGCACCTCGGTGGTCATGGAGCCATCGTCACACGACTCGCCTCTCTCGGCGCGCGACGCTCCAGACCGGCGGAAACCCGTACCAGTGGTGCGCGAGGGGCTCATGGGGCTAGCATGGTCACGACGCGGAACGATGACGCGTGGCTCCGTGAGGTCGCTGGGGAAGGCGGATCTCGAGCTAGGAGGCACGATGAGCATCCCCACCCGTGGAGTTCTGTATGTCCACTCCGCGCCCTCGGCCCTGTGCCCACACGTCGAGTGGGCCGCTGCCGGCGTGCTCGGCGGCTCCGTCGACCTCGACTGGCAGCCGCAGCCCGCAGAGGCGGGGACCTACCGCGCCGAGTTGTCCTGGCAGGCCCCGGCCGGCTCGGCTGCCTCCATCGCCTCGGCGATGCGCGGCTGGGACCGCCTGCGCTTCGAGGTCACCGAGGAGCCGACCGCCTCGAGCGAGGGCGCGCGCTTCTCGTGCACGCCGGGCCTCGGCATCTTCCACGCGATGACCGGCCTGCACGGCGACGTGCTCATCCCCGAGGACCGCATCAAGGCGTTCCGGGTCAAGGCCGCGCTGGGCGAGATCACGATGGACGAGGCCCTCGACGGCCTGCTGGGCGTCAAGTGGGACGCCGAGCTCGAGCCGTTCCGCCACGCGGGCGAGGGTGCTCCCGTGCGCTGGCTCCACCAGGTGGTCTGAGCCGCTCGCGACGCCAGGTCAGCCGATCGTCACCTTGGCGGACGGCGACTCGGTGTCGCTGCCCTCGTGCACGACGCGGAACTCGCGCTCGCCGGTGCGCGACGTGTAGATCTTCGTCTCGAAGCGGCCTCCGTCGCGGGTCTGCACCGAGACCGGGAAGTCGTCCCAGCTGCCGCCGGGATCGCGCACCTGCACCTGGAGCACCTCGCCGTCGTCGAGCGAGGGGAAGCGGCCGGAGATGGCGAAGCGCTGACCGGGCGCCACGCGATCGCTCTCGACGGAGAACGTCGGCTTCTCCTCCTGGTCCTCGGTGGTGGCCGTCGGAGTGGGGGTGGGTGTGGGCGTGGCCGACGGGGTCGCGCTGGGCGTGGGCGAGGTGATGGGGGGCAGGTCCACGCCACCGAGGCCGGTGGCTCGCACCACGGTGGCTCCGGCGAAGCCGAGCGCGCCGCCGATGGCCAGACCTGCGACCACGAACCAGAGTGCGAGGCGCCAGAAGGCGTCGGTGCGTCCGCGGCCGCCTCCGTCGTCCGTGCGCGACTTCTCCCGCGCGGGTGGGCGTCCCTCGGAGGCGAGGGAGACGGGCGCCGTGGGTGTGCGGCGCCCCCGTGCCGTGCCGGGTCGGTGGTCGACCACGGCCGCGACGGCGTCGGCCACGGTCACGAGCCCGTCGACCGTCTCGTCGGCGAGATGGAGCCCGAAGCGACGTCCGAGCTCGTCGGCGACCTCGACGGCGGCGAGCGAGTCGACCCCGAGGTCGTCGAGCCGAGCGTCGTCGGTGACCTGCTCGGGAGTGCAGTCGACGACGCTGACGAGGATGTCGGTCAGCTGTGCGCGGACCTCGGCGGGGGTGGGCACGCCCCGAGTCTAACGAGGCGCACGTCATGGTCCGATGCGGCGCGGCCGAACCCGCGCACCTCCTACGATGGCCGGATGGACCGGGGAGACGAGCTGCAGTTCGTGGTCGTGCACGGCTACCGGCGCGCCTACCGGCGTCGCGGCTCCGGACCCGCCCTCCTGCTGCTCCACGGCCTGGGGTGCGAGTCGTCCACGTGGGAGCCGGTGATCGACGCCCTCGCCGAGCACTACACGGTCATCGCCCCCGACCTGCTCGGGCACGGCGAGTCCGACAAGCCCGACGCCGACTACTCGCTCGGCGGGTACGCGAACGGGATGCGCGACCTGCTCACCATCCTCGGGATCGAGAAGGTCACCGTCGTCGGCCACAGCTTCGGTGGTGGTGTGGCCATGCAGTTCGCCTACCAGTACCCGGACCGCACGGAGCGGATCGCGCTCGTCTCCTCCGGCGGACTGGGTCGGGAGGTCTCCCCGCTCATCCGCTTCCTGACCCTGCCGGGCAGCGGCACCGCGCTTTCGGTGGCCACGTTCCGACCGTGGCGCCGTGCCGTCGCAGCGGGCATGCGGGGGCTGTCGCGCACCGGTCTGGCGCCTCTGCGCGACCTCGGCGAGGTCGCCGCGATCTACGAGTCGTTCGCCGATCCTCGCGCCCGCCAGGCGGTGCAGCGCGTCACCAGCCACGTGCTCGACTGGCGCGGCCAGTACGTCACGATGACCGACCGCACCTACCTCGCGCGGATCGTCCCGGTGCTCGTCGTCTGGGGCGCCGACGACCACGTCATCCCGGCCGCGCACGCCGACATCGCCCGCCAGCAGGCGTGGTCGGACGTGCACGTGCTCCCGCACTCCGGACACTTCCCGCACCGCGACCACCCGGGGGAGTTCGCCCGCCTGCTGCACGAGTTCGTCCGCGACACCGAGCCGGCCGCCTACCGGCGCGGCACGTGGCGCTCGATGCTGCGCCAGGGTCAGCCGGCGGTGGAGCCCGAGGCGTCCGACGGTCCGGGTGCGGTCACCGTGGCCGGCTGATCGGCCACCTCGGCCAGACGTCGCCTTCGCCGTCGTCCGCGGTTGCCCGACGCCCAGGCGCCGAGGGACACCGACGCCCAGCCGATGGCGATGCCGGCGACGTCGTCGGCGAGGTAGTGCCAACCGAAGTAGATGGTCGCCAGCACGGTGACCACGAAGAACGCCCACGTGATCACGCGGATGGCGAGCTTCTGCCCCGTCCGCTGCATGAACAGCGCGGCCGTGAAGGTGACCGACACGTGCAGCGACGCGAACCCCGCGACGCCGTGGATCTTCTCGCTGGCCCAGGGGTCGGTGAGGACGTCGACCCGGTTGCGGAACAGAGATCGTTGCAGTTCGGTCACGTCGGTGGCGGCGAGGTCCCAGTACATCGACGGCTGCGCGAACGCCGGGCCGAGCGTCGGCAGCGCGTAGTAGCTGATCACGCCGAGGATCCAGTTGAGGCACAGCGCCGTCGCGTACCAGGCACCGATCGAGAAGTCGCGGTTCAGCACGAGGAACGCACCGAGGGTGATCGGGATCAGCGGCAGGTAGGCGATGTAGGCGAACGACAGCACGTGGGCCATCACGTCGGTGCCCAGGAGGTCGTGCAGGACCGTCGCCGGGTTGTGTCCGAACATCAGCCAGTGGTCGAGCTCGAGCAGCTGGCGGTCGAACAGCACGCCCTCGCGGTACGTGGGCAGGTAGCTCTTGAGGTTGCGGTAGCTGACGTAGCTCGCGTAGAAGGAGATCAGGCCGGTCGCGATGTAGCCGACCCGCTTGAGCGTCCACTCCTCACGGACGACCTCGCGCGCCCCCTGCGGGATCTGCTTCCAGCCCCGACGTCGCACGGCGGCCGGCACGATGCCGGCCGCGAAGAACAGCAGGGCCAGGGCGGGCAGGCGCACGTAGGCGGGGCCGAGGAAGCCCTCGGGGTCCTTCATCGGAAGGCCGAGGTACCACGACGAGAACACCGCGGCGCCCGTCACGGCCACGGACAGAGCGACCGCGAACGTGTAGGGCCACTTGAGCATGCCGAACATCCTAGGGTGCCCCAACTTGGATTTACCTGAGACGTCGGTCGCTCCGACCGACGCCCCCGGGCCGCCCCTCAGGCGTCGCCGCCTTCCTGGACCACACCCTGCGTGGCCGTCGGGTCGTCGATCTTCAGCCGCGTGAACGCGTCGCGCACCACGGACTGCTCGACGAGCTCCTGCTGGGCCAGGCTCTGCAGCACCGACACCACGATCGACTCGGCGTCGATCTGGAACACGCGACGGGCCGCGGCACGCGTGTCGGCGAAGCCGAAGCCGTCGGCGCCCAGGGACTGCCACGGGCCGGGGACCCAGCGCGCGATCTGGTCGGGCACGGCGCGCATGTAGTCGCTCACCGCGAGCGTGACCGAGGCGTGGTCCATCAGCTGCGTGGTGATCCACGGGACCTTCTGGTACTCGCCCGGATTGTTGAGGTTCCACTTCTCGGCCTGCACGGCGTCGCGGGCGAGCTCGTTCCACGACGTGACCGACCACACGTCGGCGGCGACGTCGTAGTCCTCGGCCAGCATCTCCTGGGCGCGCAGCGCCCAGGGCAGGGCCACGCCGGAGGCCATGATGCGGGCCCGGTGCGAGCCCTTGGTGGCGGGGCGGTATCGGTAGGCGCCCTTCAGTAGGGCGTCGACGTCGAGGTCGTCGGGCTCGACCGGCTGCACGATCGGCTCGTTGTAGACGGTCAGGTAGTAGATGACGTCCTCGCCCTGGGGGTGGTCGTCCGTGGAGCCGTACATGCGCTCCATGCCGTCGCGCACGATGTGGGCGATCTCGTACCCGAACGCCGGGTCGTAGTGCACCACGGCGGGGTTGGTCTGGGCGATCAGCGGCGAGTGGCCGTCGGCGTGCTGCAGGCCCTCGCCCGTCAGCGTCGTGCGGCCGGCGGTGGCGCCCACGAGGAAGCCGCGCGCGAGCTGGTCGGCCATGGCCCAGATGGAGTCGGCGGTCCGCTGGAACCCGAACATCGAGTAGAACATGTAGACCGGGATCATCGGCTCGCCGTGCGTGGAGTAGGCGCTGCCGGCGGCGATCGCCGAGGCCATGGCGCCGGCCTCGCTGATGCCCTCGTGCAGCAGCTGGCCCTGGGCCGACTCCTTGTAGGCGAGCAGCAGCTTGCGGTCGACGGCCTCGTACGTCTGGCCGGCCGGGTTGTAGATCTTCGCCGACGGGAACATCGAGTCCATGCCGAACGTGCGGTACTCGTCAGGCGCGATCGGCACGACGCGGCGCCCGATCTCCGGATCCTTCATGAGGTCGCGCAGGAGCCGCACGAACGCCATCGTGGTGGCGATCTGCTGCTTGCCCGACCCCTTCGACAGGGCCGAGTAGGAGTCCGGCTCGGGCAGCTTGACCGAGACGGGGTCGACGATGCGCTGGGGGAGACCGCCGCCGAGCGCGTCGCGGCGGGCGCGCATGTACTGCATCTCCTCGCTGTCGTGCCCGGGGTGGTAGAACGGCGCGAGGTCGTCGCCGTCGATCTGCTCGTCGGAGACGGGGATGTTCAACCGGTCGCGGAAGCCCTTGAGGTCGTCCTTGGTGAGCTTCTTCATCTGGTGGGTGGCGTTGCGTCCCTGGAAGGACTCGAGCAGCCAGCCCTTGATGGTGTGGGCCAGGATGACGGTCGGCTGGCCCGTGTGCTTCTGCGCCGCATCGAACGCGGCGTAGACCTTGCGGTAGTCGTGGCCGCCGCGGGGCAGGCGCTCGATGTCCTCGTCGCTGAGGTGCTCGACCATGGCCCGTAGACGCGGGTCGGGGCCGAAGAAGTTCTCGCGGTTGTAGGCGCCGGACTCCACCGAGAGGGTCTGGAACTCACCGTCGGGGGTGCGGTTCATCTGGTTGACCAGCACGCCGTCGACGTCGCGGGCGAGCAGGTCGTCCCACTCGCGGCCCCAGACGACCTTGATGACGTTCCACCCGGCGCCGCGGAAGTACGACTCCAGCTCCTGGATGATCTTGCCGTTGCCGCGCACCGGGCCGTCGAGCTGCTGCAGGTTGCAGTTGATGACGAAGGTCAGGTTGTCGAGCTCCTCGCGTGCCGCGAGGCCGATCGCCCCGAGCGACTCGGGCTCGCCCATCTCGCCGTCACCGAGGAACGTCCACACGTGCTGCTGGCTGGTGTCCTTGATGCCCCGGTCGTGCAGGTAGCGGTTGAACCGCGCCTGGTAGATCGAGTTGATGCCACCGAGGCCCATCGAGACCGTGGGGAACTCCCAGTAGTCGGGCATGAGCCGGGGGTGGGGGTACGACGACAGACCCTTGCCGGCTCCGTGGGAGTGCTCCTGGCGGAAGCGGTCGAGCTGCTCCTCGGTGAAGCGACCCTCGAGGTAGGACCGGGCGTAGATGCCCGGCGCGGCGTGACCCTGGAAGTAGATGTGGTCACCACCGCCGGGGTGGTTCTTGCCGCGGAAGAAGTGGTTGAAGCCGACCTCGTAGAGGCTGGCCGCCGACTGGTAGCTGGCGATGTGGCCGCCGACGCCGAGACCGGGCCGGTTGGCACGCGAGACCATGACGGCGGCGTTCCAGCGGATGTAGGAACGGATGCGACGCTCGATCGCCTCGTTGCCGGGGAACCACGGCTCGTGCTCGGGCGGGATGCTGTTGATGAAGTCGGTGCTGCGCAGCGCGGGGACGCCCACGTTCTGCTCACGCGCGCGCTCGAGGAGCTTGAGCATCACGTAGCGCGCACGGGACCGGCCACGCTCGTCGACCATCTGGTCGAGCGAGTCGAGCCACTCGGCCGTCTCGTCGGGGTCGATGTCGGGAAGCTGGGTCGGCAGCCCCTCGTGGATGACGGCGGGACGTTCGGTGGGGGACTGGCCGGTGGGCATGTGCAACTCCTGGGACGTCTTGTGGACCTCTCCATCTTTCCACGCCGAGTTCGCTAGGGTGACACTGGCGGAGGTTGTGAACATCTACCGATCAGTAGGTTTTTGGCCTACTTTTCAGTAGGTCCCGCACCGTCCGACACACCGATCGACACCCCGACCCACCCTGGCCCGCACCCCGTGCCAGAGTTGGTCCACACCACGCACGACGCAACCCCGAGGAGATCCCGTTGGACGCCGCGAGGCTGGGCTTCAGCCCCGACACCGTCATCCAGGAGCTGGGCTGGGACGAGGACGTCGACACCGAGCTCCGAACGGCCATCGAGGGCATCGTCGGCCACGCGCTCGTCGACGGTGAGTCCGACGAGGTCGTCGACGGCGTCATCCTGTGGTGGCGCGACGACGACGGAGACCTCGTCGACGCGCTCTTCGACGCCCTGGCCGACCTCGCCGAGGGCGGGTCCATCTGGGTGCTCACGCCCAAGGTCGGTCGCCCGGGCTACGTCACGGGCGCCGACATCGCCGAGGCCGCTCCGGTGGCCGGGCTGTCCACGACGACCACGTCGTCGGCGTCGGCCGAGTGGTCCGCCACCAAGCTGTCGACGCACAAGCGCTGAGCCGATCCGACCGTCGCCGGCCGCGGTCGTCCGCGCCCGGGTGACCACCTCGGTGCTCGTCGGCTGCAGCACCGTCCGGCGTCTAGGCTCGGGCCATGACGATCGAGATCGGCCAGCAGGCACCTGACTTCACGCTCAAGAACCAGCACGGCGAGGACATCTCGCTCTCCGGCCTCCAGGGTCGGAAGGTGGCGCTGGTGTTCTTCCCGTTCGCCTTCAGCGGCATCTGCACCGGTGAGCTGTGCGAGATCCGCGACAACATCGAGGCCTTCTCCGGCGGCGACGTCGAGGTGCTCGCCATCTCCTGCGACCACTTCTTCTCCAACCGCGCCTTCGCCGACGCCGAGGGCTACACGTTCTCGGTGCTCAGCGACTTCTGGCCCCACGGCGAGGTCAGCCGGGCCTACGGGATCTTCAACGAGGGTGCCGGTGCGCCCGAGCGCGGCACCTACCTCGTCGACGCTGAGGGCGTCGTCCGCTGGAAGGTCGAGCACCCGATCGGCGAGGCCCGCGACTTCGAGGCCTACCGCGCGGCCCTCGCGGAGCTCTGACGTGCTCGCGGCGTTCAGCATCAGCCCCGGCGCGGGCGACGAGTCGGGGTCCGTGGCCGCCGGCGTGGCCGAGGCGGTGCGCGTCGTGCGGGCGTCGGGCCTGCCGTGCGAGACCAACGCGATGTTCACGACCGTCGAGGGCGAGTGGGACGAGGTGATGGCCGTCGTGAAGGCGGCGGTCGAGGCCGTCGCGCGGACCTCGTCGCGGGTCTCGCTCGTGCTCAAGGCCGACATCCGGCCGGGGTACACGGGGCAGCTCACGGCCAAGGTCGAGCGGCTCGAGGAGCACCTGCGCGACTGACCGGCGAAGTTTGCTGAGAGTTGAGCCAAAAGCCTGCGGCGGCAACCACCGATGCGGTTGTATGTGAGTGCTGCGGCCGCCCGGGACCCGAGACCCCGGCGGCCGCGGCTCTTTCATGTCGGAGCCGTCCCGCGAGGACGCCGCGCGGGGCTGTCGGTGCGGTAGGGTTCCAGGCGCCCGGTGCCCTTCGCGGTGCCGTCCGGGGCGAATAGCTCAGTTGGTCAGAGCACTCGGTTTACACCCGAGCGGCCGGGGGTTCGAGTCCCTCTTCGCCCACCCGAACCGGCGCCTCTCGAGGGCCCTCGACGTCACGAGCCCTCGCAGGCGGCGCGGGTGATGCGATCGACCTGCGCGAGCCCGTCGGCCGTCCCCTGGCCGTCGTCGGCGACCTGTGCGACGACCGAGACGCCGTAGTCGCCGTGAAGGACGGTGTAGGCGTCCTGTACGTCGCCGTCGACGAGCGCGACCACGCCGACCTCGGTGCTGCGGGCGAGGCGGACCAGGAAGTCGTCGGTGCGGAGTCCGCCGACACGCTCGACGACGTCCTTCGCCTGCGCGGAGGAACGGTCCTGGTCGCACACGAGGTCGAGACCGATCACCGAGGTCGGTCCGGAGGAGCACCCGACGGCCAGCAGCAGGACCGCGGTCGCGAGGCCACGACGCATGCCGTTCACTGTCGTCCTCCCACGCGGGCTCGGCAACCCCGCCAGGTGTGCGACGGTGGGCGGGTGCGATCCCGACTCGCCGCCGTGGCGGCTCCCTGCACGCTGCTGGCCCTGCTCCTCGCCGGGTGTGCGAACCCGAACCTGTCCGACGACGTGGACGCGCTCGTCGCCGAGCTGCGCGACCTGCCCGGCGTCACGTCGGCGGACGCCGACTACTCCGAGCCGGTCACGCTCGACTCCGGCAAGGTCGCGTTGAAGGTCGAGGCGGAGCCCGACGTCACCTCGAAGCAGCTCCAGGAGGTGGGGCGCGTCGTCTACGAGGCGTTCAGCACCACCCACGAGGGCGAGGAGGGTGACGTCGACGTCACCTTCGGCCCGTCGACGGTGCACCTGCGCTCCTTCGAGCCGGAGGCGACGACCGACGCGGTCGTGCAGGAGTGGGCGCTCGCGCACGACGTCGCGCAGGACGGTGCTGCGGCCGTCGACATCATGACCCAGGACGTGCCCGGCCCGGACCACGTCGAGACCGACGTCGTGCTGACGCTGGGCAAGGACACCGGAGCCGACGACGTGTCCGTGGCGCTCGACCGGCTCGAGCAGGAGCACGGTGCCGACGACGCGCGCCGCGGCTGGGGCGTCGCGGCTGCCGACGGCTCCTCGGTGAGCGCCGACCGCGGCTTCCCCGGCGACGGGACCATGGACGCGTGGGCGGCGCTGCGGTCCGCCGCCGAGCCCGCCGAGGCGGTGGGACGCGTGGGCGTGGGGATGCGTGAGTTCGCCGAGAAGGACGCCGACCCGGACCGGTACCTCGTGGTGCAGGTGTCGAGCGACGGCACGGCGCCCGACCTCGACGACCCGGCCATGCGCGGGCCGCTGCTCGAGGCGGTGCGCGCGCAGGTGGACCTGCTCGTCGACGGGACCTCCACGTGGAACCTTCGCCTCGAGGTCGGCGGCACGGTGGCCGCCGAGCTCGACCCGATGCTCTGCGAACCCGGCTCGGCGCCCACGGCTCCACTGGACGAGGAGCTGCGCGACGACCGGACCTGTCCCGGTCCCTGACCTGCTGTGGACGGGCCGACGCCCGTGTCGGCACCCGCTGACACGATGGGTCCATGACGGCCACCACCACGAGCGAGCACGCCCTCGAAGCCCTGCGACGCCTCACCGGCCGCGACGACGCGCAGTTCCACGAGGGGCAGCTCGAGGCGGTCTCGGCCCTCGTCGACGACCACCGCCGTGCTCTCGTGGTGCAGCGCACCGGATGGGGCAAGTCCGCGGTCTACTTCGTGGCCACGTCGCTGCTGAGGGCGCGCGGCACGGGCCCCACGCTCCTCGTCTCGCCGCTCATCGCCCTCATGCGGGACCAGGTCGCGGCGGCGGAGCGGGCCGGGGTGCGAGCGGTGTCCATCAGCTCGGCCAACGCGCACGAGTGGGACGACGTCCGGGCGCGGCTCGACGCCGACGACGTGGACGTGCTGCTCGTCTCTCCGGAGCGCCTCACCAACCCCCGCTTCCGCGACGAGCAGCTGCCCGAGCTGCGCCGACGCATCGGCCTGCTGGTGGTCGACGAGGCGCACTGCATCTCCGACTGGGGCCACGACTTCCGACCCGACTACCGCCGGCTCGCCGACCTCATCGAGTCGATGCCCGACGGGGTCCCGGTGCTGGCGACCACCGCCACCGCGAACGAGCGGGTCGTCACCGACGTCGAGGAGCAGCTCGGCGGGGGTGCCGGGCCGGGGGCGGCGGACGGCGCCGGTCACCAGGGGGAGGTCCTGACGCTGCGCGGGTCCCTGGCCCGCACGAGCCTGCGGCTGGGCTGCCTCACGCTGCCGACGTCGCGCGAGCGGCTGGGCTGGCTGGTCTCGCACCTGGCCGACCTGCCGGGCAGCGGCATCGTCTACACCCTCACGGTCTCGGCGGCCGAGGACCTCGCGCGACTGCTCGCGGAGGCCGGTCACACGGTGGCCGCGTACACCGGCCGCACCGATCCCGACGAGCGGATCCGCCTGGAGCAGGCGCTCAAGGACGACCAGCTCAAGGCACTCGTGGCCACGAGCGCACTCGGCATGGGGTTCGACAAGCCCAACCTCGGCTTCGTCGTGCACCTGGGTGCGCCGTCCTCACCCGTGGCGTACTACCAGCAGGTGGGGCGTGCGGGCCGTGCCACCGAGTCCGCCGACGTGCTCCTCCTGCCCGGCACGGAGGACGCCGACATCTGGCGCTACTTCGCCACGGCCTCCATGCCCACGCAGGCCAAGGTCGACGCCGTGCTCGGGGCCCTGGGCACCACGCCGCTGTCGGTCGCGTCGCTCGAGGCTCAGGTCGACATCCGGCGCACGCCGCTCGAGCTGCTCCTCAAGGTGCTCGACGTCGACGGAGCGGTCCGGCGTGTGCAGGGCGGCTGGGTCAGCACGGGGGAGCCGTGGGTCTACGACGCTGAACGGTACGAGCGCATCGCCCAGGCGCGTGAGGCCGAGCAGGAGGCGATGCTGGAGTACCAGGCGGGTCGCACGTGCCGCATGGAGCTGCTCCAGCGTCAGCTCGACGACCCCACGGCCGCCCCCTGCGGCCGGTGCGACGTGTGCGCCGGACCCTGGTACCCCACCGGCACGGACGGTGCCGCGGTGGAGCGGGCCACGCAGTCGCTCGACCGGGTGGGCGTGGCGGTCGACCCGCGCGCCCAGTGGCCGTCGGGCGTCGGGCGGCTGGGGGTCGACGTGTCCGGTCGCATCCCGCCGACCGAACGGCCCGAGACGGGCCGCGTGGTCGCGAGGCTGACCGACCTCGGCTGGGGTGGCACGCTGCGCGAGCTCTTCGCCACGGGCGCGCCCGACGTGCCGGTGCCCGAGCCGCTGCTGGGGGCGTGCGCGCGGGCGCTGCGCGACTGGCCGTGGGACCAGCGTCCCGTGGCGGTGGTCGCGCTGCCGTCGGTGGCTCGGCCCACCCTCGTGGCCTCGGTGGCCGAGGGCCTGGCCCGACTCGGACGCCTTCCGCTGCTGCCCGCGCTCGAGGTCGCGCCCGGCGCGCCGGCCACCACCCAGGGCGGCAACAGCGCCTTCCGGCTGGCCGGGGTGTGGGGCCGGTTCGTCGTGCCCGACGCCCTCCGTGAGGCCCTGGCCGCGACGGACGGTCCGGTGCTCATGGTCGACGACCTCGTCGACAGCCGATGGACCGTCGCTGTCGCGTCCCGCGAGCTGCGGCGGGCCGGAGCCGACGCCGTCCTGCCGTTCGCCCTGGGCTCGGTGGGGTAGTGCGCTCCCGCCACGTCCTAGGGTGGCGACATGCCCACGCTGCGTGACGTCGTCCGTGTGCTCGACGAGCTCTACGACCCCCGCTGGGCCGACGACTGGGACGCGGTCGGCACGGTCGTCGGGGATCCCGACGCCGAGGTGGGCTCGATCCTGGTCGCCGTCGACCCGGTGCAGGCCGTCGCCGACGAGGCCGTCGCCCGGGGTGCGGACCTGCTCCTGACCCACCACCCGCTGTACCTCAAGGGCGTCACGTCGGTGGCGGCGACCACGCCCAAGGGTCGCGTCGTGCACACGCTCGCCACCCACGGCGTGGCGCTGCACACCTGTCACACCAACGCCGACTCCCCACCCCTCGGTGTCTCGGAGTCGATGGCGCTTGCGCTGGGGCTGCACGACGTGCGCCCGCTGGACGTCGACACCGATCACGGGCTCGACGCCTGGGTGGTGCACGTCCCGCGCGGCGACGCCGACGCCGTGGCGGCTGCCATGCACGCGGCCGGAGCGGGGCACGTGGGCGACTACGACTCGGCGGTCTTCCGGTCCGAGGGCACCGGGTCCTTCCGGCCCCTCGACGGTGCGCAGCCCGCGATCGGCGAGGTCGGCGCGCTCGAGCACGTCGACGAGACACGCCTCGAGCTCGTCGCACCTGCGACCCTGCGCGAAGCCGTGCGGACGGCACTGCTGCAGGCGCACCCGTACGAGGAGGTCTCCTACCTCGTGCTGCCCACGGCCGCCGCTCCGTCCAGCCGGGGGAGCGGTCGCATCGGCAGGCTCGAGACGCCCATGACCCTGGCCGCGTTCGCCGAGCACGTGGCTGCTGCGCTGCCGGCGCACCACGGCGCCACCCGCGTGGCCGGGGACCTCACGAGCGAGGTCACCACCGTGGCCCTCTGCGGTGGCTCGGGAGACTTCCTGCTGGGCACCGCTGACGCTGCGGGAGCCGACGTGTACGTCACCTCGGACCTGCGGCACCACCCGGTCAGCGAGCACCTCGAGCGTCCCGGCGCCTGCGGCGTGGTCGACGTGCCGCACTGGGCGGCCGAGTGGACCTGGCTGCCGGTGGTCGCCTCCGTGCTGCGCGAGCGGCTGGGCGATACGGTGGACGTCCATGTGTCCACGTTGGTGACCGACCCCTGGTCCCACGCGTTGGCTCCCGCACCCAGGAGGACCCCCTGAAAGCCGAACCGTCCGCCCAGCAGGCCCTGTTGGACCTCCAGGACACCGACTCCGCCCTCGCCCGGCTCCAGCACCGCCGCGGTTCCCTGCCCGAGCTCGCCCGCATCGAGGAGCTGACCGCCGAGGTCGCGCAGCTGCGCGGCCGCCAGGTCGAGGTCGAGACGACGGTCAGCGACCTCACGCGCGCCCAGAAGAAGGCCGACGCCGAGGTCGAGCAGGTCAAGACGCGCCGCACGCGCGACGAGGAGCGGCTCTCCTCCGGTGCGATCTCCAACCCGAAGGACCTCGAGAACCTCCAGCACGAGCTCGGCGCACTCGAGCGTCGCATCTCGACGCTCGAGGACGAGGAGCTCGAGATCATGGAGCAGCTCGAGATCGCCCAGGCCGAGCTCCGGGCGGTCACCGCCGACCACGACGCGCTGGTGGCCGAGCTCACGCACGTCACCGCGGCCCGCGACGCCGCGGTCGAGGCCATCGACGCCGAGGTCGTCGCGGTGAACGAGGAGCGCGAGAGCGTGGCTCCCGGCGTTCCGGCCGACCTGCTCGCCCTGTACGACAAGGTCCGTCACCAGTACGGCGGGCTCGGTGCCGCTGCGCTGCGTGCGCGCCGGTGCGAGGGGTGCCGCCTGGAGCTCAACGGCGCCGACCTGCGCGAGATCGCCGCCCAGCCCGAGGACGACGTCGTGCGCTGCCCCGAGTGCAGTCGCATCCTGGTGCGGACGGCCGAGTCCGGGCTGTGACCGCCGCCGTCGGGCGGGTCGTCGTCGAGGCCGACGGAGGGTCGCGGGGCAATCCGGGGCCCGCCTCCTACGGTGCGCTGGTGCGCGACGAGTCCACCGGCGACATCCTCGCCACGCGCGGTGAGACCATCGGCAGGGCCACCAACAACGTGGCCGAGTACCGCGGACTCATCGCCGGGCTCGAGCTCGCCGCCGAGCACGCTCCCGATGCCGACGTCGTCGTCCGCATGGACTCCAAGCTGGTCGTGGAGCAGATGGCAGGACGCTGGAAGATCAAGCACGCGTCGATGAAGCCGTTGGCCGAGCAGGCCCGGGGGCTCGCCGACCGGGTCGTCGAGTGGACGTGGATCCCGCGCGACCAGAACGCCGCCGCCGACGCCCTCGCCAACGAGGCGCTGGACGCCCAGGCCCGCACCGGCGAGCCCGCCGTCGTGGGCACGGCCGTCCAGCAGGAGACGACCCCGGTGCCGCCGGCCGACGACGTCACCGCACCGCTCGAGGCGCCGCCGAGTGGTACCGGCAAGGACACCAACCCGCTGCTCGGCTGGAGGGGCGACGTACACGGCCGCCCCACGACGCTCGTGCTGCTCAGGCACGGCGTCACGGCCAACACCGTGCGCAAGCTGTTCTGCGGCAAGGGTGGTTCCGACCCTGGCCTGGTTGCCGAGGGCGAGGCGCAGGCCGCGCGGGCGGCGGCCTGGATCGCTCGCCACCACGACGTCGACGCCATCATCTCCTCGCCGCTGCGCCGCACCCGCGAGACCGCCGGCTTCGTGGCCCGAGAGACCGGCGTGACGGTCGGCGTCGACGACGGTGTCGAGGAGGCCGCCTTCGGTGACTGGGACGGCCACAGCTTCGCCGAGATCATGGAGGACTGGCCCGACGAGCTGTCGACCTGGTTGTCCTCGACCGCGGTGGCCCCACCGGGCGGGGAGTCCTTCGACGAGGTGCAGGAGCGGGTGCGGCAGGCGCGCGACCGGATCGTCGAGGCACACCCGGGTGAGACCGTCGTCGTCGTCAGCCACGTGACGCCCATCAAGCTCATGACGAGGCTCGCCCTGGACGGGCCGATGTCGATCATCCACCGCATGGAGCTGGCCCCGGCCAGCATCACGACCATCGCGTGGTGGCCTGACGGCACGCCGTCGCTGCGCGGGTTCTCGATCGTCCCCGAGTAGACGGCCGCGCTCGGACGGCACGGCGTGGATGCGCCGATCGTCAGTGAGCGCCGGTGGTGACGACGTCGAGACGGGTCCCGTCCTGCTCGACCGTCCAGCCGAGGTCGCGCCAGGCTGTGGCCAGCTCGTCCACCGATGCCGGCAAGGCGCCCTCGGTGAGCAGCGCGCGCACCAGCCGCCCCTTCGTGGCCTTGTTGAAGTGGCTCACGACGCTGCGGCGGCCGTCCTGCTCGTGCAGCACCCGAACGGTGGCGGTGCGGGGGGCGAGACCCGCGGACGGCTTGCCCAGGTTCACGTAGGCGCCCGAGCGCAGGTCGACGAGCAGCCCGTCGGCCACCTCGTCGTCGAGGACCTGCGGCAGCACCGGCCGCCAGCGACCGGCGACGGGGCCCAGGCGCGGCAGCGTGACCGTGCCGGAGAGGCGGTAGGCAGGGATCGGGTCGCCGACCCGCACCAGGCCGAACAGGGCGCTCGCGACGGCCACGGTCCGCTCGGCCCGGGCGGTGGCAGCGTCGTCGAGGGTGGCGAGGTCGAGCTCGCCGAACAGCACGCCGGTGTACACCTCGCCCGCCGGTGCGCACGGCACCTCGAAGAGACGGGCGTCGGTCTCCACGGCATCGGCCTGCGTGGGGCCGAGCCCCAGCACCTCGGCGGCCCGTCGGGTGCCCGCGAGACGGACCAGGGCCCGCGACACCTGGTCGCGCACCTGCGTGAGACGCGGGAACGACAACGCGGCCAGGTCCAGCACGGGTCCGTCGGACGGTGCGGTCTTGCCCTCGGAGGGCGGGAGCACGATCAGCACCGGGCGAGCCTAGCGAGGCAGCGGACGGCGATCAGCGCACACCCTCGAAGATGAGCAGCGCGCCGAAGATCGCGAACGCCACGGCGGCGCCGTAGCGGATCGCCCGCTCCGGCAGGTGCTTGCCGAGCACCGCGCCGACGCCGATCGCGAGCGCGTCGGCCGCCACCATGCCCACGGTGCTGCCGATCCAGACGCCGAACCAGTCCTCGCGCACGGCGAGGGTGATCGTGGCGAGCATCGTCTTGTCACCCAGCTCGGCCAGGAAGAAGGCCAGACCCACCGCCAGCAGGGCCGAGCCCGTGGCCTTGCGCGCCTTGTCGGCCTCGCCCTCGGTGAGCTCGTCGCCCCGCAGCGTCCAGAGCGCGAAGCCGAGGAACGCCACACCGGCGGCGATCGCGATCCCGGACTGGTACTTCTCGAAGCTCGTGCCGATCCAGTAGCCGATGCCCACGGACGCGAGGTGGACGACCGCCGTCGCCGCCGTGATGCCGATGATGACGTCACGCGCCCGGTACCGGGTGGCGAACGTCATCGCCATCAGCTGGCTCTTGTCGCCGAGCTCGGCGACGAAGATGACAGCGGTGCTGAGCCACAGGGCCTCGAACATGAAGGAGCTCCTCGTCCCCCAGGACGAGGAGCCATGATCGACGAGCCTCGACCCAGGATCGTCAACGATCTATGGGTCGAAAGTCTCGTCCGCCGAGACCGTCGCCGGTCTGGCCCGCTGCACCGGAGGACAGACCCGAGGGCCCGGCTTCAGTATGTCGACGCAGCGATTGGGGACTACTCCCTTTCGCAGCCCTCAGCCTAGGGCATCGAGGACACGGAGCGCATCGTGACGTCGGTCCCACGGAACCACGAGGTGGTCGTGGTGGAACCCGGCGACCACGTTGCACGCGATCTCGTCGCCGGCCAGCGCTGCGGAGATCGTGGCCGTCAGGCCGACACCGTCGAGCGCGGAGACCACCGTCAGGGTGATCCAGGCGCCGACGAACTCGTACACCAGACCGTCCTCGTCGGCCTCCGTCTGCTCGACCACGACGGTGAGCCCCTCGGCCTCGCGCACCGCCGCGAGGGCGGTGGACGTGTCGAAGCCCTGCGAGACGATCGCGTACACGACGGGCTCGGGATGGAGCCGAGGGCGCAGGTCACCGACCCCACCCCCGGTCCTCGCCACGGCATCGGACGGCATCTCCTCGACCTCCACGACGCCAGCGTAGGGACCGAAGGTTGCAAGGACGTGACGAGCGCGCCCTAGACTGGCCCACGAACGAGGCGGCCGGGCGGCCGCGGCGGGCTCAGGCCCGTCGAGGAAAGTCCGGACTCCACCGAGCACGGTGGTGGCCAACAGCCACCCACGGTGACGTGCGGGACAGTGCCACAGAGAACAGACCGCCAACGGCCCCGGAACCCTCTTGGGTGACGGGGTGCGGGCAAGGGTGAAACGGTGAGGTAAGAGCTCACCAGCGACGTCGGTGACGGCGTCGGCTAGGTAAACCCCACCGGGAGCAAGACCAAGAGGGCGCTCCGGCGCCTGCGCTGACGGGCTGCTCGTCCGATGTCAGCGGGTAGGTCGCTCGAGGCGCGCAGCGATGCGTGACCCAGATGGATGGTCGCTCCCCGGTCCTCGGACCGGGGACAGAATCCGGCTTACAGGCCGCCTCGTTCACTCTTCCTGTTCGCCGCCCACGGCCCGGCACCCCCACCGGGGGTGCCGTCCTGCGTGGGTGGGGACGCTTGCTCAGGTGTCCGGCGACTTCAGCACGCCTCGACCGTGTGCCACGCGGGCAGGCTCCACGGCTCTCGAACGTGTGCGTCCGGAGGACAGGTCAGGGGAGGGTGAGGATCTCCGCACCCTCGGGCGTCACCAGCAGGGTGTGCTCGAACTGGGCGGTGCGGGAGTGGTCCTGGGTGGTGGCGGTCCAGCCGTCGTCCCACAGGTCCCACTCGATCGAGCCGAGCGTCAGCATCGGCTCGATGGTGAAGGTCATGCCGACCTCGATGATCGTGTCGGCCGACGGCTCGTCGTAGTGCGGCACGATCAGCCCGTCGTGGAACGCCGGGCCCACGCCGTGGCCGGTGAAGTCACGGACGACGCCGTAGCCGAAGCGCGCGGCGTAGGCCTCGATGACCCGACCGATCACGTTGATCTGACGACCCGGCTTGACCGCGCGGATCGCGCGGTGGGTGGCCTCGCGGGTGCGCTCCACGAGCAGGCGCGACTCCTCGTCGACGTCGCCGACGAGGTAGGTCTTGTTCGTGTCGCCGTGGACGCCGTCCACGTAGGCGGTGATGTCGATGTTGACGATGTCGCCGTCCTCGAGGGGACGGTCGTCGGGGATGCCGTGGCAGATCACCTCGTTCACGCTGCTGCACAGCGACTTCGGGTAGCCGCGGTAGCCCAGCGTCGACGGGTAGGCGTCGTGGGCGACGAGGAAGTCGTGGCCCACCCGGTCGAGCTCGTCGGTGGTCACGCCCGGTGCGATCGCCGCCTCCACCGCGTCGAGCGCCTGCGCTGCGATCCTGCCGGCGACCCGCATGCGCGCGATCGTGTCGGCATCGCGCACCGAAGACCCGCGGTAGGGCAGGGGAGCGGGCTGGCCGACGTACTCGGGCCGGTCGATGCGCGACGGGACGTGGCGGACGGGGGAGACGCGGCCGGCGACGAGGGGAGACACGTCCCGATGCTACGAGGCCGCTCCGCCTCCGACGATCGCGAGGGGCATCGGCACCGAGGGTGGGGCAGGATGGGTCCATGAGCGCCGAGGCCCCCGCATTCTTCTTCTGTCTCAAGCACCACACCGTCGAGGGTGAGGACGGCTGCAAGGCCGCCGACCGCCTGGGCCCCTACCCGACCGAGGCCGACGCTGCGCGTGCCCTCGACAAGGTCCAGGAGCGCAACGAGTCGTGGGACAACGACCCCGACTGGAACGACGACAAGCCCTCCGCCGACGCGTGAGCCGCACGAACCTGCAGCTCGACCGCTCGGGTCCGTGGATCGGCGTCACCGGGCTGGTGGTGATGCTGTGGCTGGTGATCTCCACCGTGCTCTACGCGCCGTGGTGGGGCGTGCTGCTGCACCTCGTCGTGCTGGCGTGCTTCGTGCCGGTGCTGCGTCGCACCATCGCGACCCAGCCGGCCCGCGCCACCTGGGTGCCGCTCTACGCCCTGGCGGCCTGGTTCGCCGTCAACGCCGTCGGCGTCTCGCTGTTCGACTGGCGCACCTGAGCCGGGCCACGTCGGCCGGGCTCGCGGTCAGGAGTCGAAGGTGTGCTCCGGCCCGGGGAACGTGCCGCCCGCGACGTCGGCTGCGAACTCCTGGGCGGCGCCCAGGATCACCGAGTGCAGGTCGGCGTAGCGCTTCACGAAGCGCGGCGCCTTGCCCGTGCGCAGGCCCAGCATGTCCTGCCAGACGAGCACCTGGGCATCGCAGTCGGCTCCGGCCCCGATGCCGATCGTGGGGATGTGCAGCGTGCGGGTGATCTCGGCCGCGATGGGGGCGGGCACCATCTCCATGACGACGGACGAGGCACCGGCCTCCTGCACGGCGAGGGCGTCCTCCATCAGCTTCGCCGAGGCGTCGCCACGGCCCTGCACCCGGTAGCCACCGAGCGCGTGCTCGGACTGAGGGGTGAAGCCGATGTGCGCCATGACGGGGATCGCGCCCTTCGTGAGCAGCTCGATCTGCGGAGCCATCTCGGCCCCGCCCTCGAGCTTCACCACGTGGGCCTGGCCCTCCTTCATGAACCGCACCGCCGTGTCGTACGCCTGCTCAGGCGAGCGCTGGTAGGACCCGAACGGCAGGTCGGCGACCACGAGGGCACGCCGGGCGGTGCGGGTGACGGCCTTCACGAGCGGGAGCAGCTCGTCGACCGTGACCGGCAGGGAGGACTCGTACCCGAACACGTTGTTGGCCGCGGAGTCGCCGATGAACAGCACCGGGATGCCGGCCTCGTCGAACGTGGCGGCGGTGTACTGGTCGTAGGTCGTGAGCATGACCCACTTGTGGCCCTGCTCCTTCCACTGCTGCAGGTGGTGCGTCCGCACGCGGCGGATCGCGGGGTCGGTCGTCGGGCCGGCTGCCACGGGTGCGGCGGGGCTCGAGCCGGGGGAGTCGGGCGCGGAGGTGCTCGCGCTGCCGTAGGGGGCAGTCTCCTCGGCCGACGTCGGGGCAGGGGTGTGCTCGGTCATGGTGGGTCCCTCTCTTCTCGCAGCCCCTCGGTGGGGGTCCACGGACAGGTCCCATCCTGCCGCATCGACGCCGGATGTCGCGTCGATGTGCGGGAGGTCACGAGTCGAGCGACTCGCGCCACGCGTTGGTCATGGGCACGCGGCGGTCGCGGCCGAAGTTGCGGCGGCTGACCTTGGGTCCGGGCGGGTACTGGCGACGCTTGTACTCGGCCTTGTCCACGAGGGTGACCACCCGCTCCACGAGCGCGGCGTCGAAGCCCTCGGCGATCACGGCCGCCGAGCCGAGGTCGCGCTCCACGTAGGCGTCGAGCACGGCGTCGAGCAGCTCGTAGGGCGGCAGCGAGTCCGAGTCCAGCTGACCGGGACGCAGCTCGGCCGACGGCGGCTTGCTGATGGTGCTCTCGGGGATCGGAGGCTGCTCACCACGCTCCTCGGCCCACGCGTTGCGCCACCGGGCGACCTCCCACACCAAGGTCTTGGGGAGGTCCTTGATGGGGGCGTACGCGCCCACCGCGTCGCCGTAGATCGTGGAGTAGCCGGTGGCCAGCTCGGACTTGTTGCCGCACGCGAGGACGAGGTGCCCGTGCTGGTTCGACAGGCCCATCCAGACGACGGCGCGGATCCTCGCCTGCAGGTTCTCCTCGGCGATGCCGTCGAGCCGGGTCGTCGTCCGGCCCAACGTCGACTGGAACGCGTCGAAGATGGGCCCGATCGGCACGGTGTCGAGCTGCAGGCCGGTGCGGCGGGCGAGCTCGGCGGCGTCGGTGCGGCTGTGCTCGGAGGACCAGTCACTCGGGTTCGAGACGCCGAAGACGTTCTCGGCGCCCACGGCGTCGACCGCGATCGCACCGACGAGGGTGGAGTCGATGCCGCCGGACAGGCCGAGCAGCACGGACGAGGCGCCGTTCTTGCGCACGTAGTCGCGCAGGCCCAGCACGATCGCCCAGTACCGCTCGCCGAGGTCGTCCCACCTCTCGGCGACCACCGGCACCGCCGGCTCGTAGGCCGGCAGGGGATCGGAGGAGATCACGGTGCGCTCGACCCGCAGGCCGTGGAAGCGCGTGCCGGGGTCCGGCATGGGCGCGGTGGCGGCGGGCAGGTCGAGGTCGACGACGAGCAGCTCCGGCTCGAACTGGGCGGCGCGTGCCACCAGCTCGCCCGCGGCGTCGACGACGAGCGAGTCGCCGTCGAAGACCAGCTCGTCCTGCCCGCCGACGAGGTTCACGTACGCGAGCGCGCAGCTGCCCTCGCGGGCCCGACGGGCGCACAGGTCGAGCCGCACGTCGTCCTTCGCCGCCTCGTACGGAGAGCCGTTGAGCACCACGAGGAGTCCCGCCTCGGCGGCGTCGGCGGCCGCGGAGGGTCCGTCCTGCCAGATGTCCTCGCAGATCGCGATCGCGACGTCGACCCCGTGCACCTGCACGACCTGGGTCTCGTCACCGGGCACGAAGTGACGGAACTCGTCGAAGACGCCGTAGTTGGGGAGGTGGTGCTTGTCGTAGCGCGTCACGACCCGACCACCGGTCAGCACCGACGCGGAGTTCGTGGGCGCGTTCTTGGGCACCCCCAGCCGGTCGGTGTCGACGTGGTCCTTCGCGGTGTCGAGGTGCCCGACGACGACGACGAGGTCGCCGAGGCCCTCCTCGACGAGGCGCGCGGCGAGGGCGGGCACGCGGTCGCGCGTGCCCTCGATGAACGACAGCCGGTAGGCCATGTCCTCGACCGGGTAGCCGTTGAGGACCATCTCGGGCATCACGAGCAGGTGGGCCCCGGCCCTGGACGCGTCGTGCGCGGCCGCGACGACGAGCTCGACGTTGCCGTCGAGGTCCCCGACGCGGGGGTTGACCTGGGCGAGGGCGAGACGCAGCTGGGGCACACGGCCAGCCTAGGGCTCGACCGACCATGATGGAGCCATGGCCAGGACCTGTCCGTGCGGCACCGGCGACGCCTACGCGACGTGCTGCGGGCCGTTCCTCGCCGGTGGTGCGGCACTGACGGCCGAGCGGCTGATGCGGTCGCGCTACACCGCCTACGTGCTCGGCGACGGCGGCTACCTGCTGCGCACGTGGCACCCCACGACCCGGCCGGCGCGCATCGACCACGACCCGGCCCTCGTGTGGACCGGGCTGGAGGTGCTTCGCACCGAGGCTGGTGGGCCCGACGACTCCTTCGGTGTCGTCGAGTTCCGCGCGGCGTGGGGCGGGACCGATCGTGAGGCCGGGCTCGGCGTGCTCCACGAGGTCAGCCGCTTCGTGCGCGGCGACGAGGGGTGGCAGTACGTCCGCGGACGGATGGTCGAGGGCACGTCGTCACCCGCCCCGTGAGGCGCGTCGGCCACGTAACATCGCCGTAACACGACCCGTGCGAGACTCAGCCCCATGGGTAAGCAGGAAGACTTCGTCCTCCGGGCGCTCGAGGAGCGCGACGTCCGCTTCGTGCGGCTCTGGTTCACCGACGTCCTCGGGTCGCTCAAGTCCGTCGCGATCGCTCCCGCCGAGCTCGAGGGTGCGTTCGCCGAGGGCATCGGCTTCGACGGGTCGGCCATCCAGGGCTTCGCCCGGGTGCACGAGGCCGACATGCTCCTCAAGCCCGATCCGTCGACGTTCCAGATCCTGCCGTGGCGGGGCGAGGCCCCCGCGACCGCGCGCATGTTCTGCGACATCGCGATGCCCGACGGCAGCGCTTCGTTCGCCGACCCGCGGCACGTGCTCAAGCGCACCTTGCACAAGGCGTCCGAGGCGGGCTTCACCTTCTACACGCACCCCGAGATCGAGTTCTACGTCTTCCGAGGCAAGCCCGACGTCGGCGGCAGGCCCGTGCCGGTCGACGACTCCGGGTACTTCGACCACACCGCCCAGGGCGGGGGACAGGACTTCCGTCGCGAGGTCATCACGATGCTCGAGAACATGGGCATCAGCGTCGAGTTCAGCCACCACGAGGGCGGACCAGGCCAGCAGGAGATCGACCTGCGCTACGCCGACGCCCTCTCCACGGCCGACAACGTCATGACCTTCCGCACCGTCGTGCGCGAGGTGGCCCTCAGCCAGGGCAAGTGGGCCTCCTTCATGCCCAAGCCCTTCACGGACCACCCGGGCTCGGCGATGCACACGCACCTCTCGCTGTTCGAGGGTGACGAGAACGCCTTCTACGAGGCCGGGGCCGAGTACCAGCTCAGTGCCACGGGCCGCTCCTTCATCGCCGGGGTCCTGGAGCACACCCCCGAGATCACCGCCGTCACGAACCAGTGGGTCAACTCCTACAAGCGTCTGGCCAGCGGCTACGAGGCGCCCAACTACCTGAGCTGGGGCCACAACAACCGCTCCGCCCTCGTGCGGGTGCCGATGTACAAGCCGCACAAGAGCGGGTCCGCCCGTGTCGAGCACCGCGGCATCGACGCCGGCTGCAACCCCTACCTGACCTACGCCCTGGTGCTCGCCGCCGGGCTCAAGGGCATCGAGAACGGCTCGAGCCTGCCGCCCGAGACCGAGGACAACGTGTGGTCGCTGACCGACCGTGAGCGCAAGGCGATGGGCCTCACGCCCATGCCGCGCAACCTGGACGAGGCGATCCGCGAGATGGAGAACAGCGAGCTCGCGGCCGAGACCCTGGGCGAGCACGTCTTCGACTTCTTCCTGCGCAACAAGCGCCAGGAGTGGGAGGCCTACCGGTCCCAGGTCACCCAGTTCGAGATCGACCGGCTGCTGCCCGTGCTCTGAGGTCGGCGCGTCGGGCCGGCTGGAGACGCGACCGCTTGCGGGGGCTTCGGCTCGCTGCTGCGCCGCGTGCGGGGGCTTCGGCTCGCTGCTGCGCTGCTTCGGCTCGCGCCGGGGTCGGCTTCCAAGAGGCCTCGACCGGGCGGCTGGCGCAGGACGCGGTCCGGGTCCTTGGCTGTGGCGGGTGCTGGGGGTTGGGGGTTGGACGCACGATTCTCCTTCTGCGCGTCGGGGGTGGTCAGGGCTTCTCCCTTCTCGTGGACCGTTCCACGCGAAGGGACAACCACTGACGACCGCAGGCGCCGAGCGGTGTGGATTCCACCGCCTGGGCGCTCGTGCGGTGGAGGATCCACCGCGGGCACGCGCGAAAGGAGAATCCTGCGCCGATCACGCGCAAAGGAAGAATCGTGGGTCCACCCCCGGCACCAAATGAGTCCCGCGCCCCCGGACCGGCGCCCGCCCACGTCCCCGGTCGAGGCCTTGCGGAGGCCGCCTCCAGCGAAGGCCGAGGCAGCGCACCGGTGAGTCGTGACGACCGCAGGCAGCGCAGCAACAGGGCCACGTCGACCGCAAGCGGCAGCAGGTCCACGACCACCGCTAGGCAGCGCAGCCGCGGGTCGCACCACGTGCCGTAGCCTGCAGCCGTGTCCACCGAGTCCCCGGAGCTGGCCCTCGCCCGACGCGGCTTCCTCGACGGCGCTGCGGCGGCTGCGCACCTGGCCCGCCTCGAGGGCATCGACGACGCCCTGGTCGAGCAGGTGGCGGCCGTGGCCAGTCCCGACACGGCGCTCTCCTCCCTCGTCGCGATCGCCGAGGCGTGGGGCACCGACCGTCTGCTGACGACCCTGCGGGCCGACGACGAGCTGCGCCAGCGCCTGCTCATCGTGCTGGGCACGAGCGAGGCGCTCGGCGACTTCCTGGCCCGCCACCCCGAGCACGTCGAGGACCTGGGCGCCGACCGCCTGTCGCCCGTGCCCCTCGACCTCGCGACGATGCGTGAGCAGCTGGGCGAGGTGGCCGACGCCGACGAGCTGCGAGTCGCGTACCGACGCAAGCTGCTGCACGTCGCCGCCCGCGACCTGACCGCGCTCACCGGCTTCGAGGAGTCCGCCGGGGAGCTGGCGGACCTCGCGGTGGCCACGCTGGGTGCGGCGCTGGACCTGGCGCGCCGGCAGGAGCCCGACTCCGACAGCGTGCGGCTCGCCGTGATCGCCATGGGCAAGACCGGCGGTCGCGAGCTCAACTACGTGAGCGACGTCGACGTGATCTTCGTGCACGAGCCCGCGGAGGGTGCGGACGAGCAGACCGCCTCACGCGTGGCCGCACGGCTCGCGTCGACGATGATGCGCCTCTGCTCGGACCACACGCGCGAGGGCACCCTCTGGGAGGTCGACGCCAACCTCCGGCCCGAGGGCAACCAGGGCCCGCTGAGCAGGACCTTGCGCAGCCACGTGGCCTACTACGACCGCTGGGCCTCCACGTGGGAGTTCCAGGCCCTGCTCAAGGCGCGGTTCGCGGCCGGCGACGCCGAGGTCGGACAGGCCTACCTGGACGCGCTGTCGCCGAAAGTGTGGGAGGCGAGCACGCGCGAGAACTTCGTGCGCGAGGTCCGTGCCATGCGCACCCGCGTGATCGAGAACATCCCGTCCCAGCAGCGCGAGCGCCAGCTCAAGCTGGGCGCGGGCGGCCTGCGCGACGTCGAGTTCGCGGTCCAGCTGCTCCAGCTCGTGCACGGGCGGGGCGACGAGTCGCTGCGCAGCCCCACCACGCTGGAGGCGCTGCGCGAGCTGACCGAGGGCGGCTACGTGGGCCGGCGCGACGGTGCCGCCATGGAGGACGCCTACGAGTTCCTGCGCACCCTGGAGCACCGCATCCAGCTCTACCGGCTGCGCCGCAACCACGTCGTGCCCGACGACCTCGAGGACCTGCGCCGCCTCGGCCGGTCCATGGGCTACCGCCAGAACCCGGCCGAGGGCCTGGAGAAGGACTGGAACGCCCACAAGCGCCTCGTGCGGCGCCTGCACGAGAAGCTCTTCTACCAACCGCTGCTGGAGGCGGTCACGTCGTTGCCGGACGAAGGGCTGCGGCTCACGCCGGAGGCCGCCCAGGCACGGCTCATGGCTCTGGGCTTCGTGGACCCCAAGGGCGCGCTCGGCCACATCCAGGCGCTCACGTCGGGGGTCTCGCGGCGGGCCGCCATCCAGCGGTCGCTGCTTCCGGCGATGCTGCAGTGGTTCGCCGAGTCGCCGTCCCCCGACGCCGGCCTGCTCACGTTCCGGCGGATCAGCGAGTCGCTCGGCGAGTCCCACTGGTACCTGCGCAAGCTGCGCGACGAGGGTGAGGGCGCCGAGCAGCTCGCCGCGGTCGTCGGCTCCAGCCGCTACGTGTCCGACCTCATCCAGCGAGCTCCGGACTCGGTCGCCCTGCTCGGCGACGACGACGAGCTCGTGCCGCGCGACGGCGAGCGTCTGCGCGGCGAGATGCAGCTGGCCGCCCGTCGGCACACGACGCCGGAGCAGGCCATCAAGGCCGTGCGGCGGGTCCGTCGTCGCGAGCTCTCCCGCGTCGGGATCGCCGACGTGCTCGGCCGGCTCGACGTCGACGAGGTCGGCGTGGCGCTCTCCGACATCGCCGAGGCCACCCTCGCGGCCGCGCTCGCGGCCTGCATCGACGCCGTGACCCGGCAGCGCGAGGAGGCCGGCAAGGACCCGTTCCCCACGCGCATGGCCATCGTGCTGATGGGCCGGCTCGGGGGGCGGGAGTCCGGCTACGGCTCGGACGCCGACGTCATGTTCGTGCACGAGCCCCGACCCGGTGCCGACGACGGCGAGGCGGCGGCTGCGGCGACTGCGGTCGCGACCACGCTGCGCAAGGTCCTCTCGACCCCGGGGGACGACCCGCCGCTGGAGGTCGACGCCGACCTCAGGCCCGACGGTCGCAACGGACCGCTGGTGCGCTCGTTCGCCGCGTACGTCTCCTACTACGAGAAGTACTCGGCCGTGTGGGAGGCGCAGGCGTTGTTGCGTGCGCGGGCGAGCGTCGGCGACCCGGAGCTCTGCGAGCGGTTCACCGAGCTCGTCAACCCGCTGCGGTGGCCGGAGCAGGGCATGTCCGAGGCCGAGGTCCGCGAGATCCGCCGGATCAAGGCGCGGGTCGAGTCGGAGCGGCTGCCCCGGGGCGCGAACCCCAAGACCCACCTGAAGCTCGGACGCGGCGGCATCGCCGACGTCGAGTGGACGGTGCAGCTGTTGCAGCTGCAGCACGCCCACGCCGTCCCGGGCCTGCGCACGACGTCGACGCTCGGCGCCCTGTCGGCGGCCGCCGAGGCGGACCTGGTGACGGCCGAGGACGCCGAGGTGCTGCGCCGCGCCTGGCAGCTGGTGAGCCGGCTGCGCAACGCCGTCGTCCTCATGCGTGCCAAGCCCGCCGAGTCCATGGTGGAGCAGTCCGACGAAAGGGCAGGCGTGGCGCACCTGCTGGGATACGGTCAGCAGCACAGCGAACGCATGATCGACGACTACCTGCGCGCCACCCGGCACGCACGGCAGGTCGTCGAACGGATCTTCTGGGAGTGACCACGGTGCTGGGGACGGACGGGGGGCCGGGAACCGACGCGGTCACGACCCATGGTCGGGCGACGTCGCGCCGAGGTGCGGTCCGCTCCGTGGTGGCCGCGCTGCTGCTCGCCCTCGTGGCCACGGTCCTCGGCGCCACGTCGGGGCCTGCGCTGGCCGACGAGGTCCCAGAGCCGCCGGCGGCGACCGCGGTGGTGCCGGTCGAGCCGCCCGTGGTGACGGGCACGTCGCGCTACGGCTCGACCCTCACCGCCTCACCGGGCACGTGGAGCCCCACCGACGCCTCCGTCGCGTACCAGTGGCTGCGCGACGGTGCCCCGATCGGCGGGGCGACCGCCGCCACCTACCGCCTGGGTGCTGCCGACCACGCCCGCGCGGTCTCGGTGCGGGTCACCGCCTCGAGCCCGGAGCTCGACGACGCCGTCACGACCACGGCACCGACCACGGTCGGTCCGGCCCTGCTGGTCTCGCGCGCCCGGCCTGTCGTCTCGGGCACCCGCCGCTACGGCAAGACCCTGACCGCCTCGGCGGGACGGTGGAGCACCGGGGGAGTCACGCTGCGCTACCGCTGGTACCGCGACCGCAAGCCGGTCGCCGGTGCCACCCGGCGCACGTACACGATCAAGCCCGGCGACGTCGGCCACCGGCTGGCGGTGCGGGTGACCGCCTCCAAGCGCTACCACCAGACGCGCTGGGCGGCCTCGCTCTCGACGGGCCTGGTCAAGCACCGGCGCGACGTGCGACGCACGATCACCTACTCGGTGAGGCGCAACGGCTCGAAGGCGAGCCTGTCCACGTTCCGCACCCAGGCCGCTCAGACGTTGGCCGACGCACGCGGCTGGCGCGGTGGAGGCATCCGGTTCAAGGAGGTCTCGAAGGGCGGGTCGTTCACCCTTGTCCTCGCGAAGGCCTCCCGCGTGCCGTCGTACTCCTCGGGCTGCAGCTCCACGTACAGCTGCCGGGTCGGGCGCAACGTCATCATCAACGAGACGCGCTGGAACAAGGGCACGTCGGTGTGGTCGAAGGCCCGGCGCTCGATCCGCGACTACCGGCACATGGTGGTGAACCACGAGGTCGGACACTTCCTCGGCAAGGGTCACGCGCGCTGCCCGGGCAAGGGCAAGGCGGCCCCGGTCATGCAGCAGCAGTCGAAGGGCCTGCAGGGATGCAAGGCCAACCCCTGGCCGAAGACGGGCGAGCTCTGACCCGGCTCAGCCTGCCGCGCGCAGCAGGTGCTCGCGCTCGGTCTGGTTGAGCCCGCCCCACACGCCGAACGGCTCGCGCACCGAGAGCGCGTGGTCGAGGCACTGCTGGACCACGGGACACGTCGCGCACAGCGCCTTCGCCGCGGCCTCGCGCCGACGTCGGCGCGGCCCGCGCTCCGTCTCCGGCGGGAAGAACGTCTCCGTGTCCACGCCACGGCACGCTCCCGCGTGCTGCCACTCGTACGATTCCTGGATCGGATCCGGAAGTCGGCTGGTGCTCGCCACGATGCCCTCCTGACGCTACGCGGGATGTTTCCCTCATCAGGAGTTCGCCGCCGCCGACCCGGAGGATGGGTGGGTCGAGTGTGACGAAGAAGGTCAGGCGGTGCGCTCCATGCGCAGCTGGAAGACGTCGAGGTACCCGGCGGCGAAGCCCGCCTCGCAGTACGCGAGGTAGAAGTCCCACAGACGCCGGAAGGTCTCGTCGAAGCCGAACGTCGCGATGTCGGCCCAGTTGCGGTCGAAGTCGTCGCGCCAGCGGCGCAGCGTGCGGGCGTAGTCCTGGCCGAGGGATCGGCGCTCGGTGACCTCGAGCCCGCGGGTGTGGTTCGCGAGCGAGAGGTCGATCGCCTCGGGGGAGGGGATGAGACCGCCGGGGAAGATGTACTTCTGGATCCACCCGTAGGAGTTGCGCGTCGTCAGGTAGCGGTGGTGCGCCATCGTGATGGCCTGGATCGAGACCTTGCCGCCGGGGGCGAGCACCTCGTCGATCTTGGCGAAGTACGTGGGCCAGTACTCCTCGCCCACGGCCTCGATCATCTCGCAGCTGACCACGGCGTCGAACTCGCCCGTGACGTCGCGGTAGTCCTGCAGGCGCAGGTCGATGCGGTCGGACACCCCTGCCGCCTCGAAGTGCTCGCGGGCCAGGGCGGCCTGCTCGCTGGAGATCGTGATCGTCGTGACCTGTGCGCCGCGCTGCGCAGCGCGGATGGCCAGCGAGCCCCAGCCGCTGCCGATCTCGAGCACCCGCGTGCCCTCGCCGACGCCGGCCTGGTCGAGGATGCCGTCGAGCTTGCGCTGCTGAGCGCGCTCGAGCGACTCGTCGGGGCTCTCGAACCACGCGGCCGAGTACGTCATCGACGGGTCGAGGAAGCGCTGGAACAGGTCGTTGGAGAGGTCGTAGTGGCGCTCGATGTTGGAGCGAGAGCCTTCCTTGGTGTTCCGCTCGTGCTGGGGCAGCTGGCGATCGACGAGCGCGCGCAGCTTCTGCAGTGCCGGCGGCACGATCGTGGTGAGGCGCTCGGCGAACGGCGTGAGCAGGTCGGCCAGGTCGGTGTCGGGGCCCTCGGTCCAGTCGCCGGCCATGTAGGCCTCGCCGAAGCCGATCTTGGTGTCGTGGCCGAGCCGGCTGAAGAAGGCCGCGGGTCGGCGGATCTGCATCTCGGGTGCGGCTGCGCCGCCGGCGCCCCAGGCGGTGCCGTCGGGGAACGTCAGACGGACGGGGAGCGTGTTGATGGCGGGCCGCACCACAGCCTTGGCCACACGTGCCTTGAAGGGGGTGCGCGGTGTCTGCGCGACGCCGGGCCAGCGGGTGGCAAGGGTGTCGGTCATCGGGTCGTGCCTTTCTGGGGTTCGTGAGCCGGTCGCGGGACGACCGGGAGTCGGCGCAGCCAGAGCCACACACCATGGATTCGGATCAGCAGGCTCACCCGATGGGTCATGAACGGCATGGAGACGAGCAGGCGCGCGAGCCGGCCCGCGGTGACGGGTCGGGGCTCGCCGCGGAACGTGGCGCTGAAGACGGCCTCGCCGGGCGTCGTGGCGGGTGAGCCGTCGTCGGACGGCGACTGGCGCAGGATGACGGTGCTGGCCACGGCCTCGGCCTGCAGGCGGAACTGCAGGTCGTAGCGGCCGGCGACCGTGAAGAAGGGGGAGACGTAGAACGCCTTGTCGGTGCTCGTGCGGCCTTGCGGGTCGGGCCTCAGGAAGTAGGCGTGCCGCTCGCCGTAGGTGTTGTGCACCTCGGCCACGATGGCCTCCGTGCGGTCGCCGTCGAGCACCCAGAAGACCGTCAGCGGGTCGAAGACGTGCCCGAGCGTGCGTGCGTTGGCCAGCATGAGGATGCGTCGGCCGGTCGCGTCGAGGCCCTGCTCGCGGCAGAACGTCTCGACGTTCTCGCGCAGCGTGCGGTCGGGGTCGCCGATGTGGTCGGCCGCCCGGAAGGTGGAGAAGGGTCGCAGCCAGCGAGGCAGACGCGGCAGGTCGTCGACGTCGACCAGCCACTGGTACATGCGGTACCTGAACCGGTGTCGGACGGGCACGCGCCGGGTGTGCGAGACCGCGCCCACGACGAGTGCGGGGACGGCGGGCAGGCCCGCCGAGCCGGCACCGGTGCTCGAGGAGGTGTCTTCGAGGGGGGTGGTCACCAGCTCGCCCCGAGCGATCGCGCCGCCTCGACGCCGGAGCGGCAGCCGTCCTCGTGGAAGCCCCAGCCGTGGTACGCGCCGGCGAAGGCCGTGCGCCCGCCGGACAGCGACGGGAGGTCCTGCTGCGCCGCGACCGACGTCGGCGTGTACACGGGGTGGGTGTACTGCATGGTGGCCAGCACCGACGTGGGGTCGATGCGGCTCGTGGAGTTGAGGCTCACGAGGTACGGCTTGCTGCTCTCGATGCCCTGCAGCCGGTTCATCCAGTACGTGACCGCCGTGCTGTCGCCGCGTCCGCTGCACGTGTCCATCCGGTAGTTCCACGCGGCGCGGGCGTCGGCGGCGCGCGGGAGGACGCTCGGGTCCTGGTGCAGGACGGTCTCGTTGTTGGAGTACGTGAACGCCCCGAGCACGCGACGCTCCTCGTCGGTGGGGTCGGTCAGCAGGGCCAGTGCGTCGTCGGCGTGCGTGGCGATGACGACGGAGTCGACCTGGTGCTCGGTGCCGGACGCGTCGAGCACGACGACGCCGTCGGGCTTGCGCGAGATCGCACGCACGGGGGTGGAGGCGCGGACGTCGCCGATGGCGGCCGTCACGCGCTGCACGTAGGAGCCCGACCCGCCCTGGACCGTGAACCACTGCGGCGAGCCGGAGATGGACAGGAAGCCGTGGTGGCGCAGGAAGGCGAAGAGGTAGCGCGCCGGGTACTGCAGCGCCGTCTCCTGGCCGGACGACCAGACGCACGACACGACCGGGATGGCGTAGTGGGCCACGAAGTGCTGCGAGAACCCGTGCGCGGTCAGGAAGTCGCCGTACGTCTGGGGCTCTGATGCGTCGGGCTCGGAGTCCAGCAGGGCCAGTGCCGCGCGCTGGAACCGCTTCACGCCGGCCAGCATCGCGAGGTAGGTGGGGTCGAACGCGCGCCGACGCTGGGCGAACAGCCCGGGCAGCTTGCGGCCACCCGCGTACTCCAGGCCACAGCCCTCGCACCGGATGCTCATGGACATCTCGGTGGGGTGCACGTCGACGTCGAGCTCGGCGAACAGGCGACGCAGCAACGGGTAGGTGCGGTCGTTGTGCACGATGAAGCCGCTGTCGACGTGGTGCGTGGTGCCGTCGGCCTCGAGCGCGTGGGTGTGCGCGTGGCCACCGAAGCGGTCGTCGGCCTCGAAGAGCGTCACGTCGTGGGTGCTGCGCAGCACGTAGGCGGCGGTGAGGCCGGAGACGCCGGAACCGACGACGGCGACGCGGGGGCGACGCTCGGAGGTGGGGGAGCCGGACGTCGGGGAGCTGGTCATGAAAGGGATTCGCCCTCAGTGGTCCTGCGGATGGGTGGGTGTGACGCGTCCGCCGTCGTCGGGGTCCTCCCCGGCGCGGCGGCTGGCCTCGGTGATCTCGAACAGCTCGGTGCCGAACGCCCCGACCTCTGTCGTGACGCGACGCGCGGTGTCGAACAGGATGGCGCTGATGCGCCCGCCCGTGGTGATCGCCGCCTCCACGCCCTGCTGCACGGCGTCCTTCGCGATCTCGCGCCGGCTCATCGCCATGGCCGTCTCCTCGAGGGTGGGTCGTCCGGTCGAGTCCATTGTGGCGTACCGCCGGGATGCCGCACGACGACGCCCCGGGCGGTGCCGGGGCGTCGTCTCGTGGCGGACCTGGGGCTCGCTCAGGCCGCCGCGTGCTCGGACTCGCGCTGCTGCGCGGCCTCGCGCTTGGCGCGACGCAGGGCCTTGGACTCCGGGCTCTTGCCCTGCTTGTAGGGGTCGTCGGGCTTGCGCGAGAAGCCGGCGAGCTGGCGAGCGACACTCGCGAGCTGCTTGCTGAACCGGCCGCTGTTGTACTGCAGGCCGTGCTTCTCGCAGATCGCGCGGATCTCGCGGGCGACCTCGGGGTAGCGGCGCGCCGGGATGTCGGGGAACAGGTGGTGCTCGATCTGGTGGCTCAGGTTGCCGCTCATCACGTGGAAGGCGCGGCTGCCGCTGATGTTGGCCGAGCCCAGCAGCTGGCGCAGGTACCACTGGCCGCGGGTCTCGTTCTGCGCGTCCTCCTCGGCGAAGGTCTGCACCTCGGCGGGGAAGTGGCCGCAGAAGATGATGAGGAAGGTCCAGATGTTGCGGATCAGGTTGGCCGCGAAGTTCGCGCCCAGGACGGCGAGCGGGGCCCACCAGCCGACGAACGGCACGAGCGCGATGGCCAGGACCGGGTAGGTCACGTAGTCCTTGAGCACCTGGCGGCGAGCCTTGCGCGCGGCGCGGCTCTTGCGGTCGCGGAACTCCTTCTTCGTCATCTTGCCGCCGAGGTACTCGTCGAGCTCGAGGCCGTGGTACATCACGCCCCACTCGAAGAAGAGCATCAGCGCGAAGGCGAGCGGCAGGTTGAAGCGGTGGTTCGGGTACCAGGGCTGGTCGTCGTCGATCCGCAGCAGGCCGTAGCCGATGTCGCGGTCCATGCCGTGGATGTTCGTGTACGTGTGGTGGATGTAGTTGTGGCCGTGCTTCCAGTCCTCGGCCGGTGCCACGTTGTCCCACTCGTAGCGCTTGCCGTCGACCAGCGGGTCGTTCATCCAGTCGTACTGGCCGTGCATGACGTTGTGGCCGATCTCCATGTTCTCGAGGATCTTGGAGAGGCCGAGGAACACGATGCCGGCCACGAAGGTGGGCCAGAAGAACGGCGTGAAGATGCCGATGCGGCCGAGGACCTCGAACGTCTGCTGGATGCGGATGACCCGGCGGATGTAGTCGGCGTCGGCCTGGCCGAGCGAGTCGAGGGTGCGCTGGCGGATGGCGTCCAGCTCCTCGCCGAACCCCTCCAGCTCCTCGTAGCTCATGTACTCCAGGCCGATGGTGGACCGCTTGGAGGCGTCGGCGCCGACGAGCGGCTCCGGTGCGGCGTTGTGCTCCGAGGCGCTGAACGGTGCGATCGGGGTGCGCTTGCGAGACATGGGGACTCCCTTTCCTTAGAGTGCGACGCTGACGTCGCCGACAGGGACGTTGACGCAGACCTTGATGGTCTCGTCGGTGTTGGCGCTGACCTCGCCGCTGACGACGTGGCGGACGGCGCCGCTGAGCTTCTTGACCGCGCAGGTGTTGCAGACGCCCATGCGGCAGCCGAAGGCGGGCGTGAGACCGGCGGCCTCGGCCTGCTCGAGGATGGTGCTGCCGCTGTTGTCGGTGCTGGTGCCGGCGTCGTCGAAGCTGAGGGTGCCCGTGGCGTCGGCCGCGTCGAGGTCGACGGACGGGACCTTGAAGTACTCGGTGCGCAGCAGGTCGCGTGCGCCGAGCTCGTCGTAGGTGTCGCGGACGGTGGCGATCAGGCCGGCCGGCCCGCAGCAGAAGGTGGTGGCGACCGTCGGGTCGACGTCGAGCCGACGCAGGTGGTCGAGTGCGAAGCGGCCCTCGAGCTCGGCCCCGACCTCGGGCTCGCGCGTGTAGACGCGGACCACGGTGGCTCCGGGGAGCTCGGCGGCCAGGCGGTCGAGCTCGGGGGTGAACATCTCGTCGCCCCGCGAGCGTGCGTAGTGCAGGAAGGTGACCCGGCCGCGGTGCCCGCGGTCGCGCAGCGTGCGCGCCATCGACATGACCGGGGTGATGCCGGACCCGCCGCTCAGCAGCAGGAGGTCCTCGGGCACCTCGGCGGGGAGCACGAACTCGCCCTCGGCCTGCGACAGGTAGACGACGGTGCGGGGCTGGAGCTCGCGGTGCAGGAACTGGGAGACGTAGCCGTCGGGGTGGGCCTTCACGGAGACGCTGAAGGTGCCGTCGGACGCGGTCTGGGAGCTGGAGACGGAGAACACGCGGACCCTGCGGGTGCCGTCGACCTCGATGCCGAACTGCACGTGCTGGCCGGGGACGAAGCCCTTCCAGGCGCCGTTGGGACGCAGCACCACGGTGCTGGCGTCGCCGGTCTCGCGTCGCACCTCGACCACCCGGGCGCGCACGGCCTCGACGGTCCACAGCGGATGGACCTGGTCGAGGTAGTGGTCGAGGGACTTGGGCGACGTCAAGGAGGCCACGGCGCGGGAGGCGAGGGCGGAACGGACGAGTCCCATGCGGTTCCTCTCCAGTCGAAGTCGTTCGGTGTACAAGCGTACACTCAAAGTGTGGGGGTGTGAACCACTGCAGGGCAAGAGGGCGTGTCGGTGACCTGGCACACGGCGACACACGCGTTCACCGAGGGGACGACGGCGGCACGGCCTAGACTCCAGGCGTGGCGGAAGCAGGACGAGCCGCGTCGCCCCGTGCGGAGACGACGCGCCAGGCGCAGAAGGAGCGCACGCGCGACGCGATCCTTGCCGCCGCCCTCGAGCTGAGCCGCGACCAGGGCTTCGCCCAGATCAGCCTGCGCCAGGTCGCCCGCCAGGCCGGCGTGGTCCCGACGGCCTTCTACCGGCACTTCGCGTCGATGGACGAGCTCGGGCTCGCGCTCGTGGAGCAGTCGTTCGGGACCCTGCGGGCGATGATCCGCGACGCGCAGCGCGACCCCGAGACCTTCGCCGACATCATCGACGCGTCGGCCGAGATCCTGGTGCGGGTGGTCAAGCAGAACAAGGCCCACTTCGGCTTCGTCGCCCGGGAGCGTGCGAGCGGCTCCGACGCCGTGCGGCAGGCCATCCAGCGTGAGCTCGAGCTGTTCATCTCCGAGCTCGCCGTGGTGCTGGCGCGGCTCCCGCACATCGAGACGTGGTCGGCCGAGGACGTCAAGCTCGCCTCGGGGCTCTTCGTCCGCAACATGGTCTACCGCGCCGAGCAGGTGGTGCAGACCCCCGACGGTCGCACCGACCTGGAGGAGGAGATCAAGCGCAAGGCCCGCCGCGAGATGCGCCTCATCGTGCTGGGCTTCCGCGACTGGCGGAGCTGACCGACCGCCCTCTCGAAGGGAGCGTGGGCTCAGGGTCCGGTGGTACCGTGAAGGGACTACCACCATCAGTCAGGCGGTGCTGCGCATGGATGATCTCGGCACGCTCCTCGACGACGTGACGCGCGAGCACGCCGTGGGCGTGACGGCCGACGGTGAGCGCCTCGTCGCGCTGCGGGTCGCCGACGAGTGGTCGGTCGGGCTGCGCCTGCACCGCGAGGGCAGTCATCGGCAGTGGTCGGTGCGCGAGCTCGTGGTGCGGCGGGGGACCGGCGACCGGTCGTTCGCCGGCAACGACGTGCGAGAGCTTCCGCTCGGCGCCCTCGTGGCCGAGGCGCGACGCCTGGCCACCCGCAGCGCCGGCCAGGACGCCGAGCCGCTCACCACCGTGCAGGCGTTGCTGCAGGAGCGATCGGGACGGCTCGGGCGCGACGACCTCGCGCTCGCAGCCGTCGCGTTGGAGTACGCGCGGATCGTCGAGCGCGGGGAGCGTGCGCCGTCGAAGCGGATGGCCGAGGCGCTGGGCGGCAGCGCCGGCACCTGGACGAACCGCGTCGCCGAGGCGCGGCGCCGGGGGTTCCTCACCGACGTCCCGCGCGGCGCCGCCGGCGGCGCCCTGACCGACCAGGCCCGCGAGGTGCTGGGTCTGGTCCGGGCCTGAGGCAGGCCCTCGGGCGGCCCTCAGGCCAGGACGTTGGCGGCGTGCTGGTCCTGGGCGGCGGTGGCCAGCTTGTCGAGCGCGAGGCGGAACACGTCGTCGCCGAGCTGGTCCTCCAGCAGGTGGATGATGCCCGGGTCGGACTCGAACTCCGCGGACCACTCGACGTAGCACGTGGTGCCGGCGCCCTCCTGAACCTCGATCGTCGCGCGGTGCTCGGAGATCGGGAACGGCGGCTCCGGCATCGAGTACGACAGCGTGCGGGTCTCGTCGTCCTGGCTCAGCACCGTGACGACCAGGTCGGCGTCCGCCTCCGGGCCTCCGGAGTAGATGCTGAGGCGGGGGTGCCAACGGGCGAAGTCCTGGGCGAGCTCCCACACGAGGTCGGTGGGGGCGGCGACGAAGGTCCTGCGGGAGATGCGGCTCATGCGAACTTTCCGGGCTGGGCGACGTGTGCTCGCCCCATCCAACAGGCCGGGTCCGCACCTGTCTCGCCCGGGGGGTGAGGCATTGCTCACGTCGGCAGGTCGTCAGCTCCGGGCGGCGGGTCCCGTGCCGTCGGGCCGCGCGCCGGCGGGCTCCGCCACCGCGGGCACCGCGGTGGCCGGCCGGGCGGCGAGGTGGGCCGCGGTGAGGTGCACCAGCTCCTCGACGAACACGTCGCGAGCGATGTCGGGTCGCTGGAGCACGTAGTCGACGCTGAGGTGCTCGACCATGCGCACCAGCAGCCACGCCGAGGCTGACGTGGGCAGCGGCGTGGGCGTGCGGGAGACCGTCAGGTACGCCCCGACGAGGTCGGCGACGCGACGCTCGACATGCCCGACGTGGCCGGCGACGCGGGAGAGGGGCAGCTCCTGGGTGACCAGGCGCAGGTACTCGCGGTGTTCTTCCAGCACGTCGAGCAGTCCCTCGTACGCCGCTCGGACGAGCTGGTCGGGCGGCAGGTCTAGCCGGTCGGCGAGCACGGCGGTGAGCTCCTCGCCGATCTCGGCGGAGTACCGGTCGATGACCGCCACCAGGATCGCCTGCTTGTCGGGGAAGTACTGGTAGAGAGAGCCTGGGCTGACCTCGGCACGCGAGGCGATGCGATTGGTGGTCGCGCGCTCGTACCCCTCCTCGACGAGGACCAGCCTGGCAGCCTCGAGGATCCGCTCGACCATCCGGCGCGACCGGTCCTGGCGGGGCGCCTTGCGCAGCGTCTCGGGTGGTCGGCTCATACGCGAATTGTATGCGAGCAATTGCTCGTGTCACGCTCCAGTGCATGACCTCAGCTCCGACCGGCACCGTTCCTGCCCGTCCCGCGCCCGCCGACAGCGCACCCGTGCCCACCCGGCACCGGGCCGCCCAGGCGCGAGGTGCTCGCATGGGTCGCCCCCTGCGGGTGTTCGGTCGGGTGCGTCAGGTCGACGAGTCGCTCCTGCGGTCCATCGGGGAGGGCTACCTGCGCATCGACGACCCCGGAGCGCGGCTGGCCGCGGCGTTCCGTGCGAAGGGCGCGGACCGCGTGACCCACGACCAGCTGCGTCGCGCGCTCGAGGGGGACCTGGAGGGGGCGCCCCCCGCGCTGCGCAACCTCCTCGACCTCGTCTCCACGACGCCGGACTGGGTCGACTGGGACTTGTTGGAGGAGGGTGCGCGGGTCTACCGGACGTTCGGCCGCAACGCGGGCGACGTGCTGCTGCAGCTGTCGCTGATCGGTGGCTACCGCTTCGGCGGACCCACCGACCTGCTCGTCGCGACCGGTGGCCTGACGGGCGAGACGACGGTGCGGCGGCTGGCCGAGACCCAGCACTGGACGATCGCCGTCTCCCAGCCCGGCGCCATGCGCCCCGGAGCGCTCGGCTGGCGACTCACCGTGCACGTCCGGCTCATGCACGCGATCGTGAACCAGCGCTTCTCCGAGGGGGACCGCTGGGACACCGGGCACTGGGGCGCCCCGATCAACCAGACCGACCAGGCCGCGACGCTCGGGCTGTTCTCGGGAGCGCTGCTGCTGGGCGTGCGCGCGCTCGGCGTGCCGGTCTCCAAGGACGAGTCTCGAGCGGTGATGCACCTGTGGCGCTACATCGGCTGGCTGCTGGGCGTGGACGAGGCGTGGCTGTTCGACACCGAGCGCGAGCAGCACCACTTCAACTACCACGTGCTGCTGAGCCAGGACGACATCACCGACGCCGGGCGCAGGCTGACGCAGAGCATCGTCGATGCGCAGCCGCACCTGCACTACCGCCGGTTCGCCCGGTTCCACCGCTGGTACGCACCCCGACGGCTGCTCAGCATGCTCCGCCCGTTCCTCGGCACCGCGAGCATGCGCGAGCTCGGGCTGCCGCTGCGCCTGCCGTGGGCCACGGTCAACGCCCTGGTCGGCAACGCCGTGCGGTACCGCGTGCTGGGCAGGACTGAACGGGGTCGCCGCCACATCGACACGTGGTCCGCGCGCTACCGCGACGAGCAGCTCCACCGGTACTTCGGTGACACCGCGCCCGACGTCGGTGCGCTCTGAGGTCGGTGCGCTCCGAGGTCGGATTGCGGATCGTCCGCCGGTGCGTAGCGTCGAGGGCATGACTGATCTGACCCCCGAGAAGCTCGAAGCTGTCCAGAACGTCGTCGACCGCGTGGGCGCCTACCAGGACGGTGCCCCCGAGGGCACCGTCGAGACGGAGCTGCGCAAGGGCCTGGGCGAGGCCGAGGTGACGCTGGAGGACCAGCACGTGACCGCACTCGCCGAGGCCATCGAGGCCGCCGACGGCGACGTCGACGCCGCCTCCGTGCTCGGCTGACCGAGGTCGGCACCTGAGTCCCGTCCACCCCGCCGTCCACCGGGCGCCGCTGCGCTCGCGCGACGACACCGTCGACCACGCCGCAGCCGTCGAGCACGCGCTGCGGCGTGGTGTCGTCGGCCTGGGCGGTCGACTCGACGTCGCTCCCGCGGACCTCGACGAGGCGATCGGGCGGGTCGAGCAGCAGCACGGTGAGCGTGTCGCCGCCCGTCTGGAGCGCTTCGCCGCCCTGCCCGTCGGCGACTTCGTCTGGACACGCGACGACGACGCGGATCTGTGGCTGGGCCGGATCGAGGGGGAGTGGCGCTTCGACGAAGCGCCTGCAGCGGCAGCGGCGGACCTCCAGCACGTCCGCTCCTGCCGGTGGTCGGACGCGCCCGTGCCGTGGTCGGACGTCCCCGCCGCGGTGCCCGCCACCTTCGCTCGCGGCGGCCGCAACTTCCAGCGAATCCACGACGCCGAGGCCGAGGCAGCGACGTCCCGGTGGTGGGCCGAGCACGGCTCGCGGTGACGTCGCGCGACGCGAGCCGATCAGCTCACTCGTGCAACCACGGGTCGATCATCGTCATCCCGGCCACGGACGCCTGGTCGAAGGTGGGCAGCAGGGCGGCGGCGGCCTGCAGGCCGATGGTGCGCTCCACCAGCAGGTCGGGGCGCAGTCGTCCGCTCGCCACCAGCTCCATCATCGGCGGATAGTCGACGGCGGCCATGCCGTGGCTGCCGAGGACGTCGAGCTCCCAGGCGATGGCCCGCTCCAGCGGGACGCGCGGATGTCCCGCGACGCCGGGCAGCAGACCGACCTGGACCATCCGGCCCCGACGCCGCAGGCTCAGCAGCGACGTCGCGCTCGTCTGCTCGCTCCCCACCGCGTCCATGGCGACGTGGGACCCGCCGCCGGTCAGGTCGGCGACCGTGGCGGGCACGTCGTCGTCGGCCGTCACGGTGTGCTCGGCGCCCAGACGGGCGGCGACGGCCAGGGCCTCGGGGTTGCGGTCGACGGCCACGACGCGCGCACCCAGGGCGTGCGCGACCATGACGGCGCTCAGGCCGACGCCGCCGGCACCGACCACCGTGACCCACTCGCCCTCACGCAGGCGCGCCCGGGCGACGAGAGCCCGGTAGGCGGTCGCGAACCGGCAGCCCAGGGCGGCGGCGGTCGCGAACTCGACGTCGTCGGGCACGGCGACGAGGTTCGTGTCGGCCGCGTGCAGGGCGACGTGCTGGGCGAACGACCCCCAGTGCGTGAAGCCGGGCTGCTGCTGGGCGGGGCACACCTGGGCATCGCCGGCTCGGCACCAGTCGCAGTGTCCGCACCCGCACACGAAGGGCGTGGTGACCCGGTCGCCGACCGCCCAGCCGACCACGCCCGTCCCGACCTCGCTCACGACACCGGCGAGCTCGTGCCCCGGGACGTGGGGGAACGCGAGGTCCTCGTGCCCGGCCCAGGCGTGCCAGTCGCTGCGGCACAGCCCGGTGGCACGAACCTCGACGACGACCCCGCCGTCGGGCGCCACCGGACGTGCGACGTCCCGCACGTCCGGAGACGCACGGACAGTGTCGAGGACCATGGCGCGCACCGTCCCATCCTCCCATCTCCGGAAGATCGCTCCGGATGCGCGCCCGGCCGCCCGGTCCTACGTTGACGGGAACGACCGGTCCAGCGCGGACCGGGCGGGAAGGAGCACCATCATGTGGGACACCATCTTGTGGATCGCCGCCGTGGTCATCGGCATCATCGGCGTGCTGCGCATCGTGCGCGGCGACATCCTCTGGGGCGCGGTGCTGATCGTCGTGGCGCTGCTCGTCGGACCCGGCGGCGTGAGCCTGCTGACCTGACGCGGACCGTGCCGTGGACCGGGGCGCTTCCACGGGAGCGTTTCGGGGGGCCCGGCACCGGGTAGGTCATGGGCAGTCTGCGAAAGGACACCCATGAGCACCATCACCGAGACCATCGACGTCGACGTGGACGTCACCACCGCCTACGACCAGTGGACGCAGTTCGAGGACTTCCCGCAGTTCATGGAGGGCGTCGAGCGCATCGACCAGCGGGACGACACGCACCTGCACTGGGTGATCAAGGTCGGACCGGTCACGCGTGAGTTCGACGCGACCGTCACCGAGCAGCACCCCGACGAGCGGGTCGCCTGGCGCTCCGACGACGGACCTGAGCACGCGGGCGTCGTGACGTTCCACCGCCTCGGCGACACCAGCACCCGTGTGACGGTGCAGATGGACGTCGATCCCGAGGGCTTCGTGGAGAAGGTGGCTGACAAGACCGGCATCCTCGAGCGCCGCACGCAGGGCGACCTGCGGAACTTCAAGAAGTTCATCGAGTCCCGGGGCGGCCAGGAGACCGGCGCCTGGCGGGGCGACGTCGAGCACCCCTGAGCGAGCACGTCCGGTCCTGACCTCCGGTCACGACCAGCAGGCGAGCCGCCCGTCCGATCACTCGGACGGGCGGTTCCTCTGCGCGACAGCGGCCAGGTCCCGCGCGAAGCCACGGGCCGCCTCGGTCTTGGCCTCGAGCTCCTCGAGGCGTTCGACCACCGTCGCCCGGACCTCGTCGAGCCGGTCGAGGGCATGTTGCGTCTGCTCGGTCGTGGCGGCCGGGTCCTGGAGCAGGTCGAGGATGCCGAGCACCTCGCCGATCTCCTCGACCGAGAAGCCCAGCGGCTTCATCTTCTTGATGAGCTCGAGCCGCGCCACGGCGGCCTCGGAGTACAGCCGGAAGCCTCCGGTGCTGCGCGCGTCGGGGATGACGAGCCCGGCCTCCTCGTAGAAGCGGATGGTGCGCAGGCTCAGTCCGACGCGCTCGGCGATCTCGCCGATCTGCATCTGCACGGCGCTCATCCCCCCGTGGCCCCGCCGTCGGTCATTCCTCGACGACGATGGCGTGGATGATCGGCTCGCGTCGGTAGGTGCGACGCATCCACGAGGCGGCGGTGCGCTCGATGGACTCCTCGGCGTCGGCCGGCGTCTTCCCGTCCGCCTTCTTCAGGGCCGAGGCCAGCTGCTGGGTGAGCGGCTCGAAGTCGCGCAGGTCCTCCATGAGGCCGTGCATCACGTACTCCGGCGGCTCGGCGAACGTGCCGCGCTCGACGTCGACGATCGCGATGATCGTGAGCATGCCCTCGTTGGCGAGGGTGCGCCGCTCCTCGAGCGTGTGCTCGGTCGTGCGGCCGACCACCATGTTCTCGACGTAGACGTGCTCGTTCGGCAGGTGTCCGCTGACCCGGGCGTGGCCGTCGACGAGGTCGACGACGTCGCCGTCGGTGCACAGCAGCACCGAGGAGTGGGGGATGCCGGTGCGCTCGGCGATGGCGCCGTTGGCGTGCAGGTGGCGCCACTCGCCGTGGACCGGCAGCACGTGCTTGGGTCGCACGATGTTGTAGCAGTACGCGAGCTCGCCGGCGCTGGCGTGGCCCGACACGTGGACCTTCGCGTTGCCGGAGTGCACCACGTTGGCGCCGCGGAACGCGAGGCCGTTGATGAGCCGGAAGACGGCGTTCTCGTTGCCGGGGATGAGCGAGCTGGCCAGGAGCACGGTGTCGCCCTCGCCGACGTCGATCTGGTGGGTGCCGTCGGCCATGCGGGCCAGTGCGGCCATGGGCTCGCCCTGGGAGCCGGTGCACACGAGCACGACCTGGTTCGGGGCGAGGTTGTTCGCGGCCTTGAGGTCCACCAGCAGTCCCTTGGGCACCTTGAGGTAGCCGAGCTCCTGGGCGAGGGCCATGTTGCGCACCATCGACCGGCCGACGAACACGACCTTGCGCCGGCTGGCGTGCGCGGCGTCGAGCACCTGCTGGATGCGGTGCACGTGGCTGGCGAAGCTGGAGACGATGATGCGGCGCGGGGCCGTGCGGAACACGGTCTCGATGGCCGGCTGCAGCTCGCGCTCGGAGGTGGTGAAGCCCGGCACCTCGGCGTTGGTCGAGTCGGTGAGGAACAGGTCGACGCCCTCCTCGCCGAGCCGCGCGAACGCGCGCAGGTCGGTGATGCGGTCGTCGAGCGGGAACTGGTCCATCTTGAAGTCGCCGGTGTGCAGCACGAGGCCGGCGGACGTGCGGATGGCCACGGCGAGGCCGTCGGGGATGGAGTGGTTGACGGCGATGAACTCCAGCTCGAACGGACCGAGCTTCATCACGTCGCCGGCGGCCACGGTCTTCAGGGGCGGGTCGACCGTGTGCTCGCGGAACTTGGCGCTCACGAACGCGAGGGTGAGCTTGCTGCCGATCACCGGGATGTCGCCCCGCTCGCGCAGCAGGTAGGGCGTGGCACCGATGTGGTCCTCGTGGCCGTGGGTGAGCACGAGGCCCACCACGTCGTCGAGCCGGTCACGGATGGCCGAGAAGTCGGGGAGGATCACGTCGATGCCCGGCTGGTGCTCCTCGGGGAACAGCAGGCCGCAGTCGACGAGCAGGATCTTGCCGTCGTTCTCGAAGGCGGTCATGTTGCGGCCGACCTCGCCGAGGCCGCCGAGCGGCATGACCCGCAGGCCGCCCTTCGGCAGGCGGGAGGGTGCCTGGCGCCTCGGCTTCGTGGCGGAGCGGTTGTTCTTGTTGGTGTTCCCGTTGCGGTTGCGGTTGTTGCTGCGGTTGCCGTTGTTGTTGGCCATGGGGTTCCTCAGGAGGTGGGAGTGCGGTCATCGACGTCGGCTGAGAGCGACTCGAAGGTGATGTCTGGGTGGTTGCGGGCGACGAACTGCAGCCGCCAGCGGTCGGAGAAGACCGCCAGGGCAGCGCCGTCGCTGCGTTCGAACGTCTCCACACCGTTGGTGCCGGCGAGGGTCTCGCGGTCGGCCGGCTCGATGCGCCGGGCGACGGTGTAGGGGAGGGGCTCGAGCCTGGTCTCGGCGTTGAACTCGCGGGCCAGGCGGTCGGTCACGACCTCGAACTGCATGGGGCCGACGGCCGCCAGGACCGGGGCCTGGTCGCCGCGGAAGTCGGAGCGGAGGACCTGCACGACGCCCTCACGGTCGAGCTGCTCGATGCCGCGGCGGAACTGCTTGAAGCGCGAGGTGTCGCGCGCCGTGATGGTCGCGAAGTGCTCGGGGGCGAACTTGGGGATCGGCGGGTACACGACGGTCGGGCCGAGGTGCAGGGTGTCGCCGATGGCGAGCTGGGACGCGTTGACCAGCCCGATCACGTCGCCGGGGTAGGCGAGGTCGGTCGTCTCGCGGTCGCGTCCGAACAGGTTCTGCGCGTACTTGGTGGCGAACGGCCGCCCGCTCTGGGCGTGGGTGACGACCTCGCCGCGCTCGAACACGCCCGAGCAGATCCGTGCGAAGGCCACGTGGTCGCGGTGGGCGGTGTTCATGCCCGCCTGGATCTTGAACACGAAGGCGCTGAAGGGGGAGTCGACCGGTCGCGGGTCGCCCTTCGCGTCCAGGCGCGCACGAGGCGCGGGCGCCAGCTCGAGCATGACCTCGAGCAGCTGGGTGATGCCGAAGTTGAGGGCCGCCGCCGCGAACAGCACGGGCGTGGTGCGACCGGCCAGGAAGGACTCGGGGTCGTGGTCGGCGCCGTCCGCGCTCAGGAGCTCGACGCCGCCGACGGCCTCCTGCCACGGGTCGCCGAAGACCTCGTCGGCGCGCTCGGGTGCGTGGACCGTCTCGCCCGCGCGGGTGGCCCCGCCGGAGGTGCGCTCGTACTCGACGGCGTGACCGTGCCGACGGTCGAGCACGCCGCGGAAGTCCCCGGCGATGCCGATCGGCCAGGTGATCGGCGTGGGTCGGATGTCGATCCGCTGCTGGATCTGGTCGAGCAGCTCGAGGGGGTCGAGTCCCGGTCGGTCCCACTTGTTGATGACGGTGATGACGGGGATGCCGCTGCGATGGCAGACGTCGAACAGCTTGAGCGTCTGGGGCTCCAGACCCTTGGCGCCGTCCAGCAGCATCACCGCGAAGTCGACGGCGGAGAGCACGCGGTAGGTGTCCTCGGAGAAGTCGGCGTGACCCGGGGTGTCGACCAGGTTGATGACGTGGCCCTCGTGCTCGAACTGCAGCGCCGTCGAGGAGATCGAGATGCCGCGGGCCTTCTCCATCTCCATCCAGTCCGAGACGGTGGCCCTGCGCCCGGCCTTGCCGTGCGTGGCGCCGGCCTCCGAGATCACCCGGGCATGCAGGGCCAGGGCCTCGGTGAGCGTCGACTTGCCGGCGTCGGGGTGCGAGATCACCGCGAAGGTCCGGCGGCGAGCCGCCTCGGCGAGCAGGGAGGTGGGGGAGGACATCGACCCGACTCTAACGGCGCGGCAGTGTGCACGGACCGGCAGCGCCGTCCTGCGGGTCGCGCGACGACACACGGACGGGGTCCCGACCACCTCTCCTGTGGCAGAAGGACCCGCCCCACGGGCCTCGCGATTCCCATCACCTGATGGGAATCGCGAGCTCACCTGGGTTTCCTGCCACTCACCGTGGCGTGCGCGCCATGGTGAGTGGGGGAGAACCGAGGTGGGTGCGGGGCACTCGGCTCTGGCGGGCCCTCAGGTGCGGGCGGGAATCTCGAGCGTGGGCGCGAGGCCCGGTCGCCGACGCACGATCGCCTCGCCTGGCGTCCGCTACGGTGCAGGCCGGGACGCGTCCGAAGGAGGGGTTCGATGGTGAGGTTCGAGGAGCTCGACTGGGCCGAGACCCCGTGGGGCCTCATCGTGCTGCGGCGGCGGTTCGACCTCGCCACCCAGCGCGACGTGCACGAGGTCAAGCTGGGCGACGACTACCTCATGTCGAGCCAGTTCACCGTCAGCGAGCGGGCGCTCGCGACCCTGGGCCTCGACGCCGCCGACGGTGACGAGCTGCGCGTCCTGGTCGGTGGGCTGGGACTCGGCTACACCGCCTTCGAGGCGCTGCGCGACGACCGCGTCACCGAGCTGGTCGTCGTGGACGCGCTGGCTCCCGTCATCTCCTGGCACCGCGACGAGCTGTTCGACGACACCCGCGGTCTCGCCACGGACCCCCGCACCAGCCTCGTGCAGGACGACTTCTTCGACCTCGTGCGTGCTGAACGGCTCGAGCGGCCGGTCGACGTGCTGCTCGTCGACATCGACCACGCACCCGACCGCGTGCTGCGCACCGACCACGGTGACTTCTACACCGTCGAGGGCCAGCAGGCGGCCGCGCGCATGCTCACGCCGGGCGGGATCTTCGGGCTGTGGTCCGACGAGCCGCCGGACACCGAGTTCGTCGCCGTGATGCGCGCGGCGTTCGCCGAGGCCGAGGCGCACGTCGTCACGTTCGACAACCCGCTGACCGGGGGGACGTCCACCGCGACGATCTACGTGGCCCGGCGCGACGCCGCCTGAGCGTCGCGGCTGGTCAGTGGGGCTGGTCAGTCGGGGGTCGCCTCGTGGTGACGCCGGCCGCGCGTGCGCCGGTCCTCCTTCATCTCGGCCTCGAAGAGGTGCGGCTTGCCCTCCGCGAGGTCGTCTCGGGCGGCACGCTCGAGGTCGCGGAAGGTGGCGTAGTAGCCCTCGTCGTACTCCTCCACGAGCTGGAAGGTCCACCGGCCCTCGATGACGTTGCGGCCGATGAGCTCGGTCTCGACCCGGTCGGCCAGCTCGGCGTGACCGGCCTCGCGCAGCATGTCGGCCGCCTCGCCGGCCTGAAGGTCCGCATGTCCGGACAGGCGGTGGAACGCGTACAGCGAGCCACGGGCCTCCTCGACGGCCTCGAGCGCCTCGCTCAGCTTCCCTAGCGCCTCGACCGTGGCGTCGGTGACGCCGTCGGGTCGACGGTGGCGGTCGGCGGGACGGTCCTGCTGCTCAGCGGTCATGTCTCCACCGTCGCACCATCGGACGATCGCGGCATCCGCTGCGAGGTCGCGCAGACCTGCGGACCTTGGCGGGGTCGGCGAGACTCGAGGCATGAGGCTTCTCGGACTGGGACTGGCGGCCGTGCTCGTGGCGGGCTGCTCCAGCGACACCGACCGCAGCGACGACGCGGAGGCCACGCCCGGCTCGACGTCGGCGTCGAGCGCGAGCGGCAACCCGCCGTTCGAGGTGGAGGAGATCGACGCCTTCGACGCCCCGTGGGCCATGACGTTCCTGCCCGGCAGTGGTGACCTGCTCGTGACCGAGCGCACCGGCACCCTGCACCTGCGCGACGCCGAGACCGGCGACCGCGTCGAGGTCGACGGCGTGCCCGACGTCGCGGTGGCGGGCCAAGGCGGTCTGGGCGACGTGGTCGCCGGGCCGACCTTCGAGGACGACCAGCAGGTGTTTCTCAGCTGGGTGGAGCCCGGCTCCGGAGGCAGTGGCGCCGTCGTCGGCCGCGCGACGCTCGAGACGTCCGGCGACGAGGCGTCGCTGGCCGACCTCGAGGTCATCTGGCGCCAGACGCCCAAGGTCTCGGGCAACGGGCACTTCTCGCACCGCATCGCCGTGGACCCCGACGGCGAGCACCTGTTCGTGTCGTCGGGTGACCGGCAGAAGAAGACGCCGGCGCAGGACACGTCGAACACGCTGGGCACGATCGTGCGGCTCACGCTCGACGGCGAGCCGGCCGAGGGCAACCCGCTGGCCGACGAGGGCGGCGCCTCGGCCGAGATCTGGAGCTACGGGCACCGCAACCCGCTGGGCCTGGAGTTCGCCCCGGACGGCACCCTCTGGTCCAGCGAGATGGGTCCCGAGGGCGGCGACGAGCTGAACGTGATCGAGAAGGGCGCCAACTACGGCTGGCCCGAGGCGTCGAACGGCAGCGACTACGGCGGTGGCGAGATCCCCGACCACGCCGACGGCGACGGCTTCGAGGCGCCGAAGACCGGCTGGACGCCGTCGATCTCCCCGGGCAGCCTGATGATCTACACCGGCGACCTGTTCCCGGAGTGGACGGGCGACGCGTTCCTCGGCGCGCTGTCCGGCGAGGCGCTCGTGCGGGTCGACGTCGACGGCACCACCGCGGGCGACGACGAGACGCTCTGGGACGGCGAGCGCGTCCGCGCCGTCGAGCAGGCCCCCGACGGCTCCATCTGGATCCTGGAGGACGAGGGCTCCGGCCGCCTGCTCCGCCTCGCCCCCGCCTGACGGCGGTGGGTGATTCCCAGGTCGACCTGGGAATCACCCAGCGTTCTGAGGCGGCTGGCCCTTCGCTCGCCGCTGCGCTGCTCGGTCCGGCTCTGAGGTGCTGCTGTGACGCTCCGGCCGTCCTTTCACGTGCTGCTGCGTCGCTGTGAGTCCGAGTGGGTGTGGTCTCCGAAAGGCCTCGACCGGAGCAAGGATTCTCCTTCTGCGTGGAACGGTCCATGAGAAGGGAGAATCTCTGCCCACCCACCCACCGCACGACGCGGCCCGGCCGACGCAGGATTCTGCCTTCGCGTGCAGAGACCCGAACGATGCTGCGTTCACGACGGGATCCCGTAGCGAACGCAGCATCCTTCGACCCATCACCCACGAACGCAGAACCTTGCGACCCCCGAGCCGCGCTCCGAGTGCTCGCCCGAGCCCGGACCCGTCCGCCGGTCGAGGCCCTTTCGGAGACCGCTCCCACTCGTAGCCACGGTGACGCAGCCGCAGGCCAAGACCCAGCCGAGGGAGCTCCGCAGCAAGCGGTGGTCCAGCCGAGCGACGCAGCAGCAGTCGAGACCCCGGCCACGACGACGCCCCAGCCGGCGAGAGCCCTTCGACGCTCAGCGCACGGGGTGACCGGCCTCGGCCAGCAGCTCGACCGACCGGTCCCAGAGAGCGCGGGCCGCGTCGGGGTCGAGGGCGTAGGCCCGGACGCCGTGCACGCCGTCGACGATCTGGTCGACGACCTCGGCCTCGTGGCAGTCCTCGAAGTAGCGTCCACCCGAGCCGAGCACCTCGGGGTGGACGGCGAGCAGCACCGACGTCGCCGCGCCCTGCTCGGGGGTCTTCACGACGCCCGAACCGGCCGTCTGCCGCTTGAGGTCCTCCAGGTGCGAGGGGTCCCAGTGCTTCTGCAGGCCCGTCCAGATGCCGCCGGGCATGAGGGCGTCCGCGGTGATCCCCTCGTCGGCCCACCGACGGGTCAGCTCGACGGCGAAGAGCACGTTGGCCGTCTTCGACTGCCCGTAGGCGAGTCCTGGGTCGTAGGCGCGCCGCTCGAACATCAGGTCGTCGAGCACGACGGGGGAGGACCCGTGGCCGCTGGAGGAGACGACGACCACCCGGGCCGCGTCGGCGTCGGCGAGCGCGTCGTGCAGACCGAGCGTCAGGGCGAGGTGGCCGAGGTGGTTGGTCGCGAGCTGGAGCTCCCAGCCGTGCTTCGTCGTGCGGTGCGGCGTGTCCATGACGCCGGCGTTGTTCACGAGCACGTCGAGCGGGCCCTCCCAGGCCGCGACGAACGCGTCGACGGAGTCGAGGTCGGTGAGGTCGAGGTGTGCGCCCCGGACCTGGGTGTTGCCCGTGGTGCCGACGACGTCCGCGGCGGCGCGCTCGGCGGCCGCCAGGTCGCGGGTCGCGATCGTCACGGACGCACCGGCCGACGCGAGCGCACGCGCCGTCTCGATGCCGATGCCCGACGCTCCTCCGGTCACGACGACGGTGCGCCCGGTGAGGTCGATCCCGTCGACGACCTCGAGGGCCGTGCTGTGGGCGCCGAGGTCGGCCAGTGGTGTGCTCATCGGTGGACTCCCTTGCGCCAGGCGCTGTACGAGGTGAGACGTTGCGAGGTCGGTCGCTCCAGCCACTGCCACGGGTGGACCACGGCGAGGTCGAGGTGCGCCGCCCGGTTCGTGAACCACGGCACCGGCGCGAAGGTGGCGGCAAGCGGTCGGCCGGCCAGCTCCTCGCCGACGTCGCCGAGCCGCACCTCGACGTCACGACGGGACGCGAGGTCGGCCAGGCACTCGGCGAGGAACACGAGCCGCTTGCCGGACAGGCGCAGCTCGCGCAGCTTCGGCTCGTCGAAGACGTAGACCACCGGGAGGTCGGGTTGGGCCACGAGGGCGGGGTCGGCGTCGCCGAGCGACTCGGGCGTGAGCCAGACGGCCTCGGGCGTTCCCTCGACCACCGGTGAGTCCGGACCCGGGCCAGGTGCGCCGGCGGCGTGCCCGACGCGGACCGGGGCGTGCTCGACATCGGGCCCGGGCGTGGCGTCCGGCCACCCCTGGATCGGACAGGCGTCGCGGAGGGCGCACCCCCGGCACAGCTCGGGGGCTCTCTTCTCGACCTGCCAGCGGCTGAAGCCGTAGGGCTTTCCAGTGCCCGCGCCGACGGTCCACTGCCAGCCGAGCCGGTTGGCGGCGCGCGAACCGTCGAGCAGGTGCCGGTAGAAGTGGTCCTCGCCCGCACGCCAGTCGCGTCCGTGCCTGACGGTCCAGTGGGAGGCGAACCACATGCGCGTCTGGTTCACGAGCCAGCCGTCGGTCTCCAGCGACGTCTGCACCCAGTCGATGCAGGCCATCTGCTCGTCCCAGTCGGGGTCGACGTCGGGGTGCGGCGGCTCCCGGCGCAGGGGCTCGCGCATGGCGGGTCCGAGCCGGGCGTAGACATGGCGGGCGTACTCCTGCCAGAGCAGCTCGTCGCGGTAGCGGCGGCGGTCCGCCGCGGGAGCGTCGGCCACGGCGTCCCACATCGTCGGCAGGTCCAGCAGGCCGTGGGTGATGTACGGCGAGAGCCGGCTGGCGCCCCGCCGAGACTCCGGCAGCACGGTCGAGCGCGAACGCGCGTAGCCCGCGACGTCGAGGGTCGCGAGGGCGGTGTCGGCCGCGGTCTGCCCGCCGCGGTGCCCGCCGGGGCGGACGGCGTCGGGTCCCTCGAGCGTCAGGCTGCCGAGGTGCTCGGCCACCCACGCCACGACCGCGTCGGTGTCGTCGACCGGCGGCAACGGGGGGAGCGAGGGCACGCGACCAGCGTGCCACCGGCCGAGCCGCCCGACGACTCGAAACGAGGCGAACCGGGACGCTCTTCCCAGAGGCGCACCCCGGCGGGCTGTCCTAACCTGGCCTGATGGCCGAACGCTTGAACGACCGCTACGAGCTGGGCGAGGTGCTGGGCTCCGGCGGCATGGGTCAGGTCTACCGCGCCCGCGACCTGCGCCTCGGTCGCGACGTGGCCGTCAAGGTCCTGCGTGGCGACCGCGTCGGCGACGACGCCGCTCGGGCGAGGTTCATGGCGGAGGCCCGGACGTCGGGCCTGCTGAACCACCCCGGCATCGCGACGGTCCACGACGTCGGCGAGGACGACGCGAGCCCCGACGGCGACCCCTTCATCGTCATGCAGCTCGTCGAGGGCGTCCCGCTGTCGGACGTGCTGCGACGGCGCGGTGCGCTGGGCGTCGAGCCCGTCGAGCGGCTCCTCGGTGGTGTCGGCGACGCGCTCGCCGCGGCGCACGAGGCCGGCGTGGTGCACCGCGACGTCAAGCCCGCCAACATCGTGCTGTCCACCGACTCGCGGCCGGTGCTCGTGGACTTCGGCATCGCCCTGGGGGTGGCGCCGGAGCCGCTCACCGAGACCGGTGCCGTGCTCGGGACGGTCGAGTACATCAGCCCGGAGCAGGCACGCGGACAGACCGCCACGGGCGCGTCCGACGTCTACTCGCTCGGTCTGGTCGCCTACCAGTGCCTCACCGGCACGTCGCCGTTCCGCCGCGAGACGTCCGTGGCCGCAGCGCTGGCCCAGGTGAGCGAGGAGCTCCCGGCGCTGCCCGCGTCGGTGCCGGACGAGCTGGCGCGCCTGGTCGTGGCGATGACGGCCAAGGATCCTGCGCTGCGCCCGACCGCTGCACAGGTTCGCGACACCGTGGAGCGCAGCACCGGCGGAGCGACGTCGGTGATCCCCGCGCTGACCGACGCGCCGACCGGCCCGATGACGGTCGCGCACACCGGTCCGGCGACCGTCGTCTCGCCCGCACCGCTGGCGGCTGCCGGGGCGGCGTCGGCGACCACGCAGGTGCCGGCGCAGGACGACGAGCGACGGCGTGGTGCCACCCGGACACGGATGTTCGCCGGTGTGGCCGCCCTGGCCGTCGTCGCGCTGCTGATCGGCATGAGCGGCGGGCTGTTCGGCGGCGTGTTCGGTGGGGACGACCCCACCGTGCCCGACGTCGTCGGCCGGTCGGTCGACGACGCCACCGACGAGGTCGAGGACGCTGGCGGGCGAGTGCGCATCACGGAGGTCGACGCCCCGGACGTCGAGAAGGGCGTCGTGGCCGCGCAGAGTCCTCGCGCCGGTGGGCCGCTCGCCGACGGTGACGTGGTCACCCTCGAGGTGGCCTCCGGCTTCGTCTCGGTGCCCGACGACCTGGTGGGCACGTCGGTCGACGACGCCACCGACGCGCTCGAGAAGCTCGGCTTCGACGTGAAGACCTCCCCGGTCGCGTCGGCTGAGCCGGCGGGCACGGTGCTGGCGCTCGACCGCACGGGTCGCCAGGAGGTGGGCGCGACCGTCACGTTGTCGGTCTCGTCGGGCTCCGGGTCGGGCACGTCCGGCGGGGAGGACCCGGCCGAGCCCAGGGACAAGAAGCCCGAGGAGCCGAAGGGCGAGGAGAAGAAGGAGCCCAAGGAGGAGAAGCCGGCGAAGCCGAAGGACGAGGAGCCGTCCGAGACCGTCGAGCCGATCGAGGAGACCGCCGAGCAGGCGGACACGACGGCCGGTGGGAAGGGCAAGGGCCAGGGCAGGCCCTGACCGTTCGGGACGCCGCGGTCAGTCGGTGCTCAGGGACGACAGGCGCAGCACGGGCCAGCCGATCTCGGTGCGCCAGGCAGTCGGTTCGGACGTGTCCCGCGGGCCGACCAGGTACGTCTCGTGCACGACGTCGCCGATGGTGAGGACGTGCTCGCCGACCCAGGAGCCCAGTCGGGCGTAGGACTCGTCGATGGTCCCGTGGTCACCCTCGTGCACGACCACGGCCAGCTCGACGGCCGGGAGGTCGAGAACCTCCACGCCCGCCACGGGGTTGACCCGGGCGTCGTGGTCGACCGTGTACTCGAGACTGACCGAACCCGTGCCGTCGGCGAAGAGTGCGTTGGCGTACCGGCCCGACAGCGGGCCGCGACGTGACGCAGGCTCCACGGCGGCGTCGAGGACCGCGACGGCAGCGTCGTACCAGTCGAGGACGTCGTCGTGGTCAACGGTCGCGCGTACCGCGGCGACCGACCGCGACGGCAGGGTGCGCAGCTCGACCACGGGATCGGGGTCGGGCTGCAGCAGCCGATGCAGGGCGGTGACGGCCGACCGGGTCCGCGCGAGCTCGGCTTCGAGCCGCTGGAGGTGCTCGGCGATGATCGACGACCGCTGCGCCGGGTCGTCGGTGGCCATGACCGTCTTCACCTGGGGGAGCGGAAGGTCGAGCTCGCGCAGACGGTGGATGACGCGCGCCGTGGCGATCTGCTCGTGGGTGTAGCGGCGGTACCCGCTGGAGGCGTCCACCTCGGCCGGCTCGAGCACGCCGGCCTGGTGGTAGTGGCGCAGCGTACGGATCGACAGGTGAGTCAGGGCGGCGAAGTCGCCGATCGTCATGGCGCTGCTCATGCTCACACTCTGCACCCTCTCCCTGCTGGAGGGTCCAGTGCTTGACCCTCCAGCAGGGAGAGGGTCCACGGTCGTGCCATGAGCACCTACGAGAACCAGACCGTCACCCTGTCCCTCGACGCACTGCCGAGTGCTGTGCGCACCTTCGTCACGGCCCACCAGGCCCACGACCGCGAGACCGAGCTGTCGTGCTTCGCCGAGGACGCGACCGTGACCGACGAGGGCCACACCCACACCGGGCTCGCCCAGCTGCGCGCGTGGCTCGGCAAGGCGGAGAGCGAGTACACCTACACGACCGAGGTCACGGGCGCCGCGAGCGCGGGCACCGATCGCTACGACGTCGTGCACCACCTCGAGGGCGACTTCCCAGGAGGCGTCGTGGACCTGCACTTCCGCTTCGTCCTCGACGCCGCCGGTCGGATCGCCTCGCTCGTGATCGAGCCTTGAGCTACCCCAGGAGGGGGTAGTCGGGCTCGTCGCTGGGCAGACGTCCGGTGGCGCGGAGCACCTCGTCCGCGCCGTCGGCCGGCAGAGGGCGTCCACGCAGCTTCGCGAGCACCCCCACGGTGTGCTCCAGTGCGTCGGCCGGGGGAGTGCCGTGCGCGTCGAGCAGGTGCACGGTGGCCTCGACGACGAGCGTCGAGCACAGGTTCTCGACCGTCAGGGAATGTCCTTGCGTGCTGACCAGAGCCGACGTCGGGCTCGACGCCGCGTGCACGACGGCTGCCGACGTGCCGCGCCACTCCTCGACCAGCTGCTCCTGGTCGTAGGCCGCGGCACACGCGCCCACGAACCGGGCGTGGGAGGCCCCACCGTCTCCCTCGTCCGGGTGGAACGACCGCCAGTAGGTGACCGCGTCGACGTCCGGGTCGACGTGCGCGGGCGTGGCGAGCGCGACCAGCGCGCGGCGGGCGTCGAGGAGCTGGTGGAGCAGCAGCTCCTTCACGGTCCATGCGCTTGCCCGCGACGGCCGACCGAGCTGCTCCGGCTCCAGGCCGTCGAGGTGGTCGGTCCAGGCGGCGTACACGGACGCGAGCGCGGGTGCCATGCGTCCATCGTGCACCGGCCGAGGACGGTTGACATCCGGGCACACGCGGAGGTGGATGGACCCATGACGCAGCTGCCTCGCCTCGACCACGTCAACGTGACCGTCGCCGACCTCGACGCGACGATCGCCTTCTTCACCGGTCTCGGCCTGGAGCTGGACGCCCGGATGACGATCGAGGGGGAGTTCCTCGACACCGTCGTAGGGATGGAGGACGCGAGCACCGAGACCGTCTGGCTGCGACCGCCGGGCGGCGGGGGAGCGCTGGAGGTCTCGCGCTACGACCGACCCGGCACGGTGGCCGCCGACGCCGCAGAGCCGAACGTCGTGGGTCTGCGGGCGGTGTGCCTGGAGATCAACGACCTCCGCGCGACCATCGAGCGGCTCGTGTCCGAGGGTCATGAGCTCGTGGGCGAGGTCGGCGAGCACGAGGGCACGTGGCTCATGGCCTACGTCCGCGGGCCCGAGGGGATCATCGTGTCCCTTACCGAGCGCATCGGCTGACACGTCAGCGGCAGGCCGGCTTCTTCGCCGAGGCGAACGCGTCGTCGAGGCGATCGGCGAGGTCGGGGTGGTCGTCCCGGAACGGGTCCAGGTAGCGGTCGTCCGCGAGGCCGCTCCGGGCGAGGGCGACGTTGAGGGAGCGCCCCTCGCCGTCAAGGACCTCGGCGACGACCCGTCCGTAGTCGTCCTCGTCGTAGGCGTCGGCCGTGAAGCCGCCGGCCAGGAAGTCCCGGGTGAAGGCCTCGGCCTCGTCGAAGCACCGCTCGTCGGGCTCGGGGGTGTTGACCATGCCGAGCCGGTACTCGCGTCCGTCGGAGGCCTCGAAGGAGTCGCCGTCCTTGAGATCGGTCACCGCGAGGCGCCCGGTCGTGCTCGTGCTGGTGGTCGGGGGCTTCGCGGTGCCGCCGTCGTCGGACGTCATGCCCAGCTCCGAGACGGCCAGCCAGACCAGGGCGAGGATGCCGACGACCCAGACCAGCCGACGGGCGCGGGAGGGGGCGGAGCTCACCGGCCCAGCATGGCAGCGGTCGGGTGGTCGACGGGTGCAACGACACGGAGCAGCCCCGAGCGCGTGGCTCGGGACCGCTCCGTCAGGTGGTGCTGTCCGTCAGGCAGGTGCTACCGGACGGCGTCGAGCGCGTCGACCATGCCGTTGCCGGCGTAGCTGTTGTTCGCCGCCGACCCCTTGCACGGGGCGCCGCCGGCACCGATCGCCTGCTCGGGCGCGCAGGGCCGCTGGTCGGCCTGCTTGGCCAGCTGCTTCGTCATCTTCGCCGGACCCCACGTGGGGTGCTGCGACTTCATCAGAGCCGCCACGCCCGCCACGTGCGGCGACGCCATGGACGTGCCGCTCTTGAGGCCGTAGCCGTTGTCCTTCACGATCGTCGACAGGATCGACGAGCCGGGAGCCGCGACGTCGATGATGTTCAGACCGCGGTTGGAGAAGTACGACAGCTGCGTCTCGTTCGTCGCACCGATCCGCGCGTACGACGACACCGTGACGACGTCGGGCAGCTCAGTCGGGATGTCGAGGCACCCGTTGTTGATGGTGCGCTCGATCGGCGTGCTGTCGTTCGGGCTGGTGTCGTTGGTCGTGTTGTTCGTCAGGTCGGTGCCGGAGTTTCCGGCGGCCGCGACGTGCAGCGCGCCCTGCTTGGTCGACCACTTCACGGCACGGCCCACGGCGTCGAGCACGGCGCCCTGGTCGGCCTGGTCCTTGCACCAGTACTCGAACGGGTCGATGTAGTAGCTGTTGTTGGTGACGTCCATGCCCTTGAGACCGGCCCACATGAAGCCGCAGATGGCGTACTCGGGGTAGATGAACCCGTCGTCGTTGACGACCTTGACCGAGGCCATGCGCACGTTCGGCGCGACGCCGGTGATGCCGACGCCGTTGCGGTCGGCGCCGATGGTGCCGGCCACGTGGGTGCCGTGGTCGCTGGTGGTCGGCTGCCAGCCGGTGGCCGAGCGGTCGACCGTGCCGGCGTCGGTGCAGTTGACCGAGTTCTTGACGTCGATGTTCGCGGCCAGGTCGGGGTGGTCGGCGTCGATGCCGCTGTCGAGCACGCCGACCAGCACCTTCTTCGACCCGTCGGTGATCTCGTGGGCGTGGTCGGCCTTGATGTGCGCCATGTCCCACTGCTCGCCCTCGCGCGGGTCGGGCTTCACGTACTCGTCGGCGGTGTTGGCGAACTCCTCCTTGACCACGCCCTGGCTCTTGCGCAGCGTGGTGGCCTCGGTGCGCTCGCTGACCGGGACGGTGCGGGTGGCGCCGACCGACGCGACGCTCTTGCGACCGAGGCGGTAGACGTCGGCGCGGAAGTCGGCGTGGGTGGAGTGCGCGACGATCACGCCGATCTGCGGCCACTGCTGGATGACCGTGCCGCCGGCCTTCTTCACGATGGCGCGCGCGTCGGCGGTGCCGGTGGCGTTGGCCTTCTTGGCGTTGACCACGTAGCTGCTGACCTGGCCCTCGGGCGTGGCGATCGGCACGGGCGTGGACTTCGCTGTGGTGGCGGCGCCGGCGCTGGTGAGCGTGGTGGCGACGACCCCGAGGGCCAGAGTGACGGCCCCGATGGTGAGCCCGCGTCGGGCTCGAGACATACCTGTGTTCACGTGTTGTCCCCCCTAGGAACTGCCGGCGGCCGCGAGAACGCGACGCAGAGACCGGCCTGTTCACCTCACCACACGGCACGGACAGCGTCCAGGTCCCGGCGGTTGCGATGTGGTTTCGGCACGCACCGGTCTCGCGGTGCCGAGCGTCGACGTGGGTCGGGCTCAGCGGCGGCGCAGGCGCAGGTACGTGACTGCGTCGAGCCGTCCCTCGTCGACGAGCTCGAGGTCGAGGTTCGCATCGTCGGGGAAGGCCCGGAGGCCGCTCCCCACGACCTTCGGCACGACGTAGAGGCGGAACTCGTCCACGAGGCCGGCGCGGATGGCCGGTGCTGCGGTGGTGGGGCCGAAGATCTCGACGTCGCCGGGTGCGTCGCGCACGATCTGCTCCAGCTCGTCGAGCTCGAGGTGCGGCACGAGGCGGGCACCCTTCGAGAGGTCGTCCTGCGACAACGTGGACGACGCGACGATCTTCTCGGTCCGCGCCCACAGGCGAGCCCACTCGTGCTCGGCAGGGCCCCAGGCGCCGGGCTCCGGCTCGGCGTCCCAGTACGCCATGAGCAGGTGGGTCTTGCGTCCGTGCACCTCGGTGGAGACCTGGGACAACCGTTCGATGTGCGCGGCGAACACGGCGTCGCCCGGTCCGGCCCACTGGAAGTCGCCGTCGGCGTCGGCCACGTATCCGTCGACGGACATGGTGGCGGTGAACGTCAGGGTGCCCATGCAGCAGCGTACGTCGGCCCACGGTCGGCGGGCACGGGTCCGAGACTTCGCGTCAGGGAGCGGATGACGGCTCGGGCTCGGCCGCAGGGGTTGAGGCGGAGGTCGTGGGCGTCGGCTCGGGGTCGAGGTTGGTCCCGCACTCGGGGTAGGTGCCGGGCGGCTCGGCGCACGGCCAGAAGATGAGGGTGACGGTCACGCGCACCGTCTCGCCGGGTTCGACGGTGACCACCTTCGCCTGCGACCGGTCGCCCTCGACCGGGTTGGTCTGGCCGTACCAGGCCGACTCCCAGTCGTCGTCGTCCGACCCGGCGCTGACGACGTAGCGGCCTGGGGCGACGCCCTTCAGGGTCCACGACGGACGGTCATTGCCCATGCCGCTGTCGTAGCGCTGGCCGGTGTCGACGTTCGTGGCAGCCACGCCGCTCTCGATCGGACGCTCCCCGGTGGACGTGGCGACGGTGACCACGATCGTGCCGGTCGATGCGCCGCCGGTGCTGGTCTGGTCCGCGCCGGAAGGGTCGTCGGAGGCCTTGACGTCGTCGGTCGGGCTCGCCGAAGCCGTGGGTGTGGTCGACGTGGTCGGGGTCGCCGTCGTGTCCTTCTCGTCCGACCCGCCTGAGGTGAGCGCGAAGGCCGTCCCGGTGCCGAGCGCCAGCACGAGGACCGCACCGACCACGGCGCCCAACCGGGCGCGGCTGCTCATCTGGTTCCACCACGTCATCGTTCGTCCCCCCTCGCGCGGACGGTGTCGTCCACGGCACCGAGTCCACCACCACGTGGGAAGAATGTCCAGGAACATCGTGCGTGCTGTCGAGACCTGGGTCGTCGACCACCGTGTCGGAGCCACCTGGCACCGTTCACGACATGAGCGATCCCGAGCAGGCCGGCACCTACGCCGCCGAAGACCTCGTGGCTGAGTGGCTCGACGCCGTCTCGTCCGACGACGGCACCGTGCAGGTCCGGCTGAACCGCGGTGGCGGGGCCCGGTGGGTCACGTTCACGCCCGAGCCCGAACCGCGATTCACGCGCCCGTCGGAGGTGCAGCGGTTCGTCGACGCCGCCGGCGAGCGGCTCCGCGCGCAGACCAAGCAGTTCGGCTCGGCGTACCGCGGGCGGGAGGGCAAGGAGGTGCGCGTCATCGCGCACTCGGGCAAGGGACGCGCGTCGTACCGCGACGGCACCATCTGGCTGCCGCAGCGCGAACGCGGGGGAGCGTGGGCTCTGCGTGCTTTGGTCGTGGCGCACGAGCTGGCGCACCACCTCAACACCGGCCTCGACGGCGCGATCATCGACGAGCACGGCGCCGGGTTCCGAGCCACGTTCGTGCAGCTGCTCGAGGACCTCGGGTGGAGCGAGGTCGCGGCGATGCTGCGCGCCGCGTACACCGAGGTCGGCGTGGACCGCCCCGAGGGCGTCGACGACGGCATGGTCGCGAAGGTCGGCAAGCTGCTGCGCCACGCCGAGGGCGCTTCCACCGAGGCCGAGCGCGACGCCTTCCTGGCGAAGGCCCAGGAGCTGGCCACCACGCACTCGATCGAGCTGACGCTCGCGCGCGCCGGGGCCCGCGAGGGTGAGGCGGCGGCGCAGCCGACCTTCGAGACGGTGCGCCTCGGGCACAGTGGACAGCGCTCGAACGTCCGGTACGTGAGCCTGATGATCGCGGTGTCCCGCGCCAACGACCTGCGTTGCACGATCCGCGGCGACAACACCGGCGTCACTCTGTTCGGCTTCGCCACCGACATCGAGGTGGCCAAGACGCTCTACGCCTCGCTCGTCATCCAGATGGTCACCGACGGCGACGCCTACCTCCGCTCCGGCGCCCACAAGCCGGTGCACGGCAGCACCGCACGGGCGGCGTTCTACGCGGGGTGGACGGAGCGCATCGGCGAGCGCCTGCACGAGGCGCAGTCCCGTGCACAGCTCGAGGCCGGCGCCGCCACGGAACGCGTCGACGACGCCACGGGTGAGGTCTCGCTCGCCAAGGTCCCGGCGCTCATCGCGAAGGATGTCGAGGTCGAGGACTACTACGGCTACATGCTCCGCCAGCACGGCGTCCGCGGCACCTGGCGCGGCGGCTCGCAGGTCCGTGACGTCGGCTCCGTCGTCCGCGGCATGAAGGCCGCCGACCGCGCCCGCCTGGGGCGAGCGGGGGAGATCTCCGCCTGACCGCTCGCCGGTCTCGGCCCGACTCGAACGGATCGACGACGCGACCGTGCGGACGAGCTAGGCAGCGAGCCTCAGGAGGTCGCGCCACGCCGTCACGTCGGGTCGCCGGCGCAGCATCTGCCGCCGCTCGCGCTCCGTGGCCCCTCCCCAGACGCCCCACTCGATGCGGTTGTCGAGCGCCTCGGCCAGGCACGCCGCCTTCACGTCACACCCGTTGCAGATGCGCTTGGCAATGTTCTGCTCCGCGCCCTTGACGAACAGATCGTCCGTCGCCGTACAGGCGGCTCGCGTCGCCCAGTTCTCGTCCCACATCTTCGTACCCCCCGATCGGCCTTCTGACGGGGATGAGACGGGCGGCTTGCCGGGACGTGACGCGATGGCGGACTCATTGTTCTGTCGCGATGAGCTGTCGAGCCGGGGCCGTCTTGCGGCGGGGTGCCAGCGGTCCGCACACGCAACGACCCCTGCCCGCGCAACGCGTCTCCGCGCCGCAGGACAGGGGTCGTTGTCGACCGTCGAGAGGTGGCTCAGTCGTGCTCAGCCACCCCGTCGATCAGATGTCGTAGTACAGCTCGAACTCGTGCGGGTGCGGACGCAGCTGGACCGGGAGGATCTCCTCGGTGCGCTTGTAGTCGATCCACGTCTCGATGAGGTCGGGCGTGAACACGTCGCCCTGGGTCAGGAACTCGTGGTCCTGCTCCAGGTTGTCGAGCACCGCGTTGAGCGACGTCGGGACCATGTCGATCTCGTTGTACTCCTCCGGCGGCAGCTCGTAGATGTTCTTGTCGATCGGGGCCGGCGGCTCGATCTTGTTCTTGATGCCGTCGATGCCGGCCATCATCAGGGCCGAGAACGCCAGGTACGGGTTGCTCGACGGGTCGGGGCAGCGGAACTCGATGCGCTTGGCCTTCGGGTTCGAGCCGGTGATCGGGATGCGGACGCAGGCCGAACGGTTGCGGGCCGAGTAGACCAGCGCGATCGGGGCCTCGAAGCCCGGGACCAGACGGTGGTAGCTGTTCACCGAGGGGTTGGTGAACGCCAGCAGCGACGGGGCGTGCTTCAGGATGCCGCCGATGTAGTGGCGCGCCAGGTCGGACAGTCCGCCGTAGCCGGCCTCGTCGTAGAACAGCGGCGAGCCGTCCTTCCAGATCGACTGGTGCACGTGCATGCCCGAGCCGTTGTCGCCGAAGATCGGCTTCGGCATGAAGGTCACCGTCTTGTCCGCGGCCCAGGCCGTGTTGCGGACGATGTACTTGAACTTCATGACGTCGTCGGCTGCCTTGAGCAGCGTGTCGAACTTGTAGTTGATCTCGCCCTGGCCGGCGGTCCCGACCTCGTGGTGGCCACGCTCGAGGACGAGGCCCGCGTCGGCGAGGTTGGACATCATGTCGTTGCGCAGGTCGGCCGTCTGGTCGGTCGGCGCGACGGGGAAGTAGCCGCCCTTGTAGCGGACCTTGTAGCCACGGTTGTCCGTCAGGTCCCCACCGGTCGACCAGGCCGACTCCAGCGACGTGATCTCGTAGAACGACTTGTTGGCGCTCGTGCCGAAGTTGACGCGGTCGAAGATGTAGAACTCGGCCTCGGGGGCGAAGAAGGCGGTGTCGCCGATGCCCGTGGTGGCCAGGTACGCCTCGGCCTTGCGGGCGATGTTGCGGGGGTCGCGCGAGTACGCCTCGCCCGTGATCGGGTCGTGGACGAAGAACTCCATCGCGAGCGTCTTGCGTGCCTTGAACGGGTCGAGGTAGGCCGTGCCGAAGTCGGGGAACAGCACCATGTCGGACTGGTCGATGCTCTGGAAGCCGCGGATCGACGAGCCGTCGAAGGCCACACCGTTCTCGGCGGCGTCGGCGTCGAACGTCCACGCCGGCAGCGTCACCTGCTGCTGGATGCCGGGCAGGTCGGTGAAGCGGACGTCGAGGTACTCGACGCCTTCGTCCTTGACGTACTTGAAGAACTCGTCGGCATTGCCGAACATGGGGCCTCCTCGGCCACGCGTGGGTGGCCAGATCGTCGATGTGGCGGGAGCGGCGCCTCGGCGTCCGCGTCACCGACGCTAGGCAGCGGCAGTTTCCCGGTCGTCACTCCATTGTTTCCGGCATGTTACAAGTCCCTGTGACACGTGAACCAGCGGTGACGGCCTCAGTGGCTCGGGCCGGGCCGATAGGCTCAGCGACGTGTACGACGTCTCGTTCGGCCGCCGCCTGGTCTCGCTCCTCATCGACTGGGCCGTCGCGACGCTGAGCGTCGTGGCCGTCACCCGCACGCCGCTGGCGGGGGAGGGGGCGGTCAGCTCGTTCTACACGCTCGGCGTGTTCTTCCTCGAGGTCACGCTGCTCACCGGCACGCTCGGCTTCTCGATCGGCAAGCGGATCATGAGCATCGGCGTCGTCGGCCCCGACGGCCGCCCCATCGGGGTGCCGAGGGCCGCGCTGCGCACCGCGCTGCTGTGCCTCGTGGTCCCGGCGCTCATCCAGAACGAGGACCAGCGCGGGCTGCACGAGATCGTGTCGGGCTCGCGGGTCGCACGTCGCACCCCGCCGTCCGCGTCGCGCACCTGAGCGTGCGCGCCTGACCTACTGGTCGAGGTCGGCGCGGTTGCGCTCCACGGAGACCGCGCGGTCGCCCTCGAAGCAGAAGCGCGCCACGCCGCGGTAGGACTCGCGGTACGACGTCTTGGCGTAGAGGCACTGCGCACCGGACGGGACGGGTGCGCCGCCCTCGTCGAGGAAGGTCTGCGCCAGCTCGTCGTCGTCGGTCGCGCCCCGGTCCTTCGCCGTCTCGGGCGTCAGCTGGTCGCCACGCGCCTCGAGGGAGCGGTACGTCTGCGCCGACATCTCACCGGGGGTCGCACTGCCCCCGCACCCGGCCAGCACGGCCGCAGCCGCGAGAGCGGTGGCCAGGCCCCGCAAGCGCGTCGAGCGGTGCATCAACCGCGCATCGCCCGGCGCGCACCCTTCATGCTCGTGGGCACGGGCCCACGCGGCATGGGTGCGGTCGGACGCATGGCGTCGAGCGCCTTGAGCTTGTTGATGATCGCCGTCTGCTCGGCCGGCTTGACCGACTTCGGCATCTTGCGCAGGTGCTTGACCAGCTTGGGCAGCGGCACCTCGCCGTCGCCACGGCCCACGACGACCTCGATCACCGGGACGTCGTCGCCGACGATGCGCACGTGCTTCTTGCGCTCGGCCGCGAGCAGGCTGCGCACGCGCGAGCCGTTGCCCTCGCCCACGAGGACGATGCCCGGGCGACCGATCACGCGGTGCATGACGTCCTGGTTCTTGGTGAACCCGGCAGCAGGCTTGACGTTCCAGCCGCGCTTCATCATCTGCAGCGCACCGGCGGCGGCACCGGGCTGGCCCTCCACCTGGGCGTAGGCGGCCTTCTCGGCGCGGCGGCCGAAGACCGCCAGCAGCGCGAGGATGCCGATGAGGATCGAGAAGACGACCGTGATGATCGTCCCGAACAGGCCCGTGCCCAGCACGAGCACACCGAGGATCGCGGTCACACCGGCGCCGATCAGGAACGTCAGCAGCAGGATCAACCCGATGTTGCGGTCGTTCTGCTTGGTGATCGTGTACGCCTGGCGCAGCTGGGCCAGGCGTCCCTTCGGTGGCGCGGCGGGGTTGGACATGACCCCATCCTACGATGCGGCTACGCGACGCCGTCCGTGTGGCGGAGCACGACCTCGCCCGTGGTCTGACGCTTCTCGACGGCCTGCTGGTACAGGCGGCCGGCGCGGTACGACGAGCGCACGAGCGGGCCGGACATGACGCCGGCGAAGCCGATCTCGTCGGCCTCGTCCTTGAGCTCCACGAACTCCTCGGGCTTGACCCAGCGCTCCACGGGGTGGTGGCGCGGGCTGGGCCGCAGGTACTGCGTGATGGTGATCAGGTCGCAGCCGGCATCGTGCAGGTCGCGCAGCGCCTGCGAGACCTCCTCGCGGGTCTCGCCCATGCCGAGGATCAGGTTGCTCTTGGTGACCAGCCCGTAGTCGCGCGCCTGCGTGATGACGCCGAGCGACCGCTCGTACGTGAACGCCGGACGGATCCGCTTGAAGATGCGCGGCACGGTCTCGACGTTGTGCGCGAGCACCTCGGGACGGGAGTCGAAGACCTGCTCGAGCAGGTCGGGCTTGCCGTTGAAGTCGGGGATGAGGTTCTCGACACCGGTGCCCGGGTTCAGCTCGTGGATCTTGCGCACCGTCTCGGCGTACAGCCACGCGCCGCCGTCGGGAAGGTCGTCGCGCGCCACACCGGTGATGGTCGAGTAGCGGAGCTGCATCTTCTGCACGCTCTCGGCCACGCGACGCGGCTCGTCGAGGTCCAGGGCGGACGGCTTGCCGGTGTCGATCTGGCAGAAGTCGCACCGCCGCGTGCACTGCTCGCCGCCGATGAGGAAGGTGGCCTCGCGGTCCTCCCAGCACTCGAAGATGTTGGGGCAGCCGGCCTCTTGGCAGACCGTGTGGAGCCCCTCGCCCTTCACGAGCTTCATCAGCTCGTTGTACTCCGGCCCCATCTTGGCGCGGGTCTTGATCCACTCGGGCTTCTTCTCGATGGGGGTCTGCGCGTTGCGGACCTCGAGCCTGAGCATCTTGCGGCCTTCGGGTGCGATCGTCACGCCCTCCACAGTACGCCGCCGACCCAGCCCCATCTCGTCCGCGGGGCTACGCACGCGTAGCACTGGGTAGGGTCGCGGCGTGGGGAGACTCGACCGCTCGTGGACGCGTCCGCGACCGACCCGTGCCCAGGTGCGCACCGACGTCCTGGTCGGTCTCGTCGCCGCCATCGTCAGCGTCGCGTCGGTCGAGGTCTTCGCCAGCGCGTCCGGTGCCTCCACGGGCTGGAAGGGCATCGAGGCCTACGTGTGGTTCGGGATCTGCGGCCTCGCCCTGTGCGGTCGCCGACGCTTCCCCATCACGGTGCTGCTCGTCGTGTCGGCCGTCTTCATCGTCATCGGCGAGCGGCTGCTGGAGCTCGGGGTCGTGTTCACCGTCCAGATGACGCTCTTCGCCGCCCTCTACGCCGCGTGGGCGTGGTCGCGGCGGCCGAGAGCCTTGTGGGCGGTGACCGGGCTGGTCCTGGTCGGCATGTTCGGCTGGTTGGTGTGGTCGCTGAACAACGGGACCATGGGGCCTCTCGGCGAGCAGACCGGGTTGCTCCCCCCGAAGGTGGCGCTCGTCGTCTACAGCCTGGCCATCAACGTCGCATACTTCTTCGGTGCCATCGCGTGGGGGCAGTCGGCCTACCTCAGCGCACGCCGCAGCGCCCTCGTCGAGGACCAGCGCGAGCGCGAGCGCGCCGTGCAGGGTCTCGAGCAGCAGCAGGCGGTCCAGGCCGAACGCGTCCGCATCGCCCGCGACCTGCACGACGTCGTGGCGCACCACGTCAGTGGCATCGGGGTCCAGGCGGCCGGAGCCGGGCGGCTCCTCGAGGCCCGCCCGGAGCGGGCCCGCGAGGCGCTCACCTCCATCGAGACGTCGTCGCGGCAGGCGGTGTCCCAGATGCACCAGATCGTCGGGCTGCTGCGGTCCGCCGAGGAGGCCGGTCCCGCCGACCGCGGCCCGCAGCCGGGGATCGCCGACATCGAGGCGCTCGCCGTCACGACCGAACGCCCCGCCGTCGTGGTCGACGTCGTGGGCGCGCCGTTCCCCGTCCCCGACACCGTGGGGCTGTCGCTCTACCGCGTGGCCCAGGAGGCGCTCAGCAACGTGCGGCGCCACTCGGGGGCGCCGTCGGCAAGGATCACGCTGCGGTACCTCACAGACTCGGGCGAGCGTCCGGCCGTCGAGGTCGAGGTGCTCGACGACGGTCCCACCCGCACCGCCCCCGACGAGGCCTCGGGCGGCTTCGGTCTCGACGGCATCCGCGAGCGCGCCGCCATGCACGGCGGCATCGCCGACATCGGCCCACGACCCACGGGCGGGTACCGCGTCCGGGTCCGCATCCCCGTCGACCAGGAGGACGCATGAGCGACCAGACCACCCGGGTGCTGCTGGTGGACGACCAGGAGCTCATCCGCGCCGGGTTCTCGATGATCCTCGAGGTCGAGACCGACATCGAGGTCGTCGGCGAGGCGCGCGACGGCGACGAGGCGCTGCGCCAGGTCGCGGCGCTGAAGCCCGACGTCGTGCTCATGGACGTGCAGATGCCCGGCACCGACGGCATCACCGCCACCGCCCGCATCGCGCAGGACCACCCCGACACGCGCGTGCTCATCCTCACCACCTTCGACGACGACGAGTACCTGTTCGCCGCCCTGCAGGCCGGTGCCAGTGGGTTCCTGCTGAAGAACTGCCCGCCCGAGGACCTGGTGAGCGCCATCGGGCTCGCCGCCCAGGGTCACGCGCTCCTCGCCCCCGAGGTGACCCAGCGCGTCATCGCCCGCTCCACCGGCCGGTCGCGGGGCGACGCGAGCGTGCTCGACGACCTCACCGAGCGCGAGCGCGACGTCCTGAAGGCTCTTGGACGCGGGCTTAGCAACGCCGAGATCGCGGCCGAGATGTTCGTCAGCGGCGCCACCGTGAAGTCGCACGTCTCGCGCATCCTCACCAAGCTCGGCGCCCGCGACCGCGTGCAGGCGGTCATCGTCGCGTTCGAGTCGGGGTTGATGGACGACTGAGTCGGGCCTGCTTCCCGGGAAGAGCCGTCCGGTGAGGCGACCGCCTGACGACGCCTCCACGTAGCCGCGTGGGGGAGGGACATGTGGCCGCGCGGCCGATGCGCCACCGCCCTTCGGATCCCTAGCGTGGACGCATGATCACCGTCGAGAAGCTCACCAGACGCTATGGGGACACCACCGTCGTCGACGACGTGTCCTTCCAGGTCCGACCGGGGCGCACCACGGGATTCGTGGGGGCCAACGGCGCGGGCAAGACCACGACCATGCGCATGATCATGGGCGTGCTCGCACCCAGCGCGGGGGAGGTGCTCTGGAACGGCGAGCCCGTGACGGCGGAGGTGCGCCGCTCCTTCGGCTACATGCCCGAGGAGCGTGGCCTCTACCCACGCATGAAGCTGCGCGACCAGCTCGTGTACTTCGCCCGGCTGCACGGCATGACCCCCGACGAGGGGCGTAGCCGCACCGACGAGCTGCTCGGCCACTTCGGCCTCGAGAGCCGCGCCGACGACCTGCTCGACGAGCTGTCGCTCGGCAACCAGCAGCGCATCCAGATCGCTGCCTCCCTCGTCCACCGGCCCGCAGCCCTCGTGCTCGACGAGCCGTTCAGCGGTCTCGACCCGCTGGCCGTCGACTCCATGGTCGACCTGCTCCAGCGTGAGGCGGGCGACCTGCCCCTGCTGTTCTCCAGCCACCAGCTCGACCTCGTCGAGCGCCTCTGTGACGACCTCGTCATCCTGTCCGGCGGTCGCCTCGTCGCCGCCGGCCCCGTCGAGGAGCTCCGTGGGCGCGGCGCCGACCGCTATCGCGTGGTCCTCGACGGCGAGGACGCCGCCTGGCTCCGCGACCTGCGTGGCGTCGTCGTCCGCGACGTCGACGGCCCGACCGCCCTGCTCGACCTCGACGGCCTCACCGCGCCCGAGCTCGTCCGCCACGTGGGGGAGCGCAGCGCCGTGATCGAGATCGCCCGCGACCACCAGCCCCTCTCCGAGATCTTCAAGGAGTCCGTCCGATGAGCACCTCCAGCCCGCGCGGCACGCGCAACCTCTGGCGCGTCGTCGCCCAGCGAGAGATCACCACCCGCGTGTGGGAGAAGTCGTTCCTGATCACCACGGTCCTGTCCTTCGTCATCATCCTGGGCGGCATCATCGGTGCCGACTTCTTCCAGGGACGCGACCAGGACCGCACCGTCGCCGTCGTGGACCCGGCCGCCGCCGAGGTGGTCGACGCCGCGTCGGCGGTCGCGACCAACCTCGACGACCGCGTGACGATCAAGGCCGACCGGGTCGACGACGCCAGGGCGGCCGAGCGTCTGGTCGAGGACGGGGACGCCGACGCGGCGCTCCTGGCCACCAACGACGGCTACGAGGTCGTGGGCGACCGCGACGTCGACTCCACCGTCTCCCAGGCCCTCGAGATCGCCGTGTCCTCGCAGGCGCTGGAGAGCAACGCCGCCGCGCAGGAGGTCGACCTGAGCGCCCTGCAGTCCGGGACGACCACGCAGGAGCGTCTGCTCGACCCCGCGTCGAAGGACGCGGGCCTGCGGCAGGCGGCCGCCTTCGGCTTCATCCTGCTGTTCTTCCTGACGGCGATCGGCTTCGGCATGGCCATCGCAGGCAGCGTGACGCAGGAGAAGGAGAGCCGCGTCGTGGAGATCCTCGCCGCCGCCGTCCCGATCCGGCAGCTGCTGTGGGGCAAGATCGCCGGCAGCACCGTGCTGGCGATCGGGCAGATCGTCCTGTTCGTCGCCGCCGCGGCGATCGGGCTCGCGGTCACGGGCCAGCTGTCCGGGCTCGAGGTCGTGGCCCCGGCGATGATCAGCTACATCGGCTTCTTCGTGATCGGCTTCGCCGCGCTGGCGAGCCTCTGGGCCGTCGCCGGCTCCCTGGCGTCGCGCCAGCAGGACCTGCAGTCGACCACCATGCCCGCGCAGATGCTGCTGATGGTGCCGTACTTCGTGTACTTCTTCGCCGGGGACGCGGTCAAGGAGGTCCTGTCGATGGTCCCGATCATCTCCACGATGCTCATGCCGGCGCGGATGGCCGAAGGAGCGGTCCCGGCCTGGCAGATCGCGCTCGCGCTCGGCGGCACGATCGTGGTCGCCGCGGTCATGGTCCGGGTCGGGGCCGCCGTCTACGAGCGGACCCTGCTGCGCACCGGGGACAAGATCTCCTACCGCGAGGCGCTGGCCAGCTCCGACGCCTGAGTCGTCAGCGGCTAGCCGGGCAGGCCGAGCACGGGCACCTCCGGGGGGTGCCCGTGCTCGGCCGTCTGCAGGTCCGGCGACGGCGTGTAGGGCTCCCACGCGAGCAGGTCCACCAGGTGCGGGCGGACGGCCGCCGCGGCCTCGGGGACGGTCACGTCGCGCCCGAGCTCCTTCGACAGCGTGGTGACCCCGGCGTCGGCGATGCCGCAGGGGACGAACCGGTCGTACCAGTCGAGGTCGACGTCGGCGTTGAGCGAGAAGCCGTGCATCGTGACGCCGCGGGTCACGCGGATGCCGATCGCCGCGACCTTGCGCTCCGGGCCACGGGCGTCGGCCGCGAGCCACACGCCCGAGCGGCCCTGGACCCGACCGGCCGCGACGCCGAGGTCGGCGACCGCGCGGATGAGGGCCTCCTCCACGCGCCGGACGTAGTCGACGACGAGCACGTGCGACGGGAGCTTCGTGATCGGGTACCCGACCAGCTGGCCCGGGCCGTGGAAGGTGATCTTGCCGCCGCGGTCGACGTCGACGACGGGGGTGCCGTCGAACGGACGCTCGTGCGGCTCGGTGCGCTTGCCGGCCGTGTAGACGGGCGGGTGCTCGAGGAAGAGGGCGGTGTCGTCGATCTCGCCGGCCACGCGCTGGGCGTGCAGCTCGCGCTGCAGCTCCCATGCCGCCTCGTAGTCCAGAGCGCGCTCGCCGTACCAGTCGTCGATGATCTCCATGGTCACGCCTCCTACGGTAGCCCGCCTGTGGACACGCGTTCGACCCTCGTGACCGCGCCGGACACGCTGCGGGGATGACTGCGTGGTTCGCTGCCCTCGTCACCTGGTGGGGCACCCTGCTCGGGCCGGGCGACACCGCCGAGGAGTGCCTGCTGCTCGGTCGTCTCGACGCCGAGCGTGCGCAGGCGTTCGTGCACGCCGACGTCGACCGGCTCGCTGCGGTCTACGCGTCCGACGGCCTGCGCGAGCGCGACGTCGAGGTGCTGGAGGACTACGCCGAGCGCTCGCTGCGGCTCGAGGGCATGGCGCAGCTGCGGTCGTCGTGCCGGGTGGTCGAGCGCGACGACGACCGCGTCGTCCTCGACGTGGTCGACCGCCTCGGGCCCACGAGGGCCGTGAACGCGGGCGGGGCCGTGCCGCTGCCGACGGACGAGCCCACCCGACGTCGGGTCACCCTCGAGGAGACCGCGAGCGGCTGGCGGGTCGTGGCCTCACGCTGACGCGTCCTCGCCCACCGCGCCGTCGACGAGCTCGCGCACCACGTCGAGATGACCCGCGTGCCGGGCGTACTCCTGCAGCACGTGGAAGCCGATGGCGTGCAACGTGGGCGGGTCCGCGTCGAAGCGACCACCGAGAGCTGCTCGTGCGTCGAGCGGGTGCTCGCGCAGCACGGACTCGGTGCGCACCGCGCCCGCCTCGAGCCGTGCGAGCAGCGACTCCGGCGAGTCCGTGGTCGACCAGCGTCCGTCCGGTCCCTGGTCGCCCCAGGGGTCTGGCAGCGGCTCGCCGAGGAAGCCCCACACGAACCACCGTCGCTCCATGTGCACGAGGTGCGACAGGAGCTCGAGCGGCGTCCAGCCCGACGGCAGCACGGTCGTGCGGAGCGCGTCCGGCTCGAGACCGTCGAGCTTGCGCCGGACGTCGGCCCGGAAGAAGGCGAGGTACCGGACCAGCGACCCAGCGGTGTCGGGGTGCGTCCCGGTGGGCTTAGGAAGCACGGTCGTCGGCGAGTGCCGACGCGAGTGCACTGCGCAGGTCGGGGTCCTCGAAGACGAACCCGGCCGCCTGCAGGGCGGCGGGCACCATGCGCAGCGAGCCCAGCAGGTCGTCGGACAGCGCTCCGAGCGCCATCTTCAGTGCGGGCGCCGGGGCGACGAGGAACGTCGGCCGGCCCAGGGCGTCGCCGAGGGCGTCGGTGAACTCCGCGTTGGTGGGGGCGTCGGGCAGGGAGAGGTTGACGGGGCCGGAGAGGTCGTCGCGCTCGAGCAGGAACGCCACGGCCCGGACCCAGTCGCGCCGCGACATGACCGACATGCGCTGCGTGCCCTTGCCCAGCCGCGGACCCAGCCCCGCCTTGAACGGCAGCAGCATGGGGCCGAGCAGGCCGCCCTCGTCGTCGAGGGGCAGGCCGGTGCGCAGCAGGCAGACCCGCTGCCCGGCCTGGACGGCAGGCTCGGCGGCGGCCTCCCACGCGACGCACAGGTCGGCGAGGAAGCCGTCGCCGTGGGCAGCGCCCTCGGTGAGCGGCTCCTGACCACGGTCGGCGCCGTAGATCCCCATGGCCGAGCCCGACAGCAGCACGGTGGGGGAGTCGGAGGCGGCCACGGCCTTGGCCAGCGTGGTGGTGGCGTCGACGCGCGACGACCACAGCTCCTTCTTGTAGGAGCTGGTGCGCGGCCACCGGGCGATGGACGCCCCGGACAGGTTGACGACCGCGTCGGCCCGGTCGATCAGCACCTGGTCGACCCGACCCTGGCTCGGGTCCCACAGGGAGGCGTCCGGGCCGGGGCTTCCCGACCGGACGAGGCGGGTCACCTGGTGACCCTCGTCCCGCAGGTGCGAGACGAGGGCCGAGCCCAGGAAGCCCGAGGCACCGCCGATGACGACGTGCATGTCAGCCGATCACAGCTCGCCCTCGAACGAGCCGCTCTGCAGCCGCTCCTTGACCGCGGTCAGGAACCGGCCGGCGTCGGCACCGTCGATGAGGCGGTGGTCGTAGGTGAGTGCGAGGTAGGCCATGCTGCGCACCGCGATGCTGTCGCTGCCCTGCGCGTCGGTGATGACGACCGGACGCTTGACCACGGCACCGACACCCAGGATCGCGACCTGCGGCTGGTTGATGATCGGCGTGTCGAACAGGGCGCCGTTGCTGCCCAGGTTCGTGATCGAGAACGTGCCACCGGAGAGCTCGTCGGGCGAGATCTTGTTGGTGCGCGTGCGCTCCGCGACGTCGGCGATCTTGCGGGCGAGGCCTGCGATCGAGAGGTCGCCGGCGTCCTTGATCGTCGGCACGAGCAGACCGCGCTCGGTGTCGACCGCGATGCCCAGGTGCTCACCGGACGGGTAGGTCACGGTGCCCTCCTCGAGGTCGAGGGCGGCGTTGAGCGTCGGGTGGGCCTTGAGCGCCTCGACGACGGCCTTCGCGAAGAACGGCAGGAACGTCAGCTTGACGCCCTCGCGCTCGAGGAACGCGTTCTTGTGCTTGGCGCGCAGTCGCGCGATCTCGGTGACGTCGACCTCGTGCACCTGCGTGAGCTGGGCCGAGATCTGCAGCGACTCGGTGAGCCGCGAGGCGATGACCTTGCGCAGACGGCTGACCTTCTCGGTCTTGCCGCGCAGGGGCGACGGCTCGGTCGAGGCGGCGGCCGCCGCGGGTGCCGAAGCGGCCGCAGGCGCCTGCTCCGCGGGCTTGCTCTGCTCCTCGGCCTTCTTGGCCGCGTCGAGCACGTCCTGCTTGCGGATGCGACCGCCCACGCCACTGCCGGTGACGGCGGCGAGGTCGACGCCGTGCTCCTTGGCCAGCTTGCGCACGATCGGCGTCACGTAGGTGTCGCCGCCGCTCTGGGTCGAGGCACCGGAGCTCTGCTGCGGGGCGTCCTTCGTCGGCTCGGGGCGGGCCTCGTTCTCGGGGTGGGCCTGCTTCTCCGGCTCTGCGGTCGGGGCGGGTGCGCTGGAGCCCGAGTCGGACTTCGCGACCTCGTCGGCCTTCTCCGGCTGGCTCTTCTCGGCCTCGGCGGCCTCCTCGAGCTCCTCGGCCTTCTGCGGGTCCTCTGCGGGGTCGGTCTCGCCGGAGTCGGCCGGAGCCTCGTCCTTCGACGAGCCGGAGTCGCCACCGGACGAACCGGCCGCGGAGGCGTCGCCGACGATGGCGAGCACGGCACCCACCTCGACGGTCTCGTCCTCGTCGACCTTGATCTCGAGGATCGTGCCGGCGACCGGGGAGGGGATCTCGGTGTCGACCTTGTCGGTGGAGATCTCGAGCAGGGGCTCGTCGACCTCGACGGTGTCGCCGACGGCCTTCAGCCACGTGGTGACGGTGCCCTCGGTGACGCTCTCGCCGAGCTCGGGCAGCTTGACCTCGGTGCCCTCGCCGGTCTGGTTCGTCTCCAGGTGGGGCTCCTCGCCGTCCTGGTTGGTGGGCGTGCCGTCGGACTCGCGGGCCGGCTCCTCGCCGGGCTGCTCGGCCCGTGCCTGGTCGTCGGACGAGCCCTCGTCGTCGGAGGAACCCTCCTCGACGTCGGCGTCCTCGGTGTCCTCCGGCTCGGCGGGCGCCTCGTCGGAACCACCGTCGTCCGACGGGCTCTCGTCGGCGTCACCGATCACGGCGAGGTCGGCGCCGACCTCGACGGTCTCGTCCTCCTCGACCTTGATCTCGAGGATGGTGCCGGCGACGGGGGAGGGGATCTCCGTGTCGACCTTGTCGGTGGAGATCTCCAGCAGGGGCTCGTCGACCTCGACGGTGTCGCCGACGGCCTTGAGCCACGTGGTGACGGTGCCCTCGGTGACGCTCTCGCCGAGCTCGGGAAGGGTGACGGTCGTTGCCATGGTGTCGTCCTCGTTCGGGTCAGGCGTGCGAGTGGAGGGGCTTGCCGGCCAGGGCGAGTGCAGCCTCGCCGAGAGCCTCGTTCTGCGTGGGGTGCGCGTGGATCAGCTGCGCGACGTCCTCGGGGTAGGCCTCCCAGTTGACGATCAGCGAGGCCTCACCGACCTGCTCGCCGTAGCGGGCGCCGATCATGTGGACGCCGACGATCGGGCCGTCCTTCTCGCGCACCAGCTTGATGACGCCGGCGGTGCCGAGGATCTGGCTCTTGCCGTTGCCGCCGAGGTTGTACTCGACGGTCTCGACGTTGTCGTCGCCGTACTTCTCCTTGGCCTGCGGCTCGGTGATGCCCACCGAGGCGAGCTCGGGGTCGCAGTAGGTGACGCGCGGGATGCCCGGGTCGAGCACGGGCTGGGGGTTGAGGCCGGCGATCTCCTCGGCCACGAAGATGCCGTGGGCGAAGCCGCGGTGGGCCAGCTGGAGACCGGGCACGAGGTCACCCACGGCGTAGACGCCGTCGACGTTGGTGTGCAGGCGCTCGTCGGTGGGCACCCAGCCGCGGTCGACGGTGACGCCGACCTCCTCGAAGCCGTTGCCGTTGCCGTTCGGGCCTCGGCCGACCGCCACGAGGACGAGGTCGGTCTCGATGGTCTTGCCGTCCTCGAGGGTCACGATCACGCCGGAGTCGGTCTGCTCGACACCGGAGAACTTGGTGCCGGTCTTGAAGGCGATCTTGCGCTTGCGGAACGCGCGCTCGAGGTTCTTCGAGAGCGTCGGGTCCTCGAGGGGCACGAGCGTGGGAAGGGCCTCGATGATCGTGACGTCGGCCCCGAAGGACTTCCAGACGGAGGCGAACTCGACGCCGATGACGCTGCCGCCGATGATCACGACACGCTCGGGGACCTCGCTCATCGTGAGGGCCTCCTCGCTCGTGACGACGCGACCGCCGATCTCGAGACCGGGCAGGCTGCGGGCGTAGGAGCCGGTCGCCAGCACGACGTTCTTGCCGGTGTACCGCTGGCCGTCGACCTCGACGGTGTCCTTGGCGACGAGCACGCCCTCACCCTCGACGACCGTGATGCCGCCGGACTTGATGAGGCCCTGCAGACCCTTGTAGAGACGGTCGATGACGCCGTCCTTGTAGGCGTTGACGGCGGCCATGTCGATGCCCTCGAACGTGGCCTTGACGCCGTAGTTCTCGCTGTGGCGGGTCTCGTCGGCGACCTCGGCCGAGTGCAGGAGCGCCTTGGTGGGGATGCAGCCGTTGTGCAGGCAGGTTCCCCCGACCTTGCCCTTCTCGACCAGCGCGACGCTGAGGCCGAGCTGCACCGCGCGGAGGGCGCAGGCGTAGCCGCCGCTGCCGCCGCCCAGGATGACGATGTCGAAGGTGTTCTGGTCGCCCGGGCTGTCCGCCACAGTGTCCTCCCGCGTGGATGAGTCGTTCTCCGTCATCTTGTCACCCTCGCGTGCGACCGCACCACGGGGGGAGCGACCGGCGAGTAGGTTGCGGCGTGACCCGTGGGGCGCCGCCCGGCGACCTGCCGCGCGGGTCGCTGCGCGATTCTCCCGGTCGTCCACCAGTCGTCGGGCAGAATGTCGCCATGGCTCTGTTCGGCCGCCGACGCGGCAGCTCCGATCGTCGCGCGACGCGTGACGACATGGCCACGCTGCGCGCCTGGGCGGGGGAGCGTGACGGCGTCGAGGCGTACGTCGAGCCGCGCACGTCGTTCAACGAGCCGACGGTCGTCCTCGTGGCGTCGGACGGTGAGTCCATCCGCCGTCGGGTCGAGTCGCCCAAGGCGGCCGCCGACCTCGCCCGCAAGCTGGCGATCCCCGTCTACGACGCCAACCGGGTGGGGTACCCGCAGCGCATGCGCGACTACGCCGTGCGCAAGCAGGCCCGCGACACCGGTCGGGCGCGCTCGTCCGCGCCGGGCCCGCGTCGCTCCACGCCCGGTGGCTCCACGGCGCCGGCGCCGTCGGGCCCGCGTCCGCTCTCGCCGCGCGAGCGCGACGCGATCGCCACCCTCCAGGTGTCGGCCGACGTCACGGGCGACGCCACCGTCCGCCCCGACGACGAGGTGCTCCGTCGCTGGTGGAAGCAGGCGCGTGCCCGCTCCCACCCCGACCGCCGCGGTGGCGACCGCAGCGAGTGGGACGAGGTCGAGCAGGCCGCCCGCACCCTCGGCCTCGCCGGCGACTGACCCGCACGCCTCAGTCGGCGTGCTCGGGGGGCCAGACGACCGTGAACCGCTCGAAGACGACCTCGACGTGGTCGACATCGGCGTCGTCGGCCAGCCCGAGTCCGCGCGCCACGTAGCGGCGGTGCTCCCGCAGCCAGGAGTCACGGGTGCGGTCGTCCTCGCCCTCGTCCCATGCGAAGACGTCGTCGACGGAGTCGAGCCGTCCCGAGCGCACGTCGGTGGTGCGCAGCACGACGCGTGACCGCCCGGAGCCGTCCTCCACCACCCAGTGGCCGCCCAGCACGACGGGCTCGTCGGGGTCGGGCAGTCCGCAGGTGGCCCGCTTCGGGCCGTGGAGCACGTAGTCGAGGAGCCGGTCCGCCATCGCGGCCGAGCTGCCGAACGGTCCGACGGCGGGCACCTCGTCGCGGTGCTGCGGGTGCGCGGCGACGTAGGCGGCCCAGAGCGGATCGTCGCTCACGACCAGCCCGCCTCGTCGAGCCCGCCCGGGACCTCGACGTCGGGCGACGCGTCGTACGGGGTCCGGGTGAACGCGAACGTGGCGAGGTCCAGCTGGACGGGTCGGCCGTCGGCGTCGCGGCGCACCGTGAGCCGCTCGTTCTCGTAGTAGCCCTCGAGACCGACCCACGCACCGTCGGCGGCGGAGGCGAAGCGCGCACCGCGGCCCTGCCCGGGCTCGCCGAGGACGAGCCGGTCCCCGTCGAGCCGGACGGTGTAGCGGGACGTCCCCCAGAACCAGTCACCCACGAGGTCGAGCCTCTCCCGCTGGGCAGTCGCACGGCGCCACGGCGCCGAGGCGACCGGCTCGCGATCGCGCACGAGGTCCAGCAGGTCGGTCCCGACCGGGCCCAGCCCCGAGGTGGTGTTGGCCAGCACCACGACGCCGTCGCCTGACTCGACGTCGACGCGCAGCGAGGCCAGGAAGCCCGGCATGGATCCGCCGTGGCCGACGTACCGGCGGCCCGCGACGTTCCAGACCTGCCACCCGAGCGCGTGGGCGCCTGTCCACGGCTGTCCGGTGACGTCGCTCACCGCGACGGGCCGGAGCATCTCGCGCAGCGTGGCGTCATCGAGCAGCCCGGCGGTGTGGCCGGCGGCGAAGGCGGCCCACCGGGCCAGGTCCTCGGCGCTGGACCAGAGCTGGCCGGCCGGGGCCAGGGCAGCGGCGTCGTGCTCGGGCTCGACGTGCGCCAGGTCGGCGAACGGGTGGACCGCGAGTCCGGGAGCGGCGTCGTCGGTCGGCCGGTGGCTGGTGGCCACCATGCCGAGGGGATCGAGCAGGTCCTCGTGCACGGTGTCGTGCCAGGGCCGACCCCGCAGCCGTGAGACGAGCTCGCCGAGCACGCCGAAGCCGGTGTTGGAGTAGTGGAAGCGGGTGCCGGGCGTGAACAGCAGGCGCGGTCCCGACGCCAGCAGCTCGTCCCAGGCCTGGCCGGGCGTCCGCTCCCACCACGGTCCGTTGGTCTCGGCCTGCAGGCCCGACGTGTGGCTCAGGAGCTGGGCGACCGTGACCGGTAGGTCGGTGCCGCTCGCCGCCCGGGGCCCGGCACCCCCGCCGAGCTCCGGCAGGTGGTTGCCGATCCGGTCGTTCAGGTCGAGCAGGCCGGCGTCGCGCAGCTGCAGCACCTGGGTGCCGACGAACGTCTTGGTGATGGACCCGATCCGGTACTGGGTCTGCGGCGTGGCGAGCGGGGAGTCCGCCGTGCCGTCGAGGTGGCCGGCCGCACCGCTCCACACCACCGCACCTCCGCGCACGACGGCCGCCGTGACCGAGGGGACGCGGCGGCGGACCTGCTCCTCGGCGAGGCGGGCGTCGAGCGCACGACGGGTGCCCTCCAGCAGTGGTCCGTCGTCGGTGGCGGGTCGGTCCTCAGGCACCGGCGGCGACCAGGTCGCTCGCCAGACGCACGAGCGTGCGGACCGACACCCCGGTCCCGCCCGACGGCGTGTAGCCGTGCTCGGCGCCGTCGTTGAACGACGGACCGGCGATGTCCAGGTGCGCCCACGGGGTCTCGCCGACGAACTCGCGCAGGAAGGCGGCCGCGAACAGGGTCCCGCCGTACGGCTTCGGGTTGTGCTGGCGGATGTCGGCGATCTTGGAGGACGTGACGGCGGACTTCATCTCCTCGACGATCGGCAGCGGCCACATCGACTCCCCGGTGGCCTTCGCGGCGTCGAGGACCGACTCGCTCAGCGCGTCGTCGTTGCCGAGCACGCCGCTGGTGCGCTCACCGAGCGCCACGACGCACGCACCGGTCAGCGTCGCGACGTCGATGATGCGGTCGGCGCCGGCCTCCACCGCCAGGGAGAGACCGTCGGCGAGCACGAGGCGACCCTCGGCGTCGGTGTTGTGCACCTCGACGGTGGAGCCGGAGCGCATCGTGAGCACGTCGCCGGGGCGGGTGGCCGAGCCGCTGGGCATGTTCTCGGCGAGGCAGGCGAACGCCGTGACCTTGATCGGCAGCCCGAGCTCGGCGATGGCCAGGGTCGCGGCCACGACCGCAGCCGCGCCCGCCATGTCGATCTTCATGGTCTGCATGCCGGCGCCGCTCTTGATCGAGAGGCCGCCCGAGTCGAAGGTGATGCCCTTGCCCACGAGGGCGAGGTGGGTGACGGGCTTGCGGGGCTCGTAGCTGAGGCGCACCAGCCGGGGCGGCGCGTCGGACCCGGCGCCCACGCCGAGGATGCCGCCGCAGTGCTCCTTCTCGAGGCGCTTCTCGTCCCACACCGAGACCTTGACGGGGGTGCCACCGGCGCGCTCGACGATCTGGTCGGCGAAGGCCGGCGGGCGCAGGTCGCCGGGCGGGGTGTTCACCCAGTCACGCGCCAGGGCCGTGGCGCGGGCCACCACTGCGGCGCGCTCGACGGCGTCGACGACCGTCGACTGGCGGGCGAAGGCGGACAGCACGGTGAGGGTCCGCACGCGATCGTCGTCGGACGTCGGCTTGGTCTTGTAGGCCTCGTAGCGGTAGGAGCCGAGCAGGGCGCCCTCCGCCACGGCCGTGACCTCGTCGCCCTCGGCCGGGTGCAGGGCCAGCGCCACGGACGTGGCCTTGGTGCGGGCCGCCGCACGCACGCCGCTCGCGGCCGCACGGCGCAGCTCCTCCGCATCGGGCTCGGCGCTCAGGCCCACGGCCACCACCGTCGAGACCTTGGCGGCCTCGCCGGCAGGGACGGTGACGACCTGGCCCTTCTCGCCGGTGAAGCCCAGCAGGGCCAGCGTCGAGGCGTGGTCGCCGGCGTCGTCGTCGTTGCGCACGCCCAGCACGAGGACGTCGGCCTTGACCGACGACGGCTTGGCTGTGCTGACCGAGACGTCAGGCAGAAGGGACTCGTTCACGCGCGACGGCGTCGAAGGGGCCATGGATCCCATGTAATCACGCAGGCCGCTAGGTTGAGTCGCATGGACCTGCTCCGCTCGCCGCTGCACGACCACCACGTGGCCCTGGGGGCCAAGATGGCCGAGTTCGGCGGGTGGACGATGCCGCTGGAGTATCCCTCGGAGTCCGGCGGCGGGGTGCTCGCCGAGCACGCGGCCGTGCGGGAGGCTGCGGGCCTGTTCGACGTGAGCCACCTGGGCAAGGCGAGCGTGCGGGGGGCGGGCGCCCTCGACCACGTGAACGCCGTCCTCACCAACGACCTGCGGCGCATCGGCCCCGGACAGGCGCAGTACACGCTCTGCTGCGACGAGACCGGTGGCACGGTCGACGACCTCATCGCCTACGTCCGCAGCGAGTTCGACGTCTTCCTCGTGCCGAACGCCGCGAACACCGCCGCCGTGGTCGCGCAGCTGCAGGCGTCGGCCCCGGAGGGGGTCGAGGTCGTCGACCGGCACCGCGAGCTCGCCGTGCTGGCGGTGCAGGGTCCGTCGAGCGAGGCCGTCCTCGAGGCGGTCGGCGTGCCCGTCGACCACGCGTACATGTCGTTCGTCGAGGCGCCCGTGGGTGGGGCCGAGGCCATCGTGTGCCGCACCGGCTACACCGGCGAGAAGGGCTACGAGCTCGTGGTCCGGGCCGACGACGCCCCCGCGGTGTGGGAGGCGCTCCTGGCGGCCGGCGCGCCGCACGGTCTGCGGCCCTGCGGCCTCGGTGCCCGCGACACGCTCCGAACCGAGATGGGGTATCCGCTGCACGGCCACGAGCTGTCCCTCGAGATCTCGCCGGTCATGGCGCGCGCGGGCTGGGCGGTCGGCTGGGACAAGCCCACGTTCGCCGGCAAGGACGCCCTGACCCGCCAGCGCGAGGAGAAGACCGTTCCCCTGGTGCGCGGCCTCGTCGCCGCAGGACGCGGCATCCCGCGTCCCGGCATGGTCGTGCGGTCCGTCGGCCCCGACGGCGAGCCCGGCGACGTGGTCGGCGAGGTCACGTCGGGCACCTTCTCGCCGACGCTGCGCCAGGGTGTCGGCCTGGCCCTCCTGGACCGGTCCGTCGGCGACGGTGTCGACGTGGTCGTGGAGGTCCGCCGGCGTGCGGAGCGCTTCACGGTGACCAAGCCGCCGTTCGTGACGACCTCGACCTGACGACTTCCGACGCGACACGGGCCGTGGCCTGCGCGACGATGACCGGACCGACTGCTGGACCGAACGAGGAGGACGGCGATGAGCTGGAGCTGGGTGCTGGAGACCGCCGACGGGCAGGACAAGGGCCGGTCGGAGGAGTTCGACAGCCGCGGTGACGCGGAGTCGTGGGTGGGGGAGACGTTCTCCGAGCTGATCGACCAGGGCGTCGACCAGGTCCGTCTGCTCGACGGCGACACCGAGGTCTACGGACCGATGTCGCTGCACAGCGCATAGCCGTCCGCCGCCCGCCGCTCGAGGTGCGCGACGCGTGACCCGGCCGCTTCACGGGTGCGCGGACGCGCCGCCGGCCCGGTCGTAGCGCTCCGCGAGGAGGGCGAAGGCCGAGACCAGCTCCGGCGGACCGACGACGTCCATCGCGGACTCGAACCTCCCGAACCAGGCGGCCAGCGCGCCCCAGGACCAGGAGCCGGTCTCGATGCTGCAGCGGTGGTCGTCGAGTGCGACGAGCACCCCGTCGTCCACGAAGGGGCGTACCTCGTGCACCGGCCGGTGCAGCACGACCGTGCCGCGGCAGGGCCACTCGTCCAGGTCCGACCCCTTGAACCGTGCCGACACGAACGCCTGCACGTCGCCGCCCGGCACGGACCGTGGCCGGAACCGCGGCCCGGTCGGCGTGCGCGGGCCGACGCGGTCGGCGCTGAAGATCCGCCAGTCCTCGCGGTCGAGGTCCCACCCGACGAGGTACCACCGTCCGGAGGAGCTGACCAGGTGGTGCGGCTCGACACGTCGCGCTGCAGGGACGTCGTCACCCGCGTCCGGTGCTCCTCTCGCGACGTAGTCGAAGCGGAGGACCTCGCGATCCCGTATCGCGTTGGCGAGGGTGACGAGGACGTCGACCGCCACGCTCGGGCGTGCCGTGCCCCCGGGTCGGATCGTGGTCACCTGCAGCGCGTCCAGGCGGTGCCGCAGCCGCGCGGGCATCACCTGACGGATCGTGACGAGGGCGCGGACCGCGGCCTCCTCGATGCCGACGCCGGAGGCCGGTGCGGTCTGCAGCGCGACGGCCACCGCGACGGTCTGGTCGTCGTCGAAGAGCAACGGGGGCAGCTCGGAACCGGCAGCGAGCCGGTAGCCGCCGTCCGGACCCGTGGCGGCCTGGATGGTGTAGCCCATCTCACGGAGTCTCTCGACGTCGCGGCGCACCGTGCGGTCGCTGACCTCCAGTCGCGAGGCGAGGAGGGGACCCGGCCAGTCCCGCCGTGCCTGGAGCAGCGACAGCAGACGCAGGAGCCTGGCGGTGGTGGTCACAGGGTCGAGATTACGTGGAGTTCAGGACAGAAGCTGGCCTGAACGGGTGTCACGGTGGGTCCACCGGCCGACGCGGCCGGCCACCACCGAAGGAGAAGACATGACCATCCAGACCGTCACCCACCTGAACTTCCGCGGCGACGCCCGCGCGGCGCTCGAGCTCTACCAGTCCGTGTTCGGCGGCCACCTCGCCATCACCACCTACGCCGACGCCGGCATGCCGGCCGACGCGCCCGGGGCGGGTGCGGTCCTCTTCGGCCTGGTGTCCGCCGACAACGGGTTCCGCGTGATGGGCTACGACGTCCCCGGCCGGACCGAGGGCATGCTCGTCGGCGGAGGCACCACCCGCCGGGAGAACCACACGACGCTCACCGAGCAGGCGGTGTTCGTCTCGGTCGCGTCGGACACCCTCGAGGAGCTCCAGGGCTACTGGGACGACCTCGCGGTGCAGGGCGTCGTCGTCGAGGCGCTCGCGGCCTCGGCCTGGAGCGCAGGGTTCGGCATGCTCACCGACCGGTTCGGCGTCACGTGGAGCTTCAGCGTCGTGCCGTCCTGACCGCGTCGCGGCGGCGCTGCGACCTGGTGGTCTAGTAGCGGTCCCGCAACGGGGCGCCGCGATCGATGGAGACGGCCGGCAGCCGGAAGCGACGCAGCTGGGTGCTGCGCAGCACCGAGTAGCCGACGGCACCCTTCGTGGGGGTGTCCGGGAACCGCTCACGCAGACCGCGCTTGAGGCCGCGGACCATGACCACCTCGTCGAGGATCGTGAGCAGCAGCATGACCGCCCAGGCGTAGAAGACGACGAGCTGGGCCCAGGGCTGGTTGATGAAGCTCAGCACCAGCACGAGCAGCAGGATCGGGAGCAGGTACTCGGCGACGTTGCGACGGCGGTCGACGAAGTCCCGGGCGAAGGCGCGGACCGGTCCGCGGTCACGGGGCGGCAGGTCGGAGCCCTTGCCGGCGCGGAGCGCCTCCTGCTGCCGCTGGCGCAGCTGCGCGCGGGCGTCGCGCTCTCGACGCATCTGCTCCTTGCGCGTCAGGGGCGTCTTCATGGCCTTCTTGCGGGCGGCCTCGGCCTCCTTGCGACTGGGAGTCGCGCGGCCCTTGGCGTTGTTGCTCTGGCGGTCGTCCGGGGCGGCGTTGTCCTGCGTCACGGCGTCACCCTACACAGGACGACCTCGCCCGCCTCACCCCTGCAGGCGGTCGTCCACGTCGCGTGCGATGGTCGCCTGCTCCTGCGTCGGGACCGACGTGTCACCCGTCGCGACGAGGACCACGACGACCTCGGCGCGCCGGAACACGACCACGCGGAACCGGTTGCCGGCGCCGTCGTCGTAGTCCCAGCCCACCTGCTGGTCGCCGAGCCCGTCGAGCTCGTCCTCGGGGACGGGCTCGGTCGTGAACCCCTCCTCCTCGCACGTGGTCCGGACCGCCACGAGAGCGTCGAGGGTGTCGGTGGCGGCCTGCTCGTCCGCGACCATCCCGTACTCGAGCACGGAGCGCGGCAGCCCCTCCTGCTCGTAGTAGGAGACGCGACCCTCCTTGACGTCTGCGGGCTCCGCGGGGACGCCGCAGTAGCGGGGCTTGCCGGGGTTGCCCGAGATGCGCTCGCTGGCCGGCACGCGGACCCAGCCCTTCGGCAGCCCGTCCTCCGGCAGGATCGTGAGGTCGGCGCGCTGGTCGGCGGACGTGCGCTCGGGCGCGGCGGGCGCGTCGCCGCCCGTGCAGCCGCTCACCGTCACCAGGAGGGTGACGGCGAGCAGCGACGCGACGCGGGGGAACGGGTCACGGACCATTGCGGATCGCCTCCTCGAGGATGGCGGCCATCTCCTCGTGTCCTCGGTCGTTGGGGTGGTAGCTGCCGTTCTTGTCGGGCTTGCCGTCGGCGATGCGGACCTCGATGTTGTTCATGCAGGCGTTGGAGGTGCCGATCTCGCACCCGTTGAAGGCGTCGTACATGTCGACGTACTGGAAGGCACCGGGGTTCTCCTCGTTGAGCTCGTTCACGAGGTCCTCGATCTGGCCGTCCATGTCCTCGACCAGGTCGTTGATGGCCAGGATGTCATCGGTGTCGATCTGCGTGCCGTCGCTCCACGCGCTGCCCGGGTCCTCGGGGAAGAAGCGCGGGTAGCCGAGCACCAGGATCCTCGCGTTCGGGGCCTGCTCGCGGATCTGCGGCAGCAGCTCGCGCATGTTCTCGATGGCCTGGGCGATGTTCTCGTCGGCCTCGTCGCGCTCGGACTGGTTGTCGAAGCAGCTGTGGAACGGGTTCATCCCGTCCTTGATGCACTGCTCGAGCGTGTTCGCGAACTTCGCGTCGTTGCCACCGATGGTGAAGGTGACCAGGCTGGTGTCCTCGTCGAGGTTGTCCAGCTGCGCCGGTTCGTCGTCGTTGTCGCTGTTGGGCTCGGTGAAGTCCTCGGTGACGGCACCGGAGCAGGCCGCGAAGGTGTAGCCGCCGGCGAAGTCGAACGTGTCGTTGATCTGCTGGGAGTACGCGCCCTCGGACCGGTGGCACATGTTGTTGTACGGCGCCTCGGTCTGGGTGACCGGGACCTCGACGCAGCCGTACTGGTGGCAGTAGAGCTGCGGCTGGGGATTGCCGTCCTCGTCGAGGTTCTCGTAGTAGTCCTCGGCCTCGGAGGCGTAGTTCTCGTCGGTGTCGGGGTCGTACTCCGAGCCGCCCTCCCCGGAGGAGAAGGAGTCGCCGAGGGCGACGTACTCGCCGGCCTCGGCCTGCTCCTGCGGTGTGAGCGAGGGGTCGAGATAGGTCGGCACCGTCGAGTCGCCGGGCAGGGGCGCGGTGGGCTCCGGCACCTCGCCGCAGTCGCTGCCGCCGGTGATCTCGCAGATCTTGGTGCTGACGGTGGCCCTGATGGGCTCGCTGTTCGCCGTGATGGTCCAGACGATCCCGCCGACCAGGATCGCGGCGAGGACGATGACGCCCACGAGCTCGAGCGAGCCTTGGCCCCGCTCGAAGCGTCGTGGTCGCACTGTCTGCATGGCTCCATGGAAGCGAGACGGGTACCCGGGCGCCCAGGGCCCTGGGACCCAGATGCTCCGCTGCGGCGTCCGTCGGTCGTGCAGCCCCGGTCGTGCACGGTGCCCGTACTCTGGCGCCATGGGGATCGGACGCAGGATTCGCGACATCTGGCGGTCGCGGTCGCACCAGGAGCTCGACGGCGACGCGTTGCGCAGCTCGCTCGACGACACCTACCGCGGTCAGCTGGCCCACCTGCAGCGCGTGCGTCGCGGCGTCGCGGACGTCACCACGAGCCGCAAGCGCGTCGAGGTGCGGCTCCGCCAGCTCGAGCAGCAGTCCAGCACCTTCGAGGGCCAGGCGCGCGAGGCCGTCGCCCGGGGTGACGACGACGCGGCCCGCGCGGCACTCGGGCGCAAGGTCGGGCTCGAGGAGGCCCTGGCGGACCTGCGCGAGCGGCACGCCGCCCTCCAGAAGGAGGAGGCCACGATCACCGACGCGGCGACCCGCCTGGAGCAGAACATCGAGGACTTCCGGCTCCGCAAGGACACGCTCACGGCCCGCCAGTCCGCGGCCGAGGCCCGTTCGCAGCTGACCAGCGCCGACTCCGGCATCACCTCCTCGCTCAGCACCGTCAACCAGCAGATGGAGGCGGCCGAGCGGCACACCCGAGAGCTCGAGGCCAAGGCCGACGCCGTGGACGAGCTCGTCGCCGACGGGGTCGTCGCGCGGCCGGGCGAGGACACCGCCGACCTCGAGGCGCGCCGCTTCGACCGCGAGCTCGGGATCGACCCGTCCTCCACGGACACCGAGTCAGGGGAGGATGGCCGTGGCCCGCACCAGATTCAGGCCTGACGCGGGGCTCTCCCGACGGATGTTCGGGGTGAGCCTCGGGCTCGGCGCCCTCTACGTCGCCTTCGGCGCGATCCTGATCGCAAACACGAACCTCGTGTTCGGGCTCGTCATCGTCCTCGGTATGTCGTGGGGCCAGTGGTACTTCTCCGACAAGCTCGCCCTGCGGTCCATGGGCGCGAAGGTCGTGACCCCGGAGCAGGCCCCCGAGCTGCACGCCATGATCGACCGGCTGTGCGTCATGGCCGACATGCCCAAGCCGACGGTGGCCGTCGCGGTCACGGACATGCCGAACGCCTTCGCGACCGGCCGCACGCCCAGCCACTCCGCGGTGTGCGTCACGACCGGCATCATGCAGCGCCTCGACGCCGACGAGCTCGAGGGCGTGCTCGCGCACGAGCTGGCCCACGTGGCCAACCGCGACGTCTCGGTCATGACGGTCGCCTCGTCGCTCGGGCTGCTGGCCGGATTCATCACCCGCTGGGGCCTGTACTTCGGCCGGGGCGGCAGCAACCGCAACGGCAACAACCTGCCCTTCATCGCCGTGTTCCTCGTGAGCATGGTGGTGTACTTCATCAGCTTCCTGCTGACCCGGGCGCTGTCGCGGTACCGCGAGCTCAGCGCGGACCGCAGCGGCGCGTACCTCACGGGGCGTCCCTCGAAGCTGGCGTCGGCCCTCACCAAGATCTCGGGCGACATGAGCCGCATCCCCAACAAGGACCTGCGCGACTCCCAGGCCCTGAGCGCGTTCTTCTTCGCGCCGGCCATCAGCCGCGCGTCGGCCGGTGCCCTCATGGCCACCCACCCGCCGCTGGAGCAGCGCCTGGCGCAGCTGGCCAAGGTCGGCGCCGAGCTCTCGGATCCGATCTGATGGGCCCGATCTGATGGGCTGGCTCGACGGGATCCTCGGGCGCTCCAAGCCGCCGGAGGCCGACCTCGACGTGCTGTTCGGCGTGCCCCAGGCGGGGTTGTCGCTGCAGGCTGCCGGCTTCACGGCCACGGGCGCCGGAGCCGTGTGCTTCCGCGACGTCGATGGCGTGAGCGACGACCAGGTCGTGGCCGAGGTGCAGCAGGTCATCGGGACCGACGCCTCGGCGGCGGTCGAGCTGAGCGACGACGGGCGAGGCTTCCGCTGGATGCAGGTGACCCGGTCGCCGGGCGACCTCACCGGCCTGGTCACCGATCTTCACGCGGCGAACTCCTCGCTCGCCGACGCCGGCTACGGACCCCAGCTCCTGTGCTCCACGGTCCTGTTCACGGCACCTTCCGGCGGAGCGCTGGCGCTGGTCTACCTGTTCAAGCAGGGCACCTTCTACCCGTTCGCGCCGGTCGCCGGCCAGCGTCGGGACAACCCGGTCGAGATCCAGGTCCGCGCGCTCGTCGAGGGTGACGTCCCGGTCGAGCCGAAGCTCGAGCGGTGGCTCGCGCTGTGGGGTGCGCCGGGCCTGTCCGTCTAGGGCACTCGGGCGCGCACTGCGGCTGGGGCGTCCGGGTCGGCCGGTCTTGGGTAGGTTGGGACCGTGAGCCTCGACACCCTCTCGACCGCAGAGATCAGCGCCCTCCACGACGAGCAGACGGCCGCCTACGAACGCCTCAAGGCAGCCGGTCTCGCCCTCGACATCACGCGCGGCAAGCCGTCCGCGGCCCAGCTCGACCTGTCGAACGCCCTGCTCGACCTCCCGGGCCAGGACTACAAGGACGGCGCGGGCACCGACACCCGCAACTACGGCGGCATCGTGGGCAACGCCGACCTGCGCGGGATCTTCGCCGAGCTGCTGCACGTGCCGGTCGACCAGGTGGTCGCGGGCGACAACGCGAGCCTGGCGATCATGCACGACCTGGTGGTGCTCGCCATGCTCAAGGGCACGGTCGGCTCGACGCGTCCGTGGTCGCAGGAGGACGAGGTCGTCTTCCTCTGCCCCGCGCCCGGCTACGACCGGCACTTCGCGATCTGCGAGCAGTACGGCATCACCATGCGCACGATCGAGATGCACGACGACGGCCCCGACATGGCCGCCGTGCGCGAGGCCGTCACCGACCCGGCCGTCAAGGGGATCTGGATCGTCCCCACGTACGCCAACCCCACGGGTGCGGTCGTCAGCGAGGCGAAGGCCGCCGAGCTGGCCGCCCTCGAGACCGCCGCACCCGACTTCCGCATCTTCTGGGACAACGCGTACGCCGTGCACCACCTGACCGAGGAGCGCACCAAGACCGCCGACATCGTCGGCCTGTGCGCCGCCTCCGGGCACCCGGACCGTCCCTTCGTGCTCGCGTCGACCTCCAAGATCACCTTCGCCGGGTCCGGGGTCAGCTTCTTCGCCTCGTCGCCGGAGAACGTCGCCTGGTACACGGGACTCATCGGCAAGCGGACGATCGGTCCCGACAAGGTCAACCAGCTGCGCCACCTGCGGCACCTCGTCGACGTCGACGGCGTGCACGCGCTCATGGACCGGCACCGCGAGATCCTCGCCCCGAAGTTCGCGGTGGTGCTCGAGGTCCTGTCCGAGCGACTCGGCGGACACGACGTGGCCACGTGGACCGAGCCCAAGGGCGGCTACTTCGTGAGCCTCGACGTCCCGGACGGCTGCGCGACGAGGGTCGTGCAGCTGGCCAAGGAGGCCGGCATCGCCCTCACCCCGGCCGGTGCCTCGTTCCCGTACGGCAAGGACCCGCGCGACCGCAACATCCGCATCGCGCCGTCGTTCCCGCCCATCGAGGAGCTGCGGACGGCCATGGAGGGACTCGCCACGTGCGTGCTCCTCGCGGCCACCGAGCAACGACTGGCCTGACGACCGTGCGGGTGCTCGTGGCGCCGGACAAGTTCGCCGGGACGCTGGGCGCCCCCGAGGCGGCCAGGGCGATCGCGCGCGGCTGGGCCCGTGCGGCGCCCCACGACGAGATCGTGCGGCTGCCCATGGCCGACGGTGGCCCCGGCTTCGTCGACGCGCTCCACGACGCCCTCGGCGGTCACCTCCACGTCGTGACGGTGACCGGGTCGACCGGGGTCGACGTCCCGATGACGGTCCTCGTCGTCGACGACGTCGCGTACCTGGAGTCGGCACAGGCCTGCGGGCTCCAGCTCGGACCGCCGTCGGCGAGGTCGGCGAGCACGTGGGGCGTGGGTCAGGCGATCGCGGCCGCCGTGGAGCTCGGCGTCGAGTCGGTGGTCGTGGGTCTGGGCGGCAGCGCCACCAACGACGGGGGCGCCGGACTGCTGGGCGCGCTCGGAGCGGTGGCCGACCGCCCGCTCGACGCCGGGCCCGACGGGCTCAGCGGCATCACACGGGTCGACCTCGAGCCGGCTCGCGCGGCAGTCGGCCAGGTGCGCCTCGTGGCGGCGAGCGACGTCGACGTGCCCCTGGTCGGGATGTTCGGTGCGACCAAGACCTTCGGGCCGCAGAAGGGCCTCTCCGACGCCGACGTGGTCGAGGTCGACGGACTGCTCGACCGGTTCGTCGAGGCGGCCTGCGGCTCGACCCCGGCGGAACGGCGGGTCGCGGACTCGCCGGGTGCCGGCGCTGCGGGCGGCCTCGGGCTCGCGCTCCTCCTCCTGGGCGCGGAGCGCCGGCCCGGTGTCGCGGTCGTGGCCGACGCCGTGGGTCTGGACGCCGCGTGCGCCGCGGCCGACCTGGTGGTCTCGGGGGAGGGTGCCTACGACCACACGTCGCGCAGCGGCAAGGTCGTGCACGGCGTGGCGCAGGTGGCAGCACGCCATGCCCGTCCGTGCGTGGCGATCGCCGGCCAGGTCACGGTGGGCGCGCGCGAGATGCGCGCCATGGGCGTGGAGTCGGCGTACGCGGTGCTCGACGTCGTGGGGGAGGAGCGTGCCTTCGCCGATCCGGCCGGCTCGCTGAGCGAGGTGGCCGAGCGGGTCGCCCGCACCTGGTCCAGGTGAGCCCGCGGCGGAGCACGTGGTGATCGCGCCCAGGTCGAGCACGTACGATGGAACAGAACCGGCCTCCTCCTGGTTTGCACCAGGGAGACCACCCGAGACCGACGGAGATGACATGAGCGTCGACAGCAGCACGACCCCCGACACGGCCACCACCGCCACCGACGGCGTCACCGCGCCCGCCGAGGGCGTGACGTTGTCCGCCAACGCCGCCGACAAGGTCCGGAGCCTGCTCGCGCAGGAGGGTCGCGACGACCTCGCCCTGCGGATCGCCGTGCAGCCCGGTGGCTGCTCCGGCCTGCGCTACCAGCTCTTCTTCGACGAGCGCACGCTCGACGGCGACGAGGTCCGCGACTTCGACGGCGTCAACGTCGTCGTCGACCGCATGAGCCTGCCCTACCTGGGCGGAGCCACCATCGACTTCGTCGACACGATCGAGAAGCAGGGCTTCACCATCGACAACCCGATGGCCACCGGTTCGTGCGCCTGCGGCGACTCGTTCCACTGACCTTTCGAGGGGTCGCCCACGAGCGGCGACGCCCGAGGTCACGCACGACCTCCTCACACGACGGCCTCCTGCGCACGCAGGGGGCCGTCGTCTAGTCTCGTCGGGTGCATCTCGCGATCGCCGGTTCCGTGGCCACCGACCACCTGCAGGTCTTCACGGGAAGGTTCTCGGACTCCCTGGTCCCCGACCAGCTGGACAAGCTGTCCGTCTCCTTCCTCGTCGAGGACCTCGACATCCGCCGAGGAGGGTGTGCGGCGAACATCTCCTTCGCCCTGGCCGCACTCGGCCACCGACCGACGCTCGTGGCCTCGGTCGGCACCGACTTCGTGGAGCAGGGCTACCGCACCTGGCTCGAGGACGCGGGCGTCGACTGCTCCCTCGTCCACGTCTCGCCCACGGCCCACACGGCCCTGTGCACCATCACGACGGACGACGCCCACGCGCAGATCGTCACGTTCTACCCCGGTGCCATGGCCGAGGCGCGGCGCATCGACGTGGGGGAGATCCACCGCGAGCGGCCGATCGACCTGCTGCTCATCGGACCGGACGACCCGGCCGGCATGCAGCGCCACACCGAGACGGCCCGGTCGCTCGGCATCCCGTTCGCCGCGGACCCCTCGCAGCAGCTCGCCTGGGCCGGCGGCGACCTGATCCGTGACCTCGTCGACGGTGCCGCCTACCTGTTCAGCAACGACTACGAGGACGCCCTCATCCAGAGCAAGACCGGCTGGTCGGCCGACGACGTGCAGGCGCGCGTCGGCACCCGCGTCGTCACGCGCGGCAAGGACGGCGTGACGGTGTACCCGTCCGAGGGCCCGGCCGTCGAGGTCGCGGCCATCCCGGGCGTGACGTCGGTCGACCCGACCGGTGTGGGCGACAGCTTCCGCGCCGGGTTCCTCGCCGGTGTGGCCGCGGGTCTGACCCTCGAGCGGTGCGCCCAGATCGGCTGCACCATCGCTGCGAGCGTCGTCGAGACGACCGGCACGCAGGAGTACCGCCTGACCCGCGAGGCGTTCCTCGGACGACTCGAGGGAGCCTACGGCGAGGCCGCCCGGGTCGAGGTCGGCGCCGCCCTGAGCCTGGTGTGAGCTCACCCCGTGAGGGCACCCTAGGAAGGGTGCCCTTACCTCCTCGTCACGGACGACGTCGGGGTACTGTTCTTGTGTCATCGCATGACTGGTGTGGACTAGAAAGGCGCCTCGTGGGTCGGATGAAGTTGGCGGCTGCTGTCGTCCTCGCGGTTCTCCTCAGTGCTTGCTCGCCCGTCGCGGACAACGACATCGAGCGGCTCGCGCTGCCGGTCGCCGCGAGCGATCGGTCGCAGCCCGTGTGGGACCTGTGGCTCGGCGCCTGGATCGCCGTCCTCGTCGTGTTCGTGCTCGTCTTCGGCCTGATCGTCTACGCGTCGGTCCGGTACCGGCGTCGTAGCGACGACGAGATCCCGACGCAGGTGCGCTACAACCTCCCGCTGGAGGCGCTGTACACGATCGCACCGGTCGTGGTCGTCGCGGTCTTCTTCTTCCACACCGTCACGAGCCAGAACGAGGTGCTCGAGGAGGTCGAGAACCCCGATCACACGATCCAGGTCGTCGGCTCCAAGTGGCAGTGGGCCTTCAACTACCTCGACGAGCAGGCCACGCAGGGCGAGGACGTGTACGACTTCGGCACGCCCGCCCAGCCGGCCGAGCTGTGGCTCCCGCTGGGTGAGTCGGTGCGGTTCAACCTGACGAGCCCCGACGTGATCCACTCGTTCTGGATCCCGGAGTTCTACTTCAAGATGGACGTCGTGCCGGGCCGTGAGAACAGCTTCGACATGACGCCGACCCGCGAGGGCACGTTCACGGGCCGCTGCGCAGAGCTCTGCGGCCTGTACCACTCGCGCATGATCTTCAAGGTGAACGTCGTGTCGCCCGAGGAGTACGAGGCGCACCTGCAGGACCTGGTCGAGATCGGCCAGGTGGGTGCACCCGCCGGACAGAAGGAGGCCGACACGGTCGCCGGTCTGCGCGGCGAGGAGAGCGGCGACGAGAGCGTCCAGGAAGGTGCGGGTAACTGATGGCTACGACTGCGGCATTCGACGACGGTCGGGAGACCACCGTCGTCCGTGAGACGACTCTCGGCCAGAAGGTCGTGGGCGTGCTGACGACGACCGATCACAAGGTGATCGGCAACATGTACCTCGTCACGTCGTTCATCTTCTTCCTGATCGGCGGCGTCCTGGCGCTGGCGATCCGCGCGAACCTCGCGCAGCCGGGATCGAACCTGCTGAGCGACGAGGCCTACAACCAGGCCTTCACCATGCACGGCACGATCATGCTGCTGATGTTCGCGACGCCGCTGTTCTTCGGCTTCGGCAACGCGATCATGCCGCTGCAGATCGGTGCGCCCGACGTCGCCTTCCCGCGCCTGAACATGTTCAGCTACTGGCTGTACCTGTTCGGCTCCACCATCGTGGTCGGCGGACTGTTCGTCCCCGGCGGCGCCGCCAGCTTCGGCTGGTTCGCGTACGCCCCGCTGTCGGACGGCGTGAACTCGCCCGGCATGGGCGGCGACCTCTGGGTCATGGGCCTGTGGATGTCGGGCCTGGGCACGATCCTGGGTGCGGTCAACTTCATCACCACGATCTTCTGCATGCGCGTGCCCGGCATGACGATGTTCCGGATGCCGATCTTCGTCTGGAACACGCTCGTCACCAGCCTGCTGGTGCTCATCGCGTTCCCGATCTTCGCCGCCGCGCTGCTCACCCTCGCGGCCGACCGCATGCTCGGGGCCCACGTGTTCGACGCGGCCAACGGGGGGCCGATCCTCTGGCAGCACCTGTTCTGGTTCTTCGGGCACCCAGAGGTCTACATCATCGCCCTGCCGTTCTTCGGCATCATCTCCGAGATCCTGCCGGTCTTCAGCCGCAAGCCGATCTTCGGCTACGTCGGCCTGGTGGCCGCCACGCTGCTCATCGCGGCGCTCTCGGTCGCCGTCTGGGCGCACCACATGTTCGTCACCGGGGCGGTCGATCTCGCCTTCTTCAGCTTCATGACGTTCTTGATCGCAGTGCCGACAGGCGTGAAGTTCTTCAACTGGATCGGCACGTTGTGGGGCGGAAGTCTGTCCTTCGACACCCCGATGATCTTCTCGATCGGCTTCCTCACGACCTTCCTCTTCGGTGGTCTGACCGGCGTCATCCTGGCCTCGCCCACGCTCGACTTCCCGCTGTCGGACTCCTACTTCGTGGTGGCGCACTTCCACTACGTGGTCTTCGGCACCGTGGTGTTCGCGATGTTCGCGGGCTTCTACTTCTGGTGGCCCAAGCTCACGGGTCGGATGCTCGACGAGAAGCTGGGCAAGATCCACTTCTGGCTGCTGTTCATCGGCTTCCACCTGACGTTCCTCGTCCAGCACTGGCTGGGCGTGGAGGGCATGCCGCGTCGCTACGCCGACTACGGCCCGAACGACGGCTTCACGACGCTCAACGAGATCTCCTCGATCGGCGCGTTCCTGCTCGGCGCCTCCACGCTGCCGTTCTTCTGGAACGTCTGGAAGTCGCGCAAGAACCCGCTCGTCAAGCTCGACGACCCGTGGGGCTGGGGACGGTCGCTGGAGTGGGCCACGAGCTCGCCCCCGCCGCGCCACAACTTCCACTCGCTGCCGCGCGTGCGCAGCGAGAGCCCCGCGTTCGACCTGCACCACCCGGAGATCGCGGAGCTGGAGCTGCTGCACAACCCCGACGAGGGCGGTGTGTTCGCTGACGCTCCCAACACCAACGGCAAAGAGTCGGCCATAAGAGATGCCAAGCAGCAGAAGGACGGTCACTGAGCCATGAAGGGCATGAAGGCCGAGTACTGGACGATCATCTCCTGCGGGATCTTCTTCGTCTTCATCGCGCCGGTGTACTGGGTGCTCACCGAGGACCCCACAGGCACCACGGCGCTCGTCATGACGTTCCTGCTGTGCGCCCTGCTGGGCTTCTACCTGTACGTGGTGGCCAAGCAGATCCCGAGCCGTCCGGAGGACCTGGACGACGCCGAGATCGCCGACGGCGCCGGCGAGCTGGGCTTCTTCCCGCCCTACAGCTGGTGGCCGCTCTACTGCGCCCTGGCGCTCGGCACGATCGTGCTCGGCGTGGTCATCGGCTGGTGGCTGTTCATCATCGGCGCGACGATCGGTGCTGTGACCCTCTGCGGCTGGATCTTCGAGTACTACCGCGGCGTCCACGCCCACTGATCAGCCTGGATGTTGGTCCCCGCCGCGTAGGATGACGCGGTGAGGTCAACGTTCTTGGGGCACCGCGTCGTGCTCGTCGTCGTGGCGATCGCGTCGCTCCTGGCAGCCTGCACCTCGGGCGGATCGCTCCGTGAGGCCGTGGCCCCCAAGGAGCCGGCCGTCGTCACGGCCAACGTCAAGGACAAGGCGGCCGACGTGCCCGTCGACACCCTCGTGGAGGTCGACGTCGAGCACGGGACGATCGTCGAGGCCTCCCTGTCCACCGAGGACGGCGCCGACGCCATCGAGGGCGAGGGTGGCGAGTCCGGCTGGACGGCGGCCTCGCGGCTCGAGCCCGGCACGGCCTACACGCTCACCGCGCAGGTCCGTGGCGACGACGGCAAGGACGTCGACCTCGTGCGCACGTTCACGACCCAGACATTGACCCTGGACGACCAGACCTATCCGTCGGTGGCTCCGCTCAAGGGCGAGACGGTCGGCGTGGGCATGCCGGTCATCGTCACCTTCGACATCCCCGTGAAGAACCGGGAGCTGTTCGAGGAGAACATGCACGTCCGGTCCACCCCCGAGGTCGAGGGGTCGTGGCACTGGATCAGCGACTCCGTCGTGCACTACCGCCCCGAGCGCTACTGGCCCGCCGGGACGAAGGTGACGGTGGACCTCGACCTCAACAGTCTTCCCGCCGGGGGAGGGGTGTACGGCCAGCAGGACCAGGACATCCCCTTCACGATCGGCAAGAAGGTCGTGACCACGGTCGACGTCGCCAAGCACACGCTGACGATGAGCGTCGACGACGAGAAGCTGCGCACGATCCCGGTGTCCACCGGCAAGCCCGGGAACGAGACCCGGCGCGGCACCAAGGTGATCATGGAGAAGTTCTCCTCGGTCGACATGGACGCCGCCACCACCGGCGTGGACTCCTCCGATCCCGACTACTACGACATCAGCGACGTCCGCTGGGCCATGCGGGTCACGAACTCCGGGGAGTTCCTGCACGCCGCCCCCTGGTCGGTCGGCTCGCAGGGTCGCGAGAACGTGAGCCACGGCTGCGTGGGCATGAGCACGGCCGATGCCAAGTGGGTCTACGACCGCTCCCGCCGCGGCGACGTCGTGCGCTTCGTGAACAGCCCCCGGTCCCTCGAGGACAACAACGGCTGGACCGACTGGAACGTCGACTGGAGCGAGTGGACGAAGGGGTCGGCGCTGAGCTCTTCGGCGTCCTGAGGGACGTTCTGAGCCGCTGAGGGCGCTCTGGGGGGTCCTGGTTGCCGCACTCGGCTCTGGCGCTTTGCGCATGCTGCTGCGCCACTGCAGTGGGCTTTCGGGTGGTGCTGCGTCGCTGGCGGTGGGGCTTCACCTGCTGCTGCGTCGCTGGGGCTGCGAGTCGGGGTGGTCTCCGAGAGGGTCTCGACCTGAGCGGTGGGTCTCGAGTCGGCTGGGTCTGCTGGGCGCGGCGGGGTTCTCGCTCGATGCTGCGTCGCTGTGGCTTCGAGACGGGGCGGCCTCCGAAAGGTCCTCGACCGGAGCGGGGGGTCTCGGTCCGGGTGGGTCTGCGGGGCGCGGCCACGATTCTCCATCGGTGCGTGATCCACGCACGATTCTTCCTTCGCGTGGACCGTGCCACGCGAAGGAAGAATCGTGGCGACGAAAAGGTGCCCGTACGGGCAGGGATTCTCCCTTCTCGTGGACCGTCCGACGCAAAGGAAGAATCCCTGCCCACCCGCCGCACGAGGGGCCCCCGGCGGACGCAAGATTCTGCCTTCGTGAGCGGAGCTCCGAAGGATGCTGCGTTGGTGACGGGATCCCGTCGCGAACGCAGCATCCTTCGACCCTTCACACACCAACGCAGCATCTTGCGTCCCCCCGAACCACGCCCCGAGAACCCGACCGACCCCGGACCCCGCCGCCGGTCGAGGCCCATTCGGAGAGCAGGTCGACTCGCAGCCACAGCGACGCAGCCGCGAGTGAAGAGCCGGCCGCGGCGACGCAGCAGCAAGGAGCGACCCGCTCACGACGACGCAGCCTCAGGGCGAAGCTGCGTCGAGTCGGCCGCACCCGGCGATTCGCCCAGGTTCACCGGTCGTCGCTGTCACGCAGACGTCACCCCGCCGGACGCAGGATTCTGCCTTGGCGTGCAGAAGCCCGAACGATGCTGCGTTCACGACGGGATACCGCCACGAACGCAGAATCCTTCGACCTCCCACGCACGAACGCAGGATCCTGCGTCGCCCGGGAACGCAGAATCCTGCGTCCCCCGGGAACGACGAAGGCCCCCGCCGGAGCGGGGGCCTTCGTGCAGTGATGGTGCTCAGTGCGACTTCGGGATGCCGGTCTCCGACACGCCCTGGAAGTCCTCACCGAGGTGCACGGGGTGCCCCTCGATCTCACCGAGGTGCTCCTCGGCGTGCTCGACCTCGGCCACGGTCGGCTTGTCGATCGCGCCGTGGTAGTAGAACGAGCGAGCCTTGTGGCGCAGCTTGGCCTTGCGACCGGCCGGAGCAGCCACACCGTTCTCGTCCGTCTCGGCCGGGGCCTCGAGAGCCGGGACCCGGTCGTGGGCCGTGAGGCGGTACTGCTCGAGGACCGGGAGCGGAGCGTGACGCTCGGCGTAGCTGCCGTCGGGCGAGCGCTCGATGACACCCGTCTCGTAGCCGTGCAGGATCTTGTTCTGGTCGGCCCGCTGCAGCCCGATGCAGATGCGACGGGTGATGAAGAACGCCGCGACCGGGAAGAGGAACAGGCCGAACCGGAAGATCCAGGTCAGGGCCATGATGTCGAGACCGAACTGGGTGGCGATGATGTCGTTGCCGCCCGCCGCCCAGCCGACGCCGTAGAACGTCATGCCGGCCACGCCGAACGCGGTGCGCGTCGGGGCGTTGCGCGGACGCTCGAGCAGGTGGTGCTCACGCTCGTCGCCGGTGATCCAGCGCTCGATGAACGGCCACAGGAAGAGCGTCGTGAACAGGACGCCCAGGCCACCCACGCCGGGGATGAAGACGTTCCAGCTCCAGGTGTAGCCGAGGAACGTGGTCTCGAGCGCCGGCATGAGGCGCACGAGGCCCTCGGAGAAGCCCATGTACCAGTCCGGCTGGGAGCCCGCCGTGACTTCCGACGGGTTGTACGGGCCGTACGCCCACACCGGGTTGATCTGGATGATGGCACCCATGAGGGCGGTGAAGCCGAAGACGACGAAGAAGAAGCCGCCGGCCTTGGCCGCGTACACGGGGAGCATCGGGTAGCCCACGACGTTGTCGTTGGTGCGTCCGGCGCCGGGCCACTGCGTGTGCTTGTGGTAGATCAGCAGCAGCATGTGCGCGGCGATGAGGCCGAGCAGCAGCGCCGGGATCAGCAGGATGTGCGCCATGTACAGACGGGGGATGATCTCCTCGCCCGGGAACTCGCCGCCGAAGATGAAGAACTCCACGTAGGAGCCCACGATCGGGACCGAGCGGATCATGCCGTCGACGAACCGCAGGCCCGTGCCCGACAGCAGGTCGTCGGGCAGGGAGTAGCCGGCGAAGCCCTCGACCATGCCGAGCGTCAGCAGGCCGACGCCGATGACCCAGTTGATCTCACGCGGCTTGCGGTACGCGCCCGTGAAGAACACGCGGAGCATGTGGGCGATCATCGCGCCGACGAACAGCGCCGCCGCCCAGTGGTGGATCTGCCGCATGAGCAGACCGCCACGGATGTCGAAGGAGATGTGCAGCGTCGAGGCGTAGGCCTGCGACATCTCCAGGCCCCGGAAGGGGGCGTAGGAGCCGTCGTAGACGACCTCGGCCATGCTCGGCTGGAACCAGAACGTCAGGAAGACGCCGGTCAGCAGCAGGACGACGAAGCTCCAGAGCGCGATCTCTCCGAGCATGAAGGACCAGTGCTCGGGGAAGACCTTGCGCAGGTTCTTCTTCGCCACACCGGCGAGCCCCAGACGGTCGTCGAGCCAGCCCACCGGACCGGCGGCCTTCTTGCCGAAGGCCGTGTCCTCGACCGGGGTGTAGGTGTCGTTGCTCATGACTCACCATCCAGTCTCTTCTGGTCGCGCGCAAGCTCGGGGTAGCTCGGCGCCACGATGTCGGGGAAGTCGCTCATGGCGATGATGTAGCCCTCGGAGTCGACACCCAGCGGCAGCTGGGGGAGAGGGCGGTGCGCCGGGCCGAAGATGACCTTGCCGTTGTCGGCCAGGTCGAACGTCGACTGGTGGCACGGGCAGAGCAGGTGGTGCGTCTGCTGCTCCCACAGGGAGATCGGGCATCCGACGTGCGTGCAGATCTTGGAGTAGCAGAGGATCCCGTCGATGCCCCAGTTCTCCTTGCCCTGCTCGGGCGTGATGTCCTCCGGGCGCATGCGCACGACGATGATCGCGGCCTTGGACTTCGCGGCCAGGAGCTCGTGGCCGTGGTACTCGGCCTCCTCCTCGCCCTCGGCGGGGAAGAACACGGCCGGCTCGGCGTTGATGAGCTGACCGACCTCGATCTCCTCCGGACGCATCGGCAGGCCGGACACGTCGTTGACGACCCGCATGCCCTTCTTCCACACCGTCTCGTCCTGGCCGTGGGGGAGCGGACCGAGGTCACGCAGGAGCACCACGGACGGCAGCGCCAGCGCGCCGACGGAGAGGAACAGGCTGTTGCGGATGAGCGGGCGTCGGCCGAAGGTCGACTCCTCGATGCCGGCATTGATGTCGGCCATGACCGCCGCGCGGTCCTCGTCGGAGGACTTGGCGGGGTGGCGCATCTCGACCATCTCGTGGTCGCCCATGAGCTTCTTGGCCCACTGGATGATGCCGACGCCGATGAGCAGCATGCCGCCGCCGAGGGTGGCGCCCAGCGCGAAGTTCGAGGCGGACCAGTTGAGGAACGTCTGGTCCTCGTCGATCAGGAAGTAGGAGAAGCAGAACACCACGAAGAGCAGGGCCGCGGCGAAGAACATGCCCGAGACCTGACGCTCGGCGCGGCGCTCCTGCGCCGGGTCGACGTCGGTCGGACGCCACTGGTGCGGCTGCAGGCCCGGGTCCTGGATGGGCTCCGTGGTGGCGGGGGTGCTGCTGCCGTGCTGCTCGAGGTCGTCGCTCATGCTGCCTTCTTCTTGGTCTTCACGCGCGCGCCGTGGGCGCCGATCCAGATGGCGAATCCGACGAGGCCGCCGATGCCGACGACCCAGACGAAGACGCCGTCGACCACGGGACCGAGGCCGCCGCCACCGACGCCGCCGTAGTTCGGCTGCTCCTGGACGTTCTTGATGTAGGCGATGATGTTGCGCTTGTCCTCAGGCGTGACGATGTCGTCGTTGAAGACAGGCATCTGCTGCGGGCCGGTCTGCATGGCCTCGTAGAGGTGCTTGGCGCTCACACCCTTCAGGGTAGGCGCGTATCGGCCGTTCGGCAGGGCACCGCCGGCGCCGACGGAGTTGTGGCAGGCGGTGCAGTTGGTGCGGAAGAACTCGCCGCCCTCCTTGAGGCCCTCCTCGTCGACGTTCTCGTAGTCGAGGACGTCCTCGGCGGGGATGGCCGGGCCGGGGGCCAGCGAGGCGATGTAGGCCGCCAGCTGCTTGGTCTCCTCGGCGTCGTACTCCGGTGCCTTGCGCGGCGCCTGGGGGCCCGACTGCGCCATCGGCATGCGACCGGTGCCGACCTGGAAGTCGACCGCGGCGGCGCCCACGCCGATCAGCGACGGACCGTAGTTCCCGCCGTCCTTCGTCGTGATGCCCTCGGCGTTCTGGCCGTGGCAGCTCGCGCAGCCGATGAGGAAGAGCTCGCGCCCGACCTCGACGTCGCGCGCGGTGTACTCCTCGGCCTGTGCGGCCTTGGGTGCGGCGGCGGCCCAGAGGGCTCCTACCGTCACGAGTCCCAGCAGCAGGACAGCGAGTCCGGCGAGGGGATGACGGCGGCGGGTCGACAGAGTGCGCACCGAGAACCTCATTCCTGTCAGGGGTGTCCAGCGTACCTAGCGATGTCGCAGGTCCGCAGGGTTAGGTTGGGCTAACGCCGTGCCGGTGAGCGAGGCGTCAGCGGATCAGGTAGATCGTCGCGAAGAGAGCGACCCAGACGATGTCGACGAAGTGCCAGTAGTAGGACACGACGATCGCCGAGATGGCCTGCTCGTGGGTGAAGCGGCGCGCGACGAAGGTGCGGCCGATCACGAGCAGGAAGGCCAGCAGACCGCCCACGACGTGGATGCCGTGGAAGCCGGTGGCGAGGTAGAAGAGCGAGCCGTAGGCCGAGGACGGGATCGTCACGCCCTCGTGCACGAGCTCGGCGTACTCGGTGGCCTGGCCGCCGATGAAGATCGCGCCCATGACGTACGTGAGGACGAACCACTCACGCATGCCCCACTTGCCCATCTGCAGCAGCGTGCCGGTGCGTCCGGCGCGACCGCGCTCGGCGGCGAAGACGCCGAACTGGCAGGTCAGGGACGACAGCACCAGGATCGCGGTGTTGATCGTCGCGAACGGCACGTTCAGCAGCTGCGTCTCCTGGGCCCACAGCTCCGGGGTCACGTTCTTGACCGTGAAGTAGGCGGCGAACAGTCCGGCGAAGAACATCAGCTCGCTGGAGAGCCAGACGATCGTGCCGACGGTCACCATCGAGGGACGTCCCTCGGTGCCGTGGAGTCGGGACGCGGGGATCACGGAAGTAGTGGCCACGCGCTCATTATGTACGATTCGAACGTGACCGAGAGCAGCGGGTTCCACGTCCTCGTCTACAGCGACGACCGAGACGTCAGGAATGCCGTCATCACAGCGCTCGGCACGCGTCCGCACCCGGACCTTCCGCCCTTCGAGTACGTGGAGTGCGCCACCGAGCCGGTCGTGTGGCAGCACCTCGACGACACCCGCCGCCGACCCGACCTCGTGATCCTCGACGGCGAGGCCAACCCGGCCGGTGGGCTGGGCGTGGCGCGCCAGATGAAGGACGAGATCTTCCAGGCGCCGCCGGTGCTCGTGCTCACGGGTCGGCCGCAGGACGCCTGGCTCGCGACGTGGTCGCGGGCCGAGGCCGCCGTCTCGCACCCGATCGACCCGCTGCGGCTGGCCGAGGCGGTCATCGGGCTCGCGCGGTCCGTGCTCACGGCGTGAGCGCCCACACCTGGCCCGACGTGCTCGACGCGCTCGTGCTCGGGCACGACCTCGACGCCCGGTCGACGGCGTGGGCCATGGCCTCGATCCTGGACGGGGAGAGCACGCCCGCGCAGATCGCGGCCTTCGCGGTCGCGCTGCGCGCCAAGGGGATCTCCCAGCCCGAGCTGCAGGGCCTGGTCGACGCCCTCCTGTCGAAGGCCGTCCTCGTCGACGTGCCCGGCCGGGTCGTCGACATCGTCGGCACCGGCGGAGACCGGGCCAAGACGGTGAACATCTCCTCGATGTCGGCGGTCACGGCAGCCGGTGCGGGCGTGCCCGTGGTCAAGCACGGCAACCGGGCGGCCTCCAGCGACAGCGGCACGGCCGACGTCTTCGAGGTGCTGCAGATCCGTCTCGACGTTCCGGCCGAGGCGGTGCCGACGGTGCTGGAGCGCGCCGGCATCACCTTCTGCTTCGCCCCCCTGTTCCACCCCGGGCTGCGCTTCACGGGGCCGCCGCGACGCGAGATCGGCATCGCGACCCCGTTCAACGTGCTCGGCCCGCTCGTGAACCCGGCCCGCCCGGCGGCGTCGGCCGTGGGGTGCTCGGACCTGCGGACCGCTCCGCTCATGGCGCAGGTTTTCGCCGACCGCGGTGACGACGCGTTCGTCTTCCGGGGCGACGACGGTCTGGACGAGATCACCACCACCTCCACGACGCGGGTCTGGACCGTCGCGGACGGACAGGTCGTCGAGGAGCTGCTGGACCCGCGAGACCTCGGCGTCGCCCTCTCCTCGCCCGAGGCATTGCGTGGAGGAGACCCGACCTACAACGCCGACGTGTTCCGGCGCGTGCTCGACGGTGAGACCTCACCCGTGCGCGACGCCGTGCTGCTCAACGCCGGAGCGGCCCTGGCGGCCCACGCCGGGGGGAGCGGGCCGCTGCTCGAGCGGCTGGGGGCCGGGATGGAGCAGGCGCGCACGTCGATCGACAGCGGCGCAGCGCGCGAGGTGCTGGCGCGCTGGTCGACCGTGACGCAGGAGCTCGCGCCCCCTCGCTGACGGTGCGTCGTGCGCGTTCGGACGTCAGAGGCCGATGCTGAACGCGTCCTCGAGGTCGTGGCGGCTGAACGTCTGGAACGCGATCTGGGTCTGCGTCGACAGCACGCCCTCGACCTTGTTGAGCCGGTCGGCCACGACGGCGGCGACGTCGTCGATGCGCTGCACCCGCACCATGGCCACGAGGTCGTGGTCGCCGGTGACGGAGTAGACCTCGCTGACGCCGTCGAGGTCGGCGATCTGGGCGGCGGTCTCGGGAAGCCGCGAGACCTCGGCCTGGATGAAGACGATGGCGGTGATCACGCCGTCAGCCTAGACCGGTTCGCCCGGTGGACGTCGGACTCGACCGGCAGGTCGGCGACGTGCCGCGCGGCGCCGGCGACAGGCACGTGCCAGCTGCCTCGCACCATGCGCACGCCGGGCGTCTCGAGCCACCGCAGGAGGGTCTCGGTCTCCTCGACCGAGGCGACCGGGGCGGGGTGGGCGGCGTGCGCAGGAGCGGCTACCTCCTCGGCGGTGGCCAGGAGTGCCTCGACCCACGCGGACGGGTGGACCGTGCGGGGCAGGAGCCCGGCGGCGGCGAGGCGACCGTGCCGAACCACGTGGACCTCCCAGCCCCGCTCGCCGGGCGCCGCCGCCACGAGCTCGTCGACCTCGGTGAGCTGGCGCAGCCGCTGGGTGCGGTCGACCGCCCGCAGGGACGCGGTGAGCCGGTCGCGCACGGCGGCGGCGTCCTCGTAGCGCTGCTGGTCGCCCAGCTCGGTCATCCGCAGGCGCAGCCGGTCGACGACCTCGAGCGGGTCGCCGGTGAGCGCCTCGCGCAGGCGTGCGACCTCGGCGTCGTAGATGGCGGGGTCGAGGTCGCCGGTGCAGGGCGCGAGACAGCGGCCGAGGTCGGCGAGGGCGCACGTGCTGCCGCGCGGGCGTCGGCCCATGCGGGTGGTGCACTGACGCACGAGGAAGGTCTCGTGCAGCGCGGCGAGGGCGAGCTCGCTCTGGCGTCGGTTGCCGAACGGCCCGACGTAGTCGGCATCGTCGTCGAGGACGCGGCGCACCACCGACAGGCGGGGCCAGGGCTCGCGGGTGAGCTTGATCCACGTGAGGCGCTCGGGGAACCGCGAGCGGCGGTTGTACGGGGGACGGTGCGCCGCGATGAGGCGGAGCTCGCGCACGTGCGCCTCGAGCGCCGTGGCGCAGACGACGGAGTCGACCCGCTCGGCGAGGCGGACCATCTCGCCCATGCGGGTGCGGGTCTCCGACGCCGTGAAGTAGCTCGCGACCCGCTTGCGCAGGTCGCGTGACGTGCCGACGTAGAGCACGTGGTCGCGGACGTCGCGGAACAGGTAGACGCCGGGCTCGTGCGGCAGGTGCTGCGCCAGGTGGCGCTTGCGACGTTGCTCGGGGGAGACCCGCGACGTGAACGTGACGGCGTCCTCGAGGCTGTTCACGCCGAGGGAGCCGAGCCGCTCGAACAGGCCGTGCAGCACGTCGACGGTGGCGCGCGCGTCGTGCAGGGCCCGGTGGTCGGGCGTGGTGGTGGCGCCGAAGTGGGCGGCGAGGGTGGAGAGCTTGACGTTGCGCACCTCGTCGCGCAGCAGCGCCCGCCGGGCCAGCACGGCCGTGTCGAGCACCTCGAAGCGCGGCCAGGGGATCCCGAGCTCCTGCGCGGCGTGCTTGAGGAAGCCGACGTCGAAGGGGGCGTTGTGCGCCACGAGCACGCTGCCGGCGGCCAGCTCGAGGAAGCTGGGGAGAACCTCGGCGATGCGGGGCGCCTCGACGACCATCGCGTCGGTGATCCCGGTGAGCACCGTGATGAACGCCGGGATGCTCTCCTCGGGGTTCACCAGCGTCTGGAGCTCGCCCAGCACCTCGCCACCGCGCACCTTGACCGCACCGATCTCGGTGATGCGCGATCCTGTCTTCGGCGAGCCGCCCGTGGTCTCGAGGTCGACGACGCAGAACGTGACGTCGCTCAGTGCTCGACCGAGGTCGTCGAAGCTGGCCTGGTGGGGGAAGGGGCTCGTCACGGCGCCGACGCTAGGCGCGGCGTACGACAGAGTGGGCGATTCCGTTGGTGTCGTCGGTGGGGTGGGTCTTCCCTGCGGCTGCGTCGCTGTGGCTGCGCGTTCTCCTGCGGCTGCGTCGCTGTGGCTGCGCGTCGGGGCGGCCTCCGAAAGGCCTCGACCGGAGCGGTGGGTCTCGACCCGGGTGGGTCTGCGGGGTGCGGCTGGGTTCGCGCTCGCCGCCGCGCCGTAGCCCCCGCCGGAGGCAGGGTTCTGCCTTCGCGTGCTCAAGCCCGAACGATGCTGCGTTGGTGACGGGATCCGAACACGAACGCAGCATCCTTCGCCCCCTCACGCACGAACGCAGAATCCTGCGTCCGCCCCAGCCGCGCTTCGAGAGCCCAACCGAGCCCGGACCCCGCCGCCGGTCGAGGCCCTTTCGGAGCGCAGGTCCACTCGCAGCCACAGCGACGCAGCCGCAGGAGGAGACCCACCCGCGAGAACGCAGCCGCAAGGCACGACCCACCCCGAAGCCCCGCAACCGTCGGGGGACCATTCACGGCAACCCCGACGCATGACGACTGAACGGTTTCTGTCGGGACGCCTGCCTAGCGTCGGCGACATGAACCCCGAATCCGTCGTGATCGACTGCGACAGCTGCCTCGTCCGCAGTCCCAGCGCGTGCGGCGACTGCGTGGTCAGCGTGCTGCTCGGCGGTCCGCCCCAGGGTGTCGAGGTCGACGCCGAGGAGATGGCCGCACTCACCGCCCTCGCCGACGAGGGTCTCGTGCCACCGCTGAGGCTCGTCACCCCCGTCTCCGGACCTGACGTCCAGGCCGGGTGACGCACCTCACCCCGCACAGGGCCCACGCGGTCCGTCGAGGGGTCGGGTCGTCGCCCGCTTCCTCGCGCCCTCGGTTAGACTCGGCAACCGTGCGTCCGGAGCATGCTGCTCACCCAGAGCGACATCGGAGGCACCGCCGAACCGCCGCGGACGTGGGGAAGACGTCCAGGGCGGACCGGGGAACCACGTTCCTGGGGTGAATCGCACGGGCGCTCGCGCCCGTGGGTAGGGCAGACCTTGGCCCGAACCCGTCAGCTCACCCGGTAGGCGTCGAGGACACTGGAGGGTGCACGTGCACCGACGAGGCCTGGCCCGTACACGCAGCACACGATCGACCCTGGCCACCGCAGCGGTGGCGGCCCTGACCATCGGCGTCACCGTCGGAGTGGTCGGCCCCGCGCAGGCGGACCCGGTGACCACCGAGGACGTCGAGGCCGCGTTCCACGACGTCGAGGTGGTGGCCGAGCAGGTCAACCAGCTCGACGAGGACGTCAAGGACACGCGCGCCGAGATCGCCGACCTCGACGACGACATCGCCGACCAGCTGGCCGTCTACCGCAAGCAGCGCGACGCGCTGGGCGCCTCGGTCGTGCAGCAGCAGCTCGACTCGCCGCTCGGCCCCACGGTGAGCCTGTTCGGCAGCCAGGACCCCGAGGAGTTCCTCGAGGGCCTCGGTGCGGTCCAGGCGCTCAACAGCACGCGCGCCGACGCCGTCGAGTCCTTCGCCGCCACGGCGAAGGAGCTCAAGAACCGACGCGCCAGCCTGAAGGACCGCAAGACCGAGCTCGAGCGCGATCGCAAGAAGGCTGACGCGAAGCGCGCCCAGATCAAGGCCAAGTACGAGGACGCCAAGGCCGAGCTGGCCCGTCTGACGGCCGCCGAGCAGGCCGCCTTCAACACCAGCGACGTCGAGATCGGCTTCGAGGTCGACGCGAGCGGCCGCGCCAAGGCCGCGATCGACTTCGCGACCGCCCAGCTGGGCAAGCCCTACATCTACGGCGGCACCGGGCCGAAGGGCTACGACTGCTCCGGCCTGGTCATGAAGGCCTTCGCCGCGGCCGGCGTCTCGCTGCCCCGCGTCGTGGGTCCGCAGTACGCCGCGTCGCGCAAGATCTCCATGAACGAGCTCCAGCCCGGCGACATCGTCTTCTACGGCGACATGTCGCACGACGGCATCTACATCGGCAACGGCAAGGTCATCCACGCGCCCCGGCCGGGCAAGAGCATCGAGGTCACGAGCGTGTCCTACGGGTTCACCAAGGCCGGACGCGTCGTCTGAGCCGACCCGTGCCGCGTGTCGGATGACGGCGAGATCATGACGGGCGCGCCGTGAGGAGGCCTTCGGCCAACATCACGGCCGCGCTCGTCCTCCTCGGGGTCGCGCTCGCGGTGCTGCTCTGGCAGCGGCCCTGGTCAGGCGGGTCGGAGGACGTGGACGTCGTCGCGATCCCCGACGACGCACGTGTCGTGCTGGCGGACCAGCTGACCGCGCTCTCACGGGCCACGACGGAGCAGGAGTTCGTCGCCGCAGCCGGCGAGGGGTCCCGGGCGCGCACGTTCGCCGAGCAGGCCTGGCAGGCGCGCGAGGCGCTCTCGGTGACGGACGTGTCGCTGCGCTACGTCTCGGGCGGTGACGTGGCGGACCGCGCCGACGGCTCCACCCTCGCGACGGTCGAGGTCTCGTGGCGAGCCGGTGACGCGTCGCCCGTGGCCGGCACGAGCGTCCGGTCCACGCAGGTGGGGCTGCGCCTCGACCCCCGGGACGACGGCACCTTCGCCGTGCGCGGGGCCGCGGCCGTGGGGGACCGCCTCCCGCTCTGGCTGGCGGGCGACGTGCGTGTCCAGTCGGCAGGCGACGCGGTCCGCGTGGTGAGCATCGACGGTGGCGTGCCCGACCTCGACGCCCTGGCCGCGGCCAGGGCTGCGGACCGCAGCGTGCGGGCGACGGTGCCGGAGGCCGACGGTCGGCTCACGGTGATCGCCCCCAGCAGCAGGGCCACGACCGCGGCGCTGGTGGGCCAGTCCCAGGAGGACGTGGCCGCGATCGCCGGTGTCACGACCACCGTCGACGGCTCCACCGGGACCGCGCGGGTCGTGGTGCTCAACCCCGACCTCTTCGCCGGCATGGACGCCCGCGCCCGGCAGGTCGTCATCACGCACGAGGCCGCGCACCTGCTCACCGGAGCGGTCGGGACCTCGATGGTGACGTGGGTGGCCGAGGGCTTCGCCGACTACGTGGCGCTGCGCGACGACGACGCGCCGCTCGCGGTGAGCGCCGGGCAGATCCTCGCCCAGGTCCGTGCCGACGGCCCGCCCGACGCCCTTCCCGACGCCCAGGCCTTCGCCTCCGCCGGCGGGCACGGGCTCGGCGCGGTCTACGAGTCCGCATGGCTCGTCTTCGAGATGCTCGCCGACGAGACGTCGAACGACCGGATCGTGGCCTTCTACGAGGACGTGCGTGACGGTGGCGACGTCGCGGACGCCGCCCGGGAGCGCCTCGGGCTGAGCGTCGAGCAGATCACCGCCCGGTGGCGCGCCTACCTGGAGAAGAGCGCCTCGACCGTGTCGTGAAGGTCGCGCAGCACCGCGGTCCGCTTGACCTTGAACGACGGCGTCAGGTAGCCGTTCTCCTCGGTCCAGTCGTCGTCGAGGATGACGAACTTGCGGATCGACTCCGCCTGCGAGACCAGGGCGTTGGCGTCGTCGACGGCCTGCTGGACCTGCGTCTCCAGCTCGGGGGAGTCCAGGGGTCCGGTCCAGGCCTCCCGGTCGATCGTCACGAGCGCGGCGATGAACGGCTTGCCGTCGCCGACCACGAGGCACTGGCTCACCAGCGGGTGGGCGCGGACCCGGTCCTCGAGCACCGCGGGGGCGACGTTCTTGCCGCCGGCGGTCACGATGATCTCCTTCTTGCGACCGGTGATGCGGACGAAGCCGTCGTCGTCGACGTCGCCGAGGTCGCCGGTGGCGAACCAGCCGTCGGGGTCGAGCGCCCCGGCCGTGGCCTCGTCGTTGTTCCAGTACCCGGTGAACACCTGGGGGCCGCGGAACAGCAGCTCGCCGTCGTCGCCGACCCGTACCTCGGTCTCGGGGAACGGACGCCCGACCGTCCCGATGCGCTGGTCGGACGGCGTGTTCACGCACAGAGCCGCCGTGGTCTCGGTGAGGCCGTAGCCCTCGAGCACCGTGACGCCGATGCCCCGGTAGAAGTGCGCCAGCCGGTCGCCGAGCGGCGCGCCGCCGGAGATCGCCCACTCGGCGTGGCCACCCAGCGCCTGACGCAGCTTGGCGAACACCAGCCGGTCGAAGAGGGCGTGCTTGGCGCGCAGGGCCGCCCCCACCCGCTTGGGCTTCCCGCGCCTCGTCGTCGCGTCCTGGGCCTTGCTGTAGGCGATCGCCGTCGCCACGGCCCGGTCGAAGATCGGACCCTTGCCGTCGGCGTAGGCCTTGGTGCTTGCGGAGTTGAAGACCTTCTCGAAGACGCGGGGGACCGCCAGGACGAACGTGGGCTGGTACTCGCCGAGGTCGGCCACCAGGTCCTTCACGTCGGCCGTGTGGCCCAGCCGGGTGCCGGAGCGGATGGCGCCGACCTGGATGATCCGCGCGAACACGTGCGCCAGCGGCAGGAAGAGCAGTGTCGAGGCGTTCTCGCGGCCGAACAGATCGGGCAGCTGCTCGAGCGCCCCGGAGAGCTCGGCCCGGAAGTTGCCGTGCGTGAGCCGGCAGCCCTTGGGACGGCCCGTGGTGCCTGACGTGTAGATGAGGGTGGCGAGCGAGTCCGACGTGAGGGTCGCCCTGGCCTGCTCGAGCTGTGCGTCGCTGACGCCCGCGGCGGAGCGGACCTCGTCGAGGCCGCCCTCGTCGATGGTCCACACGTGCTTCAGGTCCGGGGCGTCGCGACGGGCCTCGTCGACCCGTCCGAGGTGCTGTGCGCTCTCCACGACGGCTGCGACGGCGCCGGAGTCGGAGAGGATCCACGCCACCTGGTCGGTCGAGGACGTCTCGTAGATCGGCACGGTGACCGCTCCGGCCCACCAGACGGCGTAGTCCACGAGCGTCCACTCGTACCGCGTGCGCGACAGGAGGGCGACCCGGTCGCCCGGCCGGACGCCTGCCGCGAGGAGTCCCTTGGCGACGGTGACGACGTCGGCGTGGAACGCGCCGATCGTCACGTCGGACCAGCCGTCCGGCCCACGTCGGGCGAGGGCCACGGCCTCCGGATCGGCCGCGAGGCGGTCGAGCACGTCGTCGGTCAGGTTGCCCCGGTCGGGGCGTCCGTCCGACGCGGCAGGGTCAGGTCGGTCACCGTCCGCAGCGTTCACGTACGGCAGGCTACTCGGCGTCGAACGGGCACGGGAGCCGCGGGGCGGACGTGGAGCGGCGTCCCACTACGATGAGGATCCCGAGGAAGCGAGGAGGGCCCATGGCGCGCACCACGAGCGACATCGTCATCGATGCCGCACCGTCGGACGTCATGGCCGTGATCGCCGACTTCGACGCCTATCCGTCGTGGGCCACCGGCGTCCGCAGCGCCGAGGTGGTCGAGCCGGGAGCTGCCAGCGACTCCGTCGGCGATCGGGCCGACCGGGTCCGTTTCACCCTCGACGCCGCACCCATCCGCGACACCTACGAGCTGCTCTACACCTGGGACGGCGACCGGTCGGTGTCGTGGAGCCTGGCGGAGAAGGCCACGGTGCTGACCGCGCTCGACGGCACGTACGCGCTGGCCGAGGTGGCCGGCGGGACGCGGGTGACCTACCAGCTCGCCGTCGACGTCGCCGTGCCGCTGCTCGGCACGCTCAAGCGCAAGGCCGAGAAGGTCATCATCGACGCGGCCCTGAGCGGCTTGAAGCAACGGGTCGAGACTCTTGGCTGACGACGAGGTGGGGTCGCTGGGACAGGAGACCCTCAAGCTGTTGCGAGCGCTCGCCGTCGACGCCGACACCACGGCGCCCCGGCGGAACGACGCCGACGCCGGGTCGCCCGACGCCGACGCGCACGTGTGCACCACGTCGTGGTGCCCGGTGTGCCAGGTGGTGGGCTTCGTGAAGACCAACCCCGACGTGGTCGAGGAGGTCGCCGTGGCGGCGCTGCACTTCGCGCGCACCGTGCGCGACGCGTTCGAGACCGCGTTGCGCCAGGGCGACGGCACCCACGACACGAGCGACCGACGTACCGACGACGGAGAGGCGAGCCGATGAGCTCGACGCACGACCACGACACGCGCCTCGGCGTGGGGGTCGACATCGGCGGCACCAAGATCGCCGCCGGCCTCGTGGGGCCCGACGGCACCATCCTGGCCAGCGTCTCGGAGCCCACGCCCGACGCCGACGCCATCGCCGGGCTCGTGGCCGACCTGGTGGGCCGGCTCCGTGCGCAGGCCCAGCACCCGGTCGCCGGGATCGGTGTGGGTGCGGCGGGGTTCGTCGCGGCCGACCGGTCCACGGTCACCTTCGCCCCCAACATCGACTGGCGCGACGAGCCGCTGGGTGCGCGGATCGCCCGGCTGGTCGAGCTGCCCGTCGTCGTCGAGAACGACGCCAACGCCGCGGCCTGGGGCGAGTACCGGTTCGGGGCCGGTGCCGACTCCGACGACCTGCTGCTCGTGACCATCGGTACCGGGGTCGGTGGTGGCGTGATCCAGGACGGCGACCTCATGCGCGGCGGGTTCGGCGCGGCGGCCGAGATCGGGCACCTGCGGCTCGTCCGCGACGGGCGCCTGTGCGGGTGCGGTCAGCACGGGTGCTTCGAGAAGTACGCGAGCGGCAGCGCCCTCGTGGCCGAGGCACGTGAACGGGCTGCGAGCGACGACCCGGCAGCGGCGGCCCTCGTGGCCCGCGCCGGTGGCGTCGCGAAGATCAAGGGTCCGCTGGTCACCGACCTCGCCCAGGAGGGCGACCCGTTCGCGGTGGACCTGCTGCGCGACCTCGGGGCCTGGATCGGCGAGGGCTGCGCCTCGCTCGCCGCCGTGCTCGACCCGAGCGTCATCGTGATCGGGGGCGGGGTCGGGGCAGCCGCCGACCTCCTGCTCGACCCCGTGCGGGAGGCCTTCGAGGAGCACCTGCCCGCGCGCTTCCACCGTCGTGTGGCCGAGGTGCGCCTCGCGACCCTCGGCAACGACGCCGGCATCGTCGGCGCCGCCGACCTCGGCCGCTCCGCCCGCAGGGCGACGGCGCAGAGGGTCGGCTCCGCACCCGGCTCAGGAACAGGGGACTGACATGGCGGACAGGTTGGCCGTCGGCATCGACATCGGCGGCACCAAGATCGCGGCCGGCGTGGTCGACGAGGACGGACGGGTCGTCGCCCGCACCCGCCGCGAGACGCCCACGACCGAGCCGGAGGCCGTGCTCGACGCGATCACCGAGATCACGGCGGAGTTCCGCGCCGAGCTCCCGGTCAAGGCCGTGGGCATCGGCGCCGCAGGCTTCGTCGACGCGTCGCAGTCGACCGTCCTCTTCGCGCCGCACCTGGCGTGGCGGCACGAGCCGCTGCGCGACCGGGTCGCCCGCCGGACGATGCTGCCCGTGATGGTCGACAACGACGCCAACACCAGCGGTTGGGCCGAGTGGCGGTTCGGGGCCGCGCAGAACGAGCCCGACCTGGTCCTCATCACGCTCGGCACCGGCATCGGCGGCGCGCTCGTCATCGACGGACTGCCGTACCGCGGCCACTTCGGCATCGCGGGGGAGTTCGGGCACATGCAGGTCGTGCCCGGCGGCAACCGGTGCGAGTGCGGGAACCTCGGTTGCTGGGAGCAGTACGCCAGCGGGCGCGTGCTCGGACGTCGGGCGGCGGCGGCGGTGGCCGAGGGCTCGCCCATCGGCCGCCGGCTGGCCGAGGCCGCCGGTGGGGCCGATCGCGTCGAGGGGGCGCACGTCACTCCGCTCGCGCAGGACGGCGACGAGGAGGCGATCTCCTGGATCGCCGACGTCGGCGACTGGCTCGGCGTCGGCATGGCCAACCTCGCCGCGGCGCTCGACCCCGGTCTGTTCGTCGTCGGCGGAGGGGTGAGCGACGCCGGCGAGATGCTGCTGGGCCCGGCACGCGAGGCCTACTCGCGCACGCTGACGGGTCGCGGCTACCGGTCCGAGGCCCGGATCGTCCGCGCGCACCTCGGCCCCGAGGCCGGGCTGATCGGCGCGGCCGACATGGCCCGACTCACAGCGCGGCGCCGTCGTCCGGCCAATCCCGCTGCGAGGGTCCGTGTTCGGGCAGCTGCGCGATCAAGTAGATCGCCGAGGCGACGAAGGTGAGGGCCGCGCCGAGCAGGACGGGGCTGGACAACCACTGACCCGCCAGCGAGGCGAACATGAGCAGCAGCGGCGATCCCACCAGGCCGCCCCAGGCGACGGCTCGCCCACGGTGCATGGGCCGACCCGGACCCGGGTCGACCCGACGGTAGAACTGCTCGTCCACCGGGTCGGGCTCGTCGTCGAGCTCGAACGGCTCGGGCTCGGCAGGCTCCTCGACCGGTGCCGGGTCGGGCTCGTCGGCCTCCGCGGGGAAGGGCAGGTCGAGGTCGAGGCGGCTGACGATGTCGTCGAACGCGTCGCGCCCGCCCTCGTCGGGACCGTCGCCCGGTGCGTTCCCGTCCGGTCCTGTGTCGCCCGGCCCTCGCCCGCCCGAGCCGGGGCCGCCCACGTCAGCCACCGGCGCGTCCCGGCCCTGCGTGCTCGGCGATGAATGAGGCGGAGCGCTCGAAGATCTGCGGTGCGTCGTTGTCGAGGGTGGCCACGTGGTAGCTGTTCTCGAGCGTGACGAACTCCCCGAGCCCGGGGCGCAGCCCTTCGCGCACCAGCGACAGGGTGCTGTCGTCGACGACGTGGTCGTCGGTGGAGCGGAAGAAGAGCACCGGGGCCTTGATCCGTCCGAGGTCGGCCCGCACGTCGCCCCAGAGCTGCATCATCGAGTGCAGGGCCCTCAGCGGCGTGCGGTCGTACGCGTTCTCCTCGATCCCCGGCTTCTTGATGTCGCCACCGATCGCCTCGAGCGAGGGGACGACCCACTTGAGGAGGCGGACGGCCTTCAGTCGCGGGTCGCGCGAGGCGATGGCGGGATTGACCACGACCACCGCGTCGACGTCGTGCGGACGCTGCTCGGCCAGCCGCAGGGCGAGGCAGCCGCCCATGGAGAGCCCACCCACGACGACCCGCTCGCAGGTGTCGCGCAGGATGTCCAGCTCGGTCTCGAGCGCGCCGTACCAGTCCGACCAGGTGGTGCGGTTCATCTGCTGCCACGTCGTGCCGTGGCCGGGCAGACGGGGCACCCGCACCGTGTAGCCCCGGTCGGCGAGGTCGCGACCCCAGGGGACCATCGAGTACGGCGAGCCGGTGAAGCCGTGGCTCAGCAGGACCCCGACGGGTCCGCCGTCGCTCGTGAAGGGCTCGGCTCCCGGCACGACGGAGGGCTGCGACGCGCTGGATCCGGAGGAGGTGGGGCTCATGGATGCATCCTCCCTCACGGTGTCGCCACCGTGCACCCCCCTGAGCGCGGTAGTGTCCGGGTGACGCTGAGGAGGCGACGTTGTTCTACTGGTTCCTGAAGTTCCTGGCGCTGGGTCCGCTGTTGAAGCTGATCTTCCGGCCCTGGGCCGAGGGCACCGAGAACGTGCCCAAGGACGGGGCGGTCATCCTGGCCAGCAACCACCTGTCCTACAGCGACTGGCTCTTCATGCCGCTGGTCATCCCGCGTCGCGTGACCTTCGTGGCCAAGGCCGAGTACTTCGAGTCGCCCGGCATCAAGGGCTGGTTCCAGAAGAAGTTCTTCTCCGGTGCAGGCCAGGTCCCGATCGACCGGTCGAGCGGCTCCGCCGCCGCCGGCGCCATCGCGACCCAGCTGCGGCTGCTCTCCGAGGGCGAGGTGTGCGGGATCTACCCCGAGGGCACCCGCTCCCACGACGGCAAGCTGTACCGCGGTCGCACGGGCGTCGCGCGGATCGCACTGGAGGCGGGCGTACCGGTCATCCCGCTCGCCGTCATCAACACCGACGTCGTCGCGCCCCCCGGCAAGGTCTTCGGCAAGATGGCTCGCCCGGGCGTCCGCTTCGGCGAGCCGCTCGACTTCAGCCGCTACGAGGGCCTCGAGGGCGATCGCTTCATCCTGCGCGCCGTCACCGACGAGATCATGTACGAGATCATGCGCCTCTCCGGCCAGGAGTACGTCGACCTCTACGCCCAGGACGCCAAGAAGCGCGACAAGGAGTCGGAGCGCGCGGCCGCCAAGGCGGTCGAGCGCGCCGAGTCCGACGAGGTGTGGGACCAGATCAAGCCCGAGTGAGGCCCACCCGGCACGAGGCGGGCACGACGTCGGTACCGACGAAGGAGCGAGCCATGCGGATCGGAGTACTGACCGGGGGCGGTGACTGCCCCGGACTCAACGCGGTGATCCGGGCGGTGGTCCGCAAGGGGGTCCAGACGTTCGATGACGAGTTCATCGGCTTCCGTGACGGCTGGCGCGGCCCGCTCGAGGACGACGCCCGCGAGCTGGGCGTCGCCGACGTCCGGGGCATCCTGCCGCGTGGCGGCACCATCCTGGGCTCGTCGCGGACCAACCCGTTCGCCGTCGAGGGCGGCGTGGAGCGGATCCGCGCGACGCTCGAGTCCCGCGGCTGCGACGCACTGATCGCCATCGGTGGCGAGGACACCCTCGGGGTCGCCACCCGCCTCGCCGAGCTCGGCGTGGCCGTCGTCGGCGTGCCGAAGACCATCGACAACGACCTGTCGGGGACCGACTTCACGTTCGGCTTCGACACCGCCGTCAACATCGCCACCGAGGCGATCGACCGGCTGCACACGACGGCCGAGTCGCACCACCGGGTGCTGGTGGTGGAGGTCATGGGGCGCCACGCCGGCTGGATCGCCCTGCACTCCGGGCTCGCCGGGGGCGCGAACATCATCCTGATCCCGGAACGGCCGTTCGACATCGACAAGGTCTGCGCGCAGGTGGAGAGCCGGTTCGCCACAAGATTCTCGCCCATCGTGGTCGTGTCCGAGGGAGCAGTGCCGATCGCCTCGCCCGACGGCACGGGCATGACGCTGCAGTCCGGCGAGAAGGATGCCTTCGGCCACGTGCGGCTCGGTGGCGTGGGGGAGCGGCTGGCGCAGGAGATCGAGGAGCGCACCGGCAAGGAGGCGCGGGCCGTGGTGCTGGGCCACGTGCAGCGCGGCGGCACCCCGACCGCGTTCGACCGGTGGCTCGCCACACGCCTGGGGCTGCACGCCATCCAGGCCGTGCACGACGGCGACTTCGGCATGATGATGGCGTTGCGTGGCACCGACATCGTCCGGGTCCCGCTCAGCGAGGGGACCGGTGAGCTCAAGCTCGTCCGGCCCGAGCTCTACGAGGAGGCCGAGGTGCTGTTCGGATGAGTGAAGGACGCGACGTCGAGGACGTCTGGAGCTACCCGCGACCGCCTGCAGTCGAGCCCAGCGACGAGCTGGTCGTCGTCGAGCTCGGTGGTGTCGAGATCCTGCGGACCACGCACAGCTACCGCGTGCTCGAGACCAGTCACCCGCCGACCTACTACCTGCCCGTCGACGCCGTGGCCGAGGGCGTGCTCCGGCCGATCGCCGGCACCACGGTCTGCGAGTTCAAGGGTGAGGCGAGCTACTGGGACCTCGTCGTCGGCGACCGCGTCGTCCCCGCCGGAGCCTGGACCTACCCCCGGCCCCGGCCCGGCTACGAGATGCTCCTCGACCACCTGGCCCTCTACCCCGGCCGCATGGACCGCTGCACCGTCGACGGCGAGGTCGTCCAGGCCCAGGACGGCGACTTCTACGGCGGCTGGATCACCTCGCGCGTGAGCGGACCGTTCAAGGGGGCTCCGGGAACGCTGGGATGGTAGGCGGCTCGCGGCTCGTTCCTCGCCGCTTCGGCGGCTCCTTCGTCGCCGCCCTGGGCTCCGCCCAGCCGCCTGTCTCGCTTCGCTCGACCTGTGGTGGCTGGGGTCGCCGACCTGGGCTTCGGCCGGCAGCGGTCGCCCCGGCGGCGTCCACGTGTGCGTGGGTGGTCGTGGGCGCGGACGGGGTCCCCGTATCCTTGACCGGTGAGCATTCCGAGCCTTGACGACCTCCATGCGATGGGTGCTGCCCAGCAGCCCACGTATGCCGATCCTGCTGCGCGCGAGCGTGCGCTCGGGCAGCTGCGCCGGATGCCACCGCTCGTGTTTGCCGGCGAGTGCGACGACCTCCGCGACCGGATGGCCGCCGTGGCGCGCGGCGAGGCCTTCCTGCTGCAGGGCGGCGACTGCGCCGAGACGTTCGAGGGCGTCACCGCCGAGAACGTCCGCAACAAGCTGCGGGTGCTGCTGTCGATGGCCGTCGTGCTGACCTATGCGGCGAGCGTGCCGGTCGTCAAGCTCGGTCGCCTCGGTGGCCAGTACGCCAAGCCGCGGTCCCGCGACACCGAGACCCGTGACGGCATCACGCTGCCGGCGTACCGCGGTGACGCCGTCAACGGCTTCGACTTCACCCCCGAGTCGCGCGTGCACGACCCGCAGCGACTCGTCGACGTCTACAACGCCTCCAGCGCCACCCTGAACCTCGCCCGTGCCTTCACCACCGGTGGCTACGCGGACCTTCGCCAGATGCACGAGTGGAACAAGGACTTCGTCAAGAACAGCCCGGTCGGCGTCAGCTACGAGAAGGTCGGCGGCGAGATCGACCGGGCCCTCGCCTTCATGGACGCCATCGGCGTGGAGCCCGACGCCTTCCGCTCGGTCGACTTCTACTCCTCGCACGAGGCCCTGATCCTCGAGTACGAGCACGCCCTCACCCGCATCGACTCACGCACGGAGCAGCCGTACGACGTGTCCGGTCACTTCGTGTGGATCGGCGAGCGCACCCGTCAGCTCGACGGCGCGCACGTGGAGCTGCTGAGCCACATCGCCAACCCCATCGGCGTCAAGCTCGGCCCCACCACCTCGGCCGACGACGCGATCGCGCTCTACGAGAAGCTCAACCCCGAGCGCACGCCCGGCAAGGTCACGTTCATTACGCGCTTCGGCGCCGGCAAGATCCGCGACCTCCTGCCCGCCCTCGTCGAGAAGGTCACCGCTGCCGGGCTCGACGTCGCGTGGGTGTGCGACCCGATGCACGGCAACACGTTCGAGGCGTCCACCGGCTACAAGACGCGGGAGTTCGACGACGTCATCGACGAGACCCGCGGCTTCTTCGAGGTGCACCGCTCGCTCGGCACGTGGCCGGGTGGCCTGCACGTCGAGCTCACCGGCGACGACGTCACCGAGTGCGTCGGTGGCGGGCGTCGGCTGTCGGCCGAGGACCTCGCGACGCGCTACGAGACGCTGTGCGACCCGCGGCTCAACCGGGAGCAGTCGCTCGAGCTCGCGTTCCTCGTCGCCGACATGCTGCGCGAGCGCTGACCGACCCCTCGGCGGTCAGCGACCGTCGAGCGGCACCCGCAGCGTCATGAGCGTGGTGGCGAGCGCGTCGTACTGCCCGCACAGCATGAGCAGCTCGATCGCGGTCGCCTCGTCGAGGTGCTCGCGCACGCGGGCCCACGTGGCGTCGTCGAGGTCGCGGTCGTGCACCAGTGACGCCGTCGCGTCCAGCAGCACGCGCTGACGATCGGTCCAGCCGTCCCACGTGGCGTCACCGACGTGCTCGACCTGCTCGGGCGTCAGTCCCACCTTGCGGCCGATCCGTCGGTGGTGGTCGAGCTCGTAGTCGCACCCGCGCAGGGTCGCGACGTGCAGGATGACCAGCTCGGTCTCGGTGCGCGGGAGTCGTCCGAACGGCATGAGGGCCGCGCTGAACATCAGCCAGGCGCGGAACAGTCGCCGCTGGCGCCCGAGCGTGGTGAACACGTTCGGGCGGTGGCCACCGATGACGCGGCCCGCGATGCTGCTGATGCCGTGGTTGACGAGGCCGAGGTCGCGTCGGTCACCCGGACCGATGCGCGGCGCGGTGTCGATGGGCTCGGGGGAGGCAGGCGGCGTCGGGGAGGCGGTCACGAGGCCAGCCTAGAGGTGCAACTGGGACGAGTGCACCAGAAACGTGCTGTGGGGTGCGTCGCCCTCGAGCCCGCGGGTGTGGATGCAGGCGCCCGACCGCGAGGTCAGACGTAGATCGTGACGGTCGAGCCGACCTTGGCCTCGCCCGAGCCGGGCTCCTGGAACACGACGCGGTCGGCCCCGGGGATGCGGTTCTTCACGTCGACCTTGAAGCCGGCCTTCTCGAGAGCGGCCACGGCCTCGGTGCGGGGGCGGCCCATGACGTCGGGGACGTCGACGTTCTCGGGCCCGCGGGAGACGACGATCGTGATCGTGTCGCCCTTGAAGCGGGTGCCGTCGGACGGGGACTGGCTGATGACCACGCCCTTGTCGACGTCGTCGGAGAAGCGCTGGGTCACGTTCACGTCGAAGGAGGCGTCCTCCAGCGCCTTCACCGCGTCGGCCTGCGACTTCCCGGTCTGGTCGACCACGTCGATCGGCTGGCGACCGCGACTCACGACGAGGTCGATCACGGTGCCGCGCTTGACCTGCTGACCGACCTTCTGGTCCACGGCGCGGACGATGCGACCCTCGGGGATCTTCTCGCTGTAGGCCTCGGTCACGTCGCCGACCTGCAGCGTCAGCTCCTCGAACGCGACGCGCGCCTGGTCCACGGTCTGTCCCTGGACGTTGGGGATCGCGTAGCGCTCCTTGCCCTTGGAGACCACGGCGTGGATCGTGTCGCCCGGCAGCAGGCGGTCGCCGGCCGCGGGGTCGGTGGAGAGCACCGTGCCGAGCGGGGCGGTCTCGGAGAAGGCTCGACGGGTGACGTCGAGCGTGAAGCCTGCGGCCTCGGCCTCCTCGGCGGCCTGGGCCTCCGCCTGGCCCACCAGCTGGGGCGTGTCGGCGTAGCGGCCCACGCCCAGCCAGTAGCCGAACGCGGCGAGCAGCAGTGCGGAGACGACCGCTGCGACCAGGAGCACGCGTCCGCGCCTGCTCGAACGGTCCTGGTCGCGGGACTGCTGGTAGTCCTCGGCGGTCATGGCGGGGTGGAGGCCCGGTGCCGCGGCGGCCGTCGCCGTCCGGCTGTCGGTCCACGTCTCGCTGCTCCACCGCATGGTGGGCTCGGCGCGCGCGACGACCTCGCCGGTCTCGCGGTCGACGAGCACGGTCTCGCCGCCGTCGTCGAGGTCACTCGCCTCGGCCGGCGTCATCGGGCCCGTGAGCTCGCCGTCCGGTGCCTCGTGCTCGAGGTCGACGGGACGGGTCGGCTCCTCGTCGGCGGCCATCGGACGGGGCCGCAGGTCGGCGGTCAGGTCGGGGTCGTCGTCGAGCCCCTCGGCCAGGGCGCGTTCGACGAGACGCACCTGCCGCAGCAGCACGCCGGCGTCCTGCGACCGCTGGGAGCGGTCGCGGACGGTCGCGCGGGCGACCAGGGCGTCGACGTAGGGCGGGAGGTCGGGACGCACCGCCGACGGGGCGGCGATGTCCTCGTGCACGTGCTTGTAGGCCACCTGGATGGGGGAGTCGCCCGTGTGCGGCTTGGTGCCCGTGAGCATCTCGTAGAGCAGCGCGCCGCACGCGTACACGTCGGACCGTGCGTCGGCGCCCTCGTTGACCACGATCTCGGGCGCCAGGTAGGAGACGGTGCCGATGAGCGTCCCGCCGGTGGCGGTGGTCGCGGCGCTCACGGCCCGCGCCAGGCCGAAGTCGGCGACCTTGACCTCGCCGTCAGGCGTGATGAGGACGTTCTCGGGCTTGACGTCGCGGTGCACCAGGTGGGCCCGGTGGGCCGCCGAGAGCGCGGTGAGCACGTCGGCCAGCAGGTGCAGGGCTCGCAGGGGAGGCATCGGCGTCTCCGCGCGCATGACGTCTCGCAGGGTGCTGCCGGGGACGTACTCCATGACGAGGTAGGTGACGTCGCCGTCGCGCCCCTGGTCGAAGACCGCCACCACGCCACGGTGGTTCAGCTTGGCCGCGGCGCGGGCCTCGCGCTCGAAGCGCTGGGAGAACTCGTCGTCGTCGCCGAGGCCGGCGTGCATGACCTTGATCGCGACGGGGCGGTCGAGCCGCTCGTCGTGGCCGTGGAACACGCTGGCCATGCCGCCACGGGCGATCCGTTCGCCCACGCGGTAGCGACCGTCGAGGACGCGTCCGACGAGGGCGTCGTCGCGGATGACCGTCACGCCGGACCTCCTCACGTCCGCTCCCAGGGCCGGCTGACCCTGCGACGAGTGTAGAGAACGCCCGCGCGCCGGGCGTGCTCCGCCGCCCGTGTCCTGCCCCGCTGTTCGGCCCGGACCCCCTTGCGGGTCAGGAGGTGCGGCGGGTCGCGCTCAGGGCCAGAGGGCCGAGGACGGACCGGGCGTGGTCGCCGAGCGCGGTGATCGCGGCGTCGGCCTCGTCCTCGAGGCGCGCGATGTCACGCTCGACCGCCGCGAGGGCGCCCGTGCGCACCATCAGGTCCGTGAGCGGCTCCACCCCTTCGCGGGTGCCGAGGAGGCGGGAGAGGAGGGCGCGGTCGTCGTCGCTGCCGAGCTCGGTGGCCCGGGCGACGAGGACGGTGCGCTTGCCCTCTCGGAGGTCGTCCCCGGCGGGCTTGCCGGTGACCGCGGGGTCGCCGAAGACCCCGAGCACGTCGTCGCGCAGCTGGAAGGCCTGGCCGAGAGGTAGGGCGACGGCGCTCAGCCCGTCGATGAGGTCGGCGTCGGCGCCGGCGAGGGCCGCCCCGATGTGCAGGGGCCGCTCCACCGTGTAGGAGGCCGCCTTGAACCGCACGATGATCATGGCCTCCTCGACCGTCACGGTCGGACGGGTCTGGGCGAGGACGTCGAGGTACTGGCCCGCCACGACCTCGGACCGGCACAGGTCGAGGAAGTGCAACGCCTCCGGGACGCGCGGCAGGCCGGACGAGCGCAGCTGCTCGTCGGCCCACGACAGCATCAGGTCGCCCAGGAGCACCGCCGTCGACAGGCCGAAGCGCTCGGCGTCCCCCACGGCGTCCTGGCCCCCGGCCCGGTGCTGCGCCTCGAAGGCACGGTGGACGCTGGGGTTCCCTCGGCGGGTGTCCGAGCCGTCCATGAGGTCGTCGTGCACCAGCGCGCTGCCCTGCAGCCACTCCAGCGAGGCGGAGGCCGTGACCACCGCGGGGTCGTCGGGGTCACCACCTGCCACCAGCCAGCCCGCCCGGCAGAACGCCGCCCGCAACCGCTTGCCCCCGGCCACGAACGAGGTCGCCGCGTCGAGGAAGGGGGCCAGGTCGGGGCCCACCGAGACGAGGGCCGCGCGCCGATCGTCGCCGAAGCGAGAGAGCTCACGTGCGACGTCGTCCCGAAATCGGTCAAGGTCGGCTGCTCCCACCGTTCGGACGATACCGTTGGCCCGTGACTGACGGTCCTGCGCCCACGTCCTCGCGATCGCTTCTCGAGGACCTCCGCCACCCACGCCCGTGCGTGTCGTTCGAGTTCTTCCCGCCGAAGGACGATGCGGGCGAGGAGGTGCTGTGGCGCACCATCGCCGACCTCGAGCCGCTCCAGCCCACGTTCGTCTCGGTGACCTACGGGGCCGGTGGCACGAGCCAGGAGCGCACGGTGCGGGTGACGTCGCGCATCGCCGAGCAGTCCCGCATCCGCGCGATCGGGCACCTCACCCTCGTGGGGCAGAGCCGCGCGGAGATCGAGCAGGTGCTCAAGCAGTACGCGAGCGCCGGCATCCACCACGTCCTCGCGCTGCGCGGCGATCCGAAGGGTGGCCCGCGGGAGCCCTGGGAGCCGCACCCCGGGGGCATGGACCACGCCATCGAGCTGGTGGAGCTGGCACGCGACCTGGGTGACTTCTCGATCGGCGTCGCGGCCTTCCCCGAGGGCCACCCCGATGCCGGGGGCCGCGACCCGGACGCCGACGTCCTGGTCGCCAAGCACCGGGCGGGCGCGGAGTTCGCGATCACGCAGTTCTTCTTCCGCGTGCAGGACTACGTCGACCTCGTCGAGCGCACGCGGGCGCGAGGTAGCGACCTGCCGATCGTGCCGGGCATCATGCCGATCCTGAACTTCGGCCAGGTCGCGCGCATGGCCGAGCTCTCGGGGGCGGAGATCCCGCGCGAGGTGCTCGACGTCATCGAGCCGGTCGCCGACGACAAGGACGCGGTGCGCACGCGCGGCATCGAGCTCGCGACGCAGCTGTGCCGCGACCTGCTGGCCGCCGGTGCCCCCGGGCTGCACTTCATCACGCTCAACCGGTCCAAGGCGACGCGCGAGATCTTCGAGACCCTGCGGGGCGAGGGTCTGGTCTGAGGTCTGCTCAGGTGGCGGGACGACGGGGCACGGGACCGAGACGTTCGGCCAGGGCCTCGGTGGCCAGGCCGATCTCCTCGAGGGAGCCGCCCGGGTAGGCGTGGGCCCCGGCCATGAGCAGACCCGGTGGCAGGCGCGGCCCCGGTCGCTCGAGCATCGTGCGCCAGCCCCTCCACTGCCAGCCCCAGTGGCCGAGACGCACCAGGTCGGCCGGTCGCAGGTCGTGGCGCTCGACGACGTGCTCGCGCAGGTCGACGCCCACGCGGACGAGTGCGACGAGGGGGTCCTCGGCGTTGTGGTGCGTGATCGTCCAGCAGCCGGGCGAGGACTCCCACAGCTGCATGGGCGGGTCCGAGTGGATCGCCACGTCCCGGGGGAGGTCGGGGGCGTCCGCCGCCAGGCGGACCAGCGTGCGGTGCGCCGGGATCCGCGGGTGGAGCGTCGGCTCCGGCAGGCCGTCGGGCCACCACGGCGCGCACCAGGCGACGACGTCGGCCTCGACCGGACCGCCGTCGGTGGTCACGCCGGTCACGGACCCCCGGTCGCGGGTGATCCCCGAGGCCGCGGTGTGCAGGCGGACCTCGACCCGACGCTCCTGCAGGCGGGTCGTCAGGGCGTCGGCCAGCGCGGGCATCCCACCGTCGACGGCCCACCGCCCGAAGCCCCTCTCCACGTGGTGGACGACGGCTGCGGCGGCGGGCACCAGGCGGGGGTCGTCGCCGGCCAGGACCACGGGGTCCAGCACGATGCGCCGCAGCTGCCGGTCGTCGAGGACCCGCTGGGTCTCGCGACGCAGCGTGCGCCGCGCCTCGAGGATCCGGCGGGTGGAGCGGTCGAGCGCGTCCTCGTCCGGGACCTGGTTGAGCAGACGTCGGCGCACCGTGTCCCAACGGTCCGACATCGTGTCGAGCCAGGGGCTCCACGGGTCGACCCCGAAGGCCTCGACGAAGGCGTCGACCTGGCCCGACCGTCGGCCCATGGGCAGGTCCATCACCGTTCGGTCGGCGAACACGTGGCGTCGCCCGGGGACGGTCTCGATGGTCAGTGCGGCGTCCAGGGGGCGGCCGGACTTGCGGAACAGGTCCCGCAGCACCCCCGGGAGGGTGAACGTGTCGGGGTCGAGCTGCCACACGCCGTCACCGACCCGGTGACCGCGCAGACGACCGCCGAGCCGGTCGGAGGCCTCGAGCAGCACCACCTCGTGCCGCAGCTTCGCGAGACGCGCCGCGAGCGAGGTGCCGGCGAAGCCCCCGCCGACCACCACGATCCTCGCCATGCCCGCACCCTAGGTCATGCGCGAGGAGCCTCGGTGCGGACCGAGGCGCTGTGACACAGTGGCGCCATGCGTCCGGTGCGTCAGGAGATCATGTGGCAGGCGGTCCTCGACGCGATCGCGGCCGTGCCGGGGGAGGGCCCCTTCGACGTGCTCGACGTCGGAGGAGGAACCGGCGGTGACGCCGTCCGCCTGGCGGCGCTGGGCCACCGGGTGACCGTCGTGGACCCCAGCCCCGACGCCCTGGCGTCCCTCGGTCGTCGGGCCGCCGAGGCCGGCGTCGAGGACTACGTGGTCGGCGTCCTGGCCGACACCTCCGACCTGGGCGAGCACGTCGCCGCCGCCTCCACCGACCTCGCGGTCCTGCACGGCGTGCTCGAGTACGTCGACGATCCCGCGGAGGCCCTGGCCGCGGTGGCCGGCGTCCTGCGCCCGTCGGGCGTGGTGAGCGTGGTCGTGGCCGGACGGCCGGCAGCGGTGCTCGCCCGCGCGATCACCGGTGACTTCGACGGTGCCGCCACGATCCACGGCTCGACGGCGCCGACCTGGGACCTGCGCGCCCAGGGGCCTCGGCGGTACGTCGAGAGCGAGCTCGCGGCCGAGCTGGAGGGAGCCGGGTTCGCCCTCTCCTCCGTGTCGGGACTGCGGACCTTCGCCGACCTCGTGCCCAGTGCGGTGGTCGACACCGAGCCCGGCGCGCGGGAGCGGCTGTACGCTCTCGAGCGACTCGTCCGGTCGTCCAGCGAGTTCTCAGGGATCTCGGGTGGTCTGCACACCATCGCCCGCCTAGACTTGACGTAGTTCCACCTGACCAGGAGGCCCCCGTGCCACTCTCCGACGAAGAAGCCCGCCTGCTCCAGCAGCTCGAGCAGTCCCTTGCGGCCGAGGATCCCGACTTCGCCTCGACGCTGCGCGGGTCCAAGCAGGCGGCGCGCAACCGCAAGATCGCCGTCCTGGCGGGTCTCGGCTTCCTGGTGGGCCTGGGCGTCATGTTCGCCGGTGCGGTCACCGCCACCACCTGGCTCGGTGTCGCCGGGTTCCTCGTGATGCTGGTCGGCGCCTACTTCTTCGTCACGGCCTGGCGCCACGGTCTGGCCGCGTCGCCCGACGCCGCGCCCTCGCGCCCGTCCTCGCCCAAGCCCTCCGGGTCGTTCGTCGACCGCATGGAGGAGCGCTGGCAGCGTCGCCAGGAGGGCGACGACCTCTGACCCACCCGAGCCCGCGACGCTGAGTCGCCGGCCCTCGCACCACCACCCGACGCCGGGTCCCGCACACGCGGGGCCCGGCGTCGTCGTGCGTGCGGGGTCTCGTGCGTCCTCGAGCGGGCGTCGGGGCCCATGCGCCCTCCGTGGGGGCGATGTCGCTCCACCACGCTCCACCACGCGCCCCGGGTCGGCGCGCTTCCCGGTGCAGGGCTGCAATCCCAGCGCCGGACCGTCCTGGCGTCGGGGGAGAGGGCGGGCGGAAAGGTGCCGCGAAACCAGGCGAATCGGCTTGACGGTGGTGGAGTGTGGGGTACTGTGGTGCGAAATGGAGCATTCGTGGCGCGGTGGTCGCACCACGGGGCACGTCGCAGAGGGCGAGGTGGAAGGAGGTGGGCATCGATGCGAACAACTTCTTCGGCACCTACACGCCGCGTCTGGACGACAAGTCCCGCCTGTTCCTGCCCGCCAAGTTCCGCCCCCGGCTCGAGGGCGGCATCGTGCTGACCCGCGGCCAGGAGAACTGCATCTACGGCTGGACGACCGACTCGTTCAGCGCGTTCACCGACCGCATCCGCGAGACGCCGTTCACGAACCGCGAGGCCCGCAACTTCGTGCGCATGCTCTACTCCGGGGCCTCCTCGGAGGTGCCGGACAAGCAGGGACGCATCTCCATCCCGCCGGTGCTCCGCAGCTGGGCCGGGCTCGAGCGCGACGTCGCGGTGGTCGGGGCCATGGACCGCCTCGAGATCTGGGACGCCCGTCGGTGGGACGAGTACTCCTCGTCGCAGGAGGAGCAGTTCTCCGACATGTCGGACGAGGTGATGCCCGGCATCTTCTGACCACGCCCGCAGGGTCCGACCTCCGGCTGTTCGGTCCTGGCATCACTTCCCCGGTGCCAGAGCCGTACGGACGGGGATCAGGCCACACGGTCTCCACCACCCCGCTCCACGTCCAGCACGACCACCCCGCCACACCCCGACCCTCGAGCGCCCGAGGAGGTGCCATGAACCAACGACGCCGTGTCCGCCACGAGGTCGCCGACGCCGCTGTGCTCATGGCCTTCTCCGCCGGCGTGTCCGTGGCGATCGCCGTGGTGCTGGGCGTCGTGGTCGCGCTGACGGCAGGCGCCTCGTGACGACCGAGGAGCCCGGCGGGCCCGACGCCCGCCACGTCCCCGTCCTGCTCGACCGCGTGCTCGACCTGCTGGCCCCGGCCATCGAGTCGGACGCCACGACGGGCTCGGGCGGACGGACCCCGGTCGTCGTCGACGCGACGCTGGGCCTCGGCGGGCACACCGAGGCGATGCTGCGCCGCTTCGAGCACCTGCGGATCGTCGGGGTCGACCGCGACACCGAGGCGCTCAGCCGCGCTCGCGCCCGTCTCGCGGAGTTCGAGGACCGGGTCACCTACGCGCACGCGGTGTACGACGAGCTGCCCGAGGTGCTCGCCGACGCCGGCCTGCGCCACGTCGACGGCGTGCTCTTCGACCTCGGAGTCTCGTCGATGCAGCTCGACCTCGCCGATCGCGGCTTCGCCTACGCGCAGGACGCGCCTCTCGACATGCGGATGACGCCGGGCGTGGGCATGACGGCCGCCGACATCCTGAACACCTATCCCGCGGACCGGCTCGCCCGGGTGCTGAGGGTCCACGGCGAGGAGAAGTTCGCCAAGCGCATCGCCGAGGCCGTCGTCGCCGCCCGGGACACCGAGCCGTTCACGCGCAGCGCTCGCCTGGTCGACCTCGTCCGCGACAGCATCCCCGCCGCGGCGCGACGCACCGGCGGCCACCCCGCCAAGCGCACCTTCCAGGCGCTGCGCATCGAGGTCAACGACGAGCTCGCGGTCTACGCCCGGGCCCTGCCGGCCGCCCTCGACGCGCTCACCGTCGGTGGCCGGGTCGTCGTGCTGGCCTACCACTCGCTCGAGGACCGCATCACCAAGCGGGCCCTGGCCGAGGTCACCACCCTCAAGGTCCCGCACGGCCTGCCCGTCGTCCCCGCCGAGCTGGAGCCGCGGTTCCGTCAGCTCACACGGGGTGCCGAGCAGGCGAGCGACGCGGAGTCCGCGGAGAACCCGCGTGCCCGCTCGGTGCGGCTGCGGGCCGTGGAACGGACCGCGGCATGAGAGGACACGACGTGGCGAAGGGGGAGGGAACGGCATGAGCACGATGCACGCGGCACGTCCGCGCCAGAGGACCACCCGGCAGGCTCAACCCACGAGCCTGCCGTTGCGTCTCGTCGCGCCCGTGCGCAGCCGCGCGAGCCGGGCCCCCTTCGTGGTCGTCGTCCTGACGGTGCTGGGTGCGGGACTCGTGGGTCTGATCCTGCTGAGCACGGTCCTGCAGGCCCAGGCCTTCGAGATCGCCCGACTGTCGACCCGCGCCGACGCCCTGGGCGTCCAGCAGCAGGAGCTGCGCCGCGAGGTCGACCGCCTCCAGGCGCCGGCCGCGCTCGCCGAGCGAGCCATCCGCCTCGGGATGGTGCCCAACGCCAACCCGGCCTTCCTGCGGCCCAGCGACGGCGAGGTCATCGGTGACCCGGAGCCGGCGGAACCGCGCAGCAACGTGACGAGGGTGGACCGATGAAGCGCCAACGACTGACCCGCTCCCGGCTGCGCATCAGCCTCGTCCTGGTGGTGACGCTGTTCTGCCTCTTCGGCGTCCGGCTGTTCTGGATCCAGGGGCTCGACGCCCAGGCCTACGCGGCCATGGCGCGCCAGGCCGGGACGCACACGACGACCATCCCGGCCCCGCGCGGCGACATCCTCGACCGCAACGGCGAGGTGATCGCCACGAGCGTGGACGGTCTGACCCTCACCGCCGACCCGACGATGACGGCGGACAAGGCACCCAAGATCGCCCGCATCCTCGTGACCTCGCTCGGCGAGGACCGGATCGACTACTTCGAGACCATCGAGAAGCTGCGCACCCCGAAGACCCAGTACGTGGTCCTCGAGAAGAACCTGCCCGCGGCCAAGGCCGACAAGGCGTTGAAGGCCGTCCGCAAGGCCGGACTGACCGGCGTGTTCGGCGAGAGCGTGACGCTGCGCAGCTACCCGGGAGGGAAGCTGGCCGCGAACCTCGTCGGCTACATGAGCCAGACCAAGGAGTCCGACAAGCCGGTCGGCGTCCAGGGCATCGAGCGGCAGTACGACGACCTGCTCACCGGCAAGGACGGCTCGGCCACCTACGAGGTGTCACCGAGCGGTCAGCGCATCCCCATGGCCGACAGCACCGTCGTCGAGATGGAGCCCGGCCAGGACGTCAAGACCACGATCGACCGGGACCTTCAGTGGTACGCCGACCAGCGGCTGGCCGACGCCGTGCGCTCGTCGAGCTCGGACTGGGGACTCGCCATCACCATGGACGTGCGGACCGGACAGGTCGTCCAGCTCTCCCAGGCGCCGACCTTCGACCCCGAGACGCCCTCGACCCGCAACGACGGGAACACCGTCTCGCGCTTCGTCCAGACCGTGTACGAGCCGGGCTCGGTGCTGAAGACCGTCACCATGGCGGCGCTGGCCGACCAGGGCAAGATCACGCCCGAGACCCAGATCAAGGTCCCCGGCAGCATGACGATCGACAAGTACCCGATCGGCGACTACTGGAAGCACGGCACGATCAACCTGACCGCGGCCGGCGTCATCGCGAAGTCGTCCAACCTCGGCACGATCGTCGCGGCCCAGCAGATGAACAACCAGACCATGCACGACTACTTCCGGAAGTTCGGCTTCGGCGTCGGCTCCGGCGTGGAGCTGCCGGGCGAGTCCAAGGGCATCCTCAAGCCGGCCGCCGAGTGGACCAAGGCCAACCACGCCACGATCTCGTTCGGCCAGGGCATCTCGGTCACCGCGCTGCAGGTGGTGCGAGCCGTCGGCGCCATCGCCAACGGAGGCGTCATGGTCGACCCGTCGGTCGTCAGCGGGTACGTGGACCAGGAGGGCACCACCACCAAGTCGCGGGAGACGCCCACCCGACGGGTGGTCTCCAAGAAGGCTGCCGCCCAGGTCACCCGCATGATGGAGGCCGTCACGGCCGACGACGGCACCGCCCCCGCCGCGCAGATCCCCGGCTACCGCGTCGCGGGCAAGACGGGCACCGCCTGGCGCGTCAACCCCGTCACGGGACGCTACGTGCGCGGGCAGAACACCGTCTCCTTCATCGGCTTCGCCCCGGCCGACGAGCCCCGGTTCGTCACCTACGTCGTCCTCGACAAGCCCTTCAGCAACGCCGGCGGTGGCTCCACCGCCGCCCCGGTCTTCCACGACATCATGTCGATGGCCCTCGAGCGCTTCGGCGTCACGCCGACCGGGTCGAAGTCCCCGAAGGTCGAGCAGGAATGGTAGGCGGGGCGCACTCGTCGTTCCTCCTCGTGCTCGGTTGCGGCTCCCTCGCTGGCGCTCGGTCACCGCTGCCCGCCTCGGCTTCGCTCGCTGGCGCTCGCTTGCCGTTGGTGGTGGGTTCCTGGCTCGCGGGTGCTCGCTTGCTGGTGGCGGCGGCTACCGCACGGTGGGGGTGGAACGGGTTCCGGGGCGGGGTGAGGAGATGGCGGGGACTCGCTACGTTGGAATCGTGACGGACTCCGACGGCTCCACGGCGATCATGCGGACCCGGCCCAGGGAGGTTCGGGCGCTCACCCTCGCGGACGTGGCCGACCACCTCAGCGTGCCGGGGCCCGGGACGCCCGCGGACGCCACGGCGGTCACGGGCATCACGCTCAGCACGCGCACGGTGCGGCCCGGCGACCTCTACGCGGCCCTGCCCGGCGGCCGCGCGCACGGGGCCGACTTCGTCGACTCCGCCGAGACGGCAGGTGCGGTCGCCGTCCTGACCGACGCCGAGGGCGCGTCCCGCCTCTCCACGCTGCCCACGATCGTCGTGGACGGACCCCGGTCGCGACTCGCCGAGCTCAGCGCCTGGTTCCACGACCACCCGACCACGGCGTTCACGACCCTCGGCATCACCGGCACGCAGGGCAAGACCACCAGCACCTACCTGGCCGAGTCGGCCGTCGGCGCCGCCCGCAGCGCGGTCGTCGGCACCATCGGGACCCGGGTGCGGGGGATCGCGGCCGACTCGGCGCTGACGACCCCCGAGGCGCCGGACCTCCAGGCGCTCTTCGCGGTGATGCGCGAGGAGCAGGTCGAGCTCTGCGCGATGGAGGTCTCCAGCCACGCCCTCGTGCAGGGTCGCGTCGACGGCTTCGCCTTCGACGTCGCCACGTTCCTCAACCTCGGACGTGACCACCTCGACTTCCACCGCGACCTCGACGAGTACTTCGCGGCCAAGGCGAGCCTGTTCACCCCCGAGCACGCCCGGCGCGCCGTCGTGAACGTCGACGACGAGCACGGCCGACGCCTCGTCGAGCTGACCTCCCTGCCGGTCACGACCTTCTCGACGGAGGGACGGGTCGCCGACTGGCGCGCGGCCAACGTGCGCCCGCACCGCCTCGGGACGGACCTGGAGGTCCTCGGCCCCGACGGCCTGGAGCTGGAGCTGCACGTCCCCCTGCCCGGCGTGTTCAACGTCGCGAACGCCCTCGCGGTCATCTCGTCGCTCGCGACGGTGGGCCACGACCCGGCCGCGCTCGTCGCCGGCATCGAGACCAGCCGGGGCGTCCCCGGCCGCATGGAGCGGGTCGAGGCCGGCCAGAGCTTCACGGCCGTCGTCGACTACGCGCACAAACCCGACGCCGTCGAGGCGGTCCTGACGGCCCTTCGGCCGGTCACCGCAGGCCGGCTCGTCGTCGTGATCGGCGCCGGCGGCGACCGCGACCACGGCAAGCGGCCGCTCATGGGCGAGGTCGCGGCCCGCTACGCCGACCTCGTGGTGGTCACCGACGACAACCCCCGCACCGAGGACCCTGCCGCGATCCGCCGTGCCGTGCTCTCCGGAGCCTCCGGTGGCGCTGCCGAGGTCGTCGAGGTTCCGGGACGTCGCGACGCGATCGCCCACGCCGTGTCCGTCGCCGAGCTCGGCGACACCGTCGTGGTGGCGGGCAAGGGACACGAGCAGGGCCAGGAGGTCGGCGACGTGGTCCACCCGTTCGACGACCGGGACGTGCTGCGTGCCCTCATCGAGGAGCACGCATGATCCCGATGAGCCTCTCCGCGGTGGCCCAGGTGGTCGACGGCGTGGTGCACGGCGACGGCGACGTGGTGGTCACCGGTCCGGCCACCCTCGACTCGCGTGCGGTCGAGGGCGGCGGCCTCTTCGTCGCCCTGGCCGGCGAGCACGTCGACGGCCACGACTTCGTCCAGTCCGCGCTCGACGGGGGAGCGGTCGCGGTCCTCGGGTCCCGGCCGGTCGAGGCACCGACCGTCGTGGTCGACGACGTCACGGTCGCGCTCGGACGTCTGGCGCGCCACGTGGCCGACGAGATCGACGCCGAGGTCGTCGCGATCACCGGGTCGCAGGGCAAGACCAGCGTGAAGGACCTCGTCGCCCACCTGCTGGGTCGCGCGGGCCCGACCGTGGCGACGGCCGGCAACTACAACAACGAGCTCGGCGTCCCGATCACGGTCCTGCGGGCCGACCACGACACCCGCTACCTGGTGGTCGAGATGGGCGCCCGTGGGGTCGGGCACGTCGCCCGGCTGTGCGGCATCGCGCCGCCGGACGTGGCGGTCGTGCTGAACGTGGGCAGTGCGCACGTGGGCGAGTTCGGGTCGGTCGACAACATCGCCGTGGCCAAGGGCGAGATCGTGGAGGGTCTGCAGCCCGATGGCGTCGCGGTGCTCAACGCCGACGACGCGCGGGTCGCCGCCATGGCGGCGCGCGTGCCGGCCGGTGCCGCCGTGGTGCGGTTCGGCCGGACCGCCGACGGCCCCGACGACGTGCGCCTGGACGACGTCCACGTCGACGGGCGCGGCGAGCCGGACGTGACGCTCTCACGGGCAGGCCGACGCTGGACGACCCACGTGCCGCTGCCCGGTGCCCACCAGGGCCTCAACCTCGCGGCCGCCGTTGCGGTCGCCGCTGCCCTCGACCAGCGGGTCGACGAGCAGGTGCTCTCGGACTACCGCTCCGCCAGCGCCCAGCGGCTCCAGCGGCTCGAGCGGTCCGACGGCGTCGTCGTGCTCGACGACTCCTACAACGCCAACCCCGAGTCGGTGGTCGCCGCGATCGAGACGCTGCGGACGATCGACGCCACGCGCAGGGTCGCGGTCCTGGGGGAGATGCTCGAGCTCGGCGCCGAGGCCCACCTCCGGCACGTCGAGGTCGGCCGTGCGGCGGCCGACGCCGGCCTCGACCTCGTGCTGGCCGTCGGCCAGGGGGCCCGCGGGGTCGCCGAGGGCGCCGGTGCGCAGGCCCGCGAGGTGCCCGACGTCGACGTGGCGCTCACCACACTCCGCGCGTGGCTCGAGCCGGGAGACGTCGTGCTCGTGAAAGCATCGAGGGGAGCGCGCCTCGAGCGCGTCACGGCAGGACTCCTCGACGCCTGACCGGCATACTCGTGCACGACCCTGAGCCCGCCCACGTCCCCCCACCCCCCGAACCGCCGAGAGGATCCCGCCCCCATGCTCGCCGTCCTGATCGCCGCAGCCCTCGCCCTCGTCGGCACCCTCCTGGGCACCCGTGTGGCCATCCGGGTGCTCGTCAAGAAGGGCTACGGCCAGCTGATCCGCGACGACGGACCGACGTCGCACCACGTCAAGCGCGGCACGCCCACGATGGGCGGCACGGTGATCATCCTCGCGTCGCTCGTCGCCTACGCCGTCGCGAAGCTCGTGACCGGCTACGCGCCGAGCGCGTCGGCGATCCTGCTGCTGTTCCTCTTCGCCGGACTCGGCCTCATCGGCTTCCTCGACGACTACATCAAGATCTCCAAGCAGCGCAGCCTCGGGCTGCGCAGCAAGGCCAAGATGATCGGCCAGGTGCTCGTGGGCCTGGTCTTCGCGATCCTCGCCATCGGCTGGGAGGACGAGAACGGCCGCACCCCCATCTCGCACGCCATCTCGTTCACGAGGGACATCCCGGGGACCCAGCTGCCCACCGTGCTGCTCGTCGTGTGGGTGCTGCTCATGATCGCCGGGGCGAGCAACGGCGTGAACCTGACCGACGGCCTCGACGGTCTCGCGACCGGTGCCTCCGTCATGGTCTTCGGCGCCTTCATCATCATCAACGTCTGGCAGTACAACCAGAGCTGCGCGACGGAGGACGTCCTCGGCTGCTACGAGGTGCGGGACCCCCTCGACCTCGCCGTCGTGGCGGCCGCCATCACGGGCGCCTGCTTCGGCTTCCTGTGGTGGAACGCCTCCCCGGCCAAGATCTTCATGGGCGACACCGGCTCGCTGTCGCTCGGCGGCGCGATGGCCGGCTTCGCCCTCATGACCCGCACCGAGCTGCTGCTCGTGATCATCGGCGGCCTGTTCGTCGCCATCACCGCGTCGGTCATCCTCCAGGTGGCCTACTTCAAGGCCACCGGCGGCAAGCGGATCTTCCGCATGGCACCGCTGCAGCACCACTTCGAGCTGCTCGGCTGGGCCGAGATCACCATCGTGGTCCGCTTCTGGATCATCAGCGGCCTCTGCGTCGCGGCCGGGCTCGGCGTCTTCTACTGGGAATGGCTCGCCCGCCTGTGAGCGCGGCACCCACCACGGACGTGGTCGCATGAGTGCCGCGGAGCGTTCCGACGTCGGGTCCCTCGGCCGCGACGACGACTGGTCCGCCGTGCGCGCCGTGGTCACCGGCTTCGGCGTGAGCGGGTTCGCCGCCGCCGACACCCTGCAGCACCTCGGTGCCCACGTGGTCGTGCTCGACGAGAGCGCGCCCGCCGCCGGCTCGGCCCACGAGGAGCGGGCCACGCTGCTGGACACGCTGGGGGTCGACCTGCGACTGCGTGCTGGCAGCACGGCCGAGCTGCCCGACGACGTCGACCTGGTCGTCACCTCGCCCGGCTGGCGTCCGGAGGCGCCGGTCCTGCGGGCGGCCGCCGACCGTGGCCTCCCGGTGTGGGGCGAGGTCGAGCTGGCCTGGCGGCTGCGGGCCGCCGACGCGCCGCCCTGGCTGTGCGTCACCGGGACCAACGGCAAGACCACCACCGTCCAGATGCTCGACTCGATCCTGCGTGCGGCGGGCCTGCGCAGCGCCGCGGTGGGCAACGTCGGCCGCCCGGTGCTCGAGGCGGTCATGGACCCCGAGCCGCTGGACGTGCTGGCGGTCGAGCTGTCGAGCTTCCAGCTGCACTGGAGCGACTCGATCGCGGCCGAGGCCGCCGCGGTGCTCAACGTCGCCGACGACCACCTCGACTGGCACGGCTCGCTGGACGAGTACGCCCGCGCCAAGGGCCGCGTCTACGAGAACGTCGAGAAGGCGTGCGTGTACGCGGTCGAGGACCCCACCACCGAGCAGCTGGTCCGCGACGCCGACGTGCAGGACGGCGCCCGCGCCATCGGGTTCACGCTCGGGGTCCCCGCTCCCGGCATGCTCGGCGTGGTCGACGGCCTGCTCGCGGACCGTGCCTTCGCGCCCGACCGTCAGACCAGCGCCGCCGAGCTGGGCTCGGTGAGCGACCTGCCCGACGACGCACCCCACACCGTGGCCAACGCCCTCGCGGCAGCCGCCCTGGCCCGCGCCCACGGCGTCGAGGCCCGCGCCGTGCGCGACGGGCTGCGTGACTTCCGGCCCGGGCCGCACCGCTCCGAGCTGGTGGCCGAGATCGGCGGCGTCCGCTACGTCGACGACTCCAAGGCGACCAACCCGCACGCCGCGCTCGCGTCGCTGCGGGGGGTCCCGTCGGCCGTCTGGATCGCCGGGGGACTGGCGAAGGGTGCGCGCTTCGACGACCTCGTCGAGGCCGTCGCCGATCGGCTGCGCGGCGTGGTGCTCATCGGTGCCGACCGTGCGGTCGTCGCCGAGGCGCTGGCCCGACACGCGCCGGATGTGCCCGTGACGGAGGTCCTGGCCGGGGAGGATGAGTTCATGGACGACGTCGTCGCGGCTGCTGCAGCCATGGCCCGCCCCGGTGACTCGGTGCTGCTGGCCCCCGGATGCGCGTCCATGGACCAGTTCCGTGACTACGCCGCCCGAGGCGACGCGTTCGCCGCGTCGGTGCGACGGCTCCCCGGAGCGTGAGCGACTCATGAGCAGAGGCGTGAGCACTCATGAGCAGAGGCGTGAGCGACTCATGACCAGCGACGTGAGCGGCCGATGAGCACGACCGATCGCCGCCCGGCCCCCGGTGCAGGCGCCGGAGGTCCGATGAGCGGTGCCCAGCGCCTGCTCGACCGGCCCCTCGCGTCGTACCAGCTGGTGCTCGGGACCACGGCCCTGCTGCTCGGGCTCGGCCTGATCATGGTGCTCAGCGCGAGCTCCGTGCTGTCGCTGCAGGTGTACGGGAACTCCTTCGCGATCGTGCAGCGCCAGCTCGTGCTGGCCGTCGTGGGCCTGGTCGGCGCCTACCTCGTGACCCGGCTGCCGCTCGCGACCCTGCGCAAGCTCATCCTGCCCGGGCTCGTCGTGTCCATCGGCCTGACGCTCGCCACGTTCATCCCGGGCGTGGGCGTGGAGGTGAACGGCAACACCAACTGGATCCCGGTCGCGGCGGGCTTCCGGCTGCAGCCGTCGGAGTTCCTCAAGCTCGCGCTCGTGCTCTGGATCGCCGACCACTACGCGCGCCGGCAGAAGCACCTGGACACGCCGCGCCTCATCCTGCTGCCCATGCTCATCGTCGCCGGAGCGTGTGCCGCGCTCGTCGTGGCGCAGAACGACCTCGGCACGGCGCTCGTCCTCTTCGCCGTCATCGTCGGCATGCTCTGGGTCGCCGGACTGCCAGGACGCTACCTCGGCGCGATCGTGGCGTTCGTCGGCGTCCTGTGCGTGTTCTTCGTCGCCACCGCGCCGCACCGCGTGGCGCGCATGCTGAGCTTCCTCAACCCGCTCGCCGACCCGGACAAGGACGGCTACCAGGCCGTCCACGCGATGATGGGGTTCGCTCGGGGCGGCTTCGGCGGCGTCGGTCTCGGCGGCAGCCGGCAGAAGTGGGGCTCCCTTCCCGAGGCGCACACCGACTTCATCCTGGCCGTCGTCGGCGAGGAGCTCGGCCTCCTGGGCAGCCTCGTCGTCCTCGTCCTGTTCGTGCTGCTCGCCGTCGCGGGCGTGCGGATCGCCACGCGCAGCCGCGATCCCTTCGCTCGCTACGCCGCGGCCGGCATCACCGTCTGGATCACCGCCCAGGCCATGATCAACATCGCCATGGTGCTGGGTCTGCTCCCGGTCATCGGCATCCCGCTGCCGCTGCTCTCCTACGGCGGCTCGAGCGTGCTGGTCACCCTCGTGGGCTGCGGCGTCCTGCTGAGCTGCGCCACGACGGAGCCGGGGGCCAAGCGCGCCCTCGCCGCCAGCAAGGCCCGTCGCGCCCGACGCAACGCAGCCAGGAGGCGATGAGCGGTGCGCGCCCTGCTCGCCGGCGGTGGCACCGCCGGCCACACCTCGCCCCTGCTCGCCACGGCGGCCGTCCTGCGCGACGAGGGCGTGGACGTCACCTGCCTCGGCACCCCTCGTGGTCTGGAGACCACGCTCATCCCGGAGGCCGGGTTCCCGCTCGAGCTGGTGCCTCCGGTGCCGCTGCCCCGACGTCCCGGGATCGCCATGCTCCGGGTGCCCGGCCGTCTCCGCGCCGCCGTCGCCCAGACGCAGGACGTCTTCGAGCGCGTCAAGCCGCACGTGGTCGTGGGGTTCGGCGGCTACGTGTCGGTGCCGGCCTACCTCGTGGCCCGACGGATGCGCATCCCCCTGGTGGTGCACGAGGGCAACGCCAAGCCCGGCATCGCCAACCGGCTCGGAGCGCGCTTCACGACGCACGTGGCCACCAGCTTCCCCGACACGCCGCTGCGGCACGGGCGCTACGTCGGCCTGCCGATCCGGCGCCAGATCTCCGGGCTCGACCGCGCGGCCTCGCGTGCGGAGGGCCGCGCGCACTTCGGGCTCGACCCGGACCGTCCGACCCTCCTCGTCACGGGCGGCTCGCAGGGTGCCCGACGCATCAACCACGCGGTCAGCGGAGCTGCGCGGGACCTCGCCGAGGCCGGCATCCAGGTGCTGCACGCCGCGGGTCGTCCCGACGAGGTGGTGCTCGACCGTCCGGCAGGCGCCCCGCCCTACGTGGTTGAGCAGTACATCGACCGGATCGACCTCGCCTACGCCGCGGCCGACCTCGTGGTGTGCCGCGCGGGCGCCAACACGGTCACCGAGGTCGCGGCCGTGGGCCTTCCCGCGGCGTTCGTCCCGCTGCCGATCGGCAACGGTGAGCAGGCGCTCAACGCCCACCCCGTGGTCCAGGCCGGGGGCGGGCTGCTGATCGACGACGAGGCCATGACGCCGTCGTGGGTCGACCACGTGGTCGTCCCGCTCGTGCAGGACACGGAGCGCCTGGCCGCGATGTCGGCGGCCGCGCGCGACCTCGTGCCGCGCGACGCCGACGTCCGCCTCGCCCGCATGGTGGTCGCCGCGGCCGGACGGCAGCTGGGCCGATGAAGGTCCCCTTTCCCGACGCCGTGCCCGGACCCGACGGGCTGGGTCGCGTGCACCTGGTCGGCATCGGCGGCGCCGGGCTCTCGGCGATCGCCCGTCTCATGGCGCAGCAGGGGGTGTCGGTCAGCGGCAGCGACGCCGCCGACACCGACGTCGTCCGGGCCCTGCGGTCGGAGGGCATCACCGTGCACGTCGGTCACGCGGCCGAGCACGTGGCGGGCGTCGACACCGTGATCGTCTCGACCGCGGTCCGCGAGGACAACCCCGAGGTCGTCGCCGCCCGCGCGGCCGGCGCGCGCCTCTGGCCCCGGTCGGCCGGGCTGCGCTCGGTGATGTCCGGCCGTCGGACCGTCGCCGTGGCGGGCACCCACGGCAAGACCACCACCACCGCGATGCTGACGTGCGCCCTGGTGGGCGCGGGCGCGGAGCCGTCCTTCGCGATCGGCGCCGAGGTCGCGAGCCTCGGCACGAACGCCCGGCTCGGCGCGGGACACCTCCTCGTCGCCGAGGCCGACGAGAGCGACGGCGCCTTCCTGCACTACGAGCCCGCCGTGGCCGTCGTGACCAACGTCGACGCCGACCACCTGGACACGTGGGGCACCGAGGAGGCCTACGCCGCCGCCTTCGACGAGTTCGTCGGCACCGTCGCGGAGCTGCTCGTCGTGGGCGCCGACGACCCCGGCGCCGCCGCCCTCGTCGCGGTCGGGCGGGCTCGCGGCCTCGACGTGGTGACCACCGGAATCGACCCGTCGGCGCAGGTCCCCGACCACCCCGACGACGAGCTGAGGGCCCGCGACGTCCGTGTCGTCGAGGGCGCCACCACCTTCCTCGTCGACGGCATGGGCCTGTCCGGCCTGCCGGTGCAGCTGGCCGTGCCCGGTGCGCACTACGCCCAGGACGCCCTGCTGGCCCTGGCTGTCGGCCTGCGCCTCGGACACCCGGCCGACGCCCTCGTGGCCGGCCTGGCCACGTACGGGGGAGCCCGACGCCGCATGGAGCGCCTCGGCGCCGTCGACGGCGTCACGGTCTACGACTCGTACGCGCACCATCCCACCGAGATCCGCGCCGACCTGGCGGCCGCACGGTCGCTCGCCGGGGACGGTCGCCTCGTCGTCGTCTACCAGCCGCACCTGGTGAGCCGCACCCGTCGCTACGGCGCCGAGATGGGGCAGGCCCTGTCGTCCGCCGATCGCGTGGTGGTGGCCGACCTGTACCTCGCGCGGGAGGATCCCGATCCCGCCGTCACGGCCGCGCTCGTGGTCGACGCCGTCCACGGACCGCCGGCGTCGGCCGGTGGACCGGTGGAGTCGGTGCACGCGGCGCTCCTGCCCGAGCTGGGCGACGGCGACCTCGTGCTCACCCTCGGGGCCGGCGACGTCACCACGGTCGGACCGCGCATCCTCGAGGGTCTGCGGACCCGCGAGGCGTCGGGAGCATGAGCGAGGAACGGTTCGCCCTCCGGCGCCGACAGGACCGCCGTCGGCGCCTGCTGCGCTGGCTGGGGGGAGTGCTGGGCGTCGCCGCCGTCGTCGGGCTCGTGTGGGTGATCTGGTTCTCGGACCTGCTCGGTGTCCGCACCGTGCAGGTCGAGGGGCTCAGCACGTTGAAGCCGGAACAGGTGCGCACCGCGGCCGACCTGACCCCCGGTACCCCGCTCGCGCGGGTCGACACGTCCGCCGCTGCGGCCCGCGTGGCCAGGCTCGAACGCGTCGAGCACGTCGAGGTCGAGCGCAGCTGGCCGCGCACCGTCACGGTGGTCGTCACCGAGCGGACAGCGGTGGCCTGGACGAGGGTCGACGGCCGGATCCGGGCCCTCGACCGGTTCGGCGTGGACTTCCGGACCCTGTCGAAGGAGCCGAAGGGACTGGTGGAGGTCGCCACGACCGCCACGGAACCACGGCAGCGCCAGCTGGCGCTCGTGGCCGCGGCGTCGGTGGTCTCCCGACTCAGGGCCGACGCGCCCTCCCTCATGGAGCTCGTGCAGTCGGTCGACGCGCCGAGCCGTGACGCCGTCACCCTGGACCTGACGAAGGGCCGCACGGTCACGTGGGGGAGCGCGGCCAAGCCGGAGCAGAAGGTCCGGGTCCTCGAGGCCCTGCTGCGGATCGACGCGACCGGGTACGACGTGAGCGCGCCCGAGCAGCCGACCACGCGCCAGTAAGTCCGGCCGTCGGCCTCGGGAGGGGACACGGACGGCAACGAACCGGCGACACGCGGCGTGTCTGCGAGGTGGCCGTCGCGGTCGCGCGTAGCGTGAGCGTCAGACAGCAGGTTGACATAACTATAACCCTGTCGTTCACGTTAAGACTTACAACCTCACCGGCTCCACAGCTCGGCTCACCTCTCCTGAAAGGCATCGCACATGGCGGTCCAGAACTACCTCGCCGTGATCAAGGTCGTCGGCATCGGCGGCGGCGGCGTGAACGCCGTGAACAGGATGATCGAGGTCGGCCTCAAGGGCGTCGAGTTCATCGCGATCAACACCGACGCGCAGGCGCTGCTCATGAGCGACGCCGACGTCAAGCTCGACGTCGGCCGTGACTCGACCCGCGGACTCGGCGCCGGCGCCAACCCTGACATCGGCAAGCGCGCCGCCGAGGACCACGCGGAGGAGATCGAGGCGGCCATCAAGGGCGCCGACATGGTCTTCGTCACCGCGGGCGAGGGCGGCGGAACCGGCACCGGTGGTGCGCCGGTCGTCGCCCGCATCGCGCGCTCCCTCGGTGCCCTGACGATCGGCGTCGTCACGCGCCCGTTCACCTTCGAGGGCCGCAACCGCTCCGGGCAGGCCGACGCCGGCATCCAGGCGCTGCGCGAGGAGGTCGACACCCTCATCGTCATCCCGAACGACCGGCTGCTGTCGATCAGCGACCCCAACGTGAGCCTGCTGGACTCGTTCCGCCAGGCCGACCAGGTGCTGCACCAGGGCGTCTCGGGCATCACCGACCTGATCACCACGCCGGGCCTGATCAACCTCGACTTCGCCGACGTCAAGTCCGTCATGTCCGACGCGGGCTCGGCCCTCATGGGCATCGGCTCGGCGCGCGGTGAGCAGCGCGCGGCGGTCGCCGCCGAGATGGCCGTCTCCAGCCCGCTGCTCGAGGCGTCGATCGAGGGGGCCCGTGGGGTCCTGCTCTCGATCGCCGGCGGCTCCGACCTCGGCCTGTTCGAGATCAACGAGGCGGCCGGCCTGGTCGCCGACGCCGTGGACCCCGAGGCCAACATCATCTTCGGTGCCGTCATCGACGACGCCCTGGGCGACGAGGTCCGGGTGACCGTGATCGCGGCCGGGTTCGACGGCGGCGAGCCGAAGTCGCGCGACTCCTCCCAGCCGGCGCTGCTCAAGGAGCAGGGTGCCCAGGAGCAGGCCGCCACGCCTCCTCCCACGGCCGAGACCTACACCGGCGGCAAGTACTCCGCGTCCACGCAGGCCGACCCGGTGCCGTCGGGCGACCCCCGCTCCGTGCCGGCCCGCGAGCCGCGCGAGGTGCCCTACGGTGACGACCTCGACATCCCGGACTTCCTGCGCTGAGCAGGTCGGACGCGGGCGGTAGCGTCGACGACGTGTTCTTCCACCGCGACGACCTGGGGTGGGCCGAGATCGGCTTCACCGATGCCTCGACCGACCTGGGGCGCACGGACGACCCCGAGCACGTCGCCACGCGTCGTCGTGTGGCCGAGGGGCTCCGGGGTGAGGAGTCGACCGAGCGGCTCGAGGTGGCGTCGATGCACCAGGTGCACGGGGCCGACGTCGTGTCGGTGCGGCGGGAGTCGCTGAGGGCGTCGTTGCCGGCCCCCACGGCCGACGCGCTCGTCACGCGCGACGTCGACGTTGCGCTCGTCGTGCGCGTGGCCGACTGCACGCCGATCGTCCTGGCGAGCGACGTGAGCCCGATGGCTGCCGTCGTGCACGCGGGTCGGGAGGGTCTCGTGCGCGGCGTCGTGCCTGCGGCGGTCCAGGCGATGGTCCTCGACGAATCTCCGTCGCAGCTCCACGCCTGGGTCGGCCCGCGGGCCTGCGGACGCTGCTACGAGCTGCCGGAGGACATGGCCGACGCCGTCGAGTCCGCCGTGCCCGGCACCCGGTCCACCACGTCGTGGGGGACACCCGCGGTCGACGTCGGAGCCGGCGTGGTCTCCCAGCTGCGGGCGCTCGGCGTGACCGTGCACGACATCGGCCGCGACGCGTGCACGATCGAGGACGACCGCTTCTGGTCCCACCGCCGCCAGGGTGACCGGGCAGGCCGCATGGGCGCCGTCGTCGTCCTGCGCCACTGATCGAGGAAGAGGGAGTGCCATGAGCCGTCACGACGAGCTGGCCGCCAACCTGGCCGAGGTGCGCGAGCGGGTCCACGCCGCGTGCGCCGCTGCCGGCCGTGCGCCGGAGGAGGTGACCACGATCGTGGTCACCAAGACCTACCCGGCCTCCGACGTCGCGCTGCTGGCCGAGCTCGGTGTCACCGACGTGGGGGAGAACCGACACCCCGAGGCCGGCGACAAGCGAGCCGAGCTCGACGACCTCCTCGCCGACGGCGTCACCGCGCCACGCCTGCACTTCGTCGGGGGCCTGCAGACCAACAAGGCCGGGGCGGTCGCGCGCTACGCGGACGTGGTGCAGAGCGTCGACCGGGCCAAGCTGGCCCGATCCCTGTCCCGTGGGGCCGAGGCGGCCGAGCGTGACCTCGAGGTGCTGCTCCAGGTCGACTTCGACCTCGCCGACCCCGGCCGCTCCGGCACGGCGCCCGCCGACGTGGCGGCCCTGGCCGGCCTGGTGGCGGAGCTGCCCCGGTTGAGCCTGCGTGGGCTGATGACCGTCGCGCCCCTCGGCGTGCCGCCGCGGCCGGTGTTCGAGCAGCTGCGTGAGCTCGGTGACACGGTGCGCGCGACCCACCCGGGCGCGGACGTCGTGTCGGCCGGCATGAGCGGCGACTTCGAGGACGCCGTCGCCGCGGGCGCGACACACCTGCGAATCGGGCGCGCGGTCCTGGGGGAGAGGGCAACTCTCCGGTAATCTCACCAGTGTCGTTCACGACACTTCGACCACCCCGCTCACCTGCAAACCACGGAGACATCATGGCTGGCGCAATGCGAAAAGTCGGCGAGTACCTCGGCCTGGTCGAGCAGGCCGAGTACGACGAGTTCGACGACGAGCCCACCGGACCGATCGCCGTCCGTCGCGACGACGAGCGCAGCGCCGCCGTCGTGCGCACCCCCGAGCGTCGAGCCCAGGTCGCGTCGATCGACGAGCACCGCCGCGCGCCCCGCGCCGTCGAGCCGGCGCCGTCGATGCTCGCGCGCATCGAGACGGTCACGCCGCGCACGTACAACGACGCCCGCACCGTGGGCGACCACTACCGGTCCGGCGTGCCGGTCATCATGAACCTCTCCGAGATCGACGACGACGACGCCAAGCGCCTGGTCGACTTCGCCGCCGGCCTCGTCTTTGCCGTGCATGGCACGATCAACCGTGTCACCGCCAAGGTCTTCCTGCTGTCGCCCGAGAACATCGAGGTGACCGACGAGGACAAGCAGCGCATCGCTGCGGGCGGGTTCTACAACCACGGCTAGGGAGACATGGCACTGAACTCCATCGGGCAGGTCATCTCGTTCGTCCTGCTCGTCTGCATCCTCGTGCTGCTCGCGCGGTTCATCCTGGACTGGGTCCAGCTGTTGGCCCGGTCCTGGCGCCCCAGCGGCGTCGTGGCCGTCCTCTGCGAGGGCATCTACACCGTCACCGACCCGCCGCTGCGCGTGGTGCGTGGCGTGATTCCGCCCATCCGTCTGGGTGGCGCGGCGCTGGACCTCTCGCCGATGATCCTGCTGGTCGTGATCTACATCCTGCAGGCGATCGTCAACCGCACCATGGTGCAGTGACGCGCCGGTGGATCCCGTTCGACTGGGACGGGTGTGGCAGCAGTGAACGGTGACCGAGTACGGTGGGTCAGAACCACAGATCTTGCGACGAAACCACGACACGAGGTGAACTCATGCCCCTGACGCCAGAGGACGTGCGCAACAAGCGCTTCACTCCGGTACGTCTCCGCGAGGGTTACGACATGGGCGAGGTGGACCAGTTCCTCGACGAGGTCGAAGCCGAGCTGGAGCGACTCACCGTCGAGAACGAGGAGCTGCGCGCCAAGGTCGCCGCTGCCTCGACCGGCGAGCCCACCGGCCTGATCCCGGCGATCAAGCCCGAGCCGACGCCGCAGCCCGTGGCCGCCGAGCCCGAGCCCGAGCCGACTCCCGAGCCCGAGCCGGAGCCGGTCGTCGAGAAGAAGCCCGAGCCCGAGCCGGAGCCCACTCCCGCGCCCGTCGTGGCCGCTGCGCCCGCGCGCAACAGCATGGGTGATGCATCCTCGGCTGCGGCCCGACTGCTGGAGATCGCGTCCAACAACGCGGACCAGCTGATGGACCAGGCCAAGGAGGAGGCCGACCGCATCGTCGGTGAGGCCCGCACCAAGGCCGAGCGCCTGACGAACGAGTCGCGCGGCAAGGCCGACCGGCTCGAGACCGACGCCCGCATCCGCGCGCAGAAGCTCGACGACGAGACCAACGAGCGTCGCCAGCAGGCCGTCGCGGCCATCGAGCGGGAGCGCTACGAGCTCCAGCGCGAGGTCGAGCACCTGCGGGCTTACGAGCGTGAGTACCGGGCCCGGCTCAAGAACTACTTCCAGAGCCAGCTCGACCAGCTCGCGGCCAACGAGAACACCCCGGCCCCGGCGCAGAACCAGAACGACGGCTCGCCCCGTCGTCTGCGCTCGCTGCTCGGCGACGAGGACAGCAACGCCTCGCTCTGAGTACCAGCCACCACGCAGGGCCCGCCACCGTCACGGTGGCGGGCCCTCGTGCGTTCGGGTAGGTGTCGTCGGGCTGCGCGTCGCTTCCTGCTTGGGCCCGGCGGCCACGTCGCCCCGGGTGGGTCCTCCCGTGCTGCTGCGTTGCTGTGGTGGGTCTTCCCGTGCTGCTGCGTTGCTGTGACCCCGAAGCGGGTCGTTCTCCGAAAGGGCCTCGACCGCAGCGGTGGGTCCGGGCTCGGCTGGGTCTGCGGGGCGCGGCCACGAATCTCCATCTGTGCGCGATCCGCGCACGGTTCGTCCTTTGTGTGGATCGTGCCTCGCGAAGGAAGAATCGTGGCGACGAGGAGGGCTCGTACGGGCAGTGATGCTCCCTTTCCGCGGAACGGTCCACGAGAAGGGAGAATCCCTGCCCGCCCGCCGCGCGAGTCGCCCCGGCGGACGCAAGATTCTGCCTTCGTGTGCTGAAGTCCGAACGATGCTGCGTTGGTGACGGGATCCCGTAGCGAACGCAGCATCCTTCGCCCCCTCACACACGAACGCAGAATCTTGCGTCACCCCCAGCCACGCTCCGAAAGCTCACCCGAGCCCGGACCCCACCGCCGGTCGAGGCCTTTCGGAGAGCAGGTCTACTCGCAGCCACAGCGACGCAGCAGCATGGAACGACCCCCACCCGCAGCGACGCAGCAGCATGGAACGACCCCCACCCGCAGCGACGCAGCAGCATGGAACGACCCCCACCCCCAGCGACGCAGCAGCAGGGAACGACCGGCCCGGAGCAGCGCAGCAGCACGGGAACCTCACTCCAGCACGGATAGCAAGCCGTGCAGACGTGGGAAAGCCGTGCGGTGCGGGAGATTCCCAGGTCGACCTGGGAATCTCCCGCACCCTCGCGGGGAGGGTCAGGCCTTCGTGACCGCGACGCGGGCGGTCGCGCCGGTGACGTCGATCGGCGTGCCGTCGGGCAGGTCGCCCAGCGAGACCGAGGTCGCCAGGGTCTCGCCCGCGACGAGCGCCTCGTGGGTGCGGACCGCGGCCAGCACGGCGTCGTCGCCGTCCAGGTGGAGCGTGATGCGGTCGGAGACCGACAGGCCGGCGTCGCGCCGGGCCTGCTGCACGCCGCGCACGACGTCGCGCGCCAGGCCCTCGGCCTCCAGCTCCGGCGTCACCGTGGTGTCCAGCGCCACGAAGCCGCCGCCCGGAAGCACCGCGATCTCCGTGCCACCGGACGACCCGGCCACCTGCTCGAGCGTGTACTCGCCCTCCTGCAGCTCGATGCCGCCGGACGTGACGGTGCCGTCGTCGGCGACCGACCAGTCGTCGGTCTTCGACCCGCGGATCGCGTGCTGGACGTCCTTGCCCAGCCGGGGTCCGGCCGCGCGGGCGTGCACGGTCAGCCGCGACGTGAGTCCGTGGGCGGCCGCCTCGTCGGAGTCGGCCGCGATCAGCCGCACGTGCTTCACGTTGAGCTCGCGGGCCACCACGTCCTCGAAGCCCTCGAGGGCGCCGGGATCGGGCACGGCCACCTCGAGCGACGCGAGCGGGAGCCGCACACGCAGCGCCGAGGCCTTGCGCAGCGCCGAACCGGTCGAGCAGACGGCGCGGACCTGGTCCATCGCGTCGACGAGGGCGTCGTCGCGCACGTAGGCGTCGGCGTCGGGCCAGTCGGTGAGGTGCACCGACCGTCCACCGGTGAGGCCGCGCCAGATCTCCTCCGTCGTCAGGGGGAGCAGGGGGGCGACCACCCGGCAGACGGTCTCCAGGACCGTGTGCAGCGTGTCGAACGGCGCCCGCTGCTCGGCCGTGAGCTTCGCACCGGCGTCGGCCAGCCAGAAGCGCTCCCGCGAGCGTCGGATGTACCAGTTCGTGAGCACGTCGAGGAACTCGCGGGTCGACTCGCAGGCCTCCGCGATCGCGTAGTCGTCGAGCTGGGTCGTCATGTCGCGCACCCACCGGCCCAGCTTGGCCAGCACGTAGCGGTCGAGCGGGTCGCTCGGCGCCGACGTGAGCGGCTGGCCCTCGTAGCCGGCGGCGTTGGCGTAGAGGCCGAGGAACGCCCAGCTGTTCCAGAGCGGGATCATCACCTGGCGGACGCAGTCGCGGATGCCCTGCTCGGTGACCACGAGGTTGCCACCCCGCAGGATCGGCGACGCCATGAGGAACCAGCGCATCGCGTCGGCGCCGTCGCGGTCGAAGACCTCCGAGACGTCGGGGTAGTTGCGCAGGGACTTGCTCATCTTGTTGCCGTCGGACCCGAGCACGATGCCGTGGCTGACGCACGCCTCGAACGCCGGGCGGTCGAACAGCGCCGTGGCCAGAACGTGCAGCGTGTAGAACCAGCCGCGCGTCTGGCCGATGTACTCGACGATGAAGTCGGCGGGGAAGTGGTCCTCGAACCAGTCCCCGTTCTCGAACGGGTAGTGCACCTGGGCGAACGACATGGAGCCCGAGTCGAACCAGACGTCGAGCACGTCGGGCACGCGGCGCATCATCGACCGGCCGGTCGGGTCGTCGGGGTTCGGGCGCACCAGGTCGTCGACGTACGGCCGGTGGAGGTCGGGGACGCCGTCCTTCATCGGGAGCGTGCCGAAGTCCCGCTCCAGCTCCTCGAACGAGCCGTAGACGTCGAGCCGCGGGTAGGCGGGGTCGTCGCTCTTCCACACGGGCACGGGGGAGCCCCAGAAGCGGTTGCGCGTGATCGACCAGTCGCGCGCGTTCTCGAGCCACTTGCCGAACTGGCCGTCGCGGATGTGGTCGGGGACCCAACGGATCTGCTGGTTCAGCTCGACCATGCGGTCCTTAAACGCCGTGACCTGCACGAACCACGACTCCACGCCCTTGTAGATGAGGGGCTCGCGGCAGCGCCAGCAGTGCGGGTAGGAGTGGTCGTACGTCTCGCGACGCAGCAGGATCGTGCCCGGGGAGACCGAGCCGGTGCCGTTCTTCAGGTCCTCGATGACGTGCGGGTTCGCGTCGAAGACCTGCATGCCCTCGTAGTCGGTGACCGGCACGGTGAACCGGCCGTCCTTGCCCACGGGCATGACGGCCACGATGCCCTCGCGGTCGGTGACCTCCTTGTCGACCTCGCCGAACGCGCCGGCGCTGTGCACGAGGCCGGTGCCGTCGGTGGTGGTCACGGCGTCGTCGGCGGCCACGACGCGGAACGCGTTCTCGTGACCGACGAAGTAGCTGAACGGCGGGGTGTACGACAGCCCGAGGAGGTCGGCGCCGGCGCCGCGCCAGACCACGGTGGGCTCGTCACCGAGCTCGCGGGCGTAGGCGCCCAGGCGTGCCTCGGCGAGCACCAGTCGAGTGCCCTCGTGCTCGACCGCGACGTAGTCGATGCCGGTGCCGACCATGACGGCCAGGTTGCTCGGCAGGGTCCAGGGCGTCGTGGTCCAGATCATCAGCCGCGCGCCGGCCAGGGGGCCGTCGCCGGTGATCTCGAAGCCGACGGTGACCGCCGGGTCCTGGCGGTTCTGGTAGACGTCGTCGTCCATGCGCAGCTCGTGGTTGGACAGGGGCGTCTCGTCGTTCCAGCAGTAGGGCAGCACGCGGAAGTCCTCGTACACGAGGCCCTTGTCGTGCAGCTGCTTGAACGCCCAGATGACCGACTCCATGTACTCCGGGTTGAGCGTGCGGTAGTCGTTCTCGAAGTCCACCCACCGGGCCTGGCGGGTCACGTACTCCTCCCACTCGCCGGTGTACTTCAGCACCGAGGCGCGGCAGGCCTCGTTGAACCGGTCGATGCCCATCTCGACGATCTCGTCGGTCGTCTTGATGCCGTTGAGGCGCATGGCCTCGAGCTCGGCGGGCAGGCCGTGCGTGTCCCAGCCGAACCGGCGCTCGACCTTGCGGCCCCGCATGGTCTGGTAGCGCGGGACCACGTCCTTGACGTAGCCGGTCAGCAGGTGGCCGTAGTGCGGGAGCCCGTTGGCGAACGGGGGACCGTCGTAGAAGACGAACTCGTTCGAGCCGTCGGCGCCGCCGTCGCGGGCCTCGACGCTCGCCCGGAAGGTGCCGTCGCTCTTCCAGTACGCGAGGACGCGCTCCTCGATCTCGGGGAAGCGAGGGGTGGAGGGGACGGCGGTCGCGGGCTGGTCGGTGCCCGTCTGAGCCTTCGGGTAGGTCATGGCGGCTGCTCCTCGGTGGTCTGCTCTGCTCGAGGACGACCCTGGAAGGACCGCGGTACCACCTCGGTTGCCACCCCCGGACCTGCCGGCTGCGACCACTCGTCGAACGGCTGTGACGGGCCACCCGTCCGGTTCTACTGAGGGCCCGCGAGGGACCCCGTTCTTCCGGAAGCTCGCCGCTGATGACGGCTCGAACGCTGTGCCTGACAGGGTACCCCGCAGGCGGGGGAGCCGGGGCACAGGGCGAAGTTGTGCGGTGGACCTGCCGGGTCTACTGTCTGGCCATGCCCAAGACCACCCTGGCCGTGCGGGCGGACGAAGATCCGTGGACCGCCGACGAGACCGCGGCCATCCGCGTCGAGCTGGAGGACGACCTCCTCCGCCTGCGCAAGGAGCTCGACCTCTCCGCCAAGGAGCTGCAGGACCTGTTGCGGGACGGCGTCGACGGTGCCGGCAACGACCAGGCCGACGTCGGCTCCAACAGCCTCGAGCGTGACGCCGAGATGTCCCTGGCCGCCAACCAGCGCGAGCTGCTGCTGCAGACCGAGAAGGCCCTCGACCGGCTCGGCAAGGGCACCTACGGCGTGTGCGAGGTGTGCGGCGAGGCGATCGGCAAGATGCGTCTGCAGGCCTTCCCCCGCGCCACGCTGTGCAAGGAGTGCAAGCAGCGCGAGGAGCGTCGCTGAGCCGAGCCCGGCTCGTGTGGTGGCACGTGGGACGATGACCCACGACATGCCTGAATCCTCCGACGCGGTCCCCGAGTCCTCCGACGCGACGCCCAAGCCCTCCAGCGCCGTGCCCGCGACCCGCCGCCGGGTCCTCCCGCTGTTCCTCGCCGCCGTGGCGGTCGCCTGGGTCGTCGACCAGGTCACCAAGGTCCTGGCCGTCGAGCGGCTGGCCGACCGAGACGAGCCGATCCGGCTCCTGCCCGACGTCCTCGAGCTGACCTTCCTGCGCAACCCCGGTGCCGCCTTCGGCATGGGCGCGTCCATGACGGTCGTCCTCAGCATCGTGTCGGTCGTGGTGTGCGTCGTGGTGGTGCGCATGGCCGCCCGCCTCCGCGACCGGGTCTGGACCGTGGGCCTCGTGCTGCTGCTGGCCGGTGCGCTCGGCAACCTCACCGACCGCATCCTCCGCGAGCCCGGCCCCTTCCGTGGCCACGTGGTCGACTTCATCGACTACGGCGGGTTCTTCGTGGGCAACGTGGCCGACATCTACCTCACCGTCGCCGCGGTCCTCGTCGTCGTGCGCACCTGGCAGGGCGTCGGCCTCGACGGCGCACGCACCGACCCGAAGGAGCGCGCGTGAGCGACACCGACCACGGCCAGCACCCCAGCCAGCACCGCGTGATCTCCGTGCCCGAGGGCCTCGCAGGTGAGCGCGTCGACACGGCGCTCGCGCGTCTGCTGGGTCTCTCGCGCACCCGGGCGAGCGAGCTCGTGGCCGACGGGCTCGTGCTCCTCGACGGCCAGGTGCCCCAGAAGTCCGAGCGCGTCGAGCCCGGCGCCATGCTCGAGGCCACCATCCCGGCTCCGCGCACCGCCACCGTCGTGGCCGAGGTCGTGGAGGGCATGAGCATCGTCTTCCAGGACGACGACATCGTCGTCGTCGACAAGCCGGTCGGCGTGGCTGCACACCCCAGCGTCGGCTGGGAGGGCCCGACCGTGGTCGGGCACCTCGCGGGTGCGGGCGTGCGGATCTCGACGTCGGGCGCACCGGAGCGGCAGGGCATCGTGCAGCGGCTCGACGTCGGCACGAGCGGGCTCATGACGATCGCCAAGTCCGAGCGGGCCTACACGGTGCTCAAGCAGGCGTTCCGCGACCGGACCGTCGAGAAGACCTACCACGCGCTCGTGCAGGGCCACCCCGACCCGCACACCGGCACCATCGACGCCCCCATCGCGCGTCACCCCCGGCACGACTTCAAGTTCACGGTGCGCGCGGACGGCCGTCCGAGCATCACCCACTACGACACGCTCGAGGCGCACCGCTTCGCCTCGCTCCTGACGATCAAGCTCGAGACCGGTCGCACCCACCAGATCCGCGTGCACATGAGCGCGCTGCACCACCCGTGCGTCGGTGACCTGCAGTACGGCGCCGATCCGACGCTCGCCGCCCGGGTCGGCCTGGACCGCCAGTGGCTGCACGCCAAGCACCTCGGATTCGTCCACCCCACGACGGGGGAGCGCGTCGACTTCGAGAGCCCCTACCCCGCGGACCTCGCGCAGGCCCTCGACGTCGTCCGCAGTGCTGACTGACGAGCGCCGCCGATGAGGTACTGGCTCGCGGGAGCCCTCGAGGCGAGGCCGCTGGCCGACGAACCCGACCTGGCCGGCCCGTCGGTGGTGGCCGCCCTGGCCGCGGCCGGTCTCGACCGCGAGGTCGGCGTGGTGGCGATCGATCCCGCGCTGTCGGACACCGCCGCCAACCAGGAGGCGTACGGCGTGCCGCCGGAGGCGCTCGCGAACTGCGTGGTGGTGGGCGGACGTCGTGACGGGCAGGAGCGGGTCGCCGCGTGCGTCGTCCTGGCGTCCACCCGCGCCGACGTGAACGGCGTGGTCAAGCGCGTGCTCGACGTGCGCAAGGCGTCGTTCCTGCCCCACGAGGACGCGGTCGAGCGCACCGGGATGGAGCACGGAGGCATCACCCCTTTCGGCCTGCCGGACGGCTGGCGGGTGCTCGTCGACGCCGCCGTCGTCGCGCAGCCGGTGCTCGTCATGGGTTCGGGTGTCCGGGCGTCCAAGCTGCTCCTGGACGGCTCGGTCCTGGCCCGTGTGCCGGGGGTCGAGGTCGTCGACGGCCTCGGTCGCCGCGCCTGAGCCACGTCGTGGCCGGGGAGCCCGACCGGTCTGGGAAGATGAGCGCATGTCCAGCCAGCGCGTGCGCCAGTCCGAGAAGCTGAGGGATGTCCTCTACGACATCCGCGGACCCGTCAGTGCCCGTGCCGCCGCCCTCGAGGCCGAGGGCCACCGCATCCTCAAGCTGAACATCGGCAACCCCCAGCCCTTCGGCTTCGACGCACCCGCCGAGATCCTCCAGGACGTCATCGCCGCCCTGCCCGGCTCGGCCGGCTACTCCGACTCCCGCGGCATCCAGTCCGCTCGTCGGGCGGTCGTGCACCACTACCAGCTCGTCGACGACTTCCCGGCGATCGACATCGACGACGTGTGGATCGGCAACGGGGTCTCCGAGCTCATCCAGATGGCGTTGCAGGCGCTGCTGGACAACGGCGACGAGGTCCTCATCCCGATCCCCGACTACCCGTTGTGGACCGCGGTCACGAACCTGGCCGGAGGGACGCCGGTCCACTACCGCTGCGACGAGCAGAACGAGTGGAACCCCGACCTCGAGGACCTCGAGTCCAAGATCACCGACCGCACGAAGGTGATCGTCGTCATCAACCCCAACAACCCGACGGGTGCGGTCTACTCGCGGGAGACGCTCGCGGGCATCGCCGACCTCGCCCGCCGGCACGGCCTGGTCCTCATGGCCGACGAGATCTACGACAAGATCCTCTACGACGACGCCCAGCACCACTCCCTGGCCGGGATCGCCCCCGACGTGCTCACCCTCACCTTCAACGGCCTGTCGAAGGCGTACCGGGTGTGCGGCTACCGGGCGGCGTGGCTCGTGGTCACCGGGCCGCTGGAGGGCGCTCGCGACTACCTCGAGGGCATCACCCTCCTGGCGTCGATGCGGCTGTGCCCGAACGTGCCTGCGCAGAACGCGATCCAGGTGGCGCTCGGCGGCTACCAGAGCATCAAGGACCTGGTGCTCCCCGGTGGGCGCCTGGTCGAGCAGCGCGACACGGCCGTCGCGGAGCTGGAGAAGATCCCCGGCGTCTCCGTCGTGCGGCCCAAGGGTGCGCTCTACGTGTTCCCGAGGCTCGACCCCGAGGTGCACCCCATCAAGGACGACCAGCAGCTCGTCCTCGACCTGCTGCTGGCCGAGAAGATCCTGCTCACGCAGGGCACCGGGTTCAACTGGCCCGAGCCCGACCACCTGCGCATCGTCACGCTGCCCTGGGCCGCGGACCTCAGCGACGCGATCCAGCGACTCGGGAACTTCCTCAGCAGCTATCGACAGGACTGACGGGGTGGACCCCGGGACACGCACGATGGCGACGTGGGCGGTGGCCGGCGCGCTGGTCGTCGTGGTGGTGAGCGGTGCGGTCGTCGGCACCCGCGACGTCGGCCGGGCGCTCACGCCCCAGGTCGAGCAGGCCGTGCGGTCGACGGCTCCCGACCAGGTCGGCGTCGAGGTCACGGGTCGCGAGGTCCGCATCGACCCGTGGTCGGCGTCGGACGCGGTGGTGCAGCGGACCGTCGACGCCGTCGAGGACGTGCCAGGGGTGCGCTCGGTGGAGGTGCGTCCGATCGACGTGGGCACGTCGCCGCGGCCGACGTCGACCGCGGAGGACATCGACCTCGCCCTCGAGGTGTCGCCCACCGGGGTGGCGTTCTCCAGCGCGGTCCCCAGCAAGGCCCTGGCCGACGAGATCGGTCGGCGGGTGGCCAGGGTGCGCGGAGTGCCGGTGGCGGTCGACCTGGCCGTGGACACCACGCTCGCGAGGCCGCGCTGGTGGCCGGCGCTCGGTGCGGTGCTCGACGACACCGCCCAGGTCGACGACCTGCGACTGACGATCCGCGACGGCGTGCTCGAGGTCGAGGGGACGACGGCGGCCCCGACGACGCGGGCCCGGGTCGCGGCCGCCCTGGAGGAGCAGCAGGCGGTCGACGACGTGCGGGTCTCGCTCACGGCCGGGGCCACGCGTCTCGGTCGGCGGCAGGCCCAGGTCCTCGAGGGCACACGGATCACCTTCGGGATCGGGAGCGACGTGCTCGGCCCACGAGGTCGCGCCGACCTGGACCGCGTCGCCGCGGTGATGGCCCGCACGGACGTCTCGCTCGACGTGCTCGGTCACGCCGGGCCCGCCGACCCCGAGCGGGGTGACTCGCTCGCCGCCGACCGGGCGGCCGTGGTGCGTGCCTACCTCGTGGCGCGTGGCGTCCCGGCCGGTCGCCTCGTCTCCACCGCGATCGGCTCGGGCGACGATCGAGGCATCGACCCCTGGTCGGCGCTGTACCGTCGGGTCGACTTCCGAGTGGAGGAACGCTGATGTCCGTGTACACCGCAGGCGAGATCGTCGTGTGGCTGGTGCTCGCCGCCGCTCTCGGCGTCGCGCTGGGCTGGCTGCTCGGCTCGCGCCGGCGCGCCGCTCCCGGCACCGGGACGGGGTCGACCACGTCGGCCGACCGCTGGACCGTCCCCGGTCCCGAGACGCGGTACGGCTCGTCGGACCCGGTCCGGCCGCGGCCGGCCGCCCAGGCCGCCCAGCCGGCTCAGGAGCCGGAACGTCCCGCCCCGGGCTCGGTGGGCCCCTTCCGCGGCTCGGCCCTGCCCGGACCCGGGGGTGGGTCGCCCGGCCCCGGCTACGAGGTGAAGGCGAACGTCGACTCCCTGACCTACTACCTCCCCGGGTCGCCGGCGCACGCCCGCGTGACCGCGGACGTATGGTTCAAGGACGCCGAGGCGGCGCGCACGGCGGGCTTCCGCCCACCGCCCTCGCAGGGCTGACCGGTCCGTGGGGCCAGGTGCTCCGCGATCCGCGACCTTCGGCTGATGCGTTCTGTCCGTGGCTCACGGCATGATCGTCCCAGCGGTCTTCCAGTTCGGAGGACCACCAGGAAGGTGTGCTCATGGCCGACATGATCCGGGCGACCGGTCTCGTCAAGCGCTACAAGGGGGTCGAGGCGCTCTCGGGGCTCGACCTCGCGGTGCCGGAGGGCACCGTCCTCGGCCTCCTCGGGCCGAACGGTGCCGGCAAGACCACGGCGGTCCGCATCCTCGCCACCCTGCTGAAGGCCGACGGCGGCACGGCCGAGGTCGCGGGCATCGACGTCGCGAAGGACCCCGACGGGGTCAAGGCCCGCATCGGGCTCTCGGGGCAGTACGCCGCGGTCGACGAGTACCTCACCGGCTTCGAGAACCTCGACATGATCGGCCGGCTCTACGGACTCGGGCGCTCCGCGTCGCGGACCCGGGCACGTGAGCTGCTCGAGCGCTTCGACCTCGCGGAGGCGGGGGACCGGCCCTCCAAGACCTACTCCGGCGGCATGCGACGTCGGCTCGACCTCGCGGGCGCCCTCGTCGCCGCGCCGCCGGTGCTCATCCTCGACGAGCCCACCACCGGGCTCGACGTGCGGGCCCGCCAGCAGATGTGGGGCGTCATCCAGGAGCTGGTCGACTCCGGCGCCACCCTGCTGCTGACCACGCAGTACCTGGAGGAGGCCGACCTGCTGGCCGACGACATCGTGGTGATCGACTCCGGTCGCGCCATCGCGAGGGGCACCGCCGACGAGCTCAAGTCCCGTACCGGCGGCGAGCGTGTCGAGATCGTGGTCGCCGACCCCGCCCACCGTGACACCGCCGCCAGGATCCTGGCCGGCGTCGCCATCGGCGACGTCCAGGTCGACGCCAACGGCCGCGGGGTGGCCGCACCCGTCACCGACGGCGCCCGGCAGCTGGCGGTGGTCCTGCAGGGCCTGCAGGACGAGCACGTCGCCGTGGTCGACATCGGGCTGCGGCGGCCGACGCTCGACGACGTGTTCCTCAGCCTGACCGGGCACGCCGCCGAGCGCGAGTCCGCCACCGAGACCGACGAGCAGGAAGAGGCATCCGCATGAGCGCCGCCCGGGTCGCGAGCGACGGCTGGGTCGTCGCCAAGCGCAACGTCATCAAGATCAAGCGAGTCCCCGAGATCCTGGTCTTCGTCCTGATCTCGCCCATCATGTTCGTGCTGCTGTTCGCCTTCGTCTTCGGCAACGCCATCGACGCGGGGGAGGGCCTCAACTACCGCGAGTTCCTCATCGGCGGCATCTTCGCCCAGACCGTGGTGTTCGGTGCCACCTTCACCGGGGCCGGCCTGGCCGAGGACATGCAGAAGGGCATCATCGACCGCTTCCGCTCGCTGCCCATGTCCAGCTCGGCGGTGCTGGTGGGGCGGACGACGTCGGACATCATCTACAACGTCCTCTCGCTGATCATCATGGCGCTCACCGGGCTGCTGGTGGGCTGGCGGGCGCGCGAGGGTGTCCTCGACATGCTCGCGGGCTTCCTCCTGCTGCTGCTGTTCGCCTACGCCGTCAGCTGGATCATGGGCTACATCGGCCTGCTGGTGCCCAGCGTCGAGGTCATCAACAACGCCTCGTTCATCGTCATCATGCCGCTGACGTTCGTCTCCAACGCGTTCGTGCCCACGGAGAGCTTCAACTCCTTCCTGCGGCCGTTCGTGGAGTGGAACCCGGTCTCGGCCGTCACCCAGGCGTGCCGCGAGCTGTTCGGCAACACCAGCGCCTCGGTGCCCGTGCCCGACGCCTGGTCGATGCAGCACCCGGTGCTGTACACGCTCATCTGGGTGGTGCTGATCCTCGCCGTCTTCGTCCCCCTCTCGATCCGCCAGTACAACATCGCCGGCTCCCGCTGACGGCCACTGCTCGCACGGGCAGCCCGCCCCGAGGTGGGCGTCCGGCCGACGTCGCGCGGATCCTGCCGATGTGGCCCGGGCCGGGTTCGTCGGCGGTTACCATCGGTCGGCACGTCACCACCACGTCGGGGAGAAGCATGAACGCGTTGGATCGTCGGACCCTCCTGCTCGGATCGGCGGGGCTCCTGGTCGCGTCGTGCTCCTCCGGGGGCTCCTCGCCCGGCACGGAGGCGACGAAGGGCCCGAAGATCCACCGCCCGAACGCCGGGAACGCGGTCACCCAGGACGACGTCGCCGCGCTGCGCGACCAGCTGAACACCGCCTTCGGCACGGGCGACGTCGAGAAGCTCCTGCAGGTGATCAAGGGGGACGACTACTCCCTCGACGACGTGCGTGCGCGCTGGAGCCGGCGCTTCGAGAACTTCGGCCGGCTCGGCTTCATCGACGGCGAGTGGTACGTGGGCGTGCCGGGCGGGCGCACCCGCAACGGTGCCGGCGGCATCGTCGAGTACGACGGCGACCTCGTCTTCGCCCACCAGGTCCGCGGCGCCGACGGCCAGCAGGTGGTCGAGACCTACCGGGCCAGCTTCCGCAAGGCGGACGAGAAGTCCCCGCTGGAGCTGCTGAGGATCGGCGAGCCGGAGGAGAGCTACGACCCGTCCTTCTGGGACGTCGCCGACATCGACGCGATCGAGACCAAGCACACCTACCTCGCCTTCCGCTCGAAGGACGCGGCCACCGCCAAGCGCATCTCCGGCACGATCGAGGCCGGCGCCAAGCGCGCCTTCGACCTGATGCCACGGCCGAAGGGCGTCGACAAGATCTTCTACGCGCTCACCTGGCCGAAGATCGACGGGAAGCTGTGGGGCGGCGTGGCCGTGGGCGACGCGGACGCCCACGCCTACTACCACCCGTTCCTGGACCCCGAGGAGCTCGCCAAGGGCCAGAAGAAGACGACCTCGGCGAAGGGACTGCCCAAGGGCACCGGCCGGGTCGGCATGCACCAGTCGTCGCTGACCCGCTCCGACTTCGAGGGCGTGGCCTGCCACGAGGCGGTGCACGTGCTGGCGAACCAGTGGATCACGCCCGGCGCCAAGGCCACCTGGGCCGCCGAGGGGCTGGCCACGTGGGCCGACAACGGGACTTCGGGGCTGCTGGGCCGGGACGGCGGCCGGATCCGCGGACACTTCGGCCGGTTCGTCGACATCGCCGCCAAGGGCGCCGAGGGGTTCTACGACAAGAACCAGGAGGTCCGGTACAACAACTACGTCTCCGCCGCGGCCGTCTTCGCCTACCTCGAGTCCGAGCGTGGCCGCTCGTCGGTGTTCGACCAGGCCGAGTACTACTACGGCAACCCCGGCCAGGAGGGCTTCGAGGGCAAGCTCGACGGGCGCACCCGCGACCTGTTCGACGACACGAGGAAGTGGCTGAACGCATGACGAGGCTCGGGGGATACCGCTGGACCGTCCGACGGACGTGGGTGGGCCTGGCGTGCAGCGCGCTGCTGCTGGCCGGGTGCACCGGCGGTGAGGACGAGGAGAAGAAGGCCTCGCTCCCGCTGCCCGACAAGCCGCCCGCCGCGGCCGGGCCGGCCACGGGTCCCGCCCTCGAGGCGAAGGCGCTGTTCGCCGCGGCCGACGACCTCGAGGAGCAGGTCGGATCGCTCGACACCGCGCTCGTCGAGCGTCGCTCCGGTGCGTTCATCAGCGGGTCCACCGCGGTCGGCTACTCCGTCGACGACATCTCCGGCTACGACCTGGAGTCCGGCGACCAGCTCTGGACCGCGAAGCTCGACCTCAAGGGCGGCTCGGTCTGCTTCGTGTCCCAGCCGGACCGGGCCGTGAAGCGGTTCACGGTGGTCTACGGCGACGGCACGTACTGCGCGTCCGTCGCGACCGTCCGCGTGGCCGACGGCAAGGTCCTCTCGAACATGGCCGAGCAGGACCTGGGGGCGACCTTCGAGGGCGAACCGGCGGGTGGAGCGTTCGAGAACCTCCTCACCGTCGACGGCAAGGACTACCTCATCGACATGCGCGGGGTCGTGTGGCGCGCGACCGCGAAGGAGCCCGAGCCCATCGCCCGGCTGAAGGACGACTCCTACTTCGACCTCTTCCCGTCCGCCGACGGGACGCTGCTCGTCGGGTCGCGCCTGAGTGACCCCGAGTGCAACGTCGACGCCTACGAGCTGCCCTCGTTCGAGCCGGTCTGGACCACCCCGGGCGCCACCGCCTTCCCGGACCAGGGGGCCGACTGCGTGGTCTCGCTCTCGCCGGGGGACCCGACCTGGGCCATGCAGCAGATCGGCTCGACGTACCACATGACCAAGCTCGACCCTGCGAGCGGCAAGCCCCTCGGCAGCGCCGAGGCGCCCACCTCGCCGCCGGAGAAGCCGCTGGAGGAGGGCACGTTCGACCTCGCGAGCGCCGCCAACCAGTTCGACCGCTCCCTCGCCGTCGGGAAGAAGGGCGAGATGATCTTCGCCCAGGCCCGTGGGCTGTCGCGCTACTCCCTGGAGACGAAGAAGCAGACGTGGGAGCTCGACCTGACGCAGCTGGAGCAGGCGTCCGACGAGCGGTTCCCGCTGCGGACCGTGCTGCCCCAGGGCCTCACCGCCGACGGGTACCTCGTGGCCACCGTCAGCAACGACACGACCACCGAGGTCATCGCCGTCGACGCCGCCAAGGGGACCCTCGTCGGCCGGTGGCCCCTGCCGGAGGAGTACGCGAACGGCTTCCAGGTGGAGCCCGGAGCGACCCTCTACGAGGACGGGCTCGTGCTCACCCGCAACTTCGAGTCCTGGCAGCGGACCTTCGACGGCGTCGGCGAGCTCGAGGCACCGGAGGGCGACCTCTTCGACATCGGGGTCTTCACGTTCCCCGAGCCCGGCGAGGAGGTCGCACCGCAGGACCGTCCCGTGCCCACCGCCGGCCCGATCGACGTCGACGCCGAGCCGCTGGCCTCCATCGAGGCCGACGACCCCGACGCCACGTCGTCCGTCGGCGCCGTCTACACCGGCTCCGCGGTCGTCACCTACGTGGGCAACCGCCTGCAGGCCTACGACACGAAGGGCAAGAAGACCTGGAAAGGCACCCTCGGCGACGACCCCGAGGCCCGGGTGTGCGCGGCGTCCGACCCCGACCGCAAGGCCACCTCGATCCTGCTCTCGTACCGCGAGGGCGACCGCTGCACGGGACTGATGAGGGTCGGCTCGGGCAAGGGCAAGCAGGTCGAGGTCGACGTGCCGGCGGCCAAGAAGTCCGTCGGGCGGATCGTCACTCACGACGGCACCGACTTCGTGATCGCCGAGGACGACACGATCAACCGCGTCGACGGCGACCGGCTCGTGGAGGTCGCCGACCTCGGGCTCACGCCGTACTACTGGCAGCGCACCCCGGAGGACCCGTCGCTCGTCGTCGTCTCCGCGAAGGACGCCAAGGGTGGTGACTGGACCGTGCAGGCCTTCCGGGCCCCGACGTTCGAGAAGGTCTGGTCCGCCAAGGCGTCCGCCCTGTTCGGCAAGAAGCCCGACGCCGACAACACCGTCTCCCCGTTCAGCGGGAACGGACTCTGGGTCGGCGTGACGTTCGGCACCTACACGGGCCCGGAGTCGAAGCTGTCGGACTCCCTCGTGAAGCTCGACCCGGCCACGGGCAAGGTCGTCGCCAAGACCGGCACGAAGGAGCGGGCGTACGGCGAGCCCGACCTCACGAAGCTCGACCTGACGAGCGCCGTCGTGGGTGGCTACGCCTCGGTCGGCTTCGAGGACGGGTCGGTGGTGATGACGCAGAACGGCGGCATCGTCCGGTACTCCCTCGAGGACGACGAGATGCTCTGGACCGTCGACACCTCCTCGATCGAGACCTCGATGGAGAAGGCACGCCGCGGCACCTACCTGACGGAGGACTTGCAGCTCACCGACGGTGGGCGCTCGGTGCTCGTCACGTTGTCGAACGAGGTGAGCACCGAGCTCATGACGATCGACGCGAAGAGCGGGAAGATCACCGGTCGGTGGAAGCTCGGGGCCGACGCCCGCAACGGGCTGCAGGTCTCGCCCGACGTGACCCCGTGGAAGGGCGGCGTGGCCCTCACCCGCAACGACTACTCGTGGTCGTCGACGTACGGACCGGACGCCCCGAACGACCCGCCGAAGGGACCGGTGCTCGACGTGGGCCTGTTCGCCCTCGACAAGCCCGCCGCCCCCAAGGACTGATCGTGCCCGGGCCGCCTCGGCGGCCCGGGCGGCCCGCGTGCCTCGGCCGATGCGTCGGGAGGGTCACGTAGGCTGAGGTCCTTCCCCTCCTCCGCCCCTCGGGGCCGTCCGTCCGCCATGTCTGGAGGCGCATCACCCGATGCCGAGCGACTCGTCCTTCGTGCACCTGCACAACCACACGGAGTACTCGATGCTCGACGGTCACGCGTTGCTCGACGGCATGTTCGAGCGCACCGCGTCGCTCGGGATGCCGGCCATCGCGATGACCGACCACGGCAACGTGCACGGCGCCTACGACTTCTGGTCCAAGGCCCGGTCGCACGGCGTCAAGCCGATCATCGGGCTCGAGGCCTACCTGACGCCGGGCACCCACCGCAGCGAGCGGCGCAAGGTCAAGTGGGGCCGTGGTGTCAGCGGTGACGAGGAGGAGGGCGGCAAGGACGTCGCCGGTGGTGGCGCCTACACGCACATGACCATGCTCGCCTCCACCACGGAGGGCATGCACAACCTGTTCCGGCTGTCGTCGCTGTCCAGCCTGGAGGGCTACTACTACAAGCCGCGCGCCGATCGCGACCTCCTGCAGCGCTACGGCACGGGGCTCATCGCCACCACGGGGTGTCCGTCGGGCGAGGTGCAGACGCGGCTCCGCCTCGGTCAGTACGACGAGGCGGTCCAGGCCGCCGCCGACTTCCAGGACATCTTCGGCAAGGGCAACTTCTTCCTCGAGCTGATGGACCACGGCATCCCCATCGAGAAGGAGGTCCGCGACGACCTCCTGCGGCTGGGCAAGCAGCTGGGCCTGCCGCCCGTCGCGACCAACGACTGCCACTACACGCACCCCGAGGACGCCGCCGCGCACGACGCGCTCATCTGCGTCGCGTCGGGCAAGTCCGTCGCCGATCCCAAGCGGCTCAAGTTCGACGGCGGCGGCTACTACGTGAAGTCCGCGGCCGAGATGCGCGAGCTGTGGGAGGACCGCTTCGACATGAAGGAGGCGTGCGACAACACGCTCCTCATCGCCGAGCGCTGCGACGTGGAGTTCACCGAGTCCAACGGCGGCTACATGGCCCGGGCCGACGTGCCGGCGGGCGAGACCGAGGAGAGCTGGTTCGTCCAGGAGGTCTGGCGCGGCATCGAGTCCCGCTACCCGGGCGACGCCCTCACCCAGGCCGTGCGCGACCGGGTCGAGATGGAGCTCGAGGTCATCAAGACCAAGGGGTACTGCGGCTACTACCTCGTGGTCGCCGACTTCATCAACTGGTCGAAGGACAACGGCATCCGCGTCGGTCCCGGCCGTGGCTCGGGCGCCGGCTCGATCGCCGCGTACGCGCTGCGCATCACCGACCTCTGCCCCCTCACGCACGGCCTCATCTTCGAGCGGTTCCTCAACCCCGAGCGTCCGTCGATGCCCGACTTCGACATCGACTTCGACGAGCGTCGTCGCAGCGAGGTCATCCGCTACGTCAGCGACAAGTACGGCAACGACCGCGTGGCCTACATCGCCACCTTCGGCCGGCTCAAGGCCAAGGCCGCCATCAAGGACGCCAACCGCGTGCTCGACTACCCGTTCAACATGGGCGAGCGGATCACCAAGGCGCTGCCGGCCGACATCATGGGCAAGGGCGTGCCCCTCAAGCAGCTGTTCGACCCCCAGCACAAGCGCTACAACGACGGCAAGGAGTTCCGCGACCTCCACGAGAGCGACGCCGAGGTCCGCAAGATCTACGACACGGCGCTCGGGCTCGAGGGCCAGATCCGCAACTGGGGCGTGCACGCCGCCGGCGTGATCATGAGCAGCGAGCCGCTCATCGACATCGTGCCGATCATGCGGCGCGAGCAGGACGGCGCGATCATCACGCAGTTCGACTACCCGATGTGCGAGGCGCTCGGGCTGGTCAAGATGGACTTCCTGGGGCTGCGCAACCTCACCGTCCTCGACGACGCGCTCATCAACATCAGGGCCAACCGCGGCGAGGAGGTCGTGCTCGAGGACCTGACCTTCGACGACCCGGCCACCTACGACCTGCTGTCGCGGGGCGACACGCTCGGCGTGTTCCAGCTCGACGGTGGTCCCATGCGTGCCCTGCTGCGCAGCATGCGTCCGGACAAGTTCGAGGACATCTCGGCCGTGGGCGCGCTCTACCGTCCCGGCCCGATGGGTGCGGACTCGCACAACAAGTACGCCCGGCGCAAGAACGGTCGCGAGAGCATCGAGCCCATCCACCCCGAGCTGGAGGAGCCGCTCAAGGACGTCCTGGGGGAGACCTACGGCCTCATCGTCTACCAGGAGCAGGTGATGGAGATCGCCCAGGTGCTGGCGGGCTTCAGCCTCGGCCAGGCCGACAACCTGCGGCGTGCCATGGGCAAGAAGAAGAAGGAGGAGCTCGACAAGCAGTACGCCGGGTTCCAGGCCGGCATGCTCGAGCGGGGCTACTCCCAGCCGGCCATCACGGCGCTGTGGGAGATCCTGCTGCCCTTCTCCGACTACGCCTTCAACAAGGCGCACTCGGCCGCCTACGGCGTCATCTCCTACTGGACGGCCTACCTCAAGGCCAACTACCCGGCCGAGTACATGGCGGCGCTGCTCACCAGCACCCGCGGCGACAAGGACAAGTCGGCCATCTACCTCGCCGAGTGCCGACGGCTCGGCATCCAGGTCCTGCCGCCCGACGTCAACGACTCGGTCTCCAACTTCGCCTCCGTCGGGGAGGACATCCGATTCGGGCTCGGCGCGATCCGCAACGTCGGCGAGAACGTGGTGGCCGGGATCGTGGCCGGTCGCGAGGAGAACGGCCCCTACACCGACTTCACCGACTTCCTCGACAAGGTCCCCACCCACGTGTGCAACAAGCGCGTGCTCGACTCGCTCATCAAGGCCGGCGCCTTCGACTCCCTCGGCCACCGGCGGCGGGCGTTGACGACCATCGCCGAGGACGCCGTCGACCAGTACATCGACCTCAAGCGCAACGCCGCCATCGGCCAGGACTCCCTGTTCGGGGGCATGGACGACGCGTTCACCGGCGTCACGGTCGCGGTCCCGCAGATGCCTGAGTGGGAGAAGACCCAGCTGCTCGCGTTCGAGCGCGACATGCTGGGTCTGTACGTCTCCGACCACCCGCTCGCCGGTCTGGAGCACGTGCTCAAGGCCAGCAGCGACTGCTCGATCGGCGACCTCATCGCCGACGCCGAACGACCCGACGGCACCACCGTGCGCGTGTGCGGTCTCATCACGGCCGTGCAGCGCCGGCTCAGCAAGAAGGGCGACACGTGGGCCCTCGTGACCGTCGAGGACCTCGACGGCAGCGTCGACGTGATGGTCTTCCCCGGCGCCTACAACCTCGCTGCGCCGGTGCTGGTGCCCGACACCGTCGTGGTCGTCAAGGGTCGCCTGCGCCGCAAGGACGACAGCATCGAGCTGAACGCGCTCGAGGTGACGTTGCCGGCCATGGGCTCGGGCGGACAGTCCGACGCCCCCGTGGTCGTCACCCTGCCGGTGGCGCGGTGCACGAGCGACACGATCGGCAGGTTCAAGCAGGTGCTCGGCAACCACCCGGGCATGACCGAGGTGCACCTGCGCCTCGTCGGCACCGGCACCACCAAGGTCATGCGGCTCGACGACGGGCTGCGGGTCAAGCCGTCCTCGTCGCTCATCGCCGACCTCAAGGAGCTCCTGGGGCCACATTGTCTGGGGTGAGCGGGGGCCACGGTGCCCGCGGCGCGATCGGGCGAGCCGTGCTGGCGGTCCTCGTCCTGCTCCTGGTCTCGGTCGGCGCGGGTGCGCTGTGGATCGGGCTCTCCCGTCCGCCGGAGTGGCTCGTCACCGAGCAGGGGATCGTCCTCACCGAGGAGGCCTCCGGCCTGCAGGTCGGCGTCGAGCTGCTGTTCGTGGCGATCGGGGCCGCACTGAGCCTGGTGTGGGCGGTCGTGGTGGGCTTCGTGCTGCGTCGCCTCGGCTGGGTCCTGGCACCGATCGTCGTCGCCGGCACCCTCCTGGCGTCGGTCGTCACGTGGCGCGTGGGTCTCTGGCTGGGACCGGGCGACCCGGCGGCGACGACGGACCCGCAGATCGGCGACCTCATCCCGGCTCAGCCGGCGGTCGACGCCCTCGCCTCGTTCCTCGTGTGGCCGATCGCCGGTCTGCTCGGCCTGCTGCTCATCACGTGGGCCACCGGGCGTCGTTCCCGCGTCAGCGTGCCAGCGGACCCAGCGTCGCTGCGGTGAGCCGCACCAGGTCCGTCGGTGCCAGCTCGACCTCGAGCCCCCGTCGGCCCGCGGACACGTGCACGGTGTCCCAGTCCAGCACCGACGCGTCGATCGCCGTGCGGAGCCGACGTCGTTGGCCGAGCGGGGAGATGCCGCCCAGCACGTAGCCGGTGGCCTTCTCGGCGCGCTGCGGGTCGGCCATCTGGGCGCGCTTGTGCCCGAGGGCCGCCGCAAGGGCCTTGAGGTCGAGCTGGGCGGTCACGGGCACGACGCCCACGGCCAGCTCGCCGTCGACGTCCGCCAGGAGGGTCTTGAAGATCCGCGCCGGCTCCACGCCGAGGGCCTCGGCGGCCTCGAGCCCGTACGAGGTGGCACGCGGATCGTGCTCGTAGCGGTGCACGCGGTGCTCCACGCCGGCACGTCGCACGGCGGCCAGGGCCGGCGTGGCCTCAGGCTTCGTCGGTCTCGCCACGGGGCTCCTCCTCGTGCGGTGGCCGCTCGATGGTGGACCGGACCAGCAGGCCGACGACCAGCGCCCAGAACGCGGCCCCGACGCCGAGCAGCTGCAGCCCCGAGGCGGCGACCAGGAACGTGACCGCGGCGCTCGTCCGCCCGTGCGCGTCCTGCAGGGCCGCGACGATCGACGCGGCGAAGGTGGACAGCAGTGCGAGCCCGGCCACCGTCTCGACGATGCCGGCCGGCGCCTTCTCGGTGACGGCCACGAGGGCGCCCGAGGTGAACGCCAGGACCAGCGCGGTGAGCCCCGCGACGAACGCGGCCACCCACCGGCGGGACCGGTCACCGGCCTGCTCACCGGCGGCGAGCGCGGCCGAGATGGCGGCGAGGTTGATCGCGTGACCGCCGAAGACCGCAGCGACCCCGGTTCCCGCGCCGGTCGTCACCATCGAGGCGCGCCACGGGACGGTGTAGCCGAAGCTGCGCATCACCGCGACGCCCGGGATGTTCTGCGACGCCAGGGTCACGACGGTCAGCGGGAGCGCGATGCCGACGACGGACGCGACCGTGAGCACGGGTGCCGTGGGCTCGAGCCGGGGGAGCAGCGACGCGGCCTCCAGCGTGGTCCCCCTGTCGACGAGCGAGACGGCGATGACGACGAGGGCCGTGAGCAGGGCCAGCGGGACGGCCCACCGGGTCGCCCACCGGGTGCCCAGCAGCCATACGACGATCACCGGGCCGACCGCCCAGGGCGACGCCGCGAACGCCGTGAAGGGGGCGAGGCAGAGCTGGAGCAGCACGCCGGCGAGCATCGCCTGGGCCAGCGGGACGGGGATGGCAGCCGCCAGCCGGCCGAGCCACGGCACGAGGCCGGTCAGGGCCAGGAGCACGCCGGTGAGCACGAACGCACCCACGGCGGCGGGCCATCCGCCGGCCACGGGGCCGGTGCTCACCAGCAGGGCGGCACCCGGGGTCGACCAGGCCAGCGTGACCGGCAGCCGTGTCCACAGGGCGAGGCCCGACATGAGCAGTCCGAACGCCACGGTGAGGGCGAACAGCCCGCTCGCGGCCTCGTCGGGCGAGGCGCCGACGGCGCGCAGACCCGCCAGCACGACGGCGAACGAGGACGTGAAGCCGACGATCGCGGTCACGACGCCGGCCACGACGGGCTGCTGCAGGTCGCGTGGCGTCACGGGGCCCGATCCTAGGCGCAGGGGTGGTCCCTAGAATCGGTGCGTGATCAGACGCCTCGACCTCCGCCTCGACCCGACCGCCGAGCTGCCCCGTGCGCAGCAGGACGTCGAGCACGCGCTGGAGGTGGTGGCGCCCCTGTGCGAGGACGTCCGAGCCCGCGGCGAGGAGGCCGTCCTCGAGTACGGCGAACGCTTCGACGGTGTGCGCCCGGCGTCGCTGCGGGTGGCCCCGGAGCACCTGGCCGCCGCTCTCGAGGAGCTCGACCCGGCGATCCGGGCGGGTCTGGAGGAGTCCGTCGCCCGGCTGCGCGTGACGTGCGAGGCCGAGCTGGAGCAGACCGTCGTCACGACCGTGGCCGAGGGCGCGACCGTCGAGCGGCGGATCGTGCCCATGCAGCGCGTCGGCCTCTACGTGCCCGGCGGACTCGCGCCGCTGGTCAGCACCGTCGTCATGAACACGGTGCCGGCGCAGGTCGCGGGCGTCGGGTCCATCGCGCTCACGTCGCCCCCGCAGTCGGAGTTCGGCGGCCTCCCGCACCCCACGATCCTCGCGGCGTGCGCCCTGCTCGGCATCGACGAGGTGTACGCCGCCGGGGGAGCGCAGGCGCTCGCGCTGCTCGCCTACGGCAGCGTCGCCACCGGTGGCTCCGTGCGGCCCGTTGACCTCGTGACCGGTCCGGGCAACATCTACGTGGCCGCGGCCAAGCGCTACCTCCAGGGCACCGTGGCGATCGACTCCGAGGCCGGGCCCACCGAGATCGCCGTGATCGCCGACGACACGGCCGATCCCGCGTTCGTGGCGGCCGACATGATCAGCCAGTCCGAGCACGACCCGATGGCCGCGAGCGTCCTCGTGACGCCCAGCGACGCCCTCGCCGACGCGGTCACCGCCGAGCTGGAGCGCCAGGTGCCCACCGCCACGCACGCGGAGCGCATCACCACGTCGTTGGCCGGACGACAGTCCGCCATCGTGCTCGTCGACGACCTGGACCAGGCGGTCGACGTCGCGAACGCGTACGCGGCCGAGCACCTGGAGATCCAGACCGCCGACTCGGCGGCCGTCGCCGCCCGCATCGTCAACGCCGGTGCGATCTTCGTCGGCGCCTGGACGCCGGTGTCCCTCGGCGACTACGCCGCCGGGTCGAACCACGTGCTGCCCACGGCGGGCTGCGCCTGCCACTCGTCGGGACTGTCGGTGCGCGCCTTCTGCAAGAACGTGCACGTCGTCACCTACACCGAGCAGGCCCTGCGCGAGGTCGGCCACCACGTCGAGGTGCTCGCGGCTGCCGAGGACCTGCCGTCGCACGGTGCCGCCGTCGGGATCCGTACGGGATCGTCTGCCGCCCAGGGCCCGGCACCCCTGCCGGGGCGCGCCGAGTGAGCGTCCCCGACTGGGTCCCGGTGCGCGAGGAGCTCCGGGACGAGGAGCCGTACGGCGCGCCGCAGATCGACGTGCCCGTGCGCCTCAACACCAACGAGAACCCCTACGGGCCCAGCGAGGCCGCCGCCGACGACATCGCCGCGTCGGTGCGTGCCGCCGCGCTCGGGCTCAACCGGTACCCCGATCGTGAGGCGTGGTCGCTGCGGACGGCCCTCGCCGCCTACCTCACGGCGGAGGTGCCGGCGGCGGACCTCGACGCCTCACGGGTGTGGGCGGCCAACGGCTCCAACGAGGTCATGCAGCAGATCCTCCAGGCCTTCGGCGGACCCGGCCGCACGGCGCTCTCCTTCGCCCCCACGTACTCGATGTACCCCGAGTACGCGCGCAACACCCACACGAGGTGGGTGGCCGGGCAGCGCCGCGAGGACTTCGGGATCGACGCGACGGCCGCGGTCGCGCTCATCGAGGCCGAGCGGCCCGACGTCGTGTTCCTGACCTCGCCCAACAACCCCACCGGCACCGCGCTGGACCCTGCGCACACGCGGGCCGTGCTCGAGGCCGCGCCCGGTGTCGTCGTGGTCGACGAGGCCTACGCGGAGTTCCGCCGCGAGGGCACGCCGTCGGCGCTCGAGCTGCTCGAGGAGTTCCCTCGGCTCGTCGTCACGCGCACCATGAGCAAGGCCTTCGCGCTCGCCGGCGGGCGTCTGGGCTACCTGGCCGCGCACGCCGACGTCGTCGACGCGCTGCGCATCGTGCGGCTGCCGTACCACCTGTCGTCGGTCACCCAGGCCACGGCGGAGGCGGCGCTGCGCCACACCGACGAGCTGCTGGCCCAGGTCGACGCCCTGCGCGCCACGCGCGACGCGACGGCTGCCCGGCTCCGGGAGCACGGCTTCACGGTGGCCGACTCGGACGCCAACTTCATCCTGTTCGGTCCGTTCGACGACCGGCACGCCACGTGGCAGGCGCTGGTGGACCGCGGGGTCCTGATCCGCGAGACGGGCCCCCTAGGATGGCTGCGCGTCTCCATCGGGACGCCGTCCGAGATGGACGCGTTCTTCACGGCCTTGAAGGAGGTCACCTCGTGAGCAGCAGAGCAGCACGCATCGAGCGGAAGACCTCGGAGTCGCACGTCGTCGTCGAGCTCGACCTCGACGGCACCGGCAAGCACGACATCTCGACGGGTGTCGGCTTCTACGACCACATGCTCACCGCCCTCGCCCGGCACTCGCTGGTCGACCTCACCGTCAAGACCGAGGGCGACCTGCACATCGACGCCCACCACACCGTCGAGGACACCGCGATCGCCATCGGCGACGCGCTGCGCGAGGCGCTCGGCGACAAGGCCGGCATCCGTCGGTACGGCACGGCCACGATCCCCCTCGACGAGGCGATCGCCACCTGCACGGTCGACGTGTCCGGGCGGCCCTACTTCGTGCACGCGGGCGAGCCGGAGCGCCAGATCACGGTCGTGATCGGTGGCCAGTACTCCGGGTCCCTCACGTCGCACGTGCTCGAGTCGATCGCGCACCACGCGGGGCTGACGCTTCACATGACGCTGCTCGCCGGCCGCGACCCGCACCACATCGCCGAGTGCCAGTTCAAGGCGCTGGCCCGCGCGCTCCGTGAGGCGATCGAGCCCGACCCTCGGGAGACGGGCATCCCGTCGACCAAGGGCGCGCTGTAGTGACGGAGGGCACGGCGCCGGTCGCGGGGCGACCCACGGTCGCGGTCCTCGACTACGGATCGGGCAACCTCCGGTCGGCGGTGCGCGCCGTCGAGCGCGCGGGGGCGGACGTCACGCTGACGTCGGACCCTGCGGTGGCCGAGACCGCCGACGGACTGCTCGTGCCGGGCGTCGGCGCGTTCGCGGCGTGCATGGCCGGCCTGCTGGAGGTCGACGGCGAACGGATCATCGAGCGCCGGCTCATCGCCGGTCGGCCGGTGCTGGGCATCTGCGTGGGCATGCAGATCCTGTTCGGCGAGGGCATCGAGCACGGTGTCCGGACGACCGGGTGCAGGGAGTGGCCCGGCGTCGTGGAGCGTCTCCAGGCGCCGATCGTCCCGCACATGGGCTGGGACACGGTCGAGCCGCCCGAGGGCTCCCGGATGTTCGCCGGTCTCGAGGGGGAGCGGTTCTACTTCGTGCACTCCTACGGCGTGCGGCGCTGGGAGCTCGACGTCGAGGGCACGTCGTTCCGCGCGCCGCAGGTCACCTGGACCGAGTACGGGGGAGACCGCTTCGTCTCCGCCGTCGAGAACGGTCCGCTCTGGGCCACGCAGTTCCACCCCGAGAAGTCCGGCGACGCCGGCCGCCGCCTGCTCGAGAACTGGCTCGCCACCCTCTGACCCGTCAGAGGTAGGTGTCGCACCGAATCCGGCCGTCGGAGGTAGGTGTCGCACCGAATCGGGTGCTGGTGGGGTGCTAGGCCTACCGCTGGCCCGGGCCCGACCGTGGCTCGAGCGCCACGGGGTCGGCCGGCGGCGAGGATCGGTGCTCGCGCAGGTGGAAGCCCAGGTCGACGAGCGTCTTGAGGCCGCAGAGCAGGACGACGGGTCCGATCGCCTCCGCGGGACGGCCGTCGGGACCACCCAGCAGGAAGAACGCCCCGATCACCGACAGGTGCAGCACGACCATCCGCGGGTAGGGGAGCAGCATCGTGCGCGACGGGGTGGCGCGCGCACGCTCGTCGCGGCCGAACCAGTGCAGCGCGAGCGACAGCACGTGGCTCCAGACCAGCACCAGCACCGAGAGGACCCAGAAGCCCGCGCTGCCGGTGAACCCGCCGGTCGCGAAGGCCAGCACGAAGGCGAACACGCCGTGCACGAGGGTGAAGAGGCCGTAGTGGAAGGCGAAGAAGCCCGCCATGACGCGCGGGTCCGGCTCCACGCGTCGGCCGTTCAGGGTCATGGTCAGCCTCGCTGCGTCGTCCTTCGCCCGGGCCGTGGCGATCTTGACGATCGTGACGAGCCAGACGGCCACGTTCTCGATCCAGTACAGGACGAACACGTCGCCGACGCCGAGGTCGCCGCGCAGCACGCCCCAGACGGGCACGAGGTTGGCCACCACGAGCAGCACGGACGAGACGACACGCGGCAGGCCCGGGGGCAGCTGCGACCCGGCGCGCGCGACCGATCCCAGACCCAGCAGGCGGAGCAGCAGCGGCACGGCGACACCCTACGACGCCGCGATCCCCGAGGCCGAGGACCGCCGATACGATCGGCCCCGTGAGTGACTACCTGCAGCTGCTGCCCGCCGTCGACGTCAAGGGCGGCCAGGCCGTGCAGCTCGTCCAGGGGGTCGACGGCTCGGAGAAGCGGTTCGGCGACCCCGTCGAGGCGGCGCTGCGCTGGCAGTCCGCCGGCGCGGAGTGGATCCACCTGGTCGACCTCGACGCCGCCTTCGGGCACGGCCACAACCGTGACCTGCTGGCCCGGATCGTCGGCACGCTCGACATCGACGTCGAGATGTCCGGCGGCATGCGCGACGACGAGTCGCTCGCCGCCGCCATGGCCGCCGGGTGCCGGCGCGTGAACATCGGCACGGCCGCGCTCGAGCACCCCGAGTGGTGCGCGCGAGCGATCGCCGAGTGGGGCGACCGGGTGGCCATCGGGCTCGACGTCCGCGGCACGACCCTCGCCGCGCGCGGGTGGACCCGCGACGGTGGCGACCTGTACGAGACGCTCGAGCGGCTCGACGGCGAGGGCTGCGCTCGCTACGTCGTCACCGACGTCAACAAGGACGGCATGCTGCAGGGTCCGAACCTCGACCTCCTGCGCGACGTGTGCTCGCGCACCGACCGCCCGGTGGTGGCGTCCGGCGGCGTGACCACGCTGGCCGACGTCGAGGCGCTCATGGGTCTGGTCGACATCGGGGTCGAGGGCGCGATCGCCGGCACCGCCCTGTACACCGGCCAGTTCACGCTCGAGGACGCGCTCGCCCTCACGCGCGGTCGCTGAGCAGGTCCACGACGTCCGGCGCCCAGCTCCTGGGCCGTGGCACGCTGAGCCCATGACAGGGGAGTGGGACCGGCTGAGCGCCGACCCGAGCACGCCGGCGGCCGCGACCTTGCGCGCCAGCGACGCCGACCGCGACGTCGTGCTCGGCGTGCTGCGCGACGCGTACGCCGAGGGCCGGCTCGACCGTGCGGAGTACGAACGTCGCGTCGAGGGCGCCCTCGGGGTGCTCGTGGTGGCGGACGTCGTGCCCCTGCTCTCGGACCTGGTCGCTGAGCGACGCCCCGCCGGTACGGCGCGCTCCGCCCGCACCGAGGCGGAGGAGAAGGTCCGGCGTGAGTCGCGCGACTCCCGCAACGGCTGGATCGGTGTCACCGCGCTGACCACCGGGATCTGGGCGGCCACGAGCGCGGGATCGGGCGAGCTGCTCTTCTTCTGGCCGGTCTTCCCGAGCCTCGGCATCGGGTTCGGCTGGTTCATGCACCACCTCAACCGAGAGCAGCGGGTCGAGGAGCTCGAGGAGAAGATCGCCAGGAAGCGCCGCGGGCTCGAGCGCTGACGACTCGTCCGGCGGTCTCAGAGCAGGTCGGAGACCAGGGTGACCAGCCCGTAGACGGACCCGGCGAGGAGAGCCACCAGCACCAGGACGACCACGGCGCACCCCACGGTGTCGCCGAGGGTCCACTCGTCGTCGTCGGCGTCGACGCCCATGTTCGGCGGGGGCAGCGGGTACTGCTGCATGTACTGGGCCAGGTGAGCCTGCGAGCAGAAGCGGAAGGTGTCCTTCGCGCTGTCGACGAACCAGTCGTCACCCCACTCGTCCTCGTCGATCCGACGGTGCACGTTCACGACCATGGCCTCGTCGGAGGTGATGTCGATCGTCGCCCGGCAGAAGAAGCACTGGTAGGTGGTGGCCACGGCGGGAGCCTAGACGGGGGCGCCGATAGGCTCGGCGGGTGAGTCTCGCCGTGCGTGTCATCCCCTGCCTCGACGTCGACGCGGGGCGCGTCGTGAAGGGCGTCAACTTCGTCGACCTGGTCGATGCGGGCGACCCGGTCGAGATGGCACGGGTCTACGACGCCGAGGGCGCCGACGAGCTCACCTTCCTCGACATCACGGCCTCCAGCGGGGACCGCGCGACCACGTTCGACATCGTGAGCAGCACGGCCGAGCAGGTCTTCATCCCGCTCACCGTCGGCGGGGGAGTGCGCACCGTCGACGACGTCGACCGGCTGCTGCGCGCGGGCGCCGACAAGGTCGGCATCAACACCGCGGCCATCGCGCGACCCGAGGTGATCGCCGAGATCGCCCAGCGGTTCGGCAACCAGGTGCTCGTCCTCAGCGTCGACGCGCGACGTGCCCCGACGTCGGGCGAGGGCGCCCAGCCCAGCGGGTTCGAGGTCACCACGCACGGCGGCCGGCGAAGCGCCGGGATCGACGCCGTGGAGTGGGTCCGCCGAGCCGACGAGCTGGGCGTCGGCGAGGTGCTGCTCAACTCGATGGACGCCGACGGGACGAAGCAGGGCTTCGACCTGGAAATGATTCGGGCGGTCCGCGGCGTTACACAGGTGCCACTGATCGCCAGTGGTGGCGCCGGACGGCTCGAGCACTTCGCTCCTGCGGTCGAGGCCGGTGCCGACGCCGTGCTCGCCGCGAGTGTGTTCCACTTCGGCGAGCTGACCATCGGACAGGTGAAAGAGACCTTGCGAGCAGCGGGACACCGTGTCAGGTAGCGCCCCCAGGCCGGCCCAGGCCGAGGCGGTCGAGGGCGACGCAGCCCAGACCGGGGCAGCCCGGACCGAGGCGGTACCGACAGGATCGGGCCAGCTCGGATCGGCCCAGCCCGACCGGATCATGCGCCGCGGATTCGGCCTGCTCGGACGCGGCATCGGCGAGCAGAAGGCGCTGTTCGCGATCTCGGTCGTGGGCAGCGTGCTCTTCGGCGCGATGACCGTCGCCGACGCCTGGGTGCTCGGGTGGGCGACCGACAACGTCATCCGGCCGTCTTTCGAGCAGGGCGAGGTGCTGCAGGGCGCCCTCTGGACCTCGATCGCCCTGTTCCTCGGCGTGGCCGTGCTGCGGGCGCTCGGCGTCATCGCGCGGCGGCTCATCGGCGGCATCGTCTACTACCGCCTGGTCGCCACCTACCGCCGCAAGGTCACCCGTCAGTACCTCGCCCTCCCGATGTCGTGGCACCACCGCCACCCCACCGGCCAGCTGCTCTCCAACGCCAACGCCGACGTCGAGGCCACGTGGGCGGTCTTCATGCCGCTGCCGATGGCGGTCGGCGTCATCGCCATGCTCGCAGCCGCTCTCGTGGCGATGCTCGAGGCCGACTGGGTGCTCACGCTCGTGGGCCTCGTGGTGTTCCCGGCCCTGTTCGGCATCAACGTGTTCTACCAGCGCTGGCTCTCGCCCAAGGTCGCGCACGCCCAGGCCCTGCGCGGCGACCTGAGCGCCGTGGCCCACGAGTCCTTCGACGGCGCGCTGGTGGTGAAGTCGCTCGGTCGCGAGGCCGACGAGACCGCCCGCTTCGCCCGGTCCACCGAGGAGCTGCGCGACGCCAACATCGAGGTCGGGAAGATCCGCAGCATCTTCGACCCGTTGCTGGAGGCCCTGCCGAACCTCGGCATCCTCGCCGTGATCGTCCTGGGCGTCGGCCGCGTGGCCAGCGGTGCCGCCGAGCCCGGCGACGTCGTGCAGGTGGCCTACCTGTTCACCGTGGTCGCCTTCCCGGTGCGTGCCATCGGCTGGGTGCTCGGCGAGCTGCCCCGCAGCGTCGTCGGCTGGGACCGTGTCGAGAGCGTGCTGCAGGCGTCGGGGTCCATGACCTACGGCTCCGCCACCCTGCCGGGCGCAGGTGCGGTCGACCTCGACCTGCGGGGAGTCTCCTACCAGTTCGACGACGCCGTGCAGTCGGGCGAGGGCGACGACGTCCTCGACGGCGTCGAGCTGCACGTGCCGCGGGGGTCCGTCACGGCCCTCGTCGGTGCCACCGGCAGCGGCAAGAGCACCCTCACGACCCTGCTCTCGCGCCTCGTCGACCCGCGCTCCGGCACGGTCGAGCTCGACGGTCACGACGTCGCGGGCCTCACCCACCGGGCCCTGGCCGACGCGGTCGCCGTGGTCCCGCAGACCACCTTCCTGTTCGACGACTCCGTCCGTGAGAACGTCACGCTCGGGGCCGACGTCGACGACGCCGACGTCTGGGAGGCGCTGCGGACCGTCCAGGCCGACGGCTTCGTCGCCCGCCTGCCCGCGGGGCTCGACACTCAGCTCGGTGAGCGCGGGACCACCCTGTCCGGCGGGCAGCGCCAACGCCTCGCCCTGGCGCGCGCCCTCGTGCGGCGGCCCCGGCTGCTGGTCATGGACGACGCCACGAGCGCCGTGGACCCCGAGGTCGAGCAGCGCATCCTGCGCGCCCTGGCCGATCGCACGGCCGACGGGGGCGGGCCGACGGTCCTCGTCGTGGCGTACCGCAAGGCCACCATCGCCCTGGCCGACGAGGTCGTGCTGCTCGACGGCGGACGGGTGGCCGAGCGTGGCACCCACGCCGAGCTCATGGCGGGGTCGGCGGTCTACCGCGACCTCGTCGACGCGTACGACCAGGCGAGGGAGGCACAGGCATGACCGCCACGAGCACCGAGGTGAGCCTGCCGGGCGTCACCACCGTCCGGGCGTCCGGTCGCGAGATCGTGCGCCGCGGCCTCGCGCTGTCGCCGGCCATCAAGGACGGCCTGGGACTCACGCTGCTGCTCGCCGTGCTGAGCACGGTGGGCGGCTCGGTGGTGCCCGTGGTCATCCAGCGCACGGTGGACTCGGGGCTGGGTGACGGGGGAGAGACGACCCTGTCCGCCATCGGTCCCTACCTGCTCGGCGCGCTCGTGCTCGTCCTGCTGACGGCGGTCGTCGCCTACTGGATGCGCGTGCGCCTGTTCGTGGCGAGCGAGCGCGGCCTCGCCGAGCTGCGTGTCACGGCGTTCCGCCACGTGCACGACCTCTCGATGCTCACGCAGAACGCCGAGCGCCGGGGCGTCCTCGTCTCGCGGGTGACGTCCGACATCGACCAGGTGTCCCTGTTCCTGCAGTTCACCGGCATCATGATCGTCATCAGCCTCGGCCAGATGCTCGTCGCGACGGTCATCATGGCGTTCTACTCCTGGCAGCTGACCCTCGTCGTCTGGCTGTGCTTCCTCCCGCTCGCGGCCAGCCTGAAGTACTTCGCCGCACGGCTGAGCCGCGCCTACGACACCGTGCGCCGGACCGTCGGCGAGATGCTCGCCGTCGTGGCCGAGCCGGTCGTCGGTGCCTCCGTGGTCAAGGCGCACGCCATCGAGGACCGCACGCAGGCCAGGGTCGACGCGGGCATCCAGCGCAACCTCGACGCCAACGTCCGCGCCCAGAAGCTCGTGGCGGTCACGTTCGCCTCCGCCGGCCTCGTGGGCGGGCTCGCGAACGCCGGTGCCGTGGCCGTCGGAGTGGTCCTCGGCGTGGCCGGTGGCCTGTCGATGGGGACCGTCATCGCGTTCGCGTTCCTCGTCGGTCTGCTCGTGGGGCCCGCGCAGATGGCCACGCAGGTCCTGACCGAGGCGCAGAACGCCATCGCCTCGTGGCGGCGGGTCATCGAGCTGCTCGACACCCCGGCCGACGTGGTCGACCCCGGTCCCGACGGGGTCGGTCTGCCCGACGAGGTGCTCGGCGCCCGGTTCGAGCACGTCGCGTTCGCCTACCCCGACGGCCCGGAGGTGCTCAGCGACGTCGACGTCACGATCCAGCCGCGCCAGCGCGTGGCGGTGGTGGGCGAGACGGGCTCGGGCAAGACGACCTTCGCCAAGCTGCTCACCCGCCTCATGGACCCGGTGCGCGGGACGGTGCGGCTCGGCGACACCGACATCGCGCGGGTCTCCTTCGACGAGCTGCGGCGCCACGTGCTCATGGTCCCCCAGGAGGGCTTCCTGTTCGACGCGACGTTGCGCGAGAACCTGCTGTACGGGCGCGACGACGCGACGGACGTCGAGCTCGTCGCCGCGGTCGACGACCTCGGCCTCACCGACTGGTTCGCGGGGCTGCCGCACGGGTTGGACACACGCGTGGGGCAGAGGGGCGAGTCGCTGTCGGCGGGGGAGCGCCAGCTCGTCGCGCTGGTGCGCTCGGCCCTGGCCGACCCCGACTTCCTCGTGCTCGACGAGGCCACGAGTGCGGTCGACCCGCAGACCGAGCTGCGTGCCACGCGTGCGCTGGAGACCCTGCTCGAGGGACGCACGAGCGTCACGATCGCGCACCGGCTCAGCACGGCGGAGAACGCCGACCGCGTGCTGGTGTTCGACGCGGGCCGCCTCGTCGAGGACGGGTCGCACGACGAGCTGGTCGACGCCGGGGGCGTGTACGCCCGGCTGCACGCCAGCTGGGTGGCGCAGGCCTCGCTCGGGATCGTGCCGGCGGCCGAGTGACCTCTGGGAGGATGGCACCGTGACCTCACTCGACCCAGCCGTGGCCGCCCGGCTCAAGCGCGATCCCGCGGGGCTGGTCCCCGCCGTGGTGCAGGACGCCGGCACGCGCGACGTCCTCATGGTCGGGTGGATGGACGACGAGGCGCTGCACCGCACGCTCACGACCGGCCGGGGGACCTACTGGAGCCGCAGCCGCCAGGAGTACTGGGTCAAGGGCGAGACGTCCGGCCACACCCAGGCCGTGCGCGAGGTGCGGCTCGACTGCGACGGCGACACGCTGCTGGTCGTGGTCGAGCAGGAGGGGCCGGCCTGCCACACCGGCGCGACCACCTGCTTCGACGCGGACCGGTTGCTGTGACGGCTGCGTCCGGACGGCGTCTGTACGCGCCGGTGGTGCTCGGCCTGCTGGCGGTGGGTGGAGTCACCTGGCTGGCACTCGGCCGCACCTGGGCCAGCACCCGGCTGGCCCCGACGGGCCTGCCGCCCGACACGATCGTGGTCACGGGCCGCGACGTCGCCCCGCTGGCCGCCGCCCTGGCCGTCGTCGTGGTCACGGCGGCGCTCGCCGTGCTCGCGACCCGCGGGCGCGGGCGGCTCGTCGTCGGTCTCTTCGTCGTCGTGCTCGGACTCGGCGGTGCTGCCGTGTGCCTGGTCTCGGCGGCCGACGTCGACGCGTCGTTGTCCTCGGCCGCCGAGCAGTCCCCGGCCTTCACGGGCCAGGACCTCGGAGCCGTCTCGAGGTCGTCGTGGTCCTACGTCGCGGCCGCGGGGTTCCTGCTCGCGACCGGCCTCGGTGCCGTGACCGTCCGGCACGGCAGGTCGTGGCCCGCCATGAGCGGCCGGTACGACGCGCCGTCGCGCTCACGCGTCGACGACGACCCGTGGAAGGCGCTCGACGAGGGACGCGACCCCACGCTCTGAGCCATGCGGGACGAGAGTCCTGAATTCACCTGGAGGACTCGTAACTCCCGGGTGCACCCGTCGTTGAGATCTTCGACACCGACGAGCGGTGACGACGGTTGGAGGTCCGATGCGCGTACTCGTGCACGACTTCAGCGGGCATCCCTTCCAGGCCCAGCTGAGCCGGGAGCTCGCGCGGCGTGGCCACGACGTCACCCACTCCACCTGCAACGCCTACGTCTCGGGGAAGGGTCGACTCGAGTCCGCGGAGGGTGAGTCGATCACCTTCGAGACCGTGGGCGACGGCATCGTGTTCGACAAGAGCCGCTTCGTCCAGCGTCTGCTCCTCGAGCTGAGGCTGGGGTTCGAGCTGGTCCGCCACGTCCGACGCGTCCGTCCCGACGTCGCCCTCATGTCCAACGTCCAGATCCCGACCCTGGTGGTCTTCGCGGCCGCGATGCTCGTGCTGCGCCAGCCGTGGGTGCTCTGGCACCAGGACGTGTACTCCGTGGCGGTGCGGTCCTTCGCCGGCGCGAAGCTCTCACGCTCCTTCCGTGCGGTGGCGGTGGGCTTCGAGGTCGCCGAGCGGTGGACGTCGCGCCGCGCCCGCGAGATCGTCGTCATCGCCGAGTCCTTCGTGCCCGTGCACGCGGGATGGGGCACGGCCGACAAGGTCACGGTCATCGCGAACTGGGCCCCGCTCGACGAGATCGTGCCCTGTCCGCGCAAGAACGACTGGGCGGTCGAGAACGAGCTCGACGACGTCGACACGATCCTGTACTCCGGGACCCTCGGGCTCAAGCACGACCCCGCGCTGCTGGTCCAGCTCACCGCCGCGGTGCGCGAGCGCGGCCGCGAGGTCCGGCTGGTCGTCGTGAACGAGGGGCCCGCCGTCCCGGTCCTGCAGGCCGAGGCCGCCGCGCTCGACGTCCCGCTCACGCTGCTGCCGTTCCAGCCCTACGACCGGCTCCCGGAGGTGTTGGCCAGCGGTGACGTGCTCGTGGTCCTCCTCGACCAGCAGGCGGGTGCGTTCTCCGTCCCGTCCAAGACGCTGTCCTACCTGTGCGCCGGTCGTCCCGTCGTGGGACTGATGCCCGAGGAGAACGCCGCCTCCGGGCTGGTGCGCCGGGCCGGCGGGCACGTCGGCCGGCCCGACACCGCCTCGCTCCCGGCGGCGGCCGCGTGGGTCGACCAGCTCCTGGCCGAGCCCGGACGCCGCGACGAGGTCGGTGCCGAGGCTCGCGACCTCGCCGAGCAGGAGTTCTCCCTGGCCTCGTGCGCCGACCGCTTCGAGTCCGTGCTGCTGCGGAGCGCGCGATGAGTGCCGCGACGCGGGCCGTCACCGGTCTCGACGTCGGGGTGCGTGACGTGTCGCGGCCCACCGGCGTGCCGCTGGTCGTCGTCGGACCGTTGACCCGCACGGGCCGTGAGCTGGCCGACCGGCACGGCGGGCCGGTGCTCTCCGTCTCGCGCGGCGCGACCGACGCGGCGACCCTGCGGGCCGCCGGCGCCGACGTGGTCGACGTGGCCGGCGACGAGCTCGCCACGCTGCTCCGTGACGTCGAGTCCGTGGACGTCGCGGTCTGCGCGCTCGGACCGGTGCACCCGGGTCCGGTGGACCTCGTGGGTGACACCGCGGCGACGGAGCGCGACCTCGCCTTCCTGCGCCGGGTGCTGGACGCGGCGGCCGGTCGTCCGGTCCGGCTCGTCCTCGTGTCCTCCGTCGTGGCGCTGGCACCCACGCCCGACCGGCGCTACTACGGGGGCTTCAAGTCCCTGGTGGAGCAGGCACTCGTGGCGCTCGTCGCCGAGCACCCCGCCGCGCGCCTCGACGTCCTCTACCCGGGACGTCTCGTCGCCGGCGGCGAGCGCACCCGTCCTTGGCACCGCCTCCACGCCGGTTTCTCCGGCCTCGCGGTCCGCGTCGAGCGATGCCTGCAGGACCGGGCAGCGCGAGCCGGGCGTCGCCGCGTCGTGGGCCTGGACGCCCGTCTGTGGCTGCTCGTGCGGTCCCTCTCACTCGTCGTCTCGGGCGCTCTGCCCGGGCGGATCGACCCACCCCTCGAGCTTGTCGGCACCAAGGAGACCTCCTGATGTGGAAGAAGCGTTCGCTCGACCTGCTGCTGACCGTGGCCGGAGCCGTCGTCTGGGTCCCGGTCGTCCTCACGGTGGCCCTGGCCGTCCTCGTGTCGGAGGGGCGCCCGGTGTTCTACCGGTCACGCCGCCGGGTGAGCGTCGACGAGGTCGTGCTGCTGACCAAGTTCCGCACGATGGTGCGCAACGCCGACAAGCTCGTGAACCGTGAGACCGTGCCGGTCGCGTCCGACACCCGCTTCCTCAACATCCCGGCCGACTCACCGCTCTACACCCGGATCGGTCGCTTCGTGGAGCGCTTCGCGCTCACCGAGCTGCCGCAGCTCTGGCACGTCCTGCGCGGCGACATGAGCGTGGTGGGCAACCGTCCGCTGCCGCAGAACGTCATCGACTGCCTCCGCGAGGAGTACCCGCAGGTCTCCGACCGGTTCCTGACGCGTGCCGGCCTGACCGGCCCGGCCCAGCTCGTCGGCCGCGAGGCGCTCACCGACGGCGAGCGCCTCGAGCTGGAGGCGGCCTACTGCCGCGCCTGCCTCAACGGCTACCAGGCGAAGCTCGACGTCGTGATCCTGGCCGCGACGATCTTCGGGGTCCTCGGCATCGGCAAGCAGCTCGGCCGCCGCGACGTGATGGACCTGATCGCGCGTCACTCCGGCCGCCCCCGCAGCGCCGCCGTCCTGGCGCCCGCTCCCGCGTCCTCGGTGCTCGCACGGTCGCAGCCGTCCTGAGCGACGCCCTCCGGGGCGCACCGGCCGACGCCGATGCGCCCCGGTAGGCTGTCGCCCGTCGTCCCCCTCGCAGGAGAGAGAGCTGCATGTCGCACGGATCGTCGCCCGCGTCCTGGACCGCCGTCCTGGTCTGCCTCGCAGGCTTCACCATCGGCGGGATCGCTCTGATCCCCGAGCCGCACTGGGTGCCCTTCACGATCGGTGTCGTGCTCGCGGTCGCCGCGGGTCCGATCGGCCTGATCATGTCGCGCATGGGTCTGGGCGCCGAGCGCGCACCCGGCCACGGTGACCGGCCGCACGGCGTCGACGAGCACCGCGCGACGACCGACTGACGCTCCCATGAGCCCCGACGTGCCCCAGGGGCCCCGTTACCCGAGCTACCCGGGGGAGCAGCAGCCCGGCGGTGCCGGCCCGACGCACGGCACGCCCTGGTCGCCGCCCGCGCAGCCGGACGTCCGTGCGGGCGTCCAGCCTGGCGCGCCGGCCTTCCCTGGCCAGGCGGACCGCTCGGTCCCGGAGGAGCCCGCGGGGTGGTGGATCCGCGTGCTCGCGTCGTTCGTCGACGGACTCATCGTGCTGGCGCTGTCGATCGTGCCGATCGTCGGCGGGTTCGTGCTGCTCTTCGTCGACGCCGACTACGACGAGGTCACCGACGAGTTCACGAACACCAACCCGTGGGGACTCGTGGTCGTCGGGCTCGGGTTCGTCCTGTACCTCGGGTTCGACCTGTGGAACCGAGGTCTGAGGGTCGGGTACCGCGGACAGAGCCTCGGCAAGCAGCTGGTGGGCGTGCACGTCGTCGGACGTGACGGCGCACCGGTCGGCGCCCTCGAGGGATTCTTCCGGTGGCTCGTCGCCGGTCTGCTGCAGTGGACCTTCATCGGCCTGCTCGTCGACCTGCTCTGGCCCCTGTGGGACGGGCGCAAGCAGACCGTGCACGACAAGGCGATCAACACCTACCCCGTGCGTCGCTGACGTCGGGACACGCCGCGCGGCCGGACGTTGGACGTTCTGCCCAGTCCACGCTTGGATGGACACGAGCCGGGGCGACACCCGGCCCGACCGGAAGAGGACCCATGGAGCCGTTCCCCGCAAGCCCCGAGCCCGAGTACCGTCCCAACGCCAAGGGTCCGGCCCCGGCGTCGGTGCAGAACGCCGTCAAGCTGATCTGGGTCAGCGTCGGCCTCAGCCTGATCTCGACCGTCCTGACCTTCACGATGATCGACGACCTGGTGGACCAGGCCATCGAGAGCGCCGGTTCCGGAACGACCCTGGACCGCGACGCCGCTCGCGCCGGCGTGATGATCAGTCTCGTCATCGGCGTCGTCATCGGCGTCGCCCTCGCCGCGATGTTCGCCTACTTCATCGGCAAGGGCGCCAACTGGGCGCGCATCGTCTACACCGTGCTGGGCGTCATCGGCGTGCTCTTCGGCCTGATGGGCCTGGGCAACCAGCCTGCGCTGCTGCTGGTCCTGTCGATCATCAGCACCCTGCTGACGATCGCCACCGTCTTCCTGCTGTTCCGACCGGAGTCCAACGCCTACTTCAAGAAGGTCTGATCTCCGCGGCGAGACCCGGTTCCTCGTGACGCCGGCACGCGACCTGCTCCGGTCGGGCCCCCTGTGGGGTGGCCTGGCCGGAGCAGTCGTGCTGGGGGTGGTGGCGGTGCGGGACCCGCACGTCCCGGGCGCCTTCGGCGCCTGTCCGTTCCTCGCAGCGACGGGTCTGCCCTGCGCGGGGTGCGGTGGGCTGCGTGCCACGCACGACCTGCTCCACGGCGACGTGGGTGCGGCGCTGGCCCAGAACGCGCTCGCGGTCGGGCTGGTGCTCCTCGCGGCGGTCGCCTGGACGCGGTGGGCCGTCCGAGCCGCCGGGAGGGGGCCGGCCCGCGTCTCGGGCCCCGGCGCCACCACCACGTCGACGGGTGTCTCGTCGACGTTGCTCCTCGTCGTGGGCGTGGTCGTCGTGGTCTTCACCCTCGTGCGGTGGACCCCTGCAGGGGGAGTGCTCGGACCCTGACCGACCCGCGGGGTCGGTGCGGTCTACCCTGGAGGGCAGGAGAAGTGCCGACGACGAGGAGGTGGCCATGACCGTGCTCGACGACATCCTCGAGGGCGTCGCGGCCGACCGCGCCGCACGTCAGGCCACGTGCTCGCTCGACCAGCTCAAGGAGCAGGCGCTGCGCCAGCCCCCGGCGCTCGACCCGATGCCGGCGTTCCGGGCCGACGGCGTGAGCGTCATCGCCGAGGTCAAGCGCTCCAGCCCGAGCAAGGGCGCGCTCGCCGCGATCAAGGACCCCGCCGCGCTCGCCTGCGACTACGCCGCCGGCGGAGCGGCCGCCATCAGCGTGCTCACCGAGCAGCGCCGCTTCGACGGCAGCCTCGACGACCTGCGCGCGGTGCGTGCCCAGGTCGACGTGCCGCTGCTGCGCAAGGACTTCATGACGACCTCCTACGAGCTGTGGGAGGCCCGCGCCGCCGGTGCCGACATGGCCCTGCTCATCGTCGCGGCGCTCGACCAGGAGGCCCTCGTGAGCCTCGTCGAGCGCGCCCGGTCCATCGGCCTCACGCCTCTCGTGGAGGTCCACGACGAGGAGGAGGTCGAGCGGGCGCTCGACGCCGGAGCGCAGCTCGTCGGCGTCAACGCGCGCGACCTCAAGACGCTCGAGGTCAAGCGCGACACCTTCGAACGTCTGGCCCCACGGATCCCCGACGGTGTGGTCCGGGTCGCCGAGTCCGGCGTGCGCGGTCCGCACGACGTGCTCGAGTACGCCCGCGCCGGTGCCCACGTGGTGCTGGTCGGCGAGACCCTCGTACGGGGCGACGACCCGCGGGCCACGGTCGCCGACCTCGTGGCCGCCGGCGCCCACCCCGCCCTGCAGCAGAGGTCCTGACGTGGTCACGACGCCACTGCGGCGATGGTGACGGTCGCCGCGACCCCACCGTCACCCACCGCGCAGCCACGCCAGAGAAGGACCTCATGACCTACGTACAGCCGGACGCCACCGGCCACTTCGGCCGCTTCGGCGGTCGCTTCATGCCCGAGGCGCTCGTCGCGCCCCTCGACGAGCTGGCCGAGGCCTGGGCCGACGCGCAGGCCGACCCCGCGTTCATCGGCGAGCTCGACCGGATGTTCCGCGAGTACGCGAACGTGCCCAGCCCCCTCTACGAGGCGAGCCGGTTCTCCGAGGCCGTCGGCGCACGGGTGCTGCTCAAGCGCGAGGACCTCAACCACACCGGTGCGCACAAGATCCGCAACGTCCTCGGGCAGGCTCTCCTGGCCAAGCGGATCGGCAAGCCGCGAGCCATCGCCGAGACCGGCGCCGGTCAGCACGGCGTGGCGTCGGCCACTGCGTGCGCCTACCTCGACCTCGACTGCACCGTCTACATGGGCGAGGTCGACACCGAGCGCCAGGCGCTCAACGTCGCACGGATGAAGATGCTCGGCGCCGAGGTCGTGCCGGTCACCACCGGCAGTCGCACCCTGAAGGACGCGATCAACGAGGCCCTGCGCGACTGGGTGGCCAGCGTCGACCACACGTCCTACCTGTTCGGCACCGCCGCGGGCCCGCACCCGTTCCCATCGATGGTGCGCGACCTGACCCGCGGCATCGGTGACGAGGCCCGTCGCCAGGTCCTCGAGCTGACCGGCCGGCTGCCCGACGCGGCCGTGGCCTGCGTGGGTGGCGGGTCCAACGCCATCGGCCTCTTCACGGCGTTCATCGACGACCCCGACGTCCAGCTGCTGGGCGTCGAGGCCGGTGGCGACGGCTACGAGACGGGCCGGCACGCGTCGCCCATCACCGCCGGCGACGTCGGCGTGCTGCACGGCGCCCGCTCCTACCTGCTGCAGGACGAAGACGGCCAGACCATGGAGTCGCACTCCATCTCGGCCGGGCTCGACTACCCGGGCGTGGGGCCGGAGCACTCCTACCTCGCGTCCATCGGCCGCGCCCGGTACGTGCCCGCCACCGACGCCGAGGCCATGTCCGCCTTCGACCTGCTCTGCAAGACCGAGGGCATCATCCCGGCGATCGAGACCGCCCACGCCCTCGCCGGTGCGGTGACGCTGGCGAAGGAGCTCGGACCGGACGCCACCATCCTGGTCAACCTCTCGGGCCGCGGCGACAAGGACGTGCACACCGCCGCCGAGTACTTCGGCCTCCTGGACGGCCCGGTCGTGCTCGAGGAAGGCGTGGAGGAGTGAGCGGGATCGACGCCCTGTTCGAGCGCACGCGTGCCGACGACCGCGCCGCCCTCGTGGGGTACCTTCCCGCCGGCTTCCCCGACGTGGACACGTCGGTCGCCGCGCTGACGGCGATGGTCGAGGGCGGGTGCGACCTCGTCGAGATCGGCCTGCCGTACAGCGACCCCGTCATGGACGGCCCCACCATCCAGGCCGCGGCCGAGACCGCGCTCGCGAACGGGTTCCGCACGAGCCAGGCCTTCGACGTCGTGCGACGTGTCGCCGGGACCGGCGCCCCCACGGTCGTCATGACCTACTGGAACCCGGTCGAGCGGTACGGCGTCGACCGCTTCGCCGCCGACCTCGCCGCAGCCGGGGGAGCCGGGCTGATCACGCCCGACCTCATCCCCGACGAGGCCGCCGAGTGGGAGGCGGCGTCGCGCGAGCACGGGCTGGACCGCACGTACCTCGTGGCGCCGTCCTCGACCGACGCGCGGCTCGCGATGACCGCCGACGCGGCGAGCGGCTTCATCTACGCGACCGCCGTCATGGGGGTCACGGGTCAGCGTCAGGAGACCAGCTCGCTGGCCCCCGAGCTCGTCGCGCGTCTGCGCAAGGTCACCGACAAGCCGGTGGGCGTCGGTCTGGGCGTCAGCAACGGCGCCCAGGCCCACGAGATCGCCCAGTACGCCGACGCGGTCATCGTCGGCTCGGCTTTCGTGCGGCTGCTGCTCGACGCGCCCGACGCCGAGAGCGGGGTCGCCGCCGTCGGCGAGCTGGCCCGTGAGTTGCGGGCAGGAGTCGTCCGATGACCGTGTCGTCCGTCGCGGGCCTCGCGACCTCCATCCCCAGCCCGTCGACCGGCGTGTGGGAGGTCGGACCCTTCCCGCTGCGCGCCTACGCCCTGGGCATCATCGTCGGCGCCCTGCTCGCGATCTGGATCGGCGAACGCCGCCTCCAGGCCCGCGGCGGGCGCGAGGGTGCCATCAGCGACATCGCGATCTGGGCCATCCCGTTCGGCATCGTCGGCGCGCGGATCTACCACGTCGTCACCGACCCCGAGCTGTACTTCGGCGAGGGGCGCCGAGCGATCGAGGCGCTCTACATCTGGAACGGCGGCCTCGGCATCTGGGGTGCCATCGCCGGTGGTGCGCTCGGCGTGTGGATCGCCTGTCGCCGCTACGACCTGTCGTTCCTGGCCGTGGCCGACGCGCTCGCGCCGGGGCTCCTCGTGGCCCAGGCCGTCGGTCGCATCGGCAACTACTTCAACTCCGAGCTCTTCGGCCGTCCCACCGACGTGCCGTGGGCGCTCGAGATCGCGCCGCAGAACCGCCCCGACGGGTACGAGCAGTTCGCGACGTTCCACCCCACCTTCCTGTACGAGATGATCTGGAACCTCGCCGCCGCGGCGCTCATCGTCGCGATCGACCGTCGGGTCCGCCTCACGGGCGGTCGGGCGTTCGCGCTCTACGTGATGCTCTACACCGCCGGCCGGTTCTGGATCGAGCAGCTGCGGATCGACACCGCGAACGAGTTCCTCGGCGTCCGGCTGAACGTGTTCACCTCGGTCATCGTGTTCGTGGGTGCACTGGCGTACTTCCTCCTGGCGCGTCGCCGCGGCCGCACCGCCGCAGACGCCGCCTAGCCGCTCCGGTTCGCACCGGGTGCAGGCGTAGGTTTCGTCCCATGAGCACCCCTGAACCGCTGCCGGACCCGGGCGCGGTCTCCCACGAGCACCCGGACGTCAACGGCGGGTGGCTGAGGCCCGCCGTCTTCGGGGCCATGGACGGCCTCGTGTCGAACTTCGCGCTCATCATGGGCGTCACCGGAGGCAGCACCGAGCGCGCCCCGGTGATCATCGCCGGCCTGGCGGGCCTGGCCGCCGGCGCGTTCTCGATGGCGGCCGGTGAGTACACGTCCGTCGCGAGCCAGCGCGAGCTGGCCCAGGCCCAGCTCGCGGTGGAGCGCGACGAGATCGTGCGCAACGGCCCGGCCGAGGAGGCCGAGCTGGCGGCCACCTTCATGGCCAAGGGTGTCGACGAGACCACCGCGCGAGAGGTGGCCCGGCAGGTGCACCTCGACCTGGACCACGCGGTCGCCGTGCACGCCGCGGAGGAGATGGGCATCGACGCCGACGTGCTGCCCTCGCCGATGGTCGCGGCCATGTCGTCGTTCGGGGCCTTCACCGTCGGGGCCCTGATCCCGCTCCTGCCGCTCGTGCTGGGGGCGAGCTCGTCGGTCCCGACCATCGTCGTGTCGCTGCTGGCGCTGTTCGGCTGCGGCGCGATCGTCACGAGGGTGACGAGCCGCGCCTGGTGGTACGGCGGGCTGCGGCAGCTCGTGCTCGGCGGAGCCGCGGCCGGCATCACCTACCTCATCGGCGAGGCGGTGGGGACCCAGCTCGGGTGACGCGGGACCGGTCGGCCCTGCTCGCTCCCGGGTCGTCGTGCCTGTACAGTGACGATGCTGTCCTGGGCCAACGTCGTCCCACGGTCGGGCCACCGCATCGGTGGTCCAGCACCCATCCATGATGACGCGAGAAGGGACCTCTCGGTGAGCGCATCCATTCCTCCTGAGCTCCAGCAGCCCGGCACGGTCGGCCCGACGTTCTCGGCCCCCACGTTCTCGGCCCCCAAGTTCTCGGCACTGCCTGCCGCACAGGGCCTCTACGACCCGATGCACGAGCGTGACGCCTGCGGCGTCGCCTTCGTCGCCACGCTCTCGGGGATCCCGAGCAACGAGATCGTCAAGCACGGCCTGACCGCGCTGCGCAACCTCGACCACCGCGGCGCGGTGGGCGCCGAGGAGAACACCGGCGACGGTGCCGGCATCCTCATGCAGGTGCCCGACCGGTTCGTCCGGGCGGTCGCGCAGGAGCAGGGGTTCACGCTGCCGGAGGCCGGCCACTACGCGGTGGGCCTGGCGTTCCTGCCGACCGAGCCCGAGGCCGCCGCCGAGGCGAAGCAGCGGGTCGAGGCGATCGCTGCCGAGGAGGCGCTGACCGTCCTCGGCTGGCGTCCCGTGCCCGTCAAGCCCGAGATCCTCGGGTCCATGGCGTTCGGCGCGATGCCGTCGTTCGAGCTGCTCTACGTGGAGTCCACCGATCGGTCGCGCGAGGGCATCGAGCTGGACCGGTTCGCGTACTGCCTGCGCAAGCGTGCCGAGCACGAGACCGGCGTCTACTTCCCGACGCTGTCGTCGCGCACCCTCGTCTACAAGGGCATGCTCACCACCGAGCAGCTCGACGAGTTCTTCCCCGACCTGCTCGACGAGCGCATGGAGTCGGCGCTCGCGATCGTGCACAGCCGGTTCTCCACCAACACGTTCCCCAGCTGGCCGCTCGCCCACCCGTTCCGGTTCGTCGCGCACAACGGCGAGATCAACACCGCACGTGGCAACCGCAACTGGATGCGGGCCCGTGAGGCGACGCTCGAGAGCGAGCTGATCCCCGGCGACCTCAGCCGGCTGTACCCGATCTGCGACCCCGAGGGCAGCGACACGGCCTCGCTCGACGAGGTGCTCGAGCTGCTGCACCTCGGTGGCCGCGAGCTCCCGCACGCCGTGATGATGATGATCCCCGAGGCCTGGGAGAACAACGACGTCATGGACCCGGCCCGGCGGGCCTTCTACGAGTTCCACTCCTCGATCATGGAGCCCTGGGACGGTCCGGCGTGCGTCTGCTTCACCGACGGCACGCAGATCGGTGCCGTGCTGGACCGCAACGGCCTGCGCCCCGGTCGGTTCTGGATCACCGACGACGGTCTCGTCGTGCTCGCGTCCGAGGCGGGCGTGCTCGACCTCGACCCCGCGACCATCACCCGCAAGGGCCGGCTCGAGCCCGGCAAGATGTTCCTGCTCGACCTCGACGAGCACCGCGTCGTCGAGGACGAGGAGATCAAGAACCGGCTCGCCGGCGAGCACCCCTACGACGAGTGGCTCTACTCCGGGCTGGTCCGGTTCGAGGACCTGCCCGACCTCGAGCACATCATCCACACGCACGCGTCGGTCACCCGTCGCCAGCAGGTCTTCGGCTACAGCGAGGAGGACCTGCGGATCCTGCTCGCGCCGCTGGCCCGGACCGGCGCCGAGGCGATCGGCTCGATGGGCACCGACACGCCCATCGCCGCGATCTCGGACCGCCCGCGGATGTTGTTCGACTACTTCAGCCAGCTGTTCGCGCAGGTGACCAACCCGCCGCTCGACGCCATCCGCGAGGAGGTCGTCACGTCGCTCGCCGGCACCATGGGACCGGAGGCGAACCTGCTCGAGCCGAGCCCGGCCTCCTGCCGCATGCTGCAGCTGCCGTTCCCGGTCATCGACAACGACGAGCTCGCCAAGATCCGGCACATGAACAAGGACGGCGACATGCCGGGGTTCAGCGTGCACGTGGTGCGCGGGCTGTACGACGTCAACGGCGGCGGCGAGGCGCTCGCGGCCAAGATCGACGAGATCTGCGCCGACGTGTCGCGGGCCGTCGCCGACGGTGCGCGCATCATCGTGCTCTCGGACCGGCACTCCGACTCCGAGCGCGCCCCCATCCCGTCGTTGCTGCTCACCGCGGCCGTGCACCACCACATGGTCCGCGAGAAGCTGCGGTCGCAGGCCGGCCTGCTGGTCGAGGCCGGCGACGTCCGCGAGGTCCACCACGTCGCCCTGCTCATCGGCTACGGCGCCACGGCGGTCAACCCGTACCTCGCGCTGGAGTCGGCCGAGGACCTGGCGCGCGAGGGCAACTTCGTGCGCGACGTCGAGCCCCAGCAGGCGCTGCGCAACGTGGCCTACGGCCTCGGCAAGGGCGTGCTGAAGGTCATGAGCAAGATCGGCGTCTCCACCGTCGCCTCCTACACCGGCGCGCAGATCTTCGAGTGCGTCGGCCTGTCCCACGAGGTCGTCGACGCCTACTTCACCGGCACGTCGAGCAAGCTCGGCGGCGTCGGGCTCGACGTCATCGCCGCCGAGGTCGCGTCGCGGCACGCCCGTGCCTACCCGTCCCAGGGCATCGTCGGCCGCCGGCGCTTCCTCGAGGTCGGCGGCGAGTACCAGTGGCGCCGCGAGGGCCCGGAGCACCTGTTCGACCCCGAGACGGTCTTCCGTCTCCAGCACTCCACCCGGTCGGGCCGCTACGACATCTTCAAGAAGTACACGCAGCGCGTCGACGACCAGTCCGAGCGGCTCATGACGCTGCGTGGCCTGTTCACCTTCAAGGAGGGCGAGCGTCCGCCGGTGCCGATCGACGAGGTCGAGCCGGTCAGCGAGATCGTCAAGCGGTTCTCGACCGGGGCCATGAGCTACGGCTCCATCAGCCAGGAGGCGCACGAGACGCTCGCCGTCGCCATGAACCGACTGGGCGGCAAGTCCAACACCGGTGAGGGCGGCGAGGACCCCGAGCGTCTCTACGACCCCGAGCGTCGGTCCTCGATCAAGCAGGTCGCGTCCGGCCGCTTCGGCGTCACGAGCGAGTACCTCTCCAACGCCGACGACATCCAGATCAAGATGGCCCAGGGTGCCAAGCCCGGCGAGGGTGGCCAGCTGCCCGGCCCGAAGGTGTACCCGTGGGTGGCCAAGACGCGGCACTCCACGCCCGGCGTCGGTCTCATCTCGCCGCCGCCGCACCACGACATCTACTCGATCGAGGACCTCAAGCAGCTCATCCACGACCTCAAGAACGCCAACCCGTCGGCCCGCGTGCACGTCAAGCTGGTCTCCGAGGTCGGTGTCGGCACGGTGGCGGCCGGCGTCTCGAAGGCGAAGGCCGACGTCGTGCTGATCTCCGGCCACGACGGCGGCACGGGCGCGTCCCCGCTGACGTCGCTCAAGCACGCCGGCGGTCCGTGGGAGCTCGGCCTGGCCGAGACGCAGCAGACGCTGCTGGTCAACGGGCTGCGGGACCGCATCGTCGTGCAGTGCGACGGCCAGCTCAAGACCGGGCGCGACGTCGTCGTCGCGGCGCTCCTCGGTGCCGAGGAGTTCGGCTTCGCCACGGCTCCGCTCGTGGTGAGCGGCTGCATCATGATGCGGGTCTGCCACCTGGACACCTGCCCGGTGGGCGTGGCCACGCAGAACCGTCAGCTGCGCGAGAAGTACTCGGGCAAGGCCGAGTACGTGGTGAACTTCTTCGAGTTCCTGGCGCAGGAGGTCCGCGAGTACCTCGCCGAGCTCGGCTTCCGCTCGATCGACGAGGCCGTCGGCCACGCCGAGGTGCTCGACGTCAAGAAGGCCGTCGACCACTGGAAGGCCGCCAGCCTCGACCTGTCGCCGATCCTCTACGTGCCTGCGCTGCCCGAGGGTGCCTCGCTGCGCAACACCACGGTCCAGGACCACGGTCTCGACGTCGCGCTCGACGCCGAGCTGATCAGGCTCTCGGCCGACGCGCTGGAGCGTGGGGAGCCGGTGCGGGCGCAGCTCGCGATCCGCAACGTCAACCGCACGGTCGGCACGATGCTCGGCCACGAGCTGACCAAGCGCTACCGCGGCGAGGGCCTGCCGGAGAACACCATCGACCTGACCTTCCTCGGGTCGGCCGGCCAGTCGTTCGGCGCCTTCGTGCCGCACGGCATCACGCTGCGCCTCGAGGGCGACGGCAACGACTACGTGGGCAAGGGTCTCTCCGGCGGTCGCATCATCGTGCGCCCGCCGCGGGACGCCCGGTTCGCGGCCGAGGCCCAGATCGTGGCCGGCAACGTGATCGGCTTCGGTGCCACCAGTGGTGAGATCTACCTGCGAGGCAAGGTCGGCGAGCGCTTCTGCGTGCGCAACTCCGGTGCGCGGGCCGTCGTCGAGGGCGTGGGGGACCACGCGCTCGAGTACATGACCGGCGGCACGGTGGTGATTCTCGGCCCCACGGGCCGCAACGTCGCTGCCGGCATGAGCGGGGGACAGGCCTACGTCCTGGACCTCGACCACTCGCTGGTCAACCCCGACATGGTCGAGCTCAACCCGGTCGAGACGGGGTCCGAGGCGGCCGAGTCGCTCAGGACCCTGGTCGCCAAGCACCACGAGGAGACCGGCTCGGCCGTGGCCGAGCAGCTGCTGGGCGCGTGGGAGCAGTCGCTCGCACGCTTCACCGAGGTCATGCCCGTCAACTACCGCAAGGTGCTCGACGCCAAGGCCGAGGCCGAGGCCGAGGGCCTGTCCGAGGACGACACGACCGCACGCATGATGGAGGTGGCCGCACGTGGCTGATCCCCGAGGTTTCATCACGACCGCCCGAGAGGTGGCACCCCGTCGTCCCGTGGACGAGCGGGTCAACGACTGGAACGAGGTCTACCCCGGTGGGCCCGGCAAGGCGTTGCTCCCGATCATCTCCGAGCAGGCCGGGCGCTGCATGGACTGTGGCATCCCGTTCTGCCACCAGGGCTGCCCGCTGGGCAACCTGATCCCGGAGTGGAACGACCTGGTGTGGCGCGACGACTGGATCGAGGCGATCGACCGGCTGCACGCGACCAACAACTTCCCCGAGTTCACCGGTCGGCTGTGCCCCGCGCCGTGCGAGACGGCCTGCGTCGTCGGCATCAACCGCGAGCCCGTCACCATCAAGAACGTCGAGGTCTCGATCATCGACCGGGCGTGGGAGTGGCGCAACGTGCGTCCCGAGCCCCCGGAGTACCTGACCGGCAAGACCGTCGCGGTCGTCGGGTCGGGCCCGGCTGGTCTCGCCGTGGCCCAGCAGCTCACGCGGGCCGGTCACACGGTGGCCGTGTACGAGCGCGACGACAAGCCCGGCGGACTGCTGCGGTACGGCATCCCCGAGTTCAAGATGGAGAAGGTCCACGTCGACCGACGCATCGAGCAGATGCAGCGCGAGGGCACCGTGTTCCGCAGCGGTGTCCAGGTGGGCGACACGCTCACGGGCAGCCAGCTGCGCGACCGCTACGACGCCGTCGTCCTCGCCATCGGCTCCACGGTCCGTCGCGACCTGCCCGCCCCGGGCCGTGAGCTCGGTGGCATCCACCAGGCCATGGACTTCCTGCCGCAGGCCAACCGGGCCGCGCTGGGTGCCGAGCCGACGACGGACGGGTCGGAGCAGATCCTCGCCACCGACAAGGACGTCGTCATCATCGGTGGCGGCGACACCGGCGCCGACTGCCTCGGGACCTCGATCCGTCAGGGTGCGCGATCCGTCACCAGCCTGGAGATCATGCCGCAGCCGGGGGAGGACCGCCCGGAGAACCAGCCGTGGCCCACCTACCCGATGACCTACCGGGTGGCGTCGGCGCACGAGGAGGGCGGCGACCGCGTGTACGCCGTCTCCACCAAGGAGTTCGTCGGCGACGACGACGGCAACGTCTCGGGCCTGCGCATCGTCGAGGTCGAGATGCAGGACGGTCGCTTCGAGGAGGTGCCGGGCTCGGAGAAGGTGCTGCCTGCCCAGCTGGTGCTCTTCGCGATGGGCTTCACCGGCCCGCAGCGCGAGGGTCTCGTCGAGCAGCTCGGTGTCGACCTCGACGAGCGCGGCAACGTCGTGCGCGACAAGGACTTCATGTCGTCGGTGCCGGGCGTGTTCGTCGCCGGCGACGCGGGCCGTGGCCAGTCGCTCATCGTGTGGGCCATCGCGGAGGGCCGCTCGGCCGCCGCGGGTGTCGATGCGTACCTGACCGGTGGGCACAGCCCGCTGCCGCGTCCGATCAAGCCGAACGACCGGCCGATGATGGTCTGAGGTCAGCACGTCACGAGGACTGCGTTCGACGAGGGCTGGGAGCGCTGCTCCCGGCCCTCGTCCGTGCGTGGGACTGGACGGTCGGGAGATTTGTTGCGCCGCACCACAAAGTGACTCGCGGGTACTGGTCCCACGTCGGTAGGGTCGGGGTGTGCGTAGAGCCAAGATCGTCTGCACGCTCGGACCGGCCGTCGGGACCGCCGAGCGCATCCTCCAGCTCGCCGAGGCGGGCATGGACGTCGCGCGACTCAACATGAGTCACGGCGACCATGCCGACCACGAGGAGAACTACGGCCACGTGCGCGCGGCCGCCGAGCGCACCGGCAAGGCGATCGCCATCCTCGCCGATCTCCAGGGCCCCAAGATCCGGCTCGGTCGGTTCGCCGACGGTCCGGTGGACCTCGCGCTGGGCGACAGGTTCACCATCACCGTCGACGACGTGCCCGGCGACGCCGAGCGCGCCTCCACGACCTACAAAGGCCTGCCGGGCGACGTCTCGCCCGGCGACGAGATCCTCGTCGACGACGGCCGGGTGCGGCTGCGCGCCGTGGAGGTCACGAGCACCGACGTCGTCACCATCTGCGAGACCGCCGGGCGCCTCAGCAACAACAAGGGCATCAACCTGCCCGGCGTCGCCGTGAGCGTCCCGGCCATGAGCGACAAGGACATCGCCGACCTGCGCTTTGCGCTGCAGCTGGGCGTCGACTTCGTGGCGCTCTCCTTCGTGCGCAACGCCCGGGACGCCGACGACGTGCGCAGCGTCATGCGCGACCTCGACATCCACCGTCCGGTCATCGCGAAGATCGAGAAGCCCCAGGCGGTCGAGAACCTCGACGAGATCATGGACGCCTTCGACGGCGTGATGGTCGCGCGCGGCGACCTCGGTGTCGAGCTGCCGCTCGAGGACGTGCCGATCGTGCAGAAGCTCATCGTCGAGAAGGCGCGGCGCAACGCCAAGCCCGTGATCGTGGCCACGCAGATGCTCGAGTCGATGATCTCGGCACCGCGCCCCACGCGCGCCGAGGCCTCCGACGTCGCCAACGCGGTGCTCGACGGGGCCGACGCGGTGATGCTCTCGGGCGAGACGAGCGTGGGGGAGTACCCGATCCAGACCGTGCGCACCATGGCCCGCATCATCGAGTCCACCGAGGACCACGGCCTGCCGCGCATGGCCGCCTACACCTGGCAGGCCAAGACCCGCGCCGGCATCATCTGCCGCGGCGCCGCCACGGTGGCCGAGTCCATCGACGCGCGCTACGTCGTCGCGTTCACGACGATCGGCGGCTCGGCCCGGCGCATGTCGCGGTACCGCTCGGCCATCCCGGTCATCGCGTTCACGCCCGACCCGCTCACCCGCAACCAGCTCGCCCTCACCTGGGGCGTGGAGACCTTCCTGGTGCCCGAGGTCAAGCACACCGACGAGATGGTGATGCAGGTCGACAAGCGCCTGCTCGAGGTCGCGCGCTGCACGCAGGGCGAGGAGGTCGTGATCGTCGCCGGTGCCCCTCCGGGCATCCCGGGATCCACGAACGCCCTGCGGATCCACCGCATGGGCGACGCGATCAACCGGGTCGTGCCGGCCTACGCGCACCCCTCCGACGAGGACTGAGTCGCCGCGCGCCGTCGCTCGACGAGCGCCTGTCCGGGTCCCGGCCTACGGTGGGACCATGACTGAATCGAACATGCATTCTGACGGTGACGACACCACTCGGCCCACGGGCGAGGTCCTCGGCGCCGACGCGGGCGGGACCACCGAGAAGGACCCGGAGGACTGGGTGACCGGCGACGAGCCCATGACCGGGGCGCAGCGCAGCTACCTGGACACGCTCGCCCGCGACGCGGGGGAGACGCTGTCGGCCGACCTCACCAAGGCCGAGGCCTCCGAGCACATCGAGCGGCTGCAGCAGGAGACCGGCCGCGGCACGTCGACGTGAGCCCCGGCGGTCCGCCGGCGCGGCGGCGCGGGGGTGGCGCCGGGTGATGTGCCGACTGCGGGACTCGAACCCGCACGCCCTCTCGGACAACGGTTTTTGAGACCGTCGCGTCTACCATTCCGCCAAGTCGGCGCGCCCAGAGCGCCCGATAACCTTCTCACGTGAGCCCCACCCCACCTGAGACGGCCCTCCCCGACGACGCGGCCCGCGACGCCTCCGCCGCGAGGCCTCGCGTCGTCATCGCCGAGGACGAGGCGTTGATCCGCCTCGACCTCGCCGAGATGCTCGAGGAGGAGGGGTACGACGTCGTCGGGCAGGCGGCCGACGGGCTCGAGGCCGTGGAGCTCGCCACGTCGCTCGAGCCCGACCTCGTGATGATGGACGTGAAGATGCCGCGGCTCGACGGCATCGCCGCGGCGACGCGGATCGCCGGCCAGCGGATCGCGCCGGTGGTGATGCTGACGGCGTTCAGCCAGCGCGAGCTGGTCGAGCGTGCGCGCCAGTCCGGCGCCATGGCCTACCTCGTGAAGCCGTTCACCGCCTCCGACCTGGTGCCGGCCATCGAGATGGCCCGCAGCCGGTTCGCGGAGCTGGCCGCCCTGGAGGCCGAGGTCGAGGACCTGAGCGACCAGCTCGCGACGCGCAAGGTGGTCGAGCGGGCCAAGGCCCAGCTGCAGGCTGCGCTGGGACTGAGCGAGCCCGAGGCCTTCGGCTGGATCCAGCGCACGGCCATGGACCTGCGGATGTCGATGCGGACCGTCGCCGAGCGCGTGGTCGAGCACGGCGTCGACGGATCCACTCGTGGGGACGCCGGAGAACTGCCGGAGTGAGCGCGCGGGTTACAACTTGGCTACGAAGCACGACATTCCTGCCAGGCTGACCCCGGTGACCCTGCTGGCGACTAGTTTCGACCTACGGCTCGGCCCGTCGGGGGCCGAACCACAGTTCCCCGGAGGATCAATGAAGCGCAGTACCAGGACCATGCGACTGGCCACGGTCGCAGCAGCGGGCGCCCTCGTGCTCGCCGCCTGCGGTGGTGGCGACGACGGCGGAGACGGCGGCGACGACAAGGCGGCCGCGTCGAAGTCCGACGGCGTCCTCACCGTCGGCTCGCTGCTGCCGCAGACCGGCAGCCTGGCGTTCCTCGGCCCGCCGGAGTTCGCCGGCGTCGACCTCGCCATCCAGGACGTCAACGCGGCCGGGGGAGTCCTCGGCAAGGACGTCAAGGGCGTCAAGGCCGACTCGGGCGACACCGACTCGGGCATCGCCCCCGCCGAGACCGACAAGCTGCTCGACGCCAAGTCCGACGTCATCGTCGGCGCGGCCTCCTCGGGCGTCTCCATGACGGTCATCGACAAGATCATGTCGGCCGGCTCGGTCATGTTCTCGCCCGCCAACACGTCAACCGACTTCGACAACGGCGACTACTCCAAGCCTGACCTGTACTTCCGCACGGCGCCCTCGGACATCCTCCAGGGTGCGGTCATGTCGAACCTGCTGATCGAGGACGGCAAGCAGAACGTCGCCATCCTCGCCCGTCAGGACGCCTACGGCGAGACCCTCGCCGAGGAGATCGGCAAGGGCCTGGAGAACGCGGGCAGCAAGGTCGCTGCCACGGTCTTCTACGGCGAGAACGCGCAGTCCTACGACTCGCAGGTCCAGGAGATCGCCGACGCCAAGCCCGACGCGGTCGTGCTGGTCGCCTTCGAGGAGACCACGACGATCGTGCCGCAGCTGGTCCAGGCCGGCGCCGGCCCGCAGGACGTCGACACGTACTTCGTCGACGGCAACACGGCCGACTACGCGGGCAAGCTGCCCGACGGCACGCTCGAGGGCACCAAGGGCACCATCCCCGGTGCCGAGACCTCGGGTGACTTCAAGGACCGTCTGCTCGAGGTCGACCCCGACCTCAAGGACTACTCCTACTCGGCGGAGTCCTACGACGCGGTCATCGTCTCGGCGCTCGCGGCCATCGCGGCCGACAGCGACGCCGGCGACAAGATCGCCAAGGAGATCCCGGGCATCACGACCGGCGGCGAGAAGTGCACCGAGTTCAAGGCGTGCGCCGACCTGCTCGCCGACGGCACGGACATCGACTACGACGGTGTCTCCGGTCCGATCGAGCTCGGCGAGACGGGCAGCCCCACGGCCGCCTCGATCGGCATCTACGAGTACGGCGCCGACAACACCTACAAGGCGGTCGACTACATCAGCGGCAACATCTGATCCGCTGACGTAGCGCACGTCCCGCACGAGGCCCCCGGGTTCCACCCGGGGGCCTCGTCATGTCCGCGCGTCGGACCTTCCGCCCCGTCCCCACCGTCAGGGAGATTCCCAGGTCGACCTGGGAATCCTCCGGACTGCACGGCTTCCCCTGCAGCTGCACGGGTTGCTCCCCGTGCTTCTGCAGGTTTCCCGGGCCGATCCAAGCGTCCCGACCGAGCCTCCGGACCGCGGTCTGAGCCGTTCCCGCCCGAGCGGGGACTCGGCGGAGAACGCACCGCGCGCCCTTCATCGGTGGCTCAGCAACCGCACCTGCGCTCCTGACGTGCCAGATCCACCGATGGGGTCGGAGTGCACGGCCTTCCCATGTCTGCAGGGTTGCTTCCCGTGCTTCTGCAGGATCCCCAGGTCGACCTGGGAATCTCCGGCACAGCCCTGAGGCGTCGGGGGAGCGGCGGGGACACGACGAAGCCCTCTGACCGTCGGACAGGGGGCTTCGTCGTGGGTGGTGCGGTGCGGCGTCAGCTGGCCTTCTTGCCCAGGGTGCCGAGGTAGAGCTCGATGACCTTGGGGTCGTTGCCGAGCGAGCGACCCGTGCCGGAGTAGGCCGAGCGGCCCTGGTCGAGCACGTAGCCGCGGTCGCAGATCTGCAGGCAGCGCTTGGCGTTCTGCTCGACCATGATGACCGAGACGCCGGCCTTGTTGATGTTGCGCGTCTGCACGAAGACCTCGTCCTGCAGGACGGGGGAGAGGCCGGCCGAGGGCTCGTCGAGCAGCAGCACCTTCGGGTCCATCATGAGCGCCCGGCCCATGGCGACCATCTGGCGCTCGCCGCCGGACAGCGAGCCGGCTCGCTGCTTGCGTCGTTCGCCCAGCCGCGGGAACAGGTCCGTCACGAACCCGAACCTCTCGGCGAACCGCTTGGGTGCCTGGTAGCACCCCATCTCGAGGTTCTCCTCGATCGTCAGGCTCGGGAACACGTTGTTGGACTGCGGCACGAAGCCGATGCCCTTGGTGACCAGCTGGTCGGCTCGCTGGTTGGTGATCTCGGCACCGTCGAGGGTCACGGTGCCCTCGTGGATGGTCACCAGGCCGAACAGGGCCTTGAGCAGCGTCGACTTGCCGGCACCGTTCGGACCGATGATGCCGACGAGCTCACCCGGCTGGCAGTAGAGGTCGGCGCTGTTGAGGATGTTCACGCCCGGCAGGTAGCCCGCGATCAGACCGTCGGCGCGCAGGATCGCACCTTCGGCCCCGGCCGAGTGCTTGGCCTGCTCCTCCGCGAAGTTCGCGTCGCGGGCCGCCTCGCGGCTGGTGCCGTGGCCGGGCTCGTGGATCTCTGACATGTCAGGCCTCCTCGTCGAGCTCGGCCTCGGTGGCCGCCTCGAGCTCGCTCTCGTCCAGCTCGGTGATGTCGGTGTCGTGGTGCGCACCCAGGTAGGCGTCGATCACGGCCTGGTCGGACATGACCTGCTCGGGCGTGCCCTCGGCGACGATCTTGCCCTGCGCCATGACGATGACCCAGTCGGAGATGTCACGGACCATGTCCATGTCGTGCTCCACGAACAGGACCGTGCGGCCCTCGTCGCGCAGCGACTTCACGTGACCGAGCAGCGACTGCTTCAGCGCCGGGTTCACGCCGGCCATGGGCTCGTCGAGCATGATCAGCTCGGGGTCGACCATGAGGGAGCGCGCCATCTCGAGGAGCTTGCGCTGACCACCGGACAGCGACCCGGCGAAGTCCTCGCGCTTGGCGTCGAGCTTGAACCGGGCGAGCAGCTCGTCCGCGCGGGCGGTGATCTCGGCCTCCTGGGAGGACCACAGCGCGCGGAAGGGCGCGGACCAGAAGCTCTCACCCCGCTGGCCCGTGGCACCGAGGCGCATGTTCTCGATGACGGTGAGGCGCGAGAGCACCTTCGTCAGCTGGAACGTGCGCACCATGCCGCGGCGCGCGACCTTGTAGGCCGGCACCTTCTGCAGCGACGAGCCGTTGAAGGACCACTCGCCGGTGTCGGGGGCGTCGAAGCCGGTCAGCAGGTTGAACAGCGTCGTCTTGCCCGCACCGTTCGGGCCGATGAGGGCCGTGATGACGCCCCGCTGGATCTCGACGTGGTCGACGTCGACGGCCTTGAGGCCACCGAACTGCCGGGTGATCGAGGTGCCCTTGAGGATCGGGTCGGGCTTGGCGACGCCCGGCGTGTTCGCGACCCCCGCGAGGGAGTCGACCTGGTTGGTGGTGTCAGCGGGCATCGATCGCCAGCTCCTTCCGGTCGCCGAAGATTCCCTGGGGTCGGTAGATCATCAGGAGCATCAGTCCCAGGCCCACGAGGATGAGTCGCACCAGGCTGGCCTGGATGTCGCTCATCGCCCAGTCGGGGATGAGCGGGTTGTCGCCGGCCGTGGCCTGGCTGAAGAAGGAGCCGATGCCGGCCATGAGGAACCAGAAGATCATCGCGCCGATGACCGGTCCGAGCACGCGGGCCGCACCGCCGATCAGCAGGGCCGTGTAGGCGAAGAACGTCACGTTCGTGGAGTAGTCGCTGGGCACGACCGACGCCTGCTTGAGGGCCAGGAAGAGACCGGCGAGGCCACCGAAGACGCCACCGAGCATGAGGGCCTGCATCTTGTAGGCGAAGACGTTCTTGCCGAGCGAGCGCACGGCGTCCTCGTCCTCGCGGATGGAGCGCAGGACACGACCCCACGGGCTGCGCATCAGCAGCCACACGAGCAGGCAGGCCAGCGCCACGAGCGCCCAGCCGACGGTGAGCGACCAGAGGTCACCGCGTCGGAAGGAGACGATCCCGAGGTCGATGCCGCCGCCGTACGGGTTGAGGTCCTGGAAGGTCGACGCGAAGCCCGTCAGACCGTTCGACCCGCCGAAGACGTCCTTCGTCTCGACCGCGCCGAAGACCAGGCGGAGGATCTCCGCCGTGGCGATGGTGGCGATCGCGAGGTAGTCGGCCCGGAGCCGCAGCGTCGGGACGCCCAGCACGAGGGCGAGCAGCATCGAGGCGACGATGGCCACCACGATGCCGAGCCAGAAGGACTGGTCGAACGTGACGACCGTGACGGCCAGGCCGTAGGCGCCCACGGCCATGAACCCGGCCTGGCCGAAGTTCAGCAGGCCGGTGTAGCCGAAGTGGATGTTGAGGCCGATCGCAGCGAGCGCGAACACGATCGCCTGCGGCCCGAGGGCGGAGGAGAGTGCCGAGTTGAGGATGCTTCCGAAGTCCATGAGAGCCCTTTCAGCCGATCCGCTCGGCGCGGCCGAGGATGCCCTGCGGCCGGATCAGCAGGATGAGGATCAGCACGACGAGCGCGCCGACCTCCTTGATGGACGAGGGGACACCGGGCCACCACCCGATCTCGAGCGTGCCGACCTCGACCATGATCCCGATGATCATGGAGCCGACGAGCGCGCCCCAGATGGTGCCAAGGCCGCCGAGGGTGACCGCGGCGAAGACGAGCAGCAGCAGCTTGAAGCCCATGAGGAAGTTGACCTGGCTGTTGACGGCGAGCAGGCCGCCGGCCAGCCCGGTCAGTGCGGTGCCGAGCACCCAGACCGACCGGATGACGCCGTCGACCCGCAGGCCCGACGAGGCCGAGAGGGCCGGGTTGTCGGCGACCGCTCGCATGGACTTGCCGAGGCGGGTCTTCATGAGGACGACGCAGGTGACGGTCAGGACGACGACCGCGACGCCGATGATCGCGAGCTCCTTGTCCGCCAGCGAGAACGGTCCGTAGGTCTCACGGCTCTGGTTGACGTACTGCGACAGCGAGCGTCGCGAGCCGCCGAACGTGTACTGGAAGATGTTGCGCAGGAAGAGTCCGAAGCCGATGGAGACGATCATCATCGCGATGATCCCGACGCCCTTGCTGCGCAGCGGCTTCCAGAGGAACTTGTCCTGGAGCCAGCCGAAGGCCGCGGACGCGACCACCGCCGCGATGATCGCGAGGATCACGGGGAGGCCGAAGGCGCGGTTGGCGACGTAGGTCGCGATGGCGCCGAAGGTGATCAGCTCGCCGTGGGAGAAGTTCGTCAGCTTCGTGGTGCCGAAGATCAGCGACAGGCCGAGCGCCGCGAGCGCGATGATGAGGCCGAACTTGACGCCGTTGACCATGGCGGCGGCGAACCGCTCGCCGAGCGGCGGGCCGGTCTGCTCGACCACGCCGATCTGGAACTGCACGAAGTTGCCGCCGTCGAGGAGGGCGTTCACGGTGCGCTCGGGGCTCCCGGCGAACTCGATGCCGGCCGGGAGCGAGTCGACGTCGAGGGTGACGACGTAGGTGCCGCGCTCGGGGATCGGGATGAAGGCGCGGCCCTCAGGCCCCGTGACCGCCTCGCCGACCTCCGTGCCGTCCGACGTGGAGGCCGTCAGCGTGGCTCCGGCGATGGGCCCGGCGTCGGCGCCGCTGTTCTGCAGCGTCACGCCCACGTACGGGCCGTCCGGCGGGGTGGCGGCCGCGGTGGGCGCCGAGGGGCTCGTGCTGGGCGATGGCGCGTCGGTCGCCGAGGCGCCGCCGAGCGGCACCAGGACGACCAGGCACGCCAGGATCGCCGACACGAGGACCTTGGATGTCAGTCGCACGCAGGTCTCCTGGAGGTTCGGGCAGCGCAGGTGGCGCCTTCGTCCCGGGGACTATATCCCCGGGAGGGTGGCAGGAGGTCCCATCCGGAGACTCGCCAGGTAACAGTTCTGTGAAGTCGACTCAGGAGAGGGCGACGGCGAGCTGCGTGAGAGCGGGGGCCACCAGCAGGGCGGGCAGCAGGTCGGCCACCGGGAGCTGCTTCAGGTCGAGCAGCCGCAGCGCGACCCCGACGAGGATGAGGCCGCCGGTCGCGCCCACGGCGTCGAGGTGCGCGGCGGGCAGGAGTCCGCCGACGAGGACGCCGAGCCCGGTGAGCGATCCCTGCACCACCAGCACCGAGATCGCGGACGCGAGCACACCGGCGCCGAACGCCGCCGCGAAGGCCAGGGCGGCGAAGCCGTCGAGGGTGGACTTGAGCAGCAGCTGCTCGGCGCCGCGGCCGAGTCCCTCGTTCAGCGAGCCCAGGATGGTGAGCGGCCCGACGCAGAACACGAGCGAGGCGATGACGAAGCCCTGCACGAAGCGTTCGCGGTCACCGTCGTCGGGGCCACGGTCGGTGGGGCCGCCGTCGGTGGTGGGGCCGGCGGGCTCGCCCAGGGGGACCTGACGGGCGGCCGAGCCGCCGAGGCGGCGCTGCAGGACCCCGCCCAGGTCCTCGAGCCGGTCCTCGAGCCGGGCGAAGGAGCCGATGATCCCGCCCACGGCGAGCGAGCCGAGCACGATCAGCGTCGGCGCGCCGCGACCGGTCGAGGAGGTCAGGGCGTCGCTGTTCACGGCTGCGGCGGCGTCGGCGGCGATGAGCAGCGTGACCAGGCCGAGTGCCGACGTGACGGTCGTGCGGACGCGTTCGGGCAGGCGGTGCCCGACGAGGAGCCCGAGCCCACCGCCGACGAGCACGGTGAGCACGTTGGTGAGCGTGCCTGCCCCGATGAACATGTACGCTCTCCTTCTCGCCGTTGCCGGCGCGACCCACCCCGACGTCGCCCATCGTGGCACTGGCGCCGACCCGGTCCAGACACCACTCCCGCCGAGGACACCATGGCCACTCGTTCACCGATCGTGATGCGCGACGCGGTGCCCGAGGACGCAGCCGCGCTCGTCGAGCTGTGGGCGGAGTCGGCCAAGGCGAGCGACGACGAGGGTGCCGAGGCGTTCTCCTACCAGTCGCTGTTCCGTGAGCCGAGCGTCGCCGAGGCCGCGTCGGCCATCGAGCAGAACCTGGCGAAGCCGGGCAAGCGGATCATCGTGGCCCTCGTCGACGGCGAGATCGTCGGCGCGACGGTGTGCGACCTCAGCACGCTGACGCCGATCACGCTCACGCCGATCCTGCTCGTGACCGACATCCAGGTGTCGCCGCGCCACCGCCGACGCAACGTCGCCGCCACGCTGCTGTCGGCCGCCGCCACCTACGGCGAGGAGCACGCCTGCGAGATCGTCGTGGCGGCCATCCCGCTCATGGCGCGCGAGCCGCACCGCTACCTCACCAAGATCGGCTTCACCCAGGTCGCGGCGGTGCGGGCGATCCAGGCCAGCCGGCTCCGCTCGCGCCTCAGCTCCAAGGCCACGCACTCCAGGGACACCGGCAAGCTCATCGCCGTCCGCCGGACGCTGCGTCGGCGCCAGGACGAGCGGCGCGCCGACAAGGTCTGAGGGTCGAGCCGGGCCGGGCCGGGGTTGGTCTCGGTCTCTCTGGAGCGCTGCCGGTGGGCGTCGTCGCCGCTGCTGCGCTGCCTGAGGTTCGTCTCGACGTGCTGGTGCGCTGCCTGCGGTGGTCGTGGGCTTGCTGCTGCGACGCCTCGGCCTTCGCTGGGGGTGATCTCCGAAAGGCCTCGACCGGGGGGCTGGGTGGGCGCCGCTCCGGGATCGCGGCGTCCGGTCTGGTGCTGCGGGTGACGCACGATTCTTCCTTTGCGCGTGATCGGCGCAGGATTCTTCGTTCGTGCGTGCCATCGGTGGATCCTCCACCGCAGACGGCCTGCAGAGGTTGAGGGTCCACCGATGTCGAGGGCGGAAGGGTCAGGGATTCTCCCTTCTCGTGGACCGGTCCACGGGAAGGGAGAATCCCTGCCAGCCCGCGCGGCCAGGCGGCCACGATGCTGCGTTCACGTGCGCAGGCCCGAACGATGCTGCGTTCACGACCGGATCCCGACACGAACGCAGAAGCGTTCGACTTCCAGCGCGCGAACGCAGCATCCTGCGTCCCCCACACGCGAACGCAGAATCGTGCGTCCCCCACGCGTGAACGCAGATTCCTGCGTCCGACCAGCACCCGCCACAGCCCGAGAACCCGGACCGCGTCCCGCGCCGGCCGCCCGGTCGAGGCCCTCTCGGAGACCGATCGGGGCGCGAGCCGCGGCAGCGCAGCAGCGAGCCGAAGCTCCGGCGGGCGACGCGGCAGCGAGCCGAGGCCCACCAGGCACCGCAGCAGCTCACCGAAGCCCCGCAGGTGCTGCACCGAGCAGCTGCCGCGATGACCGCGACCGGCGCCGCAGCAGGCCCGAGACGCGCGCACCACCGGTGGCCGCCATCGCCCGCCCCCGCACCCCGAGCCGTGTCGGTCCGAGCGTCTAGAGTCGAGCGCGTGGATCGACTGCTGCTGATCGACGGTCACTCCGTCGCCTACCGTGCCTTCTTCGCCCTCCCCGTGGAGAACTTCTCCACCACCACGGGCCAGCACACCAACGCGGTGTTCGGGTTCACCTCGATGCTCATCAACGTGCTGCGCGACGAGCAGCCCACGCACGTCGGCGTGGCGTTCGACGTCTCGCGCCGGACGTTCCGCACCGAGGAGTACGCCGAGTACAAGGGCAACCGCGCCAAGAGCCCCGACGAGTTCAAGGGGCAGGTCACGCTCATCAAGGACGTGGTCGCCGCCCTCGGGATCACGAGCTTCGAGAAGGACGGCTTCGAGGCCGACGACATCATCGGCACCCTCGCCACCCAGGCGCAGGCCGCCGGCATGGAGGTGCTGATCTGCACCGGCGACCGCGACGCCCTCCAGCTGGTCACCGACACCACCACGGTGCTGTACCCGCGCAAGGGTGTCTCCGACCTCGCCCGCATGACCCCGGCGGCTGTCGAGGAGAAGTACGGCGTCACGCCCGAGCACTACCCCGAGATCGCCGCCCTGGTGGGCGAGACGAGCGACAACCTCCCCGGCGTCCCCGGCGTGGGTCCCAAGACCGCCGCCAAGTGGATCAACCAGCACGGCTCCCTCGAGGCGCTCGTCGCCGACGTGGACGCGGTGCCCGGCAAGGCGGGGGAGTCGCTGCGCGAGCACCTCGACTCCGTCCTGCGCAACCGGCGCATCAACGCGCTCGTCCGCGACCTCGAACTCCCGGCCAAGCCGGCCGATTTGGCGTTCAGCACCGAGTGGAACCGCGACGCCATCCACCAGGTCTTCGACGCGCTCGAGTTCGCCGCGCTGCGCACGCGACTCTTCGAGTACCTCGGTGGCGGCGACGAGGCCACCACCGACGCGGCCTCGGTCGAGGTCGAGGTCGACCTGCCGGGCGAGGGCGGGCTCGCGGCCTGGATCGACGAGCACCTGGGCGAGGAGGCCGTCGGCGTCGAGGTGGCGGGAGTCCTGCGACCCGTCGGCCCCCGCGTCGACACCGTCACGATCGCCACGCCCGGCGGCCGCGCCGTCTCGTTGTCCCCGGAGTCCCTCGGACCCGACGACGACGCCGCCCTCCAGGGCTGGCTGGCCGACCCGGCCCGGCCCAAGGTCATGCACGACGCGAAGGGGCAGCTGCACGCGCTCGCCGCGCAGGGCTGGACGATGCAGGGCCTCGTCGCCGACACGGCGCTCGCGGCCTACCTGGTGCGTCCGGACCAGCGCTCCTACGACCTCGCCGACCTCGCCCTGCGCTCGCTCAAGCGCGACATCGCGGTGAGCGACGACTCCGGGCAGCTCGCGTTCGACGACGACACGGCCGGCGCCGAGGGTGCCGCGCAGCGGGCACGCGCCACCCTCGACCTCTGGACCGTGCTGCGCGAGGAGCTGGAGCAGCAGGAGTCCCTCGGCCTGCTCGACGACCTGGAGCTGCCGCTCGTCGACGTGCTCGCGCGGGCCGAGACCGCCGGCATCGCGGTCGACACCGACCACCTCGACGCGCTGCACGCCGAGTTCACCGAGCGCATGGTGGCCGCGGCCGACGAGGCCTACGCAGCGATCGGCCGTGAGGTGAACCTCGGCTCGCCGAAGCAGCTGCAGGAGGTGCTCTTCGACCAGCTCGACATGCCCAAGACCAAGCGCACCAAGACCGGCTACACCACCGACGCCGAGGCGCTGCAGCAGCTGTTCGTCAAGACCGAGCACCCGTTCCTCGAGCACCTGCTCGCGCACCGCGACGTCACCCGGCTGCGGCAGACCGTCGAGGGTCTGCAGAAGACCGTGCAGCCGGACGGGCGCATCCACACGACCTACTTCCAGACCATCGCGGCCACGGGCCGGCTCAGCTCGGCCGACCCGAACCTGCAGAACATCCCGATCCGCACCGAGTCGGGCCGACGCATCCGCGAGGCCTTCACCGTCGGCGAGGGCTACGAGACGCTCCTGACCGCCGACTACAGCCAGATCGAGATGCGGATCATGGCCGACCTGTCCGAGGACGCCGACCTCATCGAGGCGTTCCGGTCGGGCCACGACTTCCACACCGTCATGGCGGCCAAGGTCTTCGAGCGCGAGCCCACCGACATCGACGGTGGGCTGCGGGCCCGCATCAAGGCCATGAACTACGGCCTGGCCTACGGGCTCTCGGCCTACGGGCTGAGCCAGCAGCTGCAGATCTCCACCGGTGAGGCGCAGGGCCTCATGGACGACTACTTCGAGACCTTCGGCGGGGTGCGCGACTACCTGCACGGCGTCGTCGAGGAGGCCCGCCAGACCGGCTTCACCGCGACGATCCTCGGCCGACGCCGCTACCTGCCCGACCTGGTGAGCGACAACCGCCAACGGCGGGAGATGGCCGAGCGCATGGCCCTCAATGCTCCCATCCAGGGGTCCGCGGCCGACATCATCAAGGTCGCCATGCTCGGCGTCGACGCCGCCCTGCGCGAGCAGGGCCTGCGGTCGCGGCTGCTGCTGCAGGTCCACGACGAGCTCGTGCTCGAGGTCGCCGCCGGGGAGCGCGACACGCTCGAGGCGCTGGTCCGTGAGCAGATGGCCGCGGCGGCCGACCTGTCCGTCCCGCTCGACGTGTCGGTCGGCACCGGACGCACGTGGCACGAGGCCGCGCACTGAACCCTGCGTGGCCCCTCGCGGGGTGGAGGACCGTCAGTGGTCCTGGGTGGTCGTCCGCCCCGGGACGAACCAGACGATGACCGCCAGGACGGCCGAGACCGAGGCCACGGTGGTCACCAGCCCGGTCAGGTGCACGTCGAGCCCGTAGGCGACGCCCACCACCACGGCGGCGCCGGCCCACACGAGCACGACCACTCCGTGCGCGTGGCGGGCGAGAGCGTCGAAGACCAGCAGGTGCACGACGGCCAGGCAGGACCCGGCGAGGGCGAAGAGCCACAGGCGGCCGGCGATCTCCTCGTACTGCTCGCCGCCGACGAGCACGAGCGCGAGCCGTGGCAGCAGCGCCGTCGCAGCGACGGCCACGGCTCCGAGGCCCGCCACGGCCAGCACCGCCTGGGTCCGGGCCCGGCGGGTCTCGTCGCGCGCGAGGTCGGGGAACAGGACCACGCTGACGAACTGCGGGGCGAACAGGGCGGCCTTCGAGAGGATGAGCCCGGCCGCGTAGAGCCCGGCCTCGCCGGCCTCGAACCGGTTGCGGGCCACCAGGGCGTCCAGGCTGCTCAGCACGAAGTAGGCGAGCAGCGCGTGCGAGCCGAGGACGGCCTCGCGCACGAGCGGGCGGCGGCTGATCCCGCGCGGGTGCAGCACGTGGCCGCGCAGGAGCGGGGCGCCCACCAGGACGGGCACCCACGCACCGAGGGCGATGCCCACCATCGCCGACGTCGCCGAGGGCTCCACGAGGAGGGCCGCCGTCCCGAGGACGAGGCGGCCGAGCCCGTTCGCGAGGTAGATCGCCGTGAGCGACCCCCACCGCTCCGAGCCCTGCGCGACCCCGGCCTGCGCGCCCATCACGGTGAGGGGCACGAGGGTCAGCCCGGCGAGGACGATCGGCCACGGCGAGTCGAGGCGCAGCAACGGCACCAGCACCACCGAAAGCAGCGCCACGACGGCGCCCACCGCGAGCGCTGCGGCGGCCGTCACTCGCACCACGACGCCGACGACGTCGGCGCGATCGTCGGGGGCCACGGCGATGCGGCGCGCCGTGACGGCCTGGATGCCGAGCGACACCACGTTGCCCATGAGCAGGATGCCGAGGAGGGCCACCAGGGCGCCGAGCTCGGCAGGCACCAGGTTGCGGGCGGCCGCGACGGTGAACCCGTAGATCGCGACGTTCATCCCCATCATGCCGAGCGCCACCGTCGATCCGCTCGAGAGGCGGTGGCTGGTGCTCGTCACCGGGCAACCCTAGCGACGGCCTGGTTCCCGCGCCTCGCCGAATCGTCCGGCGGGGGGAGGTTGCTCACCTAGTCTGTCCTCGACAAGGGAGGCACATGGCCGCGTGGCGCCGCACGATCGTCCTGCAGTGGAGCCTGCTGCTGGCGGTGCTCGTGGGGCTGCCCTGGTTCCGGCCGGGCTTCGTGCTGTCCTACGACATGGTCTGGGTCCCGCGTCTGGACCTGGGGCGTCCGGACCTGTGGGGGCTCGGTTCGGCCCTGCCGCGCGCCGTGCCCTCCGACGCCGTGGTGGCCGTGCTCGGGGCGGTGGTGGACCCTCAGCTCGTCCAGAGACTGGTCCTGCTCGGTGCCCTGTTCCTCGCCGGGGTGGGCGGCGCCCGACTGGTCGCGACGGCGGGCCTCGCCGGCCGCACGGCCGCGGCGACGATCGCGATCTGGAACCCGTACGTGCTGGAGCGGCTGGCCATCGGCCAGTGGCCCATGCTGCTCGGCTACGCGGCGATCCTGTGGCTCGTGGCCGAGCTGCGTCGCGACGACCCACGGCTGCGCACGGTCGTGCTGGCGCTGGCCGGGACCGCGCTCACGCCCGCCGGCGGGCTCATGGGCCTCGCCGTCGCCGTCCTCGCCGGCGCGCGGTTCGGTCTGGTGCGGATCACCGTGCTGGCGGCGCTGCTCAACGCACCGTGGCTGGTCTCGTCGTTCCTGCGCGGATCGGTGCGGGCGGACCCCGGCGGCGTCGAGGCCTTCGCGCTGCGTTCGGAAGGACTGCTCGGCCACGTCGGCACGGCGTTCTCGCTCGGGGGCATCTGGAACGCCGACGTCGTGCCCGAGGGCCGCGGATCGACCCTCGTGGTGGTCCTGACGGTGACGGTGTGGGCCCTGGCCCTGCTCGGGCTGGGTGTGCTGGCTCGGACCGCTCGTCCCGACCTCGTCGCCGTGCTCCTGGTGGCGGTGGCCGGTCTCGCCGTCGCGTTCACCGGGTGGCTCGCGCCGACGGCCCTGGCGGACCTGGTGGCTGCGTTCGGGCCGGCGGCGGTGCTCCGCGACGGGGCCCGCTACCTCGCACTCGTGGCCCCCGCACTGGTGGTCGGCTTCGGCCTCGGCGCCGACCGGCTCGTGGCCCTGTCCCGGTCGCGCGGGCTCGCTGCGGCACCGGCCGTCGCAGGCCTGCTGCTGCCGCTGGCCGTCCTCCCCGCGCTGGCCGACGGGATCGGGGGCCGCCTGGAGCCCGTGCAGTACCCCAGGTCGTGGGAGACCGCGCGGCTGGTCGTCGAACGGTCGACGGTGCAGGGCGACCTCGTGGTGCTGCCCTTCACCGCCTACCGCGCGCCCTCGTGGAACGCGGGCCGCCCGGTGCTCGACCCGGCGGGTCGCTTCTTCGACCGGCCGACGGTGACCGACGACCGGCTCGTCGTGTCCGGCCGCACCGTCGCGGGGGAGGACCCGCGGGCCGCCGCCGTGCGACGCGCCCTGGCGTCCGACGACGTGCCCCGCGCGCTGGCGCGGCTCGGCATCGGGCTCGTCGTGCTCGACACCACGGCTCCCGAGGCCGATCGTGCCGCCCGGTCGGTGCGGGGCCTGGAGCTCCTGGGTGGCACCGACCTGCGGGTGTACGCGGTCGAGGGTGCGAAGGAGGTCGGGGTCGACGACACGGACCGGGCCGTGATGACCGGGGTCTGGGTGGTGTGGGCCGTGGTGGTGGGCGCAGCCCTCGCGGGCAGCGCCACCGGCGCGGCCCGTCGCCTGGGGGGCAGCCTGACGTCGAGCCGCGGCTCAGAGGGGCAGCCGGCGGAACAGCGGCCGCGGCACGTGCCGGAGCCCTGACATGACGCCTCGGAGCGGCTTGGGCACCCACACCTGCTCCCGACCGTCCCGGACCGCGTCGACGATCGCCGCAGCCACGGCCTCCGGCGTCGTGGCCAGGGGAGCCGGCTCGAGTCCGTGCGTCATCGTCGAGTGCACGAATCCCGGACGCACCACGACGACCCGCCCGCCGTGCTCGCGCACGGCCTCCCCGAGGCCCGTGTAGAACGTGTCCATCCCGGCCTTGCTCGAGCCGTAGACGAAGTTCGAGCGGCGTGCCCGTTCACCGGCGACGCTGGACAGCGCCACCACCACACCGTGTCCCTGACGCCGGATCCGTGCCCCGAGCGCCACCCCGACCGTCACGGCGGCGACGTAGTTCACGGTCGCGATCTCGTGCGCGAGACCGACGTCCGTCCAGGCGCGCTCCTGGTCACCGAGCACCCCGAAGGCCACCAGGGCGACGTCGACGTCGCCGGGGACCGCGTCGACCACGGCAGCGTGGCTCGAGGTGTCGGCCGCCTCGAAGTCGACCGGGGTCACCACACACCCGCGGGCGCGGAGCCGCTCGACCGCGTCGTCGCGCCGCTCACCTGGTCGGGCGGCGAGCGTCACCTCGAGACCGGGCGAGGTACGCGCCCACGCCTCGGCCGTGGCCATCGCGATGTCGGACGTGCCTCCGAGCAGCAGGACGGAGGTGGGGATGCCGAGGGCGTTGATCACGAGGGCCTCACAGGTCGAGTCGGCGGGACAGGTCCGAGCGCAGGACGCGTCGGGGGTCGACGGTGTCACGCACGGCGCGGAACTCGTCGAGCCGGGGGTACATCCGAGACAGCGTGGCCGCCGAGGTGCGCGAGTCCTTCGCCAGGTACAGGCGTCCTCCGGCGTCGACGACGATCCCGTCGAGCCGGTCCAGGAGGGGCTGGAGACCTCGTCGGACGGGCAGGTCCACCGCGACCGTCCATCCCGGGGTCGGGAACGACAGCGGGGCCGGGTCGGCAGCGCCGAACCGCTTCAGGACGTTGAGGAAGGAGGCGTGACCGGACGCCGCGAGCGTCGTGACCATGTCCCGCAGCGCCGACTCGGCGCCGAACGGCACGACGAACTGGTACTGGGCGAAGCCTCGGGGCCCGTAGACCCGGTTCCAGTCGGCGACCACGTCGAGCGGGTGGAAGAACTGGGTCACGTCCTGCAGCTCGTCGACCCGGTGCCGCGGCGCCTTGCGGAACCAGAGCTCGTTGAAGACGCGGACCGTCACCGGGTTCACCAGGCTCGTGGGGGGCACGAGCGGGAAACGGCCCAGCTGGGGAGCGGCCAGCTCGAGACGGCCCGCGGATCGGGCGGCGTCGAGGTCCTCTCGCCGTGCGGCGCGGCCACGGGTGATGACGGAACGGCCCGTCGCCGACCCCCGGGCAGCGGCGTCGAACCACGCGACGGAGTACGGGTACGCGGCGTCGCGCTCGGCCAGTGAGGCCAGCAGGGTCCGGAGGTCGTCGGTGCGCTCGGTGTCGACCACGAACCATGACGTCTCGGCGCGGTGCAGGGCGATCGTGGCCTGCGTGACGATGCCGGTGAGACCCATGCCGCCGACCGTCGCCCAGAACAGCCGGGGATCGGCGTCGTCGGGACGCACGGTCAGCACGTCGCCGGAGGGCAGCACCAGCTCGAGCTCGGTGACGTGCCTGCCGAAGCTGCCGTCGCGGTGGTGGTTCTTCCCGTGGACGTCCGCGGCGATGGCGCCACCCACGGTGACCTGTCGGGTCCCGGGGACGACCGGGAGCCACAGACCGAGCGGCAGGAGCAGTCTCATGAGGCGGTCGAGACTGCACCCGGCCTCCACCGTCACGGTCGCCGCGGCGACGTCGACGTCCAGGACGCGGTCCATGCCGGTGAGGTCCAGGACCGTGCCGCCGGCGTTCTGCGCCGGGTCGCCGTAGCTGCGTCCGAGCCCACGGGCGATCGCGCCGCGTGGACCGCCGGCCCCGAGGGCGGACCGGACGTCGGCGACCGACCGGCACGTCTCGACGGTCGAGACCGTCGGCATGGTCCGGCCCCAGCCGGTCAGGCTGCGCGGCGTCACGAGACGTAGACCCCGACGGCGAAGAGCACGATCCAGGCCGCGGCCAGGACGAGCAGCACGGGATCGCGCATCACCGCGTCCTCGGGCTCCCCGGCGAGGCCACGGTCGATGTCCACCGCGTAGCGCAGCATGCCCAGCACGAAGGGCGCGATGGAGAGGGCCTGCCAGTTCACCGTGGCGTCGGAGGGGATCTCGAAGGCCCACAACGAGTACGCCGTGACGGCGACGGCCGCGGCCGTGCTCCACACGAAGCGCAGGTAGGACTCCGAGTAGAGCGCGAGCGACGGCCGGGTGCCCCCCTCGGCGCCGACACCGAGCAGCTCGGAGTACCGCTTGCCCGCGACCATGAAGAGCGATCCGAACGAGGCGACGAGGAGGAACCACTGCGACAGGGGCACGTCGGCGGCGACGCCCCCTGCGATCGCCCGCAGCAGGAACCCCGAGGAGACGACGGCGAGGTCGAGGACCGGCTGGTCCTTGAGCCAGTAGGCGTACGCCACCTGGACGACGAGGTAGACGAGAAGGACCGCGGCCAGCATGGGTCGCACGGCGACGGCGAGTCCCACTCCTGCCACGGCGAGCACGGCCGCGAAGACGACGGCCGTCGACCTCGACAGCTCCCCGGACGCCACCGGACGGTGACGCTTGCGGGGGTGACGACGGTCGTCCTCGACGTCCACCACGTCGTTGAGCAGGTACACGGCCGCGGCGCACGCCGTGAAGGCCACCAGGGCCGTCGAGACCGATCGGAGCACGGTTCCGTCGGTCAGCACCCCGGCAGCGAGGGGTGCCGCGAGCACGAGGAGGTTCTTGGTCCACTGGCGCGGACGGGTCGCGCGCAGGAGGGGCGCTCGCCGGCGCGTGGAGGTCGTCATGGCACCGCCCAGGGTAGGCGCAGCGAGGTTCGCGCCCTGACCCCGACCGGCTGGTAACATGGTGACGTCTTGAGGGAGGACATCACTGTGGGAACTTCAGCCATCGGCGGCATCGTCGCCTTCTTCGTCGGGTGCGGTCTGGCAGCGGCCACCGCTGTCGGCGTCGTCCAGTCTCAGCAGAGTGCCGGCACCGAGCCGGTGGAGACGTCGAACGTCAACTACGGCAACAACTGACGAACTTGCGACGGGACGGCGTTCGCCGCTCGTCCGACAGGGTCCGGTCCGTGAGGATCGGGCCCTCTTCGTCGTGGTGGGTGCTCAGCCGTCCAGCACGTCGGCGAAGCGCTGTTGCGCCCCCGGCCAGGTGAAGGTCGCCGACTTCGCCCGCGCACCCTCGCCGAGGAAGGTCCGCCACTGGACGTCGCCCACGACCTCGCACGTCGCCGCGACCAGCTCGTCGTGGTCGTCGACGAGAAGTCCGGAGTCCTTGTGGTCGATCGACTCGGTCGTCCCGCCGGCCGACCGGTAGGCGATGGTGGGGGTGCCGTGGGCCCCGGCCTCGCCGACGACCAGGCCCCAGCCCTCCTTGAGCGAGGGGAGCAGCATCACCCAGGCCTCGGCGAGGAGCTCGTGCTTGCGGACGTCGTCGACGTGGCCGTGGAACGTGACGGCGTCGGTGAGCCCACGTCGTGCGACGTAGTCGTGCAGCTCCTCGGACCACCATCCGTCGCCGACGACGTCGAGCGTGGCGCCGGGATGACTCGTCCGCACGGCCTCGAGGGCGTCGACGGCGTGCTCGACCTGCTTGTGCGGGACCAGCCGTCCGAGGACGCAGAGCCGGGCGAGCTCGCTACGGCCGGCACGAACCTGTGGCGGCGCGGCGGTGCCGTTGTGGACGACCGTGATCCGGTCGTCGTCGACACCCAGCTCGACGAGCTCACGTCGGCTGGCCTCGGACACCGTGACGTACCGGCTGCGCCGGTACAGCCGCGGCGAGAGCCGGCTCTCGATCCACCAGCCCAGGCGGCCGACGACCCCCGGGTACACGACGGGCCACTGCTCGCGGTGCACGTGGTGCACGAGCACCACGACCGGTCGGCGGGTGGCCAGGCGGGTGAAGAACGGCAGGCCGTTCTGCACGTCGACCACGAGATCGACCCGACCGTAGCGACGCAGGAGCAGGCGCAGCACCGTGACGAGGTAGATGTCGAGCTTGGTGCCCCGACGGACGTAGCGCACACCGTCGACGACCTCGTCGTCCGCCGCCGCGGGGTGCTTGGCGCAGGCGATGGTGACGTGGTGCCCGCGCGCGACGAGGCCACGGGCCATCTGCTCGACATAGAGCTCCGACCCGCCGCCCTCGGGGTTGCGGGTGTCTCGCCAGTTGCAGATCAGGATGTGCACGTCATGCCCGGCCGGGGCCGGTCCTCCCTCGACGCCGACCGAGGTCGGCGCTTCGACGACGCCGAACGGCGCCCCGCGTCCCTCACGCGGTCTCCCGAGTGTACTCGGCCGCTGGTCCAGGGGCTGGGCTATCGTGCCCGGGTGCCTGCGCCGTTCCGACCGTCGACGAGACGATCCTGGAGGCTGTTCCAGGCGTTCCGCGTCGAGCAGACCGATCCCGACCGGTTCTACGGGGCACTCGCCGCCGACTCCGTCGCCCACGTGGCGCACCACACCGACCTCGACGGTGCGTGGGTGCTCGACGTGGGAGGAGGACCGGGCTACTTCGCCCGGGAGTTCCGGGCGGCCGGCGCCCGCTACACCCCCCTCGACGCAGACCTCGGAGAGCTCAGCGGACTCGGGGCGCCCGAGCCGGGGACCGTGCTGGGCAGCGGCATGCAGCTGCCGTTCGCCGACGGCAGCTTCGACGTCACCTACTCCTCCAACGTGCTCGAGCACGTGCCGCAGCCATGGCTCATGGCCGACGAGATGGTCCGTGTGACCCGGCCGGGCGGCCTCGTGTTCTGCTCCTACACGCTCTGGTGGGGGCCGTGGGGCGGTCACGAGACGGCGCCGTGGCACTACCTCGGCGGTCGTCGTGCCGCCCGGCGCTACACGAGGCGGCACGGACGGCCGCCGAAGAACGTCTTCGGCACCTCCCTGTTCGCCGTGACCGCCGCCGCCGGGCTGCGCTGGGCCCGGGGGCGTGACGACGTCGAGGTCGTGGCCCTCCAGCCTCGTTACCTCCCGCGATGGGCCTACGGGGTGCTGCGCGTCCCGCTGCTGCGCGAGGTCGTCACGTGGAACCTCGCGATCGTCCTGAGACGGCGATGACCACACCACTCACCGCGGTCCAGCGGTGGCGCATGGTGGCCGTCTCGGGAGCGCTCGTCGCGCTGGCGTTCGTGCAGGCCCCGGACCGGATCCTCAACGACACCAAGATCGACCTGGCCCTCGCGCCGGGGCGCTTCCTCGAGCGGGCGCTGAGCCTGTGGGACCCGGCCGGCTCGTTCGGGCAGGTGCAGAACCAGGCGTACGGCTACCTGTTCCCGATGGGACCGTTCTTCTGGCTCGGCGACCTGCTGGCGGCACCACCCTGGGTCGTCCAGCGAGCCTGGTGGGCCCTCCTGCTCGTCCTGGGGTTCTGGGGCGTCGTCATGCTGGCGCGGGTCCTCGGCATCGGGACGCACGGGACCCAGATGCTCGGTGCCCTGGCGTACGTGCTGTCGCCCCGCATCCTCACGGTCATCGGGCCCAGCTCGGTCGAGGTGTGGCCGATGGCCACCGCGCCCTGGGTCCTCGTGGCGCTCGCGATCGGGTTGACGCGCGGTGACCCACGTCGGTGGGCCGCGGCGGCGGCCCTCGCGGTCGCGGCGACCGGCGGGGTGAACGCCGCCGCCACGGCCGCGGTCCTGCCCCTGGGCGTCCTGCTCGTCCTGCTGGCCGATCCGGGCCCTCGGCGCCGAGCTCTCATGCTGTGGTGGCCGGCGCTGACGATCGTGGCCACGGCCTGGTGGTGGATCCCGCTGATCCTGCTCGGAAGGGTGAGTCCCCCCTTCCTGGACTTCATCGAGAGCGCGACGACCACGACGTTCGCGGCTCACCCCTTCGACGCGTTGCGGGGCACCACCAACTGGTTGCCTTACCTGGACGGGACGCAGGTCGCCGGCAACGCGCTGGTCACCGAGCCGCTGCTCATCCTCAACGGCACCCTGGTGCTCGCGCTCGGCGTGTGGGGCCTTGCCCGTCGCGACGTGCCGCATCGATCCTGGCTCGTCGGCGGCACCCTCCTCGGCCTGGTGCTGGTGACGGCAGGCCAGGGCGACGGCGGCTGGGGGAGCGGGACGGTGGCGGGGTGGCTCGACGGCGCCCTCGCACCCCTGAGGAACACGCACAAGTTCGACCTCGTCCTGAGGATCCCGCTGGTCCTGGGCCTCGTGCACCTGGTCGCCCGGGCCCAGCCGGTCACGGTGCGAGGTCTCCGTGTCTCGGGAGTCGCGGTCCTCGCAGTCGCCTCCCTGGCGTCGGCGACCACCCCTGCCTGGACGGCCGAGCTGCCGCGGACCGGTGGCTTCGTCTCCGTGCCGGGCTACTGGGACGACGCGACGCGGTGGATGACGGCCAACACGTCGGGGGAGAACACGCTGGTCCTGCCGGGTTCGGCGTTCGGCGACTACCTGTGGGGCAGGCCGCGGGACGAGCTGGTGCAGGCGCTCGGCACGACGCCCTGGAGCCTGCGCAACGCGGTGCCGCTCGTGCCGCCCGGAGCCATCCGCTCGCTCGACGCGCTCGAGGAGGCCTTCGCCTCCGGGCGCGGTTCCCCGGCCCTCGCCGACCTGCTGAGACGCTCCGGCATCCGGTTCCTCCTCGTCCGCAACGACCTCGCCGCGACCGGCGCCACCGATCCGGAGCTGGTCTACTCCACCTTGTCCTCCACACCGGGCGTGCAACGACGGGCCGGGTTCGGTCCCCGGGTCGGCAGTCCTGCCAGCCAGGAGACCGACGAGGGGGAGACGGTGTTCGTGAACGGTGGACGCCAGTCACGCCACCGTGCCGTCGAGGTCTTCGAGGTCGCCGAGACCTCGGCGTCGACGGCCCGCAGCCAGCAGGCGGACGCGACACCCGTCGTGGTCGGGAGTCCTGCGGCACAGCTGTTGGGCCTGCTGCCGACGGGTGTCGACGTGCTGATGGCCCGCGACGTCCCCGACACCCTCACCCCGCGGCAGGTGGTCCTGACCGACACGGACCGGCGGCAGGAGGTGGCGTTCGGCCGTGTCGTGGACAACCGCTCCGCCTCGCTGGCTCGAACCGATCCCTACCGGATCGAGCGGCCCGTGCACGACTACGTCACCGGCGACGACGAGGCCTGGCAGACCGTGCCCGAGCTCGAAGGTGCCCGGGACGTCGCGGTCTCCTCGTCGGCCTCGGACGTCACCCAGGGTCGGATCGACCAGACGGCTGCGCCGTGGGCGGCGCTCGACGGGGACCCGAGCACGGCCTGGACCGCCGGCGACCTCGACGGGTGGCTGGAGGTGCGTTACGGCCGCGCCGTCTCCACGGAGGGCGCGACGGTCACCCTGCCCAGAGGGGCTGAGCCGAGGACGGTCGAGGTCCGCACCGACCGTGGCGTCCAGACGCTCAGGCTGCGGCCCGGTCGTCCCGCCTCGATCGACGCGGGGACGACACGGACGCTGCGCATCGGGCTGCCCCGACCGGACCTCGATCCGTTGTCCCTCGCCGAGGTCGACGTGCCGCGTGCTCCGCTGTCGCGCCCCCTTCGGCTGCCCGACCTGCCCAAGGCATGGGGCACGCCCACCGACGTGGTGCTCACCGCCGACCCCGGTGACGCCTCGTGCTGGCGCGTCGAAGGTGTCACCCGGTGCGTCCCGGGCCGCGACGGCCGCGGCGAGGACGCATCGATGCTCGACCGCGTGGTGCCGATGGGGGCGGGAGCGGTGTTCGCCTCGGGCATGAGCGTGCTGCCCGTGAACGGCACGGACCTCCAGAGGCTCCTCGCCGGTCCGGTGGAGCCGACGACGAGCTCGTCGGCCTCGTCGGATCCCGCGGCCGGGCCGTTGGCGATGGTCGACGGTGATCCGCAGACCGGCTGGGTGGCCTCGCTCGGCGACAGCGACCCGACGATCACCCTGCGTCTGGACGAGGACGCCGAGGTCTCGCGGATCAGGTTGCGCACCGATCCGACGCTGGCGGCCTCTGCGCCGCGGCGAGGGGTGGTCGAGCTGGACGACGGCGCCCGACAGCGCGTGCGGTTCGACGTCGACGGGCTGGCCGAGCTCGAGCGCCCGGGCGACGCACGACTGGTGAAGGTGACGGTCACCGACGTGTACGTCCGGTCCACCCTCGGTTTCGACGGATCGGGCAGCGGTCTGCCCGTCGGCGTCAGCGAGGTGTCACTGCCCGGCAGCGGGATCGATCCCGCCGAGGGAGCCGCCACCACGGTCGACCTTCCGTGCGGCTCCGGTCCCGACCTCCGGGTGAACGGTGCCCGGTACCCCACCTCCGTCCGAGGGTCGCGCGCCGCCGTCGCGGCGCGAGCCGAGCTCCCCGCCACCGTGTGCGAGGACGGCGGTTCGATCGCGCTGCAGGAGGGTGACAACCGGATCGTGGTCCGGGGCGGCGAGGCCTTCCGACCCACCCTGCTGCGCCTGTCGCAGGGGCCGCGTGCCGACACTGCCGGCTCCGAGAGCGCCATCGGGCGCAACGGCAGCGGCACCCTGCGGGTCGACGACCTCGGGGAGGGGACGGAGCGCCTCGTCGCCGTCCCCCAGACGGCGAACCCGGGCTGGACGGCCGGCGACGCCACGGCCGTGACCGTCAACGGCTGGATGCAGGGGTGGATCACGGACCGGGGAAGCGTCCAGGCGTCGTTCGGCGCCGGCACGGTGTACCGCCTCGGCCTGGCCCTGGGCGCCGTCTCCGTGCTCGGCCTGGTCCTCTGGTGGTGGCGGTCGAGCCCTCGAGGCGCGCCGGGATCCGCGGCGCGACCGCGACCACGGCGGCGCCTGCGCGCGACGGTCCTGGGCCTCGCGACCGTCGTGTCGGTCGGACTCCTCGGGGGATGGACGGGGCTGGCCGCGGCCGGCGTCGGTGCCGTCGTGACCGGACTGCTGCGGGCGCGAGGGACCTGGGTCGCGCCGCTGGCGGTGACGGCGGCGGGGACGGGGTACGTGCTGGCGCCGTGGGGCTCGGCGGGCGGCTGGGCCGGGGCAGAGGCGTGGCCTCAGCTCCTGGTGCTGCTGGCGGTGGGCGCGCTCGTGGGGACGGTCGTGCCGCGTCCCCGGTCCTTGAGCCGCATCGCGGGCCTCTCCACCAGCCGGTAGGCGACCTCTGCCGCGACGACGCTGCCGAGGACCGTCAGGCCGAACAGGGTCCAGCCGTTGCCCTGGTAGAGGGGCAGGTCGAGGGCGGCGGCCACGCCGTGCACGACCAGTAGGTGCAGGCAGAAGATGCCGTACGAGATGTGTCCCAGGTGCCGCAGTGGCCTCCAGGCCATCGCGCGGGCGTACCGGGTGTCGGTCGGACCGAGGACCGACGGCAGGACGAGGAGCCCCGACGCGGTGGCGTACAGGACGCTCTTGACGACCGCCTGGCCCGCCGTCGGCTGCTCGAGCAGCGTCGGCCCCGCCAGCGGCGTCGCCGAGACGGCGAAGGCGGCGGCGGCGAGGGTCCAGCAGACTCCGGGCTGACCGGCGAGTCCTGCGAGGGTCGCGAACCGAGGAGCAGTGCGGCGCTCGAGGTCCACGACCGCGAGCGCGAGCCCCACGGCGAACCAGCCGAGGAACGCCGGGAGCCAGAGGTTCGAGCCGTCCACCCGCGGGGCGACCAGCCCGAGCCAGCACCAGGACGCGAGGCCCGCCCCCGCCAGCACCAGGAGCACGGCCCTCGGGTTCCAGCCACGACGGGCGGACCAGCGGTGCAGAGGCCACAGGAGCAGGGGGAGGGCGAGGTAGAACGCGACCTCGACGCAGAGGCTCCACATGTGCGTCAGGCCGGCCACGAGGTCGGCGGGTGGGTAGACCTGCGTGAGGGTGAGCTGGCGGATCCAGGTGCCCGGCCCGGCGGCGTCGTTCTCCGGCAGTGCGAGGAGCGCCACGACCACGGTGACGACATAGAGGGGGACGATCCGCAGGAAGCGTTTCCAGAGGTAGCGTCCCGCGCGCGGCGAGGAGGTGCCGTCGGCCATGGCGGCGAGGAACGGCTGGCCCAGGAGGAAGCCCGAGAGCACGAAGAAGATGGCGACGCCGATGTCGAGCCGTGCGGTCATCGCCCCGAGCAGACCCTGGGGGTAGAAGCCTGCCCAGAAGCTGGTGTGGGTGGCCAGGACCGCGAGAGCCGCCATGGCCCGGACGGTGTCGAGTCCCGGATAGGTTCGACGCGTGGTCTCAGGCACCGGGCACCACCAAGGGCTCGATGCCGCCGACCGCCACAGTGTCGATGCACAGGGCGGCGGTCCCGTCGTTGCGGACGACGAGCTCGTCGAACGCGCCGGCCGACGGCAGGAAGGCGGTGTGGGCTCCCCGGGCGAGATCGAGCTCGCGCGTCACCGTCCCTGCGCGGACCGTGACGTCCAGGTCGGCGCCGGCGAGGTAGCCGAAGGACAGCATGAACGGGAAGTCGAGCACGGGCTGCAGGGGCACCCGACCGGTGGAGCCGGGCTGGATCAGGTACCCGCATCCCTCCCGGGGTCCGGGCAGACTCCTGGGGCCGCCGCCCACGGCCGCGTCGACGACCCGTCCTGCGGGATCGATCATCTCCAGGTCCACGCCCTGGTCGACGAAGTCCAGTCGGTCACCCAGCGGCGCCAGCACGTGGGACGCGAGGTTCTTCGGGAACGCCGCCGACCACAGCACGACGTCCGGCACGCCGGTGTCCAGGACCTGACGCGGGGCCGTCGGCGACGTCTGGGACTCGACCGTGGCCAGGTACTCCCGCTGCGGCATGGTGGCCTCCTCGTGCCACGGTCGCACGTAGAGCACGGAGCTGACCAGACCGGAGACCAGCACCACTGCTGCCGTGGCGACGACCCAGCGTCGACGCAGCGGGACGACCAGCACCGCCGGCTCCCGCGGCTCGAGGGACTGGTGCGCTCCCCGGACCGGCATGGTCGCCAGGCCGACGCCGAGTGCGGCCACGGCAGCCAGGTCCGCGAAGTACCGGAGCTCCAGCGCCGCCGACTCCGGACCGAAGGCCGTCGCGCGACCGATCGCGATGATCACGGCGCCGAGGACGGCGTAGCCGAGGACGATCAGCACCGGCCACCAGGCGCGGCGATGCCGCAGACCCTGCCAGACGGTCAGGCCGCCCAGGACGAGCCAGGCCAGCACGGTGAGCAGCAGCGGCGTGTCGACGAAGAGCCTGGGGCCCACGCCACCGGGCTGGCCGAGAGTCGTCCACCACCAGGGACCTCCGAGGAGCGAGGGGACGGCTGATCGGACGAGTGACAGGTCGATGGTGTCCAGCACGACCGACGGTGAGGGAGCAGGCGAGCTCGGCGCGACCGTGAGGTAGATCCACAGGTAGGTCACGGTGAGTCCGCCGGTCACCAGCCAGGCGTGCCAGTAGCGTCCCACCGTCTCGCGGAGTCGCGGGACGAGTCGACGGCTCGAGGCGAAGTAGCAGAACGTGACGACGAGCAGCAGGACCGGGATGAGGACCGACTTGGTGTAGCTCGCGTAGCCGAGGGCGAGGAATGCGCCCGTGAGGACGGCCCGAGACGGCGTCCGGTGCCGCAGGTAGCCGACGTGTGCCGCCACCGCACCCATGAGGGCGACCTGGTGGGGGAGCTGGTTGATGGCCGCGGCCCACCACACCGTGGTGGGGACGGTGGCCGGCGAGAACAGGTAGAGGGCCAGGGGCAGGAGGATGCCGGGTCGGTCGCCGAAGAGCGTCCGGAGCATCCACCAGCAGGTCCCTGCGGCCGCGAGCTGCAGGGTCATGACCTGGACGACGACCGCCCACCACGGGAAGGTCCCGCTGTGACCGACGAGGGTCGTCAGCCATCGGCTGAACGGCATGAAGTGGACGTTGTGAGGCTCCAGGTACCAACCACCTCGATCGATCCCGGTCGCCGTGTCACCGAGGAAGATGAAGTCGTCGGAGTAGAACCAGCTCCCGGTGACGGCCCAGAGACGGAACAGCAGCGCGACGAGCACGAGGGCGAGCGAGGCGATGACCACCCATTCCTCGCGGTCGAACGGACGGCGCCTCATGCCGGGGGCTCCTGGCCGCGGGGGGTGACGAAGCCGACGCGGACGTTGTCGATGCAGACGCTGAGGTTCGCGGAGGCGACCAGCTCGACCTCGGAGAAGTCGCCGTCGCTCAGGAAGAGCATCGTGTGCAGCCCGGACTCGACCTCGACGCGTCGGAACATGTCGCCGACCGTGACGTCGACGAACCCGTCGGCGTTCGCGAGGTAGTCGAGTCGTACCCAGAAGCCACCGGGGACCACCTCCGCCACCTCGATCGTGCGCCGGGCCTGCTGGACCAGGTATCCGCAGTTCTCGACCTCGCCCGGGGCGGCTCGCGGGCCGGCCTCGACGGTGGCGGGGCGGAGCCGGCCCTGCTGGTCGAGGACCTCCAGGTCCGTGCCCTGCGTGACGGCACGCAGCTTCGGTGCCAGAGGAGCCAGCTTCCGCGAGGGAAGGTTGTAGGGCGCGATGACCGGGTTGGCGACCTTGGGCGGGAACGGGACGTCGGCCACCGTGACCGTGCCCTCACGTTGGGCGAGTGAACGCTCGACCTGTGCGACGAACGCACGCTCGGGGAACGCCGTCTCGTCGTCGCGAGCGTGCCACGGCAGCACGTAGGTGACGGTCGAGACGAGCGAGCCGGCGACGAAGAGCACGCCCAGCGTGCGCACGAGGCCCGTCGGGAGCGGAAGCGTGATGCGAGGCACCTCGCGCGGCTCGGGTCCGGTGCGGGCGCCACGGATCGTCAGGAACGCCGCAGCGATGCCGAACGCCCCCACGGCGGCGAGGTCGGCGAAGTAGCGGACCTCGCGGGCGCCCACCTGGCTGCCGAAGGTGGCGGCGCGGCCGGCGAAGACCAGGACGACCGAGGCGAGGCCGTAGGGAACCAGGATCCACAGCACGAGCAGCGCGTTGCGGTGTCGGGCCCACCGGTGCACGACGAGCAGGACGATCACGACCCACGACAGGGCCACGAGCGCGAGTGGCGCCGTCGCGAGGGACTGCGGCGCGCCTCCGACGACGAGGTCAGGGCTGCCACGGTAGGCCAGCGGCGCGCAGTCGGAGGCGGCGATGAACGGGTCGATGCCGCCGGTCCACAGGCGCCATGACCAGGGCCCTCCGGCCAGTCCGCTGCCGATGGTCTCGAGGACGGACGTCTCGACCAGTCGAGGTGCTTCGCAGGCTTGTCGAGGCGGAGCGTCGGTCTGCCGGGAGAGCCAGAGTGCGACATAGCCCGCGAGCAGGAGGCCGAGGCCGAGCCAGGCGGGCCACTGCCGCCCGAGATCGCGGAGCCGCTCGCGCCACGGACCCGCGGTGAACCACAGCAGCGAGATGCCGACCAGCACGGGAACCAGCAGAGGTGCCTTGATGTAGGAGCCCAGGGCGAGCGCCGTGAAGGCGAAGGTTCCGAGCAGTGCGGGCGGGCGTCGTCTGCGGAGCCACACCACGTGGCAGGTGACGGCGCCGAACAGCCCGATGTGGAAGGGGTACTGGTAGATGGCCACGGACCACCAGACCGAGCCGGGCACGGTGAAGGGACTGGCCAGGTAGAAGGTCAGCGGCACCAGCAGGAGTCGTCGGTCGCCGAACAGCACCCGCAGCATCACCCAGCACGCCACCGAGGCCGCGACCTGCATGAGGAGGATGTGGGTGGCGTAGGCCCACCACGCGAAGCCGGCCTTTCCGACGAGCAGAGCCATGGCGAAGCCGACGGGCTGCAGGAGGCTGAAGTGGCTGCGGAAGAGCCACCCCACGCCGGTCTCCCCGCGGACGACGTCGGCGATGAAGATGTAGTCGTCCCACATGAACCAGCTGCGTGAGGTCGCCCAGCCCCGCAGCAGCGCCTGAGCGCCGATGAGTGCGACCGCGAGCCACGTGGTGGTGCCCACGCGGGGGAGCCGCCGTGCCACGCGACTGCGAGCCGGACGGCTGGCTGCGACGCGCTCGCGTGCTCGTCCCAGCAGGCGGGCCACCGGGTCCGCGGGCAGTGGTTCGTTCATGACGGCGCCACCAGTCCGTACTCGACCCGGGTGACGCACAGAGACGTCCCGGCCGACGCGGTGACCACGACCCGGTCCAGCGGGCGCGGTGCGGCCGCCAGAATCCTGTGCCGCCCGGCGGGTGCCGCGATGCCCACCCTCGTGACCCCGATCCCACCCACGGAGACCGTTCCGGGTCGGGCCGAGACGTAGTCGACCGCCACCCACGGACCCAGGACCGTCGGCGGCGTCAGCCTGAAGTCTCGACCCGTCGTGCCCACGGGACGACATCCGCGGACGGCCGGCGCGGCGACGGCCCCCTCGACGGGGACCACGTCCGCGGGGCGGAGGCGACCCGCGTCGTCGAAGGTCTGGAGGTCGGCTCCGGCGAGGGAGGTCGTGTACCGGTCGTCGAGCAGGGCGAAGTAGTTCCTCAGGAGCGCCTTGTCGCCGAGCACCGGCGCCACCACGGTGGACGGGGCGAACACGTCGGCGAGTCGGGTCGCGGAGTGGGACCTCAGGTCCGCGATGGCCCGCTGGTTGACGGTGCGTTCGTCGAACGTCCGCCACCCGTCGGCGTACACCGCCGAGCTGGTCAGTCCCAGGAGCACGACGAGACCGACGAGCGTCGCGCGCACCGGGACGGCCGGGACGAGGTCGACCAGGGGGACCGGCCGTCGGCGCGGCGGGTCGGCGACGTCGACGGGGCTGCGCACCAGCGACACGCCGGCGAGCAGCAGCAGCGGCGCGGCGTCGGAGAGGTACTGGACGTGGATGCCGATGCCTTCGCCGCCAAGGAGGCCGATCGTGTAGGCACGTCCGGTGTAGACCAGCACGGCGGAGGCGAACAGGTAGAGGCCGACGGGCCAGAGCACCAGCAGCGAACGCTCGTAGGTGCCCCAGCTGTGCAGCAGGACCACGGCGACGAGCGTCGCGGCCACGACCACCATGACCACGGGGGGGTCCGCGAACTGCACGGGACCCGTCCCGAAGTCGACCCACCGCAAGGGACCGCCGACCAGGGTCGGCAGGAGCGCCTCGAAGAGCTGCGCCTGTGCGAGCTCGACGAACTGGCTCGCCCTCGCCGGCACCGCCGCCTGCGGCCGGGTGACGTAGACGACGAGCCAGGCGACGCTGAGGGCGCCGTAGACCACCCAGGCGACCCGGAAGTCCCGGACGGCCCTCCAGAAGCGGTCCCACGGCCGACCCTCGACCAGCCAGATCAGCGTGAGGGCCGCCACGGTGACGACCACCAGTCCCGTCTTGGCGTACGAGAGGTAGCCGACCGTCAGGAAGACGCCGGCGACGGCGACCCACCGCACTCGACGGGTGCGCGCGTACAGGACGTGCGCCGTCACGACGCCGAAGAAGGCGATCTGGTGCGGGTACTGGTTGATGGCGACCGCCCACCACATGAGGGCCGGCACGGTGAGAGCGGTCGTGCCGTAGACGGCCAGGCCCACCAGCGCGACGCGCCCCGGTCCGAACACCGTGCGCAGCATCCACCAGCAGGCCAGGCTCGCGAGTGCCTGGAGCACGACGATCTCGACGGCGACGGGCCACCACGCGTACGGCTCACTGACGGCGACGACGAGCTTCACCAGGAGGAAGGACAGCGGCATGAAGTGACCCTGGTGCAACCGGGTGTACCAGGCGAGGTCGTCCTCCCCACGCGCGATGTCGGCCATGAAGATGTGGTCGTCCACGAGGAACCAGCTGCGCGAGACGAACACACCCCGGACGACCAGCTGCGCGAGGATGATCAGGAGGGCCGCCGAGGTCACCGCGGAAGGCGGTCGGAGGCGCAGGGTCACAAGGGAGGATCCTGCCACGTGCCCGGGTCCGGCGCGGGCGGCGAGTCGTGACCCTACGGACTGGTAACGTGCCGCTGATCACAACGGCGGAGGGAGCCCCACTGTGGGAAAGAAGCTGGGACTGGTGGCGCTCGTGCTGGGCGCCTTCCTGGTGGTACTGGCAGGTCTGAGCAAGTTCTACATGTACGACCGCCTCGCGGTCGTGCCGGACAACAACCAGACCACGAGCATCTCGCAGACCGCGTCGGGCGAGGACGGTGAGTACCTCGACGTGGGGGCCGAGGGTGGGCCGGCCATCGTGACGGGTCCGCTCAAGTCCACGCGCATCGTCGAGGGCAACGTCGAGCTGAGCGAGGAGGCGTCCGACGAGCTGAACCGCGACGTCGCCGTGTGGGACACGTTCACGTGCACCGACACGCCCGACTTCGACTGCGGCAGCGGCGAGACGCCGCTGAGCAGCACGAAGGACACGGTCGCCTTCGACGCCCACACGGGCGAGACCGTCGACTGGGCCAAGTCGCGCACCGAGTCCGGTGGCACCAAGACGCGCGGTGCGTTCAAGGGCCTCTACTTCAAGTTCCCGTTCGGGACGGAGAAGAAGGACTACATGTTCTGGGACGGCACCCTGAAGGAGGCCACGCCCGCGACGTACCAGGGCGAGACCACCATCAAGGGCCTCGACGTCTACGAGTTCGAGCAGGTCATCGAGCCGACGAAGACCGGGACCATCGCGGTCCCGGGGTCGCTCATCGGCGAGGACCGGCCCACGGTCGTCGCCGACCGGATCTACTCCAACACCCGCACCTTCCTCGTGGAGCCCGTCACGGGCGTCATCATCCGCGGTGGGGAGTCGCAGGACGGCTACCTGGAGCTCGACGGCGAGCGCAAGGCCACGACGACGAAGGCCACGCTCGGCTACACCGACGCCTACATCCAGGAGACGGTCGACGAGTACAAGGGCAAGGCCACGCTGCTGAAGGCCGTCAACTCGACCTTCCCGATCGTGGGTGGGCTCGTGGGACTGCTGCTGCTCGTCCTCGGTGCGGTCGCCCTCGCCCGCGGGCGCAAGGAGAACGGCACGCACACGGCGGCGTAGTCACGCCACCACCGCCTCCGGCGCGCCACCCTCGCCGGTGGCGCGCCGGAGGCGTTCGTGCACGGCAGTGGTGGGGTCCCGAGCCCGGGCGACCGGCTCGATACGGTGAGGCCATGCCTGCCGCCGACGACCTCTGCCGCTTCGTGGACGCCTCGCCGTCGCCCTTCCATGCCGTGGCGACGGCGGCCGCGGCGCTCGACGCCGCAGGCTGGTCCCGCGCCGACGAGCGCGACGCGTGGCCCGCCTCGGGCGGACGCGGGTACGTGGTGCGTGGCGGCTCGCTCGTGGCCTGGGACGACACCGCGGCGACCGGGCCGGCCGACCCGTTCCGCATCGTCGGTGCCCACACCGACAGCCCGAACCTGCGCCTCAAGCAGCACCACGACCGCCGGTTCGAGGGCACCGACGTGCTCGCGCTCGAGCCGTACGGAGGACCGCTGCTCACGACGTGGCTCGACCGCGACCTCGGCGTCGCCGGCCGGGTCGTGCTGCGCGACGGATCCGAGCGGCTCGTCCACGTCGACGAGCCCGTCCTGCGCGTGCCCAACCTGGCGATCCACCTCGACCGCGACGCTGCCGGGGCGCCCGACCGCCAGCGTCACCTCGACGCGGTGTGGTCGCAGCGGGGCAGGCCGTTCCTGGCCTGGCTGGGGGAGCGGGAGGGCTTCGCGGCCGAGGACGTCCTCGGCCACGAGCTCATGACGACCGACGTGGTGCCGAGCGGGCGGGTCGGGGCCGACGGCTGGCTGGTCGCCGCCCCACGTCTGGACAACCAGGCGACCTGCTTCGCCGGGCTGGAGGCTTTCCTGACCTCGGGGGCGTCGGGGTCCGGCCCGGTGCCGGGTCAGCGCTCGGTGCTCGTGCTGTTCGACCACGAGGAGGTCGGCAGCTCATCGGAGCGGGGAGCGGCCTCCGACCTCCTGCTCACCGTGCTGGAGCGCATCGTGCTGGCTGCAGGCGGAGCGCGCGACGACCTGCACCGCACCGTGGCCGGGTCGATCTGCGCGTCCGGCGACATGGCGCACGCGACGCATCCCAACCACGCCGAGCGCCACGAGCCGCTGCACCACGTCGTGCTCGGGGGAGGGCCCGTGCTCAAGGTCAACCAGAACCTGCGCTACGCGACCGACGCCGCCGGCGCGGCGGTGTTCGCGCGAGCCTGCGAGAGCGTCGGCGTCCCGCTGCAGCGGTACGTCCACCGGGCCGACCTGCCGTGCGGGTCGACGATCGGGCCCATCAGCGCCGCCCGCACCGGCATCTCCACCGTGGACTTCGGAGCGCCGCAGCTGGCCATGCACTCGGCGCGGGAGACGATGGCCGCCGCCGACGTGGAGCACTACGTGAAGGCCCTCACGGCCTTCTTCGAGCTCGCCGACTGACGGTCCGGCCGGCTCGCGACCGGCCTGGACGTCACAGGGGCCCCGCCACCCCGGAGCCGAGGAAGATCGCGTACCCTGAGAGATGCGCTGGTGACCTGTGCGTTCCTCGGGACGAGCAGGAGCGTCCTCGGCATGTCCGTCCTGCGGGCTCCGCGGCGCCGTCCACCGGCCGTTCCCGACATCATCCATCCATCGGAGTCCATCTACCTATGAGCATCGCTCCCTCTGCGGCACCGCAGGTTGCGGTCAACGACATCGGCAGCGAGGCCGACTTCCTCGCCGCCATCGACTCGACCATCAAGTACTTCAACGACGGCGACATCGTCGACGGCACCATCGTCAAGGTGGACCGTGACGAGGTCCTCCTCGACATCGGCTACAAGACCGAGGGCGTCATCCCCTCGCGCGAGCTGAGCATCAAGCACGACGTCGACCCCAACGAGGTCGTCAGCGTCGGCGACAGCGTCGAGGCCCTCGTCCTCCAGAAGGAGGACAAGGAAGGCCGTCTGATCCTGTCCAAGAAGCGTGCTCAGTACGAGCGCGCCTGGGGCGACATCGAGAAGATCAAGGCCGAGGAAGGCGTCGTCGAGGGCACCGTCATCGAGGTCGTCAAGGGCGGCCTCATCATGGACATCGGACTCCGTGGCTTCCTGCCCGCCTCGCTCGTGGAGATGCGTCGCGTCCGCGACCTCGACCCGTACATCGGCCAGAAGCTCGAGGCGAAGATCATCGAGCTCGACAAGAACCGCAACAACGTGGTCCTGTCGCGCCGTGCCTGGCTCGAGCAGACCCAGTCGGCCGTGCGCCAGAAGTTCCTCGACGAGCTCAAGAAGGGGCAGGTCCGCAAGGGCGTCATCTCCTCCATCGTCAACTTCGGTGCGTTCGTCGACCTCGGCGGCGTCGACGGTCTCGTCCACGTCTCCGAGCTGTCCTGGAAGCACATCGACCACCCGAACGAGGTCGTCCAGGTCGGCGACGAGGTCACCGTCGAGGTCCTCGACGTCGACCTCGAGCGCGAGCGCGTGTCGCTGTCGCTCAAGGCGACGCAGGAGGATCCGTGGCAGCAGTTCGCCCGGACCCACCAGATCGGTCAGATCGTGCCCGGCAAGGCCACCAAGCTCGTCCCCTTCGGCGCGTTCGTGCGCGTCGAGGAGGGCATCGAGGGCCTCGTGCACATCTCCGAGCTGGCCGAGCGTCACGTCGAGATCCCCGAGCAGGTCGTGCAGATCGGCGACTCGGTCATGGTCAAGATCATCGACATCGACCTCGAGCGTCGTCGTATCTCGCTCTCGCTCAAGCAGGCGAACGAGACGCAGGCGGCCGAGGGCGACGACTTCGACCCGACGCTGTACGGCATGACCTCCTCGTACGACGAGCAGGGCAACTACATCTACCCCGACGGCTTCGATCCGGAGACCGGCGAGTGGCAGGAGGGCTTCGACGAGGCCCGCGCCGCGTGGGAGAAGCAGTACGCCGAGGCTCACGAGCGCTGGGAGGCGCACAAGAAGCAGATCGAGGAGGCCGAGAAGGCCAACGTCGAGGCCGGCGAGGTCAGCAACTACTCCGCCGGTGGCGAGGTCGAGACGACCGAGGGCTCCCTCGCGTCCGACGAGGCCCTGCAGGCCCTGCGCGAGAAGCTGACCGGCGGCGAGTGATCCACACTCCCACCGCACGACGCTGATCCAGCACACGAGACCCCCCGACCGTCAGGTCGGGGGGTCTCGTCGTGTCCGGGGGTGTGGCGGCATCACCGGACGGTCAGGTGCTGGTCGGGCTCGAACGCGTCCTGGTGGTGGCTGCGGGGCGGGGGACGCGTGCCGTAGCCGTCGAAGGACACGAGGACGGCGAGGGTGATGACGAGGGCGGACAGGGCGAGGAGGAGCAGGAGGATGATCATGGCAGCAATTCTCGCCACATCGGGAACCTGCCACCAGTGGCAGCATCGCCAGTATCAGTCGATTTACTGCCACACCTGTGGCACGCTGGTCCCATGAAGAAGGTCGCGGTCATCGTGCAGGACGGCGTGCAGGCGTTCGGGCTGGGCTCCATCTGCGAGGTGTGGAACGAGCCGTACCACCCGGACGACGACAACCCCGTGTTCGAGTTCTCCGTGTGCACGCCCGAGCCCGGACGGGTCCGCGGCTCGAGCTACGACCTCTTCGTCGAGGAGTCGCTCGACGCCGCAGCCGACGCCGACCTCGTCTGCATCGCCCCCAAGCGCGGCTACCGGGCCCACCACCCGGCGGCCATCGAGGCCGTCCGTGCCGCGGCCGGGCGCGGAGCCTACGTCTCGGCGCACTGCACCGGGGCGTGGCTGCTCGGCGAGGCCGGGCTCCTGGACGGGCGGGAGTGCACGACGCACTGGCGCTACGGCGCCGAGCTCCAGGAGGCGTTCCCGGAGGCGGTGGTCCGCCCCGAGGTCCTCTACGTGCTCGACGACGGCGTGCTGACCGGCGCCGGCTCCGCTGCCGGCATCGACGCCTCGCTGTACCTGATGCGTCGAGTGTTCGGGGCCCGCACGGCCGCGACGGCGGCACGACGCATCGTCATGCCGCCGCACCGCAGCGGGGGACAGGCGCAGTTCGTGCGCACCCCCGTCGGCCAGGTGGAGGCCGAGACGTTGTCGCCCGTGCTCGCCTGGGCGCTCGAGCACATCGACGAGCCGCTGCCCGTCGACCGCCTCGCGGCCCAGGCGCACATGTCGCCGCGCACCTTCGCGCGACGGTTCCGCGACGAGACGGGCACGACGCCGCTGCAGTGGCTCACGAGCCAGCGCATCGCCCTGGCCGAGGAGCTGCTCGAGAGCTCGCCGCTGTCGATCGAGCAGATCGCCGGCCGCGTGGGGTTCGGCAACGCCGCCACCCTGCGTCACCACTTCACCCAGGCGCTCGGCACCACGCCGCAGGAGTTCCGCCGGACCTTCACGTGCCTCGAGGCCGGCTGACCGAGCACCGCGGCGCCCAGGGTCACAGCTCCGTGCGCCGCACCTTGCCCGTGGCCGTGCGGGGGAGCGCGTCGAGCCGCTCGTACTCCTTCGGACGCTTCGGGGGCGCGAGCCGCTCCGTCGCGCGCCCGCGCAGGACGTCCTCGTCCACGTCGCCGACGTAGGCCGCCACCACACGCTGTCCCCACCGGTCGTCGGGTCGTCCGAACACGGCCACCTCGACCACGCCGGGGACGTCCTCCAGCGCGGCCTCGACCTCGGCCGGGTAGACGTTCACGCCACCGCTGATCACGAGGTCGCTGCGTCGGGCGTCGAGGTGCACGTAGCCGTCCTCCACCCGCCCGAGGTCGCCGACGGTGAACGCCGGCCCCGCGGCCGTCTCGCGCCACGCGTCGGCCGTCTTGTCGTCGTCGCGCCAGTAGGTGAAGCGTCCCCACGGCGGGACGACGCACCAGAGCAGGCCCTCGTCGTCGACCGTCACGACCCGTCCCGGCCGCGCACGACCGACCGTGCCGGGGTGCTCGCGCCACTCCTGCGCACGGCAGGCGGTCCACTGTCCCTCGGTCGATCCGTAGAACTCCCAGACCGCGTCGACGCCGAAGCGGTCGTGCGCCCACCGGCGGACCGGCTCGGGGCAGGGGGCCCCGGCGTGTGCGACGAGGCGGAACGAGGAGAGGTCGGGGTGGCAGCCAGTGTGGTCGACGTGCTGCCGCAACCGCTGCAGGTGCGCCGGGACGCAGAACATCGTCGTCGGGCGCACCGTCTCGACGGCGTCGAGGAACGCGGCGGGCTCGAAGCGCGGCAGCACCGCGATGCCGCCCCCGGCCAGCAGGGTCCCGGTGGCGAAGCGCAGGGGAGCGGAGTGGTAGATCGGCGACACCACGAGGTCGACGTCGGTGGCGCAGAACCCCCACAGCTCGCGCTCCTCGGCCACCAGCTGCGCCGCGTCGCCCGCGTCGAGCAGGCCCGACCACACGCCCTTGGGTCGGCCGGTCGTGCCCGACGTGAAGTGCATGGGCCGACAGCGCGGGGCGGCGTCGAGCTCCGTCGGTTCGCCGTCGAGCAGGGCGTGCAGCTCGTCGGCGCTCTCCACGACCAGCGCGGCATCGAGGTCGTCGAGGATGCGCGACCGCTCCCACGGGGTGAGTCGCGGGTCGAGCGGCACCGGCACGACGCCGCTCCGGCAGGCTCCGAGCACGACGCTCGCGTAGTCCGGCTCGCCAGGGCAGAGCAGCACCAGGCGGTCACCCTCGCGCAGCCCACGCGCCCGGAGCGCGCCGGCCACGCGGGCCTGGTCGTGCCGGCTCCGCTCGGCCGTCAGCACCTCCACGTCGCTCTCCCTTCGTGAGAGGTCGGTCACAGCCCCCGCGGGGCGACGGGTGTGGATCGTCACGAGTGCGTGAACTCAGGCACAAAGTATGCTTCAGTGGTTGATCGGTCTTGTCCCCCCTCCGTCTGAAGGTGATCGTCTGTGGCTTCTTCGCGCCACAAGCACGCCGTCCCGCGGCGTGCCGGACGCGGAACCACGTCCCCCGCTCCCCGCTCCACCGCCCCCGCTCGACACAGCAGCCGGCACTCGGCGCCGTCCCCCTGGCGCCGTCAGGTCATCAAGGTCGCCATGCCCACCGTCGGCGCCCTTGCGGTGCTCGGTGCCGCGGTCGCCGTGGTGTCCTCCGACGCCGAGGTCGCGCCGGCCTCGGCCAGCGTCGCCGCCCCGGCCGACGACATCATCACCGAGGCGCTCGCCGACACCCCCGAGGTCAACCGCAGCGCCGAGCGTCCCGAGCTGCCCGACGAGGACACGGTCGCGGTCGACGTGACCGGCCAGAAGGTCGCCCTCGAGGACGGCGTGACGATCCACGCCGACGCCGACTCCGACTCCCCGGTGCTCAAGAAGGTCGACCAGGGCGACGTCCTGGACGTCACCGGCGAGAAGAAGGACGGCTGGAGCGAGGTCGTCTACAAGGGGCTTCCGCGCTGGGTCAGCACGAAGAAGATCGCCGACGACCTCCCGCTCGGCACCGAGCCGTGCCCCAAGCTCTCCGAGAGCGGCATGCAGCCCGACACCGTCAAGGTGTTCCGGGCCGTGTGCGCCAAGTTCCCGGAGATCTCGTCGTACGGCGCGATCGCCGGCCGAGGTGAGCACGCCACCGGCCACGCTCTCGACATCATGGTCCGCGGTCCGCTGGGCGACCAGATCGCCGCGTTCCTGCAGGAGAACCGGGCCGAGCTCGGCATCGAGTACCTCATCTGGGAGCAGCGCATCTGGCGTCCGGCCACGTCGAACAGCTGGCGGGGCATGAGCAGCCGCGGTGGCGACACGGCCAACCACTTCGACCACGTGCACGTCACGACCTACGGCAACGCCGCCACCGGCTGAGCCCGGCTCGTGCACGCATGACGCTCCAGGTCGGTCTCACCGGCGGCATCGGCTCGGGCAAGAGCACCGTCAGCGCGCGGCTGTCCGAGCTGGGCGCCGTGGTGGTGGACTACGACCTGTTGGCGCGTGAGGCCGTCGAGCCCGGCTCCGCGGCTCTGGCGGCCATCGGCGCGCGCTTCGGTGACGACGTGATCGCCCCGGACGGGACGCTGGACCGGCCGGCCCTGGGGTCGGTCGTCTTCGCCGACGAGCAGGCCCGGCGCGACCTCGAGGCCATCACCCACCCCGCCATCCGCGAGCTCGCCGCCGCGCGGATCGCCCAGGCTCCCGCAGAGTCGGTCGTGGTGCACGACCACCCCCTCCTCGTGGAGATGGGGATGGCCGGGCAGTGCGACACGGTGGTCGTGGTCGACGTCCCGACCGACGTCCAGGTCGAGCGGCTCGTCGAGCAGCGCGGGATGACCGAGGCCGACGCCCGGGCCCGTCTGGCTGCCCAGACGTCGCGGGAGGAACGCCTCGCCGTCGCGGACGAGGTGCTCGACAACAGCGGGACCCGCGAGCAGCTCCTCGACGCCGTCGACGCCCTCTGGGAACGCCTCGCCGGCTGACCCGCGTCCGGCACGGTGCGAGGCTCACGCCCGTCTCCGCGACCGTCCGCACATGACGAAGCCGCCCTGTCGGGGGAGGCAGGGCGGCTTCGCGTGGGGTGGCGGTCCTTGAGCGTGTCAGGCCGCCAGGTCGGGGTCGGCGATCTTGCGCAGCGTCACGAGCGCCTGGCGCTCGAGCTGGCGGACCCGCTCGGCGGAGATGCCGTGGCGCTTGCCGATGTCGGCGAGCTTCTGCTGACGGCCGTCGAGCAGGCCGTAGCGGGCTCGCACGATGTCGGCCTCGCGCGGACCGAGGTGGTCGATCAGCGTGCTGATCAGGTGCTTGGTCTCGTCGTCGAGCACCGCCAGGTCGGGACCGGGCGACGTGTCGCGGGCGATGAGGTCACCCAGCGAGGTGTCGCCGTCGTCGTCGACCGGGGTGTCGAGGCTCACGTGGTCGCGACCCCAGGACAGCAGGTCGATCACGCGGTCGACGTCCATGCCGAGCTCCTCGGCGATCTCCTGCGGCTCCGGGTCGTAGCCGAGGGTCCGCTCCAGCGTGCGGCGAGCGGCCGTCACCTGGTTCAGCTCCTCGACCACGTGCACGGGCAGCCGCACGACGCGTGCCTGCTGCGCGATGCCTCGGGTGATCGCCTGACGCACCCACCACGTGGCGTAGGTGGAGAACTTGAAGCCCTTGGCGTAGTCGAACTTCTCGACCGCGCGGATCAGGCCGGTGTTGCCCTCCTGCACCAGGTCGAGCATCGGCATGGCCGAGCGCCCGTACTTGCGGGCGATGGAGACGACCAGACGCAGGTTGGCCTGCACGAACTCCTGCTGCGCACGCTCGCCCTCGGCGGCGATGAACTCCAGCTCCTCGCGGGTAGCGCGCTTGGGCGCACCGCCCTTGGCGCGGCCGACGCGTCCCTCGTCGAGCAGGTGCTGGGCGTACAGCCCGGCCTCGATGCTCCGGCTGAGCTCGACCTCGCGGGCGGCGTCCAGCAGCGGCGTCCGGGCGATCTCGGCCAGGTACATGCCGACGCTGTCCTTGCCCTCGGCGCTCTCGTGCCTCGTTGACGTCATCTGAATACGCCTCCCATCGTGTCTGTACCAGTGCAACGCACCGGATCGCCCTCTGATTCCGCTCTCAGGGTCTTCTTGGCAGGTGTTGGCCGGGGTCTCAGTCCCAGCACGGCGGTCGGTCCGGCACGGGGCGGTGCGCGGGAGGCGCGCGGACGGCTAGGTTGTCCTTACCCAATTCTCAGCATGAAAGGTCTACCCATGGCAGCCGACTTCAAGGCGCTCTCCCGCAACGATCAAGGTGCACTCGTCGCCGGGGTGCTCGCGCTCCTCTTCTCCTTCTTCGGGGCGTACGTCGTGGCTTCCGTGGACGGTGGCGACGACCTGCCGATCTCCGTCGACACGTCGAGCGGGGTGAACGCCTGGAACAGCTGGGCGACCCTCGGCATGCTGCTCATCCTCGTCGCGGTCGCGGTCGTGGCGATCAAGGCCTTCGCCGCGCAGAGCCTGCCGGACACCGTGCCGTGGCGACTCGTGGCCCTCGCAGCCGCTGGTCTCGGCACCTTGCTCGTGATCCTGCGTGCCCTGACCGCCGACGGCGGCGGCAGCTTCGGCAGCGTCAGCGTCAGCGTCGGTCCCGGCTGGTCCGGCTGGCTGCTCTTCATCGCCGCCATCGCGCTCACCGTGTTCACGGCGCTCGCGTTCAAGGACTCCGGCGAGAAGCTTCCCGAGGTCAACAAGAAGAACGACCCGCCGGCGGCCTGAGCCGACCGGTGGTCAGGCGGTGAACGGTGGTCGGTCGTCCAGGGCGACCGACCGCCGTCCCGCCCAGCGCCACACCCGCGCAGTGAGGTCACGGTCCTCGTCGGTGACGAGGTTGCCCATGACCCGCAGAGCGATCGTCATGAGCGTGTGGGACCGCATGCCCAGCGGGCCGAGCGTGGGCAGCAGTCGCGGGACCGTGATGAGCCCCGCGAGGCGCCGTGCGATGGAGAACGCCTCGCCGTAGTGGCCGACGAGGAGCTCGGGCCAGGCCGTCGAGAGGTCGGCCCCCGAGGTCATCAGCTCCGCCCCCACCCGGCCGGTCTCGAGGCCGTAGTCGATGCCCTCGCCGTTGAGCGGGTTGACGCACCCGGCGGCGTCGCCGACCAGGATCCAGTTGGGTCCGGCCACGCCGGAGACCGCGCCGCCCATGGGCAGCAGCGCCGACGTCGGCATCCGCAGCTCGGGGCCGAGCTCCCACTCGTCACGTCGCAGCTCGGCGTAGTACTGCATGAGCGGTCGGATCTGCAGCGCCGCGGGTCGCTTGGCCGTGGCCAGGGCGCCGACGCCGAGGTTCACCTCGCCGCCCTCGCCGGCGGTGCCGAGCGGGAAGATCCACCCGTACCCGGGCAGGAGTGAGGAGTCCTCGTCACGCAGCTCGAGGTGCGAGGAGATCCAGGGGTCGTCGGCGCGGCCGGACTTCACGTACGACCGGCCGGCGACACCGTAGGCGGTGTCGCGGTGCCACTCACGGCCCAGCACCTTGCCCAGGGGGGAGCGGACGCCGTCGGCCACGACGAGCCGGTCGCACCGGACCACGTGGCGCTGCTTGTCCGGTCCCACGGCGAACACGACGCCCGTGACCCGACCCGAGCTGTCGCGCTCGGCGTCGACCGCGCGCGCGTGGTCGAGGGGGCGGGCGCCGTCGGCCAGCGCGACGTCGCGGATCCGCGCGTCGAGCTGGGTCCGGGGGACCGCCGAGCCGTGGTCGGGCAGCGAGCCACCGGGCCAGGGCAGCAGCAGCTCCTGGCCGAAGCCGGCGGCCCGCAGGCCGCGGTTGGTGCCGAAGGAGCGCGTCCACGTGCCCAGGCCCAGCCGGTCGAGCTCGGCGATCGCCCGGGGGGTGAGTCCGTCACCGCACGTCTTGTCGCGCGGGAAGGTGGCGGCGTCGGCCAGCACGACGTCGGCGCCGGCCCGTGCGGACCAGGCGGCGGCAGCGGCTCCGGCCGGCCCCGCGCCGACCACGAGGACGTCGGTGCGCTCGGGCAGGGTCATGCCCCCGATCATCCCACCCCGTGCCAGGATGGCGCGCATGGCCTCACCGTCGTCCGCTCCGTCCGCGGGCCCCGGCACAGTCCGCTTCGCGTCGTCGGGCTCGTCGTACTACGCCGTGGTGCTCGCGCTGTTCTGCACGATCATCGTGGTCTCGAACATCGTGGCCGCCAAGCCCATCGAGATCGGCACGGGCTCGTTCAGCCTCGGCCCGGTCCAGGTCTGGCCCCTGCTCGTGGACGGTGGAGCCGTGCTGTTCCCCCTCGCCTACGTCCTGGGCGACGTCGTGGCCGAGGTGTACGGCTTCCGGGCAGCCCGCCGGGCCGTGCTGGTGGGCTTCGCGTGCGCGGTCCTGGCCGTCCTGACGTTCGCGGTCGTCCAGCGGATCCCGGGCGCATCGTTCTACGCCAACCAGGACGCGTACGAGGCGGTGCTGGGCCCGGTCGGCCAGATCGTCCTGGCCAGCGTGGTCGGCTACGTCTGCGGGCAGCTCACGAACGCCTGGGTGCTCACCCGCATGAAGGCCCGCACCGCAGAACGCGCGCTCGTCGTGCGGCTGGCGTCGTCGACCGGCGTCGGCGAGCTGGTCGACACGTTCCTGTTCTGCGCCATCGCCGCGTCGGCCATCGGCATCACCGGGTTCGGCGGCTTCCTGAACTACTTCGTCGTGGGCGTGCTGTTCAAGTGCGCGGTCGAGCTGCTCGTCATGCCGGTCACCGTGACGGTCATCGCGCGGCTGAAGGCGGCCGAGCCGACGTACTGACGGCCGGTCGGTTCAGCGCGACGCCGCGATGCGGCCGAGCGTCTCGTCGCGCAGGTCGTCGAACGTGCCGTCCTCGATGGCGCCGCGCATCCGGTCGACCAGCCGCACGACGTAGCGCTCGTTGTGGATCGTGGTGAGCGTGGCCGCCACGTACTCCTTGGCCTTGAACAGGTGATGCAGGTAGGCGCGGGTGTAGTGCGCGCAGGTGTAGCAGTCGCAGCCGTCCTCGATGGGCTCGAAGCGACGCCGTGACGCGGCGACCAGCAGGTTCTCGCGTCCGTCGGCGGTGTACACGCGCGACGACCGCGCCACCCTGGACGGGCCCACGCAGTCGAAGGTGTCCGCCCCTGCCTCGACCGCCGCGAACAGGTCGTCCGGCTCGCCGATGCCCAGCAGGTGTCGGGGCCGGTCCTCGGGCAGCTCGTCGGTGACCCATCCGACGATGGTCGCGAGGTTCTCCTTCTCGATGGCGCCGCCGATGCCGAAGCCGTCGAAGCGGGTGCCGTCGACCTCCAGGGCGGCGAGGTCGCGGGCCGCACGGCGGCGCAGGTCCTCGTGCTGGGCGCCCTGGACGACGCCGAACAGGGCCGGGGCGGGGGTGCCGGGCCCGGGGCCGCCGGAGGGGCCGGGCCGAGACGCGCGTTCGGCCGCGAGTCGGCCGTGCTCGGCCAGGCACCGGGCCGCCCAGGCCTGCGTGCGGGCGAGGGCCTCCTCCTGGTAGGTCCGGGAGTCGAGCAGGGTCGTGAGCTCGTCGAAGGCGAAGATGATGTCGGCGCCCAGGCGGTGCTGGATGCCCATCGACACCTCGGGCGTGAAGCGGTGCGTGGATCCGTCGAGGTGACTGCGGAACGTGACGCCCTCCTCGTCGACGTGCGCCAGGCGGTCCTTGTCCGTGGCGATCACGTCGGCGGCGTCCGTGGACGCGTCCATCGACAGGGTCTTGCGATAGCCGGAGCCGAGGCTCATCACCTGGAACCCGCCGGAGTCGGTGAAGGTGGGGCCGTCCCAGCCCATGAAGCGGCCGAGTCCGCCGGCGGCCTCCACGACGTCGTCGCCGGGCTGGAGGTAGAGGTGGTAGGCGTTCGCGAGCAGCGCCTGCGCGCCCAGCTCGGCCATCGCCTCCGGCAGGACCGCCTTGACCGTGGCCTTGGTGCCCACGGGGACGAAGGCCGGTGTCCGGATGGCGCCGTGGGCGGTCGTGATGGTGCCGGTGCGTCCGGCCCGCCCGTCGAGTCGGGCCTCGACCTCGAAGAAGGATGGGGTCGTCATGGGTCCGTCGGTCACCGCCTCATCCAAGCACCCCGACGACGGCGTGGTCTCAGCCCAGCCCGTCGAGGCCGCGCAGCAGGTGCCATGCGGGCAGGAGGGCCGCCGTGGTGACGACCACGAACACGGCGTTCCAGAGCGCCGCGGGAAGGTGCGTGAGGCGGGCCAGCACGTCGGCGTCCGACGTGGCGGAGCGGGAGCGACGGCGGCTCGACCACAGCTCGACCGTCGTGCGCGGCCCGCCCACGAGCAGGAAGGAGGCGAGGGCCACGACGGCGAGCTGCTGGACCCCCTCGTCGGTGCGCCAGACGAGGTAGCCCACGACCAGGGCGGCGAGGCCCACGACGAGCAGGCCGAACCAGTTGCGGATGAAGACCAGCATGCCGGTCACGACGGCCAGGGCGATCCACAGCGCCCAGGCGGTGCTGCCGAGCGCGGCCGTGGCGAGCATCCCGAGGCCCAGGGCGGTGGGGGACAGGTACCCGGCCGCCGCCGTCGCGACCATGCCCGGCCCGCGCGGACGTCCGACCGACGTGGTGAGCCCTGAGGTGTCACGGTGCAGACGCACGCCGTTGAGCCGGCGTCCGGTCAGCACCGCGACGAGGGCGTGCCCGGCCTCGTGCACGAGGGTGACGACGTGTCGGCCGGGCCCCCAGCCCCACGGCAGCAGCGCCGCCGCGGCACCGACCGCGACGGGCACCCACGGACTCACGGGTGCCCGCCGGACGGAGGGTTCGGGGCGGCCACGACTCAGGTGGCCGGCCGGTCGACCAGCTCGACGCGGGTGGCGTCGCGCGCCGACTCGCCCAGGGCCGCGGCGAGGCGATGCATCGCCGCCCCCTCGCGGTGGCGGCTCTGCCGGTCCAGCGTCAGACCGAGGGCCGTGTGCGCCCAGCCGCTCGTCGGCTCGAGCGCGATGAGCCGACGGAAGGCGGCCTCCGCGGGTGCCAGCTGCGCCGCGGCGAAGTGCGAGCGCGCGAGCAGCTCCCACGCCGACGCGTTGTCGGGCACCTCGTCGACCACACGCCGCAGGACCCGTACGGCGTCGCGGGGGTAGCGCGAGTCGAACAGCTCCTCACCCAGGCGGAAGGCCTCGAAGGCGTCCATCGCGGCGATCTTCTCGTCGGACAGGTTCGGGGTCAGGTAGATGGTCATGGGGTCCTCCTCCCAGAGGTCACGGGGTCGTGATCGCGCTGGTCAACGTCGGGTCGGGTCCGTTCATTCCTGGTCGACGGGTGGCTCGGTGGTGGCCGTGGCGGTCGGTGCGGGCGTGGGCGTGGGGGTGGCCGTCGGGGTGGGCGTCGCGGTGGCCGTGGGGCGGCGGGTCGGCGTCGGCGTGGCGGCCGGGTCGGGCGACGAGGACTCCCGCGGCTCGGCGTCCTCGGTGGGCTCGGCCTTGCTCCCACCGCCGAACGGGTTGCCGATCCGAGCGTTGTCGGGATCGGAGCCGTAGGCCTTGTCGGTGACGATCTCGTAGGCGCCCATCGCGAGGCCGGACACCGCCAGGATGATCGCCGTGGTGAGAGCGACCGTCCTCCAGCGGATGGACCGACGAGGGTCCTCGACCACCTCGGCGCCCTTGACCTGCTCGTGGGTGGCCTCGCTCACGGCGGCGAGCGCCTCGGCGGTGTGACCGGGCTCGACGTCGGTCTCGACGAACGTGCCGCTGTCGGTCTGGACGATGAGGGTGCGGCCACGGTCGAGCGTGCTGGCGTAGAAGGTCGACGTGATCGTCACGACGAGGCTGCCGAGCGCCGCGCCGATGATCGTGCCGCCCACGCCCAGCGCCGAGGCGACCCAGGCCGACGTCATCGCGGCGAGAGCGCCGGCCAGGACCTGGAACCACGACAGTCCGCTCAGGAACGAGCGCTCGCGGGTGTCGGGGGAGTCGGGCATGGCGTCCAGGGTAGAGGGGCCGACCCACCCGTCCGAGCCCCGCGAGGACGTTCGGGTCGCGTCGGGCGGGTCCACGCGCCGGGCCACGGCACGCCTCCACGCTTCTGTCGGTCCTGGTTGGGAGACTCGGGCCATGGCTTCCTCGACGGCACTTCTGCTCGGTCTGCTGGTGGGCATCGCGCTCGGTGCGGTGGTCGGTGCCCTGGTGGATCGTGCGCGTCGGCAGGACGTGGTCTGCGGTCACGAGGACCCCGCCGTGGTCGAGGCGCGGCACACCGCCGAGATCAGCGAGCTCCGGCACGACGCCCAGGTGCAGCTGGCCGAGGTCCGGCACGCGGCCGCCGTCGAGCAGGCGCAGCTCGAGAGCTCGCTCGCCTCGGCACGTGCCGCGGTGGAGGCGCGTCTGGCCGCGGTCGCAGCGGAGGCCAAGGAGCTGCGTGAGCAGGTCGGCGTCGCGCAGCAGCAGTACCGCGACGCGGTGGAGCGTCACCGGCGCGAGGAGCAGAAGCGTGAGGCCTCCGGTGCCGCCGAGAGCAAGGTGCTGCAGCAGCTGGCTCCCGTGGCCGCCCAGCTCAAGGGCATGCAGGCCAAGGTCGACGAGCTGGAGCAGCAGCGCGCCGAGCAGCACGGCCAGCTGGCCGAGCAGCTCCGGGTCACCCGCGAGACGGCGGCGCAGTCCAAGCAGGCGGCCGAGGCGCTGTCCGCCGCCCTGAGCAACAACGCCGTCCGCGGCACCTATGGCGAGACCCAGCTGCGCACGCTGGTGGAGTCGGCCGGGCTGCTCAACCGCATCGACTACTCGGTGCAGGAGTCGATCACGGCCGACAGCGGTGCGCGCCGCCCCGACATGGTCATCAACCTGCCCGGGGGCAAGCGCCTGGCGATCGACGCCAAGGTGCCGTACCGCGCGTTCATCGAGGCCTACCGCGACGAGCTCGACGACGACCGGCGCAAGCAGGTCCGCCTCCAGCACGCCCGGGCCGTCAAGTCGCACGTCGACACCCTCGCCTCCAAGCAGTACTGGACCGGGCTGGAGGAGAGCCCCGAGTTCACGATCGCGTTCATCCCCAACGAGGCGATCCTCAACGACGCGCTCGACGCCGATCCCGGTCTCATGGAGCACGCCTACAGCCAGGGCATCGCGCTGGCGACCCCGGTCAACCTCTGGGCCGTGCTCAAGACCGTCGCGCTCACCTGGAAGCAGGAGCAGATGGCCGAGAACGCGCTCGAGCTCGTCGCGCTCGGCCGCGAGCTCTACAAGCGCCTCGGCACGCTCTCGGGCCACGTGTCCAAGCTCGGCCGCACGATCGAGCGCTCCGTCGACGACTACAACAAGCTCGTCGGCTCGCTCGATCGCCAGGTCATCTCCACCGCCCGCAAGCTCGACGCCGTCGACGAGGCCGCCCAGCTCGGCAGCATCGCCACCATCGAGGACACGCACGTGCGGAAGCTGAACGCCCCCGAGCTCGCCGCCGACACGGCGCCGCAGGTCGGGCCTGTCGCGGCGGCGCCCGAGCCGGAGCCGGCCGTGCCCGCACCGCCGGCGGCGGTCGACGAGCAGGACCTCTTCGCCGACCTCGAGCGCGAGGAGCTCGAGGTCGACATGGTCACGCCCTCCGACGCCGAGCGGGGCCGCGACGTCGGCTGACCCGACGTCACGGCGCGATCAGGCGAGTGCCTGCTCGAGGTCGGCCAGCAGGTCTGCGGTGTCCTCGATGCCCACGCTGAGACGCACCAGGTCGTCGGGGACCTCGAGCACGGAACCGGCCGTGGAGGCGTGGGTCATCGCGCCGGGGTGCTCGATGAGGGACTCGATGCCGCCGAGGCTCTCGGCCAGGGTGAAGATGCTCGTGCGGGCGCACAGGTCGAGCGCGGCCTGACGTCCTCCGGCCAGGCGCAGCGACACCATGCCGCCGAACCGGCGCATCTGGCGCGCGGCTGCCTCGTGGCCCGGGTGGTCCGGCAGACCCGGGTACAGGACCGAGGCCACGGCGGGATGGCCGACGAGCAGGTCGACGACCGCCTCGGCGTTGGTGCAGTGCTGCTCCATGCGGACCGCGAGCGTCTTGGCGCCACGCAACGTGAGGTAGGCGTCGAACGGCCCGGGGACCCCGCCTGCACCGTTCTGCAGGAAGCCGAACCCGGCGTCGAGCTCGGCGTCGTCGGTCACGAGCGCGCCACCCACGACGTCGGAGTGGCCGCCCAGGTACTTGGTGGTCGAGTGCAGCACCACGTCGGCACCGAGCCTCAACGGCTGCTGCAGGTAGGGCGAGGCGAACGTGTTGTCGACCACGAAGCGTGCGCCTGCGTCGTGGGCGACCTCGGCCACGCGCTCGATGTCGGCGATGTTGAGCAGCGGGTTGGTGGGCGTCTCGACCCACACGACCTTGGTGGCGGACGTGATCGCGGCGCGCACCGCGTCGACGTCGTTGACGGCCACCGGGGTGTAGGAGATGCCCCACTGCGTGAACACCTTGTCGATGAGCCGGAAGGTCCCGCCGTAGGCGTCGTCGGGGATCACGAGGTGGTCGCCGGGACGAAGCAGGGTCCGCAGGGCGGCGTCGGTGGCAGCCATGCCGGACGAGAACGCCCGGCCGTGCCGGCCGTCCTCCAGCGACGCGAGGTTGGCCTCGAGGGCCGCGCGCGTGGGGTTGCCGGTGCGGGCGTACTCGTAGCCGCCGCGCATGCCGCCGACGCCGTCCTGGGCGAAGGTGCTGGAGGCGTAGATCGGGACGTTGACCGCACCCGTGGCCGGGTCGGGCTCGTGGCCGGCGTGGATCGCACGGGTCGCGAAGCCGCGCGGGTCGAGCTCGTGCTGGCTCTTCTCGTCGCTCATACGTGAACCCCCAGGAGGTCGTGACGGGTGAGGACGCCCAGCGGCTTGCCGTCCTCGATGACCATGACGGCGTCGCTCTCGCCGAGCGCCTCGAGGGCCGCGTCGAGGTCCTCGTTGGCGCCCAGCAGGGGGAGCGGCGCCTCCATGTGCTTGGAGACCGGGTCGGTGAGGGCGGCGCGGCCCTCGAAGACGGCGCTGATGAGCGTGCGCTCGCTGACGCTGCCCGCGACCTCACCGATGACGACGGGCGGCTCCGCGCCGACGACGGGCATCTGGGAGACCCCGTACTCGCGCAGGATCTCGATGGCGTCGCGGATGGTCTCGGACGGGTGCGTGTGCACGAGTGCCGGCAGGTCGCCGCTCTTGCGGCGCAGCACGTCGCCGACGCTGGGGCGGTCGGTCCGGCCGTCGAGCGGCTCGCGCAGGAACCCGTACGACGACATCCAGTCGTCGTTGAAGATCTTGGACAGGTACCCGCGGCCCCCGTCGGGCAGCAGCACGACGACGACGGCGTCGGGACCCTCGCGCTCGGCGACCTGGAGGGCGGCGACGACGGCCATGCCGCAGGAGCCGCCGACGAGCAGGCCCTCCTCGCGGGCGAGGCGCCGCGTCATGTCGAAGGCGTCGGCGTCGGAGACGGCGATGATCTCGTCGGCGATCTCGGGGTCGTAGGCGCTCGGCCAGAAGTCCTCGCCCACGCCCTCCACGAGGTACGGGCGGCCCGTGCCGCCGGAGTACACCGATCCCTCGGGGTCGGCGCCGACGACCTTGACTCGGCCGCCGGAGACCTCCTTGAGGTACCGCCCGGCGCCGGTGATCGTGCCGCCGGTCCCGACGCCTGCGACGAAGTGGGTGACCGTGCCGTCGGTGTCGGCCCAGATCTCCGGACCGGTCGTCTCGTAGTGCGAGGCGGGCCCGGCCGGGTTCGAGTACTGGTCGGGCTTCCAGGCGTTCGGGGTCTCGCGCACCAGGCGGTCGGAGACGTTGTAGTAGCTGTCGGGGTGCTCGGGCGGCACGGCCGTGGGGCACACGACGACCTCGGCTCCGTAGGCGCGCAGGGTGTTGCGCTTGTCCTCGCTGACCTTGTCGGGGCAGACGAAGATGCAGGTGTACCCGCGCTGCTGGGCCACCAGCGCGAGCCCGACGCCGGTGTTGCCGGACGTCGGCTCGACGATGACCCCGCCGGGCTTGAGGGCACCGGAGGCCTCGGCCTCGTCCACCATCTTGACGGCGATGCGGTCCTTGGAGCTGCCGCCGGGGTTGAGGTACTCGATCTTGGCCGCCACCAGGGCAGATCCTGCCGGGACGACGCTGGACAACTTCACGAGCGGGGTGCCGCCCACGAGGTCGACCACGTGATTCGCGATGCGCATGCTGCTCATCCTGCCACCCGGCCGATGCGGGCGACCCCGAGGCGCTGCCGCCGTCACCACGTGGGCGGGCGGCAGCTCCTCACCGGGGTCGGCTCAGACGACGGCGCCGTCGGCGCTGCGTCCGTCGTCGATCTGGGCGTACTTGTCGACGACCTTGGGCTTCCGCTCCGGGTCGTGCGGCCAGCGCTCCTCCAGCACGACCGCCAGGGCGGACGCGGTGAAGATCGTCGACAGGATGCCGATCGACAGGCCGAGGAGCAGGGCGATCGCGAAGTCGGTGAGCGAGTCGCCGCCGAGGACCGCGAGCGCAGCCAGGATGAACATCGCGCCGAGGCCGGTGTTCACGGTGCGGGGGATCGTCTGCAGGATCGCCTCGTTCACGACCTCCCGTAGCTTGCGGCCGCGGTTGTCGCCGGTGTGCTCACGGATGCGGTCGAACACCACGATGGTGTCGTTGACCGCGAGGCCGATGATCGAGAGGACCGCAGCCAGGAACACGCCGTCGATCGGCTTGCCCCACCAGGCGAAGATGCCGACGACCGTCAGCACCACCGACGACATGGACAGCTGGGCCGAGACCGCGTAGGTCCAGCGGAACCGCCACGCGAGGTAGAGCATCTGGGCGGCGATCGCGATGCCGAAGGCGATGAGCGCCTTGTCGCGCAGCTCCTTGCCCAGGCTCGGGCCGATCAGCTCGTCCCTCTCCTTGGTGGCCTCGCCGGCAACGGTCTCGACCGCCTCCTCGACCTGGACGGCCTCCTCGTTGGAGATGTCGTCGAGCCGGACGGTGACGTTCTCGCTCTGTCCGTCGCCGGAGGACTCCTGCACGACGGCACGCGGGAAGCCCGCGTCGGAGACGGCCGTGCGGACGTCCTCGACGTCGGCCGTCTGGGCGGTGGAGAACTCCAGGATCCGGCCGCCGGTGAACTCGACACCGAGGTTGAGACCGCGCAGCAGGATGCCGCTGACCGACACACCGGCGACGACCAGCGTGATCGCGATCCACGTGCCGCTGCGCTTCATCAGGTCGGGACCGCGCTCGTTGAGCCACTTGCGCACGGGTCCGGTGTTGGCGATGCCGGTGACGCCCGGACGCTTGCGCAGCACGGACCGCTTCACGGCCCACTCGGTGAGCACCCTCGCGACGACCAGCGCCGAGAACATCGACGCGATCGTGCCGATGGTCAGCGTCACGCCGAAGCCCTTGACCGGGCCGGATGCCAGGACGAACAGCAGCCCCGCCGCGAGGATCGTGGTGACGTTCGAGTCGAGGATGGCCGACCACGCCTTGTTGAAGCCGGTCGTCAGCGACAGGTGGAGGTTGCCGTTCTTCTCGTACTCCTCACGCGCTCTCTCGAACACGAGCACGTTGGCGTCGATCGCCAGTCCGATGGCCAGGACGAAGCCGGCCAGTCCGGGCAGGGTCAGGGTCGCCCCGATCCAGACGAGCAGGCCGTAGGAGATGGCGGCGTACGTGGCCAGGCCGAGCGTGGCCATGAACCCGATGGCGCGGTAGACGAGCACGATGAACAGGCCGGTCAGGATGATGCCGATGATGCCGGCCTCGATGGAGGCGTCGATGGCGGCGGCACCGAGGGTGGCGCCGACGGTGCGCTGCTCGATGACCTCGACCGGCACGGGGAGCGCGCCGCCCTTGATGAGCACGGCGAGGTCGTCGGCCTCGGCCTGCGTGAAGCTGCCCGTGATGCTGGTGCTGTTGCCGCCGCCCGACGTGCACAGGTCGGGCTGGACGGCGGGGGAGGAGATGATGTCCTCGTCGAGCAGGATCGCGACCCGGTTCCCGCCCGCGGTGTTGGCGCAGGCCGCGGCGACGAGGTCGCGCCAGCCCGAACGTCCCTCGCCGGCGAAGTCGACGTTGACGACCCACTGGCCGATGCTCTGCTGCGGCTGGGCGGCCTGCGCGTCGGAGACGCCCTCGCCGTCGATGACCGTGGGTCCGAGCAGGAGCGGCTGGCCCTGCTCGTCGGCGGCGACGACCTGGCCCTCCTCGGGCTCCTGGCCCTCGGTGGCCGGGCTCAGCACCTCGTGGAACGACAGCTGGGCGGTCTGGCCGATGACCTCGGCCGCCTCACGGGGGTCCTGGACGCCCGGCAGCTCGACGATGATGCGCCGGTCGCCCGACTGCGCCAGCGTCGGCTCGGCCACGCCGAGGGCGTCGACGCGGCCGCGGATGACCTCCAGCGCTCGGGCGGTGGACTCCGCGTCGGCCTCGATCCGGTCGGTGCTCTGGGTCTCGAGGACGATCTGGGTGCCGCCCTCCAGGTCCAGTCCGAGGTTGGCCGGCTTGAAGTACGCGAAGGCGAGGGAGGCGGCGAGGACGGCGAAGGCCGTGATCGCGCGCCACAGAGGTGCACGGTTGCTCATGGAAGGACTTTCGAGGTGGTGGCGGGCTGCTGGACGGGGACCTCAGGCAGCCGGAGGACCTCGTACGAGCGGGCGCACCGCCTGCCCGGGCACGGGCACGACGGCGTGGACCGGGGCCGCGCCGCGCTCGAGCTCGGGAACCTGGTCCGCCTCGACCGGCGGGAGGGACCACAGGTCGAGGTCCCGGTGGTCGGTGTGGTCGCCGGTGGACCGCACGTGGGCGGCGTGGTGCGTGGCCGACGACGCGTGCACCGTGGTGGCCCGGTGCTGCGGCGACGCCTGCGCGACCCCGACCCCGGCCACGAGGAACAGCCCGACCACGGCGGCGCACACGGCGGCGGCCAGCGTGCGACGGGGTCCAGGCATGCGCTGCAGTCTAGGCGACGTGCGCGTGGAGCCGGTGGACGCGGCCACGGGGGTCACCCGCCTGGTCGGGGTCCTAGTCTCGGTGGCATGGATCTCGCGCAGCGTCCCCTCGGTCATTCCGGCATCCAGGTGCCCGTCGTCGGCATCGGGTGCAACGCCTTCGGCAGTCGGATCGACGCCGACCAGGTGCAGGAGGTCGTCGACGCCGCGATCGACCGCGGCGTGACGTTCTTCGACACCGCCGACACCTACGGGCTGGGAGCGAGCGAGGAGCTGCTGGGCGCCGCGCTGGGCTCGCGACGCGACGACGTCGTGGTGGCCACGAAGTTCGGCATGGACATGCAGGGCCGCAACGGCGACGACGGCGGGCGGCGGGGGAGCGCCGCGTACGTGCGCACGGCCGTGGAGGCCAGCCTGCGTCGGCTCGGCACCGACCACGTCGACCTCTACCAGCTGCACACCCCCGACCCGCTGACGCCGGTCGAGGAGACCCTCGAGGCGCTCGACGCCCTGGTGCAGGCGGGCACCGTGCGCGCGATCGGCTGCTCGAACTTCCAGGCCTGGCAGCTGGTCGACGCCGACTGGCGCAGCCGGTCGGCGGACCTGGCCCGCTTCGCGACCGCGCAGAACGAGTACTCGCTGTACAACCGCACGGCGGAGGTGGAGCTGGTCCCGGCGTGCGAGCAGCTCGACGTCGGGCTGCTGCCGTACTTCCCGCTGGCCTACGGACTGCTCACCGGCAAGTACCGGCGCGGCGAGGACGCTCCGTCCGGGACCCGTCTCGCAGCGCAGACGGAGCGGCTCGCCGGGGCCGACTGGGAGCGGATCGAGGCACTGCAGACCTTCGCCGACGAGCGGGACCTCACCCTCCTGCAGGTGGCCATGGGCGGACTGGCGGCCCAGGACGCCGTGACGAGCGTGATCGCCGGTGCGACCCGCCCCGAGCAGGTGCGCGCCAACGCCGACGCGGTCGGCTGGCTGCCGTCCGGGGACGACCTCGCGGCCCTGTCCAAGATCGGGGCCGCACGTCAGTCGTACACGACCTTCGCGCCTTCCTGAGGCGTCGGGGACGGGCCGAGGAGTGATGCGCCGGGCCGGGAAGCGCCTCACGGCGCGTGGCCGCTCGTAGCGGCTTCATTTGGGACCCGGGGCTTGCACCGACCCGGCGCGTTCACCAGCCTAACTCGCTCGCCGGCCCACACAAGCGACGAGCCGACCTGACCTCGTGACACATCCCACGCAGGGCTGCGGTGCCCGTCAGTGCAGGGAGCCGGACCGCTCCAGCGCCGCCGAGCGGCGCAGGTGCTGGGCCATGTCGAGGAGCCGGGCCGCGCTGTGCGCATCGCCGTCGTCGAGCTGTCCGCGACCTACTCCCACGATGTGGGCGAACGCGGCCGCCCGGTCGAGGACGACGTCGAGGTCGGTCACGACGATGCCGCGCACGACGGTGTCGACGAGCGCCACCACCTCGTCGGCGCCCGGGGGCTCGACGACGCCGGCGAGCACCTCGTGGACCGGGGCGAAGCCGCGGCCGGCGGCGAACTCCGCGGCGGCCTGCCGTGGCTGGCGGTGCACCCACTCACGCAGCAGGTACAACCGCCACAGGGCTCCCGAGAGCGTGTCGGGCGCGGCGTGCGACCAGAGCTCGGCGATGACGCCGAGTCCCTCGGCGTCGGAGAGGTGCAGCACCCGGTCCACCAGCTCGCGGTCGTCGCGGTCCAGCGGGCCGCGCACCAGCAGGTGCGCGATGCGGTGACCGGCAGCAGCCACCTCGGCGGGATCGGTGTCGTGCGCGAGCGCCTCGAACAGCTTCTGCCCCGGCAGGGACGGGCGATGGAAGTCGCTCATCGCGGACACCGGGCTGGCATGGGCACCACCGTATCCGCCGGGGCGTAGCCCGCCACCGGATCAGGCCGCCGAGCCGACCGTCGCCGCCGTGCGACGCGGACGCAGGTAGATCCACAGCACCGGGACCAGGTAAGCGACCCAGGCCACGACCTGCAGCACGGTGGGGTTCGGCTGGAAGTTGACGGTCCCCTTCAGCAGGGTCCCGTACCAGCTGTCGGGCGGGATGGTGCTGGACACGTCGAACGCGAGCGTGCCGAGACCGGGCAGGATGCCGGCCTCCTGCAGGTCGTGGATCCCGTAGGCCAGAACCCCGGCGGCGACCACGACCAGCAGCGCGCCGGTGACGGTGAAGAAGGTCGCCAGGTTGATGCGCACGGCTCCTCGGTAGATGAGGTAGCCGAGGCCCACCGCGACGAGGATGCCGCTGATCGCCCCGACGAACGGCTCCGCCGTATAGCTGCCCGAGATGGTGGCCCAGATGATGGCGGCCGTCTCCAGGCCCTCGCGACCCACCGTCAGGAACGCCACCGTGGCGATCGCCAGGGGTCCGAGCTCGACGGCGGTGGCGAGCTCTCCCTCGAGCTCGCGCTTGAGCCCCCGTGCGGTGCGCCGCATCCAGAAGATCATCCACGTGACCAGCGCTGCGGCCAGGATCGACAGCGTCCCGCCGACGGCCTCCTGCCAGACGAAGGGCAGCTGCTCGAACACGAGCGTGACGACCGTGAACACCACGACCACGAGCGCGATGGCGCCCCCCACGCCGAGCCAGATGTACCGGGCGTCGTGGCGACGGTCGGTCCGCACGAGGTAGGCCAGCAGGATGCTGACGACGAGGCTGGCCTCGAGTCCCTCGCGCAGGCCGATCAGGAAGTTGGCGAGCACAACGACATGCTACTCAGGTTCGCCTTGCCTGACAGGGCTGTGCCTGTGAGATCGCCTACGGCTGCAGGGCGGCGGCCAGGTCGGTCGCGACGAGCTCGACCTGCCACGGGCGGGCGCCGGCCTCGGCCAGCGCATCGCCGACGTGGGCGACGTCGGGGGTGCTCGGGGGCTCCCAGGCCAGGGCGCGGACCAGCCCGGGGGAGATGAGGTTCTCGGTCGGCAGGTCGTTCTGCTCGGCGATGCGCGCGACGGCCTCGCGGGCGGCGGCCAGGCGTGCCGCGGCCTCGGGGTGCTTGTCGGCCCAGGCGCGCGGCGGAGGCGGTCCCTCGCGGTTCGGCGTGGAGTGCGGCAGCTCGTCCTCCGCCAGGGCCAGACCCTCCTCGACGGCGTCGAGCCACTCCTGGACGAAGCGGCGCGGACCGCGCGAGCGCATGACCGAGAGCTGGCGGAGCGCGGAGGCGTCGCGCGGTGCCTCGCGGGCGATCTCGAGGATCGAGGCATCGGGCAGGATGCGGCCCGGGGTGGTGTCGCGCTGCTCGGCGATGCGGTCGCGCGCCTCCCAGATCGCTCGGACGAGACCCAGGGTGCGTCGACCACGGGCGCGGTGGATGCCGGAGGTGCGACGCCAACGCTCCTCGCGCTGAGGTGCCCCGGTGAACGACAGCAGGGCCTCGAAGTCCTGGGCGGCCCACTCCCGCTTGCCGGTCCTCTCGAGGTCGGCCTCGATCAGGTTGCGCAGCTCGATCAGCACCTCGACGTCGAGCGCCGCGTACTCGAGCCACGGCTCGGGCAGCGGGCGGGTGGACCAGTCGGCCGCGGAGTGCTCCTTGGCCAGGCTGAGCCCGAGGTAGTGCTCCACGAGCGAGGCCAGCCCGACCCGGGGCAGGTTCAGCAACCGCCCGGCGAGCTCGGTGTCGAACAGGGCGGTGGGACGCAGGCCGATCTCGGCCAGGCACGGAAGGTCCTGGGTGGCGGCGTGCAGGATCCACTCCGCGTCACCGATCGCCTCGTCGAGGTCGGTGAGGTCGTCGAACGCGATCGGGTCGACGAGACCGGTGCCGCTGCCGTCGCGTCGCACCTGGACCAGGTAGGCGCGCTGGGAGTAGCGGTAGCCGGAGGCACGCTCGGCGTCGAGGGCGACGGGCCCGGAGCCGAGGGAGACCCGGGCGCAGTAGTTGACGTAGTCGTCGACGGTGTCGATGACCGGAGGGAGCGGATCACGCAGCTGCAGGCGCGGCAGCGGGGGAGCGACCTCCTCGCTCCCGGGCGTGTCCGACGCGGACGAGCTCAACGACGTCCTCGACGTCGCTGCAGCGGGACCACCCCGGGGCTCAGCGGGGGAAGCCCGGCGAGGGTGCACAGCAGCTCGGACCAGGCCGCGACGTGGGCGCCGACCTCGGAGGTGGGCGTCCACGACGCGCGCACCTCGACCTGGGCGGACCCGGCGTCGTCGGCCATCTCGCCGAACGTCTCGGTGGTGACGACCGTGACGCTCCCGCTGGCCGCCGTGTGCGTGCCGCCGTGGGTCGCGAGCGCGTCGACCAGCCAGCTCCAGCCGACGCTGGCCAGGGCGGGGTCGGCGGCCATCTCGGCCTCGACCTCGGCGCGGGCGAAGGTGACGCAGCGGAACTCGCCGTTCCAGGCGTCGTTGCCCGCGGGGTCGTGGAGCAGGATGAAGCGCCCGGTGGCGACGTCGTCGCCGGCGACCTCCACGTCGCCGCTGAGCGCGTGGGCGTGCGGGGCGATGCGCTGCGGTGCCGGGATCTCGTCGATCGCGACCTCCGGGCGCAAGGGTGCGGCGTGCAGCTGCTCCAGGGCAGCCAGGAACGCTGGAGGAGTGTGATCGATCTCGCTGCGGACGCCCACAGGCCGATCGTAGGCACTCCGGGCCGCGTCGGGGTCCCGACACGCAGGGCCCGGCACCGCGGCTGCACCCTTCGGCCCTGTCCCTGCGAGAATCGGTCGGTGAGCACCTCCCCCTCCGACATCACCGCCGACAGCGACTTCCTGCGCGCCTGCCGTGGCGAGCCCACGAGCCGCGTCCCCGTGTGGTTCATGCGTCAGGCGGGCCGGCACCTGCCCGAGTACCTGAAGATCCGCGAGGGCGTGGCCATGCTCGACTCGTGCTTCTCGACCGACCTGGTCGTGGAGATCACGATGCAGCCGGTGCGGCGCTACGGCGTCGACGCCGCGATCTTCTTCTCCGACATCGTCGTGCCGTTGAAGGCCATCGGCGTCGACCTCGACATCGTCCCCGGGACGGGGCCGGTCATCGCCGACCCGATCCGCCGCCGGGGTCAGCTGGAGCAGCTGCGCCGGCTCGAGCCCGACGACGTCGAGAGCATCGCGGCCGCGGCCCGCGCCCTCGTCGGCGAGCTGGGCGCGACGCCGCTCATCGGCTTCGCCGGTGCGCCCTTCACGCTGGCGTCCTACCTCGTCGAGGGCGGGCCCTCGCGCGACCACCGCATCACCAAGCAGCTGATGTACTCCCAGACCGGCCTGTGGAACGACCTGCTGGAGCGGCTGTCCCACATCGCGGCGGACTTCCTGCGGATCCAGGTGGAGGCCGGCGCGTCGGCCGTGCAGCTGTTCGACTCGTGGGCCGGGACGCTCTCGCCGTCGGACTACGAGACCTACGTGGCGCCCCACTCGCGCCGGGTGCTGGAGTCCGTGGCCGACCTCGGCGTGCCGCGCATCCACTTCGGTGTCGGCACGGGCGAGCTGCTCGACCAGATGGGTGACGTCGGCGCCGACGTCGTGGGCGTGGACTGGCGGGTTCCGCTCGACCGCGCCATCGAGAAGGTCGGCCCGGGCCGGTCGGTGCAGGGGAACCTGGACCCGACGCTGCTGTTCGCGCCGGCCGACGTGCTGCACACGAAGGCCGCGGCGGCCATCGAGCGCGGGCGCAGCGCCCGTGGCCACGTCTTCAACCTGGGGCACGGGGTGCTGCCGCAGACCGACCCCGACGCCGTGAAGGGCCTGGTGGACTTCGTGCACGGGTACGAGCGGGTCTGATGCGCGTCGCGGTGGTGGGCGCCGGCATCGCCGGGCTGACGGCGGCGCTCGACCTGGTCGAGGCCGGGTGCGACGTCGTCGTGCTCGAGGGATCGGACCGGATCGGCGGGAAGCTGCACGTCGACCGGGTGGGCGACCTGCGGGTCGACGTCGGGGCCGAGTCGCTGCTCGCGCGACGTCCCGAGGCCGTCGACCTCGCGACACGGGTGGGCGCCGAGCTCACCCACCCCGCGACCACGTCGGCGTCGATCTGGACCCGGGGGGCCCTGCGGCCCCTGCCGCCGACCGTCATGGGCGTCCCGGCGGACCTCGACGCCCTCGAGGCCTCGGGCATCGTCGCCGAGCGGCCCGTCGGGCACGCCCTTCCCGTGCCCGAGGACGACGTCTCGGTGACCGCCTTCCTGGAGCCGCGTCTCGGCCGGGAGGTCGTGGACCGGATGGTCGAGCCGCTCCTCGGTGGGGTCTACGCCGGGCACGCCGACCGGCTCTCGCTGCGGGCGGCGGCGCCGCAGGTGCTGGCCCTCGGCGAGGACCCCCTCGCGGGCGCCGCTCGGACCCGGGCGGAGACCCGCACGCTGGAGACCCCGGTGTTCGCCGGGATCGTCGGCGGGGTCGGCACCCTGCCGCACCGCGTCGTCGAGCACGGCGGCCTCGACGTCCGGCTGCGGTCGACCGTCCGCGCGATCACCTCCGTCGACGGCGGCTGGGAGCTCCACGTCGGGCCGACGTCGGCCATCGAGACCCTGGCCTTCGACGCCGTCGTCGTGGCCGCACCCGCGCCGGCCGCTGCGCGCCTGCTCGCGGAGGCCGCGCCGCCGGCGGCGTTCTCCCTCGCGGCGATCGACTACGCCTCGATGGCCATCGCGACCTTCGTGCTCGACGGCCCCATCGACGTCGAGGGGTCCGGGTTCCTCGTGCCGCCGATCGACGGCACGGTCGTGAAGGGCTCCACCATCTCGACCCACAAGTGGGCCTGGCTGGCCGAGGTCGCCGGGGACCGCACGGTCGTGCGGGCGTCGATCGGCCGCGCGGGCGACACGGGGGTGCTCCACCAGGACGACGAGCAGGTCGCCCACCTGGCGCTGACCGACCTCGCTGCGGCCTACGGGTCGCTCCCGTCCGTGCAGTCCGCCCACGTGCAGCGCTGGGGCGGCGGGCTCCCGCAGTACGACGTCGGCCACCTGTCGCGGCTGGCGACCGTCGAGGCCGCGGTGGCCCGGGTCGACGGCCTCGAGGTCTGCGGAGCGGCCTACCGCGGCGTCGGGGTGCCCGCCGTGATCGGGTCGGCACGAGAGGCCGCAGCCCGCCTCCTCGCCCGGTAGACGAGCGGGGGAGGATGGTGCCATGAGCGATCGTCTGCCGAACCAGGGAAAGCTGGCCAAGGAGATCAACGAGACCATCCGCTACACGATGTGGTCGGTCTTCAGGCTCGAGCGGGTGCTCGGCGACGCCGACCGTGCCGCCGAGGCGGCGGAGGTCGACGCGCTGGTCGAGCGTCTCGCCGGTGACGACGTGGTGGTCCGTGGCTTCTACGACGTGAGCGGCATGCGTGCCGACGCCGACCTGATGGTCTGGTGGCACGCCGAGACCGCCGAGGCGCTCCAGGCCGCGTACAACGCCTTCCGGCGGACCGCCCTCGGCTCGCGCATGGCGCCGGTGTGGTCCCAGACCGCGCTGCACCGCCCGGCCGAGTTCAACAAGTCGCACGTGCCCGCCTTCATGGCCGACGAGACGGTCCGCGACTGGGTGTGCGTGTACCCGTTCGTGCGGTCCTACGAGTGGTACCTGCTCCCCGACGAGGAGCGCCGCGCGATGCTGAAGGAGCACGGCATGCAGGCCCGCCCGTACCCCGACGTGCGCGCCAACACGGTGGCCTCGTTCGCGCTGGGCGACTACGAGTGGCTCCTGGCGTTCGAGGCCGACGACCTGCACCGCATCGTCGACCTCATGCGCGACCTGCGCGCCAGCACCGCCCGCCGCCACGTCCGCGAGGAGATCCCCTTCTACACCGGCCGTCGCCACGACCCTGCCGACCTCACGGCCCTCTGGCCCTGACCCGTGATCGTGATTCCCATCAGCTGATGGGAATCACGAGCCCACCACGGTCTTCACCCACTCACCATCGCGTGCACGCCAGGGTGAGTGGGTGAGAACCAGGGTGAGCGAGCAGATCAGTCGGGGACCTGGGTCAGGCTGATGCCGTTGATGCAGAAGCGCTGGTCGGTCGGGGTGGGGAAGCCCTCGCCCTCGAACACGTGGCCGAGGTGCGAGCCGCAGCTCGCGCAGCGGACCTCGACGCGGCGCATGCCCATCGAGCGGTCCTCGATGTACTGCACGCGGTCCTCGGCCAGGGGCGCGTAGAACGCCGGCCAGCCGCAGTGCGCGTCGAACTTGGTGTCGCTGCGGAAGAGCTCGGAGCCGCACGCCCGACAGGCGTACGCCGCCTTCGTCGTGTCGGTCTCGAAGGAGGAGCTGAAGGGCCGCTCGGTGCCCGCCTCGCGGAGCACGTGGTACTCGGCGGCGCTGAGCTCGGCGCGCCACTCCTCGTCGGACTTCTCGACGTCGTAGCTGTTCTGTTCCACCTGGTCGGACATGTCTCCAGCCTACGTTCAGGTGCAAGTGTCCACGCGTTCACGAGCGTGTGGGAGGAACGACCCTGTGGACGTGCGACGCGTGGTGACGACCGGACTGCTGGTGACGACGACGGCCACCGTGGCGGCTGCACTCGGTGCCCGTGCGGTGCTGCAGCACCAGGCGGCGGCGGCGCGCGCGGCCATCGGCAAGCCCCTGGGCGAGGACGCGCCGCGCGCCGACCGGGTCTTCAAGAAGCGGCTCGGCGCCACGATCGACCTGCTGGTCCTCGGCGACTCGATCGCAGCCGGGCTGGGTGCCGACGGACCGCGGGGCACCCTGGGGGCGCGGCTGGCGCGTCAGGTCGCCAAGCGGACCGACCGTGCGGTGCGCCTGCGCACGGCCGCCGTGGTGGGGTCCGAGAGCAGCATGCTGGACGCGCAGCTGGCCACCCTCCCGCTCGACTACGTCCCCGACGTCGCGATCGTCGTGGTGGGCGGCAACGACGTGACGCACCGGGTGCCGGTGGCGGAGTCGGTCGGGCACCTCGAGAAGTGCGTCGTGGCCCTGCGGGCGAAGGGCAGCGCCGTCGTGGTGGGGACGTGCCCGGACCTCGGCGCGCTGACCCCGGTGCCGCAGCCGCTGCGCGCGCTCGGTGCCCGCGCGTCACGCCAGCTGGCGTCGGCCCAGCGCGAGGTGGCCCTGCGGCACGGCGCCTACGTGGTGTCGCTGGCCGACGTCGTCGGTCCGTTCTTCGTCACGAACCCGGACGAGATGTTCAGCCTCGACCGGTTCCACCCCAGCTCGCTGGGCTACAAGCGCACGGCGAAGGCGATGCTGCCGTCGGTGCTGGCAGCGCTGGGCGAGCACGACGAGGTGCCCTTCGGCCACGCCTGGCCGGTCCTCGCCGATCCGGTCAGCGGTCGCGCACCCACCGGGTGAGCAGGGTCCCCTGGACGTCGAGCGCGTGCGCGAGGCGGAGGGGGACGTCGGTGGTCTCGTCCCCGACGGAGATCCGTCGGCCCTCGCCGACCACGAGCACGGGCGAGAGTGTCAGGCACAGCTCGTCCACGAGGTCCAGGGTGGTCAACGTGCCGAGCAGGGACGGCCCGCCCTCGCACAGCACGCGCCGAAGTCCGCGCCGGCCGAGCTCGTCCAGCACCGCGGGCCAGTCGATGTCCGTGTCACCGGTCGTGAGCACCTCGACGCCGGCCGCCTCGAGCGCGTCGACCTTCTGCCCGTCGACGTCGGCCGGCGCCACGACCAGGACCCCGGGCACGCGCAGACGATCGGGGACGTCGAGGCTGCGGCTCACCAGGGCCAGCACGCCGTCCTCGATCGGGCCGTAGTCCTCGGCGCGCGCCGTGCCGGCGGACACGAGGACGACGTCGCAGACGTCGCGCAGGAGGTCGAAGGCGGCCTGGTCGGCGTCGGTCCCTAGCATGCCGGAGACGCCGTCCGGGCCCTGGGCCGAACCGTCCACGCTCGACACGAAGTTCACGCGGACCCAGGCCCGGTCGACGTCGGGGTAGGCGTAGAGCGCGGGGTCGATCGTCGGCAGGGCCATGACGCACAGCCTAGGTACGGTGACGCCATGACGCAGACCCTGAGCAGCACGCTGTCGGGCACCACCTTCCTCGCCGACGTCGACTCCAGGTCGACACCCGGCTTCGACGGTGCGAAGGACGACGCCCTCGAGGCCCTCGCTGCACTGGGCCCCGAGCTGGCCGACCTGCAGGAGCGGCTCCACGCCGAGGGCGCCACCGGGGGTGAGCGGTCCGTCCTGCTCGTCCTCCAGGGGATGGACACCTCGGGCAAGGGAGGCGTCATCGAGAAGGTGGTCGGGCTGGTGAGTCCGCTCGGCGTGCGCATCGCCTCGTTCAAGAGACCCACCGAGGAGGAGCTGGCGCACGACTTCCTCTGGCGGATCGAGCAGCAGCTCCCGGCCGGCGGCGTGCTGGGCGTGTTCGACCGGTCGCACTACGAGGACGTCCTGATCGGTCGGGTCCGGTCGCTCGCGGACGCCGACGAGATCGAACGGCGCTACGACGCCATCAACGACTTCGAGCGTCGCTACGTCGACGCCGGCGGCACGATCCTCAAGTGCCTGCTGCATATCAGCCCCGAGGACCAGGCCGAGCGACTGCTCGCGCGCCTGGACGACCCCACCAAGCACTGGAAGTTCAACCCGGGCGACATCGACGAGCGTGAGCTCTGGAACGAGTACCAGGCCGCGTACGACGTGGTGCTCCAGCGGACGTCCACGGAGCACGCGCCGTGGCACGTCGTGCCCAGCGGCCGCAAGTGGTACCGGAACTGGGCGGTCGGCAGGCTCCTGCTGGAGGCGCTGCGCGGCCTCGACCTGACCTGGCCGGAGGCCGACTACGACGTCGCCGAGCAGAAGCGACGTCTCGGGGTCTGACCTCCCTCAGCCCGTCTTCTTCGCGCGGTGAGGGTGGCGTCGAAGGTGAGGTCGGGTGTGCCGCGGTAGTTGAGGTGGACGCTGGCGGCGAGGGTGTTGGTGCCGGTGCGGAGGGCGCTGGCGGGGATGGTGACGGTGACGGGTGCGGCGAGGGCTGCGCTGGTGCGGGGTGCGGCGGTGGCGTAGGTGTCGCGGCCGAGGGTGCCGGTGGGCAGGTTCTTGCGGGTGAGCTCGGTGCCGTTGAGGTAGAGGGCGATCCCGTCGTCGGCTCGGGTGGTGAGGGTGATGTCGGAGAGCGTGGTGGGGTCGTCGATGGTGAAGGTGCGGCGGAGCTGGGCGCTGCGGGGGCGGTTGGTGGTGGGGGCGGGGACGTCGATGTTGGTGGTGACGGTGCTGCCGAAGCCGAGGACGGCGTTGCCGGTGCGCCAGGTGGAGGCGTCGAAGCCGGGGGTGTTCCAGGTGGTGGGCAGGGTGGTGTTGTCGTAGCGGTAG